>NZ_BKAG01000018.1 GCF_007992435.1 Prosthecobacter gellanilyticus | reverse complement strand
GGGCCCTCCGGCGCTCTCGAAGGACTAACGAGAACTTTCGCGAAAGCTGTCTGCGAAAGTCGACCAAGGTCATTTCTCCCTCCGTAGTTCGCAGACCACCCGCTCCGTCGGAAAGCTCCAGAGGACTGGAGCACTCCAGGACGCTCCGCGACTTCAATGCCATCCCTGCATTTTGAGTCTGGCTTGGTCCTCTGCACGATCCAAAGCCTCCCCCCTCATCCCCTGAAAGCCCAGCCCTCCGCCGTCTGTATACAAAACCATGATTTTCCCGCGTCGTGCCACCAGGCTCCTCGCCATCATCGCCCTCACCGGATCGGTCGTGGCGAAGGATGACGGCCCCAAGCCAGTGCCGTGGTCCTTCGCCCCGCTGCGCCGCGTGGAACCCCCGAAGGTCAAAGACACCGCATGGCCGCGCACGCGCATCGATCTCTACATCCTCGCCCGCCTGGAAGCTGCTGGCATGAAGCCGGCTCCGCGTGCGGATGATGCCACTTTGAGTCGTCGGCTCGCCTTTGACCTCACAGGCCTGCCTCCCAATCCAGACACGGAGACGCGGAGAAGGGGAGACACGGAGATTCAAGCCGGTCTCGCCTCTGCTTCAGTCTCCGCGTCTCCGCGTCTTTCCCCCGCCAACACGAACAACCCAGCTCACCAGCGGCAGGTCGAAACCTACCTCTCCTCCCACCATTACGGCGAACGCTGGGCGCGTCATTGGTTAGACCTTGCGCGATACACGGACCAGACTCCGGACTGGCTGGACTCCACCAAATACGCCTACCTGTATCGTGACTGGGTCATCAGCGCGCTGAATGGAGACATGCCGTATGACCAGTTCGTCATCCGTCAGATCGCGGCGGACTATCTGCCAGACTCAAAGCCGCAGGACCGCGTGGCCATGGGCTTCATCGGCCTCAGCCCAACCTACTTTAAGGAATTACAGCTCCCGCCGGAGATCATCAAGACGACGGTCGCAGATGAATGGGAGGAGCATGTGGATGCCATCGGCCGCACCTTTCTCGGCCTCACGCTGGCTTGCGCGCGCTGTCATGATCACAAGTCAGACCCCGTCACCGCACAGGACTACTATGCGCTCGCCGGTGTCTTTGCCTCCGTGAAGCAGGTGGAGCTTCCCACGATGAGCGAGCAGTTCTGGAAGCCAGTGGAAAAAGCCCGCAAAGATGTCGCCGCCTTGGAAAAGCAGGTCGTGGAGCTGAAAAAGAAAAAGCCCAAGAATCTCGCCGAGCAGACGAAGGCCATGCAACTGCGGATGGAGGTCATCAAGACCAGCACACCGCATTACAACATGGCCATGGCAAATGCCGTCGTGGATGCCGCGCTCTATGTCGTGGAGGCGGATACGAAGAAAGGCACCAAGCTCGACTACAAGATGGGCATGGCCCGTGACCTGGAACTGCAGAAGCGTGGTAACCCCAATGACACAGGTGATGCCGTGCCTCGTCGCTTCCTCTCGGCCTTCCCTTCGAAGAGTGGCAGGCCGCGTCAGTTCAGCACTGGCAGCGGTCGTTTAGAGCTGGCCCAGGCCATCGTGGAAGATGCCACGCCTCTCACAGCCCGTGTGATCGTGAACCGTGTCTGGAAGCATCACTTCGGTCGCGGTTTGGTGGACACGCCGAGCGAGTTCGGCAATCTCGGCGAGCTTCCCTCGCACCCGGAATTGCTCGATGACCTCGCGGGCCGTTTCATTGAAAACGGCTGGTCCTTGAAGTGGCTGCATCGCGAGATCCTGAACTCCGCCACCTGGCAGCAAAGCAGCCTCGCCGCTGAAAACGAGCGCCTTGATCCTGAAAACAAGCTCTTCGCCCGCATGATCCGCCGTCGTCTCGATTGGGAATCGTGGCGCGATGCCATCCTCACCGCCACCGGTGAGCTCGACCTCCGTCAGGGCGGCCCCGCAGGCTCCATCAGCGATGCCAAGAACCTCCGCCGCTCCCTTTACGGTGCCTCTGACCGTCAGGACATGGACCCCATGCTGCGCATCCATGACGTCCCAGATCCCGGCGCCCACAGCCCCTGGCGCACCGAGACCATCACCCCTCTGCAAAGTTTGTTCGCGCTGAACTCCCCCTTCATGCAGACCCGCGCCGATGTGCTCGGGAAATGGATCCAGACCCAGGGTTCGGATTTTGTTTCGAGCACTTACTCGCGGTTGTTTGGCCGTGCTCCGACCGAGCGCGAAGCTCAAGCTGCCCATCGCTTCCTCAATGGTCGTGAGAACGATGCCGCGGCGTGGTCCCAGTATGCGCAGGCACTGCTGGCGGCTAATGAGATGATGTTTGTGGATTGATCGGGACGCTCCGCGACTTCGACGCCTATGCACAAAAAAACGGGACTCTGTTTCCAGAGTCCCGTGGGATTCGTCAAAAATCAAAGGTCAGCGGACTACTCCACCTTCATCACACCATTCATGATGGCACCGTGACCGGGGAAGGAGCACATGTAGGGATACTCGCCAGCGGCAGGAGCGGTGAACTCCAGCACTTCGGTCTGGTTCGGCTGAAGCAGCTTGGTGTGGAAAAGGATGTCCGGGGAGTCGGGGATGAAGCCCTTGGCCATGCCATCGGGAGCGGTGGCCATGCCCATGGCGAGGGCGAGCAGCTTGTCCTTGGAACCAGCCTTGGCGATCAGGATGTTGTGCGGCTGCGGCACGGCAGGATGGGTGTTGTTGAAGGTCAGTTTGACCTTCTGGCCGGCCTTCACCTTGAATTCCTTGGTGTCATAAGCCAGCGGGTTGGCCGTGTCGGGCTTGATGGTGATCTCAGCCACCGGAAGGTCGGCAGCAGGAGCCGCAGTAGTCGTTGCGGCAGCAGCTGCAGGAGCCGCTGCGGCGGGGGCGGCGGCAGCCGGGGCGGCCTTGGCCTCTTCACGCACGCCAGCGCTTTCCTGCCAGCCACCGACGAGGAAGGAGCTACCCCAGAAAAAGGCGAAGCCGCCGACAGCCAAGGCGATGATGACATTCAGGACGTTCCAGATGGAACCGGAGCTTTCAGGGGACTGAGCGTGATGGGCGGACATTGGGGGCTTCAGGGGTAGTTTTGGGGAGCCGCATAGGAGCAAGGGAAGGCGTCTGCGCAAACACCAGTTTTGCGCGCATTTTGTCTCTGGCAGACAGGCTGCTTGCCACGCCTGCCGCCCGGGTCTCCTGTAGGGAAGCCCTCTCCGGCTCCTCCGAGCCCTCTTTTTTCTCTCCCCATGTCCTCCCCTGCTCCAGGCCGCGTCCTCATCCTCTTCGCCCATCCGGCCCTGCATCGCTCCCGGATCAATCTGGCGATGATGGACGCCGTGCAGGATCTGGAGGGGGTGACCGTCCGCGACCTCTACGAGGTCTACCCGGATTTCCACGTCGAGGTCTCGACCGAGCAGGAGCTGCTCGTCGAGCATGACGTGATCATCTGGCAGCACCCTTTTTACTGGTACTCCGCCCCCGCCTTGCTGAAGGAATGGATGGACGTGGTGCTGGAATACGGGTTCGCCTATGGCGATGAAGGCCGCGCTCTGCATGGCAAAAGGGTCATGAGCGCCCTCACCACCGGCGGGCCGGAAGACGCCTACGACCGCGCCGGTTACAATCGCTTCAGCATGCGCGAGCTGCTGGCCCCCTTTGACCAAACCGCCCACCTCTGCGGCATGAAGTATCTGGATCCCTTCATCCTTCATGGCGTGAATCAATTCAGTCCCGAGCAGGTGACCGCCGCCGCGGCGAGCTACCGGAAACGCATTCAAGAACTCCTGGCATGACTCCCGACTTCCTTTTTCAGGCCGTGGTCTACCTGCTGGCCGCCGTCATTGCGGTGCCCATCGCCAAGCGTCTCGGCCTCGGCTCCGTGCTCGGTTATCTGCTGGCCGGCGTGGTCATCGGCCCGAGCCTTTTGAATCTCGTCGGCCGGGTGGAGGACGTGCAGCACTTCGCCGAGTTCGGCGTGGTGATGATGCTCTTCGTCGTCGGCCTCGAGCTGCGCCCCAGCCTGCTCTGGCGCTTGCGCGGCCCCATCCTCGGCACCGGCAGTTTCCAGGTCATCGCCACGGCAGGGGCGGTCACGGGAATCGCCATTTTGTTAGGCCAGTCCTGGCCCGTGGCCGTGACCATCGGCCTCATCCTGGCCATGTCATCCACGGCCATCGTCATCCAGTCGCTCGCGGAGCGTGGCGTGCTGAACACACGCGGCGGACAGGCCTGCTTCTCCGTGCTGCTGTTCCAGGACATCGCCGTCATCCCGATTCTGTCCGTGCTGCCCTGGCTGGCTCATGCGCATGGGGCTGTGCCCGGTGAAGGCGCGGCTCATGGCCATGAATCTGCCCTCGCCCATCTGCCAAACTGGGCGCAAACGCTGATCACCCTGGGGGCTGTCGTGGCCGTGGTCATCGTGGCGCATTACATCCTGCGTTATGTCTTCCGCTTCGTGGCCGAGGCGAAGCTGCGCGAGCTCTTCACGGCCGTGGCGCTGCTCGTCGTCGCCGGTGTGGCCTATCTCATGCACCTCGTCGGCCTTTCCGCCGCCCTGGGCACCTTCATCGCCGGAGTGGTGCTGGCGGAAAGCGAATACCGTCACCAGCTCGAGGCTGACGTGGAACCTTTCAAAGGTCTGCTGCTCGGCCTCTTCTTCATCGCCGTCGGGGCCGGTTTGAATCTCGGCCTCGTGGCGGCTAATCCGGGGCTGATCACGATGCTCACCTTGGGCTTGATCGCCCTCAAGTTCGGGGTGCTGCTTGGCATCGGCGGCCTTTTTCGCATGGGCGGCGGCGCCAGCTTCCTCTTCGCCAGCGCTCTGGCTCAGGGCGGTGAGTTTTGCTTCGTGCTGCTCGGCATGGCGGATCAGCAGGGTTTGTTGAAATCAGACATCGCTGGTCCTCTCGGCGCGGCCATCGCGCTCAGCATGGCGCTGACACCCTTGCTGCTGATCGTGAACGACCGCCTCATCCAGCCCCGCTTTGCCAAGATGGGCGCGCCTCGCGAGCACGACGCGGTGGAGAGTCATGATCATCCGGTGATCCTGGCAGGCTTTGGCCGTTTCGGGCATATCATCGGCCGACTTCTGCAGGCGAATGGCTTTGGCGTCACCATTTTGGACAACGATCCCGACCAGGTGGAGACGCTCGGCAGGTTTGGCTTGAAGTCGTTCTATGGCGATGCCTCACGCGCGGATCTGCTGGAAGCGGCGGGTGCGGCGAGGGCCAAGATCTTCATCTGCGCGGTGGATGATGAAGCGAGGGGCCTGGAGATCGTGGATCTTGTTAGGCACGAGTTTCCGCACCTGCGCATTCTCGCCCGTGCCGTGAGCCGCAGTCATGCCTACGCCCTGATCTCACGCGGAGTCATGGAGTTCCGTCGCGACACGCTTGGCAGTGCCCTCGATCTCGGCACGGACGTGCTGAAGGCACTGGGTTATCGCGCACATCGGGCTCTGCGTGCCACGCAGGTCTTTCGCTGCTATGAGGAGGAAAGCGTGCGTGAACTGGCGAAGCACTTCACAAATTACGAGGACGCTTCCTACATCTCCATCGCCCGCCAGCAGTTGCAGAACTTTGAGGCCCTCCTGCGTGAGGACCTGAAACGCCAGCATCTCGGTGGCGAGGATGCGTGGGACAGCGCGGGACCGCCGAAGGAGAGGTGAGGTTTGATGCCGAAGTCGCGGAGCGTCCCGCAGTGCGGTGGCAGAGATGCACGGGCACCCTTGCATCGTCGACACCGCTCTCGTGCGCACACATCGCCACCTAACAACGAAGGCGTTCTCTGCGCACCTAGCGGTGTCGCGCCTTCGCGCTTGCCACCGCACTCCGGGACGCTCCGCGACTTCACAGCTGATGCTGCACCCACCGCCCAAAGCAGCCCTTCAACCACTTACCGAAAGGTTGATGAAGGTCCTTCTCGGCTAACACCCGGCTCCTCGCCTTGTCCTTCTCATGCATGGCCATCTGCTCGCGGGCGAAGGCGGCGCTGAGCACGAAGACGTTGTTCTCATCATTGATGAAGAAGGAGCGCTGATCGATGTTCCCCGAACCAATGATGCTGAGATGGTCGTCAATGACCACCAGTTTCCCGTGCATCATGCAGGGTTCGAACTCACGAACCTCGATGCCTGCGGCGATGAACTTGCGCAACAGTGGTGCCGTCGTCGTGGGACACAGCGTCATGTCCGTGTGCTGGCCGGGGACCAGCAGTTCCACGTGCACGCCGCGCTTTTTGGCCTCAAACAAGGCCTCAATCACGGGCCGGTTGGGGATGAAGTAGGCATGGGAGATCACGATGGACTTCCTCGCGGCTCGCAGGGCTAACAAAAAGCTGCTGCCGATGGTGTCGTGAGTCTTCTTGGGAGATCCGAGCACGCTCTGCGCAGTCAACGAACCTGCGGTCGTGAGGGCAGGGAAATGGTCGGGACCATTCACCGGCTCGCGAGCCACTTCCTTCCAGTTGTCATTAAAGGCATGCTGAAGCTGCGCCACGATGGGTCCGTGCACTTCATACATGGTGTCACGCCAGCGATGCGGTCCGTCCGCTTCACCGTCCCAGGCATAGGCCAGGCCAGCGCCACCCACGAAACCGGTTTTTCCATCCACCACCAGGATGCGGCGATGCGTGCGATGATTGTAGAGAAAGGGATTGTAGAGCTTCCAGCCGCTGTAAAAGCGCACGTCGATGCCAGCCGCGCGCATGGCCTGGATATGCTTTTTGCCATACGTGTTGCTGCCGTAGGCATCAAAGAGCACGTGAACTTTCACGCCGGCCTTCGCACGTTCGATGAAGGCTTCGGTGAAATCGATCACCGGCTGGCTGTCCACCGCGACAAAGTTCTCCCAGGTCAGTGTCTTCTCCGCGCTACGGATGGCCGCGAGCATGGCCGGGATGAACACACCGCCATTCGGCAAGGTGCGGATGCTGTTTCCCTGGGTCCAGGTCTGGCCGGTGATGCGGCTGACTTCTTCAGCAAAAGCAGGTGATGTGACGGGCGCGGGTGATTCCGGCACCTTCTGCAGACGGCCTGTGGCACAGGATGTCAGAAGACCTGCGAGCAGCAGAGAAGACCAGAACCAGCGGAAGGTCACGGCAGCGCGAACTTCTTTTTCTTCCACCAGGCTTCCAGTTCATCCGCGCCGAAGTCCGCGAGGATCTCGCCATCCACATCGATGCTCGGCGCCTTCGTCTGGCCGGTGAGCTCCAGCATCTCGGCGCGTGCCGCTGCATCACGGGTCACATTCAGCGCGGTGAAGGGGATGTTGTGGGAGTTCAGCCAGTCGATGGCTTCGTCACACCAAGGGCAGCCGGGTTTGATGAAGAGGCGGATTTGCATAAAAGCGAAAAGCGGAGGTTGGTGAAGAAGGTCGATAGCAGATCGGAATCAACCTTGATTTCGGTCGCAGGTTTTACGCCTCGACCGTTTGCGGCGATGCCTCCAGGTCACGGATCTGCACCACCACCTCCATGCGCTTGGATCCCTTGCCACGGAAGCTGCCGCTCACAGGCTTGATATCGCCATAGTCACGGCCGATGGCCAGCTTCACGTAGCGCGGATCGGCCTCGCGTGCATGCGTGGGGTCCCAGGCGCGCCAGCCATGATGCGGGAGAAAAATCTCCACCCAGGCATGCGAGGCCTCGTTTTCATCTCCGGTCTTGTCATTGAAAAAGTAGCCGCTCACATAGCGCGCCGGGATCTGCTGGCTGCGGCAGAAGGCGATCATCACGTGCGCATAGTCCTGGCAGACCCCACGGCGGTCCTGCAGCGCGGTCACGGCATTCGTGTGCACATGCGTCCAGTCCGGATCATAGGAGAAGCTATTGTAGACATGCTTCCCGAGCTTCACGGCATCCGTCCACAGATCGGAGACCTGGCTGCCGATCACGTCCACGGCCTCACGCCAGATGGCGACGTTCTGCGGCACGAATTTCGACTCCACCACGAAGTCGAAATAGTTGTCCTCCACCACCGGATCATTGAGCGAATCCAAGGTTAGGCCCATGGGGGCCGGGCCGCGCTTGTCCACACGGGTCTCGACCTCGGAGTTAGCCTCGATCTCGAGATAGTGGTGCGGCGTGTGCAGCTCAAAATGCGCGACGTGGTTTTGATAAAAGTCGTAGTGGGACTTCACCGGTGTCTCGGGGCTGACACGGAGTGAGTAGTTGGCGCAGCGTTGCAGGGGATCAGAGACGGGCCGGAGCCGGATGTCATTATAACTTTCCAGCACCGGGCCGTCATATTCGAAGCGCGTCAGATGACGCACACTGAGGCGCATGCCTCGGCGGATCGAATGGGGGGTTAAATCAGACATCGGGGGGACGTTCGCAGTAGACGGATGAACGCGGACGTCAAGCCATGAGCCTGACTCACTTTCCTCACTGCTGCTGCTGCTCCTGTTGCTGATGGAACCGGATCTCCGCCTGGAGGTCTACGGGTGGGAAGTACATGTAGGTGTTGTAGAGATGGCCTCCAATATTTCCGACTTCGACCTGGGAGCTGTCCAAAAATTCATGCAATCCCTGAGTGAAAATATCATCCACTGTCAGGTTGGAGAGTTTCTCCAGAAAGAGCCTGAAGCGCTCCACGGCGGGCGCCTTGTTGGCTTCGGGCGATGAATCGGTGATCAGCTCGATGAGATGATCCATCTCCTGGCAGCAGAATTTCAAGCTGCGCGGGAAACTGCCGTCAAAGATCAAGAACTCGACGACTTTCTTGTAGAACACGTCCGCCACATAGTAGCGGCGGTAGGCTTCCAGGGCGCTGGCGCTGCGCAGCACGGCATGCCACTGCGCCGTATCCACAGCTCCACCCACATCGGATGCGCTGGGCAGGAGGATGTGATACTTGATGTCCAGCAAGCGAGTGATCTGGTCCGCACGTTCCATGTATTTGCCGAACTGGATGAACTCGAAGCCTTCGTTGCGGGAAAAGGTGCTGACGGTGATGCCCTGGAAAAGGTGGGAGTAACGCTTGATCTGATCGTAGAAAGCGCTGGCACCTTCATGCCAGATTTGCTTGGAGTTGGCACCCTGGATGAAAAGATAGGCGTCATTGAGAACCTCCCACATCTCACTGGAGATCTGGTCACGCACCTGGCGGGCGTTTTCGCGCGCATTGGAAATGCATGAGAGGAGCGAGTTTGGATTCTCTCCACGGAAGGTCATGAACTCGGTCACGCTCTCGCTGTCCGCCGTCTCATAGAGTTTGAAGAACTGCTCTTCATCACCGGAGGAGCGGAGCATGGGCAGCCAGTGCGCCTTGAGCAGTTCATCACTGACATCACCGAAATCCAGCAGGAGCTGGAGGTTCACATCGATCAAACGTGCCTGATTTTCAGCACGTTCCAGGTAGCGGCTCATCCAGTAAAGGCTGCCCGCGACTCGGGCTAGCATCACGTTGGCCTGTTCGTGCCGGGCATATTCTTCGCGGGCGGGAGGACTCATGGTCAAAAAGTTGGTTGGGGGAAGGAGAGTAAGTTAAAAGCGCTCTTCAGTTGGTTGGAGGTTAGTCCTTGAGCACCCAGGTGTCCTTCGAGCCGCCTCCTTGTGAGCTGTTGACGACCAGGCTGCCCTTGCGCAGGGCCACACGGGTCAGGCCACCCGGCGTGACCACGGTCTTCTCACCACAGAGGATGTAGGGCCGCAGGTCGATATGGCGCCCTTCGAACTTGTCACCGCACCAGGTAGGGTGACGGCTGAGGGAGATGGGATTCTGCGCGATGAAGTTGCGCGGATTGTCCTCGATCATCTTGCGGAAGCTTTCGATCTCCTCCTTCGAGGCCCAGGGGCCCATGAGCATGCCGTAACCACCGGCCTCGTTCGCGGACTTCACCACCAGCTTGTCCAGGTTCGCCAGAATGAAGGAGCAGTCGCTTGGCTCGGAGGCCAGATAGGTCTCCACGTTCGGCAGGATCGGGTCCTCGCCGAGGTAGTATTTGATCATCTTCGGCACGAAGTAGTACACCACCTTGTCATCCGCCACGCCGGTGCCGATGGAGTTCGCCAGGCTCACATTCCCGGAGCGGTAGGCATTCACCAGACCCGGCACGCCGAGCAGGGAGTCCGCGCGGAACACGGAGGGGTCGAGGAAGTCATCATCAATACGGCGATAGATCACGTCTACCTGCACCAGGCCGGCGGTGGTGCGCATGAAGACCTTATGATCACGCACCAGGAGGTCGCGCCCCTCCACGATCGGGATGCCCATCTGGCGGGCCAGGAAGGCGTGCTCGAAGTAGGCGCTGTTATACACGCCGGGGGTCAGCAGGACGGCGTTCGGAGCATCCGTGCCGCGGAATTTGGCGGGGGCGCAGTATTGCAGTACCTTCAGCAGTTCCGTTGGGTAGTTGTCTACCGGGGCCACACCAGCGGCCTGGAAAAGCTCGGGGAAGGTGCGCTTCAGGGCACTGCGATTTTCCAGCATGTAGCTCGCGCCGGAGGGGCAGCGGAGGTTGTCCTCCAGCACCAGATACTGGCCGTTGCGGTCGCGGATGAGGTCGGAGCCGCAGATGTGCACGTACACATTTTTCGGCACCTCGAAGTTCATGAACTCGCGTCGGAAGTGCTTGGCGCTCAGCAGATACTGCGGCGGGATGACGCGGTCCTTGATGATCTTCTGCTCGTGGTAAATGTCATGCAGGAAGAGGTTCAGCGCGGTCAGGCGCTGGATCAGGCCTTTCTCCACCACGTCCCACTCCTCGGCGGAGATCACGCGTGGGACACAGTCGAAGGGGAAGATGCGCTCGGTGCCCTGGGAGTCTGAGTAAACCGTGAAGGTCACCCCGCCGCGCATGAAGGCGGTCTCCACCGCCGTCTGACGGCTGCGAAATTCGTCCGCGGAGACATCATTCAGGGCTTCGCCCACGGCTTTGTAGTGGGGGCGGACATCGGAGCCGCTGGCAAACATTTCATCGAAGAAATCCTCCGGCTGATACTGGTCAAAAAGCATGGTGGGTTGGGGTCGGTTGGGCTTTCGAACTAGTTAAGCAGGTCTGGGGCCAAGTTTGGAAGCCGGTTTTTCCTGCATTCTGCGAAAGTGGAAGGTCGGAGGCTCCCAAGTTGTCGAAAAGGTCACTTGCACCGGGCCTCCGGCCCCCCTGACCAGGGACTCCTCCGACTGTCCGCGCAGAGCGGGAGGGGCTGTCAACCAGCTATTTATGTCAGGAGTTTGTGCTTTGCCCTGCTAGACCCCGTGATACATTTCCGGCCCTTTATCGAAAAAAGGTCCCAACCCAACCTCTGCCACCGTGCTTTTGGAGCTTCCCTGTGAGAGCGACCAAGGGCGGCAGCTTGCCCGGATTTAATCAAGACGCATGATCGTTCTCGGACTCAATGCCTATCATGGAGACTCAGCCGCAGCCCTGGTCAAAGATGGCAAGCTGGTCGCAGCCGCTGAGGAAGAGCGCTTCCGCCGCATCAAACACTGGTCTGGCATGCCCACCGAGGCCATCTCCTGGTGCCTGGCGGATGCAGGCCTGAAGCTCAGTGATGTCGACCACATCGCCATCAACCGGAACCCGAAGGTCAACAACCTGCGCCGTGCCATGTATGTGCTGCGCAAACGTCCGAGCCTCGGCTTGATCTGGAAAAGGTTAGGCAACATCCGCCGCGCGGCCAGTTTTGAGGATCAGTTCCAGAGTCGCTTTCCAGGCGAGACGCTGCGCGCGCAGGTGCACCGTGTGGAGCATCACTTGGCGCATCTGGCCTCGGCCTATCATGTGTCGGGGTTCAAGGAGGCGGTCTGCCTTTCCGTGGATGGCTTTGGTGATTTCGCCAGCAGTGCCTGGGGCCTGGGTCATGGAGACAAGATCGACATCGAGGGTCGCATCTACTTCCCGCATTCGCTCGGCATCTTCTACACCATCATCACGCAGTTCCTCGGCTTCCCGTATTACGGTGACGAATACAAGGTGATGGGCCTCGCGCCTTATGGGGAGCCAAAATATCTCAAGGAGATGCGCCAGATCGTGCAGATCCAGGCAGATGGCGGTTACCGGCTTAACCTCAAGTATTTCAGGCATCACACGGATGATGTGCACTACACCTGGGACGACTGCTGTCCTGAGGTGGGCACGCTTTATCGCAAAGAAGCGCTGGAGGAGCTCCTCGGTCCGGAGCGCGCTCTCGGTGCGGCTTTAGAGCAGAAGCATCGCGACATCGCCCGCAGCGCGCAGGCCATGTATGAGGAGGCGCTCTTTGCCATGCTGAAAGCGCTGCACAAGCGCTACGGCTGCACAGATCTCGCGCTCTCCGGCGGCTGCGGCATGAACTCCGTGGCGAACGGCAAGGTGTATCTGAACTCCCCCTTCAAGCGCATGTATCTCCCGGCCTCCGCTGGCGATGCTGGTGGTGCTATTGGTTCGGCATTTGTGGTCGCACGCGAGATCGAAAGCGGCCTGCCATCCACGGAGAAAACTGAGCCCTTCGTGATGGATCACGCCTATGTCGGTCCGCAGGCCTCCGAGTATGAGATCGAGTCCTTGCTCACCTCGCGCATGGCTGAGATTCAGGCCGCAGGCTGCCAGGTGCGGCGCTTTGAGGATGAGGCTGAACTCTGCAAGACCACCGCCGCGGCGATCACGGAAGGAAAAGTCATTGGCTGGTTCCAGGGCCGCATGGAGTGGGGCCCTCGTGCGCTGGGTAACCGCAGCATCCTGGGTGATCCGCGTCGCGCGGACATGAAGGACATTTTGAATCTGAAGATCAAGCGCCGTGAGTCCTTCCGCCCCTTCGCCCCGAGCATCTTGCGAGAGCACGTGAGCGAGTGGTTTGAGCAGGATGATGACGTGCCCTTCATGATGGAGGTCTTCCAGGTGCGTCAGGAGAAGCGCGCGCAGATCCCCGCCACCACACATGTGGATGGTTCCGGCCGCCTGCAGACCGTGCACAAGGAGACGAATCCGCGCTATCACCAGCTGATCAGCGCTTATCGTGAGATCACCGGTGTGCCGATGGTGTTGAACACGAGCTTCAATGAAAACGAGCCCGTCGTGTGCCGCCCGCAGGAGGCGCTCGACTGCTTCCTGCGCACAAAGATGGATGTGCTGGTGCTCAATGACTGGATGGTGACCCGCGAGGGTTGATCCGCCTAACGGCACTTTTTGTTACGAAACCGATGAAAGGCATTGTGCTCGCAGGTGGCGCTGGTTCGCGGTTGTATCCGCTGACCCAGGTGGCCAGCAAGCAACTGCAGCCGGTCTATGACAAGCCCATGGTCTACTACCCGCTGACAGTGCTCATCGCCGCGGGCATACGGGACATCTGCCTGATCTCCACGCCGGAGGATCTGCCACGCTTCCAGCAGCTTTTGGGCGATGGTTCGCAGTGGGGTGTTTCGATTGTCTACTTTGAGCAGGCCAAGGCGGAAGGCATCGCGCAGGCCTTCCTGATCGCCGAGTCCTTTATCGGTAAAGATCCGGTGGCACTGATCCTCGGGGATAACCTTTTCTTCGGTGGCGATGCCTTTCCACGTGCCTTTGGCGAGTTTGAATCCGGTGCCACGGTCTTTGCTTATCACGTCAAAGACCCCGAGCGCTACGGCGTGGTGGAGTTTGATGCGGATGGCAAGGCAGTGTCTCTGGAAGAGAAGCCCGCGAAGCCACGCAGCAACTACGCCGTGCCCGGTGTTTATCTCTACGACAACGAGGTGATCGACATCGTGCGCACTTTGAAGCCTTCCGAGCGTGGCGAGCTTGAGATCACGGACGTGAATCGTGAATATCTGCGCCGCGGCACGCTGCATGTGACACGCCTCAGCCGCGGCACCGTGTGGCTGGATGCCGGCACCAGCAGCAGCCTGCACGAGGCCTCCTCCTATGTGCAGACCATTGAAAAGCGCCAGGGCATGAAGCTCGGCTGCCCGGAGGAGGCCGCGCTGTATCGTGGCTTTCTCACGCATGAGCAGTTTGAGGCACTCGTGGCCTCCATGCCCAAGTGCGAATACCGTGACTATCTGGCGGACGTCTCTACCGAAGTGAAGCGTGTTGGCATCAAAAGTGCCTGATGCACGTCAGATAAACCTAACCAAAAACGAATGACCCCGCATCCTGTTCTCGCCCATCGTTACGCCCAAGCTGAGGAGCGCCCCGGCTATGTGAAGCAGCTTTTTGATGAAGGCGCCGAGCACTATGATCCCATCGTTGGCTGGGGCTTTTGGGGCTCGGGGAATCTTTACCGCAAGTTTGCGCAGTCACGTCATGGCCTGAAGCCCGGCATGAACCTGCTGGATGTGGCCTGTGGCACGGGCCTCATGTCCGTGGCCGCCAGCCAGGTGCTCGGCTCTGACAAGACCATCACTTGCGTGGAACCGAGTGATGGCATGCTGGCCGTGGCGCGGAAGAAGCTCCCTGGAGCCACCTTCATCCAGAGTGGTGCTGAGAAGATGCCGGTTGCGGATGCCTCGCAGGATTTCCTCACCGTTGGTTATGCCTTGCGCCACTTCGCGGATATCACCGGCACCTTCCGCGAGTTCAATCGCGTGCTGAAGCCCGGCGGTCGCGTGCTCATTCTCGAGGCCACGCGCCCTGCGGGCAGGTTTGGCTCCTGGCTCTTCAAGCTCTACTTCGGCATCATCTATCCCTTCTTCGCCCGTCTGCTGACTCGCAGTGCCAAGGCCGAGGAGATGATGGTCTACTTCTGGGAGACCATGGACACCTGCGTGCGCCCTGAGGATGTGCTTTCCTCCCTGAAAGAGGCCGGGTTTAGCGAGGCGCGCCGCGTCTCCTGCCTCGGCGTGTTCAGCGAATACGTGGCCGTGAAGTGATGTGATCCGCAGCGAGGCTGTGTCACTGTCAAAATCTGCGTTCATGAATCTCCTCATCACAGGCGGCGCAGGCTTCATCGGATCCAATCTGGTGCGGCATGTGATCACCAAGCCCGAAGTGACGAAGGTGGTGAACCTGGATGCGCTGACCTATGCTGGTCATCTGGAGAACATCAGTGGTCTCGAAACGCAGTCCCGCTATGTCTTTGAGAAGGTGGACCTGCGTGACAAGGAAGCTGTCATCCGCGTGGTGAAGCAGCACGACATCACCCACGTCATGCATCTCGCTGCCGAGTCCCATGTGGATCGTAGCATTTCCGGGCCGGATGATTTCATCCACACGAACATCGTCGGCACCTTCAATCTCCTCGAAGCCTGCCGCTCTCATTGGTCTGATTCATCGGCGGCGCATCGTTTCCATCACGTGAGCACGGATGAGGTCTACGGCTCTCTCGGAGCCACTGGCACCTTCACGGAAAGCTCCTCCTATGCACCGAGCTCTCCCTATGCGGCCAGCAAGGCTGCGGCGGACATGCTGGTGCGGAGTTACCACCACACCTATGGTCTGCCGGTGCTGATCACGAACTGCTCGAACAACTACGGGCCGTATCAATTTCCTGAGAAGCTCATTCCGGTGGTCATTCAGAGTGTTTTGAGCCGCCAGCCGGTGCCGGTGTTTGGCGATGGCCTGAATGTGCGTGACTGGCTGCATGTGAGTGACCATGTCGAAGCACTTTGGACTGTTTTGAATCAAGGTGCCGTGGGTGAGACCTACAACATCGGCGGTCATAACGAGGTCGTGAACCTTCCCCTGGTGGAGCAGATCTGTGATTTGATCGATGAGATGCAGCCCGTCCTCGGTGGCGGCTCGCGTTCCTTGATCAGCTTTGTCAAAGACCGACCAGGGCATGATCGTCGCTATGCCATTGATGCGGGCAAGATCGCCCGTGATCTCGGCTGGCGGCCTGCGCACACTTTTGAAAGCGGCCTGCGTGACACGGTCGCCTGGTATCTGGCTAACCAACAATGGGTTAGCGCTGTCACTTCTTCCTCCCGAGCATGAGCAAACTTGTCATCGAAGCCGGACGTGCCTCCCGGCAGTATTGGGCCGATCTCTGGCGCTACCGGGAGCTTTTCGGCTTCCTGGCCTGGCGTGATATTTTGGTTCGCTACAAGCAGACCGTCATCGGTGTGGCCTGGGCTGTGCTGCGGCCGCTGCTGACCATCCTGATCGGTGCCGGTGTCTTCGGCACACTGGCGCAGCTGCCTTCCGATGGTGTGCCCTATGCCATTATGGTCTGTGCTGGCACGCTGCCCTGGTATTTCTTTTCCAGCGCACTCACCGAGTCTGCGAACAGCCTGGTGGGCAATGCGAACCTGATCTCCAAAGTCTACTTCCCGCGCATGATCCTGCCTGCGAGCGCGGTGGTGGTGGCCTTTGTGGACTTCGCCATCTCCATGGTGATCCTCGCGGGGCTGATGGTGTGGTATCAGGTGATGCCGACGTGGCGTCTGCTGGCGCTGCCGCTCTTCACGGCGCTGGCCTTTGTTACGGCCATGGGGCCTGGATTGCTCTTCACGGCGCTGAATGTGAAATACCGCGACTTCCGCTACATCATTCCCTTTGTGGTGCAGTTCGGGCAGTTCATCTCGCCGGTGTTTTACAGCACGAGTGTGATTGAGGAACGCTTTGGTGACTGGGGCCGCATGATCGTCTCCATCAATCCCATCGTGGGGGTGATCGATGGCTTCCGCTGGGCCATCTGCGGCACCACGGAAATGCACTGGGGCAGCTTTGCCCTGTCCTCGGCCTTGAGTCTGTTTTTGCTGGTTGTCGGCATCAAATACTTCCGTGCCACCGAGCGCACCTTTGCCGACGTCATCTGACCCTGGATGAGCCAGCCATCTCCACGCATCGTGCCTGTGTCCGCCATCCTGCCGACCCGCAACCGCGCGCCTATCCTGGCCCGGTTTCTAGAGTCGCTGGAGGTGCAGGACACGCTGCCGCGTGAGATCGTGATCTGTGATGCCTCGGATGGTGATGACACACGTGCTCTGGTGGAGTCCATCAGACCGCGATGGCAGCAGCGTTTCGGGGACCAAGTGGTGTGGCAGTATCTTCTCGCGAATCGTAAAGGCCTCGCGCCGCAGCGTAATCAAGCCGTGGCTGCGGCCACGCAGACCTATGTTTGGTTCCTGGATGATGACATCATCCTCGAGCCGGGATGCTTGAAACATCTGCACGATGTGATCGCTAAAGATGAAACGGTGGGCGGAGTCACTGCCACCTTGATCAATGAGCCCTATCATCCTCCGGGCAAGGCCACACGGGCTTTGATGCGCTGGTTTGAGAATGGTCATGTGCGCGATACTTATGCCTCGGCCTGCGTGGGTCCTGGCTGGACCTTTCTGCACGATGCCTCGCTGGAAGGTCCGCCTTTGATGCGCGCTGAATGGCTCGGCGGTGGCTGCACCCTCTATACGAAAGCTGCGCTGCCAGTGCCTGCGGTGCCGGATCATTTTGAAGGCGCGGCTATCGGTGAGGATCTCGCCGCCTCGCTGACGGTGGGGCAGCGCTGGAAGATGTGGCATGTGCGTGCCGCACGCTGCATTCACGACAGCCAGGGCGGCATTCACAAGCGCAGCCGCCGAGCACTGGCAGATCAGGGATTGCGGAATCGCTACTACATCATGACTCGCGTCATGGGCCGCGACACTCCTCGTGATCATTTGAATCTCGCCCTGATGCTCGGCTTTAGTTTGCTGGGTTCCATGAGACGTCCGTCGCAATGGATGGCAGGCCTTCAAACTATCCTTGGTTATGCCCAGGCCGCCTGGAGCATTGCCACACGACCCGCTCATGTCTGACCCCATGATCAGCGTGGAAAACCTGGGCAAGCGCTACACGCTGCGCCACCAGGCCACGAAGCGATATAGCACGCTGCGGGATTCCGTGGCGGGGCTCTGGGCGCGGGCGGCATCGCGTCAGGGACCTGAATCTCATGAGGAGTTCTGGGCGCTGCATGAGGTGTCCTTTGAAATGCCTCGCGGCGAGGTGCTCGGCATCATCGGCCGCAACGGGGCAGGGAAGAGCACGCTGCTCAAAATCCTTTCGCGCATCACCGAACCCAGCCAAGGCCGTGTCACGCTGGATGGCCGCGTGGCCTCGCTCCTAGAGGTGGGCACGGGCTTTCATCCGGAACTCACGGGGCGTGAGAACATCCACCTCAATGGTGCCATCCTCGGCATGACGCGGAAGGAGATCAATGCGAGCTTCGATGAGATCGTGGCCTTTGCGGAAGTGGAGAGATTCCTGGATACTCCGGTGAAGCGCTACAGCAGCGGCATGTATGTGCGTCTGGCTTTCTCAGTAGCCGCGCATCTGCGCCCTGAGATCCTGGTGGTGGATGAAGTGCTCGCCGTGGGTGATGCGCAATTCCAGGCCAAGTGCCTCGGCAAGATGGAGTCCGTGGCGCGCCAGAGTGGCCGGACCATTCTTTTTGTTAGCCATCAGATGAGCGCGGTGCGCCGTCTCTGCTCCTCCGTGCTCTGGCTGGATCGTGGCCGGGTGGTGGAGCATTCGCGCGATGTCGAGGAGACCGTGCAGCGCTATCTTCGTGGAGGTCAGGATTTCGCGGAGCAGCTTCCCGCGCGTGTCGATCTGCAGGACACACCACGTGACAAAGGCTCGGCATGCATCTTTGCGGCGGTATCGCTGGAAAGCGCACGTCATTCGGCTTCGGCAGTCTTTGAGCCAGATGAAGCGGTGACCATCGTGATCGAGTGTGACCTTCGTGGCCAGATCCGTGATAGTCTAACTTTCAGCATCCAGCTCAGCAGCTCGGGTGGCGAGCGTGTCGCCACCTGGTTCCATGGTGATAACACTGGGCATCCGCTGCCCTCCTCCGGCAGCTTTGTTTGCCGCTGTGTGGTGCCTGCCTTGCACCTGACTCCGGGAGATTACTGGATCGGTATCGGCGCAGGCCAGCGCGGTGATCCGCTGGACAAGGTCAATGAGGCGCTGATGTTCCGCATCGAGAGTCGTGAGACCACGCGCGCAGGCATGCTGCAAGCGCCAGCCACCTGGGAGGTGATGTCCGCATGAGTGCGCTCGCCGTCCAGATTCAGCGCCTGAAGTATCATGTGCTCTACCGCTGGATGCATCTGCGCGGCGGGATGTTTGTCGGGCATAGTCTTGCCCCGCATGCTGAGCGCCTCGGCGAGCTCCTGCGTGAAACGGGCTGCACGAGTGTGCTCGATTACGGCTGTGGCAAAGGGAAGCAGTATTCCGAGATGAAGCTGCATGAGAAGCATCAGTGGGGTGTCATCCCCACGCTCTATGATCCCGGTGTGTCTGCGCATTCAAAGCTGCCTGATGGCCCCTTTGATGCGGTGATCTGCACGGATGTGATGGAGCATGTGCCTGAGGCGCTGGTGCCTGAGGTGCTCGCACGCATTTTTGCCCGTGCTAAGAAGCTGGTCTACTTCAGCATCTCCACGAGGCTCGCAGCGAAGACGCTGCCGAATGGCGAGAATGCGCACTGCACGGTGCATCCAGCCTCCTGGTGGATGGACCGCCTGCGCGAGCATGCCACGACCCAGCGTGTGGAGGCGAGCTTTCAAGGTGCCAAGGACACTCCCACCGAAGTTCACACTTTTAGTTCGGCGGCATGAATCCAGACGTTCTCCAGATTTTTATCGGTTCCGGCGAGGCCAGCGTCATCGAGCGCAAGGTGCTTGAGCATTCCATCCGCAAGCTCAGCGGAGCGAACGTGGCCGTGCATGTCTACAATGGCACGCATGACACCGTGGAGTGGGCGGACGGGCGTATCGAGCGGCTGAACACGCCGCTGAACATCAAGTATGCGAACGTCACGGAGTTCTCGAACTTCCGCTGGTTCATCCCGCAGCTCTGCGGCCATCAGGGCCGGGCGATGTATATTGACTCGGACATGGTTTGCTTCACGGACATCGGCATCTTCCAGAGCATCGACATGAAGGGTGCGGCCATGATGGCGAAGCCGGATGCCTATAACGAAGGTGCTCCGGGACCTTCCTGGGGCATGAGCATGGCGCTCTTTGATTGCGCGAAGTGCCGCTGGGATGTCTCGGAGTGGTTCGCAGGCATCGAGCGCGGTGATTTTACTCTCACGGACCTGCATCGCATGCAGGGGCCGTTCATTCAACGTTATCCGTTAGGCCTCACCGAGCTGCCGCCAGGATGGAATGTCTTTGATGATTACACTCCGGGCACCACGCAGCTCATCCACTACACACGTCTGGATATGCAGCCGTGGAAGTTCACCGGGCATCCGGCGGGGGAGGTGTGGTTTGAGCATCTGCACGCGGCCATGCGAGATGGCTTCGTCACGCAGGCGATGATCGACCGCCAGATCATGCGTGCCTATGTGCGGCAGGACATCATGCAAGGAAACTACTCCAGCCGCGTGAAGCGCATCCGCGTGCTGGCGAAGAAACTCGCGAAGGAGATTTTAGGACGCCGTTGATGTCACAAAGCACGTCAAAGCCCTGTCGCCTGCTGGCCGTGAATGGCCCAGTGCAGGTGCTGTGTGCCGTGGCGGCTCTCCAGGCTCGTGAAGCCATCCGCCCGGTGGTGCTTGCGGTGCCCGTGGTGCTGGGCATTCAGCCTCTGCACACGCAGGATGCGGCGCGTGCAAAGTGTCTCGAGGGCATCATTCGTGAGTGTGCTCACGTGTTGCATGCCTTTGAGGCGGTGGTGGATATGCAACAAGGTCCGGATGAACTGCGCAGACAAGGCTGGGAAGCGGTGGAGATCAGCGTGAACATGCTGGAGGTGCCTGAGTCACGTGCCTTGTTCCAACAGTGGCCGCAGGCGAGGCGCATCTTGTATGGTGACGGACTTGGTCTAGCGCAGACGACGGGTGATTTTGGCGCGGGACATTCCAAGAAGGCTGAATTGCGTCGTTGGTTAGGGAGGTTTCTGCCGGTGTTTCGTCGCGGGACTGATGCCGAGGGCGCGGAGCCTTGTGAGGAAGCCTATGTGCTGGCCCGCCACCCGAGGTATGCGCTGCGTTGCTCGCGGCAGCATTTCATTCCGGCGGCGAAGTATCGGCAGCTCTTTGAAAGATTGGCGGAGCGCTTGACTGTGCCTGCGCTTGATTCGGCGATCGAGAAGCTTCCTGCGGGCAAGGACTGCGACATCCTGCTCATGACGAATCTGCCGGGCGGGCCTGTGACGGATGCGGATGCAGAGGTGGTGGCTTACGTGCATCTGCTGACTGAGGATGCGCGTGCGCTGCCTCCCGCTGTGTGGGTGAAGCCGCATCCGCGCAACAGCACCGCTCTGCTTTCCAGTCTGCGTGAGAAGCTCTCCAAGCTTTATCAGTCCGTGGTGATGTTTGATGCTCCTGAGGAAGCCGCTCTGCCTTTCGAGGTGGTGCTGGGCCGGGCGATTGCAAAAGGAAGTGTGAAGCCTGAAGCGCTCTGCTTCTTCGCTGCCAGCACAGCCGCGTGCTCGGTGCCGGTGGTGTTTGGGAAGCCGGTGAAGATCGGCTTTGGTGCCCGGGCGTGCCAGGGCATCTACAAGCAGGACACATGGCTCGCCACACGCCTGCTGCATGAGCGGAGGCTCCGTGCGCTCGTGAATGATTTGTTAGGTCTGACGTTCCGTGGGCGCGATGTCTGGACGGGCGCCTGGTCCGCCGCGTGAAGTCTGTGCTCATGCGCATCCTCATGATGATCCCCTCTCTCCAGACCGGCGGTGCCGAGTGGGCCTTTGTGCGCCAGGCAAACGCGCTTTGCGAGCAGCATGAGATCACCGCTTATGTGCCCTATGCCTGTGACTCGGCTCCGGCGCTCATGAGTGCCTTCAAGTCTCAGGTGCGGGTTGTTTCACTGCCACTGCCGCATGCGTTTTTTCATCGGGTGATCTACAAACTCAGCCTGCTGTTTCCGAAAGTGGCCTTGGAGAAGCGCATCCATCGTGCGGTGCTCGGCTTGTTGCACCGGTTGGAGAAGTTTCAGATGGTGAATCCGCACCTGCACAGCGGGACGCATATCGCCTGTGATGTCTTTGCCCGCGCTTCGGTGCCGGTGGTGGAGTCGGATCATGGTGACTATGCGCTTTTGAAAAAGGAAGATCCCTCGCTGGAACGGCATCGAGCGGTGTTTGCGCGACTTGATGGCGTCGTGTGTCCTTCGCAAGCGAATCAGCAGAATCTTCGTGAGATGCCTTGGAAGGCTGGATTCCGTCAGAGTGTGATTCCTTATGCTGCGCCGGTTGGCCAGGTGTCTGAGAAGACTGGCCTAACTAAAGATGAAGTATTTACCTTCGGGCTTCTGGCTCGCGGTGTGGCGGAGAAAGGTTGGGCGGAGGCTCTGGCGGCGTTTCGCTTGCTGCGCTCTCAAGTGAAGATGCCGATGAAAATGCTCTTCATTGGTGAAGGGTCGGAGATCCAGCGTCTTAGAGGCGAGGTGAAACCGGATGAAGGTGTGGAGATCGCAGGTTATCAGGCGGACACGAGCGAGTGGATCGCGAAATGTGATGTGGGCCTTTTGCCGAGCTATTTTGCCGCCGAGAGCCTGCCGAATGCGATCATCGAGTTTCAGGCGCAGGGCCGGCCGATGATCGCCACGAGTGTCGGTGGCATTCCGGAGATGCTGGAGAGCAGCGGCATGACGGTGCCGATTGATGCGGCGACAGGTCGTGCGGATGTGCAGGCACTCTCGGCAGCGATGCAGCGGATGGTTGAAGATGCCGCGTTTCGTCAAAGCTGTGCGGCTGGTGCTCGTATGAGCTTTGGGCGCTATCTGCCGGAGAAATGCTGCGCGGCTTACACGCGCTTTTTTGAGAGCTTCAGGGTGAGCTCATCTGAATCATGAAATACGACGTGGTCATCATTGGCGGCGGCATCGTGGGCATGGCCACGGCGGACGCTGTGCTGACACAGCGGCCTGGATCCAATGTGCTGGTGCTGGAGAAAGAAACAAAGCTTTGCGCGCATCAGACGGGCCGGAATAGTGGTGTCATTCATTCAGGCATCTACTACAAGCCCGGCAGCTACAAGGCACGGCTGTGCACGGCTGGACGTGAGGCCATGTATGCTTTTTGCGAGGTGCATGGCATCGCCCACGAGAGATGCGGAAAAGTCATTGTGGCCACAGAGACGGCAGAGCTGCCGCAACTGGAGAAGTTGCGCGTTCGAGGACTTGAGAACGGGCTCGAGGTGCAGTCTCTCGGCACTGATGAACTGCGTGAGCATGAGCCGCACGTGGCGGGCATCGCCGGTCTGTGGGTGAAGTCCACGGGCATCGTGGATTACAAGGCCGTGGTGGCAAAGCTGGCGGATCTCGTGAACCAAAAGGGCGGCGAAGTCCGCCTCGGAGCGCGTGTCTGCCAGGTGAGCGCGGGCCGTGTGGAGACGCAGGATGCGTTCTTCGAAACAGATCAGATCATCAACTGCGCGGGTCTGCACAGTGACCGCATGGCGCGCATGGCGGGCACGGATCCTGGCGCGCAGATCGTGCCGTTCCGGGGTGAGTATTATCAGCTCAGTCCGGAGAAGGTGAATCTCGTCAAAGGGCTCATCTATCCGGTGCCAGATCCGCAGTTCCCCTTCCTCGGTGTGCACTGCACGAAAATGATCGATGGCTCCGTGCATCTGGGGCCGAATGCGGTGCTGGCTTTCGCGCGCGAGGGTTATTTTAAGACGACGGTGAATCCACGTGACCTCGCGGAGACGCTGACCTTCGGTGGTTTCTGGAAGCTCGCCGCACGCCACTGGCGCTCTGGTTTCCAGGAGATCCTGCGCTCGCTGAGTCGCGCAGAGTTTGTGCGCTCCTTGCAGAGACTGGTGCCGGAGATCACCGAGGCGGATGTCATTCCCTGTGCTGCTGGTGTGCGTGCGCAGGCACTGCTGGATGATGGCTCGCTGGTCGACGACTTCCTGATCCGCCAGGAGGCGGGCATCATTCATGTGCTGAACGCACCTTCACCCGCTGCCACCGCTTCTTTGGAGATCGGAAAGCACATCGCCTCATTGCTCAAGAATGTCTGACGTGATCATCAGCGCCGAGAATGTCGGCAAAAGCTATATCCTGGACCATCGCGGAGCTGGTGCAGGCGGCTATCGTAAATTCAGCGATACCTTGATCCACACCGCCAAGGCCCCCTTGCGTTGGCTGAAAACAGGGAACGGCGAACAGAGAACCGGGAACAGTCGTGAAGAGTTCTGGGCGCTGAAGGATGTGTCCTTTGAGATCAAGCGCGGCGAGGTGGTGGGCATCATCGGCCGCAACGGGGCAGGCAAGAGCACGCTGTTAAAAATCCTTTCCCGCATTACTGAGCCGACAAAGGGACGCATCACTTTGGATGGTCGTGTGGCTTCATTGCTCGAAGTGGGCACCGGCTTTCATCCAGAGCTTTCCGGTCGTGAGAACATCTATCTCAACGGAGCCATCCTCGGCATGCGCAAGGAAGAGATCCGCAGCAAGTTTGATGAGATCGTGGCTTTTGCGGAAATCGAACGGTTCCTAGACACACCGGTGAAGCGCTACTCCTCCGGCATGTATGTGCGGCTCGCCTTTGCCGTGGCTGCGCATCTGGAGCCGGAGATTCTGATTGTGGACGAGGTGCTCGCGGTGGGGGATCAGAGATTCCAGCAGAAGTGCATTGGTAAGATGAATGATGTTGCTTCAGGTGGCCGGACAGTCCTTCTGGTCAGCCACAACATGGCTGTCATTTCATCTCTATGTGAAAAGGCCCTGCTTTTGAGCGCCGGACGGACGCAAGGATTCGGCGCTTCCAGCGACATCCTCAAACTCTACGCTGCGGCGCCCGAAGCCGAAGCCGCTTCGGCAGCCCGCATCTGCCGGAGAATAGACAGCAGTGTCGAGATCACAGCCTTGTCGTGCGCTCCCGAGACGGTCCAGTCCGGTGATGAAATGCAGATGGTGCTGGAGATGGAGGCGTCTAAAGAAACTCAGATCGACGAGCTATGCCTCTTGATCTACCACTCGTCGAGCCAGAGAGTGGGGATCATAGATTTACGTCAGTCTGACGGACCTTATCCGATGAATCCGGTCAAGCCTGCGCAGTGGAAGATCAAGATTCCTTCCATTGCTCTGGTGGAAGGAGAGTACTCCATCGGACTTTATTGCCGCACTCCTGAGTCACGTGGCGACCACTACGATCTCAGGACCTTTTCTGTCATGTCGGGGATGAGCAGCAGCCTGGCTCTCCCCTATTCCGCCGAGCATCGGGGATACCTCGAGTTCACCTACAATTTCTCTCATACTTATTGAAGTCGTGACATCGTTTGCGTCTCCCCTCGATCTAAAGCCATATCCCGGGCTTCTAAACCGATTTTTAGTTAGATATATCAGATCGGCAGACCATCCTGCAAAACAGCGTCTGCTGACCATGCTGTTCCGGTTGCTGGGGCGTCGCAGACTCGATGCCGCGACTGTTCATGGATTCCGGATGCTTCTCGATGATACGGACCTCATCCAGAGGACCATACTTTATTCCCACGCGTGGGAACCTGAGGTGTCAGAGGTGTTGCGCCGAGAGTTTACCGAAGAAGACGTCTTTTATGATGTCGGAGCAAACATCGGCTATGACTCCTTTCTGGCTCTTGGCGTTGGTGTGAAACTGGTGGTAGCCTTTGATCCCGAACCCGTCAACGAGGCGATCTACAAGGCCAATTTTGCCCTCAACGGGTTTTCTCCGGACCGGCTTGTGTTCGTCTCCAAGGCTGTGGGCGACAGACCTGGCAAGATGTCATTCCGCAGAGCTCCTTCAGCCAACATGGGAATCGGATCTTTGAGTGCAGAGGAAGTCGATGGCGGACTTCAGGTGGAAGTCGTCAGCCTGGATCATATGATCCGCAAAAAACTGATCCCGTCGCCCACCGTCATGAAGATCGATGTGGAAGGATGGGAGAAGGAGGCGTTGAGCGGCATGGCAGAAACGCTGTCGTCAAACCCGCCCAGAATGATCCTGCTGGAAGCAGATTGTGACGAGGCAGGCCGCATGAAGTCGCAGGATCTTGCTGACCTGCTGGCGGGCAAGGGATTCCATTTACAGCGAATCGGGCCCTTTGATTCCAAGGCAAATTATGTAGCGAGGCATTCCCGATAGAAACCGTCTGAGGATGATCACAATCTCAGTACTCATCACCTACCACAACGAGCGCGAGATGCTGCGGGAGTGTCTCGGCTCCCTACAGGCTGGCAAAGTGCAGCCGGACGAGATTTTGATCTATGATGACGCTTCTACTTTTCCGCCCGCGCCCTTCATCCCAGCCGGCATTCGAGTCAGAGTGATTCGCGGGGAGCAAAACATCGGTCCGGGCAGGGGCCGCAACGTTCTGCTTCATGAAGCCTCAAGCACCTACGTGCATTTTCACGACAGTGACGACTGGTTTCACGCGCAGTGGTGTGAGGTGGTGAGGCAGCGTCTGGAGGAGAATCCGGTGGATGCCCTTTTCACCGAGATTGCCTCATCCTCGACTGGTCAGGCGGTGTTTGACCACCCCTTCATGAACTATGGGCAGAGTGCCGCAGAAAGGGATCTGACTGCCATGGCGATTGAAGGGGGGCTGCTGGTTCCATCAGCGACCATCAGGCGCGAGTGCGCGCTGAAGGTGGGGGGCTTCCGGGCGGGGCTGTGGCAGTCGGAAGACAAGGACTTTTACATCAGGCTGGCTGCGAGCGGGGTTTCGTGGGCCGTCGAGTCTCGAACCCTGGTGTGCATCCGCTACCGTACTGACAGCCGAAGTCATGACAGGGCGCAAGTCTGGAAGGACGGCCTCAAGTGTCTGGTGCATGCCAGCGAGGAACTGCCGGCCCGCTACCATGGAAATGTGGCCAACGCGGCGGCCAAGTGTGCCTACCAGCTCTACATGGCAGGGGAAAGGGCGGCATCCCATGATGCCTTCGAGCTTTGTGAAAGGCTGGGTGGCACCTCCTACTCCTGGCGTGGAGCCGGCTTCCGGCTCGCTGCCCGTCTGCTAGGTGGAGAGAATGCAGAGGTCGTGTCTCATTTCCTCCAAAAGATCAAAAGTTTGTTAGGTGCGCGCTCCGAGGAACCAAATGCAGGCCGCTAAGCCCATCCAGCCCGGCAAGGTCCCTGCGCTGACGAGCCTCCGGTTTTTCGCCGCGGCGGGAGTGATCTTGTTTACTATCTGCCAAGGACGGACCAGGCGACAGGTGTCTTCCTCAATTTGGTGAACCGTGCTTACGTCGGGGTCAGTTTCTTTTTTGTTCTGTCCGGCTTTGTGCTGGCTTACACCTATTCAGGAAAGCTGGTTGGTGCCGGGTTTTCTCTGAGGTCGTTCTATGCCCGCCGAGTGGGGCGCATTTATCCGGCATTCTTTATCGGCACGCTGCTTCACTGGCCCTTGTTTGCGTGGTCACAAATGACGAGCCTTCCTTCTCCTGACAGCTATGTGAGAACAGGTGGTGTGACCTTGCTGACTTTCAGCCTGGTCCAGAGCTTTTTCCCATGGTCGCTGGGCCAGTTGAATGCTCCTGCCTGGTCTGTCAGCGTCGAACTCTTTCTCTATGCATGCTTTCCCTGGCTGATCGGGATGCTTGGCCGTGTGTCAAACCGGCGCCTGTCGTGGATCTTCCTAGCGAGCCTGGCCGCTTGCTGGGGGCCTGCGCTCCTGCATCTCATGCTGCCGCAAGGGGAGTCCGCCATGCCTCCATGGATGCGCAGCCCTTATCCTCTGACGTCCACATGGATCGCTTCATTCCCGGTCTTTCATCTGCCTCAGTTTGTGGCAGGTGCTGCCGCGGGGCTCTGGGTTGTCAGATCTGCGCGCGTTGCATGTCCAGTCCGGCTGCTTCATTCTCTGGCGGCGTGCTCGCTGGTCCTGGGGGTGCTTATTCTGAGCATGCCTTCCAAACAGAATATCCTGGTGGACCTGGCATTGAACCATGGCGCGCTGGCTGGATGCTTTGCGGTCTTGTTTGCGTGGCTGGCGCTTTTTCCAGATCTCGGTCTGAGCAGGCTCTTGTCATGGCGGCCGCTGGTGGTGCTTGGAGATGCGAGTTATGCCATGTACATCCTTCAAATGCCTGTGATGGCCTGGCTTGACTGGGGCATGAAGAGGTGCGGCCTGGAGGGCCTGTCATTGCCGGGATTCGGTGTGGGTTTCGTGCTTTTAACCCTCCTTTCCCTGCTATGCACACGCTGGGAAGATGGTGTGCGTCCTGAATTCACCAGGGTCTTGACGATGGTTTTCTCCAGGTGGAGACACAGTCATGGATTAAAGAGTTTATGAAGCGGGCCAAGGTATTGATCAGGGATGCTGCCGCATGGTTTGTGGCCAGTGTTGCACTGCGGGTTTTTCCTGCCGCGGTGAACTTCATTTACAACCGGCTGCCGCTTCCCACTTTGAGCTGGCTGGTCAATCATGGCTTTTTGGGAACACCACAGCATTCGTTTCACTGGAAGGTGCGCCTGGCTAATGGCAGATATTTGCACCTCGATGTCGACCCCAAGGACGAGTATTCGGTTGGGTACGCTTTTTCATTCAAGATCCATGACCAGGGGCTGCGGCGTTTGCAGGAGTATTTGATCTCCAAGATGCCGGTGCGCTCTGTCTATCTGGACATTGGCTCCAACATCGGTGTCAGCTCCGTGTATGCATTGAGCTGCGGACGTGCCTGCTGGCTTTTTGAGCCGAACCGCGCCTTGACTCCCTTTGTGCGCGGGCTTTTCGAATCCAACCGCCTTGAAGGTGCCCGTTTTGAGGAAGTGGCATTGTCTGATGCTCCGGGATCGGCTGAGTTTTATATTTCCAAGAGCTCCTTCCTGAGCAGCTTCGACAGCGGGCACGCCGCCTCGGAAGGCGAAGTCCAGGCCGTACAGGTGCCCTTGAAAACGCTGGACAGCTATCTGCCTGAACTGCGTGAAACGGCGGGGCATGTGGTCATCAAAATCGACGTCGAAGGCCATGAAATGGCTGTGCTCAGGGGCGCTGAAGCTACGCTGGAGCATTATCGACCTCCGGTGATGCTGGAACTCCTCTATGATGAGGGAACACGGAATGCGGCGTGGGAGTTCATGAAGGCCCGTGGGTATGCCTGCATGGGTGTGATTGAAGGTTCCATGCTCAATCTCCAGGACCTCCCGACTGTGGATGCGGTGCTCGCGTTTGGAGGGATCAATTTCGTCTTTTTACCCAAGGATCAGCGTCTATGAACATCAATATCGTTAAACCCTTCATGCCCGGTCTGGATGAGATCGCGGATGATTTTGCCAAATGTCTCTCCAGCGGACTTGTGACCAACAATTCGCCGCATGTGCGGATGTTTGAGGACAAGCTGCAGGAGTTCTATGGCTGCCCGATCAAGCCGAGCCTGAACTGCAATGGCGAGCTGGCCTTGTATCATCTGATCCAGGCCTGGAAGCACAAGATGAGCGTGGGACCGCATGAGTCGTTTGAGGTGCTGGTGCCCTCCTTCACCTTTTCCGGCACGATCAATGCGGTGGTGACGAACAACCTGAAGCCGGTCTTCTGTGATGTGGACGAGACCATGGTGCTGGACATCGAGAAGGCTCTGGTGGACTCCCCGGATGTGCGCATGATCCTGCCGGTGGGTGCCTATGGAAACATTGTGAACCTGGAGCGCCTGCAGCAGATCTCCCGTGAGAAGAAGCTGGCGGTGGTGCTGGACAATGCGCCTGCGTTTGGCACGAAGTTCAAGGGCCGGCACTCCTGGGAGTATGGCTTCAGCGAGATGATTAGCTTCCATGCCACGAAGATTTTCAACAGCATGGAGGGCGGCTGCAACATCGTGAACGATCCGGAGATCGACGAGCTGCTGCGCCGTCTGCGTGACTTCGGCCAGTATGAAAAGGTGCGTGGTGATGTGGATGTGCCCGGCCTGAACTCGAAGATGACCGAGGTCTGCGCCCTGGTGGGGCTGCGAAACCTGGCGAAGGCGGACTTCATCATCCAAAGCCGAACCAAAAACGCGGCCAGGTATGTGGAGTTCTTCGGCGGGCTGGAGAGCCAGGGGCTGCTGCGCACGATGAAGGTGCTCCCCGAGGTGGACTGCCCGTATCTCTACTTCCCGATCATCCTGAATGAAGAGGCGACGGAGTTTGTGAACTACATGCAGGGCAAGGGGGTGGCCGTGCGCCGCTACTACACCGCGAACCACAGCCTGAAATTCTACAGTGACCGCTACCGTGAGCAGGACCTGAGCTTCACGAATGCCATCAAGGACAACCTCGTCTCCCTGCCGCTGCACACGGTGATGTCTGACGAAGAGCTTGATTATCTGTTCTCCACCGTGAGAGGCTGGTTCGAGCAACGCTGATTTTTACTCCACCCACTATTCGTTAGACCATGAACATTCTTGTCACAGGAGGCGCCGGTTACCTCGGCTCTGTTTTGATCCCGAAGCTGCTCGTGCGTGGGCATCAGGTCCGCTCGCTCGACATCGGTTACTTCGGCGTGGAGCACATCCGCGCCATGCGGCCGGCGGTGGAGATCGTGCGGGATGACATCCGCGCGGTGCTGGCAGATGCCACGGCGCTGGAGGCGCTGCTGAAGGACATCGATGTGGTGATCCATCTGGCGGCGATCTCCAATGATCCGAGCGCGGAGCTGAATCCGAAGCTCACGGAAGAGGTGAACTTCGAGGCCACGCGTGACCTGGCGATCGCGTGCAAGGCGCGGGGCATCCGCTTTGTGTTCTCCTCGTCATGCTCCGTGTATGGGGAGGCTCCTGGAGAGGTGGATGAGGATGGTCAGACGAATCCGCTCACGGCTTATGCGCGTTCAAAGGTCGACTCGGATGCGTTCCTGCTCAGCATCGCGGATGAGAAGTGGCGCCCGGCCATCCTGAGAAACGGCACGCTCTACGGCTACTCACCACGCATGCGGTTTGACCTGGTGATCAATATCTTCAGCTACTGCTCCACGCTTTACAATGAGGTGCGGGTGTTCGGAGACGGGCAGCAGTGGCGGCCCTTCCTGCATGTGGCGGACTGCGCACGCGCCTTCATCTACTTTGCGGAGAATCCGAATCACAAGCACCTGGTGTGCAACATCGCCCATGAGAACTTCCGCGTGGTGGATCTGGTGGGCATCTTCCAGCAGATCAATCCGGCGTGCCAGCCGGTGTATGTCAAGCTGGATAACCCGGACCTGCGGAACTACCATGTCTCCGTGGCACGAATGAAGGAGGAAGGCATCATGCCGACGGTCAAGGTGCAGACAGGGGCCGAGGAGATCATTGAGGCCATCGTCACGGGCCGTATTGCGGATCCAGAGGCGGTTTATTATCGCAATGCGAAGTGGCTGAAGGAACTGTCTGAACTCGGAAGCCGTGATCACCGGGGATTGATGAAAATGATTGATGTCATCGCGTCATCCCGGGTGGTGCGCTGACGTTACCGGGCTTTGTCATGGGAGTGCTACGCCTGCTGCTTGCGATCTCTGTGATCGCCACTCATTGCGGCCCCATCCTGGGATCGTCAATGGTGCCTGGCAATGTAGCGGTGGAGTCATTCTTTGTGATCTCAGGCTTCTACATGTCGCTCGTCTATGGCAGCAAGTATCGTGGTCCTGGCGCGGTCTATGTGTTTCTAAGCAATCGCTACGTGCGGCTGGTGCCTTCTTATGCGGCGACACTGGCGATGGTCTTCCTGTGCTATGTGGCGCTGTGGTTGCTGTCGGGGAAGACCCCGGTCGCTGTTCAGCACAATCTAGAATTGTTCGGGGAGAGTCCTGTTTCCACAGGATTTCAAATGCTGTCCGACTTGTCGCTCATAGGACGGGACATTCCGGCGTTCCTGTCGTCTCTGACAGACTTCAAGTCCCTGCATTTTGCGGTTCCTCAGGCGTGGAGTATCGGGATGGAGCTCTGGTTTTATATGCTGGTTCCCCTGCTAGCCGCGAGAAGTTCCTCCTATCTGCTCGGGGTGGGGGCGTTGTCGCTGTTGCTTAGACAGCAGATGGCAGCCCGCGGCTTGGGTGAAGAAGTGTATTTTTTGTTTCCTGCCCAACTGAGCTTTTTCATCGCGGGAATGCTGGCAGAACGTTGTCTCCGCCATCGCCAGGAAACGCTGGCGAGATGGAAGGGGCGAAACTTTTGCCTCGCGTTTCTGGCGCTCGCCACGGCCTTATGGCCCCTATGGAGCTTCACTTATCAAAGGCTGGCCTACACGCTCTTTTTGATTGTTCTGCTGCCAGTAATTTTCGCGGCCACCCGGTATAGTCAATGGGATCGCTTCATCGGCAGTCTTTCATATCCCGTGTACCTGACTCATATTTTCATCAGTGACGTGGTGCGTAACCTTCTGCACCAACAGCAGCATCAGCACGTCGTTCTTGTGATGACATTGGGACTGTCGTATGTCCTGGTTCGATACGTGGAAGATCCCCTCGATAAATGGAGACAGGCGCGGCTGGCCGGAAGCCAGGCTTTTGGTGTTCCGGCGCTTTGAACTTTTGTCCAAAGGTCTCATTGGCTGGATCAAATCTCCAAACCCAAGCAAACACTATGGCGGTTCTATATCGATTCGAACGTCTGGCGAAATCTGTGAGGCACTCCTCTCTCTTCAAAGGGGTGGCGCCACTTTGGGACCTTGTGCGTCCCCTGTATTGCCGCACACTGGCGTTCATTGGCAGAAGCGGCTTGGTGCGCCGGATGAACGGCACGGACGAATTACGTCTGCATCCGGAGTGTCGTGTGCTCGGAGAGACCTATGAGCCGGAAGTGTGGGCGGAGGCGATGAAGTGCGTGAAGACGGGAGATGCGGTCATCGATGTGGGAGGGCATTGGGGACTATACGCCGTGGCATTCGGTCTGCGGGTGGGCCAGTCAGGTCATGTGCTGGTTGCTGAGCCTGATCCGGCCAATTTGCATCTGTTGCGTGCCAACATCGAGCTGAACTGCCTCAGCCAGGTCGTGGAAGTGGTGCCGGCTGGAATGTCTGATGAGAGTGGCGAGGGCTTCATCGTCTCGGGGAGCCTGGAATCGAAAGTCAGGCAGGAGGGTGACACCTCCATTTCATTGAGGAAGATCGATGAGGTTTGTGGAGAGCGTGTGTACTCCTTGATGATGATCGATGTGGAAGGCTTCGAGGAGAAGGTGCTGCGCGGAGCCCGTGTACTGCTGTCTGACGAGAAACGCAGGCCACGCATGATGGTGGTGGAGGTGCATCCCTATGCCTGGGGGCCGCCGGGCACGACTTCAGAGTCTCTTTTGAAGGAGTTGAGCATGCATGGCTACCGAGTTTGTGATTTACACGGGGAGCCTGTGGCCGGCATTTCTCGTTACGGGCATGTGGTTGCGACCCTCTCATGAAAGCGCCCTGGGTCATCGTTGGAGCAGGTGGTCATGGGGCCGAAGTGGCGGCTTACGCCCATGACCTTGGTTTGAATCTTTTGGGTGTGCTGGACGATGGCAAGCCGCCGGGAGAGTGGAATTGCTCACGAATTCTGGGCGGGCTGGAAGTGCTGCCTGAATTGGTCCGGATCCATGGGGAGGTGCGTTACATTACTGCTTTTGGCAGTAACCTGCTGCGGCGGAAGATTGTCAGGCAGCTGGAAGATCTCGATCTGGCAGGGCTGAAGGCTGCGAATGTCATGCATGGCTCTGCGTGGACGGGACACGATGTCGAGGCAGGTGAGGGGACCCTGCTGGCACCTGGCAGTCTTGTGACGACCCGCGCGCGGATCGGAAGGCACTGCATTTTGAATGTCAAAGCCAGTGTGGCGCATGACTGCGTGGTGGGAGACTTCTGCAATCTCAATCCAGGTGTGACCCTGTGTGGTGCGGTGCATCTCGGTGATGGCTGCTCCATCGGCGCGGGCGCGACTGTGATCGAGAAAATCAAGATTGGCGCAGGCGCCATCGTGGGTGCGGGTGCCGCGGTGATCCGCGACCTGCCGCCGGGAGTGATCGCCGTGGGTGTGCCAGCGCGCATCATCCGCCAGCATGCCTCAGCATGAATACTGATCCCGCGCCAGTCTGGCTGGTGAAAGCAGCCTCCGTGTGGCACCGCCTCATGGCTGCGCTTTCTCCTCTGGCGTGGCTGTATCTACAGGTGGTGACGCTGGTGGCCCCGCTCCTGAGTACGAAGAGAAGGCAGCAACTGCTGAACTCACTCTCCACGACTTCATGGCCTGCGGCGAGCCTGTGCGCACGGCGTGTGAAACTGGGTGCGAAAGGGCCGGTGATCCGCTTCACGCCGCATGAGAGGGAGTTTGATTTTGCCGCGGTTCTGAGAGGCACTCTGGACTATGAACGCGAGGTCTTTGACTTTCTGGAGGGCCGTCTGAGCAGTTATGACGTGGTAGTGGAGATCGGTGCAAACGTAGGCGTCTTTACCTGCATGTTCGGTGAGAAGCTGCGAAACACTGCGACGAAGATTTATGCCTTCGAGCCCGCGCCGAAGGCTTATGGCCGGCTGGTGGAGAATCTGCGTCTGAACGGGCTGGAGCAGGTGAATGCCTTCAATGCTGCCGTGGGCAGCGAGACGTCCTTCCAGATGTTTTTTGAGCCGCAGGGATGTCTGACGAATGGATCACTGCTGGCGGGATTTGCTGGGAAGTTCAGCGAGGCCGTGCGGTCAAGGCCGGTGCTGGTGGTGGATGCTGCCATGCTACGGTTTTTGTTAGACGGATGCAGGCATATGCTGCTGAAGATCGACGTGGAAGGCTATGAGGCGAATGTGCTGGAGTCCCTGGCCCCGGTGCTGGCCAGCCACCGGCCGGACATTTTGTTGGAAGTGCTGCCGGAGTATGCGGCGGGGATCGAGGCCGCGCTGGCGAAGTCCCTGGTGGCCTACAGCTATCATGCCATTACTCCGGAGGGGCTGCTGCGACAGGACGGGCTGCGCGCGGTGCATGGCAGGGACTGTTTCATCTGCCCGGTGAAGGAATCAAAATCATGAGCAGCGTGCCGCTCGTCAGCATTGTGATGCCGTGCTACGGCTATGCCAGATATCTGCGTGACTGCCTGGATGGAGTCCTGGCGCAGACTTTGAAATGCGAGATTGAGATCATCGCGATCAATGACTGCTCTCCCGATGAGTCCCTGGCGATCCTGCAGGAGTATGCGAGCAAGGATGCGCGCATCCGGGTGATCAATCATGAGGTGAACCGCGGGCACATCTTCACGGTGAATGAGGGCATCGCCGAGGCTCGCGGCAAGTATCTGGTGCGCATTGATCCCGATGACCGGCATCATGCCTGTTTCCTCGAGACTCTGGTGCCCGTGCTGGAAGCCGACGAATCCATCGGGCTGGCGTATGGAAACATCAACATCATTGATGACCGTGGATCCGTGACCGTGGAAAGGGCTGACTCCCAGCACGGAGGTCATGACTTCACCGGGAACGAATTCATTCCGCTGCTGAAGAAAAACTTCATCTGCGCACCGACGGTGCTGGCGCGGCGGGAGGCGTGGATGGCGGCATGGCCAGTGCCTGAGGGGCTGGCCTTCAATGACTGGTACTTCAACATCATGCTGGCCCGGCGCTGGAAGTTCCATTACTGCGACCGTGTGCTGGCGGACTACCGGGTGCACGGCAGCAATCATCACAGCAAGATCAGCGTGGATGGCAGTGAGGAACGCTCGGTCATGAGGCTGCTTCAGATGGTGTATGCTGAGGCTGAGCCGGAGGCTGAACAGGAACGGCAGAAGCAATCTGCCAAGGGGGACGTTCATGCGAGCCAGTATCTCGACTTTGCCCACAAATATTTCGGCCACCGGATGAGGCGAGATGCGAGGCGCTGCTTCGCGGAAGCCTGGAGGTGGCAGCCTGGCTCGTTCAGACGCGGTCCTCATCTGCGATTGTGGCTGGCTGCGTTTCTGCCCGCAGGAATTTATGACAGAGTGAAGACGCTCTTTTGGGGAGCGAAGATGCCATGATGATCCGCGTTGGACTAACAATGTATCAGTCTATCCTGCAGGCTGTGCTCATGCGAGTCCGCCCGAGTACGCTGGCGGCTTTTCTCAAATCACTGCTAGGGGTCCGGCGTGTGCCTCTGGAGACACCGCAAGGGGTCTTCTTCATCGATCCGGTCAGTGTGATGGGGGCGGCCCTCAGCCAGCAAGGGGTGTATGAAAGAGGAATGATCCAGACTCTGGAGCAATGTTTGATGGCTGGAGGAACCTTTGTCGATCTTGGCGCGAACGAGGGATACTTCACCGTCATCGGTGCTCGCTTATGTGGTGCCGGAGGGCGTGTCATCGCGATCGAGCCCCAGACTCGTCTCCAGCCGGTGATTGAAGAAAACCTGCGCCTGAACAGCCTGGCCAATGTCACTCTGGTGAATGCCGCCGTGGGCGAGCAGGCGGGAACGGCTCTGATACATCTGGCGGCCAGCACCAACACGGGCAGCAGTGGTCTGCATTGCGCCACCAAATACAAGGTGCCCACCCAGGAGGTGCGGGTGATGACTCTGGAGCAGGTTCTGGATGAGCAGCAGGTGCATTCCGTGGACGTGATGAAGGTCGACATCGAGGGCTATGAGTTTGAGGCGATCCTGGGCTCTCCGCGTGTGTTTCAAGAGCACCGGGTGCGTGCGCTGGCCCTGGAGCTGCACCCCAGTCTTCTGAACTCGCGTGGCAAGGATTGCAGCGAGATCGAGCGCTTCCTGGCAAGCTGCGGTTACATGTGTGAGCTCACCTTTGGAAACACGGTGTGGAGCTGTGCTCCATGAGCTATTTTAAAGGCTCATGCATTTGCCCCCGGTGCCGACCTTGCCAATCTGTATGCATTCCCTATTAAGAAACCTTCACGCATGAAAAAACTGCTCGTCACCGGTAGCTCCGGCCTCATCGGCTCGGAGGTCGTCACTCATTTCTCGAAGCTGGGCTGGAAGGTCTATGGCGTGGACAACAACATGCGCGCGGACTTCTTTGGGCCGCAGGGTGACACGCGGTGGAACCAGCAGCGACTGACGGAGGTCTTTCCTGACTTCACGCATCGTGAGCTGGACATCCGTGACCGTCCGAATGTGCTGAAGTGCCTGGAGGAGATCCAGCCGGATGTGATCGTGCACACGGCGGCGCAGCCGAGTCATGACCTGGCGGCAAGCCGGCCCTTTGATGACTTTGATGTGAATGCGGTGGGCACGCTGAACCTGCTGGAGGCCACGCGCCGCCATGCTCCGGAGGCAGTGTTTGTGCACATGAGTACGAACAAGGTGTATGGGGACCGCCCGAACACGCTGGCGCTGCAGGAACTCGACACGCGCTGGGACTATGCTGATGCCGACGACTATGACGGGATCCGCGAGGACTTCTCCATCGACCAGTCGAAGCACAGCATCTTCGGTGCCTCGAAGGCGGCTGGAGATGTGATGGTGCAGGAGTATGGCCGCTACTTTGGCCTGAAGAGCTGTTGCCTGCGTGGTGGCTGTCTCACGGGACCAAATCACAGCGGTGTGGAGCTGCACGGCTTCCTCAGCTATCTGGTGAAGTGCAATCTTGAAGGGCGTCTCTACAAGGTCTTTGGTTACAAGGGCAAGCAGGTGCGGGACAACATCCACTCTCATGACGTGGCGCGTTTCATTGAGGAGTTCGCCAAGGCGCCGCGCTGTGGTGAGGTGTACAACCTTGGAGGCGGGCGCGCGAACAGTGTGTCTATCCTGGAAGCCTTCGAGATCGCCGGAGAGGTGAGCGGGAAGAAGATGCAGTATGAGTACCTCGACAAGAACCGAGAAGGGGACCACATCTGCTATATCAGTGATCTGGCGAAGTGCCGTGCCCACTATCCTAACTGGGGCATTACGGTGCCGCTGCATCAGGTGTTTGAGGAGATCTGTGCTTCCTGGAGATCCCGCACCCAGGGCTGATGGCGATGTGCCCGCGGGCATGCACGGGTTTTGAATGAAAAGGGTGCTGCACATTCCCTTCACGTGGTTTCCGGCGGCCTGCGGTGGCACGGAGGTGTATGTGCGGGGGCTGATCCGGGAGCTGCCCTCGCTAGGATGGTCAAGCCAGGTGGCGGTACCGGCGGAGGATGGTGGAAAGGACGTGCTGGATGGAGTGCTGGTGCACCGCATCCAGATGCCCGAGAAACTCACGCAGGCGGCTCTGTATGGCGCGGGAGAGGTGCAGACGGCACGCGGGTTCGCGGAAGTGCTGGATGCGGAGAAGCCAGACGTGGTGCATTTTCATGCGTACAGTCCGGCCGTCTCCGTGCTGTGGCTGGAGGCGGCGAGACAAAGGGGGCTGCCTTGTGTCTACACCTATCACACGCCCACAATGACATGCATGCGAGGGACTTTGATGCGCTGGGGACACACCCCGTGTGATGGTGAGATGAGGCCTCTGCGCTGCTCTGCTTGCATGCTCCATGGACTGGGTGTGGGCAGCGCTGCTTCATGGGCGCTGACCCTGTCTTCACCCGTCATGCAGCATGTCAGCGGGCGCGTGCCTTTCCGTGCCTGGCCGCTGGTGCGGAGACGCACCGAGGCAGCGCTGAGGTGGCTCGCAGGACAGTCGAGAGTCATTGGACTGTGCCGATGGGGTGGAGAGGTGATGCGGCGAAATGGAGTGACCGCCGAACAACTCCGTATTGTGCGCCATGGGCTGGCCGTGAAGGCGTGCGAGGCGGCTGGAAGCCCGAGGAAGGATTCAAAGGGATCTGTGAAGATCGGCTTCTTTGGGCGTCTGGATGCGGTGAAGGGCCTGCATGTGCTGGCAGCCGCGCTGAGACACGCGGCGGACCTGCGGCTGGAACTGCACTGTCATCTGGTCCGCGAGAAGGATATTCAGGCGGGGATGCAGGATCTCCTCAACATGCTGATGGCTGATGCGAGAGTGCGGATCCATCTGCCAGTATCTCCGGACGAGGTGGTGCAGACGATGGCTGGCTATGATGCAGTGGCCGTGCCTTCGACTGGTCTTGAGACTGGACCACTGGTGATGCTGGAGGCCTTTGCCGCAGGCGTTCCGGTGCTGGGATCGGATCTCGGGGGCATCGCTGAATGGGTGACTCATGAAGAGAATGGTCTGCTGGCACCCGCAGGTGATGCGGTGGCATGGGCAGAGACCTTGAGGCGCTTCACCCAGGACTCTTCTCTGCGTGAGCGCCTGCGTGCAGGCATTAAACCACCGCCGACCATGACGGATGTGGCGAGAAAGATGGATGAAATTTACCGTGAACTTTTGTGCTGATGGAGGCTGCTCAGATTCCTAACTCCGTGCCTGTCAGTGTGGCGATACCTGCGTATCGAAGTGATGAGACGCTTTGCAGGTCGCTGCGTTATATCTGTGACTGCAGGCCTTTGCCCCAGGAGATACTGATTCACTGTGATGGCGGCTGGGAACTGGCTGCCGGGGCATTCGCGGGACTGCCCGTTCCAGTCCGGCTCATCAAGTCGGCGGAGAATGTAGGGCCGGGTGGTGGAAGGCATCGCCTCTTCCATGAGGCGGCTTGTGAAATCATCGCCAGTTTTGACGATGACTCCTGGCCGCTGGATCGAGAATATTTCGCCCAAGCTCTGGCTGTGATGGAGGCCTTTCCGAACGCGGCAGTGATGTCACCCGCGGTGTATCTCCGGGAGAAACCGATACTGATGCCGATGCTGGAAGCATCCCTTGTTAGGTCATTTGAGGGCAGCGCCTCCGTGAACCGGAAATCCATGTATGCGCAGCTTCCGGGGTATGTGCCCGTGCCTGCGGCCTATGGTGTGGAGGAGGCAGACTTGTCCCTGCAGATTCAGGCGGCTGGCTGGAGCATACTGTCCTGCCTGTGGATGCGCGCCTGGCATGACCGTCCGTATGCGGACCACGGGCACTCCGTGCTGCCGTGGATCCGCAATGAAGTGCTGCTGGCCTATCTGCGGTTTCCGAGGATCGGCCAGCCGTGGGGCTGGGTGCGTGCGGTGAGGCATGTGTGGAGGCACCGGCATGAGGTGGGCTGGCTGGAACTGCTGCGTCAGCTCGCCTACAGCCTGCCGCATGCCATCCACTACCAAGGGTATGTGCGGCGTTATTCGCTGCTGGAGGTCTGGCGCCATCACCGGCAAAAGGAAAGGCGGTTCCTGCTCACCTCAACGTCCAGGGATGGACGGTTGGTGGTGCGCCTGAGCGCTGCGCCCAAGGCGCGGCGTGTGCTTTTCATCCAGTACACAAATCCTGCGGGCTATCCGCCGCTGGAGCATGCCTCGCGCATGCTGGCCCGCTCAGGATGGGAGGTGGAGTTCCGCGGCATCCACAGCAACGGCTCAGACGGGCTGGAGTTCGCGCCGCATCCGCGTGTGCGGGTCCGGCGCATCAGGTATCAGAAGCCGGGTGTGATGCAGAAGCTGCATTATCTGGGCTTTATCCTCTGGTGCGTGTGGGGCGCGCTGCGCTGGCGGCCGGCGTGGGTGTATGCCTCGGACGTGTTGTCGGCACCGGCGGCGGAGATCATCCTGAAACTGAGGCTGGCCAGGCTGGTCTATCATGAGCACGACTCGCCGGTCGGGTGCGGAGCCCAGGACGGCAGCGTGCTGCGCCAGGTGCGGAAGTCCCGAAACCGTCTGGGCCGTGATGCGCATCTGATCTTGCTACCTAACCAAAAGCGCCTTGATCACTTTCTCGACACCACGTCCTCTCGCGGGCTTGCTTTCTGCGTGTGGAACTGCCCGAGTCTGGACGAGATACCTGAGTCTGCTCCATCACGTCCGCTGGAGGGGCCGCTGAAGGTCCTGTATCACGGCTCCATCGTGCCTGAGCGCTTTGGCGTGTTCATCCTGGAGGCGCTGGCGCTGTGCCAGGCGGACGTGAGGCTGACGCTGATCGGTTATTTCCCGCTTTCGAACATGACGTACCGGGATGTGCTGATGACGGAGGCTGCGCGGCTGGGGGTGAGCGACCGGTTTGAATACCTGGGCACCATTCCCCAGCGTGCGGAGCTAATGGCGCGCGGATCCAGCTGCCATGTGGGGCTTTGCATGCTGCGCATCCATGAGGGAGACATCAACATGCAACACATGTCCGGTGCCTCAAACAAGCCTTTTGACTATGCCTCGCAGGGGCTGGCGCTGATCATTCCTCCGGATGCTGAATGGGAGCGTCTGTATGCCGCCGTGGGCTGCTCCATGAGCTGCCCGATGGGAGATGCGGAGAAGCTGGCCGATGTGCTCTGCTGGATGGCCGGTCACAGGAATGAAGTGGCTGAAATGGGACGGCGTGGTCACGCCATGGCACGGGCAGAGTGGCACTATGAGAAGCAGTTCGCGAGTGTGCTGGAACAGATGGAGGAGCGTGCTGGAGATCCGATCACCCGGAGAAGGCCGGTGCCTCCCCGCTCACCCCAAATGAACAGTCAGGCGTCACACCTGAAATGAGCCGGCTCGCCATCATTGAGACTCATCCGGTGCAGTATCATGCGCCGGTCTGGAGGCGTGCGGCCGAGAAGGTGCCGCTGCATGTCATCTACGGAGGTGATTTCAGTGTCCGTGGATATCGCGACCGGGAGTTTGGAGCTTCTTTCCAGTGGGAGACGGACCTGCTGGCCGGTTATTCCCATCAAGTGCTGCAGCCCGCCGCGGCTGATTATGAAAGTGTCACTGCCGCAGGCCTGGAGGCTGCGCTGGATGACATGAAGCCCGCTGCGGTGCTGGCGCTGGGGTATCATCATCCGCTGGATCGGGCGGCTTTGAAATGGGCCGTGAAGAGAAAGGTACCGCTGCTTTTCCGAGGCGAGACAAGTGATGTGCCACACTCCAAGCGCAACTGGTGGCGGGCGCTGCTGCGGGACATGATGCTCCGGCGCTTGTACCGCCGCTGCTCCGTCTGTCTCTACCTTGGGGAGCGTTCGCTCCAACACTATCAAAGGTTAGGTGTGGATGATGAGGAGCGCCTCATTCATTCTCCCTACTGCGTGGACACATCTGCCTTTCAAACGGGCGAGGCCGCGCGGGAGGCGCTGCGCCTGCCGACCCGTGTGAAGGCTGGCGTTTCCGCGGATGCATGGGTGGTTTTGTTTTCCGGAAAACTCTCCCGGCGCAAGGGGGTGCTTTTGCTGCCCGAGGCCTTGAGATCGCTGCCCCAGAAACTGCGTGACCGTGGGCATCTGGTCTGCGTGGGCTCAGGCGAGCTGCAGCAGGATCTGGAGGAGGCCTGCGCGCGTGATTTGGGGATGCGCTGCCATTTCACGGGATTTGTGAACCAGTCAGGGTTGAGCGCCTGGTATCATGCGGCGGATGTGCTGGTGCTGCCGAGCCTAGAGATGGAGACCTGGGGCCTGGTGGTGAATGATGCCCTCCATCACGGACTGCCTGCGGTGGTGAGTGATGCTGTGGGATGTGCGCCGGACCTCATCGCTTCCTGGAGGACAGGCGAGGTCTGCGAGGCGGGGAATGCTGTTTCCCTGGCCTGCGCGCTGGAGCGCTGCGCCTCATGGTCGCTCGAGGATCCCGCAGCCACACGCCGGCGCTGCCGAGAGCTGGTGGGGCGCTACAGCATCGTGCAGGCGGCTGCTGGGGTGTGCCGGGCTTGGGAGCGTGTGAAATACGCCTAACTTTAGTTGCTTCTCTGTCCGTGCGGTTGCTCATCATTGGAATTCCACAACCCTCTCATGTGGGCCTGCATTTTCTGAATGCGGCACGCGCGTCGGGCCACGAGGTGGAACTGCTGGATGTAAACGCCGCCAGCGTAGGGCCCGTGTGGTGGAGGCGTGTCTGCTGGCACCTTTTGGGACATCGGGCTCCGCGCATGGGGCAGTTCAGCCAGGCTGTCTGGGCGAGGTGCCAGAGTGTGAAGCCTGACTGGGTGCTGGTGACCGGGCTGGCGCCTCTGAATGAAGTGACGCTGCAGAGAATGGATGGGGCCGGGATTCCGGTGGTGAACTTTCTGACGGATGATCCCTGGAACCGGCAGCACCGTGCGCCGTGGTTCATGCGCGCTCTCCCGCACTATCGGCATGTGTTCACGCCGAGGCATGCGAATGAAGATGACCTCCGTGCGCACGGTGTGAGGGGAGTCTTCTACCTGCCCTTTGCTTATGCGCCGGAGGATCATTTTCCGCCGGACGATGTCACAGAGGTCGACCGGCAGCGCTGGGGAGGCCTGGTGGCTTTCATCGGCGGTGCGGATGCTGATCGCGTGGCCTGCGCACGTGCGCTCAATGACGCTGGTGTGCCGCTGGGACTGTGGGGAGGTTACTGGCAGAACTATCCGGACCTCGCCGCGCACGCCCACGGTCATGCGGACGCGGCCACTTGCCGGAAGATTGTGGCGGCTGCGGGTGCCAATCTCTGCCTTGTGCGGCGGGCGAATCGTGACGGACACTCGATGCGGAGCTATGAACTGCCCGCCATCGGAGGCTGCCTGCTGGTGGAGGACACGGAAGATCACCGGAGGCTTTTTGGCGAAGAGGGGGAGGCGGTGAGCTACTTCACGGACACGGCTTCCATGACGTCCCAGGCGCGCCGGCTTCTGGCCCTGCCGGCGTCTGAACGCTCCCACATGGCGGCTGCGGCACGTGACCGTGTTATTAGCTCCGGCGCAACTTACGCCTGCAGGCTCGAAACCATGGAGCAAACCTTGTTCGGTCATGAGCAAGGACGTTTTATTCCTTCTGCATGAGCGCACCCTTGTCAGTCAGTATCGTGGTTCAGGGCCGCTTTCACGCCTTCGCATTGGCCGAGGCGCTGATCAAGAAAGGTGTGCCGCTGAAGCTGTACACGAACTACCCTGCCTTCAAAGCGGAGCAGTTTGGTGTGCCGAGAGGTAACTTGAAATGCCTTCCCCTGCTCGGGTTGCTGCATCGTTATGGTTACCGCTGGGGCTGGGTGGAGAAATGCCAGGCCCTCGAGCGTCTGCTTCATCAGGGGTTCTCCCGTTGGACCAGCCGATGCATTATGCAGGATGAGACGGACATTGTGCATGCCTTTAGCGGAGTGGCGCTGGAAACGTATCGTGACCTGGAACGTCGTCGGCGACCCGTGCTGCGCCTGCTGATGCGGGGATCCGCCCACATCAGTGATCAATACAAGGAGCTCCACCGTGAATCACGCCTTGCCGGAGCTCAAGTGGAGCTGCCGAGCACATGGATGATGCATCGTGAGCGGCAGGAGTATCAGGTCTCTCACAATATCGTCACCCTCTCCTCCTACGCGCGGAACTCCTTCCTTCAACGTGGGTATGAAGAAGATAAGATCCTCCGTCTTGCTCTCGGGAGTGATTACACGATGTTCCGGCCTTCGCGCGAGGTGGTGGATCAGCGGCTGGCTCGCATCCGCTCTGGCGCACCTTTGAAGGTGCTTTTCACGGGCAATGTCTCACTGCAAAAAGGTGTGCGGGACATGATCAGCGTGGCCCGGGCTTTGCGAGGGCGCATGGAATTCCGCCTTGTGGGAGGTGTCACCCCGGATGCCATGAGCCAGGTGGCTGGCGCATCGGAGCTGTTTGAGCTTGTGCCGCGGGTGCCGGAGTCAGAGCTGCCTGGAATCTACAATCAGGCGGATGTGTTCTTCTTTCCCACCCTGCATGACGGTTTCGCTGCTGTGCTGGCACAAGCCAAGGCGGCCTGTCTGCCTGTTCTCTGCACCAGTCACTGCGCTGGTCCCGACCTCATCACGGACGACCTGACGGGGTGGGTGCTCCCCACGCGCCGGCCGGACCTTTTTATCCAGCGGCTGTCCTCCTATGATCAAGACCGGGAAGCCCTGGCGAGACAGGTGGAGAATCTCTGGCTGATCCAAGACAAGCGGGGCTGGGACCTGGTGGCGGATGACTTCCTCACCATGTCCGAGAAAGCCTACGCCGGGCTGCGCCGAACCTGAAGCTGCCATACCGGATGTCCGGTGAAGCTACCTATTGCGCACTGGATTCTGAGCCGCCTGCGCGTATGTCCCGCTCGTCCCCACCCCCCAATGCTCCACCGAATGTCCTCTGATGTTTGAAGACCTGCTAGCCGAACCCACCAAGGCCAACCTGAACACCCTGCTGGTGATCTATCTGGCCGCCGTCTCGGTGCTGCTGGTGCAGCAGTGGAACTCCAGGCGTGCGATCGGCCTGCCGACCGCCTACACTTTTTCCTTCACGTTCATTTACGCTGTGGGGGCCTTTGTACATGGACTTCCGGGTTACACTCCAAGGTCGGAGATTCTGATCCAGGATGGGGTGACGCTACAAAACACTTTCCTGGGCTTTCGCGCGGCCTGTTTTGGGTTCTGCTTTTTTGTGGTGGGGCTTCTGGCTGCGACGTTGTGGATGCGTACGGATCCCAAACCGAAAGCTTTCCATGCGGACCGGCGCATCACCTCACAGCTTCCTGGAACGCTGCTGGTGATCTCGTTGCTGTGCTTCTTCGGCGCCCCGATCCTGAAGCGGATTCCCAGTTTGGGCAGTATGGCGACAGCGGGTGCCTATGTCTCTGTGATGGCGGTTTTCATTTACTGCTCGAGAGCTTTCTATCTGAAGGACGGGAAAAGACTGGCGCTGGGATTGCTGGCGACGGCCGTGTTCCCGTTCATCACGATTGTCTTTCTAGGCTTCGCCAGTTATGGGGCGACTGCGGCGTCGATGGTGTGGATGTTTGTGCTGCGCTTTTACCGGCCCCGCTGGCTTTCGCTCGCCGTTGTGACGCTGGTGGTGTACGGAGGCCTGACGTTTTATGTGAACTGGATGCGTGAACGTGCGCAGATCCGGCAGTCCGTTTGGGGCGAGCAAACTTTGGAGGACCGTGTCGACCGCTTCTATGGCCTCATCGAAAACTTCGAGCTGCTCAACGTCAACACGCAGTATCACCTGGAGTCGATCGACTTGCGGTTGAATCAGAACAACCTTGTGGGCAAAGCGATCCGGCAACTGGCGCAGGGAAAGGTGGACTATGCCCACGGTTACACCCTGTGGGTGGCCGCGATTGCGTGGGTGCCGCGCATCATCTGGCCCAACAAGCCTGCAACAGGGGGGAGCGGCACGGTGGTGAGTCACTTCACGGGGCAAAAATTCGCGGAAGGGACGAGCGTGGGTGCCGGAAACGTGCTGGAGTTGTATGTGAACTTCGGCTGGTATGGAGTCTGCATCGGCTTCCTGGTGATTGGTTTTATCACGGGTATGTTTGACCGCAGGGCGGGGTTTTACTACCACCAGGGTGACTACTGGAGCATGACGCGCTGGGCCCTGCCTGGACTGGGCCTCCTCCAGCCGGGCGGACTTGTGGCGGAAGCCACGGGATCGTGCGCGGCCTTCGCGGTGTTCGTCTGGATCGTACACACGGCCTTCTTCAAAAGGTATTATGATGTGGCTGGTCAGCTCCAGGCGGCGCGGGCTGCCTACGCGGCGCCCCCTGTCAACAGGCCTGTGAAGCCTTTGCGGCATCCGCGCTATCCGGAGTAACTGGCCGGACTGCCGCAATATTTGTTAGTATGAAGCGCATCCACCTTTGGGTCAGCGGCATTGAGGAGACTGGAGGCATCCAGCACTACTCAGACTGCTGTGTCCGGGCTTTAAGGGAGCTTTATCCGCAGGCGGAGCTGCGCGTGTTCAGCAAGAACGACATGCGTGATGATCCGGCGGGAGGTTTTCATGCTTTCGGCAGTAGAAGCGGGATGGCGCGCACGCTGGCGTTTGCGGCGAGTGGTGTGATGTGGGCGCTGAAGGAGAAGCCGGATTTTGTGCTCAGCACGCATCCGCATTTTGCCAAGGCGATGTCTCCGCTGAGATGGGCTGGCATTTCGTGTCTGACGGCGGCGCATGGCATCGAGGTATGGGGGCAGCTCGGCGGAAGCTTTGGCAGCGCTCTGCGCTCTATGACCGGGATCCTGCCGGTCAGTGCTTTCACGCGAGATGTGATCCAGCGTGAAGGGCAGGTGCCGCTGAGCCGGATGCCAGTGGTGCCGAACACGTTCAGAGAAGCAAACTTTTCTCCAGGCCCCAAGGCCGCTTATCTGCTGGAACGTCATGGACTGAAGGCGGCCCAGCCGGTGCTATTCACGGTCGGCAGGCTCTCTGCCACAGAACGCTACAAAGGGCAGGACCAGGTGCTGCAGGCACTACCCAAGCTGGTGCAGACGCTGCCAACACTGCGCTACGTCATCGGTGGGCGCGGTGATGATGAAGCGCGACTGCGCCAGATGGTGGCGGAGCTTGGTTTGGAGCAGCATGTGATCTTCACGGGCTTCATTCCCGAGGCTGAGCTGGCGGACTACTATCGGCTGGCTGACCTCTATGTGATGCCGAGCACGGGGGAAGGGTTTGGGATTGTGTATCTGGAGTCTCTGGCCTGCGGTCGCCCTTGCCTGGTGGGGAGTGAGGATGCCTCGCCGGAGGCTGTGGATCACGGCCGCCTGGGCTTCGTGGTGCCGCCACGGGATCCGGAGAAGATTGCAGCGGCCATCCTGAAGTTTTTCCGCCGTGAGCATGAGCAGCCGTGGCTGCATGAGCCGGAGACTCTGCACCGGGAGGTGGTGAAGCTTTATGGTCACGAAGCCTTCAAGATGTATCTGCAACGAGCGCTGAACGAGCTGCTGCCTAACTAACGATCATGTGCGGTATTGCCGGCATTCTTTCCAGCCCTGCGGGTCTCACTGACCTGGAGGCGAATCTTGTGAGGATGCAATCCGCGCTGCTGCATCGCGGGCCGGATGATGGTGGAGTGTGGATGGATGGCATCCGCAGTGTGGGACTGGCGCACCGGAGGCTCTCGATCCTGGATCTCTCATCGGCGGGGCATCAGCCCATGATCTCGGCTGATGGACGGCGGGTGATCTGCTTCAATGGGGAGATCTACAATTTCCGCGAGTTGCGTGCTGATCTGGAAAGCCGTGGTGTGGTCTTTGCCACGCAGTCTGACACCGAGGTCCTGCTGCAGCTTTATGCACGTCATGGTGAAAACATGGTTAGGCAGTTGCGCGGCATGTTTGCCTTCTGTCTTTGGGATGAGGACAAACAAGAAGCGTTGCTGGCCCGTGACCCGCTGGGCATCAAGCCGCTGTATGTTCATGAAGCCAACGGAACACTGGCCTTTGCCTCCGAGCTACGCGCGCTCTGCGGCAGCGGGATCTTCAAGCCCGCGCTGGATGCAGAGGCGGTGTGCCGTTACTTTGAGACAGGCACGGTTCCCGAGCCGCTGACGCTGGCGAAGGAGGTTCGCATGCTCGAGGCTGGTCACACGCTGGTGTGGAAAGCTGGGAAGACTCAGCGTCAGCGATATTGGAACCTGAGCTTCGGCTCTGATTTCAGCGGTGATGACATCCGGCATGCACGTGAGGCGCTGATTGACAGTGTGAGGCATCATTTTGTCAGTGATGTGCCGGTGGGTGTGTTTTTGAGCGGTGGCATCGACTCCACGGCCATCCTGGCGCTGGCGAATGAGGCGGGACACCGAGGCATCAGCAGCTTTTCCATCACGGTGGATGATGAGGTGGCGGATGAGGGGCCGATCGCGCGGCGCACGGCGGCGCACTTTGGATCGAATCATCATGAGATGAGGCTGGATGCGGAAGTGGCGCGCGGCCTTTTTGGCGAGTTCCTGAAGCATCTGGATCAACCGAGCATCGACGGGCTGAACACTTTCACGGTGTCGTCGCTGGCGCGTCAGCATGGGATGAAGGTGGTGCTCAGCGGGCTGGGAGGTGACGAGCTTTTCGGAGGTTACTCAAGCTTCTCCAAGATCCCGAAGATGCTGCGCCTGCATCCCGTGCTCAGCCGCGTGCCAGGGCTGCCGATGCTGTTGCAAAGAGGCAAGCCGCAGCACCGAAGGCTGGCGGACTTTCTGCGAAGCCCGGGCACGGTGGCGGATGCGTTTGGGGCGCTGCGCGGGATTTTCTCCAAAGGGGAGGCTGCGGCGCTGACAAGGTGGATCACGGGGGAAGGTTCGCAGTTCGCAGTTCCCGGTTCACGGTTGGAGAGCGGGAAGAATGATGGCGCCGCCCAGGATCAGATTTCCGAGCTCGAGCTCACCCGCTACATGCGCAACCAATTATTACGTGACAGTGATGTGATGAGCATGGCGCGTGGCCTGGAACTGCGCGTGCCGTTTGTGGACCGGGTGCTGGCGGAGAGGATCACAGAGATCCCCGCGCCGCAGCGTCTGCGCCCTAACAAGGCCCTGCTCACGGAGGCGGTGCCGGAGGTGCCGGAATGGGTGGTGAACCAGAAGAAGCGCGGGTTTCTCTTCCCGTATCAAAAATGGCTGGGCAGCGAATGGGGAGATGAGTTTGCCAGGGCAGGCGCCGGAGCACCCGTGCCGATGCCGAACTGGTATCAGGTATGGAGCGTGTTTGTGCTGAAGCACTGCATTGAGAGCCTGGGAATGAAACCATGAAGGTGCTGCATGTCATTCCCTCACTCTCGGTCAAGCATGGCGGACCGAGCAAGGTGCTGCCGGTGATGGCGGCGGGCCTTGTGGCCGAAGGCGTGCAGGTGGACGTGGTGACCACGGATGATGATGGTCCAGGCTGCCGGCTGGACGACGTGTGTGCGCAAGGCTGGATCATCCAGGATGGCTGGCGGTTGCGCTACTTCCCCAAGCAGACGGAGTTCTACAAGGTATCGCTGCCGCTGCTGAGGTGGTTGATGCGCGAGGCCGGGAACTACGATGTGGTGCATGTGCATGCGGTGTTTTCCTTTGCCACGCTGGCCGCAGGCTGGGCATCGATGCTACGCCACGTGCCTTTCGTGGTGCGCCCGCTCGGCACGCTGAGTGCCTGGGGCATGGAGAATCGGCGCCGCTGGTTGAAGTGGGCTTCGTTCCGGCTGCTGGACCGGCCGGTGCTGAATGCGGCAGCGGCCATCCACTGTACCAGTGTGCAGGAGGCCGGGGAGGTGAAGGCTCTGAGGCTGCGCAGTCCTGTGGAAATGCTGCCGCTGGGCTTTGATCTGAGCGGTCTCGACACGCTGCCTGCCAGGTCCGCCATGGAGGCGGAGTGGCCGGTGACCTCTGGCAAGCAAGTGCTGCTGTTTCTCTCGCGCCTGGATGAGAAGAAGGGTGTGGAGTGTTTGATCGATGCCTTTGCGAAGATCCGGCAGACCAGGCCTGATGTCGTGCTCGTGCTGGCAGGAAGCGGAGCGCCTGACTATGTGAAGGCGCAGAAGGAGCGCGCTGCTTCGTTAGGCGATGCTGTCCTCTGGACGGGACATGTGGAGGGTGAGAGCAAACGTGCGCTTCTAGGCGGTGCTGATGTGTTTGTCCTGCCCTCACGATCCGAGAATTTTGGGATCGCGCTGCTTGAGGCGATGGCTGCCGGTCTGGCTTGTGTCACGACGCCGGGAGTGGCCCTGGTGCATGAGGAAGACTGCCGTGATGCCGTGGTGATCTCACCAGTCGATGATGCGAACGCGCTGACCGGTCACTGCCTCTCTCTTTTGAGCGATGCGACGGCACGCGCCGCACTGGCAGGTCGTGCACGAGTGGCCGCGCGCGCGTTTTCCAGCGAATTGATGGCATCCCGGCTGAAAGAACTGTATCGCCGTCTGGTGTCTTTCCCTGACCCTGCAACCGACCCATGAGCGCCCCTGTTTCAGACTATCGTTTTTTCAATGACGGAGCTTCCCACATGCACCGTCATTTCATGCCGCGAGTGTTTGAGCTGGCCGGGGATCTGAAGCCTGGAACGCGGGTGCTGGATGTCGGCTGCGGGAATGGATACACCTGCGGCATGTTCCTGGAAAAGGGCTGCGAAGTGACAGGCATCGATCTGAGTCAGAGCGGCATCGAGATCGCGCGGAAGTCACACCCGGGAGCCCGCTTTGAGGTGCTGGGAGCGGATGATGATGTCTTGAAAAATCTGGGGGTGGAGCCCTTTGACATCGTGGTCAGCACGGAAGTCATCGAGCATCTCTATGATCCGCGTGCGTATGTGCGGGGTGTGTTCAAGGCGCTGAAGCCTGGAGGCCGGTTCATCTGCACGACTCCCTATCATGGGTATTGGAAGAACCTGCTGATCTCACTGACCAATGGCTGGGACAAGCACTGGACGCCTTTGTGGGACGGGGGGCACATCAAGCTCTGGAGTCCGAAGACTCTGAGCTTTGTGCTGGAGGAGGCCGGTTTTGCGAACTTCGAGTTTCGCGGAGCTGGTAGGCTGCCTCTGCTGTGGATGACCATGGTGGTGAGTGTCGACAAACCTGTGACATGAACCTTGCTGACATCACCCCGCTGGTCCTGACGTGGAACGAGGCACCGAACCTCGAGCGCACGCTGGCGCGGCTGGCCTGGGCGCGTGAGGTGGTGGTGCTAGACAGTGGCAGCACGGATACCACGCGTGAGATCGCGGCGCGGTTTCCGAATGTGCGCTTTGAGGTGCGGGCTTTCGATGACCACACCAAGCAGTGGAATCACGGTGTGGATGCCACGAGCACTGCATGGGTGCTGGCACTGGATGCTGACTATGTGCTGGGGGAAGGTTTCGAGAAGGAGCTCGCGGCGCTGGATGGTGCTGTAGATGCGTATGATGCGGGATTTCGTTACCTCATTTTTGGTCAGGCCTTGCGTGGGTCGCTGTATCCGCCGCGTGCGGTGTTGTTTCAGAAAAGCCGCTGCCGCTATGTGCAGGACGGGCACACGCAGTTGTTGCATGTGCCGGGAGTGCTGGGGCATCTGACGAGCAAGATCGATCATGATGACCGCAAGCCGCTGACGAGGTGGCTTTCTTCTCAAGACAAGTATGCGCTGCTGGAGGCGGAGAAGCTCCGTGCCGCTGATCGCAGCAAGCTGCGGATGCAGGACAAGCTGCGGCTCACATGCTGGGCGGCGGTGCCTGCGTCCCTGATCTACACACTGCTGGTGAAAGGCACGATCTGGGATGGCTGGCGCGGCTGGTATTATGCGCTGCAACGTGTGATCGCCGAGATGCTGCTGGCGCTGAGGCTCATCGAGAGGAAGCTGAACCATGATTGAAGTGCCGCGCATTCATCTGGTGGTTCCGTGTCATACGGAAAGCGGGCGCATCATCAGCTTCCTGCCAGACCTGTGCCGTGAGGTGACGGCGCTTGGGAATGTGTATGTGATGGTGGTGGAGGATGGCTCTGGACCTGAGGAAGCGGCGAAGATGCAGGCTCTGATCCAGCGGCTGCGGCCGCAGTTTCCCTGCCTGCTGCCGCTGAAAGTGCTGCCGCAGAATGTGGGCAAGGGCGGTGCGGTGTATGCGGGCTGGGAGGATCACCAGGGAGCGGAGTGGCTGGGCTTTGTGGATGCGGATGGCTCCTGCTCACCTGCCGAGGTGGGGAGGCTGATCACCCTGGCGCAGCAGCAGAATTTTAAGCACCCCAGCGAGCTGACGGCGATCTTTGCCTCGCGGATCAAGATGCTGGGGCGGAAGGTGGAACGGCTGCTGAAGCGGCACCTGCTGGGCCGTGTGTATGCCACGCTGGTGTCCGAGATGCTGAGGATCCCGGTGTATGACTCGCAGTGCGGGCTGAAGCTGGTGCCGAGGGTGGCTTATGAGAAGATCGCGGATCGCCTGACGATCATGCGTTTTGCCTTTGACGTGGAGCTGATGGTGGCGCTGCTGGATTCCGGATGCGGCATCCGGGAGGTGCCGATCGACTGGCATGAGACCCCTGGCGGGAAGGTGCACCTTGTGCGGGATTCCTGGCGCATGGCCCGGGATGTGGCGCATATCCGGGCCCGGAGGGCGGTCTGGCGGCAGGGAAAGGGGTGAATCACCCCATATTCGCAGCTTGCTTTCGGAGGCGGGATTTCAATAATCCCGCCTCTTTTGTTTTCCGGAGCCTCGGCTCCCCATCCAAGTCCCTCATTTCCATGGCAAACGACCAACTCATCAGTGTCTGCGGAGCAGGCGGTTTCATCGGCGGCGCGCTGGTGGCAAATCTGCGTTCGGAAGGCTACACCCGCATCCGTGCCGTGGACCAGAAGCCGCTGGACCAGTGGTATCAGCGTTTTGATGATGTGGAGAACCTGGTGCTGGACCTGCAGGGCAAGGAAGCCTGCGAGAAGGCGGTGAAGGATGCGCACACGGTTTACAATCTGGCGGCGGACATGGGCGGCATGGGCTTCATCGAGAACAACAAGGCGCTGTGCATGCTCAGCGTGCTGATCAACACGCATCTCTGCATGGCCGCGAAGGATGCGGGTGTGGAGCGTTTCTTCTATGCCTCCAGCGCCTGTGTGTACAATGGCGACAAGCAGAAGGAGTTTCAGGTGCCCGCGCTGAAGGAAGAGGATGCCTATCCAGCTTTGCCGGAAGATGGTTATGGCTGGGAGAAGCTTTTCTCCGAGCGCATGTGCCGTCACTTCCGCGAGGACTTCGGCCTGAAGACACGTGTGGCGCGCTATCACAATGTGTACGGACCTTACGGCACGTGGGATGGTGGTCGTGAGAAGGCACCTGCGGCGGTGTGCCGCAAGGTGGCGCTGGCCAAGATCAACAACCGCCCGGAGATCGACATCTGGGGCACGGGCGAGCAGACACGCAGCTTCATGTACATCACGGATTGTGTGTATGGCACGCAGATGCTGACGAACAGCGACTACGTGGAGCCGATCAACATCGGCAGTGCGGAGATGGTGAGCATCAACCAGCTGGTGGACATCGTGGAGGAGATCGCCGGCGTGAAGCTGCACCGCACGTATCAACTGGACGCGCCGAAGGGTGTGGCCGGCCGCAGCAGTGACAACACGCTCATTCAGCAGGTCTTCAATTGGGAGCCGAGCACGCGCCTGCGTGATGGCATGGAGATGACCTATGCGTGGATCTATGACGAGATCGTGAAGGGGAACAAGTCGTTGTGAGGTGACATGGCTGTGGGTGCATTCGTGGTTAGGCGTGCATGAGGCGCGCTTTCAGCGCTTGGCGCAGTGTGCGCATGAGGTCCTAGGGCTTGCGCCCTAGGCTGGTATGGCCCGCGCCGTTGGCGCTCAAGAGGGAGCGATGGAGTGAAGTGCCTCGCTCGTTTGATGGACGGGCAAGCAAGCTGGAAGCTTGCACCACTTTCATGAGGGCTTTTGGGCGATGATGAAGAGGTGTTTTTCGGGGAGCTGATCGTATTCGAGGTGGCGGCAGATGCAGCCGGCTTCGGTGATGACTTGCAGTGTTCTCGGGATGCCGAGGGCGCTGTAGTGGACGGGCGGGCCCATGGAGGAGTCTTGTTTTTCTTCGGGGGCATCAAGGCCGCCGGTGGTCCAGATGAAGAGGCCGCTGGGTGCGAGAGCAGCGCAGAGTTTTTTCAGGACGTCTTCGTGATGCGCCAGCGGCACATGCCAGATGCTGTCCCAGGCGGTGATGAAGTCATACTTCTGGTTCGGCTGCCAGGTGCAGATGTCGGCGTGATGGAAGGCGGTGTCTGGATGTCGTGTCCGTGCCAGGGCGATCATCTGGGCGGAGACATCAAGGCCTTCGACTTGGTAACCATGGTTGGTAAGCAGGTCGATGAAGCGGCCGCTGCAACCGCAGCCGACATCCAGGGCCAGACCGCCACCTTCGCGGAATTTCAGCGCGTGCTCATGCTGGCGGATGCCATTCCTGGCGAGGTGCGGCTCCAGCCATTGATGGGCGATGGTGTCGTAGCTGGTGGCGAGATCGGAGGGGTGCATGGGGTTCGTTCAGCGGCCATTGCAACTATTGCGTTACCGCCGGTTCAGCCATTCCTGGTACTCCTTCCAGTCTTCTTGCATCGCTCTCTCTTCAGCGTGCTTGTCAGGATTTGAGGCAGACCATCCGATCTCGGCATAGCGCCGGTATTCCGCAGGGCTGATGACGTCCCGGAAATCCGAGCACGCGATCTTGGTTTCATGGCGGAGTTTCTCGAGATCACCGCTGGCAAGCTTGAGAATGGCAAGATAGACGCGTGGAGTCTCCTGCTGCCAATCCTCCCTGCCATAGGCAGACAGGATCTTCGTCACTTCATCGCTGCGATCGGGGCCGAAGTCCCGGATGATGATGCGTGTGACGTCGGCCGTGGTGACTTTGGGTGTTTGCTGGCCGGTCATGTCAGCAGATTGAGCAGATGGTGTCGATGATCGCTCATGCACAAGATAAAGATGAGCGTGAAAGGGTGGTTCTGAAAGATGATTCAAAGGTGCTTGGTCAAATAGAGCGAGCCTCCAGCTTCCTGGACGTAGATGGCCTGGGCGAAACCGGCGGCGGTGTAGATGGCGCGGGCGCGATGGTTGTTTTCCTGGACTTCGAGGGTGAGGCGGCAGCAGCCGAGCGAGCGTGCGGATTGTTCGATGGCTTGCAGAAGCTGGCGGCCGATGCCAGTGCCGCGGAGTTGAGGAAGGACGTAGTAGTCGGAGATGTTGAGGAGAGGTCGAGCTGCGAAGGTGGAGAAGCCGCGGAAGCAGGTGGCGATGCCGACGGGTTCGGAGTCGCGAAAGGCGCGGAAGACAAGGGTGGTAGGATGCTCGCGGAGGCCGGAGATGAGATGCTCTCTGGCCCAAGCTGAGAGAGGTCTGCCATCGCCCATGGGATCGTTCGCATAGGCATCCATCATCTGGAGCGTGGCCTGCTGGTGATCTGGGCGCGCGAGGTCTGCCTGGGTGATGTGAAAGTTGTCGGGAGAGTTCATGGGCAGGGCCAAAAGGAGGGGGGATTCGCGGTGTCCAAAGGGTCCGCTTGGGTCACTTGGGTGGAGTGAGTTTGGGGCTATGAGTGGAGGATGAATGCACTTTTTTCTTCGACGGATTTGGGAGGGCGGCGTTTACGGCTCGCTCTTCGCAGAATGCTTCGGAGAATGGATTGTTCACGGTGGTTTGCAGTTGTTTACGGTGGTTTGGGAAGAGGAGAGCTGATTCAAGGAGATCCGAGTGGATCCGACCTGATCGCGGTAGGGGTGGGGAGGAGAGTTTGCGGGGTCTTGGGCTCATCACTCGGAGTGCGATGGCTACTTTGCTGAAGCGCTTCGCTTGGGGGGCTGTCGGCGAATCCAGGCTGATCCAGGTGGATCCAGGCTGTTTTTCGAAGCTGAGGGGTGGTTCGAGAGTCCTCGGCTCACCTTTCGGAGAAAGCTGGCCACATTGGGGCCGATCCGAGTCAATCCGACCGGATCCGACCTGCTCGGGGCGGATGGAGCGGAAGGCGGTTTGCGGGTTCAAAGAACGGCAGGCTGACGCCAGCCGCTACAGGGGGCGATCCAGGTGAATCCAGGCTGATCCAGGTTGTTTTTTGGCGGCGGGGGGTGGGGCTGGGGCACTCGCACCTTGCGCTGGGGGGTGGGTTTGGGGTATCACGGGACCTCACTCCAACTTTGTCCGACTCTCTTTTACATGTCTTCAGACCTGCCGGTATCGCATCTTGATCGTGAAAGGAAGGGGCAGGGGAGGAGGCTGCGGATACTGCTGCTGAACCAGTGCTTTTATCCGGATCATGTGTCGTCGGCGCAGCATCTGACGGATCTGGCGGAGGGGCTGGCTGAGGCCGGGCATGAGGTGGTGGCGGTGGCTTCCAGCCGTGGGTATGACAATCCGGAGAAGCGATTTCCGGTACGCGAAACCTGGAAGGGCGTGGAGATCCGCCGCATCTGGACTCCAGGCCTGGGGAAGAAGGCAAGGTGGCGGCGGTTGGTGGATTTTGCGACCTTCTGGATCAATGCGACGCTGATCCTGCTGAGGCTGCGGCGCTTTGATGTGACGGTGTGCCTGACGTCACCGCCGCTGATTTCATCGCTGGGGCAGGTGATGGCCTCACTCAAAGGTGGGGCAGTGGTGCCGTGGGTGATGGACCTGAATCCGGATGAGGCTGTGGCCGCTGGCTGGCTGAAGCAGGGCGGTCTGGCTGAACAGGTGATGAGCACGCTGCAGAAGTGGAGTTTTGGCCGGGCGGCGCGCATTGTGGCGCTGGACCGGTTCATGGCGGAACGGCTGCGGGCGAAGTCGGTGAGGGCGGATGCGATCCATGTGGATGCGCCGTGGTCTCACGATGATGCGGTGCGCTGGGATGTGGCGGGGAGGGAGGCTTTCCGTGCTGAACACGGTCTTACCGGGAAGTTTGTGGTGATGTATTCGGGGAATCACAGTCCCTGCCATCCGCTGGACACGGTGCTGGAGGCGGCGAAGGAACTGGCCGGTCATGCGACGCTGCACTTCCTCTTCGTCGGCGGGGGCAGCGAGCATGGGAAGGTGAGGGCTTTTGCGGAGAACCAGGGACTGAAGAACATCACCTGCCTGCCGTATCAGCCGAAGGAGAGGCTTTCGTCATCACTCTCCTCTGCGGACCTGCACCTGGTGGTGATGGGGACGCCGTTTGTGGGGATGGTGCATCCCTGCAAGGTGTACAACATTCTGGCGCTGGGGCTGCCGTTCCTGGGAATAGGCCCGGAGGAGTGTCATCTGACAGATCTGGCGGCACGTTTGCCTGACCGCAGGTATGCGCGGATAGGCCGGCATGGGGATGTGAAGGGGCTGGTGGAGGTGCTGCGCGAGGCGGCTGCCACGGGGCCTCTGCCACCCTCTGAGGAGAGCCGGGCGCTTGCCGCGGAGTTCTCACAGAGCCGCTTGCGTCCGCGATTGATTGACGTGATTGCTGCCGCAGGGCAGGGACACGCTGCCTGAAAACCGACCTGCCACCCTTTTTCCTTTCTGCATGATCGCCGCCGCCAGCGCTGAAGCATTCATCGGGCCTCCTGCGCCCCAGATGCCGCTCTGGCCGGAACTGACGGTCTACTATGTCCTGGCGCTGATCGTGGCCTTGGTGGGCACCCTCTACATCGTCGGCAGAAAAGGAACGATCGGCCTGGATGCTCCGGACGGACGGCGCAAGCACCATGAGAAGCCTATCTCGCGCCTGGGTGGCGCGCCCATCTTTGCTGCGCTGGTGATCGGATCTGTGGTGATGCTGGGGCTGGACCGCGTGCGCTGGGGTGAATATGGAGCGCTGATGCTGTGCAACCTGCTGATCTTCAGCGTGGGCTTCTTCGATGACCTGAAGGCGCTGGGCGCACGGGTGAAACTGGTGGGGCAGATCGGGGTGGCATTGATTCTTTATTCGTTAGGCATCTCCATCGACATGCTGAGCAATCCTTTTGGCGAGGGGGCGCTGCATCTGGGCTGGTGGAGCCTGCCGATCACGCTCTTCTGGCTGGTGGCGATCCCGAACATCATCAATCTGATCGATGGCATGGATGGTCTGGCGGGGGGCTTCGGGCTGTTCCTATCCCTGACACTGGCCTTTGTGGGTTATGTGGGCGGTCACGCGGAGGTGATGCTGCTCTCGGTGCTGATGGCGGGAGCCCTCACGGGATTTCTTTTCTTCAATTTCCCGCCGGCGCGCATCTTCCTTGGCGATGGCGGTGCTTATCTGATTGGTTTCTTTGTGGCGTCGGTGTCCTTGAAGAGCTCGCAAAAGGGCTCCGTGATCGCGGCGCTGCTGGTGATCGTGATCGCCCTGGGCGTGCCGATTTTGGACACGTTCTTTGCCATCCTGCGGCGCAGCATCCGCGGGGTGCCGATCTTCAGCGCGGACGCGGAGCACATTCATCACCGGCTTATTTTGTTAGGCTACAGCAAGGGGCGGGCGCTGGTGGCCATGTACTGCGTCTGCCTGGTGCTGAGTCTTGTGGGCATCAGCATCCTGCTGACGAAGGGGGTGGCCCTGCCGGTGGCGGGAGCGGTGTTCTTCCTGCTGGCGATCGGCGCGGCACGCTACCTGGGCTATGTGAAGAGCTGGAGCAAACTGCGTGGCCAGGTGGCGGAGGCGCTGGACCGGAGGAAGCGGCTGGAGCACATCCGTGTGCATGCCCGGGTGCTGGAGTTCGACATCGAGAAATGCGTTTCGTTAGAGGAGTTTAGCGATCTGCTGGGGCATCGCTTTCGCTGGATCGGGTTCAAGACCGCGCCCTCAGATCTGACGCATCCGGTGCTGCTGCCCATGAAGGGCGGGACGAAGGTGGTGCTGCATTGCCCGGTGAACGATGGTCTGGAGACTGACTGGTTCAACCGCGCGGATGCCTTTTCCGGCCTCTTTGAGCGCTGCCTGGAGCGCTGGGGGACGCTGCCGTCTTTTGTGATTCCAGGTCCTGAGATCGAGGAGGGGCGCCCGACTTCCTCCTTCACCAAGCTTTCCCCAACCGCCGCTTCATGAGTGCCCCCCTCTCATCACCGGAGCCGGCCGATGCCGACAACCGATCTGAACCTGTGGAGGCTGACGAGCTGCCTGACAGCGAGGACACTGACTCCGCCACGGAGGCGCTGGATGCCGAGGACGTGGCCGCCGGGCGGAGACCGTACTGGCGTGCGTGGGTGTATGGCATCGTGGTGATGGTAGTCCTTTTCTGCGGGGCAGCGCGCGAGCCCTGGGCCCGCGGACTGGCGCTGCTGCTGATGGGCGGAGCGATGGTGATGGCCCCGCCGCGCATGAAGCTGCGGCCGCTGCCCTCCATGATCCTGGTGATCCTGGCCCTGGTGCCGGGAGCGGGGCTTTTGCCATCTAGTTGGTTCGGCGGTATGGAGCCGTGGCGGCAGACGCTGGGGCAGGAGTGGGGCATTGACATGCCTTCGACGCTCTCACCTGAATGGAAGCTGACACTGGAGGCATGGCTGGTGACGGTGGTGGGCGTGGCCTGGTTCTGGTGCTGCCTGGCGCAGAATTTCAGTGATGGCGGACGCCGCCTGCTGCTGCGTCTTCTCTGTCTCGGCGTGCTGCCACTGGCGGTCCTCTCCCTGCTGGACAAGGCGGGCTGGGTGGATGCCTTCTGGTGGCCGCGGGGCCATGCGGACGCGACGACCCAAGACGCCACGGGCTTCGGTCCTTTTGCGAACCAGAACCACAGCTCCAGTTTGTTTGCGTGGATGAGTGTGCTGTGTGCCGCGGCGATGGTGGATGCCTTCAAGCAGAAGTCACGTTCATGGATGATCTTCGGCGCTGGAGTGCTCCTGCTGCTGGGCTGCATTCTGGTGAACACCTCGCGCGCCGGTTTGCTGCTCTTCTTCACCGGCATGACACTCTGGCTGGCGACGACGGCGATGAGACGCGGGGTGATGCGCAAGCTGGTGGTGACGATGGCCATCATCGCGGCGGTGGTATCCATCGCGGTCGCCTCGGGCGGGCGCCTGGGCGAACGACTGACTGACAAGTCAATCAGCACGTCCTTGAGCTCTGATCTGCGTTTGTGGCTGGCGGGGCATGTGCTGCGGGCCACGGCGGACGCGCCGTGGTCAGGGCGCGGGCTGGGTGTCTTTGATCATGTGTTTCCGCAGGTCTGTGATGGCTTCTATCCCGATGCGCGCACGATGCATCCGGAGAGTGATCTTCTGTGGGCCTTGTTTGAGGGCGGCCTGATGCTCGTGCTGCCGTGCTTGATCCTGGTGGGCTGGTTGTTTCAGACCTCAGGACCGTGGATGTCTTCCCGGAGAAGGAAGCGCAGCCAGGACAGCCGTGCGGGCAGACGTGTGCGGCGCGCCTTCGGCATCGCCGCAGGGCTGGCGCTGATGCATGGCATCTTCGATGTGCCTTTGCACAATTTTGGTTATTTCATGGTGTTTGCCCTGGTCACTGCGCAGGCAGTGCGTGGCCGCTACCTGACCGCGCGCATCCAGCCGGCGCTGAGCCTGGCCTTCCGTGGCGCGGGTGTGGCTGTGGCTGCGTGGGGAGCTTTGTGGATGGCTTTTGCCTTTGGCCAGACGGAGGTCAGCACCGCCTCCGGGGCCACGCTTTTGCATGACCGGGCCGTGGCGCAGGCAGCCCAGGGGCAGCGTGCGGAAGCGATGCGGCTGATCAACCGTGCCATCGAGCTGACGCCTCTGCAGTACCGCTGGTACTTCCTGCGCGCGCAGCTGCATCTAGTGATGCGCCATGGCAGTGCCGTGGCGCTGGAGGACTTCGGCCGTGTGCGTGCGCTGGAGCCGCGCTATGGTCCGGTATGCTTTGAGGAAGGCCGCTACTGGTTGTTCTTTGATCCACCGATGGCGCTGATCCCCTGGAAGGAGGGCATGCGCCGATACCCGCGGGAGTTTAGCAATGCGATGCCGAGGTTTCAGGAGATCGTGCTGGAGGCGAAGGCCTTTCCGGAGATCAGCCAGCAGCTCTGGAGGGTGGCGGATCGTCCTTCGCTGCAACTGGTGTTTCTTGCTCATGTGAACGAGCCGAGAGATTTCTGGCTGAAGTGCCAGCGGGAGTTCCTGGCCCAGCATCCGGCGCTCGTGGGACTGAATGAGCCGCAGAAGCGCTTCTTTTTCCGACGCTGGCAGCAGACGGGAGATCTGAAGGAGATGGTGGCTTATCTTCAGGACCATCCAACACTGCAACCCTACGGCTGGCAGGCTCTGGCAAAGGATCTGGCCGCCTCCGGCAAGTTTGAGGAGGCCTTCAAGCTGGCAGCACGCTACCTGCCGGCTCCGGCACGGTCCGCCACGCTGACCTCAGCGGACATCCCGCGTCTGGAACGTGCGCATGTGCTGAACCCCATCGACCCGCTGCCCGGGGTGGAGCTCTACTATGCGCAGCGCTCCGCCGGTGATCTGAAATCTGCGCGCAAGACGCTGGAGCGGGTGATGGGCCTGCCTGGGAGCCCGGTCTTCCTCCCTCGGGAGATGGCCTCCGTGCTGGCTGAGTCTGGTGACATGCGAGGCGCGTGGGAACTGATGCAGGGACTCTTTGACAACGAGACGGTGGAGGTGGGTGTGCTGGATGATGCCCCGCCGGATGCGATGTCCACGGAGGGGTTCGCACCTCCCACGGCCCCGCCGGCACGTGATGCGGACTCAGCGATGAGGGACGCCTACTGAGGCGCGGTGCGGTGATCGTCTCCCGCCGGCCTCAGCCAGCATACTGGGTGATGAAGCCCTCATTACCCTCAGGATCACGATAGCGGCCGAGCAGGATGGGTTCGCCATCCCTTTGGTTAGGCACTTCCAGCACGGTGCCACCGGCTTTCTCGATCCGTTCAGCGGCATCAAAGACATCCTCAAACTGGAAGCTGAGCCCGGTGGAATTTGGCGAGCCATCGTGACCGCCGTGAAAGGCGATGACGGCGGTGCCGTGCGCGAGCTCGCTCCAGAAATCGCTGACAAAGATCTCATCCAGCCCGAAGACGGATTTGTAAAATCTGACCGCGCGCTTCATGTCAGCGGCGAGGATCATGAACTTGACCTTCTCGGGCCGGATCATGGCAGGATCAGGCGGCAGCTGTGCTGGTGGAGGAGGACTTGCCCGAGCTCACCGAAGCCTCAGGCAGGGAGGTCGGCCCAGTGCCATTACTACCGCTGCCACTGCCGATCAGCTTGCGGAAGATCTTCTGGGGGAAGGAGGAGCCTTTTTCCTCAGACTCGAGCTGGGACATGGCGGAGGCTTTGGCCAGCTCCCAGGCGGGGGCGAAGCCGGGGGCATTGATCATCATGTGCTTCTCGGCGCGGGCCAGGATCTCCAGTTCGCGGGAGAGCTTGTTGTCCGGGCGCTCATTCAGGCGGGCGATTTGGACGCGGAGGCTCTCGTTCTCACCCGAGAGGCGGGTTTTCTCCTTGTTGGTCTCCTGCATCTGGCGGGCTTCCAGCTCCAGCTTGTCACTGAGGTGGGTTTTGTAACGGCGGAACTCACCCTTGGTCTTCCAGTGGTTGATGACGGCCATGACCAGGAACACAGCACCGAGGCCGAGGCCCATGCAGAAGGTGTAGAAGGGGTTGGAGAAGATTTCGAGCATACGGGGAATTTACGGCTGAAATCTGCAAGCCGAAACTGAATTTGCAATACTCCAAATTGGGGTTGCCGCCCCGGGCGGGTTGACTTTGGATGGGGCATGAGCATTCCCCTCGAAGACCTTTTTAATGACGTCGTGAGCAAAGCGCAGCGGGGGCTCGGCCTCTCGCTGGCGGCGCTTTCTGAGAAATCCCATGTCTCGGAGGCCGAGATCGAGGCCGCCCGTGCCGGTGACAATGACGCCACTGTACTGCTGAAGCTGGCCCCCGTGCTGGGCCTGCATGGCCAGGCCCTGGTGGCCATGGCGGAGGGCAAGTGGTATCCCAAACCGGTGTCGCTGGCCGGTCTGGCGCAGTTTAACACGACCTACCATGACATGACGGTGAACTCCTACCTCGTGTGGGATGAGCAGACCCTGGAGGCGGCCGCCTTTGACACCGGGGCCACGGCAGCCCCCATGCTGGAGAAGATCAATGAACTGGGCCTGACGCTGAAATACCTCTTCCTGACCCATACGCATCCCGACCACGTGGCAGATATCGCCGCGCTGAATGCGCCCGAGGTGTATGTGGGCAAGAACGAGCCGCATGACGGGGCAGAGACCTTCGCGCCAGGAGCCTCCTGGGAACTGGGCGGGCTGACGATCGAGTCACGCTCCACCTGGGGACACTCCAAGGGCGGCATCACCTACGTCGTGAGTGGTTTGGCCCAGCCTGTGGCGGTGGTGGGAGATGCGCTTTTTGCCAGTTCCATGGGCGGCGGCATGGTCTCCTATGCCGATGCTCTGGTGACGAACCGCCGGGAGATCTTTTCCCTGCCGTGTGAAACCGTCGTCGCGCCTGGTCATGGCCCGCTCACCACGGTGGGTGAGGAGAAGGCGCACAATCCCTTCTACCCAGAGTTTAAGTAAGGTCGCCCGGCCTCAATGGCTGATGACCGTGATCTCCCGGCGGTTCGCCGGGAGCTGGCGGGCATAGACCTCGCCGGGGGTAAAACGGCGGAGTTGCTGAAGCAGACTTGGGATCTGGGATTCCACCTGGCCGTCATTCATCTTCAGCGTCAGCGCCAGCCAGCGCGGATTCAGCTCACGAGTGAAGCGCTCCATGTACTTCACCACGAGGCCTGGGTGCAGGTTCATGTCGGAGGCGAGGAGATCGACCTCGCGTGGAAGCTCCCGCAAGGAGACATCGCCAGCAGGAATGGAGAGGTGATGGTAGTTCGGATGACGAAGCACGCGCTCATCCATGCTGCCAGTGTCCAGGCCAATGACCCTCATGCCACGCTGCAAAAGTGCCCACGAAGCGCCACCCGGTGCGCTACCGAGCTCGAGCGCCGTCTTGCCCTTCAAGGCGTCCGGCGCATCCAGGCCTAACCAAGAAAGCGCCTGCTCCATCTTCAGCCAGGCACGTGAGGGGGCCTCGGGTGGAAGCTGAACCCGTGGCAGTGCTCCGGGGCTGGGATGCGCTGCAGGCGTGCGACGATGAATGCCGAGGAACCAAGGCTCGCCCTCTTCGCCGATAATGACGTCCAGGATCAGCTGGCTCGTCTTCGTCAGACTAACCAAAGGCGTGATTTGCCCATGGATGGCATCCACACGCTGCCAGACTTCATCCGCCACGCCATCCTCACCGATCACCCGCGGATAGACATGGACCTGTGAGACCTCGAGACCTTGCTCCTGCACCTTTGCAGCCACCTCTTCCGGTGTTTTGGCCATGCCTGCGGAGAAGCCGCTCACGGAGGAAAAGGCCGCATCCAGCTCAAAGTCCGGCCGCATCTCCGTCTTGGCCTTGAAGGTGATCAGCTGCGGCCGCATGAAGGCCGGCGTCAGCCAGCCGCCATGACGTGCAGCCACCTCGCGTTTCAGCGAGGGTTCAGATCCAGCGCGGCAGGTGGCAAAGACGAATTCCGGTTTCTTCATGATGAGCAGTCATGCACCCATTGGCATGGATCAGCGCACAAAAAAGCGCGACCTGCATCCAGGTCGCGCTTCGTGAAGGATTTCCGGAGACCGGAAATGATGATTAACGCCAGTAAGGCTGGCCGTTCGGATAGTAGCCGTCTGGCTGGCGCTGGTAACCCTGATTGCCGTAGCCCTGGTTATAGCGCTGCTGGTTGTAATACTGCTGGTTGCGCTGGTCCTGGGCATTGCCGATGGCGTTGCCGCCGAGGGCGCCGAGGCCGGCACCGATGGCTGCGCCTTCAAGGCCGCGACCGCTCTGGTGACCGATGATGCCACCTGCCGCAGCACCGCCAAGGGCACCCACAACAGTGCCCGTCTGGGCATTCGGGCCGGTGGCGCAGGAGGAGATGGAAACGATGGCGAGAAGGGAGAGTACGATGTTCTTCATAGTGTCGAGGAGACGGGGGTTAGTCGGGATTACGGCACATTTGTTCACTGAGAACCAGCTTTTTTGGGGCAATAATGCCAAAGAGTTATCGTTTCCGGGCACCCATGAAACCCTCTAACCTCCTTTTTTCTCTCCTTTTAGCCAGCCCTGGAGCCTTCGCTGCGGATGCCCAGCCGCTCCTCGCCGTCCCCGGCAAGGTCATCTATGAAAGCAAGCTCGACACCGCCCCGGGCGCTCCCTGGAAGACGGCGAAAGGCAAATGGGAGCTAGTGGAGGGCGTGCTGCGCGGTTCTGAACTCGCGGAAGACAAGCACGGTGCTGTGACCCGTCTGCCAAACCAACTGCAAGACTTCGTGGTCGAGTATGAGTTCAAGTTTGAAGGCGGCAAGAGCACCAGCCTCTCCATCAATGCGGTCAAAGACCACATGGCGCGCATCTCCATCACGCCAAAATCCATCGCCATCCAGCGTGATGACAACGACCACGAAGGTCCGGACAAGGCGGTCGTATTCGCTCGCTTCCCCGCTGAGCTTGTCCCGGGCACCTGGCACAAGGTGCGGCTCGAGATGGTGGGAGATACCCTGGTCGGTCAGGTGGATGACCTCATTGCCTGGGGCAGCGATCCGCTCTTCAAGACCACCAAGGCCGCTCCTGGTTTCACCGTCGCTGGACAGTCGGTCGACTTCCGTAATCTCACCATCCGCGAGGCCACGCTGAATCCCGGCTGGGAAACCGCGAAGGCTGCTCTGCCGAAACCCGGTGAGAAAGTGGCCCCAGCTCCTGCTGCCGCGAAAGGCAAAGGAAAGGGCAAAGGCAAAGCCACTGCCGCCAAGAAGAAGGCTGAATAAGCCTCTGCGATAGATCACAAAAAACTCCCCTCCCTAGAAAGCAGGGCAGGGGAGTTTTGTTTTAACCATACTTTTGGCTAGGCCAGATCACTTGCCCAGAGCCTTGCGCAGCACGGGTTCAAAGATCTCCGCCTGGCGCATGAAGCCCAGGTCGCTCGCGTGGGAGGCATCGGTGGCGCCTTCGGTGTCATCGCCATAGAGCACATCACCCGGGATGTAGTAGAGGTTCTTCACGCCTTCCTTCACCAGCGAGTCATAGGCAGCCTTCAGCGCGGCGTGATTGTCCGTGTGGAACTTGTATTTGGCTGGTGTGATCCAGTCATTCGTGAAACGACGGTCTTCGACGAGCACAATCGGTGTCTCAGGCTTCGCAGCACGCAGTTGTTTCACCAGCGGCACGCACTTCTCCGTGACCATCGCGGGCTGCATGTTAGGCAAGCAGTCGATGACATAACAAGCGGCATCCACCTGCACCAGATACTCACCCACGGCCTTGTCCATGCGGCCGTTGCCGGAGAAGCCCAGGTTCACCACAGGCATGTCTAGTTTACGGCCCAGGATGCCCGTGTGCACCATGCCCGGACGGCTGGCGCAGGCGCCGTGCGTGATGCTCGTTCCGTAGAAGACGACGGGCTTCTTGCGTGGCTCGAGACCCGTGAACTTGCGGCCCTTCTCCACACCGATCTTGAGGTATTCCACGCCATTGTAGAGCGGCAGGTAGGCCGCGTATTCGCGCTCGCCAGGGGCCAGGCCTTTGATGACCTCCACCTTGATCTCCTGCGTGGCGGGCTTGGTCACATAGACCCACTTCCACTTGCCATCTTTGTCGCGGGCATAGAGATCCACACCGCTGACGCCCGTGGCTGGCATGTGCGGCATGCCCAGCGTGGCCTTGGTCACCTTGTAATGCACATGGATGGCCTCGGAGTCCGTCTTGAAGCGCACCATCATGCCCGCGCTGTCGCGGCTGAGCTGCCATACGGTGGGAGTCACTTTGCCGTCGGCACTGGCAGGCAGACGGTCAAACCAGCTTTTGCGCTCCTGGTCGGGGAGGATGCGGCCCTCCACGCCCCACTGGGTCACATCATGCCACTCCACGTTCTCCGCAGCGGCTTTGTTCGCCCCCATGGCGGGGTCCAGCTTGGAGACATCAGAGCCTTCGGCGCCCTTGGCAGCCTCCGGTTTGGCCGGTGCTTTGGCAGTCTGGGCGGTGGCGATGCCCGCGAGGGCTAGCAGGAGGAGCGTGGTGCGTAGGCAATTCATGGTGGAAAAGAAGGTCAGACATCACGCTTCCGGCTCCGGCGGTATTGCACCCAAAGTTGGCTTTGCACGTCCGGAAGTGACCCGGGTGCAACAAGTGCGTGCGCAGTGGACGAACCGTGCTTAAATCCGCCCCCCATCCTTATGGACCCATTGATTCAACTCCTCGCCATCAACTCCAACCGCTCCGCCAAGGAGCTGTCTGGAATCCTCAGCCTCACGGAAGACGAAGTGCGCAGCCGCATCGCCGCCGCCGAGGCGGATGGCACGATCCTGGGTTACAATGCCGTGGTGGACCGTCAGAAAGCTGGCCATCGCGGCGTCACCGCGCTGGTCGAGGTGAAGATCACCCCTGAGCGTGAAGGTGGCTTCGACCGCCTGGCCCGCCGCATCGCCAAATTTGATCAGGTGCGTGAGTGCTTCCTCATGAGCGGTGGTTACGACCTCGCCATCATCGTCGAGGGCAAAGACCTCCTCGATGTGGCCAACTTCATCGCCGAGAAGCTCAGCACCATCGGTGGTGTGCTTTCCACGGCCACGCACTTCCAGCTTAAAGCCTACAAGCAGGCTGGTTTCCTGGCCAATGGTTCCGGCGACGAGGAACGTCTGCCGGTGAGCCCGTGATCTTGTCCCTGAGCCCCACTGTCTTTGCCCAACCTCATGGACTACGATAACAAACTTTGCACCCAGATCCGCGACCTTCCGCGCTCTGGCATTCGCGATTTCTTCGAGCTCGTCATTGGCCGCAGCGATGTCATTTCGCTCGGCGTTGGTGAACCCGACAAATCCACTCCCTGGCCCATCCGTGAAGCGGTGATCCGCTCCCTGGAAAAGGGTCAGACCAGCTACACTTCCAACCTCGGTCTTGAGCCGCTGCGCGTGCTCATCAGCGAGTACGTGCAGAAGCAGTTCCGCGTCACCTACGATCCGAAGACCGAGATCCTCGTCACCGTCGGTGTCAGCGAGGCGCTCGACATCGCCTTCCGTGCCGTGCTGAATCCGGGTGACGAGGTCATCTATCATGAGCCGTGCTACGTCAGCTACAGCCCCAGCATCAAGATGGCTTACGGCGTGCCCGTGGTGGTGAACACACGCGAGGAAAACAACTTCGCCCTCATGGCTGCGGACGTGGAAAAGGCCATCACGCCGAAGACCAAGATCATCGCGCTGAACTTCCCCACCAATCCGACCGGCGGCATCATGCCACCTGAGGAGCTGGAGAAGATCGCCGCCCTGGCCGTGAAGCATGATTTGTTCGTCTTCACCGACGAGATCTACAGCGAGCTGCTTTACGACAACCGCCAGCACAAGAGCATCGTCGAATATCCCGGCATGCGTGAGCGCACCGTGCTCCTGCACGGTTTCAGCAAGGCCTTTGCCATGACCGGCTGGCGCCTCGGCTATGCCTGTGCTCCTGCGCCCCTGCGTGAGGCCATGATGAAGGTGCATCAGTACTGCATGCTCTGCGCTCCCATCATGAGCCAGATCGCCGGTATCGAGGCTCTCAAGATGGGTGCCAGCGCCTATGAGGAAATGCGCCAGAGCTACGAGATGCGTCGCAACATCATCGTCAGCCGCCTGAACGGCATGGGCCTGCACTGCTTCAATCCCGGCGGAGCCTTCTACGTCTTCCCCGAGATCCGCAGCACCGGTCTCACCAGTAAGGAATTCGCCATCGGCCTGCTTGAGAAGAAGAGCGTCGCCGTTGTCCCTGGCAGTGCCTTCGGCGCGGCCGGTGAAGGCTTCGTCCGCTGCTGCTACGCCACCGCCCCCGACCTCATCGTCAAAGCCATGGACCTCATGGAAGAGTTCGTGAACGAGGTGCGCGCCGGAAAGTAGCCATCACACTCCATGTGATGAGCGAGCGACCTTGATCGCACAGTTAAACCCTTCTTCGCATAGGCCAGCCCTGTGCGCAGAAGGGTTCTCTGTTTCATGGAGCCGTACGCTTTTCCGGAAAATACATTCGCATCACCTTCCAAGGTGCCTACACCCTCCCCCATGACCCTGAACCAGCTTTCCGAGCAGCCGCCCTTCACCACCAAGGATGGCAGCACCATCCGCAGCATCCTGGACCGCACGAATGCCCCCGTGCAGAACCAGAGCCTCGCTGAAGCCACCGTCCCAATCGGCCGCCCCACCGAGCGCCACTACCACAAGCTGAGTGAGGAATTCTACTTCATCCTCGAAGGCCAGGGCACCATGGAGATCAACGGCGAAGAACGCCCCGTGACCGTTGGTGATGCCATCCTCATCCCTCCGGGTGCCTGGCACCAGATCACCGCCACCCAAACCCTCCGCTTCCTCTGCTGCTGCGCCCCGCCGTATTCGCACGAGGATACGTTCTTTGTTTAGCGAGAATCAAGCTGGGTAACATGGCTGCGGAGGTAGCCGAGTTCAGAACCCCCACTGCGTTATCCTCAATGGGTTAGTGATGGTTGGATCAGGCCTGCCGTGTCGATATCGAGTGAGCGGCATGAATGAGTGCCGCTCACCAATGATGAGCTTTGCGAGATGTCTATTTTTTATATGTCTTGTTGTTGCAGAGACTCCAGAAATATACCCCGCCATGATGAGACACCGCACTGTGTGCTGTCACATCGACGGACTGCATGATACCCATGACCTCATGGTGATGCCAAGTGCCTGTGGCCCTTCGGGCCTGAGCCTGGGATCGGGTGTTGTCTGTAGATCTACGGCCTGTTAGCCCTCCTTTAAGGAAGATCGATGCAGAAGCGTTCGGAGTTAGGTCTGGCAGACCGTTGCTCTTCACGATGAATGTATGTCCACTCGCAATCGCGTTTCTCTTGGAAGTAGCCAGTGCCTTTTGCAGCTGCCCAAAATAGCTCCACCTTCTAAGGGAGTTCACGGCTCCACTCTTTTGTTTCTCGTTTTTGAGTATCTTGAGCTGGGCGTATTGGTACTTGAGCGCAGGCAGCATGGACAGAGTCATCCGGCCCCATTTGAAGAAATCACCAGGCTTGCCCTGAAATCCGTGCTGAAGAATGGAATCACCTGTGGAGGCATAATTTTTCAAAACCTCAATCGCGGTCACCACTTGAATCGCAGGATTCACAATCTTGTCTAGCTTAACGATGCTGTCGTTGATGCGCTTGATCTGAATGCGCAGTGTGGTCAATGCATCAGCAAGAGTTAGATTCCCGCTCGGGTCAATGAAACTTTCAGGATCGCCATGAGCGAAGAGGTAGCCTTGCAGGCTCATCGGGTCCTCGAACATGCCCTGATACGGATCGCGCGTGTGGAACCGGCCTAACATTGGGTCATACCAGCGTGCCCGCAGATAGACGAGGCCAAGATCGGCATCGAAATGTTCGCCATTGTAACCCAGGGCAGATTTCGGTGCGCCGGCAGGTGTGACGCTGAGAGGCACGCCATGGGAGTCGTAGTCCATGGCGCTGACAACTTGACCGTTGGCATCTACCAGAGCGCGGATGCTTCCATGAGCATCACGCAGGAAGTAGTGTTCGCCTTGAATGTGGTTCCATTGGCTAATGGGGCCTGCCGCACCGTAAGTGTAGGTGGTGAGCGGCTGCCATTCAGTGCCAGTCCATGCCACCTCGGCCACGCATTGCGGCCATCCAGAGGGACTCTGCGTGTCAATCAGGTAACCCAGGGGCTGGCGCCCGGTCATGCGCTTTTCCACACGCTGGCCATTGGCGTCATAGACGAAGTCGATAATTGTGCCATCAAGCTTGGTTCGGCGGATGAGACGGTCTTCAAAGTCGTACACATCTGTGTTGCCATTCGCAGCGAGGGTGTTGCCGTTGCTGTCGTAGCTCACGCCAGCGACCTGGCCATTGGCATTGAGCGTAAGGGACTGGGCGGGCACTGCAGGCTGGGTGCTCGTTCGTGCGGTTCGGTAGCCCACGCTGTTGTGGCTGTAGCCAAGGATGCCGGAGGAGGCGGGCCCTGCGTTGCTAATCTGCTCATGCGTCAGGCGGCCCAGGGGATCGCGCTGGAATTGCACCACACGGCCATTGCCTTCATCGATGCGCTCGCGCTGACCCAAGGCGTTCAAGGTGTAGTTGAAACTCTCGATGCCTGCACTGGCTGCATCTGTCACGTTCAAAGAGTTGACGAAGTCACGCGTGTTGTAGGTCATGGAGTGCCTCATGCCGTTGGCAGCGGTCATCTGGTTCAAAGCTCCTGTGAGAGTATAACCATAACTGGTTTGCTTGGATGGCTGCGTCCGCAGGTCATTGATGGCGGCGAGCCGGTTCGCATCATCACGCTCATAGGCGAGCTGCGGACCTTCCGCATGAGAGGTGGCAAGGCCGGAGACCTGGCCCAGACCATCATGTGTATAACCAAGATTGCCATGCGGTGTGCTGGTGCCCGTGAGCCTGCCGTAGTCGTCATAGCTCCAGATCTGGCTGTGAATGACGGTGCCATTGGCATTGCGCACCTCAGCCGTCGCAGGCTCGCCGAACGCATTGTAGGTGAAGAGAACCTTCGCTGCCGCATGAGGCAGCGAGAGGGATGGATGCCCCGGATCGGCTCGTTTCTCGACAAGGTAGTGATCCGCATCGTAGAAGTAGCTGGTGGTGAAGCCGTTGAAGTCCGTGTGGGTCTGGAGGCGGCCCATGCTGTCCCAGGTGAAGTGTTCGGTCTGGTTGCCTGGCAGCGTGCGGCTCGTCCGGCGGCCCAGGGTGTCATGGGTGTAGCTGGTGCTGTTGCCTTCCGCATCCGTCCAGCTTTGCAGCCTGCCCACACTGTCATACACCATGTTTGTGCCGTGGTTCATCGCATCCACCACGCCCAGCAGGCGGCCCTGCGGATCGTAGTCAAAGTGGGTGGTGTTTCCTGCCTCATCGGTGCGGGTGATGGCTTGGTTGGCTGAGTTGTAGCCGATGCTGGTGAAGCTGCCGTCTGGATGGGTGATGCGGGTCGGGCGACCGACCAAATCCAGCACCGTGCTGGTAGTGCGGTTGAGCGCATCTGTGACGGCCGTGTTTTGATCGGCGGCATCCAGAGTGTGGGTCACGGTCTCGCCTGCGGCATTGGTCTCAGTGAGCAAGTGGTCTGCATCATCATACGTGAGTGTGGTGGTCTGACCCAGTTCGTTGGTCTTGGAGATCTCACGTCCTGCGGCATCGAACACGACGGTGGAGAAAGTGCCGTCCACATTGGAGATCTGGGTCTGACGCCCCAAGGCATCAAACTCATAGGTCATGACGCCGCCGCTACGATTTACAGAGCGGGTGATGTTGCCTTCAGCATCATATTCCAGCTGGCTCTCAGTGTTGTCCGTGTAGGTGCTGCGAATGCTGCGGCCCTGATTATCGTACTCTTCAGTGGAAACCTTGCCCATCGGGTCTGTGTACGTCACTTCGTCGCCGTTGGCGTTGTAAGTCCAAGACTGGCTTTGCAGCACATTGCCCAGCGCGTCCCTGATTTGTGTGGCTGTCATGTTCCCTTCAGCATCATACGTATGGACATTATCACGGAGCTTCGTGGCAGCGACCACATCCGTTGCGTTGGCTGGGACTAGATAGTCAGACTGTCCGGTGGTGTCCCCCACAGAGTTGTATGTGAAGGTCTGGTAGGCGGCCACTTTGCCATCGGTTCCACGCATGATTTGCGAGGTTCTGTTGCCGTTGCCATCCAGGGTAAAATCATACGTCATGCCGCCGGGTACTTGCAGACGAGAGATGCTGCCGTTGCTGGTGGGCACAAAGCCGGTGGTGCGGCCGAGGGCATCCGTCTCGCTCGTCATGTTGCCCTGGTTGTCATAGGCCATGCTAGTCACACGTCCCAAAGGATCCGTGATGGTCAGCGGCTGCTTCTTCGAGTTATAGGTATAACGAGTGATGTGTCCGAGCGGGTTCGTCTCGGTCAGCACGTTGTTTTGCGCATCATAAGTGCGGCTGGTGGTGTGACCGAGGGGATCGGTGGTGGTGATCTCTCGGTCATTCGCATCATAGGTCCGTAGGATGACGCCACCGAGGGCATCGACGGTGCGGGTGATGTTGCCGCGTTCGTCGAAGGTGTGGACGGTGGCGTGGCCGAGACGGTCGGTGATGCGCTGGGTGCGGGCGGTGACGTTATGCTGGATCTGGATGGGGTTTCCATCGGCATCGAGCTGGCGGATCATGCGGCCGGCGGTGTCATACTCGGTGCGGATGGCCTGGATGCCACGCGGGTCGATGATGCCGGTGAGGTAGTAAGGAAAGCTGCTGTTCTGATACTGGAACGTGGTGACATTGTTCACACGGTCCGTCACGGTCCCGAGCGTGCCGAGCGTGTTGTAAGTATACAGGATCTGCTTCCCGGCGGGATCGGTGATGGCGGTCACGCGTCCGGCGGTATCGCGGGTGAAGAGCACCTTCTGACCGTTGCTATGGGCGATCTGGTTGGTGGCGATGGTGAGCTCGTTGGCGTTGCGATCACGCACCTTTTGCAGACCGGTGGACTCGTTGATAGTGTACTCGGTGCCGTCATCATCGGTGAAGATGAAGGTGGAGGCATCGAAAGTGTTGAAGAGATTACTTTCGAGGCGCAGGTCCACATCACCCAAGGCTCCGCCGACATTCACGAAGCGGCTGGCGCTTTCCGTGCCTGCGATGCGCAGTGTGCCGCGCGACGGACCTACGGGCTTGAAGCCGATGTTCGCCACGTTGATGGGGCTGCCATACTGATTGGACGAATCCGTGGCCGGGATGCTGACCGGGCCGACGGTGATACCGGAGGAGTTTGCGGTGACGACGGTGGTCTCGAAGATCTCACAACGTCCGTCTGGGAAAGTCACGACGACGCGCTTCTTGCCCACCGGCGAGAGATTGTAGATCGGCAGCGGGAACCAGCTGACATCCGCAAAGCCTGCGAGGCTGTGATACCAGCCTTCGCCGAGTGTGCCTGATTTGCTGATCGTGACGCTGCGCATGCCGACGCGCCAGCCCGGGCCGAAGTCTCCCGGCCTGCCCGTGGCGGCGATGCGTGAGTCATAGCTGCGAGTGACGGAGATCGGGATGCCGGGCACGTCCAGCGTGAAGTCCTCAAAGGCGAGTGTGAACTGGCCGAGCTTCATCGCGCCATCCACCTGCACGGTGGTGGGCACGGTTTCATAGTAGACACCATTCCGCTTGTGCGCCTGCAGCTTGATGTCCCAGGAACCGTTTTCGAGCAGCGTGGGATCAAAGGAGGAGATGGCCTGATCCGTCAGGATGCCACTGTACTCGCCCGTGGCAAAGGTCTGCCAGATGGCATTGCGCGCACCGGTGAGACGGCGCTGCAGCACCCAGCGATAACCGTTCTGCACATCGATCGTGGCGCGAATGCTGGTGGGTGCGGTGATGACCGTGCCATCCGTGGGTGCGGTGATGATGACGATCTCCTCATGGTTCGGATCCTCCGGCGTGAGCGCGGTGAGGGCGAGCGTCACCGTGGTGGCTGTCTGCCCTCCGGCCGAGGTCACCTTGGCGGAGTAGGCGTGCGGGCCTTCAGCCACATTGGTGATGGTGTGCTCATAGGGCTGTGTGGTGTCCGTGGCGAGCAGGGTGCTGCCATCGAAGAACTGCACATGGGTGATGTTGTCGTCCACATCCTGCGCTGCCGCCTTTAAGGTCAGGCTCTGGTTCGTGATCAGTGCCGTGGTGGGTGAAGGGCTGATCCAGGAGATGGTAGGCGCACGGTTTGGCGGAGCCGCCTGCACGGTGACGGTGGCTTGCACATTCGTGGTCAGATCACCATCACTGACAGCCGCGGCGATGACATAGGTTCCAGCCAGGCTGAAGGTCATCTGGGTGGCGGCGCTTGTGGACGCACTGAAGGTCACGGTGCCCGGGCCGCTGACTTTGCTCCAGGTATAACTCAGGCTGGAGCCTGCAGGCAGGGCATCGTCCGTGGCCACCACTGAAGCATGACCGCTCGCGGGAAGCTGCACGATGGCTGGCGCGGAGAGTGTGACAGATGGAGTCACATTGACCAGCGGCGGCAGGACACGGATGTCCACGGAGCCGAGTCCGGTGCGCTGACCCTCTGACACCGCGCACTCGATGCGGTGGATGCCCGCTTCAGCAAAGACCGCCGTGGTGCTGGCGCTCGTCGCCGAGCTTGGAGTGACGCTGAAAGGCCCTGAGGAAATCGTCCACGCATAGCTGAGAGAGCTGCCGGCGGGCAGGCCATCATCCTGGGCATTGGCGGTGATGTTGACGATGTCTCCCACGCGGACGGTGAGAGGCACGTTGATCTTCACCTGCGGCGTCTGATTGCGCGCGGGGCTGACCTTGCCCTGGCGTGCGGTGCTGGCGGTGACGAGCCCATTGATCTCCGTCTGCGTGAGCGCGCGGGAGTAGAGGGACAGCTCATCGATGCCACCACGCCAGAAGCGTGTGTCGCCCGGGGCATTGGCAATGTGCAGCGTGTCCGTGCCCGCCGGCAGGCGGATGCTGCCCACGGTGGTGGTCGACTTCAAGGTGCCCGCGCTGTAGTAGCGGATCTCACCACTGGTAGCATCATAGGTTAGGGCAATGTGGCGGCGTGTGTCAGCCCGCTCGCTCGGTGTCAGCAGGATGGTCTGCTCGGTGTTCGTGCTGTCGATGTAGTCGAGCGCCATCGTGCCATAGTAGTCCGTGGAGCTGGAGGTGGTGATGCGGTGCAGGCGCATGATGGCGCGCGTGCCATCATGCCAGACCAGCCATGGAACTTCGCTGCCGGCCACGTGGCTGGCGTTGTCATAGACCAGGGCTTCAGCGGTGAAGCCGGGAGCACCGGTGAAGCTGATCGCGGCATTTGGTGTGATGACGAGACGGTCATCGGTGCCGTCGAAGCTGACATGCGCACCCACCAGCGAGTCGCCGGCCCAGGCTGGGCGGCCGTAGGTGGTCACCAGATGGTTGGTGCCCGCCACATCGTACAGGCTGACATTGAACGGCCACCAGGCCACGAGATTGGCAGGCACCGCAGCCGCCGAAGTGTTGGTGAATCGAAACTCCGCATAGGCAGGGGTGGTCAGGGCCCCGTCCTGGGCATCCTGGCGCAGGACAGCCAGTCCCATGCTGGAGAAGCTGTTAAAGGTCGTGTTCTGAGCTGCCGAGTTGCCAAAAGTGACCGAGCTTCCGGTGGTCACACTGGTCCACTTGGTGGCCAGGCCATAGGCGGCGGGCAGACCGTCATCACTGGCGGTGCTGGTGATCGGGACATTGGTGCCGGAGCTGCCGCTGAAATTGCCGCCCGTGAGTGCCAGCGGGGCCTGGTTGCCATCCAGCGGTTCTTTGCCCCACACCGTGGCGGAGGCGAGCAGGGCCGACTCATCCGCCGTGAGTGCGCGGGCGTAGAGGGAGAGCTCGTCGACATAGCCACTGAACTGCTGGGTGTCCATGTTCGGCTTCCAGCCCACGTTCATCTCACTGGTCGCCGAAGGCAGCTGGATGCTGCCGATCTGGGCGGTGCCGATGACGAGGCCGTTTGAATACAGGCTCGCAGTGCCTGAGGCCTTGTCATACGTGAGCAGGAAGCGGCTGAAATCCCATCGCTGGTTAGGCGAGAGGCTGACGCTCTGGGGGACGCCGGCGGATGTCAGGTATTCCAGCGTGATGACACCTTGTCTGCCGAGATCGCCGATCGTGGTGCTGTGACGTTTGATGCGGAGCACGACCTGAGAGCCATTGCTCCAGGTCAGCCATGGGATCACACGAGGCAGCGCTGTGCCGCTGGAGAACTGCATGGAGTCCTGCAGGCCGAACTCCACACTGAAGCCCGGGCTGCTGCTGAAATCCAGAGTGTGGTCAGCCGGAACATGAACGATGTCACTGCCCACGAGCGTGAGGTGCCCGTTGACCCCTGCATAGGAGTTGAACTCCACACCACTGGAGAGTTCGGCCTTCATGTTGCGGACGAGCTCGCTGCCATCGCCATTGAAGGGCCACCATGCGGCGAGGCCGGTGGGTGCCTTGATGCCAGCGTTGCGGCCCACCCGGACAATGACGGTGTCCTTGCTGATGCGCGTGCCATCGTCAGCAGAGAGCTGGAGGATGTAGTAACCGTCGGAAGGGACGGTCATGGTCGTGCTGGTGGCATTCGGAGTGCCGAGAGTGGGAGTGCTCCCAGGATAATCAATCACCGACCAGGTCGTGCGGACAGTGGAGTTAGAAGGCAGCCCGTCATCCGTGACTGTTCCGGTCAGGGTGATGGAGCCGCCGGAGGTCAGGACATCACGGTTCGGGCCGGCATCCACCACCGGAGCCAGGTTGCCATCATCAGCCAGCTTGCCCCAGGCTGAAGGGATGTTGTTGATCTCGTTGATCTCGAAAAAGGAGAGGGCCCGGTTGTAGAGCGTGAGCTCATCGATGATGCCGCTCTGATTCAGCGTGGTGCCAGGCGCGGTGCCGAGATACATGGTGTCCGAGGAGGACGGCATCTGGATGCCGGGGCTTATCACGGAGGCCAGCACGGTTCCACCTGCGTAGAGCACCAGCTCTCCGGTGGCCTTGTCATGGGTGATGGCCACATGCAGCGGCGTGGTGGCGAAGCCCTGGATGGAGGTATAAAGAGGCCGCACAGCGCCGATTGACTGCATCTGCCCCTGTGCATTGCGATATTCGAGGGTGAGATACTGCGAGCTGCCAGCGGTGGCATTGTACTGCCGGGACAGCTGCAGGGTCACCTGCTGCCCATTGTGCCAGGTGATCACGGGAACCTTGTTGTTAGGCGCTGTCGCCGTCACTGCGCTCTGGTCGGTGGCCCAGAACTCACAGGTGAAACCATCCGTGCCGGTGAAGTCGAGACCCGCATTGGGGCTGACAAAGGCGTGGTCCGTGGCGTTGCTGCTCGGGCTGCCCAGCGTGAGCATGAGGCCGCTGCCTCCACCCGGCCATGAGACGATCATGCGTGCTCCGTATCTCAATTCAGCATTGATGCCCTGGATGACGTCCTTGCTGCTGCCATCAAACGGCCACCATGCCACGGCACCATCTGGCACTGGCGAGCGTGCCTGGCTGCCTACCTGGATGTGGACGATGTCCGTGGAGTAGCGCTCACCATCATCTGCCATCAACTGCATCAGATAGGTGCCATTCGCCGGCAGGGTGATGCTGGAGGTGGGCGAGTTGATGTTCGCAAAGGGCACGGAACCGCCGTAAGAGGTCCTGAGCATGCTCCAGGTGGACTTGATCGGATAACCCACCGGCAGGCCATCATCGGTGACGAGGCCCTGAAGATTGATGGTCTGCGGCCCGTTGCCCAGGATCAGGTCAGGCCCGGCATTCACCACCGGAGCTTTGTTGGTGATGAAGAGCTGCTTGCCCACGTTGTTGTAGCGGGAGATGTCATAGGTGTCCTGATCTGAGAGGCTGCGGCCATAGATGCACACGTCATCCAGCCAGCCTTTCATGGAGACAGCCTCTCCAGGCACGCCACCGATGTAGAGGGTGGTTGCTGCGTCAGGAAGCCTGATGTCACCCACGATGGCCTCGGCACGAACATAGCCATTTTGCGCCAGGGCCATGCGGCCTGTGGCACGATCATAGGTCCACGAATGGTGGTATTCGCTGTAGTTGTTGCCAGCATTGCTGACGACCGTCCACGGAGCTTCGAGGAAGAAGGGCTGGCCATCGGCTTTGAAGCCATCCACACGCAGTTTCCACGAGCTGCCACCGAGATAGAAGCGGCGGAGTGAGATGACGTTTTGCCCGGACTTCTGCCAGGCAAACCATGCATCGCCGCTGATCGGTCCGGTGGTTTGATTGGAGTCCACACTGTTGAACTCCATGCTGAAGCCAGGCTTGTCCGTGAAGTCAAAGGTCGGAGATGGAGCCACCTGCCCATAGTCGCGGGCTCCGTCAAAGGTGAGCTTGGTGTCATCCAGCACCGCGTCGTAGTGCAGATCCACCGGCTTCTGGCCGATGATGTCATAGCGGCTGCCTTCCATGAAGGGCCACCAGGCCAGCAGGTCTGGCGAGACGGAGCCCGCCCCCCCTCCACTGGAACTATTCGTTAGGCGGCCGGCTCTGAGCACGCGGTAGTCACGGCGGGTGAAGGAGCCGTCCTCGGCAGTCAGCTCCAGCAGGTAGACGCCGCTGGAATAGATGGTCACGTCAGTCGTCAGTCCATTGACATTGGAGAAAGGTGGTGTCGTGCCTGCTCCGGAGATGTTGGACCGGGGGTAAATGAAGCGCCAGGTCGTCTTGGTGCCGGGCGTGAGGTTGGTGCGGCCATCATCACTGACAGAGCCCGTGATGGAGATCACCGGCCAGACACCCTGGCCATTGGCCACGAGGTTGTAGTTCTCCGGCTGGAAGACGATGTCCTCACCTGCGCTTGGCACTGGAGGCGTGTTGTTGTCCGGCGGGGACATGCCGTCCAGGGCGCCCTTCCAGATGGTGTAGGACTCGTCCTCTGTGAGGGCGCGGTCATACAGGCGCACATGCTTCAGATAGCCGCCGAAGCTGGCACCGCCACTGACTGGGGAACCCAGCACGAAGTCGCCTGAGGTGTCGAGAATCAGGCTGCTGAACGTCTGGGTGGCGATGACGACGTCGTTCACCATCAGATTCGCGGTCTTCGTGGCCGAGTCATAGGTGGCCACCACGTGCATCAGCGGGTAGCTGCCGGTCAGCGTCGTGCTTGGAATGGTGCCGACCAGATCCCGGGTGGCTCCATCGAGGCCTAACAATTTAAGGTTCAGCGTGCCGACGCTGGCGGAGGTGCGGGTCATGGCCAGGTGCGTGGTGTAGCCTGTGGCGCTGGACCAGCCCATGATGGGCCGCACGGTCGTATAGTTTCCCGTCGTGCTCTGGGCGTCGTTGATCCAGAACTCAAAGCTGAAGCCCTGGCCGTTGACGGACGAGTTCAGTGACTCGGAGGCAAAGGCGCGGGCCCGGTCGTTCGTGCCCAGCAGCTCGAGAGCACGCGTGCCCGAGTTGGTGACGAAGCGCGCATTCTGCTCGGGGAAGATGGTGTTGCCGTGCACATGCTCCTCACCGGCGTCGTTCATCTCCCACCATGAGATCATGCCAGACGGCGCTTCGCTGGCATTGATCAGAGCGCGGCGCATGCTGATCACCTGGGTGTTGGCGAGCTGGCCGTCCGTGGCCGTCACCTTGAAAAGGTACTCTGCCAGTCCTGAGTAGGGGAAGCTGGTGCTGCCTCCGATCGTGACGTCCACCGCGCCGACTCCGGACGCCGGTACTGCCGTGAAGGTGGCGGTGGCTCCTGGAGGGCCGGAGAGGAGCTGCCAGGTGGCGCTCAGGGCTGCGCTGCCCTGGCCGTCATCGGTGATCTCAGGCCTGATCTGGAACACGTCTGAGAAACCACGCAGATAGTGGCGCTGACGGAGGCTAATGGCAGGCGGCTGGTTCACCGGACGCAGTTTCACATTCACATCGTCCGTCTGGGTCAGGCCATCGACCGTCACGGAGAAACGCAGCACATAGTCACCTGAGGCGGTGAAGTTCACCAGCGGCTCTGGACCGCTGCCATTGACGATCAACTGGCCGGGGCCGCTGACCTTGGTCCACAAATAGGTGGCGGCTTCATAGCCGGGCTGGTCGGCGTGGCAGAACTGTCCGCGCAGTTTCATCGGCGTGGGCCAGCTTGCTTCAAAGTCATCGCCTGCAGAGGCAGACCAGCCCGCCGCGGGAACCGGCACCGGAGCGCCCGTGGTGCCTACGGTGATATCTTTCAGGGCAGGAGAGACGAGGCTGCCATTCTGAGCCATGTGCACCTGCACCTGGATGTAGCGCCCGGCACCGGCGGGTGCTGCTCCCAGCGAGGTCAGCGCCTGCGATGCGCCAAAGGTCACACCGTCCGCGCTGAGCGCTGCGGAGACTTCCACCAAGCCATCATTGCACACGTCGGCGTTCCAGCGCACGGGCTCCCAGGCGGCACCCACGATGCCGGAGTCAAACACACCAGTCCATGTCCCCTCGGTGCTGTGCAGCACCTGACCGGGACGGGCGAACTGCGAATGCGCTCGTGAGGTCTCCGGCAGCGGGATGGTCAGATCCACGGCGCCCAGGCGTGTCACTCCATCAGAGCCGAAGGGACCGCCGTTGGTGTCGACACGCTGGATGAAGCGAGAGGCGATCACCCACACGCGGCCAGAGCGGTCCACATCCACGGCCACGGGACCTCCCGCAGTCCGGACCACGCCCACCAGTGTGCCATCCGGCAGGAGGTGGCCCACCGTGGATCCGCAGTGCGTGTGTGCCACCCAGATGTGGCCGCGATGGTCGGCCACGATGCCCTGGGCATCCGGCCAGCCGTGCTTGTATTTGCCCACGAGACGTCCGTCAGAGGTGTACTTCCGGACCTCAGCTCCAGGTTCAGAGGCAGTCCAGATATGACCATCTGGCGCTTCGGCCACGCACCAGGGAGTGGTGCCATCATTCCATGAACCATTCAGGTCCACCTCAGCCAGCTTCTGGCTCAGCGGCCAGCGCAGGAATTTGCCCGCGGACCAGTGCACTCCCTGGGTGCTGATGATGCTGCCATAGCCTCCCAGATTGCGGTGCGGCTCGATCTCCAGCGTATTGGCTGCGGGCCAGGAGAGCCACTGCCAGCCACCACCACCACCGACGAGCACACGGTTGTCATAAGAAACGGCCAGGCTGTTAGGCGTGGTGACCTGCAGAGTCACATGGGTGACGATCAATTCATCCACGGGCTGACCTCCCACAGGCCAGGCCTTGCGGTCCATGATGCCGGTGGAGGTATCCAGCTTGCCATTGCCGTTGCGGTCCACCCAGCGTCCGCTGCCGGGTGCTGCAATCATGGTTAGGCTGTTGGTGGCGCGGTTGGCCACCCAGAGGTTGCCTTCCTGGTCCACCGCTGTCCGTGAGGGCAGGGAATGCTCACCATCAGGTGAGGTGCGGAATTCGCCGATGATCTGGCCGCTGTCGGGATCAATGCGCAGGAGCCTGCCGTCATTGAGCGGGACATGCACGAAGTTGATGCTCTTCGCATTCAGCTCCATGGCGAGCTTGTCGCCCACGGCACCCAGGCCATCCAGACTGCCTTCATAGAAGTCAGCGGTCGTTGTCCATGTCTTGCTGGTGAAGAGACTGCCGAGGGTGATGGTGACGATGCCTTGGTTGGAATCCACATGGCCGTCATTCGCCACAAAGGCCACGGTGTCATCGCCGCTGCCGCCTGCATTGGGCAGATAGGCCAGGTCAAAGCTCGTGCCGCGTGGCAGTGCGGTGACCTGTCCCTTCGTCGGAGGAGTGACCACTCGATAGGTCAGGGCGTCGCCATCCACATCCGTCGCGGCGAAGGGCAGGAAGAGCGGTGTGCCGTTGACGTAGACCAGGGACTGGTTCGCGGCCACGGGAGCATCATTCACGGGCGTGACGGTGATGGAGACGACGCGCTCAGCGGACTCCAGTTCACCATCGCTGGCCTTCACAGCGAAGCTGTCACTTCCATGGTAATTGAGCCCGGGGGTGTAGGTGAAACTGAGGCCATTGAAGACGACCTGTCCATGGGTTGGAGCCGTGGTGACAGCCACCGTCACAGGATCTTCATCGGCATCGGTCACTGTAAGGCTGCCTGCCAGGGCCGTGTCCTCATTCGTGGTTAGGGCAGGAACTGTGGCGATGACGGGTGCATCATTGATGCCTGTCACGCTGATGCTGATCTGCGCTGCGGCCGAGGTGGCCGTGCCATCGGACACGGTGAAGGCAAAGCTGTCCGCGCCGAAGTAGTTCGCCGAGGCTTGGTAGGTGACCTGCGCGCCTGTGCCAGTGAGCGTGCCATGCGCGGGTTGTGTGGTGATGGTGTAAGTGAGCGTGTCGCCATCGGCATCCGTGCCAGTCAGGGTGATGGGCAGAGGAATCTCCTCTTGCGCATTCACGGCTTGAGCCAGCGCCACGGGTGCATCATTCACCGGTGTGATCACCAAGCTGATCGTGGCAGGAACGGAATCCGTCTCACCATCCTGGGCGATGAAGACTAGGCTGTCCGTGCCATGATAGTCGGCATTCGGAGTGTAAGTCAAAGCGGGCAGGGTGCCCGAAAGCACCCCGTGAGCAGGTGCCGTCAGCACCGTGTAGGTGAGCTCGGCATCATCCACATCAGAGCCTGTGAGTGTGACAGGCAATGATGTGTCTTCGGCGAGCGTGAGCTGTTGCGCCTGCGCACTCGGGGCATCATTCACGGGCGTGACGGTGAGACTCACGGTTGCTGGAGCAGAGGCGAGGCCACCTTCATCCGTTACGGTGAAGGTGAAGCTGTCCGCGCCGGAGTAGTTCAGAGCCGGTGTGTAGGTCCAGGCTGCGCCAGCGACAGTCACCGTGCCATGAGAAGGCTGGGAGGTGATGGCGAAGGTCAGCGCGGTGTTTTCAGGATCACTGCCCGAAAGCGTGATGGAGAGAGGAGTGTCCTCCACGGCGACCAGAGATTGAGTGGTCGCAGTCGGCGCATCATTGACGGGACGCACCGTGATGCTCACCAGTGCTGGAGCAGAGTCCGCAAGGCCGTCATTGGCACGATAGGTGAAAGAGTCCGCGCCATGATAGTCAGCCGCAGGAGTGTAGATCCAGCCCGTGGCCGTGGCGGTGAGCGAGCCGTGTTGTGGGGCGGCGACGATGTCAAAGGTCAGCTCATCCGCATCGAAGTCATCGCCCTCAGGAGTGATCTCCGTGGTAGTGTCCTCATCCAGGGCCACGGTGATGTCGCTGACATACGGCGCATCATTGATCGGGCCGATCTCGAGAATCACCAACGCAGATGCGGAGGTTGCATCAGCATCACTCACCGTGAAGGCAAAGCTGTCGGCACCGTGGTAGTTGGCGGCAGGTGTGTAAATGATGTTAGGCGCCGCGCCGCTGAGAGCGCCATGCTGAGGCGGGGAAGTGATGGCATAGGTCAGAGCGTCTCCGTCCGTGTCCGTGCCGAGCAAAGTCAGCGGCAGGGCGGTGTCTTCCGGAGTGCTGGCCTGCTGCGAAACGGCCAGAGGCGCGTCGTTGGCCGGGGTGATGGTGATGGAGGCGCTCACCGGGGCAGAATGCGCCGCGCCATCAAAGGCACGGAACTCAAAGGAGTCCGCACCATGGTAGTTCGTCGCAGGTGTGTAGCGTGCCACGGAACCGGTGAGCGAGACCGCGCCATGCTCAGGTGCCGAGGTCAGCTCAAAAGTGAGGGCGCTTCCTTCCACATCCGTGCCTGTCAGGAGGATGTCCACAAAGGTATCCTCCGCCGTGCTTGCCGTGACCGCATTAGCCACAGGGGCATCGTTGACCGGAGAGATGACAATCTCCACGCTGGCCACCGCGGAGCTGGCGGTGCCATCAGAAGCGCGGAAGGTGAAGAGGTCGGGACCAGAGTAGTTCGCCGCAGGAGTGTAGGTGAGGGCTGCGCCGGTGCCAGAGAGCACACCATGGGATGGCTGCGTCACGACCGTGTAAGTCAGGTCATCTTCATCCGCATCGGTGGCGGTCAGTGTCACGGGAAGGGCTGTGTCTTCAGCCGACCCGAGGCTTTGTGCCAAGGCCATCGGAGCATCGTTCTCCGCCGTGATCGTGAGAGTCACAGCGGCGGCTGCCGAACTAACTGTTCCGTCATTGGCGGTGAAGCTGAAGCTATCGCTGCCGTGGAAGTTGGCATCCGGTGTGTAGGTCAGCTCAGGCGCTGTGCCACTCAGGGTGCCATGCTGAGGTTGATCACTGACGGCATAGGTCAAGGTGTCGCCATCAGCATCGGTGCCTGTCAGAGTGATGGAAGTGGCGGTGTCCTCGCTCGACGTGACGGCTTGAGCCGCGGCCACCGGGGTGTCGTTCACGCTGGTGATCGTGAGGTTGATGGTGGCTTGAGCAGAGTCAGCCGTGCCATCATTCACGCGGAAGGTGAAGCTCTCGCTGCCGTGATAGTTCGCCGTCGGTGTGTAGGTGAGATGAGGTGCCGTGCCGCTGAGGCTGCCGTGTTGCGGCTGGGACAAGACCTCATAGGTCAGCGCCTCGTTCTCAATGTCGCTGGCCGTGAGCGTGATGCCGAGGCTCGTGTCTTCGGGAGTCGTCAGAGATTGCGCAAGGGCGACCGGGGCATCATTCACGGGATTCACTGTGACGGAAACCGTGGCCGCGATGGAGACGAGACCTTCGCTGTCCGTGACTGTGAAGGTGAAGGCATCCGAGCCATGGTAATCAGCGGCAGGCTGGTAGGCCCACTGGGTGCCGGAAGGCAGCAAGGTGCCATGTTGAGGCTGGGAAACGATGGTGAAGACGAGAGTGGAGTCCTCCACGTCACTGCCACTCAGCGTGATCAAAGTGCTAGTGTCTTCCACCGCGTTCACGCTTTGCGCGGCGGCCAGCGGCGTGTCATTCACGGGGGTGACCGTCAGTGTGACCACAGCGGGTGCGGAGTCGGCCATGCCGTCATTGGCGCGATAGGTAAAGCTATCGCTGCCGAAGTAGTTGGCATCAGGTGTGTAGACCCAGCCGCCTGCGGTTGAAGCAAGAGTGCCATGCGCTGGCTGAATAATGGTTTGCAGCGTGGTCGTGTCATTCTCGGGATCGCTGACGATGGCGCTGATCGTGGTCGGAGTATCTTCCGCAAGTGTGACCGTGACTGGAGATGCCACGGGCGCATCGTTCTCCGAACCGACCACCAGCGTGACAGCGGCCGGAGGCGAGGTGAGCTCAGCATCTGCGACGGTGAAGGTGAAGCTGTCGCTGCCATTGAAGTCAGCCGCTGGCGTGTAAGTCAGGTTCGGTGCTGTGCCGGAAAGCGTGCCATGGGCTGGTTGGGTGACGATGGCATAGGTGAGCACATCGCCATCGATATCCGTGCCTGTGATCACGAAGGGCACGGCAGTGTCTTCTTGGGTCGTCACCTCTTGCGCGAGCGCAACAGGCGCATCATTGCGCGGAGCCACATGGATCTCGACCGTGGCGGAAGCGGAGGCCAAGGTGCCATCACTGGTCCGGAAGGTGAAGCTGTCCGCACCGTGGAACTGGGCATGAGGCGTGTAAGTGACCACACTACCCGCGAGAGTGGCGGTGCCATGCGCTGGAGCCGTGAGCAGCTCATAACTCAGCGTGTCACCATCCACATCGGAGCCGGTCAGTGTGATCTGTGTGGCCGTGTCCTCGATGCCCGCGACGCTGAGGTTCTGCGCCACTGGCGCATCATTCACCGGCGTGATGGTCACCTGCACGGTGGCTTCCGCAGAAAGCACCTGGCCATCGCTGACCTTGAATCCAAAGGAGTCGGCACCATGAAAGTCTGCGTCAGGGGTATAAGTGACGGTGTCATCGATCAAGGCCACGGTGCCATGAGTTGGCAGTGTGCTCAGGATGTAAGTGAGTGCATCCTGGTCGGGATCACTGCCTGGAAGGACGATGCTCAACGGCGTGTCTTCCGCAGTGGTGGCGATCACATTCTCGGCTTCGGGCGCATCATTGATCGGAGATACAGTGATCGAAACGACCGCTGCTGCAGAGGTGGCAGTGCCATCATTCGCCGTGAAGCTGAAAGTGTCCGTGCTGGCATAGTCAGCATTCGGTGTATAGATCAGATTCGGAGCCGTGCCGGTGAGAGATCCATGCGCAGGTGGCACGGTCACGGTGTAAGTTAGGCTGTCAGCATCCACATCCGTGCCAGCCAGTGTCACAGGGGCGCTGCTGTCTTCATCCACCGTGATGCTCTGAGCCACGGCGGCGGGTGTGTCATTCACGGACTCGACCGTGATGCTGACGGTGGCGAGGGCCGAGTCTGCGAGACCATCATTCACGCGGAAGCTGAAGCTGTCCGCGCCATGGAAGTCTACTTCCGGTGTGTAAGTGAGATGAGGCGCAAAACCAGTGAGAGTGCCGTGGCCGGGCTGGCTAACCAAAAGATAGGTCAGGGTCTGGTTCTCGGTGTCGCTGCCAGTCAGGGTGATCAAGGTCGAGCCGTCTTCAGCAAGCGTGATCGACGTTGCGTTCGCAACTGGCACATCATTGACTGGATTGACCGTGATGCTGACGAGCGCTGGCGTGGATGAGGTGGTGCCGTCATTCACGGTGAAGCTGAAGCTGTCTCCACCGTGGAGGTTGGCATGAGGCGTGTAGGTGAAGTCGCCATCGATCAGCAGCACCTGTCCGTGCTGTGGAGCTGTGCTGATGGCAAAGGTGAGGGTGTCTTCATCCACGTCACCGCCTGTGAGTGTGCCCGTGAGAGCGGTGTCTTCATCGGTGCTGAGAGCGACTGCATTGGCGACAGGTGTGTCGTTCACCGATTCAATGGTGAGCGTGACCAGAGCGGGCGCGGAGTCTGCCAGGCCATCATTGGCGCGGTAGGTGAAGGAGTCGCTGCCGTGATAGTTCGCCTCAGGAGTGTAGATCCAGCCTTCAGCGGTGGCGACGAGGCTGCCATGCTGAGGTGTTGTGACGGCCTCAAAGGTGATCTCATCTCCATCTAGATCGGATCCATCTGCCGTGATGGCCACGCTGCTGTCTTCATCCAGAGTGAAGGCCAGGGGATACGCTTCCGGCGCATCGTTCTCCGGCCCAACCGTGAGTGTGACTAGAGCTGCGGCGGAGGTGTCCGCGCCATCGCTGACGGTGAAGGCCAGGCTGTCAGGGCCGTGATAATTTTGCTCCGGTGTGTAGGTCAGGTTCGGCGCGGTGCCACTGAGCGTGCCATGCTGCGGCTGCTGGGTGACGGCGTAGGTCAGTGTGTCACCGTCCACATCATTGCCGGTGAGAACCAGTGGCAGGGCGGTGTCTTCTGGAGTGCTCGCGGCAAAAGCAAGGGCGGTGGGCGCATCATTGACCGGTGTCACCGTGATGACCACCGCAGCGATGTTTGAAAAGGCCTGACCATCGCTCACGCGGAAGCGCACTTCATCCGTGCCATGGGAGTTGGCCTCTGGAGCATACGTGTAGTTAGGCCAGGTGCCGCTCAGTGTGCCATGCTGAGGCTGCAGGGTGATCTGGGCGGTGAGTGCCTCGTTCTCGGCATCCGTGGCGGTCAGCACGAGGGCTGCGGAAGTGTCTTCCGGTGTGGTGAGCGTGCCAGCGATGGCTTCTGGCGCATCATTGACTGGCTGCACGGTGAGGCTGATCTGCACCGTGGTGGAGTCGACCGTGCCATCGTTCACCGTGAAGGTGAAGCTGTCGGCGCCGTGGTAGTTCGCTTCAGGTGTGTAGGTCAGGCTGGGTGCTGTGCCGCTGATCTGGCCATGCGCGGGCTGGGTGACGAGAGTGTAAGTGAGCGTATCTTCATCAATGTCCGTGGCCTGGAGCACGATGCTGGCAGCGGTGTCTTCATTCGTCGTGAAACTGGCAGCCTGGGCAACCGGTGTGTCATTCACTGGCTGGATCGTCAGATTGACATACGCAGGAGAAGAGGCAGCGGTGCCATCGCTCACCGTGAAGGCGAAGCTGTCAGTGCCGTGGAAGTTGGCTTCCGGAGCATAGATCACGTTGGGAGCCGTGCCGGAGAGTGTCCCGTGAGCTGGAAGCTGGGTGAGAGTGTAGGTCAGGGTGTCCTCGTCACCATCCGTGGCATCGAGTGTGATGGCCAGGCTGCCATCTTCATCCAGAGACAGGTTTTGGGAGTCAGCCACGGGCGCATCATTGATGGACTCAACCTGCAAACTGATGGTGGCGGGAGTAGAATTGAGATCGCCATCATTTACGCGGAAGGTAAAGCTGTCCGCGCCGTGGAAGTGAGCCGCAGGTGTGTAGACCAGGTTTGGCGCGGCGCCGCTGAGGGTGCCGTGAGCTGGCTGGGTGAGGATTTCAAAGGTCAGCGCCGAACCCTCCACGTCAGAGCCGAGCAAGGTCACGGAGGCGACATCATCTTCATCCAGCGTCAATGACTGGGCCTGGGCCAGCGGCGCGTCATTCACGGCGGTGATCGTGATGGTGACGATGGCGGCATCTGAGTCAGCGAGACCGTCATTGGCACGGTAGCTGAAGGAGTCCGTGCCGTTGTAGTTGGCATTCGGCGTGTAGAGCCAGCCGCTGGCAGTGGCGGTCAAAGTGCCGTGGCCGGGTTGAGTCAGGGCGCTGAGAGTGAGCTCATCACCATCCAGATCGAAAGCCTCGGGCTCAATCTCCACGCCTTCATCTTCGGCCGTGGTGACCGCGATTGGATTCACGGCAGGGCGATCATTGATCGGTCCCACGCTGATGCTGATGGTAGCCGTGGCTGAGTCGGCGGTGCCGTCATTGACCTTGTATGTGAAGCTATCTGCGCCGGAGTAGTTCGTGGCCGGTGTGTAGCTGAGGTTTGGCGCGGCGCCGCTGAGAGTGCCATGAGAAGGCTGGCTCAGAATCACGTGGGTGAGAGCATCACCATCCGCGTCCGTCCCCGCCAGCGTGACCGGCAGAGCCGTGTCCTCAGGAGTCGTGAGTGACTGCGAGTGGGCCTCAGGCACGTCATTGATGGAGGTGACGGTGAAGGTCACGGTCACGGGTGCGGAGGAACCCTGGCCATCTGACACCACGTAGCTAAAACCGTCCGTGCCATGGAAGTTGCCATTCGGCACATAGCTCAGCGAGGGCAGGCTGTCGGTGAGCGTGCCATAAGCCGGCATGGAGAGCAGGGTGAAGGTGAGCGCATCACCATCCGCATCCGCGCCACCTAACAGAAAGTTAAAAATGCCGTCCTCGCCGCCTGTGAACGCCAGGGTCTGGCCTGTGGGCAGGTCATTCATCGGCGATACCACAATGCTGATCGTGCCGGTGGCGGTGACGGTGCCATCCGTGACTTCGAAGCTGAGGCTGTCCGTGCCGGAGAAGTTGGCGTTCGGCGTGTAGGTCAGGTTCGGCGCGGTGCCGGAGAGCGTGCCATGAGCAGGCTGCGTGGTGAGGGTCCAGGTGAGGTTGTCACCATCCACATCATCCGCGCGCAGCACGAGCTGCAGAGGGCCGTCCTCGGGAGTCGTCGCGACATCGGAGACAGGAACGGGGCCGTCATTCACGGGGGTCACGACAAAAGAGACTGCCACGACATCACTGCTCTCGATCCCGTCCGATACCGAATAGGTGAAACCATCCGCACCGTGAAAGTTTGGAGCCGGTGTGTAGGTCAGGTTCGGTGCCGTGCCGCTGAGCGCGCCATGTGCGGGAGTCGTCACCAAAGTCCAGGCGAGCGGATTGCCATCCACGTCCGATGCATTGAGCACGAAAGCCGCGCTGGTGTCCTCGGCCAGGGGCACTGTTTTAGGCTGGGCAACCGGTGCGTCATTCACACCGATCACCGTCAGAGACACGCTGACGATGGCGGAGTTGCTGCTGCCATCCGTGACACGGTAGGTGAAGCTGTCCGCCCCGAAATAGTTTTCCGCCGGAGTGTAAGTGAGATCTGGAAGTGTGCCACCCAGAGTGCCGTGAGCCGGCTGGGTGACCACAATGGCGGTAAGAGGATCATTGTCAGGATCCGAGCCGCCGAGCGCGAGTGTGGTGCTGCTGTCCTCGAGCAGAGAAGCGGTCAAGGGTGATGCCACTGGCAGATCCTGCACAGGGGTGATTGTCAGTGAGACCAGCGCAAGCGCCGAGTCGGCCGTCCCATCATTCACACGGAAGACAAAGCTGTCCGTGCCGTGGTAGTCCGCCGCAGGTGTGTAGGTCAGGCTGGGAGCCGTGCCGCTGAGCGTGCCGTGCGCGGGTGCCGTGGTCACACTGTAGGTTAGGGCGCTTCCCTCCACATCACTGGCTGCCAGCACGATGGAGGCTGGCGTGTCCTCGGCCAGGGAGACAGACTGCGCTTCCGCCACCGGCAGGTCATTCACCGGCGTGATGGTGAGGCTGATCGTGGCAGTGTCTGAGTTCTGGGTGCCGTCGTTCGCATGGAAGGTGAAGCTGTCGGTGCCGCTCACGTTCGCATTCGGCGTGTAGGTCAGCGCGGGCGGAGTGCCGGTGAGCACACCTTTTGCCGGCTGGGTCAGGACGCTGTAAGTGAGCGTGCTGTTCTCCGCGTCCGTGGCTGTCAGCGTGACAGCAAGCGCATTGTCCTCAGCCGTGGTCAGCGTTTGGGAAAGAGCATTCGGCGGCTGGTTGGCCGGCGTTGTGTTATCACAAAGACGAAGCAGCGCATTGCCATTCAGGGTCAGGCGGTCGCAGATGAGAGAACCTTCAAGACGTGATCCTCCGTTGATGATCACGGTTCCGCTTGGAGCGGTGACATTGGCAGCGAGGCAGACATTCCCATTGAGCGTGACACCGCAGCGGGCCAGACGCAGGTCCAGCCAGAATGGGTTGGCGGTGGTGCCGCTGTTTCCATTCATGGTCAGGCTGGTGTCGATGGTCACCACGACCGGACCCACGACGGCAATCTGCCCGCCGCCATTGATGGTGAGAGACTGGAAGGAATACACCGAGGGGGTGGTGGCTCCGGCGACGCCGATGGTGAAGGTGCTGCCTCCACCGGCTGTGAAGCTGCCGTAGTTACCCGCCGGGACCGCATAGCTGCCTGAATTGCCATTGAGAGTCAGGTTCCGGATCGTCGCCCAGGAGCCGAGGTTCTGGCCCGGGCCGTTCACGTTGACGGACCGGGTCCCCGCCGGGGACGGAGGCACAGCCACCGTAGGCATTGTGACGGCATCCACCCGGGATCGGAAAGTGCCGATGGCTACCCGGCCGTTCAGCCGGATTTGATAGTTGGTGGGGGATGCGCTTCCCGTGCCGGTGATGACGGCTCCGATGCTGGTGTTTCCCTGGCGGATCAGGGTCGGGCTTCCTGGCACCTGCAACTCCCGGGTGACCGTGGTGTTTCCATTGATATCCAACGATTCAGGGAGAATCATTTGTAGCGAGCCTTCCACCGTGGCTCCGCTGATATTCGGTCCGTGACGGACGATGGCTGTGCCTGTCCCGGTATCTGCCTGCGCAGTTGCTAAGGCGGAGAGTATTATTACTAAAGCGAAAGAAACCGTGGGGAGCGATAGCAGTTTATACATATTTAGGTATTTTCTGTTTTGATCCGAAAGACCTCAAACAGTCAACTGCCACCGCGTGTCAATTTTGAGAAAATAGCTAACTTGAGACCTAGCCTGATGGTTTGTTGTTAATTTTATGGCATAAGCAGTTGTTCTACGACCTTGTGGCGATGGCGCGACTGTGGGCTTGCCGGTGAATCGCCAGCGGCCATGAGAGGGTGACAGTCTCATAGTATGGAGCGGGTGAGATCATCGGGGTATGTCTGCGAGCGTTCGCCGCAGTGACATTTTGATGGCTGCGGCTGAGCCGAAGATAAGCTCGGAAGCGCTCATCCAGGCAGTCCAAGAAACGCAGTCCCGACCACGGCACACTACCAGCCGTGCACGTTTCACTCAAAACAACAACCTGTCATACTGCTCAGTCGCGATCCGAGCATCAACACTCATGGGCTTGATCGCCACTTCTCCCAATGATCTAAAATGAGATCTGCAAAGGCTCGAGGTTTCGGCGCCAGAAGGCTGGTCGCGAGACGAAGCGCGGCGCGTTGTGATCGCGTCCGAAGCGCGGCGATTGCCCTTTCGAGGTTAGCCCAGTCGACTGAGTGGGGTAGGGGAGTTTCATCGCGCGCCGTCAGCAGTTCTGCTAGGTCGTGATCGTCGCCCAGGGTGTCACCAAGATCGCGGAACTTCTGGGTCAATGCCTCGATCTGCGGTAGATGATCGCCTCCTAGCAGTTGCAGATGATACCTCACATCCTTGATGCGTTTGCGCAGGGTGTGAAGATGATCGTCGGTTAGGTCAAGTTGCGCCGTTGCCAGTGCACGGCGGGCCTTCTTGAAGGCGCTCTTCAATCCATCCCTCAATGAGCTGGCTTCGAGCTCCTGCACCGGCCAGTCGTCGACGCGGCAAATCGCGTGCTCGATGTCAGCTGCCACGTGACGGTTCCAGTGGTTCGTTCCGCTTTCATCCAGCACTTCCTGCAGCCGGGCATTCATCGCCTCATGGATATAGTCGAACGCCGCGCGATGTGACCTTGAGCGAGCGATCAGTTTCTGGATGGTCTGCACGCGCACGTGAGCGTCCCGAATGGATGCCATGCGCTGGGCCGTTTCACGCAACGCGGCATTCTCCCGCTTGTAGAAAGCATCACCCATGGCGGGACGAATCAACCGGATCAGAGCGCGGACTCTCTTGAGGTGCTTGCGGGCCTCATGCACTGCCGTGTCGCTACCGCGCTCATCGAGGGTCAACATCTCCTTCAGCCCCCCTTCGAGCGCCTTCCGCGCCACACGACGCACCTCATGGGAGATGGATTGCTTTCGAAGACGATAGCTCATGATGAGTCAGTTCAGATGACCCTCCCCGAAACGGGCAGAATGGCTACGCCCCTCAAGACACAAGGGTCTCAGCTCTTCCTTCGCCCGCCGAAGACTGATGGGGCCAAAAATCATGGTGGAACTAGCGTTTTGACTGCTGTGTTTCACGTTTCCAAACAAGGACACCAGGAAAGATCCGAAAAGCCCTCGTTATGGCTGATGAGCTCCACTTGTCAGGTGTTTCGAAACCTCGCTTGAAAGTTCTGATCACATTTAACTCGATCAGGATCAGGCTGTTGGGTTCTAAGGATAACTCGCTAATCGTTGTTAGGTATCTCAGAGAGGATAGAAACACGTTGGCGACTAGTTCACACTTGTTGACAGCGGGACAATATAATCATGTTGAAGTGTTCAAACGAATTTCTTACAGTGAAAATTAAACAAGTAATTTACTAGCAACCCAAACCCGCCGTCTTTAAAAACGCATTTTCTGTCATACGTATATGCAAAGTTATCGCCCTATTCTTGCTCGTTTCCGTAATCGCTGGACCCAGGCTCTCCAATTGGTGGCCATGCTTTGCATGATTCTTCAGCCTCTGACCGTCAATTCCTACTGGTCGGACATCGATAACGACGGTGATAAAGACTGGGTGCAGGATCCCTCACCCGAGGATTCGTGGTGGGAGGAAGATGGTGATGGTGATCAGATGACCAATGCTGAAGAGGCGCTCTTCGGCTCAGATCCCTACCGCATCGATTCCGATTTCGATGGCCTTACCGACCGCGACGAGCGTGATCTAACCCCACCGATGATCGATGGGGTGACTTCCACGAATCCATGGCTTTGGGACAGCGATTCAGACGGCTACTCCGACCACGACGAGTTCTACCACTGGCTTCACTCCACGCCTTTCAATGTCAACTATTCCAGCCTACCTTCCGGCTTCACCTTCGCGAGTTACTATGATGCGGACGGCGACAGCCTTCCCAATCTGGCGGACGCCCTTCCATTTGACCGTGACAATGACGGCATGATGGATCACGAAGACTCGTGGCCGGATGATCCGAATAACATCCAGGATGACGATGGGGATGGAGTGGCGAACGAACTGGACAGCCACCCGACTGACTCCGGCCTCCAGTCCGACTGGGACAATGACGGGCACAATCTCGGAGACGACACGCACCCCGAAAACTCCTACCTCTGGAGTGACTCGGACGGGGATGGATATAACTCAGAAAACGATTCCCACCCAGCCAACTCCAGTCTGTGGAGTGACTGGAACCAAGATGGAGACAACAACAACAATGACGGGGACGAAGACGGAACCGCGGACGGCTCTGACTCTCATCCCCACAATCCAGCCTTCTGGGACGACTGGGATGGCGATGGGTGGTCGGGCGGGAGCACTCAGTATGGAGACAGTCACCCGTCTGATTCCAACCTTTGGAGTGACTGGGATAACAATGGAACGAACAATGACGAAGATGTCGACCAGGATAACGTGCTTAACGCCGAGGACAGCCACCCAACGGATCAATATCTTTACACCGACTGGAATGGTGACGGGGACAACTCCTCTGATGACTGGGATGAGGATGGAAATCTCAATTCCAATGACTCACACCCTAAAGATGCAAACCTCTGGTGTGACTGGGACTATAACGGCACCAATGACCCAGGCAGCCTTGATGACGATGGTGACAGCTGGATCAACTCCAATGACAGTCATCCGGAGAACAGCGGGCTTTGGAGTGACTGGAACGACAACACCACCAACAACGACACCGATGGCGACGAAGATGGCCACGCCAACGAGTCGGACTCCCACCCCCGCAATCCAAACCTGTGGTGTGACTGGAACAATGACAGCAACAATGACCCCGAGTCGCTAGACTCAGACAGCGACGGACACTCTGATGCCAATGACAGCCATCCGGCAGACTACTCTCTCTGGAGCGACTGGGATGGCAACTACCTGAACAACGACAGCGATGGCGACGAGGACGGCCAGGCCAACGGAGCTGACTCCCATCCCCGCAACGCGGCCCTGTGGTGTGACTGGAACAATGACGGCACCAACGACCCCGAAAGCCTGGACACCGATACTGACGGCTATTCAGATGCCAACGACAGCCATCCTCAGGTCAACTATCTCTGGAGTGACTGGAACAACGATGGGGACAATAATGAAGACGATGGCGATGAAGATGGTTATGCCAACGGATCAGACACTCACCCCCGCAACCAGGGGCTGTGGGTTGATTTCAATGGTGACGGAACCAACGACGCTGAGCTGGTGGACACCGATTTCGACAGCTGGCTGGACATCAATGACAGCCACCCCTACAGCAACAGTTACTGGAGTGACTGGAACGGCGATGGAGACAACAATGACAGCGACGGGGATGAAGACAACATCCCCAATGAGCAGGACAGCGACCCCCGTGATCCCAGCCTCTGGTCTGACTGGAACAGCGACGGTGACAACAGTGACGATGACTATGACGAGGACGGATGGGCCAATGCCAGCGATTCCCATCCCTATGATCCATCCTGGTGGACTGACTGGGATAACAATGGCATCAATGACAACTCGGACGTGGACGGGGACAGCCATCTCAACGATGACGACAGCCACCCCACGAACAACAGCCTGTGGAGTGACTGGAACGGCGATGGAGACAACAACGACACCGACGGTGATGAGGACACCGTCGCAGATATTTACGATTCCCATCCGCGAAACGCAGCTCGCTGGGATGACATGGATGATGACGGCTATAATATCGGCGAGGACAGCCATCCTGAAGACGGCACCCTGTGGGAAGACTTTGACAACAATGGCTGGAATGACTCCGTGCAGAACGCGGACGATGACGGCGATGGTTTAACCAACTATCAGGAAACCGTCACCCACAACACCAATCGTTACCTGGTGGATACGGACGGTGACTACCTCACCGACTATGAGGAGTTGATGATCTTCGCCACCAATCCTCTGGCCATCCGCACCACCCCCGGCCAGACGGAAGTCGACTTCTACTACGTGCAGAGCACGCAGAGCACGGCCTTTGAAGACGATGACGATGACCAAATCCCCAACGCCGTCGAACGCTGGTTCGGCCTGAACCCGAACGATCCGGCGGATGCCTCGGGCATCATCGGCGGAGGTGCGCTGACAAACCTTCAGCGCTACCAGCAGGGCATCTCCCTGCTGGACGGCCTGAGCATCCTGGACACGGATGGGGACGGCATCACCAATGCCATGGAAGACTACTACAACGTGATGTCCCCCGGCTCGCTGAACAAACTGCGCTTCAATGACGCGGTGGAAGATCCGGACAGTGATGGCGTGAATAACTATGATGAGGTACGCAGCGGTCTGAACCTGCTGAACGCCCATTCCATCACCGGCAGCGAAGACTACACCGTCTTCGTGCAGCGCATGAATCTGGCGCATGTGGTCAAAGGCACCGGTGATGGCGACGCGGATAATGACACCATCCCGGACTTCTGGGAGCACCGCTACCGCACCCTCACCCATACAGCCGCAGACGGCATGGACCTGCACAATGCCCTCGATGCTGCCGGCAACCTGGATGGAGACATCTTTAGCAACCTCGTTGAATACCAAACTTGGCGCCATCCTCTGGTAGTGGATCCCAGCGGTGCCGTTCCTGCACCGACTAGCCCTGCGGATCCTCACATCAATAGCGGCACAGCCCCGCCACTGCACCTCCAGCCGTCCACATCTCCGGGGACTTCAAATTCGGGAGATTTCAATTTTGTTCATTTGGGATCGAGCGACTCTAACAATGAGGATCCCCCTCCCGAGGGTGTGCAATGGCGTTATCGTATCGTTGAAAGAGACAAAAACTATAATGTTCTGGGCAACCCTCAGTGGCGAATTGCGAGGGGACCTGTGGAGGCATCGCTCGATAGTTTGCCTACCCAATGCGAGGCCGTCATCCCAATCGAAAGTGTGAGTCCCATTACTGAGAACCAAACGAAGTGTGGATGTCAACATGGCACGACCGACCGTTTCGTGGCAATCAACGGTGCCAATGGGTACCAGTGGCTCGGCATCAACTACACCATGCAGAACCCACCTCTCTCTATGACGCAGAACTACTGTGACAATGCCTATGCCAAAACGTGGTCTAAGGAAGTGGAGATTTACATCAGCCGCCAGGTTGCAAATCCCAATGCAATCGTCAGAGGCTTCTCCGCTGAGGGGCGTTTTTCAAGTTTCTCCGCTGATTTCATTTGGACCTCTGAATTGGAGATTTCTTCAAACGCAACAGGCGAACCGGCAGGGGCTTCCTTTCACCGGCATGATCTGCTTCACCAAGGAGCTTTCGTGATCCTGACGCCCGACTTTGGAGACGCTGAGGATGCTCCGCCGTCTCCCTTTTCAGTCGGAGATGCCGCCGGTCCTCGTTACCGCAAAGTGGGCCTGAATGGCATTCCGATGCCTGACTCCAAACCTCAGGTGCAAAATGAAAATGGTGAGGAAGAAGAGGAGACGTATATTGACGCTTTCTCCGCCCAGCTGCGCCACTCGGTGAGTGACGTGTATGTGACTGACGAGGCCACCTTGCTGCCGCTGACCGTCAGGCGTGATGTGGCATCTGATGCTTGGAACGACCGTCACGGCTTGCGCCCGGATGAGCGGCCTAACCAACCCTTCGGTCCGGGCTGGCAGTCAAACATTTGCAGCCATGTGCGCTTTGATTACACGGATGATACCATCACCGCCAACGTGGTGGATGAGTCTGGAGGCAGCCAGCGCTTCCTGAACGGTGGCGGGGCACTGTGGCATCATGACGGTCAGGAAGCACGGGATATGAAAAGCTTCATGAACCGCCTGACCACGGACAACCCCACCTTCCCGGTGTTGGACAACATGATTTACACTGTCTACAACAACATCAAACTGGTCAAAAAATTCGGCACCGTTTGCGAATATCAGACCATCAACCCGGGCGGCACCGGAGGGTTCAGGCAGCTCTATCGCGGAGACCGCATCAAAGGAGACGGCGGTTACACCACCCATCTCTATGCCCGCCTGACCAAGGTGACGGACCGCATGGGCAACGTGCTGCTCTACGAATATCCGCCAAACTCTTCCACCCTCATTCCATCACGCATCCATGACCCGGCCCGGGCAGGGCATCAGATCCTTATCCAGGAGGATGGCGGTCGCGTGATAAGAGTGCGCGGTCCTGGTGGGGATACCATCACCTATGAGTATGGCAACCTTGCGGGAGAACTGCCTGCTGACGGTGCCTCTGGGGTCCTGCTTCGCGTGAAGAAAAACGCCGGCGGGACGGACATGGTCCAGTATGGCTACTTCATGAACACCGTGCACGTGAATGGGCGTACGGACACCATCGTCACCGAGAACGAGGTGATAGATCCGCTCGTCGACAAGCCCGTCCGTTATACGAATCTGGAACTGGCTTCCATCATGGACGAGCGCGGCGGAATCTACAGCTTCACCTATCAGCCAAACTATTCCGTAGCCAGTTGGGGCGGGGATTCAATGGTCACCGCCTGGGGGCAGCCAATGTTCCTGACGGATGTGACATCGCCGCTCATCGGCACGACCCATATCGATGTAACGGATCATGGAGGAATTCCCTTTGGCAAGGACAATCCCCGCCTCTCCATGGGGTCTAGTAACTTTTCTCCACCCGGAGTCCGAGTGCGGATCCTGCCCGCTGGAGCACAGAAACCGTATTTCTATGTGTTCTCGGATCCTGAGGTGATTCCTTTGATCGGCTCATCCACACAGACCGATCACTCGACGATGGGTTACAAGAAGATGGTCATCACCACACCCGACAAAGTTCAGGGGACTGCTCCAGACTATGCGCCAGCGGATTCCGGCGTGGAAACCTATTTCTACGACTACCTGGAGAATCGTGCGGAACATGACTCTACCAACAGCATGGTCTTGACCTGTGTGAGAGATCGCAACGGTCGTGACACCGTCTTTGAGTATGGTGATTCCCCCCCCGACATGGATTACCCTTATGATGATCCGACCCGGGAGACGAGCACATCTGGCGGGCACACGATCACCAAGACCATGGTCTATGATTCGGAAACGCGCATTCTAAAAAGCACCACGGTCTCCAGGAGTTCTGCGGCCAATGATGCCGTCATCACGGAGTATCAGGTGGACGGCCTGGGCCGTCGAATCGCGGAAACGGTGAAGGGTGTGAATGGCAGCAGCATCTCAGGAGGCAGGAAGCAGACCTTCCTCCACGGCTACGTGGATGAAAATGGCGTGCCTGATGCGAACGTGCTCCTGCCGGGTTTTGTGCGTGAGCAGCGTTTGACGACTCCCCAGGTCCGCCCGACCACGGATGGCCCAACCAACACTGTGCCCATGGAGAGCCAGGTGCCCGAAGTGGTGACGAAGCGCAGCACGGAACCCAAGCCTGCGGATGATGACGTCAATCCCGCCTGGTGGCGCACCATCAGTGAGACCGTGCAGATCCATGGAGAAAACTCCACCACCACGACCTGGAGTGACTTCAATGGCAACAAGCGCATGGTGCGGGATCCGCGCGGGCACATCACCACCTTTGACTATGATGCACGGCACCGCCTTATCCGAGTCACGCATCCGGATGATTCCTTCAAAGCTCTGGCCTATGACGCGCATGGAAATCTGATCCAGGAGACGGACGAACTCGGCACCGCCACCTTCCATGTCTATGATGCGCTGAACCGGCGCATCAAGACCACGCTGGACCTGAACCGCAATGGTGTGCCGGATGCGCGCTACACTAGCGTGGTGAACGCGGATGTCACGGCACCGCTCACATCGCCCGCCAGCTCACCTTACAATGGGGACTTGGTCACGGAGACGAGCTACAATCGGTTCAACCTGCCTGACACCATCACGGACGGGCGCGGGGTGGTCACAAAGCTGGAGTATGACCTGCTGGGCCGCCTGACGAAAAAAACGGTGAACTGGCGCGAGACACCCTCCACCACCGATCCCGCCCAGGTGACGACCTATGAGTATAAGGCAACGGGCATCAATGGCGGCCTTGAGGCTGGAAGCAGTGTCTTTGACATCAGTGGATTTAGACCCGTGCGTGTCACGGATCCACGAGGTTTCAAGACCTCCTTCGTGTATGACGGCCACTACCGGCAGGTGCAAGAGATCCGGCCTGACGCGGATTTGCCTGGGGGCTTGAACGTCAGCATCATCCACAAGACCTACGACGACCTCGGCCAGGTGATTAAGATCACCGAGCCTTGCGCGCCCGGCGCCTCCCAGGCTCATCAGGACTACGGTGCCACATTGACCAGCTATGATGCTCTGGGGAATGCCCGTCTGGTGACTCTTCCAGATGGCAAGACGGTCGAGACACACTACGCTCCCGCTGGCAAGCCCTGGAAAGCCAAAGATGAGTTCGGCCTGTGGACGTTCATGGAGTATAACTCCGCCGGGCTGCCCGTGAAGAGCACGGTGCAGGTGAGCACCACGAACAGCGCCCTCAATCCCGTGACGCAGACCGTCTATGATCTGTCAGGGAATCCTACGACGATCACCAATCCGTTAGGCCATGAGACCCGCCAGATCCATGACGGGCGCAATCGTCTGGTGATGACGGTGCTGCCGCCGGTGATGGATGCTTCTTCCACCTCCACGGCTCCTGTGCATCCGGTGACCCAGACTACCTATGACAGGCTGGGGCGTGTGATTGCTGTCACAGATCCGCTCGGCGCGGTGACCAGCAGTGTCTATGATCCCGCAGGCCGTGTGATCGCCAGCTTTGACGCACTGAACCAGCGCAGCCGCATGAGATATGACGCGGCGGGCCAGGTGCTGAGCACAACGAACGCGCTGAACCAGACCACAAGCAATGTTTACAGTTCGTTAGGCTTCCTGACCAGCACCACGGACGCGGCGGGGATCGTCAATGAGTTCAGCTATGATGTGAATGGCAACCGCATGTCAGTTAAGGACGGGCGTGGTGGCACGACCACGTTTTCCTACGATGCCTTTGGGCGTGTGATCCGCGAGAAGTTCGCCGATGGCACGGAGTGGTTCTCTTCTTATCAGGCCGGTGTCTCGGGCGATGTTCCTGAGCGGTATTTAGACCTGACCTGGAAGGGCAGCATTTCAGCCCGTAACGTGGGCATGATCTACGACAAGCGTCACCGCCTGGTCACTAGGAATGCGGTGAACGAGGATCCGGCCAACGGCGGGAACAGAACTTCCACCCTGACTTACACGGACGGTCGTCTGACCTCGGTAACGGACACAGGTCTCAGCGGAGCCATGCCTGGCGCGGGGATTGCAGAGAACTGGAATTCTTACGCCGGTTCCGCTTACACCTATGATATCTTGGGCCGCTTGGCGAGCGAGACATCCCTGAGCCAGACGCATGTGCACGAGTACGACCTAGCGGGTAACCGCAGCAAGACGACCCTGAAGTGCGGAGCCGTGACGCGGGTGATCACGACGAGCCATGATGCGCTTGGCCGCCCCTACATCATCACGGACAACAACGGTACCACGGCCACCACGACAGACGACCGGCACACGCTCTATGGCTATGATCTGGCAGGGCGCGCGGTCACCTTGGAGGAGAAGATCGGCACGCAGACGGTGAACCGAACGGAGAACGGTCATGACCTTATCGGGAGGTTGAAGACGCGCGCGCTCAGCTCTGGCAGCACGACCTTGGCAGCCTTCAGTTGGGAGCATGACGAGTTGGGCCGGGTGACGCATCAGCAGGAAAGCTGGGCAGCCTCAGCAGGCGGCAGCGCGGCAAGATCTCGTGCGACGACAATGAGCTATGACCTGGCGGGCCGTCTGAATGTGGAGACGATCGCGGAAAGCGGTGAAGCCAGCGTGAGCACGACCTATAGCTACGATGCGTCCAACAATCGCACCGGTAAGCTTATCGTCGGAGGATCTGAGGCTGGGAACACGGTGTGCCAGTTCAACGCGGCCAACCAATTGGTTAGGACAGACAAGACGTTCACAGGCGGAGCTCCGTCGGAGGTGATCACCTACACCTATGATCCTTTTGGCAACCGGAAGCAGAGCAGCCGAGTGGTGGGCAGTGGAGCCGCGCAGGAGACACTCTACCGTTGGGATGCGCTGGACAAGCTGGTGGGGGTGCAGATGCCGGATATGAAAGCCTACACGTACACCTATGACTATCGGAGTCGTCGTGTGGCGATCGGCCAGGATGATGCGGGTGGGCAGCCAAGCAAGTTTACCGCTGTGATCTTCAGTGGCGGGCTGAGCGTGGCGGAGTTCGTGACCCACGACTCTACGGGCAACATCGCCACAGGCCGCCATCCGGCGGTGCAGTATATCCGGGGACCGGACATGGGCGGGGGCGTGGGCGGGCTTCTCTACACCGTGCGCAATCCGCTGAATGCGAGCACAGGCCTGCCAACAGCCCCGAACGGGCAGAACCCGGTGACCCAGCGCTACAACCTGAGCAACGGTCGCGGAGACATCGTGGCACAGAGTGACAGCAGCGGAGCGCTGACCTGGACCACAAGCTACGAAGCCTTCGGTAAACGCACGAAGGAGACCGGCGCGAACGCGGACAAGCAGCGCGCCAACACGAAGGACGAGGATCCAACGGGACTGCTCAATGAAGGGTTCCGGTATCGTGACATCGAGACGGGAGTGTGGCTAAGCCGTGACCCGGCGGGCTTTGTGGACGGCCCAAACCTCTATGCCTATGTCCAACAAAACCCTTGGACGAAGTTCGATCCTGAAGGGTTGTTCTGGGGGGCAATCATTGGCGCAGGCGTTGATCTGTTTGTTCAGACAGTTATCGAAGGCAATAGCCTCAAGAACGTAAACTATGCTCGCGTTGCTGGGGCTGCGGCTATTGGTCTTGTTACAGGTGGCGCGTCCGCATTTGTTGCAAGAGCTGCAATTACGGCGAGTGCAAAGGTGGCAGCCGTCGCAGCCATCGGCGCTGCCGCAGGTGTGGCAGGGAATGCCAACTCAAATATCGCCAACGGCAATGAGTGGCACGAAGGATGGAAGGGAGCAGCAGTAGGTGGTGCTCTGGGAGGTGTAGCAGGAGATGCAGCGGGACGATTAGTTGGCTGTGCTGCTGGAGTTGTCACCAAGGCAGTCGCGGGTGCAGCGACGGGTGGAACGGTGGCCGCTGGCGAGCAAATCGTCTCCAACGTGGTGAACGGTGAACACTGGAGCAATGGAGCTGGGACAGCCTTCGGCATTGGCGCTGCCACGGGTGGCATAGCGGGGGCGTATTCGAAGACCTGCTTCCTTCCTGGAACCAGGGTGCTGACCACAGATGGTGAACAGGCTATTGAAACTGTTCATGTCGGCATGCGTGCTTGCACGCCAGACTCGATCAGCAGCGGTCAAACCTCAACCCAGGTCGATCCTGCCAGTTGGCGCGAGTTCCGCGTGCAGTTCCGTGACGCGGAAAGCGGAGAGAACGACATCTGGAATGTGACATTGCTGCGTCCGATGCAGTGGCTTCAGGAGAACAGTCGAAAAGAAGGCAGGCAGGTCTGGATCAAGTTCGATGAACTGAAAGCCGAAGGCTGGGCCGATGTGGTCGAAATTCTGCCCTGCCCTACGCTGCATGGAGGCAAAGGCCGCGTCATCACAGGCACCGTGACGCACCAGAACAACATCGTGCGCAGTTTGACGCTGTCCTCCGGTGAAACTCTTGGAGTCACCGCCCCGCATCGAATGTTCTCCGCCGAGCGCAACGACTGGGTTCCTGTGTCCGAACTGCGCACTGGTGAAATGCTCCGCACGGACAAAGGCACCGTGAGCGTTGCCGCCGTCACCGCCAATCCCGGAATCCATCAGGTTTACAACGTCGAGGTGGAGTCGGAGCACTGTTACTTTGTCGGTGAGACCCACACGCTGACACATAACACATATGCGCAAATGCAATTTGGCAACAAAGTGCATTATGATAGCCGCAATGGTGGAACGGGTACGGCGCTGCCGACCGCTCTTGATATCCGTTATCCACAAACAGTATTTAGGCACACGCCCCGTGGTCAAAGGGGGGCAGATGTTGAAATCGTCGGTGGCATTCACCCATCCGACCAGACGGTTTATCCGGGTTCAACCTGGGGTCCGGCCAATAATTACGCCGACTTCAAGCCCGATACGGCAAATGGGCGAAAAACAGTGGCAAGGGAGATTAGGAGCGGCAAATTACCGAAAGATACAGAGGCATTACATTATGACCCCACCACAGGAGCACTTCGTTAAGCCCGATTTCCAGGCGCTCGCAGCAACAGATTCCGATCGCAAGTTTGACCTTCGCAACAAGCTCTTTGCGCTCATGATTCTGGATGAGCATCATGATGCTCTGATTGTTGCCGAGCGACTTGTGTTTGGATTTGGTGGAACCTCAAGTATGGAATATCTGCTGCTGGGAATGCTGAAATGGTTTCTAAATGAAGACCCGGACGCGCCCTATGCGGACTGGCTTCGCGGCAACCAGGCTCAGTATCAGGACTTGGCTGGCGGGATGGACGTGTGGTTGGTGTGGCATCTGCATGCAAAGGTCTTTGGGCCAGACCAGCGGATGAAGGAATCCACTCGCGAATTGAGACGAATAGGGAAATCCGGCAAGGGGAAGGTGTTTCCAGGGGTGCTTGCAAATGTGGTGCTTGGCAACTTTTCGGGAGACCTGCCCTATTCACCGAGTTCGATAATCCAGCGCCGTGAGGAGGTTTCATCCTTGATCGCGAAGCTGGCCCAAGCAGCCGAGATCGACTTCCCCAACGTGAGCCAGTTGCTGGATGGCATGGTGTATGACGGGTATCTCCTGGCAGAGTATCACTACATGCGCTTGTGTTGTCAGAGGGTGATGGCTGGCGGGCCTAGATAGAAAGACTTTTTGTATATGGGACTGTCACTCGAGTTTATAGCGGGGCCGGAGCATGCGGTTCAAGAGGCCATTGCTGGGAACTGGTACGATTGGCTGCTAGATCGCGACGACGATCTATTGAGAGCTGACTTCTCACTGCATCTGATTCCGACAGATCTTGATCGGCTATCGGAGTGCTTTGGTGAAGTGACTGGCCGTAATTCCACTTTTTTGCGGCCACATTTAAAGGTTGTCGTTGATACTGAAGATGGAGGGATTCTTTCAGTTGCACCGGATTGGGTCAAATACGTTTCGGTATGTGATCTTGAGTCCGTCGATGTCATCACCAATCTGTGGTGTCAAAAGATGGAGAAGGATCATGAAGGGGAGAACCTAACACCGACGGAGGAGATGCGTGCTGCGGTTAGTGCGCTGATTGCGTTGACGGTGGCTGCGGTCCGTTTGGACTTGGCAGTTGTACATGGTTGGCATTGTTGAAAATGTAAGCGTCAGCCAAACGAGCCCTACCAGTTGATTCTGGAAATGGGGGCAGTGTGCAAAAATTGACAACCTACACCACAATCGGATCTCAAATGAAGGTGGAAACTCGGGGGAGGGAGTTCTGCTACCAAAGTGAGCCTCACCTTCGGCAGCTGATCGAAAGAGGATGGGGACCGGCTGGTAGAATCACTGTTCAGAGATTTGAACATTGCCTCCGAGTCATGCAACTCCCTGACGCCATTTCCGGCCAAGGTGAATCTACGCCGATTTTCACAGGAGAGGGGATTTAGGCTCGGCGCGGGCTGAGGATCCAAGTAGACCCAGGTCCGATTTGGTCCTGAGAGGGAAAGGATGCCCGTTACCGAGACGGGCTCGGCTTTCGGAGAGATGTGGCCACGTTGGCAACCCAGGTTGATCCAACTCAATCCAGGTTGGCTGGTTTCGAGAGGTCTGTGGGGTGGTCCTGTAGTCGCAAGATGCGTCGCACGGTGGAATGGGGCTTCGGGCAGCGAGCGGTCGGCTGGAAGCACGTTTGGACACAGACGCGAGGACACTCGTTGAGCGTGGGCGGCGGGCGGTTTGGCCGAGGGGAAGGATGGCCCTTGTAACTTTTCGATTCAGACAACCCTTGGGGTGGTCGGGCTGGCGGGATTCGAACCCACGACCTCTTCGTCCCGAACGAAGCGCGCTACCAGACTGCGCTACAGCCCGAATCTGTGGTTTTCGTGAGGCGGAGTCGATCCGGAAACTCCGTGCGTGCAACGTCGCCGATGCACCTCGAATTTGATTTTTTAGGCGAAGTGGCTGGGGATGGCAAGCCGATTCCTCGGGTGCGGGCCGGGCGAGACGGTGAGGAGTGGGAGAGGGGGCTTTTTTGCGAATCGAAATACCCGGGCGGTCTGCCTTTTGCTTTGTCTTGGGCGGATTCTGGGGTTTAGAGTCCGGCCCGCTTCCTTCCCTGAAGCGGTCACAAAATCATTTATGTGCGGCATTGTTGGTTACATTGGCAAGCGGCAGGCCAGCCCGATCCTTCTGGATGGGCTGAGCCGGCTGGAATATCGTGGCTATGACTCGGCGGGCATTGCCCTGCTGAATGGCAGCGCGACGGTGAACATCATCAAGCGGGCGGGTCGGATCGACAACCTGCGCGCGGCAGTGGCCGAGGTGAGTCATCAGGGTGCCACGGGCATCGCGCACACACGCTGGGCCACGCATGGTGCGCCGACGGATGAGAATGCGCATCCGCATCGTGATCAGAGCGGGAAGCTGGTGCTGGTGCACAATGGGGTGATCGAGAACTACCAGACGCTGCGCGACCAGCTGACGGCCAAGGGTCACTCTTTTGAATCCCAGACGGACACGGAAGTGCTGGCGCATCTGGTGGGCACATATTTTGACGCGAGTGATGAGACGGATGGCCCGACACGTCTGCGCTCTGCGGTGCAGGCTGCACTGGGGAAGGTGAAGGGCACGTACGGCATCGCGGTGCTGCATGGGGATGTGCCGGGAGTGATCGTGGGGGCTCGTCTGGGCAGCCCGCTGGTGGTGGGCCTGGGCGAGGGTGAGCATTATCTGGCCTCAGATGTGTCTGCCATCGTGGCGCACACGCGGGACGTGGTTTATCTGAATGACCATGACATCGTCAGCCTTTCGAATGACCGCTTTGATGTGGCCAGCATGGCCGGTGGTGCGGCGCAGGTGAAGGTGAGCCGCGTGGAGTTCTCTGCGGACGATGCGGAGAAGGGTGACTTCCCGCACTACATGCTAAAGGAGATTTATGAGCAGCCGCAGTCTCTGCGAAATGCGATGCGCGGCCGTCTTTCCCGCGATGAGGGGACGGCGATCCTGGGTGGTCTGAACATGACGCCGCAGGAGCTGCGTGGCATTGACCGCATCATCCTGAGCGGCTGTGGCACCGCTTTCCATGCGGCGATGGTGGGTGAGTATGTGATCGAGACGCTGGCGCGCATCCCGACGGAGGTGGAGATCGCCTCGGAGTTCCGCTACCGCAATGTGCCGGCGGACAAGAACACGCTGCAGTTTGTGCTGAGCCAGAGCGGCGAGACGATCGACACGCTGGCGGCGCTGCGCGAGGCGCGGCGCAAGGGTATCCGCTGTCTGGGCATCGTGAACAGCGTTGGCAGCACGATCGCGCGTGAGAGTGACGGTGGCTGCTACATCCATGCGGGGCCGGAGATCGGCGTGGCCGCGACAAAGACTTTTACCTCGACGGTGACGATGGTGACACTGCTGGGGATGTTGTTTGGCCGCATTCATCACCTGAGCAGCGCGGACGGTCTGGAGATGATCGATGAGCTGGAGGCGATCCCGGACAAGATCACCTCCATCCTGAAGCAGGCAGACAAGATCAAGGCGATCGCCGAGAAGCATGCGAATGCCGAAGGGATGCTCTTCATGGGCCGCCAGGCGAACTATCCGGTGGCCATGGAAGGCGCGCTGAAGATGAAGGAGATCAGCTACATCTATGCGAGCGGACACCCGAGCGCGGAGCTGAAGCACGGCATCATCGCGCTGGTGAAGCCGGACATGCCGAGCGTGTTCATCGCGCCGGATGATGCGGTCTTCGACAAGAACGTGAGCAACATCGAGGAGGTGCTGGCACGCAAGGGGCCGGTGATCGCGGTGACCACGGAAGGTCGCACGGAGCTGGAGCGCCTAACCAAGGATGTGATTTATGTGCCGGACTGCCCGTCCTACTTGAGCCCGCTGCTCACGGTGATTCCGCTGCAGTTGTTCTCGTATTACACTGCGGTGGCTCGTGGCTGTGATGTGGACAAGCCGCGCAATCTGGCGAAGAGCGTGACGGTGGAGTGATGATTTGATGGAGTGGGGCTGGGAACAGGGATGTTTCCGAGCCCTGCATTCTGGTCCGGCGTGCGTGACGCTCACCCATGAAAAAGGCCATCCCTCTTTAGAAGGGATGGCCGGTGAAGGGTTAAGGGTTCGTTGTTGAATTATTTGTTACCCACCATGAAGAGCATGGTGTCGCCTTTGCGCCAGACTTTGAGCAGGGTGGTGGCAGAGCCGTCCTTGGCCATTTGGCGGGCTTCGCCGACGGCGCGGACGGGATTGCGGCCGACTTCGGTGATGACGTCGCCTTCCTCGACTCCCATGGCGGCGGCGCGGCTTTCAGGATCGATCTGAGTGACGACCACGCCCGTGATCTCGGCGGGCACTTCATAGCGCTCGCGGGTGCCGGGGGTGAGGTTCTGGATGGTCACGCCGGGAAGGATGTCTCCCACGCTGGCGCTGGCCGGAGCCGTTTTTGCGCTGTCATCTTCCTGGTTAGGTTCGCCGCCGGCGAGGATCTCGGGGGTCAGCGTGGCGAGCTTGGCCGTCTTGGTCATTGGCTTGCCTTCGCGGATAATGTCGAGATTGATCTCGGCGCCGGGCTTGTAGTTGCTGACGATGACGGGCAGCTTGGAGGCGCTTTCGATGCGCTGACCGGAAACGGAGAGGATGACGTCACCGACCTGAAGACCTGCCTTGGCGGCGGGTGAGTTTTTCTTCACGGTCTTGATGATGGCTCCGCTTTCATCGGTGAGGTTCCAAAGCTTGGCCGTCTCCGCGTCGATATCCGCAGGCAGGATGCCCAGGTAGCCGCGGGAGACTGCGCCGTCATCTGTCAGGTCCTCAGCGATGCGGAGGGCGAGATTGATGGGGATGGAGAAGCCGATGCCGGCATTCATGCCCGAGCGTGAGTAGATGGCGGTGTTGATGCCGATGACACGGCCGAGGGCATCGACGAGCGGGCCACCGGAGTTGCCGGGGTTGATGGCGGCATCCGTCTGGATGAAGTCCTCATAACCCTGCATGTCACGACGGCCGATGATGCCCATGCCACTGCGGCCGAGGGCGCTGACGATGCCCTGGGTCACCGAGCGGCTGAGCTCCATGGGGGCGCCGAGGGCGAGCACCACGTCTCCGACGCGGAGCTTCGAACTATCCGCAATGACGGCGGCGGGAAGGCCGGTGCCTTCGATCTTGATCAGGGCCACGTCTGTCTGCGGATCAGCGCCGATGACCTTGGCCTCATAGCGGCGGGTGCTGCCATTGATCGTGACGATGGTCTCGATCTTGTCCGCATCACCGACGACGTGGTTGTTGGTCAGGATGTAGCCGTCTGGAGAGATGATGACGCCGGAACCCACGCCATTTGGCTGGAGATTCTTTTCCTGAGGGGCCTGGCGCTGCTGCGGCTGCTGGCCCTGGCCGCGGCGGCGCGGGGCCTGACGGGGCTGTTCTTCGTCCTGGCCCTGTTCTTCCTGCTGCTGGCGGAACCATTCCTCAAACTGCTCACGGAAGCCAGGAGGCAGGCGGTCGAGGTCGGGCATGCCGCCCTGGCTTTTTCCGGCTTTCTCACCATAGGAGAAGACGGTGACCACGCTGGGGAGGATCTTGTCCACGACATTGGCGTAGCTCATCTGGAGCTGTCCACCGGCGGGCAGGGCGGTTTCGTCCCTGAGCAGGCGGTTGTGGAACTCATCAGAACTGATCTTGACCGCTGGGGCCTTGATGTCCGCCTTCAGCAGCGTGAGGCCGAGCAAACTGGCCGATGCGAAGGCAAGGGTGATGCGGGGGAGGTTTTTCATGGGGGTGGGGGTAGTTTCTTATGCGATTAAATACGCAGGCGGTTATGACGAAAACGTTGCGCCATTGTTGAAAACTATTCCTTATACAAAAAAGAGCGGCGGTGGCGTTTGGGGCTCCTTTTTCGAGGGAAAGGACCTGTGAAATATACGGTCAAAACGCCCTTTGTATTCAGGCGAAAGTCTGTCGTGGCCCTCGAGAACAGCCGGCAAAAGACTATCGGCGCAGACCCTGCACCCGGCCTTGCATGTCTTCCAGGACGGGGGCCAGCTCCAGTTTCTGCTTCACGCTGGCCTCACGCAGAAAGAGCATGGGATCTTCGGCCATGATGTCTTCCATGAACTTGCGGTCCTGCTCGGCCAGGCGGTCGCCCTCGGCATTGTTGCCACGCATGCCTTTCACATCGCCACGCATGCGGGTGACGATGCGCTTGCGTTCTTCCAGCGGCATGACCTTCAGGCCTTTGTCGATCACTTCAAACAGCGGCTCGATGGTGCGGTCGACATATTCTTTTTGTTCGGCCTCGGTGAGAGAGGCGAAGAACTTGTCCAGAGAGTCGTGGGCATCCTCACGCAGGGTTTTGCGCTGGCTGGCATCGAGGCGCTGGTAGTTCGTGATGACCTTCGCCAGATAGCCACGGCGTTTTTCATCGCTCCACTTTTCACCCGCGAGCCAGGGAGCTTCCTCCACGAGTGTCTGCACCTTGCCGGGCCAGGAGACGTGGTCATCTGTCTGGTGCATGACCAGGGCCACGGCTCCCCAGATGGCCGCGAGGAGGACTGTGGCGGTGATCCAGATGCGCTGGCGTGGCATGGTGGGTTATTGGTTAGGCGGAAATCAGCGTTTGAAGCGCTTCGAGATGATGCCGATGAACTCGCCCGCTTCCTCGACACGCAGCTTTTGAGTGATGAAGAAGTAGACGATGGCTGCGACACCCACGGTGCCGCTCAGAGAGGCTGCCTGCATGAGGAAGCTCATCTTGGCCCATCCCACGAGGATGGTGAGCTTCGCGGCCCAGCAGACAGCACCCATGGCGGCGATGCCGATGAGCAGGCGGATGAGGCTCTGCACCAGCGAGGTGGTTTCCAGGCCGCTGGCGAACTTGCGCATGCAGAGGTAGAGCGTGGCGAAGTTCACGGCGAGGCCGATGGCGGTGCCCCAGGCGAGCGCGGTATGGTCCCAATGCAGGATGAAGACCGTGATGGAGTTCATGGTGGCCGTCAGGGCGATGATGCCGAGACTGACGAGCATGGGGATGAAACGTTTGCCGATGGTGTAGAAGGCGGGCTGCAGCACCTTGATGGCGGAGTAAAAGACGAGACCGAAGGCATAGGCCTGGAGTGGTGCGGCGGTCGCGGTCACATCGGCGGCGGTGAACTTGCCGTGCTCAAAGAGGATGGAGACGATCTCATGCGCCAGCAGGGAGAGCCCCACGGCGCAGGGCAGGGTGAGGAACAGCACAAGGCGCAGACCTTTGGCCAAGGCGCCGCGGAAGGCTGGGGTGATGCCCTCCAAGGCGAGACGTGAGAGCATGGGCAAGGTTACGGTGGCCACGGCGACGCCGAAGAGGCCTAACGGCAATTGCTGCAAACGCTGGGCGTTCGCCAGCCAGGCGCCGGCGGCTTCCTTGCCTGGTGTCATCGAGGCAAAGATGGAGTTCAGAAACACGCCGATCTGCGTGCCGCCTGCGGCGAGGAGAGAGGGCCACATGAGGTGCAGCACCTCGCGCACGCCGGAGTCTTTCCAGTCGAAGTCGAGGCCAAATTTGAAGCCGACTTTTTTCAAGGAAGGAAGCTGGATGGCGAGCTGCATCACACCGCCGATCAGGGTGCCGATGGCAAAGCCGATGAGACCCTTCTCCGTGATGTGCCCTTCGCGAAAACCAGGATCCAAGACCCAGGCCATGGCGATGCCCCCGACGATGCACCCGAGATTGAAAAAAGCCGAAGCGACCGCCGGGATGAAGAAGACCCTCTTCGAGTTCAGCATGCCCATGACCAGCGCGGTCACGGAGACCAGTGTGATGAAGGGATACATGATGCGGACGAGCTGCGTGCAGAGCTGGATGCTGGCCTCGCTGTCCCAACCGGGATTCAGGAAGCGCACCAGCCAGGGGGCCACGGCCACACCAGCCATCGCCACCATGCTCATGAAGCAGATGGAGAGCGCCAGCATCTTGCGTCCGAGCTGCCAGGCGGCGTCATCGCCCTCGGTCTTGATCTTCTTGGTGAAGGTGGTGACGAAGGCTGTGGAGAGAGCGCCTTCCGCAAAGAGATCGCGCAGCATGTTCGGCGTGCGAAATGCCGCCGTGAAGATGCCCGTGAAGTGGGTGCCGAAGAGGCCATTCAGCAACTGGTCCCGCACCAGTCCCAGGACACGGCTGCACAGGATCGCGATGGAGACGATGCTGGTGCTTTTGGCCTGGGAGTTGTTTTCTTTCTTGGGGGAGCTCATGAGGTCTAGTCTCAATGCTTCACCGCAGCTCTCCGGAGCTTGTCCATCATGGCGATGCCCATGCCGTGCTCAAACATGGGTTCGGCGATGATCTCGTCCACACCCAGGCCGTCGAGCTCACGCAGGACATAGAAGAAGCGCACGGCTGCCTCGGGGAGCTTGCCTTTGCCGGGGCTGAGGATCTGCACGTGCACCCACTCGGTGAGGCCGGTGTAGCCGTCTTCGACATCGCCACGGTAGCTCATGAGGGCATAGCGCTTGCCGGGCTCGGGGATGAAGTCCTCGGGCTTGCTCAGCAGGCGCAGCGGGGTGCGTGGGGCATAGTGGCTGGCGAGCTGGCCGGGGGCCTCGGTGGCTTCATCCACCACGGTGCGGCTGGCATGCTTCACCTTGCCATAGACCTTCAGGTCGTCCGGCGTGATGGGGCCGGGGCGCAGGATGGTGATGATGGGCTTTGGCGAGCCGGGTTCGATCTTGATGATGGTGGACTCAATGCCGCAGAGGCAGGCACCACCATCCACGATGAGAGGGATGCGGTCATCCAGCTCCGCAGCGACAGCGCCTGCGGAGGTCGGACTGATGGAGCCGAAGCGGTTGGCGCTGGGAGCGGCGATGGGGCGGCCCAGAGCCTCGGCCACACGGCGAAAGACGGCGTTTTTGCTCACTCGCACGGCCACGCTGGGCAGGCCTGCGGTGACGATGTCGGGCACGCAGGGTTTCTTCGGCAGGACGATGGTCAGCGGGCCGGGCCACATTTGCTCAATGATCTTCTGCACGACGGGCTGGATGTCGGCAGGCACCTCCGCCACCTGGTCCAGGGCCTTCTTGTTCGGCAGGTGGACGATGAGGGGGTCAAAACTGGGGCGCTCTTTGGCTTCGAAGACCTTGGCCACGGCTTCCGGGTTCAGGGCATCGGCCGCCAGTCCGTAGACGGTCTCCGTGGGCAGGGCCACGACTTCCCCGGCTTTCAGCAGACGCGTGGCCTCCTCCACGGCTTTGTGCATGAGGGGTCCGGTGTCAGTCTGGAGGATGGGGGTCGGCATTGGACCGCGATGCTGCCTCTGCGCAGGCGGTTTGCAAGCTGCCAGAGAGGTTCCGGGAGGCCATTTGAGGCCTGAAAAGCATTTTTGGCTTCGTCCGGGCCACCCGGCCACGTAGTCTCGCCGCATGAACACGGGTTCCATCCTCCTCGGGTTTCTGGTCGTCACAGGGTTCGCACACGCGGCTGAGCCTCAATTGCACACTTTTGAGCGAGTCCAGCTCATGGACCGCTACTACTCGGAGGGGATCAATGCGGCGGACATCAATGGCGATGGGTACATGGACGTGATCCACGGCCCGTTCTGGTTTGCTGGGCCGGATTTCAAAAAGGAGAACATCATCTATCAGACCCCGCCGCAGAATCGCGAGGCCTATGCGAACAACTTCTTCTCCTGGCCCTATGACTTTAACAAAGACGGCCGCGTGGATGTGCTGACGGCCGGTTTCCCCGGCACACCGGCCTATGTTTATGAGAATCCGGGTCCGGAGGGCATGGACAAGCCCTGGCCGAAGCATCAGGTCTATGACTGGGTTTCCAATGAGTCACCGCACTTTGTGAACCTTGTGGGCGATGATCCGCCGGAGCTGGTCTGCACCCGTGACGGACAGTTTGTTTACGTGGAGGTGAATCCGGCGAATGGTCTCGAGCCGTGGAATTTTTATCCGCTCTCGGAGAAGATTGCCCCAACCAAATTTGGTCATGGACTTGGCGTGGGAGACATCAACAAGGATGGTCGTCTGGACATCCTGATGAAGGATGGCTGGCTCGAACAACCGGAAGACCTCACGCAGGGCTACTGGGATCTGCATAAGGTCAATTTTGCGCAGGCCGGGGGTGCGGAGATGTATGCTTATGATGTGGATGGTGATGGTGACAATGATGTGATCACCAGCCTCGCCGCGCATGAGTATGGGCTCGCATGGCATGAGCAGACGCCGGAAGGTTTTAAAGAGCATCTCATCATGGGAGATCGTCCGGGGCTGAACAATTATGGAATCCACTTCAGCGAACTTCACAGTGTGCAGCTTGCCGACATGGATAGCGATGGCTTGAAGGACATCGTCACCGGAAAGACCTATTGGTCGCATCACAAGAAGTCTCAGGGCTGGGACGATGGTGCCGTGGTCTATTGGTTCAAACTTGTGCGTGGCAAGGAGGGTGTCGACTGGGTGCCGATGAAGGCCGATGGTGAAGCGGGCATCGGCCGGCAGATCATCGTCAAAGATGTGAATGGTGACAAGCTGCCGGACATTCTCACCGGCGGAATGAAAGGCGCACATGTGCTGCTGCATCAGGTGAAGAAGGTGAGCGAGGCCGAGTGGCAGGCCGCACAGCCACAGCCCGTGAAGATCACGGATGAAGCTCCCGCAGCGGATGGCAAAGCAGCACCGATCGATGCGAGTTCTGGGAATGTGCCCGGTGCTCTCGAAGGCGAGGCACTAGCGGCGAATGCCAAGGCCAGCGCAGGCACGGCCAAGGTGCAGAACATGAAGAACTTCACCGGCAGCCGCTGGAGCGGCGGCGCGCAGCTTTTCTGGACGGGGGCCAAGGAAGGGGACAGTCTTGAGATTGAGGTCGCCGCACCTGCGGCGGGTTCCTACACGCTTGAGGCCGTCTTCACCAAGGCACCTGACTTTGCCATCGTGCAGTTGACTCTGGATGGGAAGGACCTCGGAGCGCCGATCGACCTGTATCAGTTTGGCAAGGTCGGCACGACGGGCGTGTTAGAGAACAAGCTGGGAGATCTGGCAGCGGGGGATCACAAGCTCACCATCCGCCTGACCGGCACGAATCCCAGCGCGGTGCAAAAGCGCTATGTCGGACTCGACTATGTGCGCCTTGTGAAGCAAGACTGAAGCATGACGCGTCTCGTTGCCTCCATCCTCTTCGTCCTGACCTGCCTTGCTCATGCGGCAGATGATCGTGCGCCAACCAACATTGCTTACAAGTCAGGCGATGAACTGAGCGTCTATGAGAAGGAACGTTGCAAGCTGGACCTGTATCTGCCCGCGAAGAAAGAAGGCTTCACCACGCTGGTGTGGTTTCATGGCGGTGGTCTGACGAACGGCAGCAAGGATGGCGAGGTGATGAAGCGCCTTGGAGCCAGCCTCGCTGAGGAAGGCATTGCTGTCGTGGTGCCGAACTATCGCCTCAGCCCGAAGGCGAAGTATCCGGCGTATATCGACGATGCGTCCGCTGCCGTGGCGTGGACCTTGAAGAACATCTCGCAGCATGGTGGAGATGCCACGCGTGTGTTTGTCGGCGGTCACTCAGCCGGTGCTTATTTGACTCTCATGCTCGGCATGGATGAGAGCCGCCTGGCCAAGTTTGATGTGAAACACAGCAGCCTCGCGGGCCTGATTCCGGTGAGCGCGCAGACGATGACTCACTACACCATTCGTGAAGAGCGTGGTCTCGGTAAATTCAGCGTCATCGCGGATGAGGCTGCTCCTGTGCGCTGGGCTGAAGCGAAGGGCATCGCCCCCATGCTGGTGATCTGGGCGGATAAAGACATGCCGGCACGTGCGGAGGAGAATGCGTTTCTGGTGGCGGTGCTTAAAGGCGCCAAGAACAAGAGCGTGACCAGCAAGGTTATCTCGGATCGTGATCACAGCAGCGTGGGAAACAAGATCGCAGACAAAGGGGATCCGGCACGTGTGGCGATTTTGGAGTTTATGAAGCGCTGAAGTCGCGGAGCGTCCCGGGGTGCGGTGGCAGAGATGCACGGGCCACCGTGCATCGTCGACACCGCTAACGAGCGCACACATCATCAGGCACTTCGAAAGTATTCTCTGCGCACCTAGCGGTGTCGCGCCTTAGCGCTTGCCACCGCACTCCGGGACGCTATCGCGACTTCGAGGGCACATGCTGCGGAAATTTGCCGAACAAATCATGCTTTGGCCAGGTGCGGATGCTGTCGAGCACCTTATCAAGGTCGAGCTGAAGGGTGCGGGCGAGGGCATCGGACTGGGGGCTGGAGCGGGTGTTGAAGAGGACGGTCCAGGTGCGGCCGTCTGGACGCTTCATCATCAGGGTTGAGGTGCCGGGAAGTGAACCGCCATGGGAGAAAGAGGTGCCTGCGGGAGTTTCGCGACGTGCGAGACCGCACACGTACACGACCTCTTTGGGCTTGCCTTTGTCATCCAGCGCGCCGCCGCCTGGAGGCTTGGCTTTCATGATCTCCACGGTGGCTGGTTTGAGCAGGGACTCGAAGCGGGTGGCGAACCTTGCAAGGTCGACGCAGGAGGCGATCCAGGCACCGTGAGAGTCCATGGCTTCGAGGTTCCAGCAGCCATAGGTGGATGGGACGATGGTGCCGAGGGAGTTGGCGAAGACAGACTGGCCGCGAAGCGGTGTGTAGTAATGCACTTCGTTAGGCTGACGCTGTTCCAGCAAGGTGTGACCCTGCACAAGGGTGCGCGCGCCGAGGGGCTCGAGCACGCTCTGGCGCACAAACGCATCATAGGCGAGGCCAGTGCGCTTTTCGATGGCGCGGCCTAGCAGGCAGAAGCCGTAGTTTGAGTAAAGCTGGCGGCTGCCGGGATCAAAGTCGAGCGGCTGCGCCATCATGTTGCGGATGATGGCCTTCTGGTCGGCAGGCGGCGGCAGGTCCAGAGCCTTGGCGAAGTCCAGGTAGCGGAACATGGCATCAAAGGATTTGTCGCGGTCCCAGCCGCCGGTGTGCTGGAGGCACTGACGGATGGTGATCTGCTTGAGCCTTGGATCCATCTTCGCATCCGGCTTCGGCGGATCGTAGTGATCGAGCACATCAAAGATTTTGTCATCGAGCGAGAGCTTGCCTTCCTCCACCAGTTTCATGATGGCCACGGCGGTGAGCGGCTTGGAGATGGAGGCGATGCGGAATAGGCTTTCGGGCTGCACTTTTTCACGCGTGGCGACATCGGCATAACCAAATCCGCGTGCATAGACAAGTCGATCGCCATCGGTGACGGACAGGGAGGCTCCGGGGATGCTATGCTTGGCCATGAAGCCTGCCATGAGCCGGTCCAGGGCCGTGAGTTCAGGCACAGTGTCACCTGTGATGATGGACGAGGACGCCAGATCCTTGCGCCAACCTGGACCGCGCAGCACACGGCCCGGACGTGCCTTGGTTTGCTTGCCATCTTCAAGCACCAGCTGGCCGTTCACGATAACGTGCTTCATGCCTTCGGAGAGCTTGGCGGGATTCGCGAAGTCTGCATGATCCGTGACCTTGGCCTCATCAAAGATGATCACATCCGCAGCGAGACCTTCGGCGATGCGGCCACGATCCCGGGCCATGACTTCGTTGGCTCCGAGCGCGGAGGCTTGCGCAATGAAGCGCTCCAGCGTGGCTGCCTTGTCCTGACGAATGTAGCGGGAGAGCAGGCGAGGGAAGGAACCATAGGCACGGGGATGAGAGGCGATGCCACTGCCACCAGCAGGACCGACATCCGTGCAGAAGGAAATGAAATCCTCACCGATAAGGCGGCGCTTATTGTCCTCGCTCATCGTCTCGGGCATCACAAAGGCACCGGTGCCGACGAGATGGTAGAAAAGCTCCCAGGGATCGAGGTTCAGCGTCTTCGCCGCACCGGCGAGACTGGAGCCTGGTTCCACCTTGTGCCGCAGGCTGTTGCTCTTGCCAATGATGAGCTTGTTCCAGTCACGGCCGATGTGTTTGTACCAGTTTTCCCACTCGCCTTGATCAGATTCCATTTCGTCACGGATGGTTTTGCGCAGTTCGGGATCGTTGAGCTTGCTGACAAAGGCTTCACGGCCTTTTTCGAAGTGGCGCGGATGCACGAGCGCCTCGATGCCTAACCCATTGTTGATATAGGGGTAGATGTCCGCGGTGACTTCCGTGCCTTGGGCGCGTGCATCGCGGATCTTTTTCACCGCGCCATCCATCTTCGACCAGTTGCCACGGCCTGCGGTTTTCAGATGGAAGATGTGCACGGGCGTGCGGCCTTTGCGACCGATCTCAATGGCTTCATCAATGGCCTCGAGAAGTCGGTCACCTTCATTGCGCATATGAGTAAAATAGCGTCCGCCAAACTCTCCGGCCACAGCAGCGAGCGCGCCGATCTCATCCGTATCTGCATACACGGCTGGTGGATAGATCAATGAGGTGGAAACGCCGATGGCACCGGCTTCCATGGCCTCACGTACCATGGCTTTCATTTGGTTGAGCTCGGCTTCGGTGGGCTTGCGACCTTCCTCGCCCATGGCAAGACGGCGCACCTGCGTGTGACCCACGGTTTGCGCCACATTCACTGGCAGGCCGCTGAGTTCGACGATGTGAAAATACTCCGCCATCGTCTTCCAGCCCATCTGCTTGGCGGCTGCATCTGAAAGCGGCGCGCCTGAGCTGCCTTCACCGGCGAGGATGGTGGTGATGCCCTGGGTGATGAGGTTTAAACCGACCTCGGGTTTGTCGATCATCGGCGTGACTGTCTGGCCCATCATGTCGATGAAGCCCGGCGCGACGATGAGACCTTTGACATCGATCTTCTTCGGAGCCTCGGCATCGGCGAGCCTGCCGATCTTCGCAATGCGACCCGCACGGATGCCGACATCAGCGACATACCAAGGAGAGCCTGTGCCATCCACGATGCGCCCGTTGGTGAGGACGATGTCAAAAAGCTCCGCCGAATATGCGGACGAGGCAGCGACGAAAAAGGCGCAGAGGAGAAATCTCATGCGCCCTTAAACGTGGCTCGCGGACAGATTCGCTCATTTGCCCTCGACCATGATGGGCGAGGTGACGATCTCTGCCGGGATGCCGCGCAGATGCAGGTCGAAGAACTGCTTTACACGCTCATCCAGAATCGGGCTGCGGAAACCATGGCCGCCATTGGTCATTTCCTGGAGCAGGGAAGGCACACCGGCCTTTTGCAGGGTGGCATGGATCTCCTCGCCCTGCGCATAGGGCACCAGCGGATCCTTGGTGCCATGAGCGGTAAAGAAGGCAGCGTCACCCTTGCTCGCGTGAGTCACAGGAGAGGCTTCCTTGGCCACGGCTTCGCGGTCGGGCACGGCACCTCCGAGCAGGAGCGCCTCAGGGTAGTCCTTGCCCTTCGTGCGGTCCACGGTGCTGGGCTGACGCACCATGCTGAGGAAGTTTTCAGGGCCGAAAAAGTTCACCACGCAGGTCACGCTGCTGTTTTGATCCAGGTGCTTGCCGAGCGTGCCTTCCAGCTGCTTCACATCACCGCTGGTGCCGAGATGAGAGACGAGATGTCCGCCGGCGGAAGTGCCCCAGACCCCGATCTTGCTGGCATCGAGATTGTATTCTTTCGCGTTCGCTTTGATCCAGCGGATGGCGGCTTTGCAGTCATGGATCTGCGCAGGCCACTTCGCTTCATCGGTGAGTCGATAGCCCACGCTCACGCCCGCATATTCGCCGCTCTGCACAAAGCGGGCGACATTGTTCAGGCCACCGCTTTTGTCGCCAGCCTTCCAGCCACCGCCGTGGATAAAGACGATGACCGGCAGTGGTTTGTTATCCTTGCGTGCCTTGGGCAGATACAGGTCCAGCTTCTGGCGCGGATTGTCCGTGTCCGCATAGGCGAGATCGCGCTGGGCCTCGATGCCTTCGGGCACGGGGCGTGGTTGAGAGCCGTCTTTTTTCTTGGCCTGATCCTGCCGCTGCTGACTGCGCGTGAGGACCGCCACATGCTCCTCCTTGGAGATGCTGCCATCGCTGTTTGCATCAACGCGGGAGAAGTTCTCGCGGAAGCGCTCGGGCATCTCCTCTTTGCTGAGCTTGCCGTCCTTGTTCGTGTCCAGCGCCTCAAACATCCGTGCTGCACGCTCAGCGGGCGCAGGAGGAGTCTGCTGAGCAATGGCAGCGGTGACAGGCAGGCTGAGGGCGAGCAGGAAGAGCGGCTTGTTCATGGAGACGACCTTGAACACAGCAGGGCAGGGGAAAGTTTCATTCCATCTGCATTCGGTCGCAGAGCATGAAGATCACTCCGGAAGCTCTTTGATGAGAATGTCGCGGAATTTGACGTCGCCGAGACGGCCCTGCAGCAGGATGGGGCCGGGGGCATTGATGTTGCTATCCAGTGCCTGGCCGGTGGGCTTGGTGCAGACCACGCGATCGTGGATCTTTTTGCCGTTCAGGATCACGGTGATCTGGTTGCCGATGATGGTGGCTTCGATCGTCTGCCACGCGCCACCGGGTCTGGAGGCGAAGACGGAAGGGGCCACCTGATTGTAGATGGCGCCGTTGGAGATGATGCTGCGGTCCTGCGGTCCATCATCATCCAGAAGCTGGATCTCGTGCCGGCCGCGCAGATAAACCCCGGAGTTTCCGCCTTCGTTAATGAGATAGTCAAAGCGCAGGGTGAAGTTCTTGAACTTCTTCTCGCTGATGAGATCCGAGCTCGGCTGGCGCTTGCTCCACGGGTTCACCAGCAGCTTGTCAGGCGTGACTTTCCAGCGGCTCTTGTCCGGGTGGACGATCTGCCAGCCGGTCAGGTCCTTGCCATTGAAGAGGGGTTTGAAGTCCTTATCACGGTCCGCGGCGAATCCTGCGGGGGCAAAGAATACCGTGGCCAGGACTGCCAAGACGGAGAGGACCGATGTTCGGGAGGCGGGCTTCATCGTTAGGATTCTGACGGTCAGCGTCCAATGTGCAAGACTTGCCGACGTGCCCAGATCTGAAAAAAGGGAATTTGAGCACGGTTGGCGATGTCCTGCCTTGCTTGCCTGCGGCGGGCGGTTATTTTTTGTTCGAAACCATGCCAGCCCTCATCATCGACTCCTTCCCTGAGACTCTGCACCTCCGGCTGCGGCAGGTGGCGGCTGCGCATCACAGGTCCGTGGCACAGGAGGCCACCCACCTGATCCAGGCTGCGCTTGAGGTGGAGCAGGTGCCTGCCCCGACTACTCCAGCGGGGAGCGGTTCCTACTGGACCCGGCGTCCACTATTGCCGGAATACGAGCTGGCCGTCCGCCTGGGAGCCTTTCGTGACGGGACGGATTCCACCGCCATCATCTCCGGGGAGCGTGATGACCGATGATCCGCGCTTACTACGATGTGAGCTACCTCATGAAGCTGCAATGCAGCGAACATGGCAGCACTGAGGTGGGCCTGCACGTCCGCACGATGGATGTGATTTATTGCTGCATGCATGGGCGAGCGGAATTTGTCTCCGCCTGTCATCGAAAAATTCGCGAGGGTGCTGCGACTCCGGCACAATTAGAGGCCTTCCTGGCCCAGATGGAGGCAGATACTGCGGCGGGCGGTCTTTGCTGGCTGCCGTTGACAGATTCCGTTATCCAGCGTGTCGAAGCGGCTTACCGTCAAGCTACCACGGCCACCTATCTGCGTGCTGCGGATGCCATGCATCTGGCCTGTGCTGCGGAGAACCAGTTCACCGAAATCTATTCCAATGATCGTCACCTCCTCGCTGCAGCTCCTCTTTTTGGACTCACGGGCTTGAATGTGATTCCGTAGACATTTTCCGACCTCCATGCCTGCCTCCGCGACTGACGACCTGAAAAACATCCCGCGCCATATTGCCATCATCATGGATGGCAACGGCCGCTGGGCGAAGGAACGTAGCCTGCCGCGCACGGAGGGGCATCGGCGTGGAGCCGACAGCGTCCGCATCATCACCGAAGCCTGTGGCGAGCTCGGCGTGGAGTACCTCACCCTTTATGCTTTCTCTTCGGAGAACTGGAAGCGCCCGAAGCGCGAGGTGGAGGCGCTGATGAAGCTGCTGGAGCAGTTCCTGCGCTCGAAGACACCGGAGATGATGGAGCAAAACGTGCGGCTGCAGGCCATCGGCCGTCTGCATGATCTGCCGCAGTCCTGCCAGCAGCAGCTTCATCGCAGCATCGAGCAGACTTCCCAAAACACAGGCCTCACGCTCATCCTCGCGCTGAGTTACGGTGGTCGCGAGGAGATCATCGATGGTGTGAAGAGCCTGATCGACAGCGTGGAAAAGGGCCACCTCGACAAGGGCATGATCGACACAGAGGTCTTCTCGAAGCATCTCTACACGCGCTACTATCCGGATCCTGATCTGCTCATCCGCACCAGCGGTGAGATGCGCCTCTCGAACTTCTTGCTCTGGCAGCTCAGCTACACCGAGTTTTACATCACCGACACGCTCTGGCCGGACTTTGGCAAGCCGGACCTCGTCAAAGCCATCCGCTCTTACGAGAACCGGCACCGAAGGTTTGGTGGAGTGGCGTGAGAGGCTTTGTGGACGCACTTTTGGTTGGGTGCCACGGGCGAGCCGGGAGATGCGATGTTGCGGCATGTGGTGAAACTGCCGGGCTTGGGAGAGTGGAGTTAAGGACTTGTGGCATATCGTCAGCCTGCCGGTGGACGTCCTCAAAGCCACTGCCTCTATGCTATTGACCCACTCGAGAGAATTGATTCTATTCGGTAGTCAGACCAAACAAAGATCGACGCTCCTTATGGAAATGAAACGCATCACGTATCGAGGTGGTATTCTCGAGTTTACGCTGCCTGCCAACTGGGTGGAAGAGTATGAAGATGAGGGCGGTGCCACATTTTATGAGGACCGACCGGATTCAGGAACCCTTCGGCTCAATGTACTTGGCTTTGAAGGTCCAGAGACGATTACCGCGAGCGACATGGTTCGCACCGTTTTCCGTCCCGAGGAGGGAATGTCGGATGAAGATTTCCAGGACGGTTTAAGACTGCGCACCTACATTGCGCCTGCGAGTGAAAAAGGAGAGGCGTTGGCCATTTACAGATGGCATGTGGCTGTCCCCATCATGCCACGTTCACTTCGGCTGGTGATTTTCGCTCACACAATTGTGTGTGGGCAGGAGAATGATGACTCTATCTCTCAGGAGTTGCGCATCATTGATTCGTCGATTCGATCCGGTTTCTACAGCCGCGAGGCTGGGGTGTCTGGGGCATTCAGACATTCCGCCTGATGCCTTTATATCCATGGTCCTTCACCGTCTGTGAGCGGCGGGGCAAAACTCTCATCGATACAGCTGGCATGCTCGACAAGATGACTCTCGTCTGCTTGTTAGGCTAAAGACGAAAGGGAACAACGAATGAGCCCGGAATTCAAAAAAACGTTCTTCGATGAACAAGAGAAGCAGATTGCCCAGCATGGCTTCTCCACGGTGTCCGTGAAGGGCAAGACTTGTTCGTATTCCTATACCGTTGGCTTGTTCAAGTCATACGGTCACCCGGAGATGCTTGTGTTCGGCCTGCCTCCGTCCACAGCCCACGGAGTGTTGTCTGACATGGCGCACCAAGCCCGGGAAGGCGCGCCGTTCGACATGTCTAAGCCCACCGATAGACTCTTTGCAGACTGCGACGCTTTTTTCGTCAGGGTCCCTGAAGAAGAGTTCCAGGATTATGTTCTCTCGGCCATACGGTTCAACGACGGCGAAGAGTTCCCGGTTTTCCAGGTCGTGTGGCCGTCGGGGAAAGACGGTTGTTATCCCTGGGATGCAGATGTTGATCCAGAGTTTGTTGCTTTACAGCCCATTCTTGGCATTCCCAATCAACAAGTTTAACAAGTTATGAAAGCCCTCTGCCTCACTGCCACGGAACGATTTGAGTTCATCGAGCTGCCTGAAGCTGCTGCGCCTGCGGTGGGAGAGGCGTTGGTGGCGATTCATGCGATCGGCATCTGTGGCACGGACATCAGCGGGTATCTGGGGAAGATGCCGTTCATTGAGTGCCCGCGCATTCTTGGGCATGAGCTGGGGGTGGAGGTGCTGGCGGTGGGAGAAGGTGTGACGAACGTGAAGCCAGGGGATCGCTGCTCGGTGGAGCCGTATCTGAACTGCGGCAGCTGCCATTCCTGCCGTCAGGGAAAAACCAACTGTTGCGAAAGCCTGCAGGTGCTCGGTGTGCATTGTGATGGGGCGATGCGTGAGCGCATGATCCTGCCGGCGCACAAGCTGCATGCGGGCAATGCGCTGAGCTTTGAGCAGCTCGCGCTGGTGGAGACACTGGCGATTGGCTGTCATGCGGTGAATCGCGCAGCCATCCAGCCGGGTGATGATGTGCTGATCATCGGTGCCGGGCCGATTGGTCTCACGGTGCTGGAGTTTGCACGTCTCACGGGGGCTGCGATCACGGTGCTGGAGTTGAATGAAACGCGTCGTGCCTTTGTGCAGCAGCACTATGCGGGAGTGAAGGTGGTGGAGTCACTGCCGGATGAGCCTTGTGCGCAGGTGGTGTTTGATGCGACCGGTCATCCCGGCTCCATGGCGGGTACGCTGCGGCTGGCCCGCTTCACCGGACGCATCATTTACGTGGGCATCACGAAGGAGCCGGTGCCGCTGGATGACCCGCTGTTTCACCGGCGTGAGCTGACCTTGCTGGCCAGCCGGAATGCGGTGGCCTCGGACTTCCCGCGCATTTTGGGGCTGATCGAGGGGGGTCAGATCGATACACGGCCGTGGATCACGCATCGCTGTGCTCTGGCGGACCTGCCGGAGAGCATGCCGGGATGGGTGAAACCGGGTAGCGGTGTGGTGAAGGCGGTGGTTTCTCTTGAGCAAGATTGACTTCGTTTAGGGGAATCCCTAGCGTCTCGGTGAAATTCCAAAGGAATATTATGAGCTCCCGACTTCTTCTCCCGCTTGTCTGCATTTTTGGCCTCTTTGCCGAGGTATCGGCCCAGGAAAAACCGGGCTCGGCGCCCGGTAAGGCTCCCGAGACCAAGCCCGTGAAGGTCAAGCCCTCGAAGGTCAGTTCCGCCAAAGGGAGGGAGCGCGAGAAGCTTTTCACGGAATGGATGCCCATCAGCGCGCTGAGGACGCTGAATGACAAGAAGCGGGAAGCTGGCGAACAGATGATCTACTTCGAGTACCACGAAGGGAAGGAGCAGTACCGGGCCATCCATTCGAAGGCGATCCGCTTCAACGGCTGGTATTGGGACGTGATCTACAGCGAGAAGTCGATGGAGGAGGAAGTGGCCAGCTACAAGACTCGCGGCTTTGCGCCGGCCTTTGTGGTCCTGGAGCGAAATTTCTACCAGGCGCTCTTTGTGAAGCCTGAGCAGCTCTCCGAGACCCAGAAGCTGCTGAAGGACCTGGGCATCGAGCCGCCGACGGTGAAGTGATTTTCCTCTCGCTTCCCACCCATTCCCGTTCTAGCTGGCCGCGTGGAAGACAAGGATTACAAGGTTAAGCTGGAGATTTTCGAGGGCCCCCTCGATCTGCTTTTGTATCTCATCAAAAAGGATGAGATCGACATCTATGACGTGTCCATCGGGCGCATCACGAAGCAGTATCTGGAATACATCAACACCTTCAAAATGCTGAATGTGGAGCTGGCCAGCGAGTTCATCGTGATGGCGGCGAACCTCATGTATCTGAAGAGCCGCGAACTGCTGCCGCAGAGCCAGCAGCCGCCTGAGGAAGATGTGGATGAGGAAGATCCGCGCTGGGAGCTGATCCGCCAGCTGGTGGAGTACAAGAAGTTCAAGGACGCCGCGCAGTTCCTGGGCGTGCAGGAGGTGAAGGGGGATGAGTTCTTCGCCACCAGCCCTGAGCCTATCGACCTCGAGGCTCCCATCATGACCGTGGCCGGTGTGGGCATTTTTGACCTGATCCGCGCCTTCCAGAAGGTGCTGAAGCGCTTTGAGAACACCACGGACATCCGTGAGATCGTGGGTGACCGCTTCACGGTGGCGGACAAGATCGAGCATCTGCTGGAAATCGTCCCCATCGGCGGACGTGTGCGCTTTGAGACACTCTTCAGCGATGCGGCGAGCCGCGTGGAGGTCATCGTGACTTTCCTGGCCGTGCTGGAGCTCATGAAGCTGAACCACCTGCAGGTGGAGCAGGAGCAGATTCTGGGAGAGTTCGTGGTCATCCGCCCGACGATCAACGAGGCCGCGAGGCCGCTGGACTTCGGGGGCTAAAAACTGCTCTCACAACTCCGTGATCACCTTGCCGCCTTTCGTGCGGCAGGGGATGCGCAGGAGCTGTTTTTCAAGGTGTGCCGCAGCTTCTGAAAGGCTTGAAAGCTGAAGTGATGAAAGCGGCGAGATTCTGTTTTCAACTCCGCCGAATCGCGTGCAGAGACTGTGTCATGCTTTCCCGGCATCGACCTTCGGACACGGCTCTTCGTGAGCTGCTCCGTTCATGGCAGGATGAGCCGCTGAGCTACACGCATGAGGGAGGTGTGGATTCACCTCCGGAGGAAGGCTTCATCCTGGATGAGCATCGCATTTGTCTCGGTCAGGGCGGGAGCACCTATGAGCATGCTTGCTGCGCCCTGGACAGCTGGAGAATGTTTCCCCTGTGGGCAGAGGTCAGACGTGAGCGGGATCGAAGCCAGCAGCCCGGAGACATCGTGGCCATGATCGTGCGCATCCTGGGCGTGTGGTGGGTCAATCCCTGCCGTGTACTGCGCCGGGTGGACACCGCTGGCAGGCATGGCTTCGTCTACGGCACTCTGCCGGAGCACAGTGAGTGCGGTGAGGAGATGTTCGCCGTGGAGATGGATGAAGCAGGCCGTGTTTGGTATGTCATCCGGGCCTTCTCGCGGCCAAGGCACTGGCTGGCACGGCTCGGGTTTCCGCTCGCGCGCTGGTGGCAGTGCCGGTTCGTGCGTGACTCGCAGCAGCGGATGAGGGAGGCTTGTGGATCATGCTGATGCAGGCCATGCGCACAGACTCCTCGGAGGAGTTTTCGCCCACCTTACGATCCTTGGGACATCTGGGGCTGTGGCTCGGCTACCTTATGCTGGCGCTGTCCATGCATCCTGCCCACGCCTGGGTGTCTGCCTTGCTGCTCTTTTCGGCGGTGGTTTTAATGCCTCTCGGTGAGCCCATGCTCATGGCCGCAGGCATTTTGCCAAAGCGTGATCCCGTGCGCTTCTTCTACTATCTCTTTTTGGTGAACGGCCTGGTGGGTGCTGGCAGCGCGGCGGGAGCGCTGTTTGCTTCATGCTGGCTGATGGTGCGTGCTGACCGTGCCGTAAGAGCCCTGTGGCAGTGGCGGAAGTCACCCTCCACGCATCCGGCGGACCTCTGTCTCCTGGCCGCTGCGGTGTTTCCGGCCATCGGTGCCATGTGGCTGGTGGCCTTTTGTGCGGGCTGGATGCTGTTTGGGTTTGATGGCTTGATCGTGCTGCTCACGGCGGCGCATTTTCATCATGCCGGGTTCACGCTGCCGCTCATTGCGGGACTGCTTGGTCGGGCGCGGCCCGGGCGCTGGACCTCATGGTCATGCGTGGCGGTGCTGGCAGGTGTGCCGCTGGTGGCCACGGGCATCACACTGACTCACTTCGGCCGGTTGGCCTGGGTGGAGCCGCTGGGTGTGCTGGTACTTGTGGCAGGAGCTCTGGGTGTGGCGTTGTCGCAAATGAAGTTAGGTGTGGAGGCTCGGCGGCCGGTGTGGCGGCGAGCGGCTTTCGTGGTTTCGGGGCTGGCCTTGCTCATTGCCATGCTGCTCGCGCTGGGTTTTGGTGTGCGCTACTTCATTCCCTCTCTCGCTCTCACGATGCCGCAGATGTGGGCTGTGCACGGGAGTTTGAATGCCTTTGGCTTTGGGCTTCTGGGACTACTGGCCTGGACGAGTGACAATCGTGAGGGTTCAAGAATGGAGGCAGCTTCAACATCCACTAAATCATGCCCGACGAATCCATGATCGATGCGCAGCAGACACCGCCGGATCATCAGGCGAGCCTGCCCAGATCATTGCTGGCCATGGTTGGAGGGGTTGTGGCCGTGTGTGTGGGATTGTCCATCGCCTGGGCCTACTGGATACCAGGGCTGGTCGGGTGGTGGCAGACACGGAACTGGCAGGAAGTGCCGTGCAAGGTTGTCTACTCGCATCTCAAGGAGACGACCACGTCAAAAGGGAATCGGCGCGTGATGACTGAGGCGCTCTACACTTATGAAGCCGGAGGTCAGCAGCGGAAGGGACGGCGGGTCAGTTTGATCTCTGAATGGGGTGGAGCCTATGAATCGGCCATCCATGCCCGGCTGCGACCTTATGAAATCAGCCAGGAGCCTTTTCGCTGCCTGGTGAATCCAGCCGACCCGGAAGACGCAATCCTGTTCAGGGATCTGCGCTGGGGACTTTTGACAAGCATGTCGATCCCCCTTGTCCTGCTCACTTGGTTCGGTGCCCACGTGTGTTGGGTGAGCATGAAGGGTCTTTCGAGGAGCCGGTGTCTCAGAGGGCTCCGCCAGTGCCATCCCGGACAACCCTGGAAATGGCAGCCTGAATGGACGGGGGCTGAGATCACCGCCAGCCCGGATGGTTTCTGGCCTTGGGTGATGACATGTATTTGGTTAGGTGTCGTCACTGCTCCATTGGTGGTCACGGTGCTGTACAGCGGTGTTTTGTCCGCAGAGCCGGAAGCCCTGGTCGTCATTCTGCCCTTGGCGGCAGTCGCCTGGCCCCTGGTCATGGCTCGGCACCGCTGGAGGGCGCGACAAGTCATGGGAAAGGTGTCCCTCGTTCCCGAAACATGGCCCGCCAAGCCCAAAGGCCGGTTTCAAGGGTTACTGAAGTTCACCAAGCCGCTTCCTCCAGGCACCAAGCTCAAGCTGAGAGCGCGCTGCCAGCATGAGATTCCGCAGCAGCGCAGCACCGCCCCGTGGGTGAAAGTGCTGTGGGATCAATCCTGGGAGGTGATGCCTGACGCGGATGGAAAAGCCCATGTGAATGCCCTGCTGCCTGCTCAGCCGCGAAGTCCGTATGAAAGCAGTGCTTCAACGAAGCCTGTGTATCGCTGGTTTCTCGAGGTGCGCACGGACGATGAAATGACTGCCGTCTCGCTGCCTCTGCCGGTCTTCAGGCAAGGCGCTCAGGCGTGAATCAACAACAGCGCAACGGGATGGAGAAGGGCAGCAGCACGGAAAACCAGAAGCCGAGGCGGTAGTAGCGCTGGCGATGCTGCTCCAGGTCTTTACTGTCCACTCCACGCTCTGAAAGCGGGCCAAGAAAGTAGCAGACATTTGCCACGACCATCATGAACAGATAACCGATGCCTTGGAAGATCGTGGTGAACACAGTGATCTCAAACTCCACATCGTCGGCGAGAAAGACTGAGCCCACGATGGAATAGCCAACAAAGGCGAGAAGACCGGCGATGACGAGACCCTTGTTGTAGCGCCAGCGGCGTGCTTCCCACCACGCACGGGCTGATGCGGTGGTGTCATCCGAGGCTTGTTTCCCGATCTCCCTGGCGGCTTGGAGAAGCACATGGATCAAGGATTTCATGAGGCACCGGAATGGATGATGCCTAAACAATAAAACCTCCCACTGCAAGGCAATGGGAGGTTTTGAAGTCTCGGGGAAAACGAATTGGAAAATTCGTTTTACGATGGATGCATCAAGCCAGGGCCTTCGCGACGGCTTCGGCGGTGATCCCGAGCTGTTTGAAGACGGTGTTACCAGGGGCGCTGAGGCCGAAGCGGTCGATGCCGATGATCTGGCCCTGGGTGCCGACGTATTTCCACCAGAGGCCGGAGACGCCGGCTTCGATGGCGATGCGTTTGGTGCAGGCGGCGGGGAGCACGCTTTCACGATACTCGGCGCTCTGGCGGTCGAAGATCTCGAAGCAAGGAAGGCTGACGACGCGGACGCCGGGCTTGCCCTTGGCACCTTCGACGGCCCACTGAACTTCGGAACCAGTGGCGATGACGATGGCTTCCAGCGGAGCGGTTTCCTTCACGAGGACATAACCACCTTTGAGGGTGCCTTCGCGGCGGGCAGCAGCGCTGGCGCTGCCCTGGTGGGGCAGATCCTGACGGCTGAGGGCGAGAAGGGTAGGACCATCTGGACGGCTGATGGCAGCGGCAAACGCGGCAGCGGCTTCTTCAGCATCGCCAGGGCGGATGACATCGAGGTTCGGGATGACGCGCAGACCGCTGACGGTTTCCACGGGCTGATGAGTCGGGCCGTCTTCACCGACGCCGACGGAGTCGTGCGTGAAGATGTAAACCACGGGCAGCTTGGAGAGAGCGGCGAGACGGATGCTCGGGCGGCAGTAGTCGGCGAACACCAGGAAGGTGGCGCCGCTGGCGAGGAAGAGGCCGTCATAAGCGATGCCATTGCAGATGGCGCCCATGGCGTGCTCGCGAATGCCGAACCAAATGTTACGACCGGTCGGGTTCGTGGCGCTGAAGTCACCACCGCCGGTGATGTAGTTCTTCGTGGAGCCGAAAAGGTCAGCGCTGCCGGTGATGAGGTTTGGCACCACGGCGGCGATCTTGTTCAGGATCTCGCCACCGCTGTTACGCGTGGCGGCCTTGCCTTCAGCCGGGTATTCAGGGATGGCCTTGAGCAGGTCTTCTGCATTCAGCTTGCCTTCGCGGGCAGCCTTGAGTTCAGCGGCCTTGTCCGCATTGGCAGCGGCCCAGGCGGTGAAGGTCTTGTTCCACTCGGCATGAGCGGCCACGCGCTTGGCCTTGAGGTCGGCGAAGTAAGCGGTGACTTCAGGGCTGACGTAGAAGTGCGTGCCTTCGGGGATGCCAAGGCCTTTTTTCGCCGCGTCGACGAACTTGGCGCCGCCTTCACCATGGCCCTTGGCCGTGCCGGCAACTTCTGGAATGCCTTTGGCGATGGTGGTCTTGGCGATGATGATCTTTGGCTTGCCGTTGTTGTCGGACTTGGCCTTCTCGATCGCGGCCTTGATGGCGTCGAGATCATGACCGTCGATGGTCACAGCGTCCCAGCCGAGGGCGGTGTAGAGAGCCTGCGTGTCTTCGCTCTGCGTGACCTTGGCCATGGCATCCAGCGTGACATCATTGGAGTCGAAGAGGACGATGAGGTTGTCGAGATGGTTGTGCGCGGCGAAGGCCACGGCTTCACGGGCGACACCTTCCTGAAGGCAGCCGTCACCAGCGAGGGCGAAGATGTGGTTGTCGAGGATCTTGTGATCGGCGGTGTTGTACTTCGCCGCAGCCATCTTGCCGCTGAGGGCGAAGCCGACGGCATTGCCGATGCCCTGGCCGAGGGGGCCGGTGGTGCACTCGACGCCGACGGTTTCAAAGGACTCCGGATGGCCTGGGGTGTGGCTGCCGAGCACGCGGAACTTGGTCAGCTCGTCCAGGGAGAGGTCATAGCCGCTGAGGTGCAGCCAGCTGTAGATGAACATGGAGCCGTGACCGGCGGAAAGGATGAAGCGATCGCGGTTCAGCCATTTGGGTTCGGCAGGGTTGCACTGGAGGGTCTCGCCAAAAAGCACGGCGCCGATGTCTGCGGCACCGAGGGGCAGGCCGAGGTGGCCGGAGGAGCATTTATGGACGGCGTCCATGGCGAGGCCACGGGCTTCATTGGCAGCTTGAGCGAGGAGGGCTTTGTTCATGAGAGAGGAGTAGTCTGGGTAGACGGGTCAAGGGGGCAAAGAAGCGCCGGAGGCGGCCGGGCGCAGGGGGGCGTGTTCTTTAGCGGTCCGGAGGGGCCTTTCAAGGTCGAAAAATGGGGCGCTTCGGACGTTTAGGATAGCCTATGCGCCACCATCCCAGCCGTCGCCGTTTCTTGGAAGCCTCTGCCCTGGCCCTGGGGGCGCCCTTGTTTGGCCAGGTTCCAGGGGACCGGCCGGGGCAGGATGCGGGCGTGAAGGTGCTGAATCCACGGGGCCGGGTGCCGGTGAGCATCATCATTGATGACTCCACCTGTCTGGTGAACCTGAACAAGTTTGCCATCCCGCAGTTCGCGGCGGTGAATCCCGGGAGGTATGATCACTACCCGTGGAAGAGCTGGCCGGACGAGATCCCGGACAGTTTTGTGCGGAAGTTTGCCGACTGGGCCGATGAAAACGGGGTGAAGGGCAAATACAGCATTGTGCCATTTCCTGCCTGTGTGGGGCGGCTGGACCGTGAGATCCCCGGGTGGACGCAGAAGGAACTGAAGAACAGCATTGATCTCGTTCGCGAGCGCATGATGCCGAGCTGGGACATCCATCCGGAGATGGTCACGCACACGCGCATCATTGATACGAAGACCGGGCATCCGTATCCGGAGATCAGTCCGCGCTTCATAGAGAACTGGGATTGGTGCAATGGTCGTTCGGCGGATGAGATCGCGGATTATATGAGCTATGCGCTCACCATCTTGAAGAACATCGGCCTGCCTTGTGAGGGCATCACCACGCCTGGAGGTTTCGGTGGCAAGGCACGTCCGCAGCTCGCTCAGGCATCTTTTGAGGCCTGTCGAAATGTGTTTCAAACGGAGATCCCGCATTACTTCCGTGACCTGCATGCGAGCGGCACGGAAAGCGTGGCACCCATTGTGCAAAATGCTTCTGGCTTGGATTCGGATGATCCGCGCTGTGTCGTGCATGTGCTCGGCTGCACGGGAGACTGGACGGGTGGCTGGGACTGTGTGACGCCGAAGGGTGCGGATGCCTTCATCGCGGAAGATGGCAAGACTGGCCGCATGGTGGAGGTGATCCAGCGTGGCGAGCCGGCGATCATCGTCTGTCACTGGACAGGCATCTATTGGAACGGGCTCGAGATCGGCTTTGAGATCTTCCGCGAGGTGGTGAAGCGCCTGCATGCGACCTTTGATCATCTTCACTGGATGAAGCTCAGCGAGATCGCGCGCTACTGGGCCGCGAAGGAGCTGACGAAGATCACTTTGAAGAAGGATGAGGAGCTGGTGATGCTGCAAGCACCCTTTGCCTGTGATGAGTTCACGCTGTCACTGCCCTTTGCTGAAGGCGTGCCGCACTGGCAGCCCAAGGCGGAGAGTGAAGCGCAGCCGCTGCAGAAGGTGGATTCAAAGCTTCATCTCAAGCCGGGCACATGGTGCCGCGAGGGGGAAATGACATGCGCATGCGTGAAAATGCCAAAGGGCGCTTCGTCGCTGAGCGTGCGTGCCTGATACTGCGGGCTCCTGATGGACAGATCATGTTTGTTCGGAAGGGCATTAGAGAAGTATTTTATTCGGATTGTGAAAAACATTTTTCAGTCGCGCCGTTGGTTATGCTGAACAACGCACGCCATGCGCCCCCTGACCACCCTCCCCCTCCTCGTCCTGGCTTTCGCCGCGCAAGCCGCGCCGAGCACTCAGGATGCAGCCAAGAAAATCGATGCCATCCTCCAGGCTGACTGGAAGAAGGCCAACGTCCAGGGCAATCCTGCCGTGGATGACAACACCTTTGTCCGCCGCTTGTATCTGGACATCATCGGGCGCATCCCCACCACACGCGAGGCGGAGGACTTTCTGGCCTCCAAGGATGCCGACAAGCGCACGAAGCTGATCGACAAGCTGCTCGACTCCGAAGGCCACACCCAGCACATGTTCAGCTACTGGGCGGACGTGCTGCGCGTGACCTCCAACGGCAACCAGACCGGTGCCATCACGGGAGCAGCTTACTCGAACTTCGTGAAGAAGAGCCTGCGTGATAACAAGCCCTACGACCAGTTTGTGCGCGACATGGTGGCGTCACAGGGCATGGCGTGGGAGAACGGTGCCATCGGCTACTACATGCGTGACCGCGGCATGCCGCTGGACAACATGGCGAACACCGTGCGCGTTTTCCTGGGCACACGCATCGAGTGCGCGCAGTGCCATAACCATCCGTTTGATAAATGGAGCCAGATGCAGTTCTTCAAGATGGCTGCCTTCACCTATGGTGTGCAGACCCAGGATTACTATGGCGGCACCCTCGGTGAAGTGCGTGACCTGCTGAAGGAGAAGGAAGAAGCGGCTGCCAAGGCCATTCCGGAGCCCACACGTCCGCAGCGCCCTAACAAAGTTCAATTCAACAGCAAGGTCAGCAAGGATGAGCGCCAGAAGCTGAGCAAGGAAGACCGCCAGAAGCTCGAGGTGAGCGAGAGTGCGGAACGCCAGAAACTGGAGAAGGAGTTCGCCGCCAAGCTACAGAAGTACAACGAGGACGAGAAAGCTTATCAGGCCGCCTCGAAGGAAGTTCGCAAGAAGCAGGATGAGGCCCGTCAGGCTCTGCGCAAGGAGCACCGGAACTTCCAGGAGCCGATGCGGGACATCAGCGACACCATGCGCTACACCAGCGTGGGTGAGCGTGACCGCAAGGTGACCCTGCCGCATGACTATCAATACACGGATGCCAAGCCCAAGTCCGTGGTGACCGCTGGCACCATGATGGGTCATGAGTGCGTGACCCAGCCCGGCGAGACGCCGCTGCAGGCCTATGCCCGCTGGATGACCGCGAAGGAGAATCCACGCTTCACCACGGTGATCGTGAACCGCCTCTGGAAGAAGGCTTTCGGTCTCGCGCTGATCGAGCCGCTGGACGAACTGATGGATGGCACCATCCCGATGGTCCCCGAACTCCAGACAAATCTGGAAGGTCTGATGAAGGAGCTGAACTATGACATGAAGGCCTACCTGCGTGTGCTTTATAACACCAGCGCCTATCAGCGTCAGGTCACGCGTGACGAGATCGCCCCTGGCATTGCTTATCACTTCACCGGTCCGGTGCTTCGCCGCATGAGCGCCGAGCAGATGTGGGACAGCTTTGTGACCCTCATCAATCCGAATCCGGAGATGATCAATGCCGCCGCCCGTGAGCAGATGGAGCAGCGCATTCTCCAGGCGAAGAAAAATGCTGATGGCATCGAGGCACTGACTCCTGAGGAAGCGATGAAGGGGCTCAAGCTGGCCGCTGATGTGTATGGCAAGAACCGCTCACGCACTGAAGACAAGCAGAAGCTCTACATCGAGGCGCGTGCTGCCCAGAAGGAACTCCAGGAGAAGCTGGACATGCTGAAGCCCGGCCCAGAGCGTGACGCGATGGAGAAGCAGGTGGCTGAAGCCCAGAAGAAGGTCCAGGCCTTCCGCTCCGAGGTGAACACGATCCAGGGTGAAGGCCGCCGCGTCACCGCTGCCGAAGTCTTCGTTCCTGGTTACAAGAAGCTGTATGAGAAAGTCACAGGCAAGCCCTACCAGAATGTGGCGATGACCAAGCCCGGCAAGCCTGGCGAGGCCACCGCTGAGATCCCAAGCATGATGGCCGGTGACAGCATGATGATGATGTCCAACGGCATCCGTGCCGAGCGTGTGAAGATCCCTGGTTATGACCGCGCAGAGCCAACCCCAGAAGAGCGCAAGGCTGAGGAAGCGAAGCGCCAGGAAGCCTACAAGGAAGAGGCTGGCTACTACGGCATCCCTGAGAAGCAGCAGCGCGACTACTTCCGCGCCCGTGCCGAGCAGGGCCGCAACTATGTCCGCTCCGCCGAGCTGGAGAGCCCCGCCCAGCGCGGTCATCCGCTTCGTGACTTCGGCCAGAGCGACCGCGAGACCATCGAGAACGCGAACTACGATGCCAGTGTGCCGCAGAGCCTCTTCATGATGAACGGCAACCTCATGCCGAACATCCTCAGCAAATACAGCCAGCTCATGCTCTCCATCAGCAAGGCGCAGTATCCTGATGACCAGATCGCTGCCGCCTACATGGCCATCCTTTCCCGCCAGCCTACCGCGAAGGAAAAGCAGACCTGGCTCAATGCCCAGGACAAAGGCCTCACCGGCACCGAGGACCTCATCTTTGCCCTGCTGAACACCCAGCAGTTCATCTTCATCCAGTAAGCTGAATTCACCAACATTTGTTAAACTAGCGCTCAGGACCCTCCACATACCACCCTCCCATGAAACAAGAACTCGCCTCCAAGCTCCTCCAATCTGGCGAAATCACACGCCGTGACTTTGCCGCCAAAACGGCCTCCTCACTCCTCGGCGTCGGGCTGCTCGGCAGCTCCATGACGAGCCGCTCCTTCGCGGCTTTTGAGCACTCCTCGAAGCTGAAGCAGGTGGCCACGGCGAAGAACGTGATCTACCTCTACATGAGCGGTGGCCAGACGCATCTGGACACCTGGGATCCAAAGCCCGGCACCGTCACTGGCGGCCCTACCAAGGCCATCAAGACCAGCGCTGACGGCGTACGCCTTGCTGAAAACCTGCCGCTCACCGCGAAGCAGATGCACCACGGCACCGTGATCAACTCGCTGACCTCCACGCAGGGCGCGCATGAGCAGGGAAACTACATGATGCACACCAGCTATGAGATGCGCGGCACCATCCGCCATCCGGGCATGGGAGCCTGGCTGAACGTCTTCCAGGGCGGTGGCAACAGCACTCTGCCTAACTATGTGTATGTCGGCAATGACAGCCGCCATCCGGGTTCTGGCTTCTTCCCGGCTGCCCAGGCTCCGCTCTTCGTGAACAATCCCGAAAGCGGCCTGAAGAATGTGAAGATGCAGCCCGGGCTGACCGAGGAAAAGTTCAACTCCCGCCTGAAACTGGCTGACGACCTGGACGCTGATTTCCGCAGCACCTTCAAGCATCGCAATGTGAAGGCCTATGCCGACATGTATGATGACGCCATCGCCATGATGAGGTCGGAAGACTTGAAGGCCTTCGATCTCAGCGACGAGCCTGCCGACCTCCGCGCCTCCTATGGCAAGGAAGCTTTCGGCCAGGGCTGCTTGCTTGCCCGTCGCCTCGTAGAGCGTGGTGTCCGCTTCGTCGAGGTCTCCCTCGGTGGCTGGGACACGCACAATGCCAACTTTGTGGCTGTGCCTGAGCGCTGCGAAACGCTCGACAAGGGTCTCTCCACTCTGCTGAGTGATCTCCACAACCGCGGCCTCCTGCAGGACACGCTGGTGGTCGTGACCACGGAGTTCGGCCGCACGCCGGACATCAACCAGAACGTCGGTCGTGACCATTACCCGAAAGCCTTCTCCGCCGCCATGTTCGGTGGTGGCGTGAAAGGTGGCTACACCTACGGTGCCACGGATGCCGAAGGCCGCGAGGTCGTGAAGGACAAGATGCAGATCATGGACATGAATGCCACGATCGCCTATGCCCTCGGCCTGCCTCTGGACCAGGTCATCTACAGCCCAAGCAAGCGCCCCTTCACCATTGCTGACCGCGGTCAGCCAGTGACGGGTGTGTTTGCTTGATCGGTGCGTTGGTTTATTTACTTCAGCCGCCCTCGACGAAAGTTGAGGGCGGTTTTGTTTTTTTGGGGGGCGTGACTGTCGCGGAGCGTCGTGGAGGGCGCCGGTCCTCCGGCGCTTTCCAAGGCCTAACGAGATCCTTCGCGCAGCGGGCATGCGAAGGTCTGTCGAGGTCAATTAGTCCTTGGAGCGGTGTGTATCCACTGCTCCGGCGGAAAGCTCCAGAGGACTGGAGCACTCCAGGACGCTTCGCGACTTCGGCGCTGACAGGTGGTGCGGGACTCGCTATAGCTTCCAGGCTCATGTCCAACTCTTCATCCGCGCCCGCACTCGTCGCCGTTTCTGGTGGGCGGGATTCGGTGGTGCTGTTGCATTGGCTCTTGGGGCAGGGGATGAAGAATCTGGTGGTCTGCCATCTCAATCATGGACTGAGAGGTGGTGAGTCAGGGCAGGATGCGGCGTTTGTTCGACGGCTTGCCAAGAGGCATGGACTTCTTTGTGAGGTGCGGAAGGTGGATGTGGCTGCGTATGGGAAGGCTCACCGGCTTTCCATGGAGACGACCGGACGGCTTTTGCGCCACGACTTCCTGAGTGAGATGGCGGTGAAGCATGGCACACAGACCGTCTTTGTGGCTCATCATGCGGATGATCAGGCGGAAACCATTTTGGCGAACATCTGCCGGGGAACCAGTATCAGCGGCCTGTCGGGGATGCAGTATGAAGGGTTTCTTTTTCACCAAGGGCAGCGGCTTCAGCTTCTGAGGCCGTTGATCGACTGGCGCCGATCAGATATCGATGCCTACATTCAGGAGCATGGGCTGAGCTTTCGCGAAGACTCGAGCAACAAGACCCGGGGTCCGCGTCGCAACCGCTTGCGATTGGACGTGCTGCCTTTGCTGAACCAGATCTTCGAAAGAGATGTGTCACCGATCATCGCCCGCTTGGGATCGCTCGCGACATTGGATGACGATGCTCTTCAAAGCCAGGCTGATCGTCTGCTGGAAACTTTCTTGAATACGGATCGTAGCTTGCGGATCACACCAGAATTGAAGCAAGAGCATCCTGCTCTTCTGCTACGGCTTTTGCGGCAGTGGTTGGTGAGCGTTCACCATCTCAAAAACATTGGTTTTGCCGAGGTCGAGCTTGCCTTTGACATGCTTCAGCCAGGAGGCCCCGCCAAGATCAACCTGCCCGGCAATCGTCACCTCCGGCGCAAAGCTGGCCGGCTATGGATCGGTGACGTGCGGGCAGGTTGAGTTTGGACGGATGTTGTGAGGGCCATGATCCTCACGCACCGAGACTCAGATACTCGCGCACCGTATGATTCATGGCACGGCGCACGGGCGGGAAGGCGCTGGCCACATGGGCCAGGGTGTCTTCCATGGCGAACTCCTCGGCGAGCGCATGCTTGCCGGCGGCTTCGAGATGACTGATGACGACCTTCTCATAGAAGTCCACATCCGGGGCACCTCGGCGCTCCGCGCGACGGTGCAGGAAGTCCGGATACAGACAGGTCAGAACAAGGAATTGGTTAGCGCATTGTACGTGGATGAAGAAGCGGTCATGGGCACCGGCATTCTCCAGGGCCTGGATGTAGTCCACGCTGTAAAGGCTGGCCAGGCGGCTCGCAGGGAGCTGCTGGCGCGCGGTGGCTGGAAGGCCGAAGTCAGCGCACACGGCGGCGATGTAGTCCGCCACCTCCAGGTCATCTACGCCGGCACGTTTCAGGGTGTGGCGGACCATGACGAAAAAGTAAAACTCCGGAGAGAGGATGGCTGCCTTTTGCGGCATGACCATGGCCTCGAAGAGTCGTGGATGATCCAGGATCATGCGCACTGCCTCTGGGTCATCCAGGAGGGCTATCAAACCATCTCGATCTCGCTGCGTCAGGGCAAGGGAGTCGCGGATGAAGTTCCAATCGGCGTTTGAAAACCGATACCAGCAACCGGGGCGGGGGAATCGAGCAATCATTGGTTTGGGAGTTGTTTCTCTGATTACCTTAGCATAGGCCATGCCAAAGCTCTCATGACACCTTTGATGCAGGGGGACCTGCGTTTGTTCATTGAACTTTTACGGGATTCTGAGGGCGTGAATCAAGCCTCAAAACAAGCCGCAGCGACTTTGAACCCCCGGTTTATTCAAGTGTCTAAACGCACCCCGCCACGACAAGAATCAAGGCATACCGATGTTCAGGGCATCTGCCAGGCTGGGAACCCTAAGCGGACCTGAGATCGATGATTTGCCAGATGTTTTGTTAGACTTGAGCTTGAGCCCCCACTCGCGCACCTGCTCCGCAGGCACGCCAGCCTCGTGAGTCACACGCAGCCATGAGTCATCCTCACGACGCACGAAGGTGATGCAGGCACCGCTCTGATGGCACTGGATGATCTGGCTTGTGCCGGCGCTCTCTTCCAAGGCAGAGATGGCTGCCTGCGTGAGCACGGCGACGGAGGTGAGATCTCCGGAGAACTCTCCGAAGACCACCTCGGCGGTGCCGTCTGCATGGATGAGGACGGCGTTCATATCAGTGAGCCTCGAGCCAGTTGATGCCGGTGCCTGCCTCGACCTCGGACGGAACATCGCCGAGAGGCAAAGCATCGCGCATCTGTTGAAGAATGATTTGTTCGGCTTGGGCGACTTCGTTCTCGGGAACTTCGAAGAGCAGTTCATCATGCACTTGAAGAAGCATGCGTGTTTTGAGGCCTGCTTTTTGCAGTTCTCGATCCACGTTGATCATCGCGAGCTTGATCATGTCTGCGGCGGTGCCCTGGATGGGAGTGTTCATGGCCATGCGCTCGGCTCCGCCACGAATGGTGGCATTGGCGCTGCCGATGTCACGGATCACACGACGACGGCCGGTGATGGTCTCGACATAGCCGTGGCGCTTCGCGTCCTTCACGATCTGCTCCATGTAGCGATGCACGCCGGGGAACTGTTTGAAGTAGTTGTCGATGATGGTGGCGGCCTCGCCACGCGGGATGCCGAGCCTTTGGGCCAAACCAAAAGCGCTGATGCCGTAGATGATGCCGAAGTTCACCATCTTCGCCGTGCGGCGCATCTCTGGCAGCACGCCATCCACCGGAACGCCATAGACACGAGCGGCGGTGGCCTGGTGAATGTCCAGGCCGTTTTGGAAGGCCTCGATCATCGCGGGATCCTCGCTGATGGCGGCCATGACGCGGAGCTCCACCTGGCTGTAGTCCGCACTGAGCAGCACCCAGCCGGGAGGTCCGGGCACGAAGGCTTTGCGGATCTCCTTGCCGGAGTCCGAGCGGATTGGGATGTTTTGCAGGTTGGGGTTGCTGGAAGCCATGCGGCCCGTGGCGGCCATGAGCTGATGGAAGGTGGTGTGCACTCTTCCGGTGACTTTGGATACTGTGCCGGGCAGGGCATCGACATAGGTGCTCTTGAGCTTCGTCACCTCGCGATACTCCAGGATCTCGGCAATGATGGGATGCAGGCCCATGAGCGACTGCAGGACCTGCTCGTTGGTTTGATACTGGCCGGTGGTGGTCTTCTTTGGCTTCTCGGTCAGACGCAGTTTTTCAAAGAGGATCTCACCGAGCTGCTTCGGGCTGTTCAGATTGAAGGGCATGCCCGCATAGTCCTGGATGCGCTTGTGCAGTTCGTTGGCGCGCTTCTCAAGCTGCAGGCCGAACTCATAGAGAGCCGGCACATCGATCTTCACGCCGACATTCTCCATGCGTGTTAGCACGGGGAGCAGCGGGCATTCGATCTCATAGAAGACACGCTCGGCACCGTGCTGCGGCAGGAGCGGGCGGAGCTTCTCGGCGAGCTGCCAAGTCACGTCCGCATCCTCGGCGGCGTAGTCGGCGATCTTCTGGGGATCGGCCTCGGCCACGTCTGCCATGCTTTGAGTGCTGAAGAGGTCCTTCTCCTTGCCGGTGTTGATCAGGGCGCTGATCGGCACGGGCGTGTAGCTCAAGAATGTTTCGGACAAGTAGTCCATGCCATGTCGCTGATCCGGCTCGATCAAAGAATGAGCGAGCATGGTGTCAAAGAACGGCCCGATGACTTCGAGGCCGTGCGCGAGCATGACGCTGAGGTCGAACTTCAGGTTATGCCCGATCTTCTCAATGCCTTCACGCGTGAAAACCTCGCGGAACTCTTCCAGCACCTTCTGACCCTCGACCTTGCCGCGTGGGAAGAAGACGAAGTAGCCTTCGCCCGCTTTCCAGGAGAGGGCGATGCCGACGATGTCAGTATCACGTGGATCGAGCGAGGTCGTCTCAAGGTCGAAGCAGAAGCTCTTTTGGTCAGCGAGGGCTGCGATGACCTTCTTACGCTCGTCCCAGGTCTGGATGAGATGGTACTGATGCTCTGTGTCCGCGATCGTGCGCAGGTTGTGGGAGCTTTGCTGCGCCACTTCCGAGGACGAAAAGAGATCACCGCCAGATGCCGAGTCACTGGAGCCTTCAGCAGGAGTGGCTTTCTCTTCCTTGGCGAGCATGCGGCCACGACCGGCTTTAAACTCATCGCCAAAGACACGGCGGCCGAGGGCGTTGAACTCAAACTCGGTGAAGAGGGCTTTCAGTTCGGGTGTGGCGTGGCCTTTGAGATCGAGATCATCCAGGGTGGCCTCGACCGGTGCATCGATGATGATGGTGGCGAGCTGTTTGGAGAGCAGGGCCTTGCTGGCGTGCTCCTCCACCTTTTCCTTCTGCTTGCCCTTAAGCTTGGCGACATTGGCAATGAGGTTCTCCACACTGCCATACTGCTGGATGAGGCTGGTGGCGGTCTTTTCACCGAAGCCGGGAATGCCGGGGATGTTGTCCACCGCATCTCCCATGAGGCCGAGGATGTCGATGACCTGCTCGGGGCGCTCGATGCCCCAGCGCGCGCAAACTTCCGCGACGCCGAGGATCTCCACATCACTGCCCTGGCGGCCGGGTTTGTAGATCTTCACAGAGTCGGAAACGAGTTGGCCGAAGTCCTTGTCCGGCGTGACCATGAAGGTCTCGTAACCGCCTTCCTTCTCCGCGCGCTTCGCGAGGATGCCGATGATGTCATCGGCCTCCAGTCCATCCTTCTTGATGAGCGGGATGTTCATGGCGAGGCACAGACGGTGGATCAGCGGGATGGCCGTGGAGATATCCTCTGGCATCTCGTCGCGCTGCGCTTTGTATTCCGGGAAGATGTCATGCCGCGGCGTGGGCGCGGAGGTGTCCAGCACCACGGCGAGGTGCGTGGGCTGTTGATTGCCGATGATGTCCAGCAGCGTGTTCGTGAACCCGTAGAGCGCGGAGGTATTCACCCCGTCACTGGTGCGGATCGGATTCTTGATGAAGGCAAAGTGCGCGCGGTAAAGCAGCGCCATGCCATCGAGGAGGAAAAGGCGTTTGGACATTATGAGCAGTTCTACGGGTTTCTAGCCTGTTCCGGATTCGGCCACAACACCCATGGTGAGCCTATTCGCATGAGGGTTGAGCATCGCCAGGTCTTTGGAGTCTTACTAGGCTCCAGCCATGGCAACTCCCGATTCCCCGCCTCCTGCACAAAAGCGCTCCTTATTCTGGCTCATGGTCGGCGTGCTCTGGCCGCTGGCGACCATTCTCTTTGAGCTCGCCACCCATGCTTGCGGGGGATCCTTTTTTGATCCGCTGCCCACTTGGATCAACGTTCTGGCAGTGCTGAGCGTCCCGGGGATCAGTTGGCGTGCCTGGTGGCGCTCAGGGCTGGCAAACCCGCCACCTGTGAGTACATGGGAGAGATGCGGGCTGGGGGTGGCCTGGGGGGTGGCGACCTTCTACACGGCCAGCCTTTCGGTGTTGAACTTGTATGCCATCATGATGCTGCCCTTCGCCTTGCTGGGTTTTGCGCAGGGCCAGATTTTTGCTTTCTTACCCGCATTAACGTTGGGGCCACTTCTGGGATGGGCCTTTCTGTGGAGAGCGCGGCGGCACCTGCAGACTGAATCAAAAAGCCGTTTGTCATCGGATCTGAGTTTCGTGGTTGCTTTGCTTGTCCTCGCCGTGGTCGAGATTCCTGCATGGGTGACAGTTCAGGCAAACAGGCAAGCCGAGGCGGCTTCCTCCATCGACCGTGCCGTGCTCGCGATGCGGGTGCGCAAGTGGGGTAGTGAACGGACACTGCAGGCCGCAGCGTATGGAAACACGAAGGGAAACTCCGGTCCCTGGGTCTGGATCTTGAATGGTGGTCTTGTCATGAGCACGTGGGACAGTGGTCCTGGCTTGGATTCCTCCTTGGCGAGAGAGTTGTATTACCGCGCTTACGGGCGCCTGTTCACGGACAGTCCGCCCCGCATGCGCAGTATGATACTGGGTGATGGAGAGGGACGTGGGCCCGATTCCACGGACGGATTTGCCTGGGATGGTGATGTGGGCGGCACCACGGTGGGCGGGGCGAAAATGAAAGGCCTCCGGCTTCAGGGATCACGCATTGACTGGCATTTGGATGAGGCGTCGCGTCTTGCTTATGGAGAGTGGACCCTGGAATTTTACAACCGGCACGCCAATGCTCAGGAGGCGCGCTGTCAGATGCTGCTGCCACCGGGTGCGTTCGTTTCACGTCTGACGCTGTGGGTGAACGGCGAGCCGCGTGAGGCAGCCTTTGCCGGGCAGGCCAAGGTGAGAGAGGCTTATCAGAAGGTGGCGGTGCAAGAGCGTCGTGATCCGGTGCTGGTCACCCAGGTGGGGCCGGACCGTGTGCTTACTCAATGCTTTCCCGTGCCTGCGGATGGCAGCATGAAGATCCGCCTGGGCATCACGGCTCCGCTGCCAGAGGGTGTTCTGCATCTGCCGCTTTTGCTGGAGCGGAATTTTATGGTCATGGAGGTGCTACGTCATGCGGTGGATGTACAGTGTACATCGGCTTTTAGTGCGGGCAGCGCGGAGGCAACGGCTGCATCCGGCCAGCCCTATCGGTGGAGGGCAGAACTGAAGGATGCGGACTTGGCGATGCTGAGCTGCCGGTTGGCCAACCCTGCGAAACCCGAAGCTCTCTGGTGTGAAGATCCACTGGCAGGTGACAAGCCGCGCTTTGTCACGGCCACTCCTCGTGATAAGGCAGGCGAGCCCGTGAAGAAGTGGATCGTGGTGATTGATGGTTCAGAATCACTCCGGCCACGCCTGAATGATGTGCGGAGCGCCCTGGAGCATTTGGGGAAGACGGCTTCCGTTCGCACGCTGGTCGCTATCGGCGGAAGCTATGAAGAGCTGGGCAAGGATGACACTCCGGTGGCAAGTGCCTTTCGCGGCGGATCGGACAATTCAGCGGCGCTGACCCATGCTCTTGATCTTGCCCGCACCGAGCCTGGGACGGAGGTGCTCTGGCTTCATGGTTTGCAGCCTTTTGCCTTCGCTGACCTGCAGGCTTTGCAGCAGCTCATCGAGCGATCCCACCCGCCTCTGAGTCTTCATGCGCTGGCGCTTGTGCAGGGACCGAATCGATTCCTCGAGTCGCTCTCCCGCCACGCTTCGGTGGAAAGCCCGGCGCGTTGTCCTGACCTGCCTTCTCTGCTTGCGGCGCTGGACCTATGCTCGGGTCTCCGGCCTAACCTAGGATGGGACTATGCACGTGGCGAAGCGGCACCAGCGGCTGGAAAAAAGGTGTGGGACCATCTGTCTCGCGCGGCTGTTTTTGATGAAGTCATGAAGGGTTATCAAAACGGTGCGGCGGCGGAAGGGCTCGCAGCTCTGGCGGCCCAGCATCATCTCGTCACGCCAGTTTCCGGGGCGGTGGTGCTGGAGACCTTGGAGCAGTATCGCGCAGCAGGGCTGGACCCTGGAGATCCGAATGCGAGTCCCAAAATGCCGCTTGGCATTCCCGAGCCTTCACGAAGCTTGTTGGTGATGATTGGCATCGCATGGCTGATCCTGCGACGCCGCAGAGAGTGACGAATGCTCAGGCGGATGCAGCTTTCATCGCCGCTTCCACGTGCGTGTGGAATTCGCGCCAGCTCCAGGCGGATTTGGGGAGGCCCCAGGCGGTGCTCTTTGGAGGAGCGGGATTGATTTCGACGGTGAGGAAGTCTTCCTCATGGCGGCGGCTTTGGACCAGGATCTCGCCATCGGGGTTCATGACGTAGCTGTCGCCATAGCCGACGCCGTCCTGGCGGGTCATGCCGCTTTTGGTGTTGTCGAGCACGACATTGTTCGCGCGCACGAAGTAGACGTTGTTTTCAATGGCGCGCGCGGTGTGGTCGGCTCGCACCTTGGTGAAGTGGGAGAGGAGATTGGGGCCGGGGATGTAGTTGAAGTGCGGCGCGAAGATGGTGGTGGCGCCTTTCAGAGCGAGGATGCGCGCGGGCTCGATGTAACCACCGTCCGAGCAGATGATGACGCCGAACTTCATGCCTTGGTGTTTCCACACGGGGAACTCGCGGCCCTGCTTGTGAAACTTCTGATAGGCGGAGCACTTGCTGTAGGTGCCGAGCAGGTGGCCGCGATGCGCCACGACGACGGTGTTGTAGAGGTCGGGGCCGCGAAGCTCGTTGTAGCCGACGATGGCCAGGGCCTCGTGACGGCTGGTGGCATCCAGCACCCGCATCATGGAGTCTGAGTCATTGGCAAAGGCACCGGCGCGGGCGGATTCCTCCTTGTCGGGATAGCCGGTGAGGAAGCACTCGGGGAAGGTCACGATGGCCGCTCCTGCCGCGTCGGCCTTGCTGAGGCCTTCTTCGAAGCGCTTCAGGTTGTGGTCGAAGTCTCCGCACCAGGACTCGAACTGGCAGTGGGCGATTTTCATGGGCGGATTTTGCCTCAGAGAGGGCAGGGGACACAAGGGAGAAGCGAGGGTCCGAAAAATCCCCTCTTGCCCGTCGCCGGGGTGGAGTTACATCCAGGGGATATGGTGCGACTCACAGTTCTCGGCAGCGGCAGTTCAGGCAATTGCGCGGTCGTGTCCACAGGTCTCACCACGGTGCTGATCGATGCCGGTCTGAGCGCGAAGCAGATCTGTCTGAGGCTGGAGGCGGCGGGATACTCGCTGAACCAGATCGATGGGGTGCTGCTCACGCATGAGCACCAGGATCACACGGGCGGGCTGGAGGTGCTGAGCGGTAAGCGTGATCTTTGTTTGTATGCGACGCCGCTGACTCAGGAGACGCTGCTTTCCTCGCTGAAGTTCCGCGGCAAACCGGGCTGGAAGGTGATGTCGACCGGTTGTGCCTTTCAGCTTCAGGATCTGCGGGTTGAATGCTTTCCTGTGCCGCATGATGCGGTGGATCCGGTGGGGTTTGTGATCGCGGATGATGAGTCGCGCCTCGGTGTGCTGAGTGATGTGGGGCACGTGACGAATCTGATCAAAGATCGCCTGCGGACGAGCGACAGTCTCTTCATCGAGGCGAACTATGACACGCAGCTTCTGGATGCGGACACGAAGCGTCCGTGGGCGACGAAGCAGCGCATCAGCTCACGGCATGGACATCTTTCCAATGATCAGGCGGCGGAGCTTTTGGAGGAGATTGCGCATCCGGATCTGCATCATGTGGTGCTCGGGCATTTGAGTGATGACTGCAATGATCCTGACCGTGTGGTGAAGCGCATGCAGGAGTCGCTGCATCGCGTGGGGGTGCGTGAAACGAAGGTGCTGTGTGCCGAGAGGCATTGCGGCACGATGACCGTGGAGGTGGCGCGCCGGAAGGTGAAGCTGGCGGCGGATGTGCTGGTGGGGCGGAGCGAGCAGATGGTATTGTTTTGAGGGGGGAGTGAGGTAGTTCTCGGTTCGCGGTTCACCGTTCTCGGTTGTGAAGAATGTGGACGCTGGGTTCACTTCGAGGGAAGCTGGTTGGGTTGAGGGTGGAGGTTGAAAGTGCTTTTTCTTCGATGGGGTTTGGGGTGTGCGGCAGGGTTTAAAGTTTAGGCTACGAAATACCCGGAACGGGGGGACGGGAGCCAATAGGTCTTATGGGACGGATGTGGCTCATGGGGAGTGATGCGAGATTCGGGGGCGTGCAGGGGCGAGGGTAGGTTGGAAAGACTCGGGCCTTGGGGGGGCGGGGATTTTTTTAACCGCAGATGACGCAGATATGCGCAGATGGGACGGGGACGGGAGGTGGCGCGCAGTGGGAGAGGACTGAAAATTGTAGACTGAAAACTGAAAATTAATTAGGCATGGGCGGGGCGGGGAGGGCTTCGGGGGAGATGGAGAAAGGGGCGAGGGTGGGGTTGGGAAAGCTTGGACCTTGGGGGTGGTGGCGCAGTGTGGTGAGTTTGAGCTTGGGACGAGCACATTCATCCTTCGCATTCTGCTACGGAGAACGGGGCTCGTCCCTGCCGGTGGTTTGGGGGGGCGCTGCCGCGCCTGTGA
>NZ_BKAG01000017.1 GCF_007992435.1 Prosthecobacter gellanilyticus | reverse complement strand
CCAGTCCTCTGGCGCTCTCGAAGGCCTAACGATATTTGCGCGCAAGCTGGAAGCGAAGGTTGTTTGAGGTTGGTGATTCTCTCGAAGCTTGTGAATCACTCGCTTCGTCGGAAAGCGCCGGAGGTCCGGCGCACTCCAGGACGCTTCGCGACTTCAACGCCCATCGACATCTCGACACGTCACCGCCTTCACCCCACGCTCAACCTCGGTCACCGTGAACTTCACGGGCAGGAACTGCTGGATGAGGGTCATGTTCGTCTCGGTGTGATCACTGATGGCGTGGGTGTGAAACACGCCACCTTGTGCGAGGGCCATCGGCAGCAGGAGCTGGTCCGCGAGATGCACACCGACAGGTGCGCTTGAGGACAGATAGCGGTGCAGGCCTTTGGCTGCGCCTGTGGCCACGGACTCGGCAGATTTGCCCATCTGCGCGATGCCGGTGCTGATCTCGCACACATTCGCGAAACGCGCTCCGAGCAGCAGCGCATTGCCTGGTCCGGCGCTTTCGTTGGCGTAGCGCAGCTCGATCTTGTCTTCCTGCCATTCCAGCACGCTGGCGGCAGTGGTGATCTCTCGCTGGGCGATGTCACGATGCAGATGGGCGTGCAGCACACGGCCAAAGGTTTCCACAGGCTCGCCGCGCTCGGTGAGCTTCAATTTTTTCCACTTTTGGATAGGTTGGATGTCCGCTTTCAGCACTCCACCGCCGGCCTGCATGAAGCCATGACGTTCCAGGGTGACGGATGTCTTCACACCCATGCTCTGGATCACGGGCAGGAAGCATTGATCGATGAACTCGAAGGGAGGTGCCATCGGGTTGTGCGTCCCACCTTCAATGCGCAGCGTGCTGGCTGCCTCGGCATGAAGCAGCGCAGGCAGCAGGGTCTGCAGCACGAGCGTCGTGCTGCCACCGGAACCGATGGCAAAGTTGTAGTCGCCTCCCTTGATCTTGCCGGGACGGAAGACCAGCTCGGTGGAGCCAAGCTCCGCGCCATCGACGGCCGCATCACCGACCTCTGCCGCTGCCTTCACGCAGGTCAGATGCTGTCGCATCAGCCCTGGCTTGGGCCGCTTGCCACGGATGTTCGTCATGCGAAAGGTCTGTCCGGTCACCAGCGCCAGGGATAGCGACGAGCGCAGCAGTTGACCTCCGCCTGCGTCACCGGCGATTTGAAGGATGGGATTGAGAGTCTTCATGAGTCTAGCTAGCGTGTTAAATTGTTCAGGGCATCGGCTAAGCAGGACCATGACGCTGATGAGACTGGTCAGGACGCACGGCTCCAACCCCAAGGCCTTGCGTGACTACACCAGCGAGCAAGTCAAACAAGTCTTGAGCCTCTTTCTTGGACCAGCATGCATTCATCTCAGAGCTATCCACCCCCCAATCATCAGGCAGTGTATCAATCTCGACTTTGATTTGTTGAAGTTCAGCCAACGTTTGTTCGACCCATTCTTTGCCATGTTTGGCGATGGCGTGACTGACGTAGATTGGATCAAAGTCATAGGCATCCAATCCACAGCACCCAGGGACACAGTTAACCATGAAGTAGCCGCTCAGGAGCGAGCTAGTCTCAGAAGGCAGTTTGAGATGGAGAGTCTTCGAATGGCTCACAGAAAACACTGATTGAAGTTTTTTTTAATCATCCGCCTCCGCCGCGTCTTTGATCACGAAGCGGGCTTTGAGTTTGCACACTTGCTGGGCCAGACCGGCGGACTCGACGCTGCGGAGGACTTCTTTGAAATCCTTGTAGGCGTTCGGAGCTTCGTCGATCGGGTACTGGCGCGCGTTGTAGAGGATGTCGCGGGTCTCGAAATCCGCGTCCACGGTCTTTTGATCCAGGTTGCGTGCAGCAGCCTTGCGGCCCATGCAGCGGCCGGCGCCGTGGTTCACGCTGTAGCAGCTCTTCACGGCGTCAGGCTTGGCCACCATCACCACGGATCCATCGCGAGGGTTTCCTGGCAGGAGGATCGGGTGACCGGTGCTGGCAAACGGCGTGTCCTTCAGCGCATGATGTCCCGCCGGGAAGGCGCGGGTAGCTCCCTTGCGGTGCACCCACGAAAGTTGGTTATCCACCACCTCCTGGCGCGCGATGTTATGACTGATGAAGTACACGAGCTGACCTTTGGTTCCTGGCAGCACTTCCTGGAAGGCTTCGAGCACGAGCGCATTGATGAGCATGTGGTTCACGGTGGCGAAGTTCGCCCCGAGCGCCATGTCATCGAGATAGGCATCAGCCTCCGGCGTTCCGAGCGGTGCATACACAAGCTGCTTGTCACCAGCAGGGAAATCGAGACCCCAGGTGCGGAAGAAACCTTCCAGCACCTTGAACTGGCGCTGCGCGAGGATGTTTCCAAACCCGCGCGATCCGCAGTGGCTGAGGAAGGCGACACGATCATCCTGCAATCCAAAGACCTCGGCGGTGGCACGCATCGCTGGATCATCGGAAAGCTGCACGATCTCGCACTCACCGAAGTGGTTTCCACCTCCGTAAGATCCGAGCTGCATCATCTTGTTTTCAAAGCCTGCGAAACCATTGAAGGAGCGCATCTTGTCGAGGCGCTCATGGAGCGTGGAGGTGTTTCCATCATGACCGAAATGTGCGCTGTCCTCGCAGCGCAGCGCCCACTCAGGCGGGATTCCGAGCGCTTCACACACGCTTTTGCTGGCACCCTCGGTGCATGCCTGCACTCCGAGTTCCGCGGACACGCGACGCGACTTCTTCGCCTCACGCTGACCGCGTCCGGCACCTGTTGGAGTGCGAGCCACGATGGCCTCGATGAGACGACGGCGGACCGCTTTATCCACGATGGCATCCGACGGGATGTCCATCTGGAGCAGGGACATGGAGCACTTGATGTCCACGCCCACCGGACCTGGATAGATGTGTGTTGGCGAAGCCATCACGCAACCCACGGGCGCACCGTAACCGGCATGCGCATCCGGGTTGAGCACCAGGTTCGTCACGCCCGGAGCCGAGCGCGAGTTCAGCGCCTGCTCGATGCAGGTTTGGTCGAAGCCGGAGCGAATGGCCTCCGTCCCGATCACGGTGATCGGTTTACCCGCGTTGTCACGCGCAGGGAGAAAAGCTTCGGCTTCGCCGGTGATATGGAATAGGGAGGTGGTCATGGTTGGTCGTTGTCAGTTAGTGTCGGAATCCAGAGGGCGGCCAGGGTATTGAAGCCACGGCGATGTGGGTCAGGCCAGGAGCGTGTGCTGAGGGTCCAGCCAAAGTGTTCCCAGTTGCGGTCCTCGCGCAGTTGCAGGAGTTCTTTCCGGAGTGGATCTTTGTGTCCGTCGAAGCCCACAAGCAGCAGCATGTTTTGGTGAGTTTTGTCGGGCTGATACCTTTTGAGGTGCGAGGCGAGTTGGTACTCTTCCCAGCGTTTGGAGAAGTCGAGGTGTGGATCTATGCGATGACTGTCTCCATAGACACGCACCTTGATCTTGGAGATCTTGATCATGTCGAGCGTGATATGTTCCTTTTGTGGAAGGCCGAAGCCCGCCATGGCGGTGCCTGGACGTTTGTTCATGCGCCAGTTGTAACCGAATCGACCGTTGGCTATGCAAACCGCGCCCAGAGCTTGTAAGCATGGAGTGAGACACTGATCCCATTCCAGTCGCCACTTCTGGTGTGTGGATTCGGGGACGTGTTCTTCGGCGGCATAGAGACCCTGAGGGGCGATCTTGGCATCGAAATCCTCAAGGCTTTTGAGAAGCTCGTCGGCTAACGATGAATATGAAAGGAGCATTGAAAAGAGGTGGCGACGACAAGGTGAGATGAAACGTTTTACTCTGCTCTACCAGGCTGAGCTACGGTCCCGTCGAAAGTGAGACCGGTGGGATTCGAACCCACGACAGGAGGGTGAGAAACCATGTAGTTCCATCAGCATTCGTCACCATTTAAGGTGGTTGTTTGAAGAGGAGTGGCGACAAGGGTGGAGAGACTTCTCCGCATTTCTGCGGGGCGGGATTTGAACCCGCTGGTTACGAATGTAGTCCGCTCCGGCATTCGCCAGAAATAAAAGTTAGTTAGGTGAGAAGTGATGGCGACAAGGTAGGTGAGAAACGCTCATTGCTCTACCGCTGAGCTACTGCCGTGCTTGCGCATGACAGGCAGGGCTCGAACCTGCGTCCGATGGGTTCATGTAGTTCCTCAGGCATTCGCCATGATTGATAGAAGGAAAGAAAGAGGTGGGATGGAGCCTGATGACAAGGGTTGGAGAGACGGGACAGTTAAAATGTAGTCTGCACCAGCATTCACCAGGCTCCAAAAGGGTTGAGTTTAGAGCGGGGTTTGATTGATCTCCCCGATCCAGTGATCCTGGCTGAGTTCACCGCGGGCGAAGGCGGCGATCACATTGAACACGGAGTCGGAGAAGCCGCCGATGTTGAGGATGTCCTCACGCTCCTTGGCCTGCGTGGTGGCGTAGGGCTGGATGTCGAGGCACACGAGACGGGCATTGGGATTCCGTTGCTTGAACTTCATCCACTCGCTCATCGTGCGGGTCGCGGATCCTCCGAAGTGGCCATGATAAGGAGTGTCCATCCACGACTCGTTGTCGGAGACGTAGATCACCAGATCCGCCTGCACCTTGCGGGCATTGAGATCGATCAGCACGGAGCTGCAGTTCGTTCCACCGGCAGGTAGAGACGCGAGTTTTTGCGCATTCGTCATCACAGAATCACGAGGATTCAAAGACACACGAACCACGTTGTTCTCGAAAGGCAGCACTTCGGCATCACGGTTCTGACGCAGGAAGGCGGCGGAGATCAGCGCAGCGACATCAATGCAGCGCACCTTGCTCGTGGCGCCTTTGCGGACACCAGTCACGGCGGAGTGCATGGAGCCGGACACGTCCGGAGCCACGATGATTTTTCCATCCACCGCAGGCACATTGGAGACGGCGATCTCCATGGCATCCTGCAGGGCTTCCTTGATCTCGTGCGGCACATCCGCACCGGCATTTTGAAAGGCAGCCATGAGCTGGTAAGGGAAGACCTTGGCACGGCGTACCTGGGCCTCGTCACGCAGACGGCTGGCCACCAGGCGGGTGATCTCCTTTACGGTGAACACGCCATGACGGGAGAAGGTGTTCAGGTTCATGCGCGTCATCTGCCATGGGGCACGACGAGCGATGGCCTGCCACTGCTCCGTGGTGAGAGGCAGCGCGGTCAGCATCTGGAAAGGCACCTCCGGTGGATTTCCCACAGGCTCGGTCTTCCAGGCCTCGAACTCACGCACGATGGCTGGCAGCGCCGAGGCATCATGCTTGCGTCCGATGAGGTAACCGTAAAGAGCTTCGCGGCTCTTTGTGGCGGGACGTGGGTGCACCATTTTCAAGATGTCCGCCAGGGAAGGCGACTGACCCACATCCGCGCGGAAGATGACCTCATCCGAGCGGGTCTCAAACCAGCGGCGCACGAGGCGCTTTGGCAGGGAACCGAGGGACTTGCGACCCGTCACGCCGGAGCGGAGGATCTGCACGAAGTTGCGCAGCATCTTGGCGTCATCGATCACGCGATCAAAGATCAGCTCCAGGCGCTCGGCATCACGGGCAGCCAGCACGGCGCAGAGCAGCGCAGGCACGTCCTTCATGAAACCCTTCTGGCGGCAATGCAGAGCCGTGCGGGCGATGAAGTCCGTCGGCACCTTCTCACAGAGCTTCAGCACCTGGGCGAGCTGGTCCTCCGCCGAGGCGTAGAAGGTCTGGCTCAGGCAACCCGTGGCTGCATACTGGGCCAGCGCCCCGGAAGGGGAGAGGCTGTAGGCGCGGGCCCCGGCTTCATTGAAGCTGTCAGCCTTGGGAGCCAGAGCTCCGGCGATGGTTTGGAAGAGAGATTTGTTGGCCATGGTGGTTTCGGGCGGTTGATCCCGTATGCCAATCTCTATTGCTAGGGCCGTGCCAAGTCGTGCCAGCCGGGTGTGCCAATGACGCTGGAAGCCTTATAGAATAAGGGAAAGAAAATTTTTCAGCGCTTTAGGAGGCAAGCCTCGTTGATGAGCTGTCCTCCATAAGAAATATCTAAAAAGATAGCTAGTTATCCAAAAGGATAAGATGCGATGAGTTTTTCCAGGTTCACGCCGTTCTGGGCTGCCGTGGAGTGCATCAGGGACACAGCCATAGGGTGTGTGATCAGGTCGATGGGCACGATGATGTCGTCCGTGACCCGGGAGAAGTTCTCTGGGTTGGCATCGGCAATGATGATGCTGTCGAAGGGGCGATACCAGAAGGGCTTGCTGCTGTATTGCTGCATCATCATCTCGTCCGGCAGGCGCATGAATCCGCACTGGATGAAGAAGGCGTGGATGTCTTCCAGGGAAGGGCGGCCTTGATCAACTTCTGGTTGGGCGGTGATGATGGAAGGAACGCGCCCTGCCTGGATGCCCTGGAGTGTGATCACATCACCAAACGCCACGTTTTGCGTGCCGAGGCGCAGCAGGTATTCCGACGGAATGGCATGCCTGAGCGCCAGTTTGTTAGCGCGATTGTCATTCTCTTGATCCACGACGAAACCGAAGCGGTCCTGGTTGATCAGCTTGAAGACGTGGTCACTGCCATCCTCATGCCAGACATGATGCTCTCCTTGAGAGGCGATTTGGACACCGGGTATGACATGATCCGCAGCATATTGCCGCAGGATGGCTACTTGCTCAGCCTCTCGCGCTTCTGGCGGCGAGACCATCCGAAACTCTTTGTTTCAGCACCACCGATGAGTTTTTGGGCGCACTCAACCGCGCTGCGAGCAGCTTCTTCGGATCGGTCTGAAACCGGCGAGAATTGGAGGATTGAGTCATAGGCTTCGGCGGGCGTCACAGCCCCTGGAAGATGGTGGATTGCGCTCCAAATGTCAACGGGGCAGGATGGCAGGTTGCCGACGCTTTAGCGTGACGGCGATTTTTCCCCACGCTAAAGCGTGGTTATCCGCTCCATTCCATGAAACCCATCGTCACTTTCGGCTTCCTCGGCACCTCGCTGGACCGTGCTTTCGGGCCGGAACGGTGGTCGAAATGGCGGCCGACGGTGTCGATGTGCCAGCATGAGGATTTGCTTATTTCACGGCTGGAACTGCTGGTGGATCCGAAGTTCGCGGACATGGCGAGGGGCGTGGTGGCGGACATCGCTCAGGTGTCTCCGGAGACGGAGGTGGTGATGCATGACTTTCCGCTGAAGGATGCCTGGGACTTTCAGGAGGTGTATGAGGCGCTCTATGATTTCGTCAGTGACTATGACTTTGAGCCGGAGAAGAAGGACTATCTGATTCATCTCACCACGGGCACGCATGTGGCGCAGATCTGCTGGTTCCTGCTGAACGAGGCGCAGTTCATTCCGGCGCGGCTTTTGCAGACGGGTCCCGCACGCCATGACTCACGCGATGCAACGTCCGCGGGTCGCTATGAGATCATCGATCTCGATCTCTCGAAGTATGATCGTCTGGCCACACGTTTCGCACAGGAGCAGGAGCGCACGCTGGACTTTCTGAAGAGCGGCATCGCCACGAAGAGCAAGGGTTTTAACAAGCTCATCGAGCAGATCGAGATCGTGGCCGTGAACTCGAAGGCGCCGATCCTCATCACGGGTCCCACGGGGGCAGGCAAGTCCATGCTCGCAGGCCGCATCTATGACCTGCGCAAGGCCCGCGCTGGCCTAACCGGAAGGTTTGTGGAGGTGAACTGTGCAACGCTGCGTGGGGATCAGGCCATGTCCGCCTTGTTTGGTCATAAGCGGGGATCCTTCACCGGGGCGCAGGCAGATCGTCCGGGCTTGCTGAAGGAAGCGGACAAAGGTCTCATCTTTCTGGATGAGATCGGCGAACTCGGTCTGGACGAACAAGCGATGCTACTGCGTGCGCTTGAAGACAAGACCTTCCTTCCTCTGGGCAGTGACAAGGCCGTGCAGAGTGATTTCCAGCTCATCGCAGGCACGAACCGAGACCTGCGTGTGCAGGTCGCCGAGGGCAAGTTTCGAGATGATCTGCTGGCGCGCATCAACCTCTGGACGTTTGCGCTTCCGGGTCTTGCGGAAAGGCGCGAGGACATCGCCGCGAACCTCGATTTCGAGCTGGAGAGATTCTCTAAAGCGCATCGCAAGCAGGTGCGCATGAACAAGGAGGCGCGTGAGGCTTTCCTGAAGTTCGCGCGCAGTCCGGAGGCGAAATGGAGTGCTAATTTTCGTGACCTCAATGCGGCGGTGACACGCATGGCGACTCTTGCGCCGAAGGGACGGATCACAGTGGAGTGTGTGACTTCAGAAGTGGCGCGTTTGCAGGAGAGCTGGTGTGATGTGGGCGGCCGATTGTCAGGTGATTTACCGGCTGTACTCGGTGACAAGCAGAGGGCGGATATAGATCCCTTTGATGTGGTGCAACTTGAGTTCGTGATCCGTGTGTGCAAGGAGAGCAAGACACTCTCCGATGCGGGCCGGAAGCTGTTTGCGGTGTCGCGAGCCAAACGAACGGTTACCAATGACGCTGACCGGCTGAAGAAGTATTTGGCCCGGTTTGACCTGAAGTGGGATGATGTGAAATGAAGTAGTCCGCGAGTCCTCTCGCGGACTACTCCGCACCCGCAGCTAAGGCAGGCAGCTCATCACACAGGGCCAAAGCTTTCAGAGCCTGCGTGGTCGCGATGTAGGTGATGTAGGAGTAGTTGCCGCGATAGAGCGACTGCATCCACCAGCGACCGGAGACGCGCTGCTCCTTCTTCAACCAGGTGAGGCCGCGCTGGATGCGCTCATCACTGGCCGGCACATTGCTTTGCCGCATGAGGATGATGGCGAGCGCGGTCATGTAGGCATCACTCTCGGGCTTCGCGGCATCGGGAAGATTCGTGATGAGGTTGGCCACGAACTCGCTGATCTCGAAGTGCCAGTCTTTGAGCGCGGACATGTCGCGTGTGGACCAGCCGCCATCGGCGTGTTGTTTGGAGGAGAGCATGGCGAGTGCAGTGTCACGATCTGCCTGGGTTACAAGCTCGGGCATGTAGTGCGCGAGTTGCAGGCGCAGCACGCGATCGAAGTCGTTTTTGATCTCGGGCTGGCGTAACCAAGTTTTCATCTTCTCCACCTTTGCCAGTAGGGCGTCGTCCTTCAGGTTTGCGAGCCATCCAGGAGCGGCGGTGATGGCGCGCGCGGCCTGCACGGTGAGTTCGAAATCGGTGGTGATGTGCGGGACTTCCACCTCGCCATGACTTACGAAGGCGCCGCTGGCGGACTGGCGCTCGAACATGTCGCGGAGGGATTGTTCGGTAGGTGCGGAGGTTTTACCGGTCACATGCTTGTCCCATTCCGCGAGGCCGAGTGAGCGCCAGACGCTGGTGAAGGTGGCGGGATAGTGGCGGTGGCCGTTTTTCTCGGTCTCCTTCACGGGCTTGATCTCGGCGGGGACGAACTCGACAAAGTCCGCGTGGATCTCCTCGTTCACCTTGCCGAGCTGCGGGATCAGAGACGGGCGCTCGCTGAGGTAGGGGCCGGTGGTGTGGCAGTTTACGCAGCTTTTTTCCCGCACCCAGCAGATGGAGCCTTCTTCGAGGTATTTCACCGCTGCTTTCACGGACTCCGGTCCGAAAGCGGCCACGCGTGGCTCATCGGCGGTTGGCAGGCTGATGCGGATGTCCCCGGACTGATACTGAAACTCGGGTTTGGGCTCCTCGGCAAACGATGCCTGTACGGCGGCGAGAAGACCCAGAAGGGCGAGGAAGAGCGGTTTCATGCCCGGTGAATACGCAAGCTGCTGACGGACTTTCGCCGCTGGAGGCTGGTATTGACGCGATTCCATGGGCCGACTAAAATGGCATCATGAGCACCCTGCTTGAGATCGAACAAGCCATCGAGAAGCTGCCTGAGAGCGAGTTTCGTGAACTCCATCGCTGGGTGGCGGAGCGAGACGCGGGTCGTTGGGATGAGCAGATCGCGGCGGATGCGGCAGCGGGGAAGTTTGATGGGTTACGTGCGCGGATCACGGCGGATTATCGTGCCGGAGCCTGCCGCGATCTATGAAGCATCAGGCGCATCCTACTTCTGGTTCCACTACAGGCATCTTCCAGAGTCTATCCAGGCTTTAGCTGACAAGAATTTTGAGTTGTTGAAGGCCAATCCCCGGCACCCCTCCCTTCAGCTCAAGAAAGTGGCCGCCGACATTTACTCGGCTCGTGTCGGACTGGACTACCGAGCATTGGCTTTCGACATGGGAGAACATCTGGTTTGGTTCTGGATCGGGCCACACGATCAGTATGACCGGCGGATTGGTTGAGAACCTCCGAAAGGGCGCCGGCAAGGCCCCTGCATTTTCTACCAAGCGGAAGTGGCATTTGCGTGACATCTCGGGATGATGCGCACCCACCCACATGACAAGAAAGACCCCTGAAGAACTCCGCTCCTGGCGCTGGTATGGCCGGGATGAACTGCGCTCCTTTGGCCATCGCTCCCGTGCGAAACAGCATGGCTGGGGGGCTGAGGATTATGTGGGGAAGCCGGTCATTGGCATCCTGAACTCGTGGTCGGAGCAGAACTCCTGTCACATGCACCTGAAGCTCACGGCAGATGCAGTGCGCCGTGGCATCCTGCAGGCGGGGGGGCATCCCATGGAGATCCCGGTGCTTTCCGCAGGTGAGATGCTGACGAAGCCGACGGCGATGTTTCATCGCAACCTACTGGCGATGGAGACCGAGGAAGTGCTGCGCGCGAATCCGCTGGATGGCGCGGTGCTGCTGGGTGGTTGCGATAAATCCACGCCAGGCCTGCTCATGGGTGCCTTCAGCATGGACATCCCGGTCATCTACATGCCCTGCGGGCCGATGATGAAGGGCAACTGGCGCGGCACCACCCTGGGCAGCGGCAGTGATGTCTGGAAATACTGGGACGAGAAGCGCGCGGGCAATCTGAGCTGGGAAGAATGGTGCGAGATCGAAGACGGCATCGCACGCGGCCCAGGCCACTGCATGACCATGGGCACGGCGAGCACGTTGACTGCTCTTGCAGAAACGCTGGGTCTGGTGATGCCGGGTGCTTCCTCCATCCCTGCGGTGGACAGCGCGCATCTGCGCATCGCCGCCGCTGCGGGCCGCCAGATGGTGGAGAACGTTTGGTTAGACCGGAAGCCCTCCACCATCGTCAGCGAGCGCTCGTTTGAGAACGCGATTGCGGTGGACATGGCACTGGGTGGTAGCACGAATGCGATTGTGCATCTGGTGGCCATGGCGGGACGTCTCGGCATCAAGCTGCCGCTGGAGAAGTTTGACGAGATCAGCCTGCGTGTGCCACTGCTGGCAAACCTGCGTCCTGCTGGCAAATACCTCATGGAGGAGTTTTTCCTCGCAGGAGGCATCAAGGCACTGCTGAATGTCATGCGCGGTATTCTGCACATGGATGTGCCGACGGTGACTGGCCTAACCTTGGGCGAGAACGTGGACGGCTGCGAGGTCTACGACAAAGACGTCATCCGCACGCCGGAGAATGCCATCCAGCCGGATGGCGGCACGGCGATCCTGCGCGGCAATCTCTGCCCCGATGGCGCGGTGATCAAACATGCGGCTGCCACGCCTGCTCTTTGTCAGCACACGGGCCCCGCGCTTGTTTTTGACAGCTATCCGGAGATGAAGAAGGAGATCGACAACATGGATCTCGATATCACCCCGGACACCGTGCTCATTCTGCGCAATGCGGGTCCTGTGGGTGCTCCTGGCATGCCGGAGTGGGGTCAGCTGCCGATTCCGAAGAAGCTGCTCATGCAGGGTGTTCGTGATCTTGTGCGTCTCAGTGACTGCCGCATGAGCGGCACCAGCTATGGAGCCTGCGCGTTGCACATCGCGCCGGAGAGCGCGGTGGGTGGTCCGCTGGCGCTGGTGAAGAACGGCGACCTCATCGAGCTGGATGTTAAGAACCGTCGTCTGCATCTGCATGTGAGTGACGAGGAGCTGGCGAAGCGCCGTGCCGAGTGGAAACCCGCGCCGCCGCGTTATCATCGTGGTTATGCGAAGCTCTTCGTGGAGCATGTCACGCAGGCGAACGAAGGCGCGGACTTTGATTTTCTCCAGCATGGTCCAGCGGTGCCGGAGCCGGAGATTTTTTAGTTAGGTGCGGAAGTCGCGAAGCGGTCCTGGTGTACGTTGTTCACGTTTCAGCGTGTCTTTGCACGTCATTGAACACGCTAAAGCGTGAACAACTTACTCAGACAACTCACTGCACCTGGATCGTCGGGGGCAGGGTGATGGGGCCGGTGTTGGGCTGGGCATCGTCGGGGAAGATCACGGTGATGCTGCGGATCTGGCTGGTGCCGTCGTCATTGCGCGCGGAGTCGAGCAGCCACTTCTTCACGAACTCGGCCACGGATTTGCGGGCGGCTTCGCGGATGTTGTCGAGATGCGCTTTGTTACCCGCGCGCTTTTCGAGTGTGGGGGTGAGCTCTTTTTCCAGATTAGCGAGGTTGTCATCCGCATTAAAGCGGAACCAGCCGGCGTCAGATTTCTTTTCCATGCCATCCGTGCGCACGGCGGGCGGCTGGGAAGGCCGCAGGCCAGGGGCGCGGACGATGCACTGCCCATCCTGCACATGGAGCTGCCAGTCTTCGGAGAGCTTGATGTGGTAGCGATAGACCACGGGTGTGCGGATCTCCGAGACCGTGGTGCCGAGATAGATGATCTCATTGAAGAGAGTCTTCATGTCATAGCGCGTGACGGTTTCATTCGTCTCCATGGTGGCGACCTCCAGGATGTCTCCGTTGGTGGCGCTGATCTTGGTGATGGACTCCTTGAAGCGTGTCTCGATGTCGCTGTGGACCATTTGTCCTGGCAGATTGGCCAGCATGGAAAGCGTCTCCTTGAGGGTCTTGAGAAAGAAGATGCTCATCACGCCCATCACCAGCAGGCCAAGCAATACGGTGACGACGAACCAGCGGAGGCAGCCGGAGCGTGCGGTGCCTGGGGATACCTGGGGAGTACTGACGGGTTCAGTCATGTGAAAAACATGTCGCAGCGCTGCGCTTGTCTCCAGCATAAATCTACGGTGGCATGGGTTCTGCGCCTTGACCTTAGGATTCTGTGCGGGATAACCTATCATTCCTTTCTAACCCCTTCTCCATGAAGCTTCCAGCCTTCTCCCAAATGACGAGCCTGCTCAGCAGCCTGATCCTGATGTCCGTCTTCAGCATGTCCGCCATGGGGCAGAGCCAGCCGGCTCCGGCTCCTGGGGCTGGAGGCGCCGCAGCTGCACCGGCAGAGCCGACCGAGGCGGAGATCGAGGCGCAGCAGAAGAAGCTGATCGACAAGATTGAGACCTTTGGCTGGACACGCTCCGGCAAGTCGGCACTGGGCAGCATGGCGGAAGTGAGCATCCCGCAGGGCTGGCGCTTCACCGGGCCACAGGGCACGCGTGACATGCTGAAGCTTTTTGACAACGTCCCAGGCACCTCTGAGCTCGGCATGATGACCACGGAAGGTCTGGGACCCTGGGTCATTTTCGAGTTCGAGAACACGGGGTACGTCAAGGATGATGAAAAAAGCCAGCTGGATGCAGGCGCGGATGAGATGCTGAAGACCTTCCAGGAAGGTCAGGAAGCTGCCAACGTGGAACGCAAGCGCATGGGGCTGGGTACTCTGAAAGTGGTCGGCTGGGCTCTGCCACCGCGCTTCAATGACCAGACGAAGAACCTTGAGTGGGCGCTGCGTGTGGTGAGTGAGAGCGGCAATGAGTCCATCAACTACAACACCCGTCTGCTGGGCCGTCATGGGGTGATGGAGGTCGAGCTCGTCTGTGATCCTGAGGAGATGCAGACCCTGCTGCCGCAGTATCAGGGCATCATGAAGGACTTCCAGTACACCACAGGAAACACCTACGCGGAGTTCCGCGCGGGTGACAAGGTGGCTGAGTATGGTCTCACGGCCCTGATCGCTGGTGGTGGTGCCGTGGCCGCGGCAAAGATGGGCCTGTTTGCAAAGCTGGGCGGCTTGGTCGCGAAGCTGGGCAAGGGCATTGTCGTCGTGGTGGTGGCCATCGGAGCAGGCATCAAGGCGCTGTTCTCGAAGCTGTTTGGCCGCAAGGAGTCCGTGTGATCTGAGTCGTCATGACAGACGGCCAGTGGCTTTTCCTTCTCTTCGCGCTGCTGTATCTGGCGGAGTGTCTGAGGCTGGTGCCTGCGGGTGCCTGGCTGCTCATGGCTCACGGCAAGGAAGGCGCGCTGAGGCGTGTCTTTGCGCCGCTAGATTTTGCCGGGCGGCGCTTCCTGGTGCTGCCCGTGCTGCCGCCTCCGCCGGTGCATGCGGTCATGCTGCCCTGGCAGTTGCTGCCTTGTGAGGCGGGGCTTGAAGTGTTGAATGAGGAAGGTCGTCCGGAAGCTGTGATACCGTGGGCGGAGGTGAAGCCGCAGGCCACTGAACGTGTGCTGCAGCTCAGCCAGGGCCAGCGTGTGCTTTTTCATCATGCTGACCTGGCATCTGCCATGGCTGAGAGGGTGCGAAAGTGGACCACGATGAACGCAGAGGCCCGCGAGCGCGATTTTGAAAAGCATGCGCGTGCCACGCTGGATGTGCAGAAGGTGACCGCGCACATGGCGGAGTCCACAAGGCTTACGCGGTGGCTGCGCCGTGTTTCGCTGATGACCTTCCTGCTTTGCTTCGGTGTGCTGCCGGTGATCTATCGCCAGTTAGGAGATGGCGTGGGCATCCTCAATGCCGCAGGTGTGATGGCTCTGCTGATGTGGGTGCAGGCCATCTTGTTCTGGCGTGCGGCGGGAGATCTGCCGAAGGGCAGGGTCAAACATCGCTTCTGGAAGACGCTGCCCATGTTCTTTCTGCCCCAGTTCGGGCTGCGTGCGGCGGATCACATTCTCGAGGCGCGATGGCTGGAGTCACACCCGCTGGCAGCCTGGTGTTCTTTGACGGAAAGCTCCCGCCTGAAGCTGGCACGGCTGTTTTGGAACGCGGCCTGCCATCCGTCGGCAGCCTCGGGTGATTTGCAGCAACGTTTGTTACGCGTTTTCTGGAAGGAGCGCGGGTTTGACGAGGCGAAGCTCGAGGAAGTGCCGGAGCGCCAGCCAGGCTCGGCGGCCTACTGCCCGCGCTGTTCCACGCAGTTTCGAGATGCATCCATGCTCTGCAAAGACTGCGGCGGGGTGGCGCTGAAGCCGTTTTGAGTCATCGCAGAACACATGTCGGCAGGGGGGTGGGAGTTGGCGAATGCTTCCAGCGTCTCTCCGAGACGCAAACTTGATTGGTGCGCACGACTTGTGAAGTCCGGTGGTTCTCAGTCGCTACGCTCCTTTCACCGCCGGCTACCGGCCATCGAGCCTCCGGCTCGCGATCATCAGCAAGGATGACGGAGTTTCGGCATCATTGCCCGGGAGCATTTGAAGCTCAGAGCAGCCGGCGTGAATTGCGCAGGCCATCGGCGGTGACCACGGCTTGATTGCGTGAGGCGACGAGGAAGTCCACATGGTTCTGCCACTGCATGGGGCGCAGGGCGGTGAGGCCCATGCTGCGCATGCGGTAGCCGCCATCGGCGATCTCCCAGCCAAATTCGCTGTGCCGGTTCCGGTAGTCCTGCCGGTGCAGCCAGGCGCCGAACTCATCCTTCCGCCACACCGCCGGGTCATTCCCCGGGATCGTCTGCGCGAGCTGCCAGACCTGCTCGATGACCTCGCGCGTGTAGGCGCCAGCATCATAAGTTTCGTCAGCCAGGGTCTGAGACATGAAGGGTTGGGTGAAAGCGGTCGGTGATGAAGCTTACGCTCGATCACCAGCCTGTGTAACATCGGAGATGCACGCCGCAAACCTTGATTGCAGCGGAGTCGGTGATCCCTTCATCGGGCCACGAACGAAATGCGTGGATATGGGGATTGGAAAAACACCGCGTCCGCGCCTAGCCTGCGGTCACATGGCAGACCTCGGCAGATACAATCGACTCAAAGTGCTCTACAGCACACCCCACGGCATTTACCTGGATGGTGGTCCGCATGGGGAGATCCTGCTGCCGACGCGCTATGTGCCGAGGGGCACCACGCTGGACCAGCTGCTGGAGGTTTTCATTTATCGAGACTCTGAGGACCGTGTCATTGCCACCACGGAGCGTCCGCTGGCCATCGTGGGAGAGTTTGCCTCTCTGGAAGTCGTGGGCGTGCACCAGCAGATGGGCGTGTTTCTGAACTGGGGACTGCCGAAGGATCTGTTGCTGCCGTTTCGCGAACTGTCAGATTACCGTCCGCAGCCGGGTGACAGGGTGCTGGTGTTTGTGAAGCTGGACGAGCGCTCCGACCGCATCGTCGCCACCACGAAGTTTAACAAGCATCTCAGCCGCCAGCCGGCGCTTTATAGGAAGGGTCAGCAAGTCCCGCTGATCATCGCTAATCGCACGCCGCTGGGCTTCAATGCGCTGGTCGGCGGAACTCACATGGGCCTGCTGCATGAGAGCCGTGCCACTGCGCCGCTACGGCCGGGGCAGGAGATCATGGGCTACATCGCGGCCGTGCATCCTGGAAACAAGATCGACCTCAGCCTGGATGCATCGGGCTATCAACGCGTGGCGCCACTGACGGATCGCATCATTGAAGAATTGAAGGCAGCGGGAGGCGCACTGCCCTTTGATGACGACAGCTCACCCGAAGGTATCCGTGAGGTTTTTGGGGCCAGCAAAGCCGCCTTCAAACAGGCTCTCGGCGCTCTTTTCCGTCAGCGGAAGATACAGTTCACGCGGCCTGGTATCGCGCTGGTGGACCCGACGCAGCCGGCCCCAGGCGACTGGCGGCCGGGACAAAGGTGAGGCTTTCAGCTCGCGGCAACGCGCCGGCCTAACTGAGGCAGCGGCGGAAGAAATCGACCGTCATGCCGAGCGCTTGACGAGCGAGTTCCGGATCATAGCGCAGGCCTTCATCGCGGAGGAAGGCATGGGCGGCATTGAACTCATGCCAGGTGAACTTCACGCCAGCAGCAGCCAGAGTGTTGTAGATCATGGCGCGGCCTTCGGCAGACACATGCGGATCCTGACGACCGAAGACCATGAGCAGCTCGCCCTTGATGTCCGCTGCACGCGCCAGTGAGTCATCATTCATGCCGGCACCGAGACTGCGCTTGTGCAGATCTGTGGGGTAGAAGCAGGCGGCGGCGGAGACATCTGGATGCAAAGCCGCGCGGTAGGTGAGATGCCCGCCGATGCAGGGGCCGAAGGAACCCAGCTTTCCCGTGCAGGCTTCGTGGCCTTTCAAGTAGTCGAGCACAGCGCGGTTGTCCGAATCATAAGCGGCGACGGGCTTCTCGGTCTTCAAGCGATTGCCCACATCGGAGCCTGCTTGATCATAGGCCAGCACTGTACCTGCCTCCAGATATTCATGGTAAATCTCTGGCAGCACCACGATGAAGCCATGACCGGCGAGAAACGCGGCGGTGCGGCAGATGGGACCGGTGTTCTGAAAAATCTCCGAGTGAAAAAGCAGGCCCGGGAAGCGGCCTTCACTTGCAGGGCGCAGCACCAGGGCGCGCATGGGGCCGGTGGGCGTGGAAAGTTCGACGGTTTCGGGTTCGCGGAGAGTCATGGGAAAAACGTTGTGACAGTCAGGTGCTGGTCACGGAGATGCAGTGTTGAATCAAGAAGGACAGGCTTTCTCACACGACTCACTGGAGACGCACAGATTTGCTGATCGTCTCACCCACGAAGATCGAGCGTTTGTCATCTTCCGTAAAGGTGACGATCGCCATCCACAGCTGCTGCCCTTTCCTGATGTAGGTGCTCTCTGTGCGGAGGACCTTGCCAAAACGGTCAGCCTTGAAGGACATCAACCGCGCCTCGTCCGCGCCCGCCAGGGTCAGGTTCTTGAACTCTGTCTTGGGATTGGTCACACCTTCCAGCTTGCTCATGCTGTTGGCGGAACCCTGGGAGATCTTTTGCAGATCCAGTGGCACGCTGTCCTTGTAGTGGATGGAGACCACAGCGACCTCGTAGCCGTCCGTTTTGACGCTGTATTGCGCCTGGCTGTGCATCATCTCATTTTCTCCGGTCTTGCTCTTTTCCTCCAGTGGAAGGGGGCAGTTGAGCTTCAGGCCGCCCACTTCACGCAAGCTCGAGGTCGCTGCGGCTTCCTGCCCCTGGAGAGCCGGGCCCATCAGGGCAAAGGCAGTGCAGGCAAGGGTGTGAAGGACAATCTGGCGGCGACTAGGAAGGCACGGAAAAGAGGGAGAGACCATATGCCATACTGATCCGCCCTAGGCCGCCGGCAAGCGCGAAAAAAGCCGGGCGGTTTCTCCAATCCAGAAAAGGGGTGGGGATAGACCCCATAACCAAAAGCGCAGGGAAACCCGTATCCACCATGATATGAAACACATCCTCTCAAACTCACTCCATGCTCTGCTGCTCACAGTAGCGCTCACCGCCGGTGGCATCGTTCAAGCTCAAACGATCGAGGCCACACGGACAACAGTCACCTCTGATGGCATCGTCAGCGAATTCGGCCCGCAAGGTCTGTTGATCAAGACGGCCGTCGACAGCCAGCCCATCCGCTACATCTCCACGGACACCACCAATTATGTGGATGAGCTCGGCAATCCTGTCTCCGCGAGCCTTGTGACAGCGGGGGTTCCGACCACGGTGTACTACACCAAGGTTGGAGACCGCCTGATCGTGTCCAAGGTGATGGTGAAGACCGGTGCCACCGCGCGAGTGGTCACACCTTCCGTCACTGAAACCACCACCTATTCGGAAGGCACGGTCGCTGATTTCGGCGCTGACCGCATTGTTGTCCGTTCGCAGTCGTCCCCACAGCCGCTGCCCTACACCTACACCAAGACCACCTCCTACGTGGATGAAGCCGGCGCCCCCATCGCTGTCGACACCGTAAGGTCCGGTGTTCCTGTCACAGTATACTACGTCAAGGGTGCCGATGGAGCGCTCATCGCCAGCAAGGTGGTCGTTCGCAGAGCCGCCGCCGCCGTGGCCGTGCCGCCTGTGGTCGAGACTCAAAGGACCACGACGACCACAACCGTTCCCGTTCCCCGGGACAAGGACGACGATGACAACTGAGCCGTCTGCGCAACCCAACCTACCTGACGATCATGAACAAACTTCTTCTAGCCCTGCTGGCAGGCACCAGCCTGATGTGTCTCGCCAGTTGTGAGACATACGACCATGATGATGACGATGATGATCACCCTCGCCGCTCAGTCATGACGACCACCGAGGAAACCACGGTCAGCTCACCAACCGCTATTGTTCCTGTCAGTGGCGCGGTGCAGACGACTCGCACGGTGACCTACTAAAGTCTGCCGACAGATCAAAAACCCTCATTTAGCGGCCTGGCGGAAGCCAGGCCGTTTTCTTTGTGCTCGGGCCTCAGCCATCCATCACCCCTCGGCCGGCTCCTTCCCCTTCTGCATCTTCTTCTCTTTGCGCTTCGCCTTCATCTCCGGAGTCTTCTCGGTCTTGCCTTTCTCTTTGTTAGGAACTTTAGCGTTCTCCGCGGGCATGGATTTGGCCAGTTCATCCTTGATGGCTTGATGCTGCGGATCCTTGGCGAGGTTCGTCCATTCGTTGGGGTCGGCGGACTCGTTGTAGAGTTCCTCGTCGCCATTCGCATAGCGGATGTAGCGCCAGCCTTCGTTGCGCACGCCGTGGTTGTTGAAGCCATGGGTGGTGAGAGCGGGTGTGGTCCAGGGAGCGGCGGGATTTTCGAGCAGTGACTTGATGCTCGGACCTTCAAGATGCGCAGGCTTGGGCAGACCGCAGACCTCCATGAGCGTGGGGTAGATGCTCATGAAGTCGACCGTGCGGTCGCAGACGGTGCCGGGCTTCGTCAATCCGGGCACGACCCAGAGCAGCGGAGCGCGCGTGGCCTCCTCCCAAAGGGCAAATTTGCGCCAGTGATGCTTCTCGCCGAGATGCCAGCCGTGGTCACACCAGAAGACGATGATGGTGTTGTCCTTATAAGCAGATTTGTCGAAGGCATCCAGCAGGCGGCCGATGTTCATGTCGGTGTAGGCCGTGGCGGCGAGATAGGCCTGGATGGCTTCCTTCCAGCGACCAGAGTCGAGGATGTTTTTGTGGTCGCCATTCGGCTTGGCCATGGCCACACCAGCGGGCGGGACGTCGGACAGATCATCCTCCTTGTAGGGAGGCAGCTGGATGCTCTCCAGGGGGAACATGTCATACCATTTCTGCGGCACATTCCAGGCCATGTGGGGCTTGTGCAGGCCCACGGCGAGGAAGAAGGGCTTGTCGTGCTTCTTGCCGAGCTGCTCGATGCCGTAGTCCGCGATGGCATAGTCTTCGAGTTCATTATCCTGGCAGTCCAGCGGGGCAAAGCGGATGCCGCCGACACCGCCGTCCTTGGCATTTTTGGAGAGCTTGTTCTCGGCCTTGCCGCCGCCTTCCTTGGTGAGGTAGTCATCCCACTCGCTGTCGCGCTTGAAGGACTCATGGTAGATCTTGCCAGCGCCGCAGACGTAGTAGCCGCCTTTGCGGAAGGAGGCGGTGAGCGGCTTGTCCTCAGGCACGATCTTGCGCCAGTCGGTCTCGTTCCCATACACGCCGGTGGTGGAGGGGCGCATGCCGCTCATCAGCGCGGTGCGTGAGGGATTGCACACTGGAGCGGCGCAGTAGCTGCGGGTGAAGGCCGTGCCCATCTTCGCGAGACGGTCAATGTTCGGGGTCTTCGTCTGCTCGTTGTGATGCAGGTAGCCCACCCAGTCACGCAGGTCATCGATGGCGATGAAGAGCACGTTTGGCTTTGCAGCATCTGCCGCGGAAAGCGCGGAGGTGGATGCGACCAGGAGCAGGCAGAGGGAGAGCAGGGTGCGGTGCATGGCCCGATGAACAGAGGGTGAGGGAGCTTTCTTAGCGCAAAATGGTGAGCTGATGTGCGGGCTGAGCTTTGCTTGTGCGAAAGGCTCGTCTAAGAATAAGGCACTACGTCAATCATGTCCGCCACCGACCCGCTCAATGCCATCGAGGCCCGCATCCTGGGCTGCCTGCTCGAAAAAGAGATCACGCTGCCTGATTACTATCCGCTCACGCTGAACGCACTCACGGCCGCGTGCAACCAGACGACGAACCGCGACCCGGTCATGAGCCTGGATGAGGGCCAGATCCGCCGCGCGGTGGAGGCCATGAAGACACGCGGCTGGATCTTTGAGATCAGCATCGTGGGGGCGCGGGTGAGCAAGTATCGTCACAATCTGAAGACCAAGCTTCCAGGGCTGGAGAAGCCTGCCGTGTCCCTGCTATGCGTGCTGCTGCTGCGCGGCGAACAAACTTTAGGTGAGCTGCGCCAGCGCACGGAGCGCCTGCATGCCTTCCCGGATCTGGAGAGCGTGGATGCGGAGCTTTTAAATCTCATCTCCTACAGCGAGGGACCTCTGGCCGCCTGCCTGCCCGCAGGTCCGGGACGTCGTGTGGCGCAGTACACCCAGCTTCTCACGGGTGAGCCTGGGGCGGATTCCACGCCGCAGGAGGAGATCATTCCGCCGGCCTCTGGTTCTGCGGCACCGGTGGGGGCGCCCGCCGCCGTTTTGGAGGAAGACCAGGCCTGGAAGCAGCGCATGGAGATGGAGATCGAGCTGCTGAAAGCCCAGCTCACCCGCCTGAAAGTGCGCCTGGGAGTGGAAGATTGAGAATAAGACGGCCACTTGTTCACAGCCTGCCCGTTTGCCTCCGGCGTATCTTGCCTCTATAGATAGGCCACTAACTACACCGATGGATTGCCGCCAGGAAGAGATCGTCCAAAGCCTCATGGCCTCGTATTGCGAGGTCGGGGGCATCAACCATGTCGACAGCGGCAACCTGCCGTCCAAAAAAGCCATTGCCGTGCTTTGTGAGGACCTGCTGCAGGTGCTCTTCCCGGGTTTCTTCTCTGAAGATGCGCTGTCTTCCCAGGATCTGGAGTTGCTGACTCACGAACGTGTGGCCGGCATGCGCGAGCGCCTGAACATCGAGGTGCGCCGCAGCCTGCGCCTGCGCGATGGCAAGGGTGACAATCACCGCGAGGAGGCCATGAAGCTCGTTTGTGACTTCATGGTGTGCCTGCCCGGGGTTCGCCAGCTTTTGCAAACAGACGTGCAGGCCGCTTTCGATGGCGATCCCGCCGCGCGCAGTTTTGAGGAGATCATCCTGGCCTATCCGGGCCTGGAGGCCATCGCCGTGCAGCGCAGCGCGCATCTTTTGTACAAGGCCGGTGTGCCGCTGCTGCCGCGCATGATGACCGAGTGGGCGCATGGCCGTACGGGCATCGACATCCATCCCGGAGCGGAAATCGGCAGTCATTTCTTCATTGATCATGGCACCGGCGTGGTCATCGGCGAGACCTGCCAGATCGGCGCGCATGTGAAGTTGTATCAAGGGGTCGGCCTGGTGGCGAAATCCCTCGCTGCCGGCCAGGCGCTGGCAGGCAAGAAGCGCCATCCGACGCTGGAGGACAGCGTCACCATCTATGCCGGGGCCACCATCGTGGGTGGTGACACCATCATCGGTGCGCGCAGCATCATCGGCGCGAACGTTTTCCTCATGGAAAGCGTGGCCCCTGACATGGTCTATGCTCTGGGCGATCAGGATCACCGCATCCGTGATCGCAAACAAACCCCGTTGAAAAAGTCTCCTGCTGTTCCCGTCGAAGCTTGAGTCATGAATTTCGCGCGGAAAATTTCCCAGCTGTTTTTTGACTTCAACTCCCAGCCCGCCTGGGAGCCGGTGGAGGGCCCGTTGTTTGACTCGTCAGCGTCTGCGGAGTCAGATGCTGCCACCGCATCCGGCAACGAAGAGATCAAGGAGCTCACCCAGGACGCCACGCTCACGCAGGTCTGCCAGCTGCTGCTGGAGCAGATCGGCCTGCCGGGCATGGCGAAGGTGGTGCATGTGTTCTGGAACCCACGCCTGCGCAGCACGGCTGGTTATGCCTCGTATCCGAGCTGGCGCATCGAGCTGAACCCACGTCTGCGTGAGTTTGAGGGCCAGACCGAGCGCACGCTGCGTCATGAACTGGCGCATCTGGTGGCCTATCATCGGGCCGGACGCCGCCGCATCGAGCCGCATGGCAGCGAGTGGAAGACCGCCTGTGCCGATCTCGGCATTCCGGGTGAGTCCGCACGTCACACGCTGCCGCTGCCGCGCCGTCAGGTGAGCCGGAACTACATCTATGCCTGCGCACATTGCGGAGTCATCGCCCAGCGCGTGAGGAAGTTCCGCCGTGGCAGTGCCTGCCGCAAATGCTGCGACGCCCACAACGGCGGCAAGTATGACACGAAGTACCGCTTCGTGCTGATCGAGAAAGCCGGTAAGGAGAAGTGATTTTTGGTTAGACCGGCTCTCGGAAATTCTGTCCATTTGCCAGGCGCTGGCCGCCTCGCTCACTTCACCTCCTTCGCCATCTCCAGCAGGGCATCCATCATCTTCACGGAGGCCTGGGGCTCGAGGTTGTTCGTGCCGGGCCAGGTCTCGTAACCGCCTAACTCAAAGTGTCGTGGAGTGGGCATGTAGCCGTAGTAGCCATGGGCCAGCTCGACCATGAAGGATTTTTCAAAGGGGCTGCGCTTCTTGAACTCCACGCCTGTTTCCGCAAAGGTCTCACAGGGCGAGGAGCCGATGCAGATATCGCCAATGCGGAAGATCTGCACCGGGAATTTGGTCTCCGGGCTGGCCTCGGCAAGGCGCTGCACGCGGCCGGCGTAGGCCAGGGGCAGATCGGCCTTGCCCTGGATGCGCGGAGTGTTCTTTTCCGTCTCCTTGGCCCAGGCGATGAGATCCTCTGGAATCTTCCGCCAGGCGACGGGCAGCTCACGGTAGCGCGAGGTCAGCGGCGCGCTGCTTTCCCACTTCACTTTGGCGACGGCTTCATTCACCTTCGCGGCCACGTCCTCGGCCACGTAGCGCATCTGCTCGTACTGCTTTTTGCGTGGTTGAGGGTTGCGGAAGTTGTTGTTGTTGGCGTCACCGCTGGTGCCGTTTGCCATGATGCCGACGAAAGGCGGATCATCATTGCCATTCACCTGCAGACGCTTCAGCGCCTCACAGAAGTAGCCATAATAGTCAGCGGAGATGTGCCCGCCGCCGACACCGCCCACATAGTGCAGCGAGTAAGCCGAATAGACGGAGATCAAGCGCCCGCCGGGCTCACGCACGGCGATGAAAGAGACGGTGGGGTCAGGCTCGCCCGCAGGCTCGAGGAGGCTCGGGCTGCCTGCGCCGGGGTTCATCTTCACCTTGTCGATCTTGCCAAAAGGGTTCGGCGGCATGGTGCCTTCCTTCAGAAACCAGCGGCGGATGTGCACGTGCTCCGGCACGTCCACACGACCAAAGGCGATCTCCGCAGGGCGCAGCAGATTGAGAGCCCGGCGCACACCATCCGCGATACGACGTGCGACGAACTGCTGATAGGCTGTCAGTTCCAGATCCGAGGAATAAAACCTCACCGGGCCGCCCAAGGCGCTCACGGCGGAATGCGTGTGCGTGCCGGAGATCAGCACATTCGCGGCCGGGATGCCGGTTTCCTTTTCAATCAGCTCACGCGCCTTCACCGACACGCTGCGATGCAGGCCGAGCAAGTCACACACGACGAGAGCGAGCTTCGTTTTGCCATCATCCAGCACCAGGCAGCGCGCATTCAACTCATCGTGAATATGGGTGGCAGGGAAGGGAAGGAAGCCGCCCACGATATCACCACCCAGTTCAGGGGTGATGTTGCTGGTGGCGGCGCCGGCCTGGAGCGGCGGGGTATCTGCCGCGTGCAGGGAGAATGAGACAGCAGCAGCGAGGGAGAGCAGGAGAAGACGCATGGCATGGATACGCCTTCACGACCGTGCATCCATCTCTTCATCCCTGAGACTGTCACATCTGACTTACAAAAAGTTTCATTGTGATGGGAAGCCGCTGTGAGAGAATCTACCCATGCCGACTGCCTCCCACGTTCTGTCTGCTGATGCCGCACCCGCGATGTTTCCTCCGGCCAACTCGCGCCGTGAGTTTCTCCGCCTGATGGCACTCGCCTCGGCAGCACCTCTCTCAGCGAGTCATCTGATGGCTCAAGTGGATGAGGCGACCAAGGCCACCAAGCCGCTGAAGATCATCATCGCGGGCGCTGGACTGGCCGGACTCTGTGCCGCTTATGAGCTGGAGAAGCGTGGGCACCAATGCGTGATCCTGGAGGCCGATGGCAGTCATATCGGCGGACGTGTGCGCACACTGCGACTGCCTGATGGTCTTCATGGTGAGGCTGGCGCGATGCGTGTGCCGGAATCGCATCAAGTCACGCGACATTACCTGAAGGAGCTCGGCGTGGCGCTGCAGCCTTTTGTTTACACGAACAAAAACGCCTGGTGCTACCTGCGCGGGCACAAGGCGCGCATGGCGGATGTGGATTCGCTGAAGCAGCACTTCAAGCTGCGCGAAAATGAGAAGGCGCTGTCTCCTGGCGACATGTGGCGCATGTCTGTGGAGGGGTGGCTGAAGAAACTCTCGGAGGCCGAACAAAAAGATCTGCTGGCCATCACTCCGGCCACTCCAGCCAGTCAGGCCTTGGAGAAAATGACCTTGAGGCAACTGCTGGAAGCGGATGGCTACTCTGAGGAGATGATGGAATACGCCTCGGTCATCTGGGGGCAGGAAGCACTGCTGGACAGCGGTGCCACGGAGCATCTGCGCGAGGAGATGACGAATGTGTGGAACCTTAGCTTTGATGAGATCGTGGGGGGCACGGACCGCTTTGCCACGGCCTTTGTGGACAAGCTCAAAACGAAGCCGCGCACCGGGTGTGAGATCATCCGCCTGGAGCAAAGCGCGGATGGCAAGCACGCGGCTGCTGTCTTCCGCAATCGCGCGAACCAAGGTGCGGAAGAACGTGAAGAAGGAGACTTCCTGATCTGCACTTTGCCATGCCCAGTGTTAGGCCGGATCGAGACGCCTGGGTTCTCCGGCGAGAAGAAGCGCAGCATCCGCCAGCTTGTGTATGACTCTTCCACCAAGGTGCTCGCCGTGACGAAGCGCCGCTTCTGGGAGATGGATGATGGCATCTACGGGGGCGGCACTTTCACCGATCTGCCAACGACTTCGACCTACTATCCGGCGGACAATGCCCAGGCCCGTGATCCAGCGGTTTCGGCGAGGCAGTCCATCTTCCTGGCCTCCTATTCCTGGGGGCAGCATGCACGTCGGCTCGGCATGCTGGAGCCTGCGCTGCAGCGTGAGGTGGTGCTCACGCATCTGAGCAAGGTGCATCCACAGCTCGCCGAGCCGGACATGGTGCAGCGCACGATTGGCTGGAGCTGGGACCGGCATGCCTGGGCAGGTGGCGCCTTTGCCTGGTTCAATGCAGGGCAGCACAGCACGCTGTACCGTCATTTGTTAGAACCTGAAGGTCGCATCCACTTCGCAGGCGAGCATGCCTCGCTAAATCACACCTGGATGCAGGGCGCGCTGGAATCTGCTTTGCGGGCTGTGAAGGAAGTGCTGGCGGTGGCGTAGGGCGGGCCCGTGACGAGGGAAGGGACGCTTTGGCGGGAAGGATCTACTGCGACTGAAAACTGAAAATTGAGAACTGAAAATTGGAAATTGAAGAAGCCGTTGTTCGCGGCGCGGGTGGCGAATTTGCGTCAGCCCAATTTAAACTTTTCAGTTTTCAGTTCTCAATTTTCAGTGGGGACGGGCGGCCTGCGACACACTCATCCACCTTTCAATACCGTGGCACGTTCTGATCCACCATCTCGGACCAGGCATCGATGCCGCCGCGCATGGACTGTACTTTGCCGAAGCCGTTCTGGCGCAGCCAGTTGGCGGCGCGCTGGCTTCTCATGCCGTGATGGCAGTAGATGACGATGTGCTGGTTCAGATCAAAGAAGCGCTGAGGAGCCAGCTCACCGAACTGGGAGAGCGGCACGAGCTCCGCGCCTTCGATGCGGCAGACCTGCCACTCATCCTGCTCGCGACAGTCGATCATGCGCGGGCTTTCACCAGGCCTGCCGAGCAGGTAGCTCACATCATCGACACTGACTTCCAAAGGCAACGGCGCGTTCGCATTCATGACACAGACTCGGGAGAAGGCTGGATTGGATCACTCACACTCGACTCAAGGACGCACCGTGACGGGTGTGCCAGCGGAGACGTTGTTAAAGAAGATGGCGGCCATGTGGCCGGGCATGCGGACGCAGCCGTGGCTGGCCGGATAGCCGGGCAGGAAACCCTCGTGCATGCCAGTGCCGCCGCTGAAACGCATGAAGTGATGCATCTTCGAGCCTTCAAAGCGTGTGCCTGGAGGGGCTTTGTCCTTGGTGATGTCGATGTTCGCCACCACCACATTGCCCGCGCCGTCCACGAAGTCGCCGTAGAGGTTGGATTTATGCCACTGGTCCTTCTGGATGACCTTGAAGTTCCCCTGGATGGTGCCGTGCTTCTCATCGCCGGTCGAGAGGGCGGAGACACCGGCCAGCGAGCCGCCTTTGTAGAAATAGGCCTTCTGGTCGCTGATATCGATGACGATGCTTGGGGCGCCGGCCATGCCATCGCCGTCCCAGTAGGAGACGAGGTCCTGGTTATAGAGGGCCGAGTGAGGGACCGCGCCGGCGCCGAAGGCCTCCAGGTATTGGGTTTCGCCACGGGGGGCCGGGCTCACACATGAGGCGAGCGTGCCGAGAAGGACGAGGGCGGTGAGACGAAGGAACAGATCGTGCATGAGCATCTCAATCAACAGGGGACGGGGGCTAAGCCAAAAAAGGGAGTGAGTAAAATGCCATCCACCACCCCCTCTGTCCAATGCTTCCTGCCTTTTTGCCTAGCTGGCTCTTTCCTGGGAATAAGCGGTGAAAGTGGCTCTCACACCTCCTTGTGCGCGTGCCAGATTGACACAGGACGGCCCTTGCGGCTGAATCGACTGCACCCTGCCACCGCATGAGATCCGCCTTCATCGACAAACTGCTGAAACGCATGGACCGTCTGGAGCCCGGGGAGGTGCAGAGCGTGGTCCTGGAGTTGATGAAGGAGAAGGGCTTCCTGGAAAAAGTCTTCCAGACCCTGCAGGAGGGGGTGATCCTGCTGGATCCCGAAGGGGCGGTGACCTACGTGAACCAGGCGGCGTGCACGTTTTTCGGCCTGCAGGCGGAGCAGATCAAAGGGCAGAAGCTGACCCAGGGCATGCGCGGCCTGGACTGGAATGAGCTGCTCATCCCCGGCACCGTGGTGAGTCGAGATCTGGAGGTCTTTTACCCGGAGAACCGATATCTCAATTTCTACATCACCAGCATCGATGACGAGCAGCCGCTGGGCTTTGTGATGCTGATCCGTGACGTCACCGAGAGCCGCAAGCGCACGGAGCAGCAGATCGAAAGCGAGCGCCTGAATGCCTTCACCCTCCTGGCAGCCGGAGTGGCGCATGAGCTGGGGAATCCGCTGAACTCTCTGACCATCCACCTCCAGCTCCTGGAGCGTCGTTTGAAAAAGCTGGGCAAGCCCGGTGATGCGCTGCGCGAGCACCTGGACATTGCCACCGGTGAGATCAAGCGGATGGACACCATCATCAGCCAGTTCCTGGCTGCCATCCGCCCGACGAAGCCGCAACTCCAGCGCGGCCAGATCTCCGAGCTTGTGCAGGAGAGCGTGCGCTTCCTGAAGCCTGAGCTCGACCAGCACAAGATCAAGGTGAAGCTCGATCTGCGCTCTGACATGCCCGCGATGCCGCTGGATCCGGACCAGATGAAGCAGGCGATGTACAACCTCATCCGCAATGCCTGCCAGGCCATGCCCAAGGGCGGCACGCTGACCATCAGTGGCAGCTACACGGATTTCGAGGTGCGGTTGAGCTTTGATGACACTGGCAAGGGCATCTCCGCCGAGCAGATGGGGAAGCTCTTCCAGCCCTTCTCCACCACCCGACCCACTGGCACAGGACTGGGTCTGCTGATCGTCCGCCGCATCATCCGCGAGCACGGCGGGGAGATCGACATCGAATCCCGCGTCGGCCTTGGCACGCGAGTCAGTCTCTGGCTGCCGTTGGTGGAGAGAAAGGTGCGGCTGCTGGGGGAGGGGGAAATCAAAAGCGAATGAAGCTTATGAGGTCCAGCCGATTTTGGATCATTTTTGGTTGGGCGATGATGGTGCTGACCATGCATGCTTTCGGTCAGACGGACACTCCTGATGACTACATTGAGGATGCGCCTTGGGGGCTCATGGGTAATCTCGTCGTGTGGGTCATGATGCTGTTTTTCGTCGTCCTTTTCTGTCTTCTTATCGGTCTGGGCATTGCTCTCGGGCTGGCCATCCTAGCCGGCCTCGCGGCCATGTTTGGCGCGGGCGGCGTGGTGACATCGCTGTTTGGACTGGCCGCCACACGCAAACCGCAGGTCGGCTGGCGCATCTTTAGCATGTGGATGCACGGGGGCTTTATGATGCTGGCTGGAGCAGGCATCGGAGGGTTCATCGCACCGATGATCTGGCCAGACTCAGCCACCCTGCCCTCCGCCATCCTGGGTGCGCTGGCAGGGCTTGGCGCGGGCATGCTCTGGGGGTGGTTGCTGGCGCTTGGCGTCGAGCGTTCTCTGGGCTTTTTGAAGGAAGCCCTATTGCCCCGGCTGAAGCTGAAGGCGGAGAGTGACAAGCAAGCCGTCGAGAGTTAGTTCCGTTTCATGGACGACCAACCCTTCATTCAAGTGGATCCCCAGATTATGCTGGGCAAGCCCTGTATTGCAGGAACACGCATCACGGTGGAGGCTATTCTCGAAGACTTGTCCGCTGGACAACCCGAAGAGGAGATTCTGGCTTCCTATCCACGACTAACCCCTGAAAGCCTCGACGCTGCGCAGACTTATGCCAAAAGACCGTGACTAATCGTGCCAGCCTTCGTATCCGTCGCCTGCCAGAGCTTTGATCCATGACTGACTCCGCCACTGTCCTCATCGTCGATGACGAAAAGCATACCCGTGATGGGTTGCGGCTTTCGTTGGAGGATGATTTTGACTGCTATGTGGCCTCAAACGCGGCGGAGGCGCTGGAGTTTTTGAAGAATGATCCGGTGGATGTCATGCTGACCGATCTCCGACTGGGCGAGGATGATGGCATGAAGCTGCTGGAGCAGGCGCTGTCTCTGCCGAAACCGCCGGTGTGCATCATGATGACGGCCTATGGCAGTGTGGACACGGCCGTGGAGGCGATGCGCCGCGGGGCCTATCACTTTGTCACCAAGCCGCTGAATCTGGATGAAGTAGAACTGCTGGTGAAACGCGCTCTTCGCAGCCGTCATCTGGAGCAGGAGAACAAGGCGCTGAAGCAGCAGGTGGAGCAGAAGTTCAGCATCGAGGGCATCCTCGGCCAGGCAGATGCGCTGAAGCCGATCTTGGAAACCATTCAGCAGGTGGCGCCCACACGCGCGACGGTGTTGATTGAAGGTGAGAGCGGCACCGGCAAGGAGTTGGTGGCGCGGGCCGTGCACAACCTCAGCGGCCGGCCCAAGGCCAAGCTCATCACCGTGCACTGCGCGGCGCTTTCACCGCAGATTTTGGAGAGCGAGCTCTTCGGTCATGAGAAGGGCGCTTTCACCGGAGCGCAGGACCGGCGCATCGGACGCTTTGAGCTCGCGGACGGTGGCACGCTTTTCCTGGATGAGATCGGCGAGATCGATGCGAACACGCAGGTGAAGCTGCTGCGCGCACTCGGCGAACAAACGATCGAACGAGTCGGTGGTGCCAAGCCCATCAAGGTGGATGTGCGTGTGATCGCCGCGACGAACAAGGACCTGGCGAAGATGGTGGAGGAAGGAAAGTTCCGCGAAGACCTCTACTGGCGCTTACGCGTGGTCACCATCCACATGCCACCGCTGCGCACGCGCAAAGGCGACATCCCCGTGCTGGCGGATCATTTCCTCAAGGATCTCTCCACCGCGAATGGCAAGAGCTACAAGCCGCTGGGTGAAGATGCGCTGCCCGTGCTGATGAACTACGACTGGCCTGGCAATGTGCGCGAGCTGCGCGCGGCCATCGAGCACGGGGTGGTGATGAGCAATACCAGCCGCATCATGGCGAAGCATCTGCCTGCCTATCTCATGCGCCCCGGTGGTCTCGGCTGGCGTGTGCCTGCGACCTCTGGAGAAAAGCCCAAGCCAGCTCATAGCGAACCCGAGCCGGAGAAAGCGCCTCTCGACATCCATGAGATGGAGAAGCAGCTCATCATGGAAGCCCTGGAACGAGCGGGCAACAACCGCAGCGAGGCCGCCGAGCTCCTCAACATGAGCCGCCGCAGCCTGCAGCGGAAGCTCAAGCAGATGGGCATGGTGCGAAAGCATCGGAAACGCGTGAAGCCTGTGCCCTGATCTTGCGTTTCATCTTCCCCTCATGCCCACCGTTCTCCTTCCCGTCCCGCTTCCCGACTTCCTCCGCGATCCTCTCGCCGCTGCCTACACCTGCGTCTCGCAGCCCGAAGATGAGGTTCGCGGCATCGTTGTTCCTGGTGGCTATACGATGAAGGAAGAGCTCATCGCCTCTCTTCCCAAGCTGGAGATCATCAGCGTCTTTGGTGTGGGCTATGATGGCGTGCCTCTCGCTCCCTGCCGTGCACGCGGGATCCATGTGACGAACACACCGGATGTGCTCACGGATGACGTGGCGGACATTGCCTCGGCACTTGTCTTGATGACGAGCCGTTCGTTAGGCAAGGCGGAGCGCTTTACTCGTGCCGGCACCTGGCCGGGCAATGTCTTCCCGCTGGCGCATGCCCTGCGCGGCAAGACGGCTGGCATCCTCGGCCTCGGCCGCATTGGCAAGGCCATCGCGCAACGGCTCGCGGCACATGGGATGAAGATCGCCTATCATGGTCGGCAGCCACAGGACGTGCCGTTTCAATACTGTGGCAGTTTGATCGAGCTCGCGCAGGCTTCCGATTTCCTCATCGCTGCCTGCCCAGGTGGGCCTAACACCAAGCATCTCATCAATGCAGAAGTGCTGGCGGCTCTCGGAACCAAGGGGACGGTGATCAATATCTCCCGCGGTTCCGTGATCGATGAAGCTGCGCTGATCCATGCGCTGCAGAATAACATCATCCGCGGGGCAGGACTGGATGTGTTTGAAAACGAACCTCATGTGCCTGCGGAGCTGCTTGCGTGTGAAAATACCGTGGTCTTCCCGCACATCGGCAGCGCCACGCATGAGACCCGGCGCGCGATGGCGCAGCTTGTGGTCGACAACCTCGCGGCCCACTTCAGCGGCCAGCCGTTGCTCACGGCGGTCTAACGATTAGTGAAACATTTTTAACCACTGATAGGCACTGATTTACACTAATGGCAAAGCCACAGAGGGCTTGGGAAGATAAGTGTCCATTAGTGCCTATCAGTGGTTAAAAAGGCTCATGGAAGACCAGCGCCGGAAAATATTTTTCAACGGACCTGAATAGGATTTACGACGGCCCGTCAGAGGAAGCTGAACACACTGTTCATCCTTCCCCATGAAAAAGATCCTCGCTCTCATCGCCGCCGCTGCTGCCATCGGCTTCGCTGTTCCCGCTGAAACCCAGGCCTGGGATCACTGCTCAGGCGGCAACACCCGCATCGTCAGCTATCGTCCTTGCGGACGTCCAATCTACGCCAGCTACGTGGTCTGCGGGTATGACCGCTGTGGCAATCCCGTCGGGCATTGGGTCACCCAGCGCGAGGCCTGCGGCTGCGACCAGTGCAATCCCCGCTCGAGCTACTGCCCTCCGCATGTCCATCCCGGTCATTTCGGCGGCTACCAGAACTACCGGCCTTCCGTGCCGATCTGCCCTCCTCACAGCGGTGCGAGCTTTCACTTCTCCTTCGGGCGTTGAGCCGGGAATCCGGACCTGAAAACCATCCATCTCCCCTCTTGCATCGGCGCGGCAGTCCCCCAGACTGCCGCGCCATGTTTTCAGACTCTCCCGACCAGCTCCGCAAGGCCATCCGTGATGTGCCTGACTTCCCGAAACCGGGCATCCTTTTCAAAGACATCACCCCTGTGCTGGCGGATCCGAAGCTCATGCAGGCCGCCATCGATGGCATGATCGCCCCCTTTGCCGGGCAGCAGATCGACAAGGTGGTCGGCATTGATGCCCGCGGCTTCATCTTTGGCGCCATGATCGCCCAGAAGCTGGGGGCCGGGTTCATCCCTGTGCGGAAAAAGGGCAAGCTGCCGTGGAAGACCCACGGTGTGGACTACAGCCTGGAGTACGGCACGAACAGCGTGGAGATCCATCAGGATGCCCTGGCTCCGGGTGACCGGGTGCTGCTGGCAGACGATCTGCTGGCCACGGGTGGCACGGCAGGCGCGGCCCTGAAGCTCATCCTGGATTCCGGTGCCACGCTGCTGGGTTCCACCTTTTTCATCGAGCTCGGCTTCCTGGAAGGCCGGGGCAAGCTCCCGGGTGGCGGCCCTGTCCACTCCCTCATCTCCTTTTGATCTGATCCGCGAACACGAGCAGCCCATCCCGCATGACCGAGCGCGAGTATCAAAAGCACCTGGAATCCGTCCGGAAGAAGATCTTTGGCGATGACAGCGACCTGCCGCGCAGCCGCAGCGAGACGCTGAAGCTGGCGAAGCAGTTTCTGAAGCTCAAGGAGCAGCGCATCAAGCAGCGACACCGCGCCGGGATGGGCGGTGTGGAGATCTGCCGCATGCGCTCAGACGTCATGGACTGCCTGGTGAACCAGCTCTGGAAAGAGAGCCTGGCCACGCTGCCTGCGGAGAAGCAGGGCAAGATGCGCGTGAGTGTGGTCGCCCATGGCGGCTACGGGCGGCGTGTCATGAGCCCGCACAGTGATCTGGACCTGACCTTCATCCTGCCGGGAAACAGCGCGCAGGTGCCTCCTGAGATCGCCAAGTTCATCGCCGACTATCTGCTGTACTTTTACGACCTGAAGTTCAAGGTCGGCCTGGGCACGCGCTCTGCGGGCGGCTGCATCGAGCTGGCGAACGAGGACATGCTGACCAAGACCGCGCTCATGGAGGCGCGCCTCCTGTGCGGTGATCCCAAGGGCTTTGACGAGTTCCGCTCCCGTTTTGACAAGGAATGTCTCGTCGGGAAGGAAGCGGAGTTTCTCAAGCAACGGCAGAACGACCTCACCAGCCGCCATTTGAAGCACGGCGGCACGCACTGCGTGCAGGAGCCTAACATCAAGAATGGTTGCGGAGGTCTGCGTGATTACCAGAACCTGATCTGGATGACCTATGTGAAGGCCGGCACGCTGAACCCGAAGGATCTTGTGCAGAAGGGGCACATGTCTCCGCTGGCCTGGCGCGAGCTTGCCCAGGCGTATGACTTCATCCTGCGTGTGCGCAATGAGATGCACTACAGCGAACGCCGCGCCAGCGATGTGCTGACACTGCGCCTCCAAGGGGTGGTGGCCACGAACCTCAGCTACCGTCACAAGAAGATCCTGCGCCGCATCGAGGCCTTCATGCGTGACTACTACACGTCCACGCGTGACATTCTGCAGCGCAGCAGCGAGGTCATGGACAGCCTGAACCTCGCGGCGATGGCTGATCAGGACACCCGCAAAGGGCTGCTCAGCTTCATGGTGCGGCGCAAGGCCGCGCAGAAGCGCCCGGAGAAGTTTGACGGCTTTGTGGAGAAGGCAGAGCGCCTCTTCCCGGAGGAGCCTGGCATCTACAAGGAGGACCCGACGCGCCTCATGCGCACCTTCCTGCACACGCAGCAGCGGCACCTGCGCATGAGCCCGGAGCTCTTCCAGCTCATGCAGGTGAGCTTCCGTCTCGTGAACGTCAGCTACCGGTATAACAAAAGCGTGCGCGAGACCTTCCTGGCCATCCTGGGCAACAAGGGTGACGTGGCCCGCGTGCTGCGGCAGATGCACCGGGTGGGTTTTCTCGGCCGCTACATGCCGGAGTTTGGCGCGCTGACCTGCCTGGTGCAGCATGAGTTCTTCCACCGCTACACGGCGGATGAGCACACACTGCGCACCATCGACAAGCTGGATGAGCTGAGTGATGCGCATGTGCAGGCACGGCCACTTTACCAAAAGCTCTTCCACGATCTGCAGCAGCCCGAGATCCTGTATCTGGCGCTGCTCCTGCATGATGCCGGCCGCGCAGCGAATGCGAAGGCGCACGATGCAGAAAGCACGGTGATGGCGGATGCTGTGGCCCGCCGGCTGCTCATCAAGGGCGAGCGCCGCAAGCTGCTGCTCTTCCTGGTGGACAACCATCTGCTGATGTACCGCACCGCCACCACGGCGAACCTCGATGATCCGCAGGTGATCGGTGAGATGGCGGCCATGGTGAAGACCAAGGAGTATCTCGACACACTTCTGGTGATGACCTACGCCGACTCGAAGGGGACGAGCGAGGCAAGCTGGTCCGGCTACAAGGAGGCCTCCATCCTGCAGCTTTATCACAACACGCTGGCTTACCTCGATGCGCCGGCGGACTTCATGCGCCGCGTGGCGGTGCCCTTGGACGAAGTCCGCGCCTCCGTGGTGAAGGAGCTGGAGGATGGCTACAACCTGGAGATCAGCGCGCACTTCCAGCACATGCCGCGCAGTTACTTCAACTACCGCGACCCCGCGCAGATCGCCGCGCACATCCGGCAGTTCCGCCAGTTCTTCGTGCAGCTCACGAAGGAGGATCCTGACGCGGGCCTGATGCCGGTCATGACCTGGGAGGATCATCCCGAGCAGGGCTACAGCGACCTCATCGTCACCTGCTGGGACCGCCATCTGCTGCTGGCGCGCATCTCCGGTGCGCTCGCCGCGCAGAGCATCAACATTCTCAGTGCCGACCTCTACCAGCGCGGTGACAACCTCGTCCTGGACATCTTCCGCGTGTGCAACACCAACTTCGCCGCGGTCACGAACAAGAGCGCGAAGCTGCGAGTGGAGCAGGCCGTGCGCGCGGCCTTCCTGGAGCAGAAGTTTGATTTCGCCCCTGCCATCGCCGCCAGCCGCAAGGCCGCTCCGGGCTTTGACGAGGTCATGGATGAGATCCCGCAGCGTGTCTTCATCAACAACGAGGTCTCGCCTTCCCAGACCGTGGCGGAACTGCAGGTGGTGGACCGCCTCGGCCTCCTGTACGATCTCTTCATGGCCATCGGCAAACTGGACCTCAGCGTGACCCATGCGCGAATCAGCACGGAGAAGGGCGTCGCTATCGATGCCATCTACATCCAGACCGCTGGAGGCGACAAAATCCGCGACAAGGAGGAGCTCGACCAGCTCAAGAGTGCGCTGGAAGCGGCGGTGTTTCAGCTGCCTGGCGACAAGAAGAAGACCCTGGAAGCCGCAGCCGCGTAAAAACGGGGCTGCGGGCGGCGTTGCAGTCTGTGACACATGTCACGAAGACTGCCATGGCTCTTTTTTGCCGCCGCCGTCACTCCGCTGCTCAGCAGCGCGGAGGGGCCGTCGTTTCGCAATGACGTCATGGCGGCGATGTCGAAGGCGGGGTGCAACCTGGGCACCTGTCATGGCAATGCGACGGGCAAGGGAGGCTTCAAGCTCTCGCTGCGCGGGCAGGACATCGAGTATGATTTCGCGGCGCTGACGCGGGATGTCTCGGGTCGGCGCGTGAATGCTTTTTCACCAGAGCAGAGCCTGATCCTTGCGAAGGGCACGAACCAGCTGTCGCATGAAGGTGGCAAGAAGCTGGATCCGAAAGGCTGGGAATATCAGGTGCTGCGGGACTGGATCGCCGCCGGCATGCCGCGCGCGAGCGAGAAGGATCTGCGCGTGACGAAGCTCGAGGTCACACCGCGTGAGCAGATCATCGATGAACCGCAGAGCGAGGTGCAGCTCAAGGCTGTGATCACGATGAGTGATGGCACGCAGCGTGATGTCACGGAACGCGTGGTTTATGAGCCACTGCAGAACGGTCTGATCGAGGTCTCACGGAATGGCTTGGTGAAACGCTTGCAGTTCGGCGAGCCGGGTGTGCTGGTGCGCTATCTGCAGCACAACGTGCCGGTGCGCCTGACCTTTGTGCGCAGCTCTCCGCAGTTCGTCTGGACCGCGCCGCGCCGATACAACTATGTGGATGCGCACATCTTCTCGAAGCTGAAGACGCTGCGCATCAACCCGAGCGATGACTGCGGTGATGAGGTTTTTATGCGTCGTGCGTATCTGGATCTGCTGGGCATCGTGCCGAAGGTGGATGAGGCGATGACGTTTGTGGCGGACAAGACTCCGGACAAGAGGGCTCGTTTGATCGACCGGCTGCTTGTGCGGCAGGAGTTCGCGGATTTCTGGGCGCTGAAATGGTCGGATGTGCTGAAGGTGGAAGGTCGCACGCTGGATGAACAAGGCATGAAAGCCTTCCATGGCTGGATTCGCGATGCCATCGCCCGCAACAGGCCAATGAACGAGTTCGTCAGCGAGATGATCTCCTCACGTGGGAGCACCTATCATGAGCCTGCGTCGAACTTTTACCGTGCCAACCGCACGCCGCAGGCCCGTGCCGTGGCGGCGGCGCAGGTCTTCCTGGGCACGCGGCTGCAATGCGCGGAGTGCCACAACCATCCCTTCGACCGCTGGACGCAGGATGACTACTACAGCTGGTCCGCGATCTTCAGCCAGGTGGACTACAAGATCCTGGATAACAAACGACGTGACAAGAACGACAAGCATGAGTTCAAGGGCGAGCAGGTGGTGTTTCTCAATCCGAAACTGAATGTGCAAAACCCGCGCACAGGGGATCAGGCGCGGCCGCGTTTCCTCGGTGCGGACATGCCAAAGCTCGCGGACAAGCAGGATGAGTTGCAGGCCGCCGCTGCCTGGCTCACGAGCCCCGCCAATCCGCTCTTTGCCAAGGCCCAGGTCAACCGTGTGTGGTATCATCTCATGGGCAAAGGGCTTGTGGATCCGGTGGATGACTTCCGCCTCACCAATCCGGCGAGCCATCCGCGACTGCTGGATGAGCTGACCGAGGACTTTGTGCGCAGCGGCTTCAATCTGAAGCATCTCGTCCGCACCATCATGCTGAGCCGCACCTATCAGCTCGACAGCGCACCGAACGCCACCAATGCGGCGGATGAGGCGAACTACTCCCATGCGCTGCCACGTCGCCTGACCGCCGAGCAGCTCTTTGATTCACTGCACAACGCCATGTGGGTGCGACCTTCTTTTGATGGTGCTGAACCAGGCACCCGCGCCGGTCAGATGGCAGGCCCGAAAGGTGGGCGAGGCAGTCCTGATCCGATGTCGCCCGAGGCTTTTCTCATTCAGTTCGGCAAGCCCAAGCGTGAGCTGAGCTGCGAGTGTGAGCGTGCGAATGACACCACGATCGGCCAGATTTTCCAGTTCATGAGCGGGCCGGTGGTGGGACGTGTGATTCGTGACAAATACAACCGTCTGCAGCACCTGGCCAAGATCGAGAACCCTGCGCAGATCGTACGTGATCTTTACTGGTCGCTGCTGACTCGTGCACCGACGGCGGATGAAGCGAAGGTGATGGAGTCTCTGCTCACCTCTTCTCAAGACAAACGCGGCACGCTGGAGGACATCACCTGGTCCCTGGTGAATGCGAAGGAGTTTGTGCTGAGGCGATAAGCGACGAGGTCGCCTTGGCTCATGACCGTTCGACGGCCATGGCGATGCCCATGCCTCCGCCGATGCAGAGGCTGGCGATGCCGCGGCGGTAACCTTTGTCTTCCATGAGGTGCAGGAGGGTGACGAGGACGCGGGCGCCGCTGGCGCCGATGGGGTGGCCGAGGGCGATGGCGCCGCCGCGCTGGTTGAGCTTCGCAAGGTCGAGGTCCAGCTCGCGGGCGCAGCCGAGGACTTGGACGGCGAAGGCTTCGTTGATCTCGATGGCATCGACCTCGTCCAGCTTCCAACCGGTGAGCTGGATGAGCTTTTGGATGGCTCCGACGGGGCCGAGACCCATGACGGCGGGATCACAACCGACCACGGCGGTGGCGATGATGCGGGCGCGTGAGGTGAGGCCGTGTTGTTTGACAGCTTCATCACTGGCGAGCAGGACCATGGCGGCACCATCGTTGATGCCGGAGGCATTGCCCGGGGTGACGGTGCCGTCTTTGCGGAAGGCGGGTTTGAGTTTGGCGAGGGAGTCGACGGTGGTGTCGGCACGTGGATGTTCATCGGCGGTGACCTGGCCGATGGGGATGATCTCGCGGGCGAAGGCATCGCGACTGGCGGCGACGCGGGCCTGGCTTTCGGCGGCGAAAGCGTCCTGCTCCTGACGGGTGATCTTGTGCTTGTCGGCGATGCGTTCGGCGGTTTCGCCCATGCCGATTTTCAGCAGGGGATCACTGAGGCCATCGACAAACATGGCGTCCTGCATGGAGAGATCTCCGAGCTTTTTACCGAAGCGTGCATCCATGACGTAATGCGGAGCGCGGCTCATGTTTTCCACACCACCGGCGAGGATGAGATGGCTCTCGCCACTGCGGATGGCATCAGCACCGAGGGCGGCGGCTTTGAGAGATGAACCGCAGGCGATGTTGACGGTGTAAGCGGGGACTTGCTGAGGCAGCCCGAGCTTTAAGCCGACCTGACGCGCCACATTCATGCCGCTGCCTGCCTGGAGCACCTGGCCGAGGATCACTTGATCAATGTGGTTGCGTAATTCGTTAGGTGTCACGGCCTCGGCGATGGCGAGGCCGAGGTCGGCGGCGGAGACCTCTTTCAACCCGCCTCCGAAGCGGCCGATGGGGGAGCGTTGGGCGTGGATGATGTGGACAGGATTCATGAGAGGGAAGAGGGGCGCAGGGCGACTTGGGGAGCGAACTGCATTTGATCGAGAACGTCTTTTTGCACGTCGAAGCCGGGCATGACTTCGATGAGGCGGAGGCCGGTGGAGGCGAGCTCAAAGACGGCGCGCTCGGTGACGTAGAGGACCTGCTGACCGCGTGAGACGGCGGTGGGACCGTGGAAGCAGACGTGCTGGATCTCGCGCACGAACTTGGGCTGACCTTTGGCGAGGAAGGTGCAGCAGAAGATGAGGCGGCGCGCGCTGTGGGCGATGTTCACGAAGCCGCCGACACCGGCGAAACGGCCGGCGAAGCTGGTGACGTTCACACTGCCCTGGGCATCCACCTCCACCGCGCCGAGCACGCCGATATCGAGACCGCCGCCATCATAGAAATCAAACTGCGCGGGCTGATCAATGACTGCTTCGGGGAAGTGGCTGCAGCCAAAGCTGAGGCCGGAGGCTGGCACGCCGCCGGTGGGGCCGCTTTCCACGGTAAGGGTGAACTCGTGCAGCCGGCCGGTCTCCGCCGCGACCATTGCCACACTTTCAGGTAGGCCGATGCCGAGGTTCACGATGTCCCCCTCGCGGATCTCTTTTAAAGCGCGGGTGCCGATGACCTTGCGCTCGGACTCTGCCATGGCGGGAAGTTCAAAGGTCAGGTTGCTCGAGACGACGAACTCCTCATTGAAGACCTCGCCAAAAGTCTGGTCATGTTGCAGGCCGCCGCTGGTGACGATGTAGTCCACCAGGATGCCGGGCACGCGCACGGCCTTGGGGTCGGGGAGGACGTCCACCACGCTCTCCACCTGGGCGATGACGATGCCGTCGTGGTTCTTTGCGGCCTGGGCGATGGGCAGCACCTCGCTGATCAGGCCCTCACACTCCATGCTGAGATTTCCGCGCGCATCGGCATGGGTGGCGCGGATGAGGCCGACATGGACGGGCACGGATTTGTAGCGCAGCCAGGTCTGGCCATCGATCTCCACGCGCTCCACGAGTGGTTCGGTGGTGCGCGCATTCATGCGGCCGCCGGTTTGCGCGGGATCAATGAAAGTGTTCAGACCGACCTGGGTGAACAGGCCGGGGCGTTTGGCGGCGATCTCCCGCAGCAGCACGCTGAGCACGCCCTGGGGCAGATTGTAGGCCTCGATCTCGTTCGCGAGCGCCAGGGTGCCGAGCTTCGGCGCGAGGTTCCAGTGGCCGCCGATCACGCGTTTCACCAGGCCGGCGTAGGCGAGGTGGTTCAGGCCGCGCTCGCAGCGGTCGCCCTGGCCGGCGCAGTAGTAGAGGGTGAGGTCATTCGGCGTGCCGGTTTGCAAAAAGCGGCGCTCCAGGGCAGAGGTGAGCATCTCCGGATGGCCCGCGCCCACGAAACCGCCCACGGCGACCGTCGATCCACTGGGGATGGCGGCGATGGCTTCGTCAGCAGTGGCGAGGATGGCTGGGGCGCGCATGAGGTGGGGCGGATGGAGAAAACGTGCATCATGGCGGGGTGGGCGGTGGCTGGTCAAGAAACAGCGCGAGGTTTGCGGAGGAGGCCAGGGGGGAAGGACGCGCAGATGCCAGACATCCCCGTTGCTTCCGGGCCGGTTGGAGGCACCTTGCGGGCGCTTTGACACTTACCAGGGACAGGGAATTTCAAATCGGGCTCGCAGGATCCTTTGTGATTCATGTGGTGGCTCTGCTTTTCCTGGCGTGGTTGTTTAACAGCGAGGCGGGGAGACGGCTGTTTGGTGTGGCGGAGGAGATGGTGAAGCCACCGGAGCCTGAGCCCGAAGTGGTGATGATCTTTCCAGAGCAGGTGCTGCCGCCACCGCTGCAGGTGAAACCTCCGCCGAAAGCCTACATCCGCACCACTCAAAACGAAGCCTCCACGGTGAAGCCGGCGAACTCGATGTTTGAGTCGGACCGCAACACCATCGCGGCGAGCAAGCTGCCGACGAAGGCGGATGCCACGCTGATGATGCCGACGACGGAGGGCACCGCGCCGAACAAGATGGAACTGGCGAGCCGTGATCATCGCGACGGCGAGTTGAAGAATGACGCGGTGGCCCCCTCCCCACCGCCGACGGCCACGCCGCTGAACATGCGGCCTCCAGCGCCGCTGACGCCGCCGAGCATCCTGAAACCCCAGCCTGAGGCACAACCCTCGGCCCCACAGCCGAAACAGGTGGCGAAAGCGGAGCCGAATGATGACTCGATGCTGAAGAAGATGATGGAGGAGCTGGACAAGGAGAGCGCCCGTCTGGAGACCGACCGCCTGCCGATTGAGGTGCGCAAGCCGGATGCGAAAGACGCGCCGGAGACTGCCGCGGTGAAGCCCCAGGTGCGTGTGCCAGAGGACGTGCCTCCCATGCCGCCGGCACCCAAGGCTGTCCCGGTGACGGATGAGGTGCAGGCCACGGCTGGAAAGCCGGAGGAGAATGCCTTCAGCCCCTTCACCCGCATGGGCAAGAATGATGGTGCCATCAGTCGCGAAGGTGAAAATGCGGTGGATGCCTCTGCCACGCCGCGCGGCATCTACATGAAGCAGGTGACGGGGGCGGTGGAGCAGAAATGGCACCGCTATGTGCGGCTGGCGCGTGACTCGGTGACCTTCGGGCGGGTGCGCTTCCGCTTCTATGTGGACAAGCGCGGGGAGCCGCAGGATCTGCGTATTTTGTCTGATGCTCGTGATGCGGATCCGCGCATGCGGGAGATCACGCTGCGCGCCATTTTGGACGCGGACATTCCGCCGATCCCTGCCGAGTTGATTCCGGAGCTTGAGGACGGGCGTATGAAGATCGAATACGAAGCCATTGTTTACTGACCGTTCTGACCGTGCGCATTCATACTCTCGACCTGCTGTTTCAAAATACCCCCGGCCTCATCGCGGCTTATGTCATCGAGTCGGGTGATGAGCTGACGCTGATTGAAACGGGGCCTGGGTCCACTCTGGAGACGCTGCGCGCGGGCATTCACGGGCTGGGTCTGGACGAGAAGAAGGTCAGGCATGTCTTGGTGACGCATGTGCATCTGGATCATGCGGGCGCGGCGGGCTGGTGGGCGCTGCAGGGCGCGCAGGTTTACTGCCATGCGAACGCGGCGCGGCACCTCATCAATCCTTCCAAGCTCATCGCGAGTGCGCGGATGATTTATCAGGAGCGCATGGACAGCCTGTGGGGCCCGATGCTGCCTGCGCCTGCGGACAAGGTGACCGTGCTGAATGATGGTGATCGCGTGCGTGTCGGCGAGGTCGAGGTCATCGGCTGGGACACGCCAGGGCATGCGCGGCATCATCTGGCGTTCATCATCGGCAACGTTTGCTTCACCGGCGATGTGGCCGGGATGCGGCTGCCGGGGACGGAGTATCTTTCGGTCACGGCGGCGCCGCCGCAGTTTGAGCCGGTGCCTTACGTGGCCTCGGTGGAGCGTTTGGCCGCGGCGGGGTTTGAGAAGCTTTACCTCACGCACTTTGGCGAGGTGACGGACGTGTCCGATCATTTGTTAGGCTATCGCCAGCGGATTCAGGATGTGCATGAGGCGGTGAAGGCGGATCATGCGGCGGGTGCAGATGAGGCGGAGATCCGCCGCCGGTATGCCGAGCGTGAGCATGCGCTGGCGGTGTCACTCGGCATCAGTGAGGCGGATTGGGTGCGCCTGGAGGCTGGCAACAACACGGCGATGTGCGCGGACGGGGTGAGGCTGTGTGTGGAGAAGGGGATGTGAGGGGCTTTCCCGAACCGTTGTTGTAGAATGATTAAGGTAGAAAGATTTCAGAAGGTGGAGGGGCTGGGTTTGGGTTGACTCAAGGCGATTTGCGGGCAGTGTGTTTCACCCGCGCAGTGGACGACCTCGGCGTGCTTTTTCCCAACTCAGGGACGGCCCTGAACTAAAACTACAAGCACGTATGTCATGGATTCTTCTCGTCATCGCCGGTCTCTTTGAGATCGCCTGGGCCGTGGGCCTCAAATACACGGATGGTTTCACGCGGCTGTGGCCGACGGTGGGCACGGTGGTCGCACTTATTGTTAGTGTGGTGCTGCTTGGTGCGGCGTCGAAGTCATTACCGATCGGCAGTGCTTATGCGGTGTGGACGGGGATCGGCGCCGTGGGCACGGTGCTGTGCGGCATTGCCTTCATGGGAGATCCGGCGACGCCGATGCGGCTGGTTTGCGTGGGGCTGATCATCCTGGGGATTGTGGGGATCAAGATGTCTTGAGGCCTGGCTTTGATGGTCCTCCAGCAAAGAGTTTGCGACCTCTCATGCAGGCTGGGGTTGGACGCGGCTCAGGCACATGCCGCGACTGATCATGAACACGACCAAGACGACCCGCAGGTTCATCTCTTCACTCACTGCCGGGGTCATGATGACCCTGGCTTTCTCTGTCCACGCCGAGCCGAAGGCCCTGCCTGCGGGAACTCAGCGCGTGCCGGTGGTTTTCTCCGGAGGGCATGAGACGGAAGGCGTGGATCACGGACGTCCGGTGAAGCTCATCGCGGCGGCACTCGGCGTGAAGGACGAGGTGTTTCGTGATGCGTTCAGCAACGTTCATCCTGCTGGTCCTGGCAGCGGCGGACCCACCGGCGAGGAGGCGCGGCGTAACAAGAAGGTGCTCATGGATGCCCTGGGCAAGCACGGCATCACGAACGAGAGGCTGGATGAGGTCTCGAACTTTTATCGTTATCCACCAGGCCGTGGGAATCTGTGGAAGACGAAGCCCGCCGAGGCGAATGCGCTGGTGAAGGATGGCAAGGTCGTGGGTTATGAGATCGTCAGTGGTGGCGCGGGTTACACGACTCCGCCGGTGGTGTCTGTGCCGGGTGTCTCGGGCGCGTCCGCGCAGGTGACCCTGTCTTTTGGCAAGGATTTTGACACGAACGGTTCGGTTTCTGCCATCGCGATTCCGAAGGCGGAGGCGAAGTGAGGGTGGGTTCGTCGTTCGCGACTTTCTGCGGTGTGTGCGCCTGTGGATGCTCTTGTCCGAGGAAGGCACTGTGAGCGCGTGAGAGCGGTGTCGACGAGGCGCGGCTGCTGTCACCCATGTGCTTGGGAGTTTCTGTCACCCATGTGATTGGAACATACCGCGCATTGGGCAACTCCTACGGAGTTGATTTTCAGAAAGCGATTCAACGCGACTGACCAGGGGTTGCGCTCGCTATCGCTTGCTTCACCCCTGGCTATTCATGGTGAACCACTCCGTGGTTCAAGGCCGAGACATCAGTGTGAGCGGCTCGAAGGACTGACGCACACTTGTGAGTAAGGCTCACTCTCTGCCACTGCACTCCGGGATGCTGCCGCGACTTCGACGTGGTTGTTGTCGCAAAAAATGATGGTCAGAGGCGAGGTGTTCGCGGTAGAAGAAGGGACCGTGAAATCTGAGTGCTGCTGATAACGAGCAAACCTGTCTCCCATCTGTGCTGCTGGGCGTGTTCAACAGGGTTGCTGGTTGTCATGGGCCGGGTTTGTTTTCATCCGTCAAGACACGCAGCGCACAGCCAAACTCTCACACACTCACGTCATGATCATCTGGGGCTCCAAAGCCAAGCAGAAGGAGATCGGTTCCGGTCAGTTCTATTGTCCACAATGCCGGCAGCAGTCGGCCTATGCGCACCTCCGTGTGTCGCAGTACTTCACGCTCTACTTCATCCCGCTGTTTCCGATGGAGACGCTGGGCGAGGGAGTTTGCTGCCGCTCGTGCGCCAGCGAGTTTAACATAAGCGTGCTTTCCTTCACGCCTGAGCAGATCGAGACCGCGATGCAGCCGTGGCTCTGCGGCAAATGCGGCAACCGCAATCCGCAGCCCGAGATCGCCTGCCTCGGCTGCCGGACTCCGAGATCGCTGGCAGCAACCGCCGCGCCTCCGCCTCTGCCTGCCGTGCCCCACGCCCTGCCGGATGATGACAGCCGATATCAGCCGAGGTAAGGTGGCCTGAATGAGTCTGCGAGCATCGTGGAAGCGAACCAAGGCGCATCTAGCTGATGCGCGCAGGGAGCTTCCTGCTCACCCTTTATCAGGTGAAGAGGGCGGTTCAGATTCTGGGTTTCAGGAGTTCATCGATCACAACGAGCTCGAGCTCGCACTTGATGAACTTGAGGGCATGGCGACCACCAATGCGACGACAACACACTTTTGGGTCAGCCTTCGTGCGGCTGCGGAGGAGATGCAGCTTGATCGGCATCGAGATCGTTACGACAAAATCATTGATCGAATGATCGACAAGTAAATATGAGTTCAAGTGCGCGGAATACCCCAGGCATGACGTGGCAAGGTGACGTCATTAATGACGTGGAGTTGTTAGGCGAGCTGCCCTCCAGTCTTGTTCGTGTTCTCCGTGAGGTGAATGGGTTCATTCTTCACGGGGGTGCGCTGCACATTCGCGGAGCCAGCATGACGCCGGAGTGGCATTCACTGCGCGCGGCGATGCAGGGGCCTGCGGCGTTTCACGGGCTTTATGAGGGTGTGCATGCTGATGACATCCCTTTTGGTCAGGACTTGTTTGGCGACCAGTTCCTGCTTCGTGACGAGGCTGTTCTCAAGCTGTCCGCCGAGAGCGGGGAGGTGGAGTCCATGGCAGACAGTCTCGATGACTTCTTCCGCCAGACTCTTGAAGACTTGGAGGGGTTTCTGAATGTGGACCTCAAGCATGTCATGCAGCCTGGCCAGCTGCTGCTCGCGTATCCGCCTTTTGTTTTTGCTGAGTCAGGTGCGGGGGCGTCCCTGAAACCTGTGAGTGCCGGGGAGGTGATTCTCTTCCATGCGGACCTGGCCCGCCAGATCCGGGATGTGCCGGAGGGTGGCCAGATTGAGATCAAGTGGGGCGCCTGATGAAGGGCCCGGCAGGTGTTTGCCCTTGCACGTGAGGCCTCGCCGCGCATTCTCCGCGCCCTTTTACTGACCATGTCTGATTCTCCTCGCACTTCTGTTGGCATTGATTTTGGCGGCACGTTTGTGAAGCTCGGCGTCTGCCGTGGCGGAGACCTCCTGGAGACGGATGAGCCGATCCCGACGGCGGACTTCAACGGGCCAGCGGCGCTGATCGGCGAGATGGCGGCGCGTGTGGCGAAGCTGCAGCAGAAGTATCCGGACATCTGCGCGATCGGCGTGGGTGTGCCAGGGCTGGTGGACTTTGAGCACGGGTTCGTGCACATCCTGACGAACGTTCCAGGGTGGAAGCATGTGCCGCTGAAGGCGATCTTGGGCGAGCGCACTGGTTTGCCGGTGGTCGTCGAGAACGACGCGAACGCGATGGCCTGGGCAGAGTTCCGCTATGGTGCGGGCCGCGGACTGCAGAATGTGGTGGCCCTGACGATGGGCACGGGCATCGGCGGTGGTCTGGTGCTGAATGGCAAGATGTATCGCGGCACGGGCTGCGCGGCGGGAGAGATCGGCCAGATGAGCATCGACTGCGATGGCAAGGCGGGTCACTACGGCAACCTGGGCGCCCTGGAGAAGTACACGGGCAACAAGGAGATCGCCGAGCATGCGGTGCAGCGCTATGCGGAGGCGCACATCACGAAGACTCTCGAGGAATGCACGCCGAAGAAGATCGCCGAAGCTGCGAAGGCGGGCGACGACATCGCGCGGCAGGTCTGGGACGAGGTGGCAGACTGGCTGGGCACGGCCATCTCCAGCATCGCCTGGCTGCTGAACCCGGATGCGTTTGTGATCGGCGGCGGTGTGGCGCAGGCCGGTGACCTGATTTTTGATCCGCTGAAGCGGAAGGTGCAGTCCATGCTGAGCACGGTGGTGTGGGAGCGCCTGCAGATCCTGCCAGCGAAGTACAGCAACGAGGCCGGGATCATCGGCAACGCGGCTTTGGCGGCGGATGCAGTGTGAGGCCGGTCCTGGGTGAAACTGGGTCCTGCGTCGTGCGGGGCTTTTTTTACAGGATTAACAGGATGCAGGATTAACAAGGAGAGTGGTTCCTGTTCATCTGGCAATGGGTGGTTTCGCGGCCTGGGCCAAGGACAGGAAGGACGACGTTGAGTGTGAACGCCGGGCGTTGAGCGGTGGCGACGTCTTTTGGGACGAGCGAGCTAAAGCCACGCTCATCCTACGTGGATGAGGCAGCCTATCCTTGAATGAACAAAGCCCTTGCGCTTCGGAGGGGGGGCGTCTATTCTTCCGGCCCCCTTTTTCAACCCCTCTCTCTTTTATTTAGCCATGTCGCAACATCGCAGCCTCAAATCGTCCGGCGGTTCCGTCGGCACCAAGCGTAGCGTTCTGAAGCGCGGTGAGCGCATCAAGCTCATGAAAGCCCGCGGTCAGTGGAAGGAAGGTCGCCTGCCGACCGGCCTGCCGAAGACCAAGTCCGAGTAACCCTTTACTAAAAGCCCGGTGGGAGGTCCTGCCGGGCACTTGTTGTGCGTCTTAACCGCTTCCTCAGCCAGTGTGGCCTAGGCTCACGCCGTGGCTGTGAGCAGATCGTCCTTGAAGGTCGTGTGACCATCAATGGCAAGATTGTGAAGGAGCTGGGCACCCAGGTGAACCCAGGAGATGAGGTCAGCGTGGATGGCAAGGCCACCCGCACCGAGTCACCCATCGTCATTGCGCTGAACAAGCCGAAGGGCTACATTTGCAGCCGCGCGGATGAGCGGGATCGCATGACGATCTACGCCTTGCTGCCGAGACAGCTGCAGACCCTGCATCATGTGGGCCGGCTGGACAAGGAGAGCGAAGGCCTGCTGCTGATGACGAATCGCGGTGACCTCTCCCACCACCTGATCCACCCGAGCAAGGGTGCGGAGAAGGAATACGAGGTGGTGGTGGACAAGCCGGTGGACCAGAATGTGATGGCGACGCTGGTGAAAGGCATGATGACCGAGGAAGGTCACGCCAAGGCTGAGCGCGCCTGGATGCAGACGGAATACCGCTGCCATCTGGTGCTGAAGCAGGGCCTGAAGAGGCAGATCCGCCTGATGTTTTACCAGCTGGGCTTTGAAGTGGAGCGCCTGACGCGCACACGCATCGGCTGGCTGGAGCTGAAAGGGCTGCCGAAAGGCAGCTGGAAGCAGCTGACCGAGGCGGAGGTGCAGCGCTTCTTCACGGAAGCTGGCACCACGGGCCGCACCAAGCCGGTCGGTGAGACGAAGCCCCGCGCCAAGTCTGCCAAAAAAGGCGAGGACGACGGTGATGATGGATTTTCTTCCGCGCCTGCACGGCGTGGACGTCCTGCGACGAAGCGCCCTTCCAGGGCTGGTTTCGGCAAGGGCGGTTTTGGCAAAGGCCGCGGCAAGAGTGAAGGAACCCAGCCCTCCAGCGGTCGTCTGGTCGGTCGTGCCCGCTATGCCCGCGCAGCTGCTGCTGAACGTGGTGGCGAGCGCCCGACGCCTCCGCCTTCTGAAGGTCGTGGTTCACGATCCAAGCCACCGCGCGGTGGTTTCAGAGGTCGCGATGAATCGTTTGAGCGTCCCTCGGGACCTGGACCTGGGCCGCGCCGTCCAAGATTTGAGAGTGATGAGCCTGCCTCTTTTGAAGATTCAGGGCCGCCAAGGCGCTCTGGGTTTGGTGGGCGTGGCCGTTCAGGTCCGCCTGATCGTTCGGGGCCTCCCCGGCGCTCGGGATCGGGCTCTGGTCCGGCACGTCGTCCGCGCTTTGGTGGAGGCGGTGGTGAAGATGATTTTTCCCAAGGTTCAGAGGGGCCACGCCGTTCTTCCTTTGGCGGTGATCGTCGTTCGTCGGGTCCGTCATCGGATCGCTCGGGACCGCCGCGGAGGTCAGGTCCTCCGGGACGCTCTGGGCCGCCGAAACGTGGTGGTTCAGGTCCGAAGAAGCCGGGTGGACGTGGTCCGCGCGGGAAGTTCTGAGGAATCCAGGTGGATCCAAGCAGATCCAGGGTGTTTTTGAAGGCTCAGCGGATAGGGCTTATAGGTCTGATGGGACGGATGAAGGTGGATCGCGGTAGATCCAGGTGGATCAGGGCTGGATTTTGGTGAGGGGGACGTGGGCGGGCATTCTGAGAAGGGCCTACGGAACACACGGGAAATAGAATACTCGATCCGAGTGAATCCGACTGGATCCGATCTGTTGGATGACGGGGGTATCGTCGAGATGGCGAGGCGGGCTCAACTTTCGGAGAAAGTTGGCCACTTTGGGTGATCCAGGTGGATCAAGATTTTAGTATGGACCGACTAAGTGCCATCTGACACGGTTCCGGGAGGGTTTTCAAAAAAGCCGCGCCTCACCATCCCGCCCATACCATGACCGAAGAAGAGTTTTGGCAGATCATTGACTGGAACGTCAGTCTTCAACCTCCCGGCAAGGCGGAGGTCGACACCCGCAAGATTGAGGATCACCTGACAACCTTACCCTACGAGTGCATTGTATGGTTTCAGGCCTGGATGGAGAAAGCGCATGCAAGGGCCAGCACTCGAAGGATCGCCGGCGCGGCCTGGTTGGTGAACGGTGGTTGTAGTGACGACTCCTTTGAGGACTTTGTGGCTTGGCTGATTTCCAAGGGAAGCCAAGCCTATTATTCGGTGCTGCGAGACGCCGAGTCCCTGGTTGAAGTTGGCTATGACGAGGACCCGGATTTTCTCAGGCACTCTTATCAAGCGGCAGAAAGGATCGGTCGCACGCTGGACGGGGTTGAACTGGACCTGGAGTTGTTTGAGATGGCGGATCCGGATTTGAGAGATCCTGGCGCTGAGCCTAGTGAGGATGATTTTGATGATTCGGAGGCGCTGGCTGCCTGCTACCCAAGGTTGTGGCAGCACTGCCTTGAGCAGGACGCCAGGGTCAAGTCACAGAAGGAAAACGCGGCCCCTGCCGATTCGGACCCGATGAAGGGCATCGTCAAACTGGACAGCCATCCTGACGCCATCACCTATGAGGAAGCGGTGTCCATGCGTGAAAGGATGCGAAGGCCTCGGGGCTAGGGCAGTGGCTCTACGGCTTGCCTGGGTCTCCGGCAGGTTAACCGTGACAGCCAATCTTCTTGCGCCGATATGCCGGAGTCGTAGCTTTCCGGCCCGGCTAGTTATTCGCCAGATTCCAGGTCTCTTTGTTGTTTGGGCTTTGGATTCGTCATTCTCCCGCTCTCTCCCACATGCTCATCCGCAAGAAAGCTCATGCCCGCGCCGGCTTGGTCGGCAATCCGTCTGACGGCTATTTTGGCAAGACGATCTCGTTCATCATCCGGAACTTCGGGGCGGAGGTGACGCTGTTTGAGTCGCCGGAACTGACGATCGAGCCGAATGAGCGTGACCACTCGGTGTTTGGGAGCATCGAGGCGCTGGCACGTGATGTGCGCCAGCATGGTTACTACGGCGGCATCCGCCTGCTGAAGGCGAGCGTGAAGCGCTTCTTTGAGCACTGCGTGAAGCACAATCTGCCGCTGCACGGACGGAATTTTACTTTGCGCTACTCGAGCAACATCCCGCCGCAGGTGGGGATGGCGGGGAGCAGTGCGATCATCACGGCGTGCTGGCGGGCTTTGATCGAGTTTTACCAGGTGGAGATCCCGAAGCATCTGCTGCCGAGCCTGGTGCTGAGTGTGGAGAATGATGAGCTATGCATCCCCGCAGGTCTGCAAGACCGGGTGATCCAGGGGTATGAGGGGGTGGTCTTCATGGACTTCAACCGAGCCCATGTGGAGAAGCTGGGCTACGGCATCTATGAGGAGCTGGACCCGGCTTTGCTGCCGAATGTGTACGTGGCCTACACGACGAAGCTGAGCGAGGGCACGGAGGTCTTTCACAATGACATCCGCGGGCGCTGGAACCGGGGCGAGCGCGACATTGTGAGCGCGATGTACCAGTGGGCGAATCTGGCCCAGCGGGTGCGGGACATGCTGGTGGCGGGGCGCGGGCATGAGATCGGGCCGCTGCTGAATGAGAATTTTGACCTGCGCCGGAGGCTGTACAAGATCAGCCAGGGGAACATCGACATGGTGGAGGCGGCGCGAGATTGTGGCGCGAGCGCGAAGTTCACCGGCAGCGGCGGAGCCATCGTGGGCACGTATGAGGATGACAGCATGTTTGAGAAGATGAAGGCGGCTCTGGAGCCGCTGAGCGTGGCGGTGATCAAGCCGCAGGTGCTTTGAGGGGGCTGAGGGGGAGCTTAGGGTCAGCCCTGAAACGGCCTGAGAAGCTGCTTGCCAAATGGGGGTCCTCCCCCATATTCGGCCCCCCTTATGGACATCCTGATCGGAATTCTCACGGTGGTCGAAGTCATCGTCTGCCTCCTCCTCATTCTCATTGTACTCATGCAGCGCCCCCGCCAGGAGGGGCTCGGTGCCTCGTTCGGTGACTCTGCCATGACCCAGCTTGTGGGTGCTCAGACGACGAACGTGCTGCAGCGCGGCACGGTGTATCTGGCTGTGGCTCTCTTTGTGCTCACCCTCTCGCTGGCCGTGCTGACGACCCGCAAGCAGAACACCCGCGCGACCAAAGTCTTTGATGAGCCGCCTCCGGCTCCTGCTGCTCCAGCAGTTCCGGCTCCAGGAGCATCTCCGATCCAGGTGACCCCGGGCGCAGCGGTTACTCCGGGCGCTCCGACCATTCAGGTCACACCGGCTCCTGCTCCCGGCACGGCCACTCCGGCCACGTCTGCTCCAGCGATCAAAGTGACGCCTGCCGCTTCTCCTGCCGCGCCGGTGCCTGCGGTGCCAGCTCCTGCTGCTCCGACGATCGAAGTGAAGCCTTCCGTGCCTGCCCCGGCTCCTGCGGCACCAGCACCAGCCGCTGCCCCGGCGCCAGCCCCGGCTGCCCCAGCCGTGACCCCTGCTCCGGCCCCGGCGACCGCTCCTGCTGCTCCGGCTCCTGCTGCTCCGGCTCCTGCTGACGCACCGAAGAGCAATCCGTGATTGCCTACTGCCCCAGCCTGAGCGATTAGGTTGGGGTTCCTTCGACCAACCGACTTCCAGCCATGACCGGTGGACCATCCTTGCCAATGCCCCTATACCGGACTGGTTTTGGGATTTTGGCGGTGTGGTGTCTGATGGGCCTCAGCGGCCTGCATGCGGCAGGCGGCACCATCCGCTGCCTGCTGGCGGACGGCTTTGACTTCCCAGTCGGGAAACCGAATGCGGACGGCTACTACAAGTTCCGCGGCTACTGGCCCAACGGCCACCTTGGTGAAGACTGGAACGGCAAGGGGGGTGGCGACAGCGACCTCGGTGCGCCGATTTATGCCACGGCACGCGGTGTGGTGATGATCTCTGAGAACATCGGCGCGGGCTGGGGAAACTGCATCGTGGTGCGTCACGCGTATCGTGAAAGCACAGGACAGATCGCCATGGTGGACAGCCAGTATGGTCACCTGCACCAGCGCATCGCGAAAGTGGGGCAGCTGGTCGAGAAGGGCCAGCTCATCGGCACCATGGGCAGCAACAACGGCATGTATGCGGTGCACCTGCACTTTGAGATGCGGAAGAACCTGCGCATCGGCATGAACCGCAGCCAGTTCGCCCGTGACAACACGAACTATTACAGCCCCACGGACTTCATCAACAAGCACCGTGTGCTCCAGGGTGGCCTAACCAAGTATCCGATTCCGACCGGTCTCTTCGCTCCCTATGGCCGCGCGCTGGCGGATGCCCGCAGCGATGGTGGTGCGCCGGTACAGGTGCCGACGCTGCCCACGGCGCCGACGGCACCGATAGTGCCCGCATCGCGCCCGAACCTGCCCGCCAGCGGACCTGCGGATGATGACGAGGACTTCTGGAGCAAGCTGCGCGACCGCCTGAAGCAGGGAAAGCTGACTCCGGGTGTGCCGCCGGAGAATTGAATCTGGCAGACCAAACCGTTTGCGATGGTTTGCCATAGTTGGCCGTTGTTTTAAAACAACTGCAAACCACCGCGAACAATCGCCAGCCACTGCAAACGGCATCCTTTCCTACTTCGCAGAAGGCACGGACTTTGACTTGGCCCAGATGCCGGCTTTGCCCTGGCGGGCTTTTTCATCGAGCTTCTTGAGCTCGGCGAGGTAGGTGGCCTGGTCACGGCGATCATCGGGAAGCTCGGTCATCACACTGCCCACACGGGCATAGCCACGGCGAACCAGAAGATCGGCGAGATACACGGGACCCTGGGGTTGCTGCACCAGGACCACGGCGTAGTAGCGCACGGTGTTAGGCACGCGCTCCCAGCGGGTCAGGACGTTGAAGTGATTGTCCTTCAAGAGCTGGGTGACATAGAGCGCCGCGTCCTGGCCTGTGCTGGTCACGTCATGCTCCGAAGCCTGGAACCAGCGTCCCTGCTCGGCGACACGCTGCGGATGATCCATGGTGGTCTCCAGCGCATCCACGTAGTAGAGCACGAAGACATACTCCTCGCTGCCATGCTTCACGCGCAGGGTATCTGCCTCGTTGGCGCTGCTTTCCACCAGGGCAGGGGAGGTGAGGATCTCAAACTTGGTCACGGGTGCCCTGGGCACGCCGCCTTCATCGGCCGTGGTCTGTCCAGGTACGCCTGCCACCGGGATCTTCCTGGCAGCGACAGGTTTGCCCTGCTTCCCGCGCATGATGACACCCGCGAGCACCACCACCAGGAGGAGCATGAAGGTGATGGCGAGGTTCAGCAGGGCGGTGCGGAAAGGCATGAGTCAGGAAAGCGCCAAATGTCCGGGAAACGGCGCGAGGCTCAAGTCATTATAACGCCGTGTCAGGCGCTGATAGATCGGACAATCAGACAGAAAGCAAAGGGCCCGCCTTGGACGAATAGTTCATCAGTGGGACATCAATGGCCACCCTATTTCCGCTCTCAGTTCGAAGGACGTTTCCTCCGTGAGTGTCGGAAGCAATGCCTCGGTGCCGATCAGAGCCCGAGTTCTTCGACCACCTGGGGATCACTCATCAGGGCTTTCTTGGCCGTCTCGATGGAGCTGCCAGTGGCGTTGACATTCTGGATGAAGCTCTGGAGACCTGCTCCCGAACGGGCGGGGTTCATGAGCTGGGCGCGCACCACATCACCAAATTTGAGCATGGAATCCACATAGGGCCAGACGCGGTTGTCGAGCTTGGGGCGGAGGTTGCGGAGGGTGTTCAGGGTCGTGCGCATCTCGTCCTCCTGCATGGCCAGCCCGCCGCCGCGTGCGACATCGCTTTTCAGAGCCTCGAGCAAGCCCCGGCCGTTGCTGTCCACGGTCTGGATGGATCCGGCGAGGGAAAGTGTCTTGGGTGCGCGGCCCTGCACGTGCATGAGCAGGTGCTTGGCACTGAGGCAGTGCGGAGCTTTTTGCACCACGGCCTGGAGTCTTGCCTGGCCCTGGGCGCTTCTCAGGGTGCTCAGCGCGGCACGTGGGTCACGCAGGCAGACATCGCGTATGATGGCGAACTCTGAGACGGCAGGGCCGATCACGGCATCACGCTCCTGGGAGGCCAGGGCCACTGCCTCATCGAAGGATTTGATGGAGAACACGCAGATCTTCAGCAGCGGCATGGGACCGTCCATGGTGAGCACATCCATCACGGAGGCCTCGTTCTTCGCGGGCACGGCCACCAGCTTGCAGGAACCCCTCGTGGCACCGCGGATCTTCGCGGCCACACCACCGATGGGCTGGACGCTGCCGTCCGCATTCATGTCACCCGTGACCGCGAACTCTGGATCCCAGGTCTTTCCGGTGATGGCGGACTCCATGAGCAAACCGCAGGCGACGGCTGCGGAGGGGCCATCCTTCCCGCTGTACTTCTCCTCAAACGAGATCTCGAGGTCGAAGGCCTGTGGCCTTGCGGGGTGCCTGATGGACATGAACTTCTGCACCTCCTTCAGCGCGGTCTGCATGTCCTCACCCACACTCTGGCTGAAGCGTGTGTCACCGTACCCTGAGACGGAGGTGGCATTCATTTTTGAGGCCTGTCCGGCCTCTAGGCCTGAGGCCAGTGGCATGACCAGCAGACCATTGACGAAGGTCTGCTTCAGCTTGAAGTCGAGCGGGCTCCCATCAGGCGCGGTCTGCGCCTGGAGGCTGCCGAAAGTGAGGCCCAGGAGAGGGTAGAGGAGTTTGGTCAAGGTGCGTACAGTGCCGTAGGCGCCAGAGATGCTTTCCATAGTCAGGTTCTGTATGGAAGGCACCGGGTTCAAAGTCAATTCATTGGGGCATGGACCCCGTGGAATATCCGTCACATTGCCGCTGCTGAAACATGGACCGCGCTTGCTTCCGGCTGACCTTCCGCTAAACCGGGAGCTGCCATGTCCCTCGAATCCGACCGCGCCGAACTCGCCCAGATCCTCCGCACCAAGTCCGTGAAAACGGGCAAATTTACCCTCGCCTCCGGGAAGGAGAGCGATCTGTATGTCGACTGCCGTGTGACCACGCTGGATGCCCGTGGTGCCGTGCTGGTGGGGCGTGTGCTGCATGACCTGCTGCGCAAGGAAGAGACCGCGCGCGGTCTCAGCATCGGCTCTCTGGGCGGTCTGACGATGGGCGCGGACCCCATCACCCTCGCGGTGGCCATTTCCTCCAGTCTCGCCGGTGAGGAAAAGCCGGTGCAGGCCTTCGTGGTGCGCAAGGAGCCGAAGGGCCATGGCCGCGGCAAGCGCATCGAGGGTAATTTCACGCCGGACCAGCCGGTGGTGGTGGTGGATGACGTGATCACCACGGGAGACTCCACGCTGAAGGCCATCCAGGCCATTGAGGAGGAAGGTGGCAAGGTGGCCTTCGCGCTCATTCTGGTGGACCGCCAGGAAGGCGGACGGCAGAACATCGAGAGCAAGGGTTACCCGGTCGTGGCCGCCTACACGCGTGCCGATCTGGTGTGATTTCGGGGCTTCGGCCCTCTCTTGGAAGCCTCACCATAAAGCTTGCCGCAGTGCCCCGTTGTGGTGCATGATGCGCGGCTCGTGAGGTTTCTTTTCCATTTCCTGCTGATGATCATGCTCAGTGCGCTGGCTGGCGCCGCCTGGGTGGCGCATCGGCCTGCACCCATCAAGCTGTCTGAGGCCGCGAAGGCAGGCGCCAAGCCGCGGGATTTGGTGGATGAACTCAAGCAGGCCGCCATCAAGGGCTCCGGCACTGTGGAGATCCATGAAGGCGAGCTGAACCGCCACCTGAGCCGTGTGCTGACGGGCAGGGTGGCACCCGCGCTCGGCCAGTCCGTGAAGTTTGACCGCTTGAATGTCGACTTTGAGCCGGAGGTGGCGCATGTGACCCTCCTCTGGAGCGTGCTGGGTCATGCCAGTACCGCCACGGTGGATCTCAAGGTGGACCGCCTGGAAAAGGTGTTTCGCGTGGAGGTGGTGGGCGGAGCTTATGGCCACCTCGCCGTGCCGCGTGGTTTTCTGCGTCCCCTGGCACCTGCCCTGCGGGGACTGAGTGATGCGCTGCACGATGAGATCCAGGCTCTGTTTCAGATGAATGAAGTGACCTTCGCCCAAAACAAACTGGTGCTCGATCCGCGCTTCCCCTGATTTCCGTCCACCGTTCACGTCCTGTCCTTTCCCTCTGATTTGCGCATGTCCAGCCGCATCCTTCATGTCCTCACCCTTCTTCTCGCTGCTCTTTCGGGAGCTGCGATGGCGCAGGAGAAGCTTCCCCTGCTCACCCCGCCTGCGGCCCCTGCCGCCAAGGGTGATGCAGCACCCGCGCCTCCCGTGGCTCCGCCCATGCCAGGGCAGCTGCAGGCCGAGCCCGCAGCGGCTCCGAGCCGCATCCCGGATCTGCCGGTGAAGCCCGCCGTGGTCCCGCCGACCACACTGAGCTCGAACAAGGGCATTCATTCCACCAGCAGCAGCGGCCAGTTCATCGTGCATGGAAATGACCTGCCTCTGCGCAGCGCCTTTTCCAGCCGTTGTGAGGAGATCCATCACGAGCTGCGCCAGCTCCTGCGTGACCAGCAGCCCTGGGCGCTGCCGGTGGTGGTCCTGCTGAATTCGGGTGATTCAGCGCGCAAGGCGGACAAGGCCGTTTCGATGACGCTTTCGGAGATCACGCATGGTGGCTTTCACATCCAGGTCACCGTGAACCTGCGCCCGGACCTGCGGCCCACAGACTTCCGCGCGGAGATCGTGCGCGCCCTTCTCGCAGAGCGCGTGCTGCGTCATCAGAAAGGTGGTGCCAAGCGCACCTCCGTGCTGCCTGACTGGGTCTTCACCGGGGTGATGGAAGCCTTGGACTACCGCAAGCAGGCGCGCCCGAGCACGCTCTTCGCAGCCATCTTCAAGTCGGGAAAAATCTTTGGCATCGAGGAGATCATCGAGGCCTCGCCCACGCAGATGGATGCGCTCTCGCGGACCATTTACCAAACTTCTTGTTGCGCGCTGGTGCTCGCCCTGCTGGACCAGCCGGAAGGTGGCGCGCGGCTGAACCGCTTCCTCTCCTCCATCGCCGGTGATGCGCGGCCTGAGCGTGAGTTGTTAGACCAGGCTTTCCCGAGCTTCACCACCAGCCCGGCCAGCCTGAACAAATGGTGGGCGCTGCAGCTCGCCAATCTCTCGCGCCCGGGAGTCTCGGAGCCCCTGAGCCCGGATGCCACGCTGGCTGCGCTGGAGGAAGCACTGACCTTCCATTATCAAGCCAAGGCCGCCGAGGTGCCGCAGCCGCGTGTCCGTCCAGTCGTGGCGAAGGTCAAGCTGACCCCGAGCGAGCCAGCGGTCGTCTCCACCCCCAAGCCTGGGGAGGGCACGCCTCCTGTGCTGGTGTCCGAGGCCACCCCCGACGCGGAGAAGAAGCGCGGCTTTTTCAGCCGACTGAACCCCTTCTCGCATCGCAAGAGTGATGAAGAGACCATGATCGAGTCCGCCATCGAGGAAGCAGCCAAGGAAGAGGCAAAGAGCCGTGTCGAGGAAGAATCAAAGGTGGTGGACAAACCGGTCGAGGTCGCGGCGAATGTCACCCTTCCAGAGGCAGAAGGCCCGCGTGCGGAAACAGGCGAGGAGCGCAAACCGTTGTTCAATCGTTGGTTCGGCAATGGCCGGAAGAAGCCGGAAGGAGACGTCACCCCGGTGGAGGAAAAAACGGAAGCCGCACCCAAGGTGGAGGAGCGGCCCAAGGCTGCCTCCAGGGGGAATGAAAAGCCGGTCGTGGAAGATGCTCCTCCTGCGCCCGCCGAGGAATCCGAGAAGCGTTCCAAGCTCAATCCCCTGAACTGGTTCCGGGGTGACAAGAAGAAGGAAGAAGATCCTTCAAAGATTGAGGAGCCTGCCAAGGAGAAGAAGGGCAGGACCGAGGGCGAGTCAGGCGAACAAGCCGGTGAGCAGACCCCCGGAAGCGTCTCCAGCCTTCAGCAGGACTGGCAGCTGACGTCAGGCCAGCCATTGGTCGCCATGGTGTTCCAGGAAGCTGCCGTGAGTGAGGAGGCGCCGAAGAAAAAGAAACGTGTGTTCGGCATTTTTGGCGGAGGCAAGAAGCCTGCGGAAGAGCCGAAGAACGAGCCTGCTCCCGAACCGAAGAAGGAGGAGGCCAAGCCTGCGCCCAAAAAAGAAACCAAGGAAGAGTCCAAAGAAAAGGCCAAGGCACCTGAACCCAAGCCCGAGCCAGCCGCGGAGAAAAAGCCTGACTCCAAGAAGCCGGCAGAGGCCCCGCCCCCTGCGGCAGAGATGCCGCCGGCTGAAACCGTGAAGTTCGCGGAACCTGCGGCGACTCCCGAGAAGCGCCGGGGCCTGCGCGGTCTCTTTGGCGGTGGTGAAAAGAAGCCTGCGGAAGAGCCTAAACCTGCCGAACCCGCTCCTGCACCTGTGCCTGCGCCCATGGCCGCTGAAGCCAAACCTGCGGAGAAGCCGGCCCAGAAACCCAAGGAGCCTGCGGAAGCGGCTCCCAAACCCGAGGCACCTAAACCTGCGGACATGCCTGCCGAGGCCAAGCCTGTGGCTGAGGGTGAAAAGACCAAGCATGAACCCATGCGCATCCGGCCGCTCTTTGGCGGCAAGAAAAAGGAGGAAGGTATCATGCCAGGCGAGAAGCCTGAGGAGGCACCGAAGGCTGAAGTCATGACGACTGAGACTAAGCCTGAGGAGACCAAACCGTCTGCCGAAAAGCCGAAGCCCAAGCCAGTGGCCAAGGAGGAGGCAAAACCCGAGATGCCCAAGCCAGAGCCCACCTCCGAGCCGAAGACGGAAGAACCCAAGATGCCCGTGGCCAAGGAAGAGGCCCCAAAGCCCAAGCCTGCCGCGCCAGCCAAGAAGCCTGAGGACAGCGAGCCAACCGTGGCTGCCGCTGTGCCGATCGAGGACTATGCCGCGATCATGAAGCGCCCGGACCGCAAGGAAATCCTCCAGCGCAATCTGGTGGCCCTTCAGGCCCTCCAGCAGCGCAGCGCGGTGCTCTTCCGCCCGATCGTGGTCGACTACACCGCCCTCGTCGGCGAACTTGTGGACGGCAAGACCAAGAACATGGACGAGCGCCTGCTCAAGCTTCGTGAGCGCACTCAAAATGCGCTGGATCAGAGCAAGGCCATCCGTGACCAGCTCGACCTTCATGAGGCGAACAGCTCCCCGGCGATGTCCGGCTCCTTTGAGGACTACCTGCACCTGCCTGAGACCATCCAGAAGGAGCTGCCCCCGCGTCAGGATGCCATCTCGAAATACCTCGACGCTCTCGACCGCGAGTTCTCGAAGCAGTGAGACCTAACAAGGGTTCATGCGGATCATCGGATGCGTGCGGTCTGGCATGCATCGCGTGATGACAAAGCCCCCACGGATGTATGTTTCTCCTTTCCCACGATCCCATTCCTGCGGAGCAAACCCCCGCCTTCGCCTCAGGTGAGGGCGCAGAGGTGCGCTTTCTGGGAACCGTGCGTGATCTTGAAGACGGCCGTCTCATCACCGGGATCGACTACAGCGTCTATCTGCCCATGGCGGAAAAGATGCTCGCGGAGCTGATCACCCAAGGGCGGCAGGATCACGGCCCACATGAGGTTTTCATCCAGCATCGTCTGGGTTTGGTGGCCGCAGCAGAGCCGAGCATCCTCATCCGAGTCCGCAGCAAGCACAGCGCGGAATCCTTTGATCTGTGCCGGTGGTATCTGAAAGAGGTGAAGACCCGCGTGCCGATCTGGAAGCGGCCCGTCTTTGCGGGTGAATGACAGGCCTCTGCATTCTGCGCAATTGAACACATGCGAGGGGAGGAGAGAGCCCAAGACTGCTGCCTAGCGCGCGATCGAGGGACGGGACTCAAGCGAGCCTAACAGGCGAGCATTTCCAAGAGGCCGTCTGCTTCACTCGCCCGGTCTCCGAACTTTTGAGCGGAATCAAAGAGGTCTTCATCATAAAAACCTGTTTACCATCCCGTCCCTTGCTCGTTATAAGCATCCATGCACGACCCACGCATCGACCAGCTCGCACGCACCCTCGTCCGCTACTCGACCCAAGTGAAAAAGGGCGACTTCGTGTGGATCGATTGTTTTGACGTGCCCGGCTACGTGGCCCAGGCCCTCATTCGCGCTGTGGTGGATGCCAAGGCGCATCCGCTGGTGCATCTCCATGACACCTCGGTGACTCGTGAGATGATGATGCATGCCGCAGACGTGCAGTATGACCTCATTGGCCAGCACCAGCTCGAGCTGATGAAGAAGATGGACTGCTACATCGCGGTGCGCGGCAGCAACAACATCACCGAAAACAGTGATGTGCCCGCGGAACGCATGAAGCTGGTCATGTCCAAACTGCGTCCGCTGCAGAACGAGCGCGTGAACAACACCCGCTGGTGTGTGCTGCGCTGGCCCACCTCCGCCATGGCCCAGCAGGCCGGTATGAGCACGCAGGGCTTTGAGGACTTCTTCTTCCGCGTCTGCCTGCTGGACTACGCCGCGCTCATTCCCTCCATGAATGCCCTCAAGAAGCTCATGGACAAGACCAAGGACGTCCACATCAAGGGCCCCGGCACGGATCTGCGCTTCAGCCTGAAAGGCTTGAAGGCCATCGCCTGCGGCGGTCGTCATAACATTCCGGATGGCGAGGTCTTCAGCGCGCCGGTGAAGGACAGCGTGGAGGGCGTGATCAGCTACAACGCGCCGACCATCTACCAGGGCATCGCGTTTGACAGCGTGAAGCTCGAGTTCTCCAAGGGCAAGATCGTCAAGGCCACCGCCAACAACACGGAGGCGATTAACAAGATCTTCGACAGCGATGACGGTGCTCGCTTCATCGGTGAGTTCGCCATCGCCTTCAATCGTGAGATCAAGGAGCCGATGCGTGACATCCTGTTTGATGAGAAGATCGCCGGCAGCTTCCACTTCACCCCGGGCCAGGCTTATGAAGGCCCCGCTGACAATGGCAACCGCAGCCAGGTGCACTGGGACCTCGTCTGCATCCAGCGCCCTGACTATGGCGGCGGGGAGATCTGGTTTGATGGTCAGCTCATCCGCAAGGATGGGAAATTCCTCCTGCCTGAGTTGAAGCCTCTGAATTGAAGACGCCTTCCGGCCGTCCCTGTGGTCCATGAGAGTCAAGATTTCCAACCTGAAGCTCCGCCTCGCGGCCGCCTGCGCGACCACGCTGCTGCTCCTCTCCACCTGTGCCATGGCTGATAACATCCGCATCGGGCTCATCGGACTCGACACCTCTCATTCAGAGCAGTTCACGCTTCGTCTGAATGATCCGGCGAACCCGAATCATGTGCCGGGCGCGCGCGTGGTCGCTGCCTTCGCCGGTGGCAGCCCGGACCTGCCGGAGAGCGCCACACGTATCGAAGGCTTCACGGCCACACTGCGTGACAAGTATGGCGTGAAGATCCTCCCCACTATCGCGGAAGTCTGCGCGGCCTCGGATGCGCTCATGATCCTCAGCGTGGATGGTCGTCCGCATCTGGATCAAGCGCGTGAGGTCATCACCAGCGGCAAACCCTTCTTTCTCGACAAGCCCGTGGCCGCCAGCCTCAAGGATGCTGTGGAGATCTACAAGCTCGCAGACGTGGCCAAGGTGCCCATCTTCAGTTCCTCCGCCACACGGTGGTGGCCCGGTGTCGTCGAAGTGGCGAATGCGGAGAAGGTCCCTGCACGTGCGGTGCTGGCTTATGGCCCCGCTCCCTTGCTGCCGCACCACCCGGATCTCTTCTTCTACGGCATTCATTCCACGGAATCTCTTTTCACCGTCATGGGCAGTGGCTGCCTTAGTGTCGAGCGCACTTCGGCACCCGACGTGTCCGTGGTCACCGGTTTGTGGGAAGGCGGCCGGCTCGGCACCTTGTATGCCCTGCACACGCTGCCCATGGGCTCCACCAACTACAAGCTCATCCGCTTCGGCCAGGAGAAGATCACTGAGCAGGCCAGCCAGGGCGACTACACGCCCATGCTGCGGGAGATCATCAAGTTCTTCCAGACCAAGCAGCCGCCTGTCACGACCAAACAAACTTTGGAAATCTACGCCTTCATGGAAGCCGCCCAGGAGAGCAAGCGCCAGAACGGCAAGGTCGTCAGCCTGCGGGACATGCTGCAGAAAGCCGGCGCCCCTGATGAGTGGCTGCCTGCCCCGCTGCCGAAAAAATCATCGTAGTGGAGGTTACTGGGACGGCGAACCCCGAGATCACGCTGGCGGGGTGTTTTTAAGAGCGCACTTCTCCCTCTCACACTGGCCCGTTGCCTGCTTGTGACTGCATTGCGTCTTGAGAAACCCGGCATTCGGGGCAAGGCGTGACGCCAACCTCCCCATGCGTAAAACTAAAATTCTTTGCACCCTCGGCCCGGCGACTGAAAGCGCGGCCGTCATCTCCACTCTGATCACCAAGGGTGCGGACATCCTGCGCCTGAACATGAGCCACGCCTCCCACGACTGGGTGCGCATGGTCTACGGCCGTGTGCGCGAGGCTGCGGTGAATGCCGGCCGCGAGATCGCCGTGCTCATGGACCTTACCGGTCCCAGCATCCGCACCGGTGATGTGGAGCAGCCCTGGCAGCTCAAGGTGGGTGATGAAGTCGAGTTCCGCTGCACCCCCGATTTCCAGCCCACGAAGCAGTATTCCTGCACCGTGAACTACCCGGAGCTCGGCAAGGACCTGAAGCCCGGAGACATCATCCTCATCGATGGCGGCATGATCCAAGTCAAAGCCACCGCCGTGACCCCGAAATACGTCCTCGGCACCGTGCTGACCCAGGGTGAGATGAAAAGCCGCCGCCACATCAACCTTCCTGGTGTGGATGTGCGCCTGCCCCCTCTGACCAAGAAAGACTACGCGGATCTCGATCTCGGCGTGGAACTCGGCGTGGACTACTTCGCGCTCAGCTTTGCCCGTGAGCCCGGGCACATCCAGCATCTGAACCTCCTGCTTGAGCAAAAGGGCAGCAAAGCACGTGTCATCGCCAAGATCGAAAACCAGCAGGCGCTCAAGAACATCGACACGCTCGTCGAGGCCAGCGGTGGCATCATGATCGCCCGTGGTGACCTCGGCAGCGAGTGCCCCATCGAGGACCTTCCTTTGATCCAGCGCCAGATCGTCGAGCGCTGCTCCTTCCATGGCCGCAAGGTCATCGTGGCCACGCAGATGCTCGAAAGCATGATCGAAAACCCCGTGCCCACCCGCGCGGAAGTCACGGACATCTTCAATGCCGTCATTGAGCAGGTGGACTGCGTCATGCTCAGCGGCGAGACCAGCGTCGGTCGCTATCCCGACAAGTGCGTGGAGATTTTGGACAACGTCATCCGCCGCATTGAGGACAAATATCCCTCTGGCCGTTTCGCCAGTGATGCCCCGCTGAAGACGAACAAGCACAAGACGGTGAAAGCCGCCATCCTGCTGGCGAACAGCATCCCCGGATCCAAGCTGCTAGTCTTCACCCTGCGCGGTGTCATGGCGCATTTGCTCGCGCATCAGCGTCCGGAGTTCGCGCCCATCTTTGCCTTCACGCCGAAGCTTCACGTCAGCCGCGCCCTCGTCAGCGCCCGCGGTGTGCAGCCCTACGTCATGGAGTTCGCCGAGGGCCAGCCCGACAAATCCATCCGCGATGCCATCGCCATGCTCTACCAGCACGGCCTTGTGAAGCAGGGCGACCCCCTCGTCATCCTCAGTGATGCCCTCTATGACGGCACCAATGTCGATGCCATCCTGCTCCAGGAAGCGTGATCACCTCACCAAGCCTGCGGGCAGTTCCTTCAGCCGCTCGATGCCCGTGACCTCGTGGAAGAACCACGGCTTCCCGCTGGCCTTCTTGTAGATGATGGTGCGGCTGGCGTATTTGGCACCATCATGCTCCTTCCAGTTGGAGAAGCGGTAGATGTCGCCACGCCAGTCGAGCCGGTGCAGCAGCTTGGTCTGTTTATCGAAGTAGAAGTCCATCGCCGGTGTCACGGATCCGCTGACCTTGAGACCGAGGCAGGTCTTGCCCTCGTCGGTCAGATCCGGGATGACCTCCACCTTCGACTCTGGCGCGGCAAAAATGCCGAGCGTCCAGGCCCAGACATCAAACTTGGCTGGCTCATCCTCACGCTCCTTCTTGCCCAGCCACCAGTACTTCGGCGGCTCGATCACCGAGATGCGGGTGGAGCGCTTCTTGCCCTCGGCAGGCTCGGGCGTGTCACCGAAATGAAAGATCTCCTCGATTTGGAACAGCGTGAGCAGCTTGTCCCTGCCACCCGCTGCGGCAATCACCTCATCCACGACCGGCTTGGGATCCGCAGCGCTCTGCGCGGATAGAGACAGGACAAGGCTGAACAGCAAAGAGGGAATGAGGAAGCGAGTCATGAGAGGCACAGCACCAACGCCAACTCCTCATCAAATATGTCGGTCAATCATCTCTTGGCCTGTCCGCGAACAAGCGTTTCATCATGCTGTGCCGGTCGTTCATGAACAGCCGCGTGATCTGAAAATGATCCGTGTCCTCATATTCCACGCGCTCAAACCCATCCGGACCAAACTGGTAGATCCACGCTTCTGGGTAGGCCATGAGGATGGGTGAATGCGTGGCAATGACAAACTGCGAATACTCACTGACCAGATCATGCATGCGCGCCAGAAGAGAAAGCTGCCGCTGCGGTGAGAGCGCTGCCTCAGGCTCGTCAAAAACATACACCCCGTTGCCACCGAGCCGGTGATTCAACGTGGCCAGGAAAGCCTCGCCATGAGACTGCTCGTGCAGGCTCTTGCCACCGTAGCTCCAGGTGCCGTACTTCTCCTCATCGAGCAGCGTGGCAAAATTATAGTAGCTCTCCGCACGCAGAAAGAAGCCATCCATCGGCCGCAGATGCGTGCGCGATAGTGTCAACGCCGAGCTCAATGGGGAGCGATACACATGCTGGGCCAGATTCGTGTTCCTTGTGCCGCCATCGATGCTGAACCCAAGCTTCTCCGCGATCGACTCGATCAACGTGGATTTCCCCGAGCCATTCTCCCCGACCAGAAAAGTGACCTTCGGATGAAACAGCAGCTCCTTCTCCCGAAGCTGCCGGATGGCAGGCACCTGGAAGTGATAAGGCCCATTCACTCCCGCCTCACCATCCAGCCTGATCGAATGCAGGAAGTGCGAGATGCCTGGGACGGATAGACGGGCCATGAGCGCAGTAAAACCAACCTTGCCCGAAGAACAAGATGAACAAGAACATCTAATCCTGTGAATCCTGTCCCCTTGTAAATCCTGTAAAAAGACCCCGATCTACCTCCAACCTCGAATCCACAAGCGAACCAACCGCCCGACAAGGTTCGCCTTGCATGACCCACCCCCTTCCGCTTTCACTTGCCGCATGGAATCAGACCTGCCCGACCTCATCACGATCACGCAACTGCGCCAGATCGCCGGGCCCACGCCGCAGCCTTACCGCATCCAGGTGCAGGTGGACAACCGCAACGAGAAACTCACCTCCGGCGGAAGCCCGTTCTTTGAGATCAAGCTCGCCGATGGTGGCGACTCCCTCCTCTGGCGGCTCTTCGACAGCAACCCCATCTTCGATGAAGCCCGCAGCCTCACTCGCGGCTCCTTCGTCGAGATCACCGCGCAGTGGGTGGACACCGGCAAGTACGGCATCGAGCCCCGACACCCGCGCCTCCGCCCGCTGACCGAGGAAGAAAAAGGCACCCTGCTCGGTGGCGATCCTGATCTCCTCGCACGCCAGCGCATCGACTACGCGGACATCGAGCGTTTCGTCGCCGCCATCCGTGACCCACGTTTGCGCGGTGTCTCCAGCCTCTTCCTGGAAAAGCATGGTGAGCGCTTTCGTCGCACCGCAGCTGCCCGCGAGAACCATCACGCACGTCGCGGCGGCCTGGTGGAGCATGTCGCGCAGATGATGCGCAGTGCCCTGGCCATCGCCAGCACCTATCCAACTTTGAATCAAGACCTGCTCGTCGCCGGCGTGCTGTTTCATGACTGCGGCAAGCTTTGGGAGAACTCCTACCCCGAAAGCAGCTTCGCCATGCCCTACCATCTGCATGGCGAGATGCTCGGCCACATCACCCTCGGTCTGGAGCTCATGAACAAGCTCTGGCGTGATCTCCTTGAGCGCCCTGAAGCCACTGCCTGGGCCACTCTGGAGCCTGCCAATGAGCACGTTCGCCTGCACCTGCTGCACCTCATCGCCTCGCATCATGGCGAGTATCAGTACGGCTCTCCTGTGCTGCCGAAAACACCCGAAGCCCTCGTCCTCCATCATGTGGACAACATCGATGCCAAGATGGAGATGTTCCGCCGTGGTTATGAGAACTCCCGCGAGCTTGCCCCCGGCATCTTCGAGCGCTTCCGCCCCTGGCCCGTGAATGTCGTCGCACCGCTGTCCTCCGTGCCCCCGGCATCGCCCGCGACTGAGTAAAGCAAAACCGGATTCCAAAATCCGCCGGATTTGAGAAGCCGCATCACCTTGCCAGCCCGTATTCCAGTCCTAGTCTCCGCGCCTCCATGACCGACTTCTTTCCGATTCTCGCCGCCAGCGCCTTCGATATCTCCTGGATCAACAGCCCGGAGGCCTGGATCGCCTTGGCGACACTGACCGTGATGGAGATCGTGCTCGGCATCGATAACATCGTCTTCATCTCCATCCTGGTGGACAAGCTGCCCGTGGCCGAGCGACCGCGCGCACGCTTCCTCGGCCTGGCCTTCGCCATGGTCACCCGCATCCTGCTGCTGCTCAGCATCACCTGGGTCATGCAGTTGAAGGAGCCTCTCTTCAGCGTCATGAGCCACGCCATCTCCGGCAAGGACCTCATCCTCATCCTCGGCGGTCTCTTCCTGCTCTGGAAGAGCACCAAGGAGCTTCACCACAAGGTCGAAGGCCATGAGGACGACAGCCCCGATGTCAAAAAGGGCCGCGCAAAGCTCGGTGTCATCCTGGTGCAGATCGCCATCCTGGACATCGTCTTCTCGCTCGACTCCGTCATCACTGCCGTCGGCATGGTGGACCATGTGCTGGTCATGATCGTCGCCGTCATGGTCGCCGTGGGTTTCATGATGATTTTCGCCGGATCCGTGAGCAACTTCATCAGTCGTCACCCGACCGTCAAAGTGCTCGCCCTTTCCTTCCTCCTGCTCATCGGCACCACGCTCATGGCCGAAGGCTTTCACTTCCATTTCGAGAAAGGTTTTGTCTACTTCGCCATGGCCTTCTCCGTTTTCGTCGAGATGCTGAACATCCGCATGAAGACCAAGTCCGACAAGGAAATTCTCACCGGCGACAACTGATCCTTGGTTAGGCAAAAGGCCCCGAAGTCGCGATAGCGTCCTGGAGTGCGGTGGCAGAGACGCACGGGCCGCCGTGCGTCGTCGACACCGCTCTCGTGCGCACGAAATGCCACCCCCCATCAAGGCACTTCCTGCGCACACAGTGCCATCACGACACACTTGTCCTCCACGCCAAAAACCCTCATCCTCCCCTCATGATGAGACGCACCACGCTCCTCGGCGGACTCGCCCTCCTGCTGGCACCAGGTCGGGTGCTGGGCTTCTGGAAAAAGAAGGCCCGCGCCTGCCTGCCCTCTGGTGGCACCGTCGCCATCCCCTCAGGCTATCTGGCCGTCGCCCCAGGCAAGAATCACAGCCGCGCCTCCATCGCCGCACTCGTCGCCTACCGAAACTACCGCTCCACCGCCGCCGGCACGAATGAGTGCGATGGCGTGCTCGTCATCGCCTCCGCCAAGGATCACAAGAGCCTCGAAACTTTCGAGCAAGAAGCACACGTGGCCCTCACCAACAGCTGGTCCTACTCCAGCCTGAAACCCGGCTGGTTCGGTGGCAAGCACGAGAGCTACGCCAAGACAAAAGTGGAAGGTCCCTCCGGCCCCGAACTTCAACAGCAACTCACCGTTCACCTCGTCGGCTTCTGGGATGTCTATGACGAGCCCGCCCACCTGTACGCCGTGAACCACCAGAGCGGCCTCCTGATTGCCTTCTGGATCTTTGATTCCCAAGGCGGCATCGCGAAAGCACGGAAACTGGCGGATGAGATTGCGGGTTCGTTTGCTGTATAAATGTGGCATACTGTCCAAGCCACGAACGCCATGAAAAAGCACCGCCCCATTCATCCAGGCGAAATCCTGCGCGAAGATTTCCTCATGCCGCTTGGCCTGTCCGAATACCGCCTTGCCAAGGATATCGGGGTTCCTCCTCGTCGCATCAATGAGATCGTGAAGGGAAAGCGTTCCGTGACGGCGGACACCGCACTGCGTCTCTCTCGTTACTTTGCATGGCCTGCCGAGGTCTGGCTGAACCTTCAAGGTCACTATGACCAGCATACAGCCGAGGCCCAGATGAAGCCCGCGCTGGCCCGCATTAAACCGTGCGCCCTGCTGGCGGCGTAATATAGGGCCGCAACTCATTCCAAGCCTAACAGTATCTTTTTCGCACCGAGAGGTATGCAAAAGACCTCGTCGTGGAGACGACTTTCTTCGCGCATGAAACTGCTCCTGCCTTTTCTCTTCGTGGCTGCCGTCATCGCCTTCGCGGCGGACAAGCCTGCACTGCTTTGGAAAGCTGGCGCGGCGAGTGCCAAGATCACGCCTGAAGGCCCCATGTGGATGGCGGGCTATGCCTCACGCACCAAACCGTCCGAAGGCGTGGAGCTGGATCTGTATGCGAAAGCGCTAGTGATCGAGGACCACGCAGGCGGCAAGTTCGCGCTCATCACCATGGACCTCATCGGCGTGCCGAGAAACGTGCGCCTGCATGTGGCGGAGCAGGTGCAGAAGCAGTTCGGCATTCCACCGGAACGCCTCGCCATCAATGCCAGCCACACCCACAGCGGTCCTGAACTCAGAACCAGCAGCGTGCATGGCACCGATGATCCCGCGAAGCGTGAAGCAGAAGCTGCTGCCTACACCAGCAAACTCCAGGACACCCTCGTCAGCCTCGTCGGCGAAGCCTCGAAGAAAGCGGTGCCGGCCACGCTGCACTACAGCAAGGCTCGCTGTGGCGTCTCCATGAACCGGCGCACACCCAATGGCAGCGGCGGTTGGAACAACTTCCCGAATCCTGATGGCCCTGTCGATCAGAGCGTCCCTGTCTTGAAAGCCGCGGATGCCGACGGCAAAGACATTGGTATCGTTTTTGGTTACGCCTGCCACTGCACCACGCTCGGACATCAGAAGTTCAGCGGCGACTACGCGGGCTATGCCCAGCAGGCCCTCGAGGCTGCGCATCCAGGCGCGGTCGCCATGTTCATGAACGGCTGCAGCGGCGATCAGAACCCCTACCCACGCCGCACCATGGAATTGGCGCAGACGCATGGGAAAAGCCTCGCCACCTCTGTGGAAGCTGCTTTGACCACCAACATGATCCCTCTCAGCGGCAGCATCCGCGCCGCGTATCGGGAGATCCCGCTGGCCTATGACGCCGCGCCTACTCGTGATCAACTTTTGGAGAAGCAGAAGACCGGCAACACGCTCGACAAAGCCCACGCCGGCCGCGTGCTCGAGCGCCTCGACCGCGAAGGCAAGCTGCCCACCGACTATCCCTATCCCGTCCAGGTCCTACGTGTCGGCGACCAGCTCACCTGGGTCACCCTGGCCGGCGAGGTCGTGGTGGACTATTCATTGCGGCTGAAGTCCGAGATCAAAGACCCCATCGTCTGGATCAGTGCTTACACGAACGATGTGCCCAGTTACGTCCCGAGCCTCCGTGTGTGGAAGGAAGGCGGCTACGAAGGGGGCGATGCCATGAAATGGGGCACCCATCCCACGCGCTGGAGCGCGAAGGTCGAAGACCAGATCATCAGCACTGTGCATGAGCTTCGGCAGACTCTGCCGTGAGCTCCCGCAAAGACGGAGCCCCTTCCTCATACAGCCAGCGCTCCATGGCCGCGCCGATGCGTAACCAGTCATGGTCCAGCATGGCAAACCAGGCCGTGTCGCGGTTCTCGCCCTTGATGACCATGTGCTGATGGAAGATGCCCTCAAAGCGGAAGCCCAAGCGCAGGGCCGCCGCGCGGCTGCGCTCATTGCGCGAGTCACACTTCCACTCCATGCGGCGATAACCCAGATCCTGGAAGCAGTGCCGGATTAACAAATAGTTTGCTTCCGTGTTCGCCTTGGTGCGCTGGAAGTCTGGTGCGTACCAGATGCAGCCCAGCTCCGCCACGCCATGCTTCGGCGTGATGCGCATGAGCGAGATGCTGCCCATGCGGCGGGCTGAGGCATTGTCCACCACGGTAAAAGCCACCACATCGGGCTGGCCCTGCCATTGCCGCAGCCAGTCCGCCATCGCGGCGGCATCCGCAAAGGGCCCTGCTGGCATGTAGCGCCAGATGTCTCCCGCAGCGGAGGCGGCGAAGAGGTCCTCCACATCGGTCTCGATGTTCAGCGGCTTCAAGGTGATGAACTGGCCGGCCAAAGTGTGGCCGGACGGTCCAGGCCAGCCATGACTGGGAAAGGAGGTCGTAGGCATCCTATCAAGATAGGCAGGGTCTATTGTTCAGTCATCTGGATTAAAGTTGTCAGAAAAGTGTCTCCGCTGCCAAAAGGAAGCATGAAGAGTCTCCCCACCCGGCTCCTGCCCACCCTCGGCCTCGTCCTGCTCCTTGGCAGTCAGGCTTTGCCTTCCCGGGCGGCGGAAGCCCTGCCAGACGAGCAGCAAATCACCGAGATTCAGGCGGGGGAAGGTCTTGGCACCTCCATCGCCATGCAGTCCAATGAGGTCTTCCTGGGCGCCCCCTACTATTCGAATGCCCGTGGTCGCGTGCAGGTGGGACAGCGCACGAACGGAGTGTGGAGCGCCAGCCAGACCCTCGAGTCCCCCAACCCCACCGTTTACAGCTATTTCGGTCTGGACGTGGCCGTGTCGGCTGGCTGGCTGGCTGTGTCGGACGTTTCCTTGCGTGACACCAGAGGGTTTGATGTGGGGCGGGTGCACCTCTTCCGCCGGATCCAGGGCACCTCCTGGCAGCTGGCACAGACCCTCACGGCCCCGGCGCGTCCGCCCTATGAGGAGACCGATGGATCCACCGCGTTCCAGATGCGGTTCGGCGCCGCTCTGGAGATGCACGGGAGCCGGCTGGTCGTTCAGGATGATAACCTGGCCGATGGAATGGTGACCACGACGCTGCGCATCTACCGTCTGGTTTTCAATACCTGGGAACCGGAGGCCGTGATCCAAAACGTCTCCACCCGGCCTGAGTATCAGATCCCCATGCCGATGCGCCTGCATGACAACAAGCTGGCACTCGGGGATCCTTGGTGGACGAACAAACTCGGCTGGAACACCGGCCGCGTGCAGATCTTCCGCTTCACGGGCACGGCGAAGAAGGGCAAGTGGGACCTCGACCAGGTGATGGAGCCAGGAGAGCTCTCAGACTCCAGCGGACTGGGTGCCGCCCTAGGGTTCACCGGCTTCAGTGGCGAAGAGATCATGATGGGTTCTTCCAAGGGCTTCTGGACCTCGGAGTGGGATGGCAAGCGCTGGAGCAAAGCCCGGCATGTGTCCGTGCCAGATGACCAGCGACCGCCCTACATGCCAGGAACGCCTGACATGGCCATGTACGATTCCAACATCGCCATCGGAAACCTCGGTGCCCTGGAGTTCTGCTGGCGGGGGCCTGAGGGCTGGGTGCGGGACCAGTCACGGCGTGTGCCCAATGCCCATGGTCTGGCCCTCACGCAGGACACCGTGGCCTTCTGGCGGAACCACCCCACGGGCCAGCCGCGCTCGGTGTCCTTCCTGCCGCTTTTGGAAATGTCCGTCTGGTTGGGAAGAGCACGCTCCAACAGCGACTCCACAGGCCGCGAGGCCGTTCCCTCAGGCACCTCCCTCCGCTGGCAGGCCTGGGCAGATGGACAGGTCCTGCCGCTGGAGGTGGATCTTCCCGCCCAGGCTGCCACGGCCCGCACCGCCCGCCTGAGCGGACCTGCGGCAGCGCTATTCAGCATCACTCCGCTGGACAATGGAGCCACCAAGACCTCACGCTTTGAGGTGCGTCCGCTCGGCCTGCTGCCTGCAGGTGATCAGACCTTCACCATCCACTTCGAATGGTTCGCCGCCAGTGAGTACACCGTGGATGTCACCTGGGAGCAGTCCTCCCACGGACAGGCCATCGTTTCCTTGCCTGCTGGCAAGGTTCAAAAGCTCGGCCAGCGCTTGATCCTGAGTCCGGTGATCAAGGGATTCACCGCACCCACCTTCATCTGGAAACGTGATGGCAAAGTCCTGGCTGATCAGACGGGCGCCGCGCTGGACATCGCCTCCGCCAAACCCGAGCACGCAGGGGCCTATGAGCTGGAGGTCCGGGGCTCCCAGGAGGGCGCACGCGTCGCCGGGCCTTGCCTTGTGGCCGTCTTCGAGCCCGTGGATGAGGCAATGACCGTGGCCGATGAGCAGACCGTGCAGCTCAAAACGAAGCTCTGGGGGCCGGCCCGCGTTCAGTGGCACAAAAGTCCCTCCTTTGATGATCCGACCAGTCCCTTTGTAGCAGGTGTCTACCAGCCCACGCTGACCATCATCCGCGGACGTTACATCGGCCCTGAACTCCGGGAGGAACTGATCGCCACGGTGGATCTCCTGGGTCCTGAGGGACAGTCCATTTACAACGGTGGCATGATCGCCCGCTACACCGTGCTTTCCGTGGACAGGCTGCCGCGCATCACGCCATCCCATCAGATGGACTGGGCCGTGGGAGACGAGATCCTCGATCCCTCCCCGCCGGTGAATCCCACTTATGCCAAAGACCAGACCGGCAACGCGAATGCCTGGCCGGGCAGCCGTCTCACCGCGAGCGGATTGCCTCCAGGCATCCGGCTGGAAGAAATGGGCTCGCTGACCGGCACCTTTACCAAGGCCGGCGTGTACAAGGTCACGTGGCAGCTCACGGATGCCCGCGGCTTGAAGAGCGCTCCCGTGACCTCCGTGTTCAGAGTCGGCCAGCCGCTGCGCATCGTGGAGCCGGGGCTGTTTGCAGGCCGTGTGACCGGCACAGAATCTCTGCAACACTTCAAGTTAGGTGGCATGGTGGAGATCAAGACCACGGAGAAGGGCTGCTTCTCCGGTGTGCTGCGCATCGGCGCTGACACGCGCCAGTTCGCCGGCAAGCTGGCGCCTAATCCAGACTCCCCGGAAGTGTATGAAAAGGTCATCATTCTGCCAGCTTTGCGCGGCACGGGGAAAAGCAGGCTGACCCTGATCACATCCCCTGCCGACGGAGTCTTCCAGGCCCGCCTGGGATTCAGCCTTCCCGGCGCTGGAGATGACGAAGAAGAGACTCTGGACAGCTTCCTTTATTTCCGCAGCTGTGATGTCACCGCAGCATCCTACAGCCCGGACACCTTTGGCCGCTACAATCTGCTGCTCACTCCGCAGCCTGCCTCCGAGCACGAGTCTCCCACAGGCACCAGCTTCATGTCCATGTGCCTCAAGACGACCTTGTGCGCCCACGTGGTCGGCACGCTGTCAGATGGCACCGGGTTCACCTTCTCCTCACCGGTCATGCCGGCAGAAAGCCCCATCCCGTTCTATTTTCACGATGCTTCACGCTGCAGCACACTCGCTGGAGAAGTGCAGCTGAACGCCATGATCTCACCCATCGCGCAAATGGCCGCCCGATGGATGCAGGCAGCCAAGCCCGTCTCCAAAAACTACCCGGCAGGCTTCATGGCAGATCTCACGGGCGAAGGTTCTCTCTACATCCCGCCACCACCGGGATTGATGCTCTTCAGCAATGTGCCGGATGCACCTGGCAACGCCATCTTCCAGACCGACTTCATCGAAAGCCATCTGCTGCGCCTCACGACGAATCACCGCGCCATCCCGCACACCACCGCCGCGCCGAACCGCCTCTGCAGGATCGACTTCTACCCGCCCACAGGCTTCTTCACCGGTCAGTTCGTGATGAATGAATGGGAAAATGAAATCGGCTCTCCACTGCCCCCGCGCAAAGTGGACTTCCGCGGCATGGTCACGCCCATGTGGAGTGTGGGCCGCGGCTTCTGCTGCTTCCCACGCGTGCAGGCCGGAGGTCCGCCGCTGCAGGTTTCCACGCCTGGCAGCGAGCCACCGCTTTCGCAGGATGTGCGCATCTTCGGAAATCCGTAAGCCGGGTTGAGTTGTTTTCGTGCAACAAGCGCGGCGTTGGTGCGTTTCAGCGCGCCCACGCCATGAAATTCGTCCGCCTGCTTCTCGCTGCCGCCAGCCTTGGCGCCGCTGCCCACGCTGCCACCACGCCTAACATCGTCTTCATTCTCGCGGATGATCTCGGCTACACGGACGTGGGCGCCTTTGGCACGAAGTACTACGAGACGCCGAACATCGACAAGCTCGCCTCGCAGGGCATGAAGCTCACCAGCCATCACCACTGCCAGAACTGCCAGCCCACGCGTGCCGCGCTCATGTCCGGCCAATACGCGCCGCGCACGGGAGTCTACACCGTCGGTGGCATCGGCCGTTTCGAGTGGGAGCAGCGTCCGCTGCGCCCGGTGGACAACATCACTGAACTGCCTCTGGAGAAGGTCACCCTCGCGCAGACTTTGAAGAAAGCGGGTTATGCCACCGGCATGTTCGGCAAATGGCACCTGGGCGAGGACGCGGAGCATCACCCCGCCAAGCGCGGCTTTGATGAGGCCATCGTCAGCGCCGGCAAGCACTACGACTTCAAGACCAATCCGAAGACTGAGGTGCCCAAGGATGCTTATCTCGCGGATTTCCTCACGGACAAGGCCGTGGACTTCATCCAGCGTCATAAGAGCGAGCGCTTCTTCCTCTACCTGCCGCACTTCGGCGTGCATTCACCTTATCAGGCCAAGCCGGAGCTCATCGCCAGGTTCAAGGACAAGCCAGCAGTCGGTGGTCACAACAATCCCACCTACGCGGCGATGATCGCCAGCGTAGATGAAAGCGTCGGCCGCGTGATGGCAGAGCTGGACAAGCAAGGCCTCGCTGAAAACACCGTGCTCATCTTTTCCTCGGACAATGGCGGTGTGGGTGGTTATACCCGTGAAGGCATCAAGAAGGGCGGAGACACCACGGACAACACCCCTTTGCGCAGCGGCAAAGGCAGCCTCTATGAAGGCGGCACCCGCGTGCCCTTCATCGTCCGCTGGCCCGGTGTGACCGCCGCAGGCAGCAGCACGGACACGCCCACCACCCATGTCGATATTTACCCCACCTTCAGCGAGATCGCCGGAGCCGCCGCCCCTGAAGGCCAGCCGCTGGATGGTGAAAGCCTCGCCCCTCTTTTCCACGATGCCAAAGCTCCGCTGAAGCGTCAGGCTATCTACCAGCACTTTCCCGGTTACCTCGGCGCTGGCGACAACACCTGGCGCACCACTCCCGTGGGCACCATGATCGCGGGATCTTGGAAGCTCATGGAGTTCTTTGAAGACCACCACCTCGAGCTCTACAACCTCAGTGATGACATCGGCGAGACCAAGAACCTCGCCACTACCAATCCCGACAAAGCCAAGGAACTGCACACCCAGATGCTCGCCTGGCGCGAATCCATCGGCGCCAAGATGCCCACCGCCAACACTCCCCAAGAACCCGCTGCTGCCAAGAAGGGCGAGGGGAAGGGAAAGGGTAAAGGCAAAGGGAAGAAGAAAATGAAGGCCGAGGAATAGCACACCGTGGACACCGCTCTTGTGCGGGCCTGGCATCTTCGTAGTTTGGAGCGTTCCATGCGCACACGGAGGTGTCGTGCTGGAGCGCCTCCTTCTGCATTCGCCACCACGCTTCGCGCCTTCTCAATACCCTCTCTCATGCCTATGTTCCGATTTGTGGTGATCTGCTGGGTGCTGTTCGTGAGCTTGCATGATGCCTCCGCTGCGGACATGCGCGGCATGTGGGTTTACAAGACGAGGGACATCGCGGCCTCGGCTGAGGCGAGCGAGCAGCTCTTCACCTTCTGTGAGAAGCGGCACATCACGGACCTCTTCTGGCAAGTGCATTTTGCGAAGAAGGAGGGAGACGTGCGTGTGCTGGAGGATGCCGAAGCATGGCGCTCGTTTCTGAAGCGGGCTCATGCGCATTCGCTGCGTGTGCATGCGCTGTTTGGTGATCCCGCGCATGCCTTGAAGTCCAGGCATGGTGTGGTGCTTGGCAGCATTGACGGAGTCCTTTCCTTCAACAAGGAGTCGTCAGCGGATTCACGGTTTGATGGCGTGCATCTCGACATCGAGCCTCATGGTCTCGCGCGCTGGAAGCTGGCGGATGTCTCGCAGAAATGTGATCTGCTCACCCAGTTCGTCGAGGTGAATCATGCGGTCGTGAAGAAACTCCAGGCAGCCGATGCGAAGCTGATCCTGGGTGTGGATATTGTCTTCTGGCTGGACAAGGCCAACGCAGACGGCTCAGCCGCTTATCCCGTGACGTTCAATGGCGTAACCAAGGATCCAGCAAAGCATCTGCTGGATGTGGTCGATCATGTGGCCATCATGAGCTACCGGGGCAAGGCAGAGGGGCGCAATGGCATCATCCCGCTCGTTTCGAAAACCATCGCATCGGCAGATGCGACGAAGGCCAAGGTTTTCGTCGGTGTGAAGATGGCGGACATCGGCCCGAAGATGGAGGGCTTCTTTGGGCAGACCGAAACGCAGATGATGAAGGCTGTGGCACCGATCGATGAGACCTATCGCTCTCATGCCAGCTACGCAGGCCTGGCCTTCTTCACGTACGAGGCCTACAAGACGATGAAGCCTTGAGGCGCTTCAGGCGATGGGCAGCGTGGAATCGCTCTTGCAGTAGTCATCGTGAATCACGCGGACAGCCTCGGCATCGGGATGAACCGCCGAGCTGCCGAGTTCCTCGATGAAGCGGCAGGAGGCGAAGCTCGCGGCGTGCCGATCGTAGCCTGCCACCCATTCTTCACGGATCTTTGTCTGCTCAGGCGTGAAGGGCCACTGCCTCGGCAGCCTGTTCTCGGGCCTGTAACCAGCCCGCCAGTATTTCGGGCTCACCCGGGCGCGGAAGCAGGACTGCAGGGCGCAGAGCATGGTGAACTGGTGATCCGAGTGCAGTGAATGCAAAGCTTGTTGGGCGGCTTCACTGCCGGGTTCAAACACGTCGTGCATGGCCAGGAGGCGGTAACCTGCGGGTGTTTCATACACGCGCAGATGCCACGCAGGGTTGCTGGCCACAAACTCATGGATGATTTGCAGGGCATGCTGGCGTGCATACGCCTCCCCTTCAGGGCGCGCTCGTTTGTTCCGGCTGTTCGTGATCCTGAGCAGGAGCCATGGGCCGCCGATCACGATGGCTGCGGCGAGCAGGATGGAGTGAAGCCAAAAGCCGGCGGCAATGCCAGCGATCACAAAGGCAAGACATCCCCCTGCGGAAAAGCTGTGCGGCGGAACCCAATGCGCATCCACATCGGCAAAGAAGACATTCGGTGTGTTCAGGCACAGCGAACCGTAGCTGTTGCGCGTGATGGCCATGTCCCCATGCCGGGCGACGACTTCCTCGCAGATTGGCACGCCTTTCTCTCCATAGGCCCAGCGGCCTTCCTGTCGCCGCAGCTTTTCACCACTGAGGATGCGCTCCATCGCATCACGCGTTCGTTCATGCGCATGAGCCTGGGCGGCGTCTGGCTTTCATCAGACCATCCCCAGCGTTTGACGGTAACCTGCCGCTCCTGCGTCTTGTGCTGCAGACGTGCCTCGGCCCAGAAGTAAGGGATGGTCATGCGCGCCAGCGTGTCGCGTGCGCATGGTTTGTCAAAGTTCCTTCCACCAGCCTGCGTAGATAGGTGATGCGATGGTTCCTCCTTGTTTTCCTGGGCTTCATGAATGCGGCTTCTGCCGCCTGGCAGGCCGGTGTGGCGAAGGTGGACATCACGCCGAAAGAGCCGGTGCCTCTGGCTGGCTATGGCGGGAAGACCCGCCTGTCCCAGCGGGTGGAGCACCCCATCTGGTTGAAGGCGCTGGCCTTGCGCGATGACACAGGCGCCACCTCCGTGCTGGTCACGGCGGACCTGGTGGGCTTGAGCGCAAAGATGGTTAGCCGAATCGCGAGGCAGGCCTTGGAAAAACACAAGATCCCAAGAGAGAGGCTGATCCTGAACACCTCGCACAATCACTCCTGTCCCGTGACGGAAGACGTGCTGTGGCTCTACTATGAGTTCACGCCGGAGGAAGCGGCGATGAAAGATCGCTACACCGCGATGGTGTATGCGAAGTATGACGAGGTGATTGGCACGGCGATCGCAAATCTCGCACCCGCGGAGCTGGCCTTTGAGCAGGGGCTGGCCGGTGTGGCGGTGAACCGCAGGCGCTCAAGGGGTGCGGAGAGCCGCGCCATGGGCGGCCAGGTGGACCAGGACGTGCCGGTCATCACCGTGAGGAGCGGAAATGAGCTGCGTGGTCTTGTTTTTGGTTATTCCTGCCACACCACGGCGCTCGGCGGCTTGAGCATCAATGGCGACTACGCGGGCTTTGCGCAGCTTGAGCTGGAGAAGTCCTTCCCGGGGAGTGTGGCCATGTTTGTGCAGAACTGTGGTGGCGATGCGAACCCGCTGCCGCGCATTCGCGGCAAGGACATGGAGGCCACCCAGCTCGCGGGCATGTATGGGCACATCCTGGCGGAAGCCGTGAGACAGGTCGTGGCGGCGAAGATGATCCCGCTCACCGGTCCGCTGAAAGCCGCGATGGGCGAGACGAAACTGTCTCTGAAGGAGGGTCTGCCGCTTGAGGAGTTGAAGCAGCGCCTGCCAAACCTCACCGGCATGCCGAAACGCGAGTTCGAGCACTTCGTCCGCCAATATGAGACGCTGGGCTCATTGCCAGATCATGTGCCGTATCCGGTGCAGGTCTGGAACCTCGGGCCGGAGCTCACCTTCATCGCCCTCACCGGTGAGACCGTGGTGGATTACTCCCTGAAGTTTAAAGGCTCCCATGGCTGGAACAACACCTGGGTTTTTGGCTACAACAACGACCTGCTCAGCTATGTGCCTTCTCTCCGGGTGCTCAGGGAGGGTGGCTACGAGGGCATCACCGGCATGTACGAGTATGGGCACCGGGCATCCTACACGGAGACGGTGGAGGATCAGATCACCCGGCAGGTGGAGGAACTGCTGGGGAAGGTGCGATGAGGCGCTGGGCGCTACGTGGCCTGGAATGATGAAGCAAAGCCGGCACTTTCGGAGGATTGTGCCGCCATTGTTTCGCGTTCAGAGAGTTGATGTGGTAAATGGACCGGAATTCGCTGCCCCGATGGCGGATCTGGTCTGAGAATCGCCTGGAAATCTGTAACTTCGTCCGCCGTTTTCGGTAGACAGTCATTGCTTTGAATACCGTGATCCGCTGCTCCCGAAAATGGTTCCAATCTGTTGTGCTTTTGGCACTTGCGGGACTTTCGTGGTTTGCAGCCAGGGAGGAAAAAACGACCTCCACCCAGCCTTCTCAGGCAGTGAAACCGGCTTTGACAGTCGTAGCTCCTGCGCGGAGCTCTAGGGAGGCCACCCCACCGGTGACGATGCCCGTTTCCCAGGCCGCACCTTCCGGACTGGACGAAGTGCCGGGTTTTGGAGGGATTGCCCGTCATGGAAAATGGGTTGAAGCCCATGCATCGGGCTTTGAACAGCGCTCCTGGGAGCCGCACCTGGAAAAGGCGCTCAAGCTCCCCCGTGGCGTGACCCTGGTGCGGAGGTCGGAGACCTATCGCATCACCGATTTCCCGTTCGAGATGATCCGGCTGGACCGTGTTTATCGCAGTGACCAGTTGCCTGAGCCCGCCTCGGTGAACGGCCAGCCCGAACCTGGAAAGGCGGCCCCAGAGCCGGTGTGGGAGAATGCCATGGTGGCTGATCACCTGATGGTCAGGGTGCAGGAGGGGGTGACGGAGGCGGAACTGAAGGCGGCTCTGCCCAAAGACTATCGCATCCGGCAGGCGGTCGTGGCTTCGGAGGAACTTTACCTGGTGGAAGTGCCGGCGAAGGGGCGCGCTGCGCTGGAGAGTGCGGTCGCACGGCTGGAAGCGCTCAGTGACGTAGTCTTGCGTGCCGAGCCGGACTTCCTGACCACGACGACGGCCACGGAGCCGAATGATCCCTTCTACGCAGGCGGTGCCAACCCCATGTGGCATCTGCCCAAGGTGCAGGCCCCATCCACCTGGGATGTGATCAAGGAGCCGCGCAATGCCCAGGAAGCCGCGACGGTGGTGGTGGCCGTGCTGGACACAGGAGTGGACTACGACCATCCGGATCTGGCGGAGAACATTTGGAACAATCCCTTCGAGACTGGGAGCGGCAAGGAGACCAACAATGTGGACGATGACCTCAGCGGTTTCCGTGATGACTGGCGCGGCTGGGATTTCATCTCCGCTCCCAACGACAACAACCCCATGGACGATGTGGGTCATGGCACGCATGTGGCAGGCATCATCGGCGCCGTGGGTAACAACAATGTGGGAACCACGGGTGCCTGCTGGAAGGTCAAGATCCTGCCACTACGCATCATCCGCAAAAATGGCGCGGGCACCTACGGCACTTACAGCGCGGCCGTGGCGGCGATGAACTACATCAAGCGTCTGAACCGCAACACGCGCCAGGTGGCCGTGGCGAACCATTCCTGGGGTGGCGCAGGCTTCAGCAAGGAGATGCTGGACGCGATCAATAACGCCACCAAGACGACCGATCCCAAGCCCGTCGGCCTCATGGGCACAGCGGCGTTGAAGTCGAATGAAGTCGTGCTGACCCCGAAGGACAAGAACGTGATCTTCCTGACGGAACTGCTGAAGATCCGCTCGGGCATGGCCATCACGGGCGCCGGTATTCCGGCCAACACGCAGGTGACCATCGTGCGCGGCGATCGCATCTTTTTGAGCAACTTCCCCACCAAGGCGCTGAACAAGCTGGCGCTGACTTTTGACAATCCATCGAGGCCGAAACCCTATGGTGTGCTGCATGTGGCTGCGGCGGGGAACAGCAAAAAGAACAACGACCTGATCCCGGTCTATCCCGCCTGTATTCCCAGCGGCTTTGTGCTGAGCGTGGGGGCCAGTGACCTGAATGATGTGCCTTCCAGCTGGAGCACGACCGCAGGCACGAACTTCGGCCCGCAGACCGTGGACATCTTTGCCCCGGGCACGAACATCCTCAGCACCTACTGGATTCCACTGAACTCGGCGCCACCTCCAGGGTATGTTCCGGTCGCAGACGCCACCGGGCTGCAGGCCATCCTCGAGGAGCATTCGGAGGATTCAGACGGCACTCTGACCACGCTCGCCCTGCCCGGCGCGCCTAACCAAGGATACCTTTCGCGCAATGGTACCAGCATGGCGGCACCGCTCGCCTCCGGTGCCGCGGCACTGCTCACCATGTGGCAGCCGGATGTCAAAGATCCGCGGCAGGTGCGCCAGATCATCGTGGACCAGGCGCAGCCTTCACCCGCTCTTGCGGGCAAGTGCGCCAGCGGTGGACGTCTGGACATGGCGCGCATGGTGGACAAGCTTTACCAGCCTCTCCTGGTGGACTCCGGCGGCAGCACCGGTGGTGTGGGCACTGCGAGTGGTGCCTTGTCCATGGGCGTGAGTCTCTCCGGCCAGGTGGCGAAGGGGGACGCCTTCACACTGGCCATCAAAGAGGGCCAGGTGCTGGCCTGGGGCTGGGGTTACTACGGCCAGGTTCCCGGTGCCGAGACCGCCACTGCGCAGGGGTATGCCAGCGCCACGCCGGTAGTGGTGCCCGGATCCGAAGATGCCGTGATGGTGGCTGCCACGGGAAACACGGCCTTCATGCTGAAGAACGATGGCACGGTCTGGGCCTGGGGTGGGAATAGCGACGGCCTGCTGGCCAGCGGCGGCACGGATCTCCTGGCGCATCCGGTGCCGACGCAAATCATGGGCCTGTGGTCCACACCAACGCCGGAACCTCAGGCGGCGTGGATTTCCGCTGGTGGTCTGCCCGGCAGCTCGCATGTGACGGTGGTGAATGTGGACGGCACCGTGTGGACCTGGGGCCGCAATGAGCGCGGACAGCTCGGTGACGCCACGCAAACAGACCGCTTCACGCCGGTGCAGGTCACCGGTTTCACGGACGCGGTGATGAGTGCTTCCGGAAGCCGCTATTCCATCGCCATGAAGAGTGATGGCACGGTGTGGCAGTGGGGCCACCGCATCGGAGCTGCTGAGACCGCGCTGCCAAACCTGGCTCCCGTGCAGGTGCCCGGCCTAACCAATGGTAGCTACATCGCCGCCGGTTATCAAACCGCCTACGCTGTGCTGGAGAATGGCGAGATGTGGTGGTGGGGCGCCTTTGATGGCGATGAAACGCAGACGGGCTACCCGGCCACCTCCCAGCCGCCGGTTCTCTACAGTGAAGTCAGTGACATGGTGGCCGTTTCCGCAGGGAATGGATTTGCCATCGGAGTGGACGGCATCGGACGTCTGTTCAGCTGGGGCCGCAATGACATGGGCCAGCTCGGCACCGGTGTGCCTTACTCAAAGAGCCGCCCGCAGGAGGTTCCTGGCATGGGTGAGGATGGTATTGGCGCGATGGCCACCGGACGTGAGTCCAGCGTGGTGCTGCTGAGTTCTGGAGAACTGCTGACCTGGGGCCGGAACCAGCGCGGCGAGCTTGGCGGAGGTCGTCTCGATGAATCCCTTCTGCCGATCCAGGTGCCTGGCATCTCGGGCGTGGCTTTGGCGCGTGCGGGCCGCACTCCGGCAGCGGCGGTGAAACTGTTTAATGGCTCCTGGCTGGCCTGGGGTTTCGCAGGTGCCGGACCTCTCTCACAACTGCCTGCGGCTTTCACGGCAGCGAATGGTTTTGTGGATCTGCAGGGCTCGTGGAACCGGAATTTTGTGGTCGCCATGAAGTCTGGCGGCACGCTGGTTTCCTGGGGGCAGGACAATACCTGGGGTGAGTTTGGCAATGGCACGACCGGCCTTCCTACCGGTGGTGTGGCTCCCGGCCCGGCGAATCCAGTCACGGTTCAGAATGTCGCGGGCGCGACCTTTTTCTCGGTGAGTCCCGGTGCTCATGCGCCACCTCCTGGAAGTCCGGAATGGCCCTATGAGTTGTCCCAGCACTGCCTGGCTGTGAATGCAGACGGCACCGTGCGTGCCTGGGGCCGGAATCATCGCGGCCAGCTCGGGGATGGGACGGTTGTCACACGCACAAAACCAGTCGCCGTGCCAGGTCTCACGGGTGTGGTCATGGTGGCGGCAGGTGGCGCGCACAGCCTGGCTCTGCGCAATGATGGTTCCGTCTGGGCCTGGGGTGCCAACCACTATGCGCAGCTGGGTGACGGCACGCTGGCTTCACGCTCATCACCGGTGCGCGTGACTGGCCTAACAGAAGTTGTGCAAATTCGCTCCGGTGGCGAGGCCAATGCCGCGCTGCGGGCGAATGGTTCTGTCTGGGTTTGGGGCCTGGGCGGTGGCATCACCAGCCCGGTGGCGAATGGTCCGACGGTGATGGTTCCCACGCAGGTTCCGGGTTTGCCGCCACTGCGCCGCATCGAGGTGAATGGTGATGTGGTGATGGGCCTGGATGCGCAGGGCAATGTCTGGGGCTGGAGCCTGTATGCAGGCCTGCTCGGCCGTTTCAGCAACAGTGCCCTCAGCTCCAGCACGCCGGCGCGTGTGGAAGGCATCTCACAGATCACGGATCTCTCCGTCGGCGTGGGCGGTGTGCTGGCCGTGCGCGCAGACGGCACGCTCTGGGCCTGGGGCAATGGTGAAAACGGACTGCTGGGCGATGGCAGCGCATGGTCCATTTTGCCGCAATATGTGTTAGGCTTCGGCGCCACCACGGAGAAGATCCTTTCCACCCTCGGCTCCGCAGATGCGCAGAACTCGTGGTTGCTCAAATACTTCACCAACCCCGATGAACTGCGCGATCCGGCCTTCACCGATGACACGGCTGATCCGGACGAAGACCGTCTGGCAAACCTCGTGGAGTATGCGTTGAACCTCGACCCGACCCAGGTGTCCCTGGACAACATCCCAACCCCTTTCATTGAGAAAATCCAGGAGGAAGTCGGCGTGGATCCCGAGGGTGAATCCGGCACCTTTGAAGTGACCGCCAGCCTCCTGAAGGGGCGTGATTATCTGGGCCTGGAGGTGCCTCGCCAGGGCATCCGGCGTGACGTGCAATACTTCGTCGAGGTGTCCACGGACCTGGTGAACTGGACCAGCGGAGATCCGCACACGATCACCGTTTCCAACACCTCCGGCCTTTTGAAGGTCTTTTCCACCATTCCGCTCACGGATGATGTGGACGCTCCTCAAACCCTGCCCCGGGGTGTGCCGGTGCAGTTCATCCGTCTGCGCGTGCAGCGAACAGGACCGGGCGGAGTCTCCGTGACCGGCCCTGCCTTCGGTTCCGATCTGCAGGAGGTGAAGCAGGCCGCGTTCGCGCTCGGCTCTTCCATCGTCTCTGAAGGTGATGGCGCAGTGCAGGTGAAGGTGACGATCAAGCCGGTGCCTGACACAGACGTCGTCATTCCCGTCACGCTCAGTGGCTCGGCCATTCACGGCACTGGCAAGGACTACACGGCGAACCCCATGAGCGTGACCTTTGCGGCAGGGCAGGGGGAGACCTTTTTCACGCTGAACCTTCTTCAGGACATCGTGCCGGAACCGGTGAAAAACATCAGCATCACGCTTGGCAGATCCACCAGCACCTCGGTGGCCCTGGGCCTGCCTGGGAGCCATGTGATCACGCTTTTGGATGACGAGACCAAGCCACGCATCACCCTGCAGCCGGAGCCGCGTTTGATCGCCCGGGCATCGCCTCTCACCCTGACCTCAGGCTTCACCGGTTCGCCACCGCCTGCATTGCAATGGCTGCTCAATGGCAAGGCGGCAGGTGCCGCCAAGGCTGCCCAGCTCACCGTGGCGAAGTCGGATCTGGCGAACGCAGGCAGCTACAGCCTGCGCGCCTCGAACAGTCTCGGCACCGTGCATAGCGAGACAGTGCCGGTGGGCATTGTGGACACGACCGCGAAGGTGCTGGACTTCAAGCCTGCGGCCACCACGACGCTGACCGTGCCCACAGCGGGTCCGGGATTGCTGCATCGCTGGCACAAGGATGGGCAGCCGATCTCGGATGGTGGCATCTACACCGGCACAGGCACCGCCTCCTTGAAGCTCACCCGGATGAATGCGGGCGACTCCGGCTTGTATAAATGCGTGGTCACCATGGGCGAGCTCACGATGGACAGCGGCGTGCACACGGTGCGTGTCATGGATCTGGCACCGGAGATCATCGAACCCGTGGTGCTGGACCCAAACCGCGTGGTGATTGGCAGCAAGTATGGACCGGTGGCACTGCCGATGAACCCGGACCTCAATCGCGCGGGTAACTCCTTCACCGCGAAGAACCTGCCTCCTGGCCTAACCATCGATGCCAAGACGGGTGTCATCAGCGGACGTCCGACGAAAGCCCAGGGGGCGGCGTATGGCGTGCAGTTCACCGCCAGAAACCTGGTGAACTCTGACACCGCCACGGGCAGCATCACCGTGCTTCCATTGCCGTCGGGCCTGGACGGAGTGTATGAGGGCTATGTGGAGCGCCATCCTGGGACGAACCAAAACCTGGGAGGAAGGCTCAATCTTGTGGTGACCACGGGAGGCGTGTGCACGGGTAAATTTGTCCACGGCACCACGGCTCTCAGCTTCACGGTTCCCGTGGAGGTCGAGCCTGACAGCGCGCAAGGAACGGTCACCGTCAATCTGACGCCGAAAGGCCTGCCGGCGCTGACTCTGAACCTCGTCCTGGATTCATCCGTGCAGACATTGGTGGATTCCACTCTGGTGGTCGGTGCCGAGTCTGCTCCGGTGCATGGCTGGCGTCTGCGAGCAGCGGGACTGGCCTCTTACACGGGTTACTACACCCTGGCTTTGAACCAGCCTGGAACGATCAGCGGCCAGCCGCGCGGCGCGGGGTACGCGAGTTTCACGGTCGATGCGAAAGGCGCCTTGAAGATGACCGGCAAGCTGGCGGACAATGTGGGTCTGACGAGCGCAACCTCCGTGGGAGAGCATGGCGAGGTGCTGGTGCATCAGGCCGTGGCCGGTGGTGATGTGATCCTCGGCGGGCTGACGATCACGCCCGGCACCGCGGTGGACTTCAGTGATACCGCGATCGCGGGCGGCCTGACGTGGTCACGCGCTGTGCAAAAGGCGGCGGAGAGGATTTATCAGCCAGGGTTCGGTCCTCTGCAGGTCACGTGCTTCGGTGGCCGCTACCTCGAGCCGCTGCCGGTGGCCACGTCACGTGTCATGGGACTGGGAGCTGGAACGAACAATGCCAGCCTAACCTATGGTTATGCCGATTTTGGGACACCTGAGAAGAAGCCGGACAGCGCCGTGACCCTTCTGGTGAAGAGCGCGGTGCAGCTGCCGCCGGTGGCAGACCCGGCCCGCAAGTTCACGCTCGTCGTCACACCGAAGACAGGTTTCTTTAAAGGTGATCTCACGCTGGTGGATCCAAATGTCACGGCTGCCGGCAATGTCACGCGCAAGAGCACCTATGAAGGATTTATAGTTAGGCAACCGAACGGCCTGCTGCGCGGTCATGGCTTCTTCATCCTGGAGGACCTGCCGGTGATCGGACCGCCGAAGACCACGCCGACAACCTCACCGAAGAAATCCGGACGTGTGTGGTTCCGGCACACGACGGACACCGTGAACGCAGACGGTTTTATGGAAGCCCCCTGATCCTCTTTCCTTATGATCTCAAGCAAACAGCCCCATCAGGTAAGCCAGCTCGGCGCGCACGTCGCCGTCGCTGGAGACCGTGGCTGCCACCTGCTCGAGGAGGAGGTCACGGTAGCGCTTGCGCATCCGGTGCAGAGACACGCGCACGGTGCCCACATCGATTCCCAGGTTTGCCGCGGCCTGGGCATGCCCGGTCCAGCGCTCTCCCTCCGCCAGGGCAGGGGAGAGATGGTCAAAGAGCTCGACCTTTCCTGCCTCCAGGTAGCTCGCACGGAGCTTCTGGCGCGTGGTTTCGAGAAGGGTGAGAGCCCACTTGCGCTCATAAGCCTGCTCCGGCGTGGCATCTGTGGCCGGGGGATCGTTCAGGTACCGGCCTTCGGCATCTTTGAGATCCAGGGAGAGGGTGGAGGAGCCTCCGCCGCGTTTTTGCGCCTGCTTCCGCTGCTCCTGATGCTGCATGATGTTGCGCATCACCGTGAGCAGAAAGGTGCGCAGCCTGCCACGCAGCGGATCCGCGGACTTCAGGTGATCTCCCTCGATGAGATGGGCAAAGCAGTCCTGCACGACGTCACGCGCCTCGTCCTCATTCTTGCCAAAGCGGCGCGCGAAGACATACAGCGGATACCAGTAGGTGCCGCAGATCGTGGAGAGCGCCGCCTGATGCTGCGCCGTGGGCGCGCCGTCCTGCATCTGGCTGATCAGCGTCCACCGCGTGGACGGAAAGACGCTTTGGGAAGTGGGGGGCGCAGGCGCGGACATGCGTCTCCTTTTCCGCAAACCTGTGCCCCGAGTCAAGATTTGTGCCTGCTGCCGGTAACATCGCCCCCGGCTTCCGCTAGAACTTCCCGCACCCGCTTTTCGAATTTGAATTGATGTCCAGCCACTCTCCCAGCTCCTGCTCCTTGGTGTTCCATCGTCTGACCCGGTGGCTGGGGCTGCTCGCGCTCATGTGGAGCGCAGGCATGGCCACGGCGCAGAGCCTGCCCGGAGATGCGGACCTGGGGTTCAACCCTGATGTGAATGACGACATCTGGGCCATGGCCACGCAGGCGGATGGGAAGATCATCATCGGCGGTTATTTCACCAGTGTGGGCGGAGTGCCGCGCAATCATATCGCCCGTTTGCATGCCGACGGTACCCTGGACAGCAGCTTCAATCCCAATGTGAATGGCCTGGTGACCAGCATCGCCGTGCAGGCGGATGGGAAGATCATCATCGGTGGCGAGTTCGCCACGGTAGGCGGCACATCACGGCCGAACCTGGCGAGACTGCAGGCCAACGGCAGCCTGGAGACGGCCTTCAACCTGAATGTCGTGGGGGGGCACGTTCACAGCCTCGCGATTCAGAAGGACGGCAAGATCCTGGTGGGTGGTAATTTCACGTCCATGGACAGCCTGCCGCGCAACATGCTGGCGCGAGTGACCCCGGAAGGTGAGGTCGACATGACCTTCAGTCCGCAGATCGAGTGCAGCCTTCCGGAACCGACAATCCGCTCCATCATGATCCAGGCGGATGGCAAGATCCTGGTGGGAGGAAATTTTGATGAGGTGGGTGGTTTCGGCCAGGCCCACATCGCCCGGCTGGAGCAGACCTATGGCCAGATGGACTTCACTTTCCTGCCCACTGTCAATGGCGGCCTGACCTCCATGCTGCTGCAGGCGGATGGCATGGTGGTGATCGCGGGCGTGTTCACGGACATTGATGGCAATCCCTTCCAGGGACTGGCCCGGCTGGATTCGGACGGATTCAGTGATGGCACCTTCCTCGGCGAGGTGGATGGCGTGGTCTATGCCATGACCCAGCAGGTGGATGGCAAGCTCATCCTCGGAGGTAACTTCACGCATGCGACTGGAGGCACGAGCCGCAATGGCATTGCGCGTCTTCTGACCACCGGTGGTTTGGACAGCACCTTTGATCCGAACGCAGACGGAGATGTGTTTGCGCTGGCTCTTCAGGCGGACGGCAAACTGCTGGTCGGGGGTGATTTTGCCACGCTGGACGGCCAGACGCGAAACCGCATGGCGCGCGTGCACAATGACGCGGTGACCGGAGCTGTGGCCGCCACCAGCGCCAGCCGTGTCGAGTGGCAGCGCGGTGGCAGCGGGCCCGAGGTCAGCGAGGTCGTCTTTGAAGTGAGCAAGGATGGCGGCACCGTGTATCAGTCGCTTGGGCAAGCCGTGCGCATCGTCAACGGCTGGGAACTGACGGGGGCCAGCCTGCCCGCAAACGGATTCGTCCGCGCACGCGGCCGGACGATCGATGGTGGCAATGGCTCCACAGGCTTCGTGCAGGCCGTGGCAGGATTCCCCGTGCCGGGATCTCTGGACCTGGCCTTTGCTCCCGCCATCAACACCCAGGTGCTGGCGATGGCCGTGCAGGCGGATGGCAAGATTCTCGTGGGCGGCACCTTCACGCAGATCAATGGAACCACTCGAAGCTATCTGGCCCGTCTTTTGAAGGATGGAACGCTGGACGGCAGCTTCATGAACAACAGCACAGGGCCTGACAACGCGGTGGGCAGGCTGGCTGTGCAGCCTGATGGCAAGATTCTCATCACCGGCTCCTTCCAAAACTTCAACGGCCAGCCGTGCGCGCAGATCATCCGCTTGAATGCGGATGGTACGCCGGACTCCTCGTTCAATGTGGGAAGCGGCCCGGCAGGCTTTGGAGACATCACGGTCATCCTGCCGCTGCCGAACGGCAAGGTGATGCTCGGTGGTTATTTCGATGCCTTCAACGGCCAGCCTGACAGCGGCGCGGTGCGTCTGAATGCGAACGGCAGCGTGGACACAAGCTTCGTCGTCAACGTGGGTGGCGATGTGTATGCACTGGCCGTGCAGCCGGATGGCAAGGTCATCATCGGTGGAGATTTCAGCACGGTGAACAGCCAGAGCGCGAACGGCATCGCCCGCCTGGATGCCAGCGGCGCGCTGGACTCTGGTTTCAATGTTGGTTCAGGCGCCAACGGGCTGGTGTTCGCTGTGGCACTGCAGGCGGATGGCAAGGTGGTGATGACAGGCACCTTCAGCGCCGTGAACGGGCAGTCCCGTCCCAAGATCGCGCGCTTGAACGCCAGCGGCACCGTGGAAAGCCTCGCGACTTTTGACCCAGGCATCGGTCCGGCTGGCACCACGTATGGAGGAGCCATGGAGTGCCTCGCCCTGCAGACGGATGGCAAGATCCTGATCGCGGGTGACCTGACCTATGTCAACGGCGAGTCGCGCAATGGCATCGCGAGACTGAACAGCGACGGCTCCGTGGAAGACACGGATACTTTTGACACAGGCACCGGTGTCGCGGCCACTCTGGGAGTCGGCACGCTGACGCTGGATGCAGAGGGTGGCATCCTCATCAGCGGTGCGATCACGGGCGTGAATGATGTGGCCCGCAGCGGGATGGCCCGGCTGGTGAATCACACCGCCACCCAGACACTCAGCGCGCCCAGCGCCTCCACCGTGCGCTGGCTGCGCGGTGGCACCGCGCAGGAGACAGCAGGTGTGACCTTTGAGCTTTCCACCAATGCCGGCTCCTCATGGACGGCGCTCGGACAGGGCAGCCGCGCCGCGGGTGGCTGGGAGCTCACGGGTCTCTCACTGCCAGCCAACGGCGTTCTACGTGCACGCGCGATCTTGCAGAGCGGCATTCGTGGCGGCAGCGCGGGCATCGTGGAAACCTTCGCCACCTTTGGCGCGGTGCCGCTGCCAGGCATCGCTGTCTATGATGGCAACAGCACCAGCCCGGCGGCGCAGCGCGGGGATAATGCCAATCCGGTGAACGTGGCCGCCACCCTAGGATCGGCAGGAGCCACACGCACCTTCACCATCGCGAACACCGGTACCTCGCCGCTGTTGATTTCGAGCGTCAATTTTGAAGGCGTCAACACGACTGATTTCAGCGTGACGGTGCCACCTTCTTCAAGCGTGGCCGCAGGCAGCTCGACCGTCATGCAGATTCGTTTCGCGCCGACGTCCTCCGGCTTGAAGACAGCCACGGCACGCATTCAGAGCAATGTGATCGGCTCCGCCAATCCGTTTGAAATTCCGCTGCGCGGCACCGGCCTCGCCGGGTCTCTGGGAGACAGCTTTGCCAACCGGTTGAACCTCGGCAGCCTGTCCCCCGTCTCGATCAATGGCTCCAACAGCACGGCCACACTGGAGGACGGTGAGAAGACCTTTGGCGGTCTCATGGATGCCACGGTGTGGGCGGAATGGACGGCACCTGCCACAGGCTGGTACACGGTGCACACGGCGGGAAGCCGGCTGGACACGGTGATCGCCCTTTACTCTGGCGGACCTGCCCTGGGGAACCTGACGGTGATGGGATTCAATGACTACAGCCAGCGCTACCTCACGGACTACAATCAGTTCGGTCAGCAGTTTGGTGTGTCACGCCTGGTGTTTCGCGCGCAGTCCGGGGTGAGTTATAAAATCGCCGTGGGGGGCAGCCGCCACGGCTACGAGACCAATCGCGGCACCTTTGTCCTGAACATCGAGCCTGAGCCCGAGCCAGTGATCCGTGTGACCTCGGCGGACTTCCAGCAGCCTTCGGTGAATGTCAGCACTGCAGCGCAGACGGTGACCCTGGATGTGACGGTGGAGTCCAATGGGGATCTCTTCACCTCGGGTACCATGTCTGCCTATGTGGAGGATGGCATCCAAAGCAATACTGGGAGGCAGATGTTCCTGGCGTACACTCCGCTTGATCGCATCTCCGGCACGGCCACGAACGGAGTCTATCGCAAGAGCACCAGTCTTCCGCGCTACCTGCCTGCGGGCCCTTGGGTGGCCACGGTCACGACGTATGACATGGCCAATCTCCAGACATGGACTCCGCAGGGGGACGACCTGGTTCAGGACTACTTTCTGATTCCTCCGCCCTCGTCGGGGCGTGTGGACGTCACCAACCCTGGATCTGCAGACACGGAGGGTCCTCAGGTGCTCGGTGTCACTGGCTTCCCGCCTGTGGTGAATGTGACCAGTGGAGATGTGACCTTTGATGTGGACATCACCTTCACGGACAATCTTTCGGGCCTGGGCTCCCTCCGCATTGACGCGGCGCCCGCCATCACCTTCTACAGTGTCGGCCTGACCTCCGCAGGTCCGGGCAGCCTGATTTCAGGCAATGCGCTCAGCGGTGTCTGGCGGCAGCCAGTGCGGGTTTCCGAGGAGACCACCTCCGGCACTTATTATGTGGACATCAACCCCACGGACCTGGCGCTCAACCAGTCTCACTTCACGGACAAACCAGACTACTACACGGACGCGCAGCCCATCCCGCCAGAGCCTGCCGCGCTGACTTTCCAGGTCATCGGCAAGGTGCCGCAGATCACTGTGCAAGGTCCGAATGGCACGCCGCTGACCGATGGCGGTTCTGTGGTGACTCTGCCCGCCACCGCCCCAGCGCGGACCACCGCCAGCTATGATTTCTCCGGCACGCTGCTGGGTGACGAGTTTGATATGGTCTCCAATACCGGTGGCGGCACCCTGCGCCAGTCAGGCGGCGCCTTGGAGTTCTTCTCCGCGGCTCCTGGAGCCACGAAGGCGATCCTCAAGCACCGCACGTTCAAGCCGCGTTATGACCAGAGCTGGAGCATCGAGGCCAACGCCACCATTCCAGCCTCCCTGACAGTGCCCACCAGCGGCAGCCCCTACGTTGACAATGGAGTGCTGGTGACCTTCACCACGCCGGCCGGAGACACCTATCTCTTCGCCTCTGCGCTCAGCATGGAGCCAGGTCGCAACTACATCGCTCTCTATTCCGTGACAGACAGCGAGGGCAACGAGTATGAGATGTCCCAAGATGCGCAGATCAACACCACGGACGTGTCCGGAGTGGTGCGTGTGCGGTTTGATGCGACTACGAAGCATCTCACCGCGGAGTGCGGCACGAAAACTCTGCTGACTCTCGATCTTTCCACCGCCGGTTGGGGCATGACAGCGGCAGATACCTTCAATGTGGGTCTGGGCGTGGGCACGTTGGGTGTGGCCATCCCCTCTTCGAGTCCCGTGACGCTGGACGATTTCAAAGCGACTCTCATCAGTCCTGCCACTCCTACCTCCACCTTCACCATCTCCAATTTCAACGAGGCGGAGATCTACGGGCTGGAGGTCAGCAAAACCGGACCAAACGCGGCGGACTTCATCGTGGAGGATGTCAGCTCAAGCTTCATGATGACCGGGGGCTCGCTGCAAATGGGAGACTCCGTGACCTTTGCCGTGCGCGTGGCACCCGGGGCTGCAGGGACCCGTTCCGCCACGCTCCACATCGCCAGCAATGATCCGGACGAGAGTCCTTTTGACATCCCCATCACCAGCACCGGCACGGCGCAGTCTCCCACGGCGCTGACGCTGGATGCACGCTCAGTCACCCGCACCTCGGGCACGCTGCGCGGTCTGGCGAATCCGAACGGTGCCGCCACCACGGTGACCTTTGAATATGGAACAACTGTTGGTTATGGAACGACGGTCGCGGCCACACCCGGTTCCATCGCCAGCAACGGCAGTGACACGATTGTATCGGCCGCGCTCTCCAGCCTGGTGCCGGGAACCACCTACCACTACCGCGTGAAGGCGGTGAGCACACAGGGCACCACCCTGGGTGCTGACCGCACCTTCACCACACCGCTGAACGTGGCGGGCGAGGTGGACGGCAGTTTCGGCCCGATGGTGAATGGAGAGGTGATCGGCGCCGCCGTGCAGCCGGATGGCAAGGTGATCATCACGGGGGATTTCAGCCAGGTGAACAGCGTGGCGCGTCCTGGCATCGCGCGCTTGAATGCGAATGGCACGCTGGACAACGGATTCAATCCCATCGTGGACATCGGTATTGAAGTGGCGGTGATCCAGCCGGATGGTAAAATATTGTTAGGCGGCTTTTTCACCACGGTGAATGGACAGACGCGCAACCGCATCGCCCGGCTGAATGCCGACGGCACTCTTGACGCGGCCTTCAATTTCAATGTGAACGGCCCTGTGCTGGCCATCGTGCCAATGTTGGACGGCCGGATCTTCATCGGTGGATCTTTCACCCAGGTCAACGGGCAGGCGCGGCCGAACCTGGCCCGGCTTCATACGGACGGCACCGTCGGCAATTTTAACACCGCGACACATGGGCTGACCCTCGACAACGAGGTTCACGGCATCTCCCTGCAGCCGGATGGCAAAATCCTGGTGGCGGGTGGATTCACCAATGCTGGCACCAGCAAGCGCGTGGCGCGGTTCAATGACGACGCCTCTCTCGACACGAGCTTCGTGACGGATGTGGATGACAATGTGCGTGCGATGGTGCTGCAGCCGGACGGCAAGGTGCTCATCGGCGGTGACTTCACTTCCGTGAGCGGAAACAATCGAAACTACCTCGCAAGGTTGCTGACGACCGGCGCGCCTGACACCACCTTTGTTCCGCAGATCACTTCCAGCATCGACGGTTACGTGGAGGGCATTGCCCTCCAGGCAGATGGGAAGATGCTCGTTGCCGGGCCTTTCAGTGACATCGATGCCCAAGCCTGGGGGCATGTGGCTCGTCTGTTGGCAGATGGCCATCTGGACACGAGCTTCGGAAATCCGGGGGTCAGCCATCTTCCGACGGGTGTCACCCTCAGGCCAAATGGAGCCGTGCTTGTCGGCGGGAGCTTCGGCCTCTGGGGTGTCGGCCAGCTGAGCAATGATGCCGCTACCAGCGCGCTTTCCATCAGCAGTGCCAGCCGTGTCCAGTGGCTGCGCGGTGGTTCGGCACCGGAGGCTTCGACGGTCACTTTCGAAGTGTCCACAAACGGAGGCTCAAGCTGGGTGCCGCTGGGAAATGGCACACGTATCACCGGAGGCTGGGAGTGCACGGGACTAACGCTTCCGGGCAGCGGACGCCTGCGCGCACGTGCACGGACGCATGGAGCCTACCATTCGAACTCCTCCAGCCTGATCGAGTCTGCGCTCAACTTCAGCGGCCTGCCTGCTCCGGAGATCGCGGTCTATGACGGTGCTGTCACGCCTGCCAATGAACGTCAGGACAACGTGCTGCTGGACCTCGGGCCACAAATCGTGGGCGCCGGGCACACGCGCACCTTCACCATTCGCAATTCGGGATCAGACGTTCTCAGCGGCATTGGTGTGAGCCTAACAGGAAGTGGTGATTTCACCATCACCTCCCCAGGTGCCACGAGCCTCGCCGCCGGAGCCACCACAAGTTTCACGGTCACCTTCACGCCGGCCACGCCAGGCATGCAATCGCAGACAGCGATCATCACCAGCAATGACGTGGATGAAGCCTCCTTTGAGATTCCCCTCTCAGGTCATGGGCAGATCCCGCCCTCCATCACGCTGCATCCGGCCTCGGTCATGCGCGGGCTCGGCCTGCCATTTAGTCTCACGGGCGCGGCCACGGGGACGGCGGTGCAGCTTCAATGGCTGTGCAATGGCAGCCCGGTGGGTGGTGCCGCCGCAGGCACGCTTTCCATCGCGGCTGCGTCCATCGGTCACGCAGGCGAGTGGCAGCTGCGTGCCAGCAATGGTGTCGGCACAGCGGTGAGCCAGGTGGCCCACGTGGGCGTGGTGGATCTCTCCACCCGCACGCAGAGCATCGCTGCCGGTGGAACGCTGATCCTGCAGGTACCTGCCGCGGCACCGCATGCGACGTATCGTTGGTTACGCGGGGGTGTGGCCATCCCGCGCGGCATCAATCCTGAATCACAGCTCATTCTTCCCGGCATCGCCAGTGATCAGGCAGGCTTGTACAGCCTGCAGGTCACCATGCCGGATCCGCAAAACACCGCCACGCCGCTCGTGATGACCAGCGGTGCGGTCACGGTGCTGGTGACGGGCGGCGGCAGTGGTGGCGGAGCCGGACTTGGCGCCTTGAGCAAACCGGTCGTGGCCAGCTTCGATCCCGAACCCTGGATCTCCGGTGCCGAGGTGCGTTCGCGCGTCGCGGCTTCGAACTCACCCACTCGCTACTCCGTCAAGGGACTGCCACCCGGCGTGAGATGGGATGCGCGCACAGGTGTGATCTCCGGCCGGCCCACAGCCCTTCTTCAGGCGCCGAAAAGCTATGCCCTCACTATCACGGCCACCAATGCGGCAGGTACCTCCGCCCCCTTGGAGGCAAGCGTGATTGTCCAGCCCTTGCCAGGCTTCACCGCTGGGAGCTTCCATGGTCTGGTGAGCCGTCATGAGGCTGTGAATGCAGGTCACGGCGGACGCTTCCAGCTCATGGTTTCACCCTTGGGCGCGCTGACTGGCAGGCTCGCCCTGGGTGCGGCCACACACGCTTTTTCCGGCAAAATTGATTCGCCAGAGATCGGCAAGGATGCCACCGCCACGGTGGTGATTCCCCGGGCTCGTTCGCAAACCGCGCTGACACTCAAGTTCACGATCAGCCGACTCACCGGAGAGCTGACGGGCAGCATCGGTGGAAGCGCGGACGTGACCGCTGCAGTGCAGGCCTGGCATCAGAGCACGGACGCGGCTCCTCTGGCAGGCATTTATCCCCTTGTGCTGACACCTGCGGCGGAAGTGGCGGGGGATGCACGCTTCCCGCAGACCACGGGCAGCCTTCGTCTCACCGTCAGCCGCGCCGGCACTGCCTCCTGGGCTGGACGTCTGGCAGACGGCAGCGGCTCAGTGGGCAGCAGCGGGCTGACAGTCCGCGGCAGTGTGCCAGTCTCGACCTTTAACATGGTGTATCGGAACAGCCTGCAGGGCTGGCTTCAGCTGGAAGCAGAGCCGCGCAGCTGCTCGGGCGCTCTGGACTGGCTGCGCCTTTCGGCCAAGCGCAGCTTCCCCCTCCACACGCTGGAGGCCACGATCCGCGACTGATCTTGTGCGCCGCCTGCGAGCAGGCTGGAAAAAAGTTCCGCCATCCTGTAACAAGGGCCCAGATTCCAGTTAGACCTTCTTTGTTCTCCGGATTTCGCTCTCTCTCCCATCATGCGTCGCTCATTGTCACTCCTTGTCCTGCTGGCCCTGGCAGGCTGCCAAACCGCGCCCGTGGGGGATCCCACGGAGCTCGATGGTCCCATGTTTGGCGCGAAGAAGGAGACGAGCTTTTACATGATGCCCGAGAAGGGAGATCTGCGCCTGCGTGACATCGCCACGGTCGCGCGCGTGATTCGCAAGCATCGCACGCTGGCTGCAGCGGAAAAGGAACTGCTGCGCCGCTCTGCGCAGATGCAGTTCAACGGCCTCATCGCCCTGGAGATCCAGCGTTTGGAGCCGAAGTATGAGCCGCTGAAAGCCGCAGCACGCCGCAGCCTGCCGCCGGAGCAGGCTCGCAAGAAAGTGGCGGAGATCGAGCGCGACCAGCAGCGTGAGGCGCTGAAAAACATCGCCGCGCGCATGGGTGAGAACATCGCGGTGCCCGTCTCCAGTGGCGCGAACAAATCCCTCATGGCCTTTGCCAGTGTGGATGAGGGCCGTCTCGAGATCGCGGATGCTCTCTATGAGGTGGATGTGCCGGTGGCGAAGCTGCCCGCGAAGTCTGCCATCTCCGGTCCGAAGGGCGAGGTCGCCGCGCTGCTCTCGGATGACGTCATCGATCTTCCATCCTCTCCGGGCAATCCCTGATCATCCTCGCTGCTCATGGACGAAGACACCTTCACCACACGCATCATTCCGAAGACACCTGCTCCGGTGGAGAAGGATGCGGCGGCGCTTTTTGGCATCGGTCTGGAAGATGAGCTGCCGATGGATGATGACAGCACGATCATCGTCTCCAAGCCCACTCCGACGGTCATGCCGAGGCTCTCGGAAGGTCCGGGTGACTACATCGGCCGTTACTGTCTGGTGAAAAAGCTCGGCGAGGGTGGCTTCGGCTTTGTGTGGAAGGCGGAGCAGTATGAGCCGATCCGCCGCGAGGTGGCGCTGAAGGTGATCAAGGCGGGGATGGACAGCCAGGAGATCATTGCGCGCTTTGACACAGAGCGCCAGGCACTGGCGCTGATGGACCATCCGAACATCGCGCGCGTGCTGGATGCAGGTGCCACGGACTCAGGCAGGCCCTACTTTGTGATGGAGCTGGTGAAGGGGCCGCCCATCACTGACTACTGCAATGAGAAGCGCCTCACGCTGCGCCAGCGGTTGGAGCTCTTCATCCCCATCTGCCAGGCCGTGCAGCATGCGCATCAGAAGTCCATCCTTCATCGTGACTTGAAGCCTTCGAACATCCTGGTGTCGGAGATCGACGAACGTCCGGTGCCGATGGTGATCGACTTCGGCATCGCGAAGGCGCTGGGCACCAATGGCACGGACCAGTTTTCCAAGGACATGATCCAGACGCAGGCGGGTGTGATCATCGGCACGCCGCAGTACATGAGCCCGGAGCAGGCGGGCCTGAACAACCTGGACGTGGACACGCGCAGTGACATCTACAGTCTTGGTGTCATCCTCTATGAGCTGCTGACAGACGAGACACCGCTGCCGATGGATGTCGCGCGCCGCTCGCCGATTGATGAAGTGCTGCGGCACATCCGTGAGGAGGAGGCGAAGCGCCCGAGCAGCCGGCTCATTCATGTCACAGAGAAGTCCCGGACCACCGCGCAGATGCGCCACACCCAGGTGCCGCGGCTCACGCAGGCGCTGAAGCGTGACCTCGACTGGATCGTGCTGCGCGCGCTGGAGAAGGACCGCGACCGCCGCTATGACACGGCCACAAGCCTCATGCTGGACATCCAGCGTTATCTGAATGACGAGCCTGTCTCGGCCACGCCGCCGAGCATGGCCTACAGGTTTATCAAGATGGTTAGGCGTCATCGCAAGATGGTGGCGGCTGCGGCCCTGATCGTGCTTTCCCTGGTGCTCGGGCTTGCCGGCACCACGTATGCCTTGCAGCGGGAGAAGGAGGCGCTCGGACGTGAGGCTGTGCAGCGCCAGGCGGCTGATGCCGCCCGTGTGCAGGCGGAGGAATCGCAGAAGCAGGAAGCCGCCGCCCGGTTGGTGGCGGAACAGCGTCGTTTGGAAGCCGAGAAGGCCCGTGCGGCTGAGTCGCAGGAGCGCGCCCGGGCCATGGCATCAGCAGAAGCGGAGCGCCAGGCGAAGGAAAAAGCGGAGGCTCTGATCGAGGACATGCTTATCGACCTCCGTGGGAAGCTGGTGCCGCTGGGCCGCACGGCCTTGCTCGCCAGTGTGGCAGAGTCAGCGGAGAAATACTTCGCCGATCTGCCGGAAGGCTCGCTTACGGATGCCCAGTGGCGGCAGAGGGCGATGATCGGCGAGTTCCGTGGCATGATCGATCTCAGTCGTGGTGATGAGAAAAGCGCCCAAACCAAATTTGATTCCGCGTTCACCATCCTCTCACGCCGTGTGCAGGAGAAACCACAGGAGGCCGACCGCCTGCGTGATCTCGCGGTCGCCAGCCAGGGAGTCGGTGTGGCGTATGAAGAGCGCGGGCTGCTGCCTGCGGCACGTCGCATGTTTACGCAGCAGCTGGAGCTGCTGGAGAAGATGCGCAGCATGCCTGCGCGCGGCCAGCTGGTGACGCATGATCTCGCGGTCGCCCATGCGGCGATGGCGCGCATCGAAGCTCATGAGGAGCATTGGGAGGAGGCCCGCCAGCATGTGGAGAAGTCGCTCGCGCTTTATGCCACGGATCTCGCGGCTGCCCCGTCCAATGCGATGCTCCAGCGTGACTATGCCACGGCCTTGGAACAGCAGGCACAGATTGAGAAAAAGAATGGAGACAAGCCCGGAGCCCTGAAATCTCTGGACCAGGCGCTGGACCTGCGCCGCCGTGTGGTGGCTGCGGGAGGCCAGGATCATGGTTATCAAAGGCAGCTAGGCGTGACTCTGGAGCGTCTGGCGGATGCGATGCAGGACTCAGGAAAGAACAGTGAGGCGCAGGAGCACCTCAAGGAACGTCTCCAGATCGCGACGAGTCTTGCCAAGGGGGATCCGCTGGATGCCACGCTGCAAACGGACCTGCTCTCCGCCCACGAGCACCTGGCTTTGTCCTTTGAGTCGGAGAAAAACTGGAGTGATGCCCTGCCGCACCGCCTGGCTGTGGTGCAGATGTCCCGGGACAAGGCGCGGTCGGATCCGAATGATGTGGAGGCCCTCGCCGCCGTGGTCGAGGCTCAGCATCATCTGGCGCATGTGCTGCTTTCCTCCGGGGATGCGGCCCAGATCCCTGCGGCCACCAAGACCCTGGATCAGGCGCATGCCATCTTGGAGCAGCTCGACCAGGCAGGCCATGGCAAGGTCGTGAAGCCTGCCGTGCGTGAGTCCATCCAGCAGGCCCGGGAGGGTCTGGCGAAGCTGAAGGGCAAGGGCTGAGGCAGGGGGGCTGGCGGCTGGTCATTTATCCAAACTTGTGAGCTTGGCACCCTGGGGTGCGTACCCCACCATCTGGACGCGACCTGCCGACCTGACCACCCGTCGCCCGATCCTGACCATGTCTTTCGCGCGCCCCTATCTCTTCCTGCTGCTTGCGTCCACGGCCTCTGCCGGGCTGCTGCCGCCTTCGTCGCCCTATGTGGTGACGGGTGGAGTGGTGGAAGGTCAGGCGGAGGACTACCACGCCAAGGCCACTGCGAACGGCGACCAGTGGCTGGAGGCTCCTACGAATGCGGTGGTACCCACAGGCGTGACCTTTGAGAATGCCACCGGCACGGGAAATCTCTTCATGCAGGTGCAACCGGACAATGGCCCGGGTTCCGTGCCTTATTCGGGCGCAGGTTCGGGACCTTCGATCGACTACTACGTGCAGTTCACCGTGCCGGGGACCTATCGTCTGTATCTGCGCTGGGACGGGCATGATGGCGCTTCAGACTCCATCTATGCAGGCATCACCGAACTCGCGGATGGTGTGGGAGGCACGAACCCGGACTGGTATGAGGACTACAATCACACGACCTCGGATTTTGGTCAGCAGAACTGGGATGGCAGCGGCGAGGCGGAGGCCAACGTGGCCGCGCCTGCGCAGAATGCCATGACCTTCACCATCCCTGGTAGCGGCATCTACACGCTGCGAATCGTCGGTCGTGAAGATGGCGTGGCGCTTGATTCCTTCCGCATCCAGCTCGCGAGCATGCAGGATCCGAATCCGGTGGCTGTGGCCGGGAACAACGTCATCATTGGCTCGGACAGTTTCACCTATGCAAACGGGGCCATCGCGAATCGCAACGGCGGCACGAACTGGGATTTCGACAACACGACGAACAACAACGCCTTCATTGGTTATACCCATGCGGCCCCCTCCACCTGGGATGCGGTGTTTGGCACGCCGACCATCGCGACGAACAAGCTGACGACGCAGGATTCCGCCGCGAAACGCGAGTATGGCTCGCCTTCGGAGATCAATGGCTCGATCAATCAGGACGGAGGCAGCCGTTACAAGGCCGTGTACTACCGTGTGCAGATGACCCGTGCTGCTGGCGCCACATGGAGCGGCGTGAGCTCGTATGACTTTGCCAATGAGCGTGTCTTCTTCGGAGTCGCGTTTGATCCCAACCCGACCAGCGGCGTGCGTGAGTTTGCCATCGGTGAGAACGGCACGTCTTACACAGGCATCCCCGTCGTGGATGGGCAGACCTACACGCTCGTGGCCAAGGTCGACTTCTTGAACGACAAGATATCGCTCTGGGTGAACCCCGACCTCACGCAGCCGGAAAGCGCGCCGAATGCGGTGCGTACGTACATCAGCGATAGCTGGAGCAGTGCTGTCCGGCTCGGCAGCGGTGGCGGCGCCGCCACGACCTGGGATGATGTGACCGTGGGCACCAGCTGGAAAGCGCTGCAGCGTGCCTATCCGCAAAACATCACTGCCACCGGACCTAACCAAATTGTCGGCATGGACAATTTTGATTACGGCGATGGTAACATCGTCGGCCACGACAGCGGCACGGGCTTTGATTTCGACAACCAGAACGGTGATGCCTTTGTGGGTCACACACAGGTCGCCAGCAACTGGGACAACGTGGATGGTTTTCCTTATATCTTCTCCAACCGTCTCGCGACCTGGAATACCAGCGTGAAGCGTGAGTTCAATGCCACGGAAGCCAATGGCACTTTCAGCAGCGCCGGAACCTCGCAGTACAAGACCTTGTACTATCGCTTCGAGATGAACCGCAGCGCGGCGAATGTCTCATGGAGCGGCCTGAGCCTCTATGAGAACAACACGGAACGTCTCATGTTTGGCGTGCCGTTTGCGCTGAATCCCTCCAGCAACCGCCGTGAGATCGGCATTCACAATCTGGGTGCGAACCAGTGGAGTTACACGGGCATGGCACCGGTGGCGGGATTGAAATATCAGATCGTGGCCAAGGTGGACTACGCGGCAGGTCTCGCCTCCATCTATGTGAATCCGGATCTGACGCAAGGCGAGCCAGCACCCTCAGCCACGCTGGCTTTTGCCAATGCGACAACCGCCATTCGTTTCGGCTCCGGTGGTGATTCGCCGACCTACTGGGACAAGTTGGTCGTGGCCACCAGCTGGGGCGCGGTGCAGGGCATCACGTATCCGACTTCTACCGCAACGACTGGCACGGATCTCATCATCGGTGGCGATACCTTCACCTATGCGGACGGACCCGTCGCGCTGCGCAAAGGGGGCGAGCATTGGGATTTCCAAAACACGGTGCCACCGGTTTACAGCAATGACGTTAGCGACTGGGATGTCTCTTTTGGTTCGCCGGTGATCACGACGAACAAGCTGACCACCTGGGAGAATGGTGCGGTCCGTCAGTTCAATGGTGTGGAGGCTGAAGGTGCCATCAATGACGCCGCCACGTCTGCGTTCCAGGGTGTGTATGTGCGCTTTGAAATGAGCCGCAGTGCCGGTGCTGCGTGGAGCGGCATGTCCCTCTATGATTTCGGCAATGAGCGCTTCCTCTTCGGCGTGCCCTTTGCGGTGAACCCGACCTCCGGTGTGCGTGAGTTTGCCATCCATGATCTGGCCAGCGGTCACACCTACTCGGGTGTCGCTCCGGTGGATGGACAGAACTACACCGTCGTCGCGAAGCTGGATCTCACGGCAGACAAGCTGACGATGTGGGTGAATCCGAATCTGAATCTTCCAGAGGCATCCAACACACCTGTGGCACAGCGCCCTTACACGGGTGGGAATTGGATCACTGGGCTGCGTCTCGCCTCGGGTGGATCTGCTGCCACGACCTGGGACAATGTGGCTGCTGGCACGAGCTGGCGCAGCCTGCAAAGTGCCTTCGGTCCGCCGACAGCTTTCCCGGATACGGTGACGATGCGGCATACGAAGAAGGCGCTGCTCGATGTGCGCCGCAATGATGCTGGCGCAGGGAGTGTGGAGATCGTCACACCTCCGACGAGCGGAACCGCGAGTGTGGATGGCAGCGGCCGCATCTTCTACCATCACACCACGGGCACGCCTGCGAATGACACACTGACCTATCGTCTGCTCGGCCTGAATGGGCAGAACTCGGCTCCGACGACAGTGACCTTCAATTTCACGTCGAACCTGCGGATCGCCAATGCCACGAGCGTGGTGCCGTTGACAGCGCCGGCGACAGGTCTTGCGGTGGTGGACTCCACGCCCGGAATCAACTTCACCGCGCCAAGCTGCTTCAGTGCGGTGCCTGGCAGCACGGACAAGGTCCTGGTCGGTGAACGTAATGGCAAGATCTGGCTCATTCCGAATATCCACGCAGCCACGCCTACCAAACAGTTGTTTCTCGATGTCGCTGCCGTGGTCAATCCGCGTGCGACGGAAGACTTTGAGGATGATGGCAATGAGCTTGGTTTGAAGGGGCTCGCGCTGCATCCGAATTTCGCGACGAACCGGCAGGTCTTCGTCACCTACAACTTCCTCATCAGTGGTGCCAAGTATGCCCGCGTGGCCCGCTTCACCGCGGTGAATGGAAATCTCGATCTTGGCGATGTCGCTAGCGAACAGCCCTTCGTCACACAGGCGAATCCCTCCAGCATTCATAACATCGACTCCTGCCATTTCGGGCCGGATGGCTATCTCTACTGGTCTGCAGGTGATGCAGGCGGCCTCAACGATGGCAACAGCAACTCGCAGCGCATCGACAAGGATTTCTGGGCGGGCATCTTCCGCATTGATGTGGATCGTCTGCCAGGCAACCTCGAGCCGAACGCACATTCAGCCATCGCGTTGAATGGCGGCGTGGCCTACTTCAAGGTTCCGGCGAACAATCCCTTTGTCGGCGCCACGACCTTCAATGGTCTCGCACTTACCGGCACGCTGCGCACCGAGATCTACGCCATCGGCTTCCGCAATCCCTGGCAGTTCAGCTGGGATCCGCAGGCACCCTATGAGATGTGGGGCGGTGAGGTGGGTCTGGATTCCTGGGAAGAGGTGAATGTCATCACGCCTGGTAGCAATTATGGTTGGGGCTACTTTGAAGGGAACGCGCAAGGTCCGCGCACCAGTCCTCCTGGAGGTTTCTCACCCACGGCACCACTTTGGACCTACTTCCACGGCGGCGGCGTGCTGGAAGGCAAGAGCGTCACGGGTGGTCTGGTGTATCGCGGCACTCGCTATCCGACTCTCACGGGCAAATACATCTTCGGCGACTTTGTCAGCGGTCACATCTGGTCTCTGACACGCAATGGGGTGAACCCTCCGACCGTGGAGCGCATCACGGGTGAGGCCGGTGTGGTGGCCTTCATGCTGGATCCTGATCCGGCCACGGGTGACATCCTCATGCTCGACTATGGTGATGGCAAGGTGCGCCGTCTCACCACACAGACCGTGGACACAAGCTTCCCGGCGAAGCTGAGTGACACGGGGCTCTTTTCCGATCTTAGCGATCTTTCCTTCAACCCGGGCATCGAGCGCTATGATGTCAACCTGGCCTTCTGGAGCGACTACGCTCGCAAATCCCGTTGGTTCATGCTGCCGAATAACAGTGACACCTTTGGTTATGTCGAGGAAGGCAACTGGAACCTGCCAACCGGCGCGCTCTTCATCAAACACTTCGACATGGATCAGACGCGAGGCAATCCCGCAACCGCGAAGCGGCTGGAGACTCGTCTGCTGGTGAAGAACGCCACGGGGAGCTATGGCGTGAGCTATCGCTGGAATGACGCAGGAACAGAAGCCTTCCTGGTGGATGATGGCGGTGCGGATTTTGACATGAACATCACCATCAGCGGCACGCCGACGGTGCAGCACTGGCGCATCCCGAGCCGCTCGGAGTGTCTCGCCTGTCATACACCTGCGGGTGGTCATGGTCTGAGCTTTGAAACAAGGCAGCTCAATCATCCAGGCACGCTGGGCGGAGTCTCGGGGAACTTCCTGGAGCTGATGAAGAACGCTGGCTACCTGAGCAATGCGCCGGTTCAGTTCAATAGCCTGCCAAAATATGCCACGCCGACAGACAGCTCACAGACTTTGGAGACGCGTGCGCGCTCATGGCTGGCGGTGAACTGCTCGTATTGCCATCAATACGGTGGCACGGGCATCGGTGCCTTTGACATGCGGCCAGAGCTGTCTCTCACACAAACGACCTTGATCGATGCTCATGTGGGCAATGTGCAGGCGGCGCATCATCGGGCCATCGTGCGCGGTGACAACACGGCGAGTGTGATCTGGAACCGTCTCAGCGCCTCCAATGGTTACACGCGCATGCCGCCGCTGGCCACTGCGGTGGTGGATCCGGAAGGTGTGCAGGTGGTGATGGACTGGATCAACTCCATCGCAGGCCGTCAGAGCTATGCGGAATGGAGGCTGGCGCAGTTTGGCAGCTCCAGCAGTCCACAGAGTGATCCGAACTTCGATGCGGATGGTGATGGCGTGAGCAATCGCGATGAGTTCCTGGCGATGACGCATCCTTTGAACGGAGCTTCGATCTTGAAACCTGAGATCACCGTCTCGTCCGGCAATGTGGCGATCCAGTTCCCCAACCTACAAGGCCGCCTGATGCGTGTGCAGACGACGACGGACTTCACCAGCTGGTCGATCTGGGATGTGGTGGGGAACAACGGGCTTCCTGCTGCGCCCTCAAACCCGACGCGCCAGTTTGTGGTGCCATTGGACGGCACGCGCCGCTTCTTCCGACTCTCGGTTGAAGAGCAGTGAGGACAATTCTGGGACACTGTCGCACAAGAGCGGGTTGGTTAGGTCGTGGATGAACGACGTTATGGGTTTCCAACCACCCAACCATGAAACTGATTCTTTCTTACTGTGCCAGCGTTATCCTGGTTCTGTCCCTGCTCGTGAATGCCGCGCTGGCCCTCGATCCAGCCAGCATTGCAGGCGAGACCCAAGCGAACACCCTCTGCCCTGTCAGCAACAAGGCCGTGAACCCGGCGATCACCGTGGTGTATGAGGGCCGAACCTGGGCCTTCGCGGAAGAGGCCTGCAAGACGCAGTGGGAGAAGGCGCGCGCCGAGAGCCTGTATCAGCAGCTCGGTGGCAAGGCCGCCATCGATGCCGCCGTGGAGGCCTTTTACGTCAAGGTGCTGGCGGATGAGCGTGTGAAGCACTTCTTTGATGATGTGAGCATGGAGAAGCAGCGCCGGAAGCAGAAGGAGTTCCTCTCCGCAGCGCTCGGAGGCCCTCTGCCATGGACTGGCAAGGACATGCGCAAGGCTCACGCAGGCATGGAGATCAAGGAGGAGCACTTCAATGCCATCGCCGAGAACCTGGTGGCGACCCTGAAGGACCTGAAGATCAGTGATGAGATGATCGGCAAGGTCATCGCCGTGGTGGCGACGACGAAGGATGATGTGCTGAATCGCCCCAAGAAGGCGGAATAAGCCTATCCTTGAAGCAATATTGGCAAGGCCTCGCAACGTGAGTTGCGGGGCCTTTGCGCAAGATGAGGGCAGGCATTGGCAAGGAGAGTGGAGCCGTGAGGAACGAGCTGCGCTTTCTTGGCAGCAAGCGTGAGCCGGGTCTCCGCACCATCCCATGGAAGTCTTTGCCGTCACCATCTTCGTCAGCCTCATGTTCGCCGTCTTGTTTGCGGCGCTGTTTCTGGCAGAGCGTGCGCAAAAGCGACGTGCAAGCCTCGAGCAAGTGGCGCTGCTGCCGCTCGATGATGCCGGATGTGGAGTGATCCCGGCCGCGAGCCGCCCCCTCTCTCATGAACGCCACCGCAGCTGCTAAAGTTCCCGTCGAATACAATGACAAGGTCGTGCGCCAGTTCCTGCTGGCCTCGGTGATCTTTGGCGCCGTGGCGATGCTCGCTGGTGTGTTCATTGCGAGCCAGCTGAACTACCACGAGCTGAATCTCAAGGAGTGGCTGACCTTTGGCCGTCTGCGCCCGCTGCACACCAATGCGGCCATCTTCGCCTTCGTGGGGAACATGATGTTCGCGGGCATCTACTACTCCACGCAGCGCCTGTGCAAATGCCGCATGGGCAATGATACGCTCTCATCGATTCACTTCTGGGGCTGGCAGCTCATCATCATCGCGGCGGCGGTCTCTCTGCCCCTGGGCTTCTCACGTGGCAAGGAATACGCGGAGTTGATCTGGCCCATCAATGTGGCCGTGGCGGTGATCTGGGTGGTGTTTGGCGTGAACTTCTTCCTCACGTTGCACAAGCGGAACGAGCCGAGCCTGTATGTGGCGCTGTGGTTCTACATCGCCACGATCGTGACGGTGGCGATGCTCTACATCGTGAACCATCTGTCGATCCCGACGAGCTGGACTCATAGCTACGGCATCTTTGGCGGCGTGCAGGATGCGCTGGTGCAGTGGTGGTATGGGCACAATGCGGTCGCCTTCTTCCTGACGACTCCGATCCTGGGCATCATGTACTACTTCCTGCCGAAGGCAGCGGAGAGGCCGGTGTACTCTTATCGCCTGTCGATCGTGCACTTCTGGTCACTGGTGTTTCTGTACATCTGGGCGGGACCGCATCACTTGCTGAATACAGCGCTGCCGAAGTGGCTGCAGATGCTGGGCATGTTCTTCAGCCTCATGCTGTGGGCACCGAGCTGGGGCGGCATGCTCAACGGCCTGCTCACTTTGCGGGGCGCGTGGGACAAGCTGCGCACGGATCCGGTGATCAAGTTCTTCATCGCAGGTGTGACCTTCTACGGCATGGCCACCTTTGAGGGGCCGCTGCTTTCGATCCGTGCGGTGAACTCGCTCTCGCACTACTCGGACTGGACCATTGGTCATGTGCATGCGGGCGCTCTGGGCTGGAATGGCTTCATGGCGGCGGGCATGTTTTACTGGCTGGCGCCGAGGCTGTGGAATACCAAACTTTACTCCACCAGCATGGCGAACTTCCACTTCTGGATCGGCACGCTGGGCATCCTGCTCTACGTGGTGGCCATGTGGATCAGCGGCATCATGCAGGGGCTGATGCTGAACCAGGTGACCGCTGATGGACTGGCGCTGAAGAACACCTTTCTGGACACGCTGCAGGCCATTCGCCCTCTGATGGGGCTGCGCGTGATCGGCGGTGCGATGTTCCTGGTGGGCTGGATTGTGATGATCGTGAACCTGTGGAAGACCATCCGCAGCGGCAAGCCGGTGAATGAAGTGCGCGAGGTGGCCGTGATCCAGCGCGGATCGGGAGACACGATGGGCGTGAAGGAGACTTTCTTCAACGCGCCCACGACCTGCACGCTCGGCGCGCTGTTCCTGCTCATGGGCTGGATCTTCCTGCCTCCGGGTGCGGATGTGGCGGCGCTGGTGGGCACGGTCATCTTCACTTTCATGGCCATCCGCCGTGCCACGCAGAACAGCGAGAACTGGGCCGGCTGGTATGACAAGCTGCTGAGCAACTATCTGCCCTTCACGGTGCTGACTTTCGTGGCGGTGGTGATCGGCGGGTTGCTGCAGATCGTGCCGACGGTGACGGTGAACAATGCGAAGAACGTGGAGGATCGTGTGCAGAAGCTGTATGAGCCGCTGGAGCTTGTGGGCCGTGACATCTATGTGAGCGAAGGCTGCTACAACTGCCACTCGCAGATGATCCGCACGCTGGTGCCGGATGTGATGCGCTACGGTGACTATTCACGTCTCGGCGAGAGCATTTATGATCACCCCTTCCAGTGGGGATCCAAGCGCACGGGGCCTGATCTGGCGCGTGAAGGCGGTGTGCGCCCCGATTCCTGGCACTACGAGCATATGATGAATCCGCGCAGCATGTCTCCGCAGTCGAACATGCCGAGCTACGCGCACCTGAAGGACAAGGCCTTTGATCAGAAGACGCTGCCGAAGAAGATCGCGGTTATGCGCCAGCTCGGCGCGCCGTATCCGCCGATGGATGCCACGGAGATCAAGATGAAGGCGCTGGAGCAGGGGGCGAAGATCGCCACGGAGCTGAAGAAATCGAACATCGTCGTACGGCCTGACAGCGAGATGGTGGCCGTCATCGCCTACCTGCAAAAGCTGGGCCAGTTCGATGCTGTCGAAGAGGAGGCGATCCAGGAACTGCCGAAGCCAGGCCTGCCCTTCCCGCTGAAGCCGGTGATCCCGGACAGTGTCCGCAAAGCCTCGCCACCCCTGGCCAACTAAGCCCCATGTACAAGCGCATCATTTACGAACACTGGCACGTGATCGTGCCGGTCGTCTCCTTCATCACCACGGTGACGGTCTTTGGCATCATGACCCTGCGCGGGTTGCTGCTGAGGAAGGAGAAGGCGCGGCGCATGTCCAACCTGCCTCTCGAATAACCCCAAGCCATGGACACGAAGAAACCTTCCGCACCCTCCGAGCCCGTGCTGCGCGAGCACGTCTACGACGGCATCCAGGAGTATGACCAGAAGCTGCCGAGGTGGTGGCTCTTCACGCTCTACATGGCCATCGCCTGGTTTGTGGGCCACTGGTTGTTTTACTATCAGTTAGGCTATGGCAGCAGTGACACGGTGGCGATTGACCAGGCCATGGCGGAGATGCAGACCGCGCGCGAGAAGCAGATGGAAAGCATCAGCGATGCGCAGCTCTGGGAGATGTCCCGTGACCCGAAGATCGTGGAAGCAGGCAAGGCCACCTTCATGACACCGGGCATGTGCGTGACCTGCCATGCGCCGGATCTGAGCGGCACTCTGGCCGGAGCGAAGCTGCCTGGACTGCCGCTGAGTGATCAGGAGTGGAAGCACGGCGGCACACCGCTGGAGATCTTCAAGATTGTACGCAGGGGATCACCTGACGTCACGAAGGGCATGGCCGCCTGGGAAGGCGTGCTGGGAATGCAGCGCGTGGGGGAGGTGGTGGCCTTTGTGCTGAGTCATCACCAGGAGGGCGAGCCCATCACCCGCGCCCCGGATTCGCCGCCTGCCAAGTAACCACCAGTCATGCCTGTCAACCGTCCCAATCTCGTCACGCTTGGCTCCATCCATGAGGATGGCCGGAAGAAGACGCTGCACCCGGCGGATGTGAGCGGGAAGTTCACCCGCGCACGCAGGCTCGTCGCGCTGCTGCTGATGGTGATCTATGTGGCGCTGCCATGGATTCCCGTGAATGGCTATCCAGCCGTGTTTCTGGATGTGCTGAACCGCCGGTTTCACTTCATGGGGCTGACACTGGCCGTGCAGGATCTGTGGGTGGGATTCTTCCTGGTCACGGGGCTGGGCTTTGGGCTGTTTTACGTCACGGCTTTCTTTGGACGTGTGTGGTGTGGATGGACCTGCCCTTACACGGTGTTTCTGGAGCATGTGTATCGCCGCATTGAGCGGATGATCGATGGGGATGCCGCGGCGCGGCGGAGGCTGGACGCGGCGCCTTGGGGTGTGGGGAAGATCACGCGACGGGTGGTCAAGCATGCGCTGTATGTGATCGTGTCACTGATCGTGGCACATGTGTTTCTGAGCTACTTCGTCTCGCTGCGCGGGCTGTATGACATGATGCAGGAGTCTCCGCAGAAGCATGCGGTGGCCTTTGGCGTGATGACGGTGATCACGGCAGGTTTCTACGGAGCCTTCAGCTGGTTTCGTGAGCAGTTCTGCGTGATCCTTTGCCCCTATGGCCGCATTCAATCCGCCTTGAGCGATGACCACACGGTGACGATCGGCTATGACAAGAAGCGTGGCGAGCCGCGAGGCAAGGTGGACATGAAAGGCGCGGGTGATTGTGTGAACTGCCTGCGCTGCGTGCAGGTGTGCCCCACGGGCATCGACATCCGCAACGGCCTGCAGATGGAGTGCATCGGCTGCGCGGCCTGTGTGGATGCTTGCGATGACATCATGCTGAAGCTGGGGCGGAAGCCCGGGCTGGTGCGCTATTCGTCCTTCGTGGCCTTCATGGGCGGGAAGACGCGCTTCGTGCGCGGCAGGACCATTCTTTACACGGCGTTGCTGCTGCTCGGCTTGGGTGTTTTTGGTTACGCCGCGAACCGCATCGAACCTCTGCGCGCGAATGTCCTGAGGATGCAAGGATCGCCCTACTATGTGAATGCCGGTGTGCTGAGGAATCAGTTTCTCGTCCGCCTGATCAACAAGCGCAATGAGGCACGCACCTTCACCCTGGCCATGGAGGGTGATCTGCCAGCGGGCCTTGCAGCGGCAGGGGCAGATGCGCCGATCACGATCTCCGCCCTCGGTGAAGAATTGAAGCCGCTGATGATCACGCTGCCGCAGACGGGCTTCACCAAGCCGTTCATGATCAGCCTGCGAGTGACGGACACGGCGGATGCCAAAAGCTACGTCACGAAACCCTTTGAGTACACCGGGCCGGATCCACGGCTCAATTCTGATGCCTACCTCGATGCCCGACAATACCTCCAGCAGTGATGGGGTGCTTCCCCACGGCGTCATCGCCTCCAGGCCATGGCTCTGGGTGGTGCTGGCCTTTCTGGTGCTGCTCAGCGCCTGGTCGACGCTGTTCTACATCGCCTATCACAACCAACCTGAGTCCGTGCCGCTGGTGAAGGTGGCGCCTGTTCATCCATGATGCAGATCGACACCAGCGCCGCAGCCTTCATGGCGGGCATCGTGACCAGTGTGCACTGCGTGGGCATGTGCGGACCGCTCTCATGCTCCTGGGCCATCTCATCGAAGGATGGTGGCTTCATGCGCAACACAGCGTTCTATCATGCGGCGCGACTGCTCTCTTATAGCATTGTGGGAGCCATCGCGGGTGGTGTGGGCAGCGTGCCTCTCGGGTTTTTCCAGCATGGCGCGGGCATCGTGCTGCCGTGGTTGATGGTGCTGGCTTTTGTCATCGTTGGCCTGGGGCTGGATGCGTGGCTGCCGAAGCCGCGTCTGCTGAGCCGCGGGCTGCGCAGGGTGCAGACAGCGGCCTTCCGGCTCAAAGGTGGTGTGCGGGCGAGCCTGCTGGGCTTTGCGACTCCGCTGCTGCCCTGCGGGCCCTTGTACATGGTGTTTGCGCTGGCGCTGGCAAATGGTAGCAGCGTGCGCGGCGCGGAGTTCACCTTGTCCTTTGGGCTTGGCACGCTGCCGCTGCTGTGGATCGCGGAGACACACCTGCACTGGCTGGGTGGCCGGCTGCAACCTGCGACGATGAAGAAACTGCAGCGGGGACTGGCGCTGGTCACGGCGGTGATCCTCGCCTGGAGGCTGCGTGATACTCTGGACTTCAGCAGCACAGAGGTGCCGAGCTGCTGCCACGCGCTGAACTGAAACACGAACCATGAGTGCCCTCTGCCAACACTGCGGAACTCCGGTGCCTGCCACGCGGAGTGATGGGTTCTGCTGCTCAGGCTGCCTGCATGTGCATCACATGCTGCATGAGCATGGACTGGAGCATTTTTATCATCTCAAGGCAGGGCAAGCGGTGCCGCCCGTATCGGCGCAGGCTTTGCGAGAGCAGGACTACGAATGGCTGGAGGCAGCCAGCAAGACGGCTGAGGCTGTGCGAGTGAATGACAGCACGGCCGTCGAGCTGAGTGTGTCCATCCAGGGGCTTTCGTGCATGGCCTGCATCTGGCTCATCGAGCGTGTGTTTGCCAAGATGGGCGGCACGCAGATCCATGTGGACATGACCCGTGGCGAGCTGCGCTTTGGCTGGGAGCCGGGGAAGTTCAGTCCGGTGGAGTTTGCACAGGAGCTGCAGCGCTTCGGGTATCTGCTGGGCGCTCCCCGAACGGATGCAGGAGGTGCGGCTGACAACGATCTCGAGCGGCGCACGGGACTCTGCGGAGCCTTTGCGATGAATGCGATGGCGTTCTCGCTACCCGCTTACTTTGGTATGCCGGCGGACTTTGCCTTTGCGCGTTCCTTTGATCTGGTGGCGGCTGCTTCAGCCACCCTGGCGTTGCTGGTCGGTGGCAGTTATTTTGCCATGCGTGCCTGGCGTGCGCTTCAGGCCGGTGTGCTGCATATCGACACACCGATCACGCTGGGTATCCTGGCAGCTTATGCGGGATCGATCATTGGCTGGCTGTGTGGGGAGGGCGGGCTGAAGTACTTTGATTTTGTGGCGATGTTCATCTTCCTCATGCTCGGAGGCCGGCTGGTGCAGCAGATGGCCGTGGCGCGGAATCGCCGCAGGCTTTTGCGTGATCCATCGATCCCCGAGGAGAGCCTGCTGCGAGAATTGCGTGCAGGTGCTGAGTTCACCGTGAAAGCCGGGCAGGCCGTGCCTGTGGCGGCAAAGCTGGAGGATGCGCATGCAAGCATCAGCCTGGAGTGGATCAATGGAGAGAGTGATACGTGCACGCGCTCTGCGGGACAGCTTCTGCCTTCCGGCGCGCTGAATGCAGGCACGCAGGCGCTGCATGCGATTGCTCTGGAGACTTGGCGGGAGTCGACTCTGTGCACACTGCTGGAGGCCAGGCGTGGTGGTGACTCGCGTGATCTGCGATTGGAGAGACTGTTGCGCGGTTATCTCATCGTGGTGGTGCTGGCGGGAGTCATCGGCGGGCTTTGGTGGTGGCTATCGACGGATGATTGGACACGTGCCGTGCAGGTGATGATCTCGGTGTTTGTGGTGTCATGCCCGTGCGCGCTCGGTGTGGCCATGCCGCTGGCGGATGACATCGCCGCGAGTCGTGCGGAGAGGCATGGTGTGTTTGTGCGCAGCCTGGGTTTGTGGAAGAAGCTCACGCAACTGAGCCAAGTCGTGTTTGACAAGACAGGAACGCTGACGCTGGAGAATCCGGTGCTGGTGAATGCTGATGCTCTGGACAAGCTGGATGCATGTGCGCAGCAGGCGCTGCGTCATCTCACGAGCGGGAATCTGCATCCCGTGAGCCGATCGCTGTTTGATGCGCTGGCGCATGTGCCTGATGCGAGCCATGAGGCGGAAGTCCTGGAGGAGGCGGGACATGGGCTGAGCTTTCAGGATGCGGATGGCCGGATGTGGGCTCTCTCTCGGCCTGTGGACGCTTCTGCGGATGCGGTGTTTACTCGCGATGGCGCGGTGATCGCGGCGTATCGGTTTCGGGATGCGCTGCGGGCGGAATCGCGTGATGAAATGGCGGCGCTTCGAGAGAGAGGGCTTCAGGTACGGATATTGAGTGGTGACCGGGAGGCCAAGGTGGCGGCCACGGCGGCGCAGCTGATGTTGCGTCGTGATGAATGGCAGCACAGCCTGACGCCTGGAGACAAGGCGGCGTGGATCACGGCGCACGATGCGCCGCACACGGTGTATATTGGCGATGGAGCCAATGACAGCCTGGCCTTTGACGCGGCCTTGTGCGCGGGCAGCCCGGTTTCAGGGAGGAGCTTTCTGGAGCACAAGGCAGACTTTTATTTCCTGGGTCACAGCATGCGCTTCATGAGCCGGCTGCTGGGAATCGCGGACACGCATCGGCTCGCGGTGCGGCTGGTGTTTGCGTTTTCGGTGACCTATAATGTGGTAACGGCCATCACGGCCCTGATGGGGCATTTGAGTCCGCTTTTGGCGGCCATTCTCATGCCACTGAGCTCAGCGGCCACGCTGTCACTGGTGGCGCTGATCTTTCGCTCGCGCACAGCGCGTGAAAGCAGTGATGGCATGGAGGCTGTGACTGTGCAAACTAACCTCGCCGCATGAGTGACCCCACACCGAGCATCGCCGACCTGCATCGAGAGCTGGAAGCCAGCCAGATGCGGGTGCACGGCATTTTGGAGACGGCGGTGAATGCCATCATCACGATCAGCGAGCGGGGCATCATCGAGACGGTGAACGCCGCGGCGGAGCGCATCTTCGGCTACACGCGCGAGGAGATGATCGGTCAGAACGTGTCCATGTTGATGCCCACGCCCTACCGTGAGCAGCATGATGCCTATCTGGCGAACTACCGGCACACGGGCCAGCCCAAGGTGATAGGCATCGGGCGCGAGGCGATTGGCAAGCGGAAGGATGGCAGCACGTTCCCGCTCGATCTTTCGGTGGGGGAGGTGAAGCTGCCAACGGGACGCATTTTCACGGGTATCATCCGTGATCTCACGGATCGGCGGAAGCTGGAGGAAAAGATCCTCTCCATCAGCGAGGAGGAGCAGGCGCGCATCGGAAGAGACATTCATGATGATCTCTGCCAGCAGCTTGCGGCCATCGGCTGCCTAACCAAGGTTGTTTATCAGAGGTTGACGGCTTCGAACAGTCCCGAGACATTGCAGCTAGCGGAGATTGCGCGCCTGATCACCAGTGCGAATGTGCGTGCGCGGGAGATGTCGCGCGGATTGATCCCGGTGGTGCTGGATGCGGCGGGGCTCATGGCGGCACTGGCAGACCTGGCCAGCAGCACGGAGCGCATCTTCCGCATTTCATGTCCTTTCCGCTGTGATCTGCCCGTCGAGGTGGCGGACAATAAGACGGCCACCCAGCTTTACCGCATCGCCCAGGAGGCGGTGGCGAACGCCATCAAGCACAGTCATGCGGAGCGCATCGAGCTCAGCCTGGAGCTTGAGGATGGCATGATCGTGCTGACGATCCGAGACAATGGCCGTGGCATGCCTGAGGGTGATGTGCGCCAGGGCAGCGGGCTGGGACTGCTGACCATGAATCATCGCGCGCGCATGATCGGCGGCACGCTGACGATCATGCCTGATCCTCTGGGCGGCACCATTGTGCAGTGCCACGCGCCTGATCTCTCTCCTCATCCAAGTTCTGACTCATGACTCCCTGCCGCATCATCCTCATCGACGATCATCCCATCATGCGGCATGGCCTGGCGCAGCTCATCCGCATGGAGCCTGGGCTGGACGTGTGTGGCGAGGCAGGCAGCGCGCATGAAGGTCTGCAGGTCGTGGAGAAGCTGAAGCCTTGCATCGCCATCGTGGACATCACGCTGCCGGACAAGAGCGGTCTGGAGCTGATCAAGGACATTCATGCGATGTATCCAGAGACGCAGACGATCGTGCTCTCCATGCATGATGAATCCTTGTATGCGGAGCGTGCATTGCGCGCAGGAGCACGAGGTTACATCACGAAAGAGACGGCTGCGGAGACCTTGATCCATGCGATCCAGCGGGTGCGCGGTGGCGGCATCTATGTGAGTGAAGCCGTGGCGAGCCGCATGCTGGAGCAAGTGACGGGTCAGCGTGGCAAGACGGGAGCGGCCGGTGTCGAGCAGCTCACGGATCGTGAACTCGAAGTGCTGGCCATGATTGGCAAAGGCACGCCGACGAAGATCATCGCGGAGAAGCTGTGCATCAGCGCGCGCACGGTGGAGGCGCATCGCGCGCACATCAAAGGCAAGCTCGGGATCACGGATGGGCCAGCACTGGTACGCTATGCGGTGCAGTGGGTGGAGAGCCGGGTCACGACCTAGAAAGACGCGGAGAGGGGAGACACGGAGACGCGGAGAGCCAGAAGAAGAGAACCTTCGCTTATGGCTTCACGGCGAGGATGGAGCAGGGGGCGTACTGGATGATGTTCTCGGCGGTGGTGCCGATGAGGAGCTCGCGGAGGCCGGTTTTGCCACGGGTGCCGAGGACAACGAGGGTGGCGCCAGAGTGCTTGATGTAGTCCAGGATGGCCTCGCGGATGTTCACGCGTTCGATCACTGCCTGATTGATGGTTAGGCTGGAATGTTCGGCGATGAGCGGCTGGAGGAACTCATCCAGCTTCTTCTCCCAGCGACCTTGCGCCTCGGGATCGATGGCACCGGTCATGGAGGGCATGAGGCCTCCGTAGTCCAGGGACATGGCGATGATGGACTGGAAGACGTAAAGACAGTCCACCGAGGCTCCATCCTGCGAGGCGATGCGAAGGGCATGCTGCATGGCCTTGGCGGAGTTTTCCGAGAAGTCGATGCAGGTGACGATCTTCTGGAAGGGGCCGCAGGCACTCTCACGCACGACCAGCACATCCACCGGGGCTTTGCGGACGCATTTCGCGGCGATGACACCGATGCGGCCGGGTTCGTCCTTGGAGCCTTTGGCACCCATGACGAGGAGATCAGCCTGATGGTGCTGACAGGCCTGCACCAGGCCGACGAAGGGATGGCCGACGCGAATCTCGGCATCAACCTCCTCGGTAGAGAAGCCGCTTTCGATGATGAACCTTTCCAGACGCTGACGCCACTCGCTTACAAGGGCCTCCTGATCGAGCGAGAGCTCCTTTTTCAGTTCATGAAGGAGGAATTCGTCCATGACATGCACGGCGGTCACGGTGACGCCTTCATGAGAGCCCAGGAGCACGGCTTCCTGCAGGGCGCAGCGGCAGGACGGGGTGAAGTCGACGGCCGCGATGATGTGATGGTAGGCCTTCATGGCTGGCAAAGTTGGTTCGTCTCCAAAGTAGTACGAATATGGAGTGGTTCTCAGCCTTACTTGTTCAGGAGTACGCCCTTTTTGCGGAAAGCGGGGCGGGTGAGCGTCTCATGGTTTCCATTACGCCTGGATTGCGGTGGTCCATGAGATGTCGGGTGGTAGTCGTGAACAATATCGGAGAGGTCAGGCGGGGCGCATGATGGGCGCACCACCCACCAACCCATGACACCCGCGTCACACCAACACAGCCGTATCCACCTCGCTGAGAAACTGAGCCGCAGTGAGTTTTTCCAGACCTACAGCTCCGCCTACCAGAAGCTGACCAACCTGCCGCTGAGCCTGGAAGCGGCCCGCGAAGGTGCTGAGCTGATGAACAGTGAAACGACGTATTCCCTGACCGGCGTGGCCAGCACCCGAGTGCCGGTGCGGGTGGGAAAGACACTGGTGGCCGTGCTGAACACGGGAGGCGTGCGACTGGCTCCGGCGGATGCGAAGGCCTTCACGCCGGTGGCGAAGGCGCTGCTGGAGGGAAACTACAGCGCCCGGGAGATCCAGGCTGAGCGGGATGCCTTTCATGAACTGCCCACCATGGCCCCGGACCGCTATGAGGCGGCTTTGGCGATGCTGAAGACTTTTGCTTTTCAGCTCGGCGAGACGGCGCACCGGCTGCTCTTTGCCTCGGCCCAGACGGAACCCGAACCGGTGAGACAGGCGAAGGCCTACATCATGCAGCATCTGGCGGAGCCGATGCTGCTGGAGACAGTGGCGCGTGAGGTGCATGTGAGCCTGTTTCACTTCTGCAAGGTGTTCAAGCGTGCCACAGGTACGACCTTCACCGACTATGTGAACCGCGCCCGTGTGGAGAAGGCGAAGCGCATGCTCATGCGTCCGGATGCCCGGATCACAGAAGTGGCCTATGACGTCGGGTTCCAGAGCCTGTCGCACTTCAATCGGAGCTTCCGGCGTATCGCCAGTGAGTCGCCGACGGAGTTCCGGGCGCGGATGAAGTCCTCGCGTGGGACGGCTTTGGCGGCTTGATACTCCTTCTAAAACTTATGGCGGGAGATCGGCGCGAATGTCGATTTGTCTAAAAGACGGGGCGGGGAGACGGGCCAAGGATGGACAGGTAGCCTGGAAATATGCTTCTTTTGAAGGGTAGCTATTCCGGGTGAGCCTCAACCACCCTTGGAACCGCCGAGCTTTTCGGCGGTTCCGTCACCGCCACGTTCATGTCTTTGAAACTCCAACCTCTGACCGCATGCCGGTGTGTGCTGGGCGGGCTGCTGTGCCTGTGGGCCGTGATCGTGCCGCAAGCTCGTGCGGAGACGATGCTGCAGTATTTCAACACCTCCTGGGTGGAGATCACGAACAAGATGCCGGAGCTGGCGGAGGCTGGGTATACCTCGCTCTGGCTGCCGCCGCCAACAAAGGGATCGGGCGGACTCTCGGTGGGGTATGACATGTGGGATCCGTATGACCTGGGATCGAAGAACCAGCGGAACTCCGTGCGCACGCGCTACGGGACGGAAGCAGAATTGATTCGGCTGGTGGAGACCGCGCACCGTTTCGGCATCCGCGTGTATTTTGACAACATCATGAACCACCGCGCCTTTGATGTGCCGGGGTACAATGAGAACACGCCGATTGATATCTATCCGGGTCTGGTGCCGGAGGACTTCCATCTGCGGAAGACGCAGGACGGGTTTTACCGCAAGTGGGACAACACACGCTCCTGGAATGATGCGTGGCAGGTGCAGAACCTTGGGCTGGCGGACTTGATCGACATCGCGCAGGAGCCGGGGAACACGAACTATAACTTTGGCACTTCGGAAGGCAGCACGGCACCGAAGATCCAGTTCATCCGTGATCTGACACGTCCGGAGAACTACTGCTATCTGCCGAATGGCACGTATGTCGGCTTCGGGCCTAACAATGGAATTAGCACAGCGTTGCTGCAGGCGAACCCGGGGTTCTATTCGGAGCGTGTGGAGGACTATCTGAACCGTGCGGCGAGGTGGCTGATTGATCGCACGAAGGGCGATGGCCTGCGCCTGGATGCGGTGAAGCATGTGAAGGCGGACTTCTTTGGGGCCACCTATGGCGGTGACAAGGACTCGAGCGACTACGGCTACACGGGGCAGGTGCAAAGACAGTTCAACATCTCACGCGGGTTCACGGATCCGAATCATCGCGACACGGTTTTCAGTCTCGAGAATGGTCGTGATGACGCGATGCTCTTTGGTGAGCATCTGGGAGAGCCTCCGGCTTATGGGCCTTACATCGACTCAGGCATGCGGCTGGTGGACAATGACCTGCGCAGCCAGCTCAACAGCCGCCTGGGGAATCCTTCCAGCGGACTCGAAGGCTATGACAATGCAGGTTACGGTGGCTTCGGTGGCAGCGTGGGTGTGATGCATGCGCAGAGCCACGACAACGACTACGCGGCACGCAAGGAACTGCAGCATGCCTTCTACTTTCTGCGTGATGGCTTGGGGTTGCTCTACACGGATGGCAACTACCAGGCGGAGACGCTGGGTGAGAGCGGCGGTGCCTTTCCGCGACATGCGAACACGGCCTTCCTTGGTCAGTGGAATGATGCGCGTGTGCCGAACCTTCTTTATGTGCATGAGCAGTTCGCGCGTGGGTATCAGGCAGGGCGCTGGAGCGATGGAGATGTGGTTGTGTGGGAGCGTATCGACAAGCGTGAGAATGCCTCCATGACCGATGCGGATGGTGTGACGCTGCTGGTGATGCTGAGCGATAACTACTCGCAAGGTCTGGCGCGGAATTTTACGAGTGCGTTTCCCACGGGAGCTTATTTGTACAACTACTCGACCTACGGCGGCGGCTTCTACAAGTTCAAGGAAGAGCTGGCTTCCACGGTGATGCCAGCGGGCGGCTATTTCCTGTTCTCGTGGAAGAATCCAGATCCTTCGGAGCTGTGGAAAAACCATGGAGGTCGTACGATCACGGTGACGCAAAATGGTGTGGAAGCAGGCACGGTGACGGTGAAGCGTCGTGATGGTCCGAATGGTGACAAAGCCTTCAATGGCGGCACACTGCCGGAGGCCTCACGACCTGTTCTGCCCACGGACAGCAATGTCACGGACTACACTTACAGCGCGGTGATTCCGCGGGTGACGAGCACGAGCGGCGTGCGCTTTGTAGCGCGGGTGGATGGTTCGGCGGAAAATGTGCTGATGAAACTGGATGGTGGCATCGACCTCAATGGCACAAGGCCGGTGGGCAATACGGACCCGGCTTTCCGCGACAATCCTCCGGCGCTGACCAATGACATGTTCATGGGTTATGAGCAGCCGAATTTCATCAACCGCATCCACCCGGAGTTGTTCGCGGCGAAGGACACGGCGCGCAATGCCACGGGGTCCGCAGGCGCGGAGACTTTTACCACGACCACGACGGTGAACGGTAGCTCGCCAAAGTTCATCGATGGGAACACGGCGGCGTTTTTGTATCACGATCCGGCGAATGTGGTGGGGAACAAGGCACCGACGCGGAACCAGTATGATGCCTCAGGCAGCGAGCTGTGGGCAAAGACGAACAGCGTGGGTGGTGGCTACAAGGCCTTCCTGTATTTCACCACGGATGGCAGCAATCCGGAAGGCGCGGGCGGTCGCGGTCGTGGCACCACGAAGATCGCGGAGATGAGCTTCCGGCATAATGACGACGGTGGTGCGAGCGACTGGTGGAGCGTGACGCCGCTGCCGGTGGGCTTCACGGCGACCTCGAAGTACAAAATCAGTGTGTTCAAGGAAGGGGCTGCCTCCTGGTTCCCGAGCAATGCGGATGCGGTGACACGGAAGCAGAAGATGATGGGCACCTTTGAGACCAATGCGCTGAACCTGGCCACGCTGCCTGTTAGACCGCACAGCGACTATGGCATGGTGCAGACGGGCCTCAGCGAGGGCATGCATGTCGTCCGCGCGCGTGCCTTCCTCCAGCGTGACGGACGGGCAAGCATCTACAACACCTTCACGCAGTCCTTTTACTATGATGCACAGCTTCCCACCGGTGAGGTGCGGTTTCCTGCGGCGGACAATGACACCGTGGGCGGCAGCGAGTACGGCATGGTGGCGCGCACGGATGCGAGTGTGACGGAGGTGTGGTATCACATCGATGACGGTGTTAGCTCGAATGATGATAGCGTCACGCGCAGTCAGAATGGCAATGGTGGTGGTTTTGAACCCTTCACGGATGCGAACCGCAATGGCACGCGAGATGTCACGGAGAGCTACACGGATCTCAATGAGAACGGAAGCTGGGACGGGGCGATCGGCACCTCCTGGGTGAAGGCCACGGAGGTCACGCCGACGGTGGAGCCGACGAATGCGAACTACGTGAAGGAGTGGCGCTTCAACTATGCGAACATCCCCGCGAGCGGCACGGCCACGATCAAGGTGCGTCTGCGTGAGGTGAGCAGCTCGGCTTACAAGGACTTTGCGCTCAACGATGTCAGCGGGCACTACACCACGCTGCAGCGCGTGGTGAACTGCGAGGGGCCGAACATCCGCATGTTTGTGGCTTGGCCTCCAGCGGACGGGGATCTGGTCAGCGCGGGCTATGTGATGAAGGTGTACTTCACGAAGTCGCTCGCGGACGGGCTGACGGGAACCCAACTGCGGGATCGCTTCACCATCCGCATCGGTTCGAATGAGACGAACCAGTCTGTGTCGTATCCGCGTGAGAACTATTCCATCAACTATGATGAGACGAGCGAGTATCACGCGCTGGCCTTCACCCTGCCGAATCTGTACAACGACCAGCCGGATTACCTGCACAAGATCGAGGTGCTGCATGACCGCCCATCGCCGAATCCGGATGTGATCGGCACACGGCTGGTGAAGGCGGAGCCGTCCATCATTCCGAGGATCAGCATCGTGACGCCGCCGGAGCTGGACAGCGATGGCAAGCCGCATGAGATCGTGCTGCCGGATGTGGCCTCACCCACGGCGGACCAGCGGAAGTTCATCATCCGTGTGGCGACATCGCCTGCGGCGGACAGCGTGGTTTTGACCGTGAACAACGGGCCGATGAACATCGTGACACCGCCGGTGACGAGCATCGAAGGGAACAGCAAATTCTGGGACTTCACCTGGCAGAACATGACGCAGGGTGAGTTCCAGTTCACCGCGACGGTCTTTGACAACGGCAACGAGAATCATGAGACCCGCAGCGCCCGTGTTTTCTTTCGCCAAGTGACACCGGCCAGTGAGGCGGATCCGGATGATGACGATGACGGGCTGCTAGATGCGGATGAAGGCACGGCCACGCCGCTGCCGAACGGTTTTCCTGCGGATGATGAGCGCTACAAACCGAACGCGGAGCAGTGGACGAATGGGGAGGTGCATGTCTCGAATGCCTTTGGCAAAACGGAGCCGCGCAATCCGGACACGGATGGTGACGGACTGCCGGATGCGCTAGAGGTCGGCTGGCGTGCGGCGGTGACGGTGGGCGAGTCGTTTTCAGACACGGGCTATGGCTCGCCCACGGTGACCGGCGCAGGCAATGGTGTCTTTGACTGGAACGATGCGAATGACAACGGCCTGCATGATGTGGGCGAGGCCAGCGAGAGTTTCACGGATACTGACACGGACGGGAAGTTTGATTTTGGCACCATCCTGACGGCCGATACGAATGGCGATGGCGTGACGAACTTCCGCGGGGACATCGACCCGCCGTTTTACAACACTCTCGATAACCTGAACAAGGTCCCCAGTGTGAACACGGCGAGCGAGGGTGGAGATCGGTCCAAGCAACTGCGCGGCTCGACGACGAATCCTGATGATCCGGACACGGACAAGGATGGCATTCGCGATGGTGTGGAGGATGCCAACAAGAACGGCTGGCTGGATGGAGACGGCGCGAGTTTGGCCGCAGGTGTGGCGCCGACGCTGGCGCGCAACTGGCCTAACAAGGTGCGTGATCCGGGTGAGACCTGGACCGAGACGGATCCGAACAATGCTGACACGGATGGTGATGGCGCCCGCGATGGCACCGGTGAGGACAAGAATGGCAACGGCGTGATCGATGGCGACACGAACAACAACCGCACCTGGAACGCCGGCGAGATGTGGACCGAAACAGACCCGCTGAAGGCGGACACGGATGGTGACGGGCTCACGGATGGCTGGGAGATCCGCTATGGCCTGGATCCACTGGACAGTGGTACGGTGAGCCTGAGAGGGCTGGTGGCGCTCGCGGACAATGGTCCGGCAGGTGATCCAGATGATGATGGCTTCACCAACCTGCAGGAACTGACGAACGGCACGAACCCGATGGAGGACAACACGATTCCGCCTTCACCGCCTGGGCAGATTGTCATCGGTCCGCAGACACCGGTGGTGGCCGGTGGGGTGTCAAACCTGCGGGAGTTCACGGACTGGCAGATTGGTGATCTGATCTCGCTGGACGAGTATCAGGGTGACGGGCCGAACAACCAGGGGGGTGACCTTTATCGCGCTTACGATGGTTTTGACAGCAGTCGTGACCTCGTGGCTTTTTATGCGCATGATGGAGGAGCGATCACGAATGGTGGGGATGATCATTTTTACTTCCGCGCGGATTTCCAGGACCTGAAGGCTCTGGCGGAGGAAGGGAGCCTTGACTTGTATGTGGTGATTGATTTTAACTCGCCTGCGAATGGTGAGTCGGCGCTGCCGGACCAGCTCGACACGCGCACGAACATGCGCTGGGAGGTTTGTGTGGCGGCTTACAGCACGGACAATGGCGCGGTGTATGTGGACACGAATGCGGGAAGCAACTCCACCAGCATCAACCAGGACCTGACGACCTTTGGCGTGGTGAAGCGCAGCCAGCTGGAGGCGGATGGATTCAAGAAGTCCTGGTATAACAGCACGCTGGATGCGGTGGAGTTCAGCATCAGCCGCAAGGCATTGCTCGATGCAGGCTGGAATGGCAATGCGGGCACACTGAACTACCAGGTCTTCACCACGCGGGATGGCACGCAAAACACGCCAGCCGGGGCAGGGGAGATCGCGAATCGCAGTGACATCCGCGACAGCATTTCGGATGACGGCATTGCCAGTGACTACTGGCGCGACCAGAGCACGCTGAGTGGTTCTGGGAGCGTGCTGAAGAGCTGGTTTGGCCCGAGTGGCACGAATGACATGTGGAAGCGGGTGAAGGTGGCGAGCCTCGTGCATGAGAGCCGGCCGCTGATGGCGGGAAGCGAGATCCATGCGCTGCTGAACAATGGTGCGGGCGCGGGGTGGTATCGGCCGCTGGAGGTGCATCAGGCCTATGCGGCGCCGATGGCGCTGCATGTGACGCCGATGCTGGCGAGCGCGGTGCAGTGGGCGAAGGTGGATCCGGCGGTGAACAAGCCCTGGCGCGATGGTCCGGCATTGAACGCACGTCTGACGGCCCTGGCAGGCAGCGGTGTGCTGCGCTTCACGGGCACGACGTATAGCGATCACATCCTGCCTTACTTCCCGCTGGGTTTCACACAGACGAACATCGCGGATGCTTCCGCCATGCTGATGCAGATCTATGGCGTGGCTCCCTCCACGAGCGTGCTGTATCCGCCAGAGCGTGTGCTGAACGCGGCGGCCCTTGACATCATCAGTGGCAGCGGGTTTGGCTTCACTTTCGCGGATCAGACCAGACACATGGAGAAGTGGTTTGGGCGCACGAGCTCTTTGAGCAATGATGGTTACCGGCTGAACCGCATCCATGGCGTGAAGACTTTTGTCATCAACGACCAGCCGAGCCAGTTCCGGTTTGATAACACGGATGGAGGTCTCAACACCAGCCTGCGCGAGCTTTTCAGCCGCAAGGCGCGCAGTGCCACGCAGGATCAGGTGGTGGTCCTGGGCAGTGACTGGAGTGATTTTGTCTCCAAAACCAAGGCGGATGGCTATGACGCCAACATCGCCTGGATGGCGAGTCGCCCGTGGATCCAGCTCACGACACCGCAGGCCATTGCTGCGGGTGAGGTGGACTCGAATCGCGATGGCACGCCGGAGGTCTGGCCGTTTGTGGAGAGGAACTCGCCTGCGCTACCGACGGTTTCGAAGGACTTTGTGCACTACGCGACGCAGGAGAACTACGACAACTGGTACTTCGGTCAGTCGGGACGTGAGGAGAGCTTGAGTGCGAAGGTTTTCAATGTGCGTCATTCGGTGCCGCTGCCGGTGGCTTTTGGTCAGGTAGGTGTCTCGGGTTTGGCAAACACGGCGTGGACGGCTGGCACGACGCTGTCGGTAGCGGAGCCGCAGCTTGGAGCGCTCTCACGCAATGCTTTCCACAGTGCCATGTGGCTCACGGCTTTTCATGAGCAGCCGACGGCAGACCTTTCGAAGTACAGCACGGGGGATTACATCAACCCGGACACGAGCAACAACAACCTGGCGGGTTTCGCGAAGGCTGCGCAGGGCCAGTTGCGCTGGGCAGCGGTGTATCAGCGGGTAAGCCAGTGGGCAGCTAGTGCGGGGACTTTGACGAACAGCACGGTGGCGACCGCTGCGGATGCGGACCTGGACGGGGAGAATGAGTATCTGCTCTACAATGACCGCGTGTTTGCGCTGTTTGAGCGCATCGGCGGACGTCTGACCTGCGCGTTTGTGCGTGACCTGGGCACGGGTCGCGTGTTGCAGACGATCGGCAATCCGCACAGTTACTCGGGTTTTGAAACCGAGGAGGAAGGTGCGGTGAATGTGATCAGCGGCGCGGTGGGGAGCTATCGCACCAGCGGGTTCAAGGACTGGTATGCGGCAGGGACGAACAGCATCGCGTATAACAATGCGCTGTACACGGCTGCTGCCACGACGAATGGATTTATTTTCACCAGCCCGGACGGGAAGGTGGCGAAGGCGATCACGCTGGGGGTGCGGGCGAATGTGCTGCATGCGAGCTACACGCTGACGGGCGGGGTGACATCGCTTTCGCAACGTCATGGACTGAGTCCGCATCTCTCGAACCTGCTGGCGAAGGGGCAGACGCATCTCGGCGGGCTTTCGAATGTGGGTAGCATCGTGTCGCTGACGAACAATGCGCCGGATGCGGTGGTGCGTGCCTATGTGCGCGGGATCAGTGGCGTGACTTACAATGCGAGCGCGATCGATGATGATCCAGTGACCCAGTTTGACACGATCAACCTGCGCAACCAGGCGCAGACGCAGCAGGTGGAGTTCACGCTGACGAGTGGCGCGAGCTTTGACCTCGGGTTTGAGACGGGGCCGACGCTGAGCGAGTCGCTCGATGGCGATGCGTTGCCGGATGCTTGGGAGACGTCGCACCTTTTGAATGCGGGGGATGGCACGGGTGCCAATGGCGACAACGGCAATCCGGACTTTGATGGTTACACGAACCTGGAGGAGTTCATCCTGGGGCTGAATCCGCAGGCGGCGGATGCGTATCTGCCGACACCGACGAAGACGCCGACGGGCTTCCGCGTGACTTTTGCGACGGTGCCTAACCGGTGGTATCGCGTTTTTTATAGCGATGATATGACGGGGTGGAGTCCGGTGACCGGGGATTTGCTGGGGACGGGGGCGACACAGGTGGTGGATGATACGACGAATCAGACGCGGAGGTTTTACAAGGTTGAGGTGAGGAGGGTGGAGTGAGTGATGGAGTTTTGCGGTGTCCAAAGGGGATGCTTGGGTCACTTTCGTGCTGTGGGAGAGTGGTGGAGAGTGCGGGGCTATGAGTGCGTACTTTCACAGGAGATTTGGAGATGGGGAGACGGAGGCAGGAGACGTTTGCGGTTGTTTACCGTGGTTGATTCCGCGTGAGGGATTGACGGTGGTTTCAGAGGAGAGAGGCGATCCGAGCGAATCCGACTGGATCCAACCTTGTGGGTGGAGGAGGTGCGAATGGAGGTGGCGAGGTCGTGGGCTCATCACACAGAATGTGATGGCTACCTTGCTGGCGCGCTTCGCTGCGGGGTGCTCAAGGCGAATCCAAGTAGATCCAACCAGATCCCGGCTGGTTGGAGGGAAGTGGATGGGCGAGATGGCAGGGCGGTCTCAACTTTCGGAAAAAGTTGGCCACGTTGGAGTGGATCCGAGTCGATCAGACCTGATCCGACCTGCTCGGGGTGCTGGGAGGCTGCGGAGCTCGTGGGGTGATCGGACGTACAACCCCATTGGAATGGGGTTGTACGTCCGGCCGGCCGGTCTTCGGAAACCCAGGGGGTGATCCAGCCTAATCCAAGTAGATCAAGGTTGGTTTGGCTGACGAGGGTCTTGGGCTCAACTTTCGGAGAAAGTTGGCCACGCTGGGCGATCCAGGTCAATCAAGGTAGATCCAGGCTGGATTTGAAAATAGACGGATGGCCAAAAGACTTGGGGGTGGTTTTCTCGTAGTGCTTGGGGCGCTTCATGGGACTGGTGGAATCCAGGGCTCTGTGAGGCGGCGATCCATCCAACCCTGTCATGAAACTGCTGCTGCCATTGCTTCTTCTGGCGTCGTCCGCATTCGCCTGGAATGCGAACGAGGTGGATTTTCCGGGGGATGGGCAGGGGTGGGATCTGGGGACGACGAACTGTTATAAGTTCACGGGACCGGATGGGAGTGCGGAGTGGTTTCGCTATGAGTGGACGGCGGGAGCGAATGACAGCGACTACAATTTTAAGATGGTCGCGGGGAATGATTTTGCGAAGGACTATGGAGGGAATCTGATCTTTCAGAAGAATGAGCTGGCGATCCTGTACTACCAGCCTTCGGGGGATTCGGCGGCGAAGCTCTCGGGCGGGGTGACGAGCGGGAAGCGCTATGTTTTCACGGCAAAGGACCCGGGGCTGGCGAACACGTTTGTTTCCGTGATGGAGATGAGCGCGGCGCCGGCGGCGATCACGGGTGTTTCGCGGAATGCGACGAGCGGGCTGATCACGATCAATCTGAATGGAGCGCCGTCGGCGGAAGAGAAGGTGTATGTGCGCTACACGGACTCGAACTGGACCTATGCGCAGGTGGTGCGGGCGAGTGTGGCTGGAAGCACGGCGACGGTGACGATTCCGGACATCAAGGATGGGAAGACCTATCAATGGTATGTGATGACGAGCACGGCGACGCCGGACAAGTTTCACAGCGGATTTGCGACGAATGCGCTGACGCTTTCCTGGAACAACAATGCGGGGGCGAACTACACGATCAGCGGGGTGCAAAGGATCAGTGACCTGACGATCAATGGCGCGAGCGGTGGCTATAAGACGACGAAGTTTTTCATCGATGAAATCGCGGGGGAGGCGCAGTCGCTGAATGTGAGCACGACTTTCAATGCAGGCACGCCGCCGACGGAGGTGGAGGTGGTGACGAACTTGAATCGTCGTGACAAGGCGGATCAGGATAACAATGGAGATGGGATTCCGGATGGCATCTTGCCACCGGCTCGAGATGTGGCGGGGCAGAATGAGACGCACTACTACAAGGCGTATGCGATGACGAACAGCAGCGGCAGCACGTGGACGGCGGTACTGCCGGTGACGCGGACGGGGGCGTATCGAGCCACCGTGCGGTATCGGTTTTCACCGACGGGGCCGTGGTTCTACTATGGGGATCGCGATCATGCGGTGGTGGTCTCGCCCAAGAAGGCGCTGGAGATGACGCTGTATGAAGTGAACCCGCTGACGATCGAGGCGACGGCCGCGAACCAAGGCGGGCGCAGCACTTTTGTGGATCTGCTGGGTGCGGCGGATGGCGACGGCGATGGCAATGACCCGCTGAGCTTGGACTATTTCAACACCATCCAGACGAACTGCCTGTGGTTCCAGCCGATCCATCCGACGGGCGGTTTGGGTGTGGAGAATGATCCGGCGACGTCGACGCCCTACATGCCGGGGAGCCCGTATGCGACGAAGAATTTTTTTGCGGTGAGCCCGTATCTCGGCAGCGCCAACACGGAGGCCTCGGCGATGAGCGAATTTCAGACTTTCGTGACGAAGGCAGACAACTACAGCGGCACGGTGGGCACGATCAATGTGATGCTGGATTTCGTGGCGAATCACTCGGCCTGGGATGCGGTGTATGGGCAGGGTGGTGTGGACTTGGGTTTCACGGGCAGCACTGCCACAAGCATTCCGGCGAACTGGTATTCGCGCACGGGTGACTATGGACAACCGGCGACGTATTTCACGAGTCTGGCGGACAAGGACAAGGCCGTGGCACCGGATCGCAATGACTTCGGCAAATGGAGTGATGTGAGCGAGCTGTACTATGGACGCTATTCGGCGCAGTGGCGCTTTGATTCGTATCCGGAAGCGGATCGCCCGCACAAGAACGAAGACGATGTGATGGACTGGAACTCGATCAGTCCGGAGGTGGTGAAGGCCTGGCGCTACCTGGGTTACTACCCGGTGTATTGGCTGCAGCAGACGGGGCATTCGCTGTCGAACTCAACGAGCGGCACGTATGCGGCGCGGCTGGCGGCGGACAACAAGGGGATTGATTCGCTGCGCTGTGATTTCGGCCAGGGTCTGCCGAACCAGCTTTGGGAGTATGTCATCAACAAGACCCGCAGCGCGAAATGGAATTTTGTGTTCATGGCCGAGACGCTGGATGGCGAGCAGCCGGGATACCGGAGCAACCGGGTGTTTGACATCCTCAACGAGAGCCTGGTCTTCAACTTCACGGCTAGCCACGTGAACAAGGAGTCGGACATCCAGAGTGCGCTGGAGACGCGGAGGAGCAATTACCGCACGGGAGCCATCCTGCTGAACATCACCGGACATGACGAGATCCTGCCGGACAATGATGCCTGGCTGAATGCCACGCGCTATGCGGTGATGACGACGGTGCCGGGCCTGCCGATGATCTTTTACGGGCAGGAGCAGGGGATCCAGAACTACAACACGAACGCAGGCACCTTTCACTACGACGGGTTTGAGACGGATCACGAGCTGAACTTCGGCAAGCGCATCCCGCACTTCAAAAAGTGGAACCGGGCGCAGTTCTGGTATGGAGGCACGCAACCACCAAACAACACCGGCATGGCGCAGTGGCATGGACGGGTGAACTGGGCGCGACTCAACAGCCCGGCGATCAAGTCGCTGAACCAATATTATCTCGATCTGAAGATCGGTGGTGGAGCGCCAGCGGATAATATCTTTGCCATCGCCAAGTATGAGCAGGCGAATGCCTCGCCAGCCTTCAAGGATGTGGTGCTGTGCTTTGCTAACCTCTTTGAGCATGGTGGCGCGCATCTGGCCACGAGCAGCACGTTTGATGTTCGCGGAGGTGTGGGAGATCCGCTGTGGAACCTGCTGGGGCTGGTGAACTCGGGCGCGAGGCAGTACAACATCCGCAACCTGGCCAGCAGCAATGCGAATGCGAATGTCTGGGGCACGGCACGCACAGGAGCGGACATTTACAGCAATGGCATCTTCGTGAACCTGGGCGGTGGCACGGTGAACCCGATCACGAATGACGGGGAGCTGGCGCAGTATCTGAAGGTCGTGGACGTGACGCCACCGCCCTCGAGTCCGCCTAACGCGGTGTATTACCAGATCGGCACGCAGGGGACTTTCCTGTGGACGAGCAACGCCGGGCCGCATGACAACATCACAGGCTGGAGGATCAGCATCGGCACCACGCCGGGAGGCAGCCAGGTGGTGAGCAATGCGATTGTGAGCGGCACGAGCTATCAGTTCACCGGGGTGCCGGGCACGGTGTACTATGCCACGCTGAGGGCGGTGAGCGCGACGGGGGTGGAGTCCGGCGCGAGCCAGTCCGATGCAGGGGCGCCGAATGCGGGCAGCCAGACCTCGCCCGTCATTTTGCTCAGCGCCGGAGCTGACCAGGATGGGGACGGCACGAGCAATGAAGATGAGTCTGCCGCAGGCACGAACCCGCTGGACCGAAGCAGCCGCTTCGCGATCTCTGACGTGACGCGGAGCGGCAACAACGTGACGGTAAGCTTCCCGACGGTGACCGGGCGCTACTACCATGTCTCCAGCAGTGTGGATTTGGTGAATTGGCTAATTGAGGACGAGCCCACGGCCCGCAACCGTGCCGGCACGGGTTCCAGCCTCAGCTTCACGGACACCAATCCCGGGGGTGGCCGCAAGTTCTACCAGGCCGAAGTCACGTCAGCGCCGCTGCCCTAACCATGTATTATTTCCATCATTAGAGTCCTGGGTGACCTCATTTCAGCTTTGACTTCGCATTCCGTTTTTTGTTAAACCCTTCTCCGCCAACCGTTAATTCAACCGTTCCGTCTCATGAAAGCGTCCCGATTCGCCGCCATCCTGGTGCTTGCTGCTGCGTCCTTGTCCCAGGGAGCGACGATCATCTCGTATACGGCGACCTCCGACCCGGCAGGCAGTCCTGATGGCACGATCACGGCAGGGGGCAGTGGAACAACGAACGTGTGGAGCACCTCCACGACGGCACCTGGCGGTAGCTTCGCAGGCAACTCAGGGGGCAATGGCGATGGCGCCGGCGCAGGTGCCGGAGCCAATGCATGGGGCATCTGGTCGAACACGAGCGGGCAGTCGAATGCCATCCACACGTTAGCAGGTGGAGCCCTGTCGGTCGGGCAGGACATTGGGCTGGACTTTGACAACGGCTTTGTGGACGCCGGGGCCACCGTGGGCGTTTCCCTGCGGAATGCGGCGAACAATAATCTGTTCGAGTTCTTCTTCACCGGCGGCAATTCCACCTACAGCAAGAATGATCTGGCAGGCGCTCTCTCCACGGGGCTGGGCTTCACGGATGACGGGTTCAAGTTCTCCTTCCGGCTGAACAGCACCAGCGGCTACAGCGCCTCCCTGGGTGCCACGGCCTTCTCAGGCTCCCTCACGGCAGGCGGCGGTGACCAGGCCATCACGAACGTCCGGGTCTTTACCGTTGGCAATGGAACCGGGGGGGCTCAGCGCGACCTGTTCTTTAACAACCTGACGATCACCCCTGAGCCGTCCCGGCTGATGCTGGTGGCACTGGGAGTGGTCCTGGTGGGCGTGCGCCGTCGCCGGAAGTAGTCCTGACCGGCTCGACGGGCCTCTTTTGCCTCTCTAATAGAGCAATGTGAAAAAGTGGGCCCGGATGTGAACAAACCCGAGCTTGTGAAATTTTTCACAAATTGGGGTTGCCGCTTCTTGGGGCCGTAGAATACTCCCCGACCTCCCCCATTATCTGATGCCCACCGTCACGCGAGAATACGAAGCCCCTGATGTCGCCGCCAAGGCTGCGATGCAGGCGGAGAGCATGGAGGCCACAACCTCCGACATCGTGGGAGAGAAAATGGTGCTGAACATGGGGCCCTCCCACCCGGCCACGCACGGCGTGCTGCGCCTGGTTTTGGAGATGGATGGCGAGATCATCACGAAGGCGGATCCGGATGTCGGCTTCCTGCACCGTGGTGACGAGAAGATCGCTGAGAACATGCATTACAACCAGTTCGTGCCCTACACGGACCGGCTGGACTACCTGGCCCCCCTGGCGAACAATGTGGCCTATGCCCTGGCCTGCGAGAAGCTGATGGGCTGGGAAGTGCCTGAGCGTGGCCGCGCGATCCGCGTGATCTGCTGCGAGCTGGCCCGTATCTCCGCGCACATGCTGGGAGTCGGGGTGTTCGCGATGGACGTCGGCGCGATGACCGTCTTCCTTTATACCTTCACCGAGCGTGAGAAGATCTACAATCTGTGCGAGCAGCTCACCGGAGCGCGCTTCACCACCAGCTACACCCGTGTGGGTGGCCAGGTGCGTGATCTGCCAGATGGCTTTGTCTCCGCCGTGCGCAAGTTCCTGGATGAGCTGGAGCCGGTGATCGATGAAGTGGACAAGCTGCTGACCCGCAACGCGATCTTCATGGCCCGCACGCAGAACCTGGGCGTGATCACGAAGCAGGAAGCGATCGACTGGGGCATCTCCGGCCCGAACCTGCGTGGTTCCGGCGTGGCGCATGACCTGCGGAAGAGCAATCCTTACCTCGACTACGAGCGCTACGACTTCGACATCCCTGTGGGCACCACCGGTGACTGCTATGACCGCTATCTGGTGCGCATGGAAGAGATGCGCCAGAGCGTGCGCATCCTGCGTCAGGTGATGGACAAGCTGCCTGGCGGTCCGATCAATGTGGCGGATGCCAAGGGCCTGCTGCCGAAGAAGGAGAAGGTGCTCATGAAGATGGAGGAGCTGATCCACCACTTCATCATCGCCACGCAGGGCATCGATGCGCCTCCGGGTGAAGTTTACTTCGGTGCCGAGAACCCCAAGGGTGAGCTCGGCTTCTACATTCACAGCAAGGGTGGTGGCGTGCCTTACCGGCTGAAGATCCGCAGCCCCTCCTTTATCAATCTGAGCATCTTGTCCAAGATGATCCCTGGCCATCTGCTGAGTGATGTGCCTTCCGTTCTGGGCAGCCTCGACTTCGTGATGGGCGAGTGTGACCGCTGATCTCCCATCGCCCCAACAACCTTCTTTGAACTGACTGACGATGGCCCTGGCAATCCCCGCTGAACTGGAAAGCAAAATCGATGAGGTGATCACGCATTACCCCGTTTCGAAGCGCAGCGCTGTGCTGCCGCTGCTGCATCTCATGCAGCATCAATTCCGCTTCATCAGCGATGAGATCGTGAACTGGGTCGCGGCGAAGCTGAGCCTGGAACCGATCCAGGTGCTGGAGGTGGTGACGTTCTATCCCGGCTTTCGCCAGACCGCTCCGGGCAAATATCATATCCGTGTCTGCCGCACGCTTTCCTGCGCCATGGCGGGTAGCTATGAGCTGATGGACTCCCTCTGCCAGGCGGCAAAGATCGACCGCAGTCATGTGGATCATCATCACCCCATCGCCGTGAGCGAGGACGGGAAGTACAGCATCGAGTTCGCCGAATGTCTGGCGAGCTGCGGCTTCGGTCCCGTGTGCATGGTGGAAGACGATTTCTTTGAGAAGGTAGAACCTGCCAAGGCGGGCGAGCTGCTGGCGCGCTACAGCGCGTGAGGCACGCCGGGCCATTGGTTTGTGCGGGCGTGTCCGCCCTGCCACGTTGAATGGATCACCCTCGGAGACGGAGGTCTCTGTCGTTGATCCCGCCCTTGTGGCAGGAACATGCGGATGCCCATGCGCTGCTTGAAGTCCGGGCTTTGACCTACGCCTTTTGGAACAGCAGTCCCGTCGTGCGGGATCGGCGCACAAAAAAACGCGCGCCAGAAGCTGGCGCGCGTTGCTTGCATGAAGTTTGAAAGGTGAGGGCTGGATCAGCGCCAGGAGACGATGTCGTCCTTGGTATTGATGATCTTGTCAGGGCCGAGGCATTGAACCGCGGTGCTCGCCGGCAGATACTGCGGGGCGCGGGAAGAGATGCGCTGGTCGATGTTCTGAGCATCCGGATTCTCGATGCGGTTGTCCAGATTGGTGTCGAAATAGATGTGGTAAGGCTGCCCCCAGATGTCAATGAGGCGCACGTTGCCACCACCGGAACCACCGCTGGTGTCGACAATGCCGAAGGACTGGCCGTTCTTGGCGATGGCAAGGTCGATGAACTTGATGCCGCGAGGATTGAGGTTAGGCCCGCCCGAGTTGGGGTCGACCATGGCCATCAGCACGCTGACGAGCGAATTGGAATCATTGGTGATGATGGGGTCGATGTCGTCACCACCGCTGGAGCCGGTGAGATCGACAGGGAAGCGGTTATACTCCGTGCGGAAGTGGCCGATGGCGACCTGCAGGTCTTTGAGCACGGCCTTCGTCCGCACTTCATTGGCACGCTTCATGACGATGTTGGTGACAGGAACCGCGAGGGACGCGAGGATGGCGATGATGACGATGACGACAAGAAGCTCGACCAGCGTGAAGCCCCGCCCGGACGGGCGTTGAGCAGATGCGAATGTTGTTTTCATGGTTTGTTAATGGGGGGTGGCTGGTCGTTGAACCGGCGCACCTTGGAGACAGGGCGTGTGATTTAATTTCCAGCGTTGAATGCTTTAAATCATAAAGACGCATTGTTCGTCAAGACTGCTCAATTCAATCACATGATGGATGAGTTCATGTTCGGCGAGCGGCGGCGACCCCTCTGGACGGGGTGTTAACTTTTGATTGTCAACTTGTGCTTGCATCCTATAATCAAATGATAATTATCGGCATCCGATTCGCAAACAACAAAACCACACGCCGGTAACGACAAACAAACTCTATGGCAAAAGCAGCGAGCAATAGCAGCAAAGCAGTGAAATACGTTTATTCCTTTGGAGCAGGAAAAGCGGATGGTGATGGCTCCATGAAAGCACTGCTCGGAGGTAAAGGCGCTAACCTCGCTGAAATGAGCCGCATCGGTCTTCCGGTGCCTCCTGGATTCACGATCACGACGGAAGTTTGCACCTTCTACTACGCGAACAAGAAGAGCTATCCTGAGAGCTTGCAGAAGCAGATGGAAGCCGGTGTCTCCGCCATGGAGAAGATCATGGACGCAAAGTTTGGTGACGCCAAGGGCATGCCGCTCCTCGTCGCTGTGCGCTCCGGCGCCCGTGACTCCATGCCAGGCATGATGGACACCATCCTGAACCTGGGCCTCAACGACCAAACCGTCCTCTCCCTCGCCGCCGCCACCAAGAATGAGCGCTTCGCCTGGGATTGCTACCGCCGCTTCGTCCAGATGTATGGTGACGTGGTGCTCGGAGTGCAGAAGACTGAGAACGAAGATCACGAGCCCTTCGAAGTGGCGATCGAAACCTTCAAGCACGAGAAGTATCACAAGGACATCGTCGACAGCGACCTGACCGCCGACGACCAGAAGGAACTGGTGAAGCGCTTCAAGGCCCTCGTCAAACAGCGCACTGGCAAGGTGTTCCCGAACGATCCATGGGATCAGCTTCGTGGCGCTGCTGGCGCTGTGTTCAGCTCCTGGATGAACGACCGCGCGATCGTGTATCGCCGCAAGTACAACATCCCTGCCGAGTGGGGCACCGCCGTGAACGTGCAGGCGATGGTCTACGGCAACACCGGCAATGACTCCGGTTCCGGCGTGGCCTTCACCCGTAACCCAGCCAACGGTGTGAACGAATTCTACGGTGAGTTCCTCATCAACGCCCAGGGTGAAGACGTCGTCGCTGGCGTGCGCACTCCAGAGCCAGTGATTGAGCTGAAGAAGGCGATGCCGAAGTCCTATGCCGAGCTTCTGAAAGTGCGCTCCACTCTTGAGAAGCACTTCAAGGACGTGCAGGACGTCGAGTTCACCATCCAGCAGGGCAAGCTGTTCATGCTACAGACTCGTAACGGCAAGCGCACCGCCGCTGCCGCGCTGAAGTTCTCCATGGACATGGTGAAGGAAAAGCTCATCGACCAGGAAACCGCCATTCTGCGCAATCCTGCCGACCAGCTCGAGCAGCTTCTGGCTCCTGATTTCGACATCTCCGAAGTCAAGAAGGCCAAGGAACTCGCCAAGGGTCTGCCTGCAGGTCCTGGTGCCGCTTCCGGTATCATCTACCTGAACGCCAACCGCGCCGCCGCCGCTGCTGAAGCCGGTGAGACCGTCCTCCTCGTCCGTAACGAAACCTCTCCAGAAGACCTTCGCGGCATGATCGCCGCCGCTGGTATTCTCACCGCCAAGGGTGGTGTGTCCTCCCACGCGGCTCTCGTGGCCCGTCAGATGGGCAAGGTTTGTATCTGCGGCGCCAGCGCTGTGGAGATCGACTACGACAAGAAGACTGTGACCATCGCCGGTCAGGTTTTCAAGGAAGGCAAAGACAGCCTGAGCATCGACGGCACCGCCGGCACCATCTATGGTGGCAAGATCAAGACGGGCCCTTCCTCCATCGTCATGGGTCTCCTCCATGGTGACAAGGCCGCCCAGGGCACTGAGAAGTTCAAGAGCTTCAAGACCCTCATGGACTGGTGTGGCAAGGCTGCCCGCCTTGACGTCCGCACGAACGCTGACAATCCGGAGCAGACTGAAAACGCCATCGCGTTTGGCGCTGTCGGCATCGGCCTCACCCGCACAGAGCATATGTTCTTTGAAGGTGACCGCATCGACGCCGTCCGTGAGATGATCCTCGCTGATAACGTGGCTGACCGTGAGAAGGCCCTCGCCAAGCTTCTGCCTTACCAGCGTGAAGACTTCACTGGCATCTTCAAGGCCCTCAAGGGCATGCCTGCGACCATCCGTCTGCTTGACCCGCCTCTCCACGAATTCGTTCCGCATGAAGAAGCCGCCCAGGCTGACCTTGCGAAGAAGATCGGTGTGTCCGCTGACAAGGTGAAGAGCCGTGTGGCCGCGCTGCATGAGTTCAACCCCATGCTCGGTCACCGTGGCTGCCGTCTCGGCATCGCCTATCCGGAAATCACCGCCATGCAGGCACGTGCCATCTTTGAGGCCGCTGCTGATGTGGCCAAGGCCAAGATCAAGGTGAAGCCTGAAGTCATGGTGCCTCTCGTTGGCTTCAAGAAGGAACTCGACCTCCAGGTTGAGATCATCCACAAAGTTGCCAAGGCCGTCATGGCTGAGAAGAAGATCAAGTTCGACTACATGGTCGGAACGATGATCGAGGTGCCACGTGGCGCGCTTACTGCTGATGAAATCGCGCACACCGCAGAGTTCTTCAGCTTCGGCACGAACGACCTGACCCAGACCGCCCTCGGCATCAGCCGTGACGACATGGGTTCGTTCCTCATGCCTTATACGGAGAACGAAATCTTCAAGAAGAACCCTTTCGCCACGCTCGACACTGTCGGCGTCGGCCAGCTTATCCAAACCGCCATCACCAAAGGCCGCAGCACCCGTCCAGACATCAAGCTGGGCATCTGCGGTGAGCATGGTGGCGATCCAGACTCCGTGAAGTTCTGCCACCAGGTGGGACTCTCTTACGTGAGCTGCAGTCCTTTCCGAGTCCCCGTTGCCCGTCTTGCCGCTGCGCAGGCCGCCATCGAGGAAAAGCGTGCCACTGCGAAGGCCGCTGCTGGGAAAAATGTCCGTGGTGCCAGCTCCGCTGCTGCCTCGGCAAAACAAAACAACAAAGCAACCAACAACAACAACAATACCATGGCTAAGAAAGCTGCAAAAAAAGCCGCCAAGAAAGCTGCCGCTCCGAAGAAAGCCGCTGCTGCTCCGAAGAAAGCCGCCAAGAAAGCTGCTGCTCCGAAGAAAGCCGCTAAGAAGGCTGCCAAGAAGGCTGCAAAGAAGTAATCTGACTGATCTCTAAACGAGATCAAAACCACGGCGAAGTGATTCGCCTCAAAAGCCCTGTGGAGAGCAATCTTCACAGGGCTTTTCTTTTCCCGGCAGGGCTTTTGATCAAGGAGCCCGGCGTCGCTCAGCCAGCCGCAGGAATTCATGTGCAGAGTTGCAGGCTCACGCGCGCATGTCACACTCGCCGCCTCACATGGCCCTCATCGAAGTCCGGAATCTCACCAAGCGCTGGCGCGCTGACCGCCTGGCTTTGGATGATGTGAGCTTCGATCTGCGGCAGGGAGAGATCCTGGGCCTGCTCGGCCACAATGGCGCGGGCAAGAGCACCATCCTGGGCATCACGCTCGGCATGGTCAGGCCGGATGGCGGGCAGGTGGTGATCGGTGGGCATTCGGTGCAGGATGATCGCGCGCGTGCCCTGGGGCAGATCGGCGCCATCTATGAGGCGGCGCATTTTTATGACTACCTCACCGGCTGGCAGAATCTGCGTGTGCTGTGCTCGCTCTCCGGCTGGTGGGATGAAGCCGAGGCGAAGCGTGTGTTAAAGTTGGTTAACCTGGAGCAGCGTGCCGGGCACAAGACGAAGACCTACAGCCATGGCATGAGGCAGCGCCTCGCGCTGGCGCAGGCATTGCTGCCACGACCGAAGTGTCTTTTGCTCGATGAGCCGACGGATGGCCTGGATCCTGAAGGCATCCGCGAGTTCCGTGAGCTGGTGCTCAAACTGCGCGCGGAGTTTGGCATGACCATTTTGCTGAACTCACACCTGCTGGCCGAGGTGGAGCAGATGTGTGACCGCTGCGTGATCCTGAAGCAGGGGAAGAAGATGTATGAAGGCATCGTCCCTTCGCAGCAGAAGAAGCAGACGGTCTTTCAGCTCCAGACCCGTGATGCCACAAAGGCGCGCGAAGTCATACGCACGGCGGGAGCCACGCAGGATCCCACCACCAATCTCATCGAGCTGCCTTCGCATATCGTCGGGCATGAGCTGCTTCAGCAGCTGGTGCAGGCGGGTGTGCGTGTGGATGCCTGGCAGCCGCACAAACCTACCTTGGAGGAGTTTTACCTCGGACTCACCGGCGCATGATCCTCTTCTTCCATCAATGGCAGGGTGAACTGCTGAAGCTCTTCGCACGCCGGCGCACTTACATCGGCTTTGGCGCCTTCCTGGGCCTGGAGATCGTGCTGCTCATCGTGTTCCGGCTGCAAGGTGTGGAGCGCATCTTTGAGCGCCTGATCTCGCGCCAGGGCCAGGCTTTTGGCGAGTACTACTCCGCCATCACGCTGGCACAGATGATCCTCGGTTTCTCCGTGCTGCTGCTGGGCGCCATCTACCTGGCGCTCGTGGCGGGTGACATCGTGGCGAAGGAGGGTGAGGACGGGCACTACCGCCTCCTGCTCGTCCGGCCCGTGACGCGTCTGCGCCTGCTCTTCATCAAATATCTCACCAGCACCTGCTACACCTTCGTGCTGATCCAGTTCATTGCGTGGACAGCCTTTTTGTTGGGCCTGGCCATCAAGGGCTGGGGCGGAGGCTTCTTCGTGATGATCCCGGAGGCAGGCATTCTGGAGTTTTATCAGTGGGCAGAGGGCATTGAGCGCTACGCCCTGGCTTCCTGTTTTCTGGCGGTGAGCATGACCACGGTGAGCAGCGTGGCCTTCTTCCTCTCCTGCTTTCCCATCAAGCCTGCGGCGGCCACCATCGGCGCGCTGTCCTACATCCTGGTAGACCTCATCCTGCGAAACACGGGGTTCATGGATAATTACGACCACTTCCTGCTGACGAAGCACATGTCCGCCTGGGGCCGGATCTATGCGGAACACATCCCGTGGCCGGTGCTCGTGCGGAGCTTCACCATCATCGCCGCGGCGAATGCGAGCCTCTTCATCCTTGGCACCGCGGTGTTTGAATCTCGCGACCTGAAATCATGACCCTGATCGAAAACGTGAACGACCTCCGTGCCTGGAGGAGAACCGCCGGAAAAGTTCTTTTCGTGCCCACCATGGGCGCCCTGCATGACGGCCATGCCACGCTCGTGCGGGAGGCCCGCAAACTGGCTGGTAAAGAGGCCACCGTGGCTGTCAGCATCTTCGTGAACCCGCTGCAGTTCGGGCCTAACGAAGACTTTGACCGCTATCCACGGACGCTGGAGGCAGACATGGCCCTGTGTGAGGCTGCCGGGGCAGACATGGTCTTTGCTCCGCCGGTGAAGGAAGTCTACTACCCGGACCGCAGCATCCAGATCCTGGAGAAAAGCCTCTCCACCGTGCTCTGTGGTGCCAGCCGGCCCGGGCATTTTGACGGTGTCTGCACGGTCGTGGCCAAGCTCTTCAACCTGGTGCAGCCGGACGAGTCTGTGTTTGGCAAGAAGGACTACCAGCAACTCGCCATCATCCGCCGCATGGTGCGTGACCTGGATTTTCCCGTGACTATTCATGGCGTGGAGACCGTGCGCGAGGCTGACGGCCTGGCCATGAGTTCGCGTAATCGCTACCTCAGCGCTGATGAACGTGCGCAAGCACCCGCTCTGCGTGCGGCTCTGGTGAAGGCACGTGATGCCTGGCGCGGTGGTGTCACTGGAAGCAGCAGGCTGCTTTCGCTGATCCATGAGCACCTTGCCAGCGCTGCTCCTTTGGGCCGTGAGGACTATGTCAGTCTGGTTGATCAGCAGACGCTGCAGCCGCTTGAGCTGGCTCGCCCGGGTAGCCTGATCGCGCTGGCCGTGTTCTTTGATCGTGCCCGGCTTATTGATAACATCGAGCTGGATAAGTGATGCTGTGGTCTAGTGCTCCAGGATGCGCTGGGTGCGCTTTGCCTTGAAGGTTGACTTCAGAGTCAGCGTGCCGGCATCACCTCCGGTGGTGACAGGCCCTTTGAAGTTCACCGTGCCAGTCACTTCAGAATCGAGGTTCAATCCGTCGCTCAAGCGTCGCAGATGAATGCCGGTGAAGGTGACATCGAGCGTGCCCTCATAGGTCGGGCGTTCGAGCTGGAGACTGCCGGTGATGGTCAGCCGCGCGCAGCTTTCGCCCTTGAAGTCTTCCACTCCGGTGAAAGTGACCTCGTAAGAGCTGGGCACCAGCATGTCGCGCGCTTTGCCGCGCACCTCGCGGAAGGCAGGCTTCCAGCGATCGCCAGGTTTGCGAGGCTCATTGCCGATGCCCCAGGTGCTGGCATCCAGCAGGTCCGTGAGCACGCCGAGCTCCACCAGAGAGCGCTGCTGAAGCTCGCCAGGCTTCTTGTCGGCCAGTTCGAAGCTCCACCGTCCGAGCTTCTGCCGTGCGCGCAAGCGTGTGGCTTGCAAAGGACCGGGCTGCGTGTTCTCCGGCGGTCCAGGAGGACCGGGATAGGCCACGCAGTCCTCACCGTGATCACTGACTTCCACATCCTCCGCGGCGTTTCCCTGCACGCGACGAATCAGCGTGAGCCTCTGATGATAGCGGGTGATGGCATCCTGAGTCCGCTTGGGGGCAGTGAAATGAAACTCGCCATCGCTGGAGTCGATCTGGCGTTCCTCACGCAGCATCGTGCCGGAGCGGAGTGGCTTCGCGGCCAGCGAGACAGGGCCAGGCGGGCGTTCGGCGCGCTTCTTGTCCGACGGTGCGGCCACCTGGGCAAACAAGGGCAGAGCAAGAAAGAGAAGACACCATCTCATGGCCTTATCATGCCATGAAGTAGCTCACGAATCCATGATCTCTTTTGGGTGGCTCACCAAGTGTCTGTGCGGAACTGGGTGGCAGGAAGACCCGCGCTGTTCCAGAGTGTCACGTCAGGGAGCTCAGCCCAGGCGTAGCGTGCTGCCAGAGGGGCTGGTACAGCTTTGCTGGAAAGGATCACTGAGTTTCCCTCAACACGCGCCTCGGCAGGGTGCCACGCCTTGTCCTCGCCAGCGATCACAAAGCCGCTGGTCGTCGCGGATTTCAGCTCCAGGCCATTTGCCACATGATCAAAGGTCACGATGATCTCGCTGCCTTTGACCTCATGTTTCACGGGCAGGGGACCGCTGCTGGCGTTGGGTTTTTCGTACACAGTGGCCAGCGCCCATTGAGCCAGGCGATGCCCAACCATTTGTTTGTTCTTGGGGTGGATGTCCTTCGCCTCGCCAATGTCCAGTGTCACCGCCATGCCGCTCTTGGTCACGTTCTGCACGGACTTGAGCATGGCCTCACGAACCAGCATCCATCCTTCGCCACGATTGGCCGAGAAGTTTGGCAACTGCACCCAGGCCATGGGAAACTCATAGCCCCAGCGTGTGCGCCAGTCCTTCACCAGGAGCGGGAGTTGATGCTGGTAGAAGTTCGCCTTCTCGCCATTGCTATTTGCCTCGCCCTGGTACCACAGGGCACCACGAATCGCATAGGGGATGAGCGGCGCGATCTTGCCATTGAAGAGACCGCCGACATTGCCTTTGCGCTCGCGCACCACCAGGGGGTTCCTCGGTGCGCGTGGCGCGGGCTTGCCCTCCGCCTTGGCCTTCTTCGAGTTCTCACGCCACCTGGCCAGTTGCTTCTCATGGTCGGCTTTCGCCTTCACCGGATCAAAGGCGGCGTCAGCCTTGCTTCCCATCTCAAAGAAGGGCTTCAATTCAGCGCTCGCTTTCTGCACTTCCGGGCTGATCCAGGATTCGATCGGCGTGCCGCCGACGGAAGAGTTGATCAGGCCCACGGGCACGCCGAGCTCACGATGGATCTCTTTGCCAAAAAAATACGCCGTGGCGGAGAAACCGCCCACTGTCTCGGGAGAGCAGACCACCCAGGCGCCTTCGCAACGTTCCTGCTGCTGGGTGTTGGCGTGGCTCTTCACCACAAACATGCGGATCTCTGGCAGCTTCGCCTCAGCCTGTTCCTTCTCGTAATTCATCGCCCGGCTCACCGTCATGGCCATGTTGGACTGGCCGGAGCCCAGCCAGACTTCACCGATCAGCACGTCCTGGACCGTCTTGGTTTCGGAGCCGCTGGTGATCGTCAGTGTTTGGGGTCCCTTGGCCTCCAGCTTCGACAGGTCGGCACGCCACTGGCCCTTCGCATTCGTCGTGGCCTTCACACTCTGATCTGCGATGCTCACGCTCACTTCGGTTCCCGCGTCCGCCCAGCCCCAGACAGGCACCGCCTGGCCTTGCTGAAGCACGGCATGATCCGAGAAAATCGCAGGCAGCTCCAGAGCCGCATGGGCTGAAGCACTGGCAAGAAGGGCGAGACAAAGTGGGAGGCGCATGGCCGCCTCTAAACGGTGTGCTGGACCCTCTTTATCACACTCTCGGAGATCACCTCACAGCAGCGCCAGGCTGGCGAGCTCACGGTAGTAGGCGCAGCTTTCCACCAGCTCCGCGTGGCTGCCTTGAGCGAGGACCTGCCCCTGGCGCATGACGTAGATCACATCCGCACTGACCACGGTGCTCAGACGATGAGCGATGACGAGGCAGGTACGGTCCGCGCGCAGCTTCTCCAGCGCTTCCTGGATCGCGGCCTCGGATTTGTTGTCCACGGCGCTGGTGGCTTCATCCAGGAGCAGGATGGGCGCATCCTTGAGAAATGCTCGCGCCATGGCGATGCGCTGCCTTTCGCCACCACTGAGCATCACGCCACGCTCGCCCACCTGGGCATCAAGGCCATCTGGATGCCGCCGAACAAACTCTTCGGCACTGGCATGGGTCAAGGCGGCCCACATCTCGTCATCCGTGGCATCAGGATCACCGAGGCGGAGATTGTCGCGAATGGTTCCGGCAAAGAGAAAGGCATCCTGCGTCACATAGGCCAGCGCATCACGCAAAGACACGCGGTTGTAGTTCGTGATGGGATGTCCATCCAGCAACACCTGGCCGGACTGCGGTTCATAGAAGTGTGTGAGAAGCTGGAAGAGCGTGCTCTTGCCAGATCCCGTGGCTCCCACGATGGCCACAGTCTGGCGTGGCAGCACGCGCAGGTTCACACCTTGCAGCACTGGCTTGTCAGGCTGGTAACCAAAAGTCACATCACGGAACTCCACTTCGCCACGCACGTTGGTGAGAGTGGCTCCGCGTTCCAGATCTTCCTCGCCCTCTTGATCCAGGATCTTGAAGACTCGCTCCGCGCTCGCGAGTCCGGTGACAATGGTTTGATTCACGCCGTGAAGACGTGCGATGGGCTCAAAGAAGAAGCCGAGCAGGAAGATGAACTTGAAGAGCTCGCCCGTGGTCATCTCACCCTGGATGGCGCCATATGCGCCGATGCTCAGCAGCAGCACGAGTCCAAAACTGCCCAGGAAACCCATGAGCGGGCTGTAGACGGCCCACGCCGTCATCAGCCGCTGCTGGGAGCGACGGAGCTCATGACTGGCGCGGTTAAAGTCTTCCTGCTTCGTGTCCTCGGCGGTGTAGCTTTTTACCTGGCGGATGCCGGTGATGGTGTCATGCAGCAGTGAGTTCATGCGGCTGCTGGCCTCACGTGCCTCGCGTGAGCGCGGTGCAATCCAGCGTGCGAAGAGCCAGCCACCCGCCGCGATGAACGGCGTGGGCACCATGACGATCAGCGCGAAGGTCGAGTTCGTGTAAAACATGACCACCGCGCTGATGATGATCTGCAGCACCGCCGTGAGACCTTGCTCGATGCCTTCCAAGATCACACGCTGAGTCGCAGGCACATCATCCGCCATGCGCGTGAGGATATCACCCGTGCTTTGACGGTCGAACCAGGCCAGCGGCAGGCGCGCGATCTTGTGGTGAAGCTGCCCGCGCAGGTCAAAGATCATGCGCTGCTCAAAGGCGCTGTTCACCCGTGTGCGGATGTAGAAAAGCAGCTCGCGCAGGAAGAAGGCCGCGATCGCCAGCGCGCCTGCCTTCCAGATTCCCGGCACATCTTTGCGTGGGATGAGATCATCCACAAACCACTGCACCACGCCTGGAAAGACCACGATCAAAGAAGTGCCCAGAACCGCGAGCACGAACTGGATCAGCGCCATGCGCCAGTGAGCGCGCGCAAAGACGAGCAGGCGGCTGCCGGTGGCTCGGAGTGAGGTGGGTTTGTCTGGCATGTTAGGCGGCCACCTCTGACGCAGATCGTCTTCAGGAATTCGGATTTCTTATCGCGCTTTGTACACCACGGTATCCATGGCCTCCTCCAGCACCAGCGTCTTCAAGAACGGTTCAAGCTGCGGATTCGCGGCCGCACGCGCTACTTGTGGGAGCTGCATCAGTCCGGCGAAGTCCTGCCGCTCGATGGCCTGACGAACTTTAGCATCTTGTCCCAGCGCGGCGATCTCCGGATGATTCAGCGCATTCGCCGTGTCCTGACCACGTGAGGCAAGCTGCTGCCACACACGACCATCCGGCCAGAGAATGAGCAGGCGCGCCAAGTTGGCCCGAGCGCGCATGTCATAGGGATCCAGCTTCTCCACGAAACTGCCCACGGAGGTGCGGTCGATCTTCTGCGCCATCTCGGAGATCCACTGGCCGAACTCGCTCTTCACACCTTTGCCCTGAAGCTCCACGTTCGCGTTCTCCAGGCTGTACACACTGCCGAGCAGACGCATCACCATGGCCCCCAGCCAGACGACGACGCCGGAAGGCACCAGGCTCAGCAGCCCCGCCTTCCATCCCGTGAAGCTGGCCAGCAAAGAAATGATGCCGAAGCCCGCGACGAAGTTCACCAAGCCGCGCACCAGAAAGTAGGTCAGCACCGCCGCGGCACCTGAGAGGCCCAGCAGCGTGTTTGTGGTCATGTTCGAGGCATAAGCTCCAAACACATCCGTGCGATGCTGAAAGACAAACAGCCCCGCCATCACCGAGATGGCCAGCGTGACCATCATGAGCATCTGCGAGACGATGCCGCGCGCCACGGCCAGCCCGGCAAAGAAAGCCACGATGGCCAGCCCCCAGGCGTTCATGCCCTGGCTCGAGATCGCGTTCTTCACGCTTTCGACCGTGCCGCCGAGATCGGGCATATTGAGGGCGAGGAAATCCATGGGCAGCCTATCAAAAGGGCACGCGGCAGGGCACGCAAGCCGTTTATCGTCGTCGTTGCCCGCTGGACATCTGGCCTTCTTTGTGGTGGCATCCCGGTCATGCCTCCCGAACGCAAGCCGCGCCTGCTGCCTCTCGCCCTGTTCACCGCTGCCTACATGATCGCCGCCGTGGTCAGTTCCATGGTGCAGGGAAACACCGAGTTCATCTTCTACATCGTGGTCATGGTCGTGCTGATCTCGGTCATGACCTGGGTGCATAAGAGCGTGGGCCTGACCACCGGGCTGCTCTGGGCCCTGTCCGTCTGGGGGCTGGCCCACATGGCCGGTGGCCTGATCAAGCTGCCTGCGGGCTGGCCCTACAATGGCGAAAACCCCGTGCTGTATAGCTGGTGGATCATCCCGCAGAAGCTGAAGTATGACCAGATCGTCCACGCTTATGGCTTCGGCATCACCACCTGGCTGTGCTGGCACTCGTTGCGCTCATCCTTGCGCAAAAGCTGCGGCATCGAGCTTCAGCCCACCTTTGGTCTCATGGTGCTCAGCGCCGCCGCAGGCATCGGCTTCGGGGCGCTGAATGAAGTGGTGGAGTTCATCGCCGTGCTGACCATCCCCAACACGAATGTCGGCGGCTATGAAAACACCGGCTGGGACCTCGTGGCGAATCTTGTGGGGGCTACGACGGCCGCCATCATCATCCGCATCGCCTCCAAGCCCGCGACGGCCTGAAAGCATCGAAACGGGCCATATTCGCGGCGATAAACGGACACTGTCGTGTCGATACTTCGCCTGCCATGAACCGCCGCACGCTTCTCACTCAAACATCCGCCCTCGGCCTCGGGGCCGCCCTTTCCGCCGCCACGAAACTCCGTGCCGCTGACAAGGCCGGAAACAAGCTCAAGGTCGCCGTCATCGCCCTGGGTCGCGGCATGGGCCATGTGCAGGCACTGCTGGCCTTGCCGGACGTGGAGATCGCCTATCTCGCCGAGACTGATTCAACACGTCTTGAAAAAGGTCTCCAAGTGGTCGCCAGCAAGCAAGCCACCTCCTGCCAGGGCGTGCGGGACTTCCGCAAGATCCTCGAGGACAAAACGGTGGATGCGGTGTGCATCGCCACGCCAAATTTCTGGCACACACCCATGGCCATCATGGCGCTGGAGGCTGGTAAAAATGTGTATGTGGAGAAGCCCGGCAGCCAGAACCCTGGCGAGGCCGAGGCACTCGTCGCGGCGATGAAGAAGAGCGGCAAAGTCGTGCAAATGGGCAACCAGCGCCGCACCTGGATGAAGGAAGCCATCGCGGCTCTGCATGGTGGTGCCATCGGTCCCGTGCGCTTTGCCCGCGGCACCTATTACAACTCGCGCAAAGAGGTGGGCAAACTCGCGCTGCCGCCCTCCGCGGATCTCGACTGGAATCTCTGGCAGGGACCTGTGCCGGATGATGCCAGGCACGACATGAAAAAGTTCGCCCACTATGACTGGCACTGGCTCTGGCATTGGGGCAATGGCGAGCTCGGTAACAACGGCATCCACACGCTCGACATCATGCGCTGGGGCCTGAAGGGCGACTACCCGCTGAAGGTCACCTACAACGGCGGCCGCTACTTTTATCAGGACGAGCAGGAGACCCCTGACACTGGTACGGCCGTCTATGATTTCGGTCATGCAGGCTGCGAGTGGATCCAGAGCTCCAGCCATGCTCGCGCCGCCGAGAAGCCCATCGGCGAAGTCATGTTCTATGGCGACAACGGCACCATGGCCATCGCCCGCGACTCCTACACCCTCTACGATCCGAAAGGCGCCGAGATCAGCAAGACCAAAGGCGCCGGTGGTGGTGATCCCGCGCATTTCGGTAACTTCCTCAATGCCATCCGTGGCAAGGCCCAGCTCAACAGCCCCATCGAAGAAGGCCAGAAGAGCACCATGATGTGCCACCTCGGAAACATCGCCTACCGCACCAACACCGTCGTGCGCTGTGACCCGAAGACCGGCAAGCTCATCGACAATCCCGAAGGCGAGAAGCTCTGGAAGCGTGCTTCTTATCGCGAAGGCTGGGGCATTTAACCCGGCCCACGCTCGCGATGCACACCCAGGATCTGCCGGACCATCGCAAAAATATTCCCGACCGCACCCCAGTAAGGCCGCGGCGGTGTGAGCACCGTCACGTCATGGCCGGGGAAATGCGCGCGCAGCTTGTTGCTCGGATGCACCAGCACACGATTGCCCACAAACTCCAGCAGCGGAATGTCCGCGGAGCTGTCGCTATACGACCAGCAGTGAAAGCGCTCCTCGTCATTCATGCCAGCTACACCGGGCAGGCGCAGTTTCATCGCCGTGATCTTCGCCTCACGCTTGTTATTGCCTCCGGGAATCGCCGGGCGCAGCGGCACCTCCTCGCCGATCTTGATCTGCGTGGCGATGCAGTGATCAAAGCCCAGCACCTCGGCGATCTGGTCCGCATAAAAGTCCGGGCTGGCCGTGTTCAGCACCAGCTTCCGGTGCTGATGCTTGTGCCGCAGGATCTCCGCGCGCAGCTCCGGATAGATCCACGTGTCCACACAGTCATGCGCAAAGTCGCGCGCCAGCTTGCGCAGATGCGCCCGCTTCATGCCCGCGAGATAGGAAAGGAAGGCCCGCTTCGCCGTCTCCGTGCTCACCAGCCCGACCGCTCTTCCAAGCGCATATGGGACGAACCAAAGATGCAACACAATGCGCCACGGATGCCGCTTCAGCACATAATTGCAAAACAGCGCCTGCGTGTCGAAGGGCAGGAGCGTGTGGTCGAGGTCGAAGAAAGCGTAGCGCATGTGAGCGGGGAAGGGGAAACCACGAATGGACACTAATAAACACGAATGTGAGAAACTCTTCCGGGCAGGCTCACTTGTAGTCCTCCCCGTTCAGACTCTTCGCCACACTTTCCAGCCAGTTTTCCAGAGCCTCCTGCATCTGCGGCACACGCTCGGGCTGCTCGGCAAAAAGCACACGGCTCTCATCAGGATCAGCGCTCAGATCATACAGCTCCCAGTCCACATCACCCGTCTTCTTGTCCTCGATGCGGTGCAGCTTCCACGGCCAGTCCAGCCACGCCGAGTGACCCGGAAACTTGGTGAGTGATACCGGCTTGCCGATCTTTCCGGCATCTGGTGCCAGACGCTGCGGATCATTCGGCTCCTCACCACGTTCCTGCGCCGCCAGAAGCTCCCGCATCCACACCTCGGAAGAGGCACCCATGCCTTTCACTCCCATGTCCCAGAAACCGATCGGCTTCTCGCGCTTCTTCACCTCGCCTTTGAGCAGCGGCAGCAGGTTCACACCATCCAGCGGCGGCGTCTTCTCCAGCGTCACATCCGCGATGTCGAGCACCGTCGGCAGGATGTCTGAAGTCACACATGGGATGGAGATCACCTTCGGTTCCTTGAACTGCGAAGGCCACTCAAGCAGGGCTGGAACCGCCAGACCGCCTTCATAGATGCTGCCCTTGTTGGCGCGTCGTCCACCCGTGGAGCCGATCTTCGGCAGCGCGCCATTGTCACTGCAGTACCAGAGCACCGTGTCTTGCTCGATGTCCAGCTTGCGCAGTTCCTCGCGCAGCTTGCCAAAGGCACGATCCATCGCGGTGATCTCGCCATAGAAGTTCTGCTCCGCTTTCGGCAGCCCTTCATACGCTGCCTTGTCAGACTCCAGAGCCTTGTGTGGATTGTGCGGCGAGCCAAACCACACCACCGCCAGGAAGGGCTGCTTGTCCCTCGCGCACTGGCGGATGAAGTTGACCGCCACCTCAGCGGTGACATCCGAGCTGTCGCCTTTGAATTGGGTGGCCTTGCCCTTCACACTGAGGATGGGGTCGAGATCAAAGTAGTTAGGCGCAGACACCCATTCATCAAAGCCGCAGGCACCCGGGCTCACGGGGCTGTCTTTCTGCACGGACCCGAGGTGCCATTTGCCAAAGTGCCCGGTGCGGTAACCCGCAGACTTCAGCGCCTCCGCCACCGTGATCTCCTGCGGCCGGATGGGATGCCCCCAGGAGAAGGTGCCGTAGCGGTTCGGCGTGCGCCCCGTCATCACACTGCCGCGTGTGGGCGAGCACACCGGCGCCGCCGAGTGAAACTGGTCAAAGCGCACGCCCGCCTTCGCCATCGCATCAAAGTTCGGTGTCTTCACTTTCGGATGCCCGTTGTAGGCCATGTCGCCCCACCCCTGGTCATCCGCCATCACCAGCACAATGTTCGGCGGCGCGGTCGTCACAGCTTGGGCCGTGAAGGCGGCAGCACAGAGCAAAGTCAGAAAGGTTTTCATGCGAGGAATTCTAGATAGACCGCCCATGCCGATACAAGACTCGAAGAAACCGGTTTTCGAGGTTGCAATAGGCCCAAGAGCCTCCACCTTAGCCGTCCAACAGAACGCGGGGTGGAGCAGCCCGGTAGCTCGTCAGGCTCATAACCTGAAGGTCACAGGTTCAAATCCTGTCCCCGCTACCAAATGAAGGCCGTGCAGCAATGCACGGCCTTCGCCATTTATAGTTTCGTGTATTTTGTCTACGTCCGCTCATCAGGCGCATAATCCCGCATGCGGGATCACAGGTTCAAATCCTGTCCCCGCTACCAAATGAAGGCCGTGCAGCAATGCACGGCCTTCGCCATTTCTAGGTTCATGTATTTCGTCTATGTCATTCAGAATGATGGAGGCCGCTTTTACATCGGCCTATCGGATGATGTTGAGAGGAGGCTTGTAGATCACAACTCGGGCGTCTCCACGTGGACGCGACATCGTGGGCCGTGGAAATTGGTTTGGACCAGCGCTCCCATGAGCCTGACCGATGCCCGAAAAGTGGAGAACCTTCTCAAAGCTCAGAAAGGCGGCGATGGATTTTACCGCCTGACAGGCCTCATCCGACAAAACCGCTCGTCAGGCTCATAATCCCGCAT
>NZ_BKAG01000016.1 GCF_007992435.1 Prosthecobacter gellanilyticus | reverse complement strand
GTGCTTATCAGTGTCCATTAGTGGTAAAACCGTCTGCTAACCTGTCTCCCACTCACGTCAATCCGACGGCCTTGCGGGGATTCGTGTCGAGCAGCAGCTGCAGCTCAGCCTTGCTCAGACCGAGGTGTTGCTGGCCGTTCGTGAGGATGCGCGGAATGGTGACCGTGCTGCCGACGAAGTGCGAGCCATCCGGGCTGCGTGCCACGAGATCTTCACCGATCACGATGTCCCAGCCTGCGAGCGTGTACTTGCCAGGTCCGAGACGGGAAGCTGAGATGGCGTCGGTGACGAAGATGGTCTTTTCCAGACCGGCCGTGCGGAGGTAATTCACCAGCGCGAAGAACTCGATGTGCACACCATCGGGGATGAAGCAGAGCCAGAGTTTGTCACGCAGGGACAAAGCGCGCTGGATGATGTTGTCATGACGGTGCATCGTCATCGGGCAGCCATTGCCGACATGGGTGAACATGCTCAGGCCATGTTCGGTGGAGGCGCGCAGGACTTCCAGACTCGGATTGCAATGCCCGGCGGAGACGGTGACTCCATTGTTGGCTAGGAACTCCGTGGTGTGAAATTTTTGGTCGAACTCCGGCGCCAGGGTCACGATTTTTGTTAGGCCTCCGGCGGCGTCCAGCAGGCGCTTGGCGTCCTCCAGGGTCGCTGGCTTGACGTGCTGCGGGGGGTGCGCTCCCACGTAGCCCTTCTCGGGGTTGGTAAAGGGGCCTTCGATATGGATGCCGGCGATCACCTTTTGCGCGAGGCTGTCCTGCTCACGCAGTTCCACCAGGCGGCTCATGCGCTCACTCATCGCATCGATACTGTCCGTGATGAAGGTGGCCAGAATGCTGTCACAGCCGTCCTCCACAAGGCATTCACAAGCATGATGGAGCGCTTCGGCGGTGAGGCCGTCGCGGTTGAAATCAGTTCCTGCGTAACCGTTAACCTGAAGATCGAGAGGGGACATAATTCAGGTACGAAAAAAAATCAGAAGCTCTTAGACTCACATGGATTCACAGCCGGTGCTTTTGTGTCATTCGGCTGCTTCCATCGCCGCGATCAGCGCATGACGAAGCTCCGGCAGATGATCGTCAGAAAGCGGCTCCGCGCTGGTGACGGCCAGATGCAGAAGGCCAAGGCGGGTGGGGCAGGGGATGGCGAGCAAATGCCCGCCACTGGCCATGGCCCGGCGCAGCAGCGGCGCATGGTTGAAGGCAAACACCGCGCTCATCCGGGAGGACGCCACCCAGGCCATCACCATGGTCAGCACCAGTTCCTGATGCGAGGAGCTTCCCCAGAGCATGTCACCCTGGTCGTCGATCACGAAGAACTCGCTTTCCCGAAGATTTGGTTCGGCCCAAGCCGCGAAACTTGCGAGCCGCTCCATGGCCGAGCTGCCGCGCGGTTCAAAAGCCTGCCAGGCAGTGCTCTGCGGGATGACTTGAGGAGTATCATCCACTACAGGTGGATGATACTCCTCAGGCTCGTCCTCTTCATCATGGATCTCCTCAGGCGGCAGCGCCACGGGCTGTGGCAGCAGACCCGCACCCATCGCGCGTTCGCGGATGGCCTGCAGGCGCGAACGGAAGTCTTCCAGATCAGGATGGGCTTCCGCCTTGGTCTCCATGACCTCTTCCCTCACAGGCGCTGGCAGCGGAGCTGGCGCAGCAGCGGGTTGGATGACAGCAGGCTCCTCAAAGAGTGTGCCGGCATCGCCAAACTCCTGGTCTGCCTTGGTGGAGGGCACAGGATCTCGCAGACGTCCCAGCAGGGCCGTCATGTCGGTTTCATCAATCCAGGAGACTTGCATGGGAATGGCTGGCTTCGCGATCCTGGACGAGTCCGGTGCGCTGCTCGATCTCAGCGGCGATCTGGTCAAAAATCAGAGCCTCGGGAGGCGGGTTGCGTTTCAAAAGGGCCACGGGCACGCCCATGGCGCTGGCTTCGAGGAAGGAGTTCAGGCGTGGCACGTTCTGCTCGAACATCATGTCCGGCGGCAGCAGGGTGCGCAGTTCATTCACCACCTTCTGGCTGATCTTGCTCTCACCCATGACCATGGTCAGGAGGATGCCCGCCACCTTCACGCCCGCGCCTTCACTGCGGAAACGGGAAAGCGTCTCCAGCATGTGCGGCACGCTGCGCACGGCCAGCGGCTCCGCCTGCTGCGGCAGGATGACGTGGTCACAGGCCTTCACCACGGACTCGGTCATGGCATTCAGACCGGCGGCGGTGTCCATGATCAGGCAGTCGACTCCGCGGAGCTCCGCTGCGCGAAGCAGGTCTGCGAGACGAGTCGGCACATCCTGCGGAGCCCAGCCGCGCCGGGCTGCGGCATCATACTGACCCGCAGGCAGGATCTGCAGTTCCGGAAGCCGCGTGGCGAGCACGAGACGGTTCAGGTCACGCTCCGCTCCGCAGAGGAAATCATAAAACCCCAGCTTCGACCGGGTCGAGCGTGCCAGGGAAAGGCCCACACCGCCTTGCGGGTCGGTGTCGACAAGCAGCGTCGACCACCCGCGCTTGGCGAGGGAATAGGAAAGGTTGATGCAGAGGGTGGTTTTGCCGACTCCTCCTTTTTGACTGGCCGTGGCAATGGCGATCACGAGGTCGAGACTAGGCTGTGATTACCGACTCGCAAGGGTGGGGTGCGATGGAATGACAAATCGAAACCTGAAGCACCGAAAAGCGGCGCGCCTTGTCAGGAATTTGTCTGTCCGGGTGCCTTCGAAATCAGCTCCTGGGCTTGCTTCACCCATTCATCGCGTTTTGCACGGTCTTTGAAGGCCAGAAGCTCGCTGAAAGCCTCCACATCGTCATCGGACCACGCCGCGATCTGTTGAAAGCTGCGCACGCCGAAGACGTGAAGCTGATCCTTGAGCACGGCCTTGATGCCTTTGATCTGCGTCAGGTCATCGTCCTGGGTGATGGTGGCCGCCTGCTCCAGGCTGTGGCGCAGAGCCGTCTGCTGATGCTGGAGATGCGCCACGGCATTTGCGGCCACGCTGACATCTGACTCGGCTCGCGCCAGGCTCTTCTGCGCCAGGCCGAGTCCTGCGGGATCCTTGCCCTTCTCACGCAAAGTCGCCACACGGCGCTGCCACTCCTCCTGCTCCTGCTTCACGGCATTGAGCAATGTTTGTTTGGCGTTGAGATCGGTTTCCAGCCTGGCCAGGGTGGTTTGAGCATCGACAACAGCCTTGCTGCTCTTCTTCGTCTCCTTGGGGGCTTTCGGCTTCGGTTCGGCAGGTGTCTTGCGAGCTCGCTTCGGCTTGGTGACAGGTGCAGGCTCGGATGCCTCGGTCTCTGTTGTTGGAGCGACCGTCGTTTGAACTGGAGCCGTTTCCACCACGACAGGCCGCGCGCGAAGCTCGGTGATCTCTTTCTCAAGGCGCGCCTTGTCTCGCTGCGCCTGGCTGAGTTCTGAGGATAGCTTGGTGACCTCGTTTTGCACGGGCACCAGCTCTGCTTTCGCGGTGGTGGCATCCTCCGCGCGCTGATCCGCATCCCGTTTGGCGATCTTCAGATCGTCATGCACGCGGATGAGCTCGCGCTCGAGATTGCGGCGATGATCGTTGGCTTCCAGCAAATCGGATTCAAGCTTTGTCTGCGTGGCCAGATGCAGATGATCCTTCATGCGTGCGGCGTCCCGGTCCTCCTGGGCCGAGCGTGCGGTGGATGTCTCGGCATCGATGCGTGTGTTCAGCGCCGTTTCCAGCTTCCGCGCATCCTGCGCGCGCCAGCGCCAGCCTAACCAGAAGAATATCACCGCGGCTCCGGTGAGCAGCAGGGTCATTTGGGTGACGAGCCAGAGAAAGCCTTCCATCGGTTCAGTTCGCAGTATTGGGTTTGCTGTTCCCGGTTCGTGATTCAGGCGGCTGGGTGGCCGGGGCCGGTGGGGGGGCAGTCGTCAGGCTCTTCCAGTGGTGGCGCAGGTGATCGAATCCGTCCAGGAAGGTGTCCTCCGCCATCGCTGCTGGAAACTCCTGCGGCAGCAAGCCGCTGGCAGCCACGGCGCCAGGCTCCAGCAGCTTCTCGCTCGCGGGGATGCTTTTCCAGGCCTGCCCCGGCCTGCTGAAGGCGATCACGCCCTGGCTGCCCATCTCAGGCAGATCAGGAAAGCTGCGCAAAGTCTGCTGTAGGTCGCCGCTGGGCTCACAGGTGCCGCGGGCCAGCAGGGACTCCGCCATCACCACGGCCCGGCCAGCATACTTCTGGCGCGCGCTTTCGATGATCTGCGTCCGTGCAGGCTCTTCAGCGAGTTGTCCGGCGAGGATGACTTTGTCAGGGAGCAAGGTGAGCGTGATGAAGCTCGGCTGGAGCCTGACAGGCAGTTTGGGGATGCCTTTGGCGCTGCCTTGCAGCCATTCCACCACCATGCGGCTGTCATCCTGGAGCATCGCGGGTGGCAGGTCTTTGGGCAGCAGGTCCTTCCAGGGCTGCGCTTCTCCCCCGACTTCAAAGTCCACTTTTTTCCAAGCCGCTCCTGGCAGGCCGAGAACGAGTGATTTGCCTGCAAGCCGCAGGTCCTCGTTCGTCTCGGAGGGCAGCAGTGCCTCGCTGATGGGACCAAAGTCCGCCACGGCGCGGCGCTGCGCATTCACGCGCACATCATCCAGCACCCGCCATTCGGGAAAGACATCGATGAGCGCATTCAGCAGCTCGCGCTTGAGTGCCAGTGTGGCCACCTCGCCACGGACGAGCAGACGCTTGTCACGGGCCGCGAGGAAGAGATGCGGCGGCGGCAGCTTGGCCTGGCGCTCCGCCTCGGCTGCTATCGCTCGTTGGTTCGACTGGTAGTTCCGCACGTTTTGCAGGGCAGGCTGGATGGACTTCTCCCAGTCAGAAGGTTCGATCCCCATCGCGATGACTTTTTCTCGCAAGCTTTCGTCCTTCGCATCCAGCACCAAGCGCTGCCAGTCACCGCCGATGCGGGCCAGCTGGATCTGCGCGCTGTCTCCGCTCACATCCGTGCGGGGCAGGGGCAGGCGGGCCAGGGTGGTCGTCTGTGCGGTCAGAGACTCGTCGTAGAGCCCGGGGTTGGGCTTGATGCGATTGTCCAGATACCCGCCCTTCTCACTCCACTTCTGACCGAGCAGGGTGCCCAGATCCCGGGCCTCGTATTCGGTGGCCGCCTCACCCAGCAATTGCCCGCGGGTTCCATTCGCGGCGATCATGAGCCAGCCGGGAGGGTAGGGGACTACTTCGAGGGCATCATGGACCTTTTGGATGGGATTCAGGTCACCCCCCAGCGGACCTTCGGCGCGGACCTTCTCCTTCACTGTGGCCAGAATCTCCGCCCGTTGCGCGTGCTGGCGCACCCGGCCGCTGACGGTCGCCTCCAGGCCAGCCACCCTGACCTCAGGCGCCTGATAGCCGGTGGGCAGATCCCGGGTGGCCGCATGAGCCGCCGCCTCCAGATCTCTCTGCAGCTTCGGCGCGACGACCAGGGCCGCCGCCAGCCAAAAGGCCAGCAGCCAGAGCCCTGCGATCAACCACCGAGTCCGAGTCATGCGAGAAAAGTCCGGTTTTGTAGCAGACCCACCTCGCCACGGGTAGGGGAAAGTGCAGTTCTGTGATCTCATCCTTCATCCCGGCGGGGGCTGCGACGCGGTTTGTGATGATAAATTCCAAAATAGGGTCGGGTCTGACCTTACGACTTTATTACTTATTGTTTATCGATGGCTGACAGTTGTATGTCATTAAGAGAGCCGAAGTTGTGACGAAAAAGGATGACATTATCCTTCTCGTTTTCTAAAAATTATATTACAATTTGCTGCATTTAACTTCCGGCATGAACAAGCCTCTCTCTCTCCTTGGCGGCGTTTTGATGACGCTCGCGACGGCTTCCCAGGCCCAGACCTCTGGCGTACTGCGCGAGGTCTGGACCAATTTGGAGGGCGGCGCGATCGCGGACCTGACCCTTTCGGAGAACTATCCTACCAGTCCCGTGCTGCGCGTGGTGGATGCGAATTTCGTGGCTCCGGTGAACTGGGCGGAGCGCTATGGCGTGCGCATGCGGGCCTTCCTGACTCCGACGACCTCGGGCAACTACACCTTCTGGGTCAGTGGTGATGACGGTTTCGAGCTGTGGCTGAGCACGACCGATTCTCCGGCCAACAAAGTTAAAATTGGTTCGTCTGCAAACGCCACGAATCCCCAGCAGTGGACGAAGTATGCCTCTCAAAAGTCGGCGGAGATCGCCCTCGTGGCCGGACAGCGCTATTATATAGAAGCGCAGGCGAAGGAAGGGTATGGCGGCGACCATCTCGCCGTGGCCTGGGCCACCTCGCCTGCCGGTCCGCCCGTGGTCATCCCTGGGGCAAACCTGACTCCCTTTGAAGTCCCTGCCACCGCGCCAACTGGCATCGTGGTCGAGGCTGGCAAAACCCAGGTCCAATATGCGCCGAACTACACGGTGCAGGCCATGGCGCAGGCGCTGAATGTGGCCGACGGCAATGTGACGCCCTCCGTCAAGTGGACGCAGGTCAGCGGCAAGACGGCCACCATTGCAGCTCCCACGCTGGCCTCCACGCAGATCACGCTCCCCGGCACTGGGACCTATGTGTTCCGCGCGACCGGCACCGTGGGCAGCAACACAGGCTCGGATGATCTGACGGTGACCATCTCACCCCCGCTGGCTGCGGATGCAGGCAAGGCTTTGACAGAATATTGGTTCGGCATTAGCGGCACGGCACTGACCGGCCTGACAAACAGCACGCACTATCCGAAGCACCCCATGGCGCATCGCATGGTGACCTCCCTGACTTCCACGACCTCCATCGCGGATCAGTATGGCGAGCGCGTCCGCGGTCTTCTGCTGGTGCCAGTCACGGGCAGCTATCGCTTCTTCATGGCGGCGAATGAAACGGCTGAGTTCCGCCTGAGCACGAACTCCTCTCCGGCGAACCTGCAACTGCTGACCTCGCTGAACAAGTCCGTGGTCGTGGGAAACTTCTCCGATCAAGCGACGCAAGCCAGCGTGATGGTCAATCTCACCGCCGGCCAGAAGTATGCTTTTGAGATCCTGCACAAGGAAGACTGGGGCACGGATCACTGCACCGTCATGTGGCAGCAGCCGGGTCAGGATTACATGAGCGAGATCAGCACCGAGTTCCTGGCGCCTCCGGCCGATCTTGCTGCTGCCGTGGCCGCCGCACAGGAGTTTAAGCTGACGCAGGACTTCTATCTCTTCGCAGGTCGTGATGCCACGATCTACTGGCCGCGCAACACGCTGAACCTCAGCGCCTATGAGTCGCGTAGAAATTCCGGCAGTGATACTCCGGCACGTCTTTGGACGATGGTCAGCGGTCCTGGCGCGGCGCTCTTCTCCGCTGCAGACAAGGCACAGTCCTTGGTGACCTTTCCCAAAGTGGGCACCTATGTGCTGCGCTATGCGGTGACCACGACGAACAACACCAGCACGGATGACATCACCGTGAAAGTGGTGAATCCGATCAATGCGAACGTGGGCTCTCTGACTCGCCAGATCTGGTGGGACAAGAACTACGCCACACTGGCGCTGGCCAAGGCAGACCCGGCTTTCCCGAACACGCCTGATATCGTCGATACCATCCCGGATCTGCGCCAGAACACGAGCTGGGCGGACAAGTATCTCACACGCGTCACGGGCATCCTGAATGTGCCTGCAGGCGGTGCCGCAGATGTGAACTACGTCTTCTATGTGTCTGGCGATGAAGAGGCCGAGTTCTCCATCAGCACGGACACGAATCCGGCCAATCTGCGCAAGGTTTGCAACACCACCCGCACGACGGGTGTGGAAGAATGGACACGTGATGCCACGCAGACCTCCGCCCCGGTGGCCTTGAAGCCCGGTGGTCGTTACTTCATCGAGCTCGTGCATCGTGAGATCTGGAACAGTGATCACTTCGCCGTGGCCTGGGCCTGCGAGGGCGACAAACTGCCGAAGGTCATCGAGGGCAGCTTCGTGGAGCCGAGCCAGAAGGTGCCAGCCTTTGACAAGGACATGGCCTTCTATGCTGCCGCAGGTCGTGACCGCACCTACTGGTGGCCGCATGACCGCGTGCAGCTCACGGGCAAGGTCATCCAGGTCCGCAGCAGCTCCGCCGCGAACGTGCCTTCCTGGAAGCAGCTCTCAGGCCCGAAGTCCACCCTCCTGACTCCGAATGCCCTAACCAGTGATGCGGTTCTCTCTGCCATCGGCACCTATGTTTTCGAGCTGACGATCACAGAAGGCACGCACATCAGCAAGGACACGGTGACGATCACCGTGAACAAGGCTTTCTCACCGAACACGGGCTCGCTGACGCGCTCCGTGTGGCTGGATGTGGAAGGCGGCACTCTCCCGGACCTGACGACCTATGATCCACAGCTCGCCTATCCGCATTTTGAAGACCTCATCCCCGGCGCCGAGCCTCCGCGCAACTGGGCTGACTACTATGGCCAGCGTTTGAAGGGCTTCCTCACGGTGCCGACTGCCGGGCGCTACACCTTCTGGATCGCCTCTGACCACGCTTCTGACTTCCAGATTGATCTCAAGGACAGCCTCGGTCTGCGCCGCATCGCCTTCCTGGACCATGAAGGCCATCAGCCGCGCATGTATGATGATCATCCGGAGCAAAAATCCGCTGAGGTGGAGCTTCAGGCAAACGTGGCGTATCCCATCCAGATCCTGCACAAAGAGCGTGATGGCAACGATCACGTCTCGCTCGCGATGAGCGGCCTTGCCACCAACGGGCGCGAGCCTGTGTCCCGTGGATTCCTCACACCTGATCATGCCGCGCCGGTCTTCAATCCTGAGATCACCGTGGCGCTGGGCAGCGACCGCACGCTGCTCTGGCCGCAAAGTCAGATCGCCATTGCCGCGCTGGTGTATGATTTGAATCAAGGCCCGCAGGCATTGACCTATAAATGGAGCAGCACCTCGACGAAGGTGAGCTTTGACAATGCCACCAGCCCCGTGGCGATCGCCAAGTTCACGGGTCCCGGTGTCTATGAGATCAAGATGACCACCACGGACGGCGTGAACACGGCCACGGACTCCTTGCTGGTGACCGTGCAGAATCCGCTGGCTCCGAAAGCAGGCGGCCTGCTGCGTGAAGTCTGGACGAATCTCGGCGGCTACTACATCACGGATCTCACCAACGCCACGGCCTATAAAGAGAACAAGCCGAGCTTTCGTGACATCATGCAGAACCTGGAGACGCCCACGAACTGGGGCGACTACTACGGCCAGCGTCTGAGTGGCTTCCTGCAGGTGCCGATCGAGGGTGATTATGTCTTCCTCATCGCCAGTGATGATCAGAGCGAGCTCTGGCTGAACTCCACAGGCGAGGCTACCGCAGGTGCCACTAAAATTTGTTATGCACCTTCGGCCACAGGCCGCTATTACTGGAGTGCGAATGTGAATCAGAAGTCGGCTTCCATTCACCTGGTCCCAGGCAAGCGCTACTACGTCCAGGTGCTGCACAAGGAAGGCAATGGAGATGACTACCTCGGAGTCGCTTACCGCCTTGCCTCGCAGACAGATGCGCAGGCTCAGATCATCCCAGGGGTGCTGCTGAGTCCGCCAGATGGCGTGACAGCGGAGGTCTTCGACGCCGAGATGAGCGTGCGCGCCGGTGATCCTCAAACTGGCTACTGGCCGAAGGCACGCTACACCGTGCACGGTACCGCGATGGACTATATTCCCGGACCGCAGGCGCTGGCTTATCGCTGGACCGTGGTGAGCGGCCCTGCCGGCGCGATCTTTGATGCGCCGACATCCATCACCTCCGGTGTGGAGTTCCCTGCGGCTGGCACTTATCAGATCCAGCTCGCTGCCACCGATGGCAAGAACTCCCGCTCGGCCACCACCAGCGTGACGATCTCCCCGGCACTGGCGGCTGGCACGGGCACCATCCTCGCGGAAGTTTTCAAGAACATCACCGGAAGCTGGGTCACCGACCTAACCAAAAACGCCAAGTTCCCGAACAGTCCTGATGAGCGCTATCAGCTCCGCAGCACGGAGATCCCTTCCAACGTGGGTGACAACTACGGAACTCTGATCCGTGGCTATGTGCATGCCCCGGTGACGGGTGTGTATCGCTTCAATCTGGCTTCCGATGAGTGGAGCGAGGTCTACCTCAGCACCGACCGCACACCTGATAAGAAGGAACTGCTCTGCTTCGTGCCTGCGGCCGTGGACTTCTATGAGTGGCGCAAGTTCCCGGACTACCAGCTCTCACGCCCTGTTTCGCTGACGAAGGGCCAGAGCTACTACATTGAGATTCGTTACAAGGAGAGTGGCTGGCGGGATCACCTTGCGCTCGCCTGGCTCACTCCTGGCAAGACCTCGTTTGAGGTGATCGATGGCGCCTTCCTTTCTCCGTTCCAACTGGCGGACAAAGCGCCTCCGGTGGTCACTCTTACTGGCGGCAATGACGTCACCATCAATGTCGGCGGTGTGTTTACCGATCCAGGCTTCAGCGCGCTGGATGGCATCGATGGTGATGTCTCCGGCTCAGTGCGTGTCGAGGGCACGGTGAATCCCTCCACGCCTGGCACCTACATCCTGCGTTATGTCGTCACGGACAAATCCGGCAACCAGAGTGTGGTTGCCACACGGCGTGTGACCGTGGCGGTGGCTGCGAACACAAACCCAACCTATCCTGCTGATACCAGTGCTGCGCATTCGACCACCGCCTGGACACAGCCTGTCACGATCACGGACATTGAAGCTGCGCGCTTCCTCAAGCAGGCCACCTTTGGTCCGAGTGAAACCGAAATCGCGAAGGTGAAGCAGATGGGCTTCTCGAAGTGGATCGATGAGCAACTGGCCATGCCGGTGAGCAGCCACCTGGATCATGTGGATCGCATGGCTCTCTTTGAAGGCGCGCAGCAGAAGCTGCTGGATCTCTCGAAGATGGCGAACACACTGGGCCTTCCTGGGGCGGTGATGCCCACCACAAGCACGCCGCTCAATACTGAAGACCGTCTCTACAGCTGGTGGACACTGGCGATGACTTCGCCTGATCAGCTTCGTCAACGAGTCGCTCTTGCCTTGAGCGAGATCCTGGTGATTTCCGACAGATCTGGTTCGGCGCTGCGCAACTACCCACGCGGTTGCACGAACTACTATGACTTGCTGGTGAAGTCCGTGGCCCCAGGTCGCAACTACCGTCAGTTGATCGAGGAAATCACGCTGAACCCGATCATGGGCACCTGGCTCACCATGGTGCGCAGCACGAAGACGAAGCCGGATGAAAACTATGCGCGTGAGATCATGCAGCTCTTCAGCATCGGCCTCACGCATCTGAACAAGGACGGCACCTTCAAGCGTGACAGTGCTGGCGACACGATCCCGACCTATGGTCAGGATGAGATCCGCGAGCTGGCCCGCGCCTTCACGGGCTGGACTTATGCGAACTCCCGCAGCTTCACCTGGACGAGCTGGCCGGATGAGATCAACGCCATGATGTCCTTTGAGGAATATCATGACCGCGGCCAGAAAGTGATCGTCGGCGGTGCCACGGTGCCAGCCGGACAGACCGCCATCCAGGACATCCGCCGCTGCATGGACGTGTTCGCCGCGCATCCAAACGTGGGTCCTTTCCTCTCCAAACTGCTCATCCAGCGTCTGGTCTCCAGCAATCCGAGCCCGGCTTATGTCTTCCGTGTCTCCAAGGTGTGGGATGACAATGGCAAAGGTGTGCGCGGTGATCTGTGCGCGGTTGTGAAAGCCATCCTGCTGGACACGGAAGCGCGCACCATCGGTGCCACTCCGGCCTCCGGCAAGATGAGCGAGCCGATGATACGTCTGGCCCGTGTGATGCGCGCCTTTGGCAAGGCACCGAGCAGCAACCCGCCGCAGCTGGGCCGCTACTTCATGTGGAATGCCATCGATGAGATCGGCCAGTGGCCCATGCAGGCACCCACGGTGTTTAACTTCTTCCATCCCGACTACTCGCCGCCCGGCCCCGTGCTGGATGCGGGCTTTGTCTCGCCGGAGTTTGAGATCACCACTGAGCTCACCGTCACGGACACCGCGAACTACTTCTTTGAAGGTGTGAGCAACGGCTTCTACACCAATGCCAGCAGCCGTATCACGCTGGACCTCGCTCCGCTCACCAGCCTCTGGAGCACTCCAGAGGCGCTGATGACGAAGATCGAGACCCTCTTCCTCGGCCGGCCGATGTCCGCCAGCCTGCGCGCTTCGTTGCTCAGCATCCACACAACTTATCCCACGAACTCGAGCACGGGTATCCGGGTCATGCTCCAGCTTCTCACTGCATCGCCTGAGTTTGCGATGGAGAGATAATCCTTTTGTTCATTCGTGGTTAGACCTTTTCTTGATTCTCATGAACGCCCCTGAAATGCCCACTCTGCTCACCCGCCGGAATTTCCTGGGCGGCAGTGCCTGCTCGGCGATGTCCACGACCTGCCTGCTGAACACCATCCTCACGCTGCGCCATATGAATGCGCAGGCGGCGGATGTGCTGGCACCCGGCACGCCTTACAAGGCCATCGTCTGCGTGTTCCTTTACGGCGGCAATGATGCCAACAACGAGGTGATGCCACGTGAAAGCAGCGCGCATGCGAAGTATGCGGCGGCGCGCTCCGTGCTGACCATTCCGCAGAACCAGATCCTGGCGCTGAACACACTGAACGACAATGGCCTCCAGCTCGGCATCCATCCGCGCATGACGGGCATTCGTGATCTCTACAATGTCGGCAAGGCCGCGCTGATCACCAATGTGGGCACGCTCATCGCTCCGGCGACGATGAACGACTACCGCAACCGTACCCCAGCGATTCCGGAGAACCTTTTCTCCCATAGCGACCAGCAGATGCAGTGGCAGACCTCCGCCAGCACGATGAACGCGGCTTACAACCAGACGGGTTGGGGCGCGCGCATGGCGGAAGCTTTGGTCGGCACGCAGCAGCGTACCTCGGTGTCCATGCTCGTCTCGCTGAACGGCAACAACTTCTTCCAGGTCGGCAAGACCATGCTGCCCTTCCGTCCAGGTCCGGGAGGCACGCCTGTGTTCCGTCTGGGGCAGGGGAGCAGCTCGCAGGATGTGACGCGCTACACGGCCTTCCGCAATGTGCTGAATGCCGAGTATGCGAACCTCATGGAGGATGCCTTCGCGGATCTCTCCAACAAGTCCATCATCGAGGCTGACACCATCAATGCGGCGCTGGCGGGCACTTCCAATTTCCCCACGATCCCGAACTCGGGCCTGGGCGAGCAATTGCGTACGGTGGCGAAGATGATCCAGGCCCAGGGGCCTCTCGGCATCACGCGCCAGATCTTCTTTGTGGCCACCGGCGGCTTTGATACCCACGGCCCGCAGCTTGACGATCATGCGAACCTGCTCGGCGGAGTCAGTGCTGCCATGAAAGGCTTCCAGGACGGTCTTGAAACCATCGGCATGGGCAATTCCGTGACGAGCTTCACCGCCAGCGATTTCAACCGCACCTATGACTCCAACGGCCGTGGTTCTGACCATGGCTGGGGCTCTCACCATATCGTTATGGGCGGCGACTTGGTCGGCCAGAAGGTCTACGGCTCCTTCCCAGATCCTGACATCAATCTTGCTGGCCATCCGCTGAACACCGGTCGTGGCAACTGGATCCCTACCACAAGTGTGGATCAATACGCCGCCACCATGGCGAAGTGGTTTGGCCTCAGTGACTCCCAGATCCGCGATGTGTTCCCGAACATCATCAACTTCGATGCGGACCTCGGCTTCATGAAGCCTGCATGATGTGATGTGCTCCGCGCAGTTTCCTGTGCGGATGCTTTCCCCGGCATGAAGCGCTTCCTCCGTCCCATCCTTTTCGGCCTCGCCCTGCTGCTGGCAGTGCTCTTTGGCCTCATCATGGGCAAGGGCGGCGGCATCAGCGGTCTGTGGGCCGATATTCAAAGTTTGTTCGGCAAGCAGAGCTACAAGCTCGATCCCTCCGATCCGGTGCTGAAGGCCGGATTGCCCGAGCCTGATCCGCTCGCCGGTTTGCCCGACGGCCCGCTGAACGAGCTTCTGAAACCCGACCTCACCCCCGAGCAGCAGACCCAGGTCGTGGGCCAGATGCTGATCGACTACTGGACCAGCGTGCGCAGCCTGCCTGATGGCGGCACCTGGGAGGAGATCCGCGAGCAGCTCGCCGGCAAGAACCGCAAGGAGCTCGCCCTCGTGCCCAAAGAGCACCCAGCCCTCGCCACGAATACCTTCCGCCCGAAGCCTGATGCCCCCGGCATTCACCTGCATGTCATTTCCAGCAGCGGCTGCGCCTTCCAGCTCATCTACGAGGGCCCGGACAAGCTCCCTTACACCGATGACGACCTCATCCGCAATTTCCCGCCGGATCTGGAGTTCAAATGAGCCACGGAGCGGCGATGGCTTCAATCGGCCTCGCCTATGTAAAATCCGGCTGAGAGGCAGAGTGGTTAAGATTTGTGAAAACTGGCCCCAAACCGTTCGTTAACAGCGCCGACCACACACCCCCCATGGCCCTTTCTCACGATCTCTCACGCCGCGTCTTTGTCACCAAGGCTGCGCAGTCCTTCCTCGGCGTCACCGCCCTGAGCCAGCTCGGCGGCGGCAAGGCCTTGGCCATCCCGGGTGAGAACACCAGCCCGCTGAAGCAGGTGCCCACGGCACGTAATGTGATCTACCTCTACATGACCGGCGGCATGAGCCATCTGGACACCTGGGATCCAAAGCCGGACAACGCCGAGGTCATGGGCCTCACGAAGACCATCAACACCAATGTCGATGGCATCCGCCTCAGCGAAAACCTCCCTCTCATGGCCCGTCAGGCGAACAAGATCGCCATCGTTCGCGGCATGACCTCCACCCAGGGCGCGCATGAGCAGGGCCAGTACTATCAGCACACCAGCTACACCCAGCGCAGCAGCATCAAGCACCCCTCCATGGGCGCCTGGCTTGAGAAATTCCAGGGCCGTGGCAATCCCACACTCCCCGGCAGCGTCATGATCGGCAATGACAGCCGCCATCCAGGCGCAGGCTTCTTTGAGGCCAAGTTCGCCCCGCTCATGATCAACGATCCGGAGAGCGGCATCGCCAACGTGCGCCCGAATGCCTGGTTTACCGAGGACCGCATGATGAACCGCCTGCAGGTCGCGAAGGGCCTGGATGCCAAGTTTGCCGAGACCTACAACGTCAAGAACGTGCGCGCCTACAGTGACATGTATGACGACGCCATCAAGATGATGAAGAGCGAGGAACTCAAGGCCTTCGATCTCGATGCCGAGGATAACAAACTGCGTGACAAGTATGGCCGCGACCGCTTCGGCCAGGGCTGCCTCCTCGCACGCCGCCTCGTCGAGCACGGTGTCCGCTTCGTCGAAGTCACCTTCGGCAGCTGGGACACCCACAACGCCAACTTCACCCGCGTGCCTGAGCTCACCGATGAGCTCGATGCTGCCCTCAGCACCCTGCTTCAGGACCTCGACTCCCGCGGCATGCTGAATGAGACGATGGTGGTGCTTGCCACCGAGTTCGGCCGCACGCCGGAGATCAATCAGAACGACGGACGCGATCACCATCCCGCCGGCTTCAGCTGCGTCCTCGCCGGTGGCGGCATCCGCGGCGGCCAGGTCTACGGCGCCACGGATGAAATGGGTCACAAGGTGGCTGAGAACGCCGTCAACGTCCCTGATCTCAACGCTACGGTGGGTTACGCGCTCGGCCTCCCGCTTGATGCGGTCCTCTACTCCCCCTCGAAGCGCCCCTTCACCGTCACCGACAAAGGCAAGCCCGTCACAGCCCTCTTCGGTTGATCCAATCAAGAGAAACTCGATCTGCAAAAGAGGAGCACATCAGTGCTCCTCTTTTTGTTAGGCGTCGAAGTCGCGAAGCGTCCCGGAGTGCGGTGGCAGAGACGCACGGGCCACCGTGCGTCGTCGACACCGCTAGCGCGCACGCGCCACCTTCGCATCAGCCAAGATTTTCTACGTCACGCCTATCCTTATCATTCACTCTGCAAAGAGTCTCTCAACTCGTTGTAAGCATTCAAAACATCCAGCCTGGGAGATCCAGATGCTTCCTCAGCTTTCACAGCACGCTCCAAAGCCTCTCGCACCGCCTGCAACTCATCGCGCGTCGCCCCATGCAAGAAACCCATGATAGACTCCAGCGCACCGCAATCATCATCTCCTGGGGCAAGATTGATATAGGCGACTGCATAGACCAAAGCGTCAGCGAGGTTATTCATCGGAAGGAGTAGTTTGGCCAATCAAGCGCGTTCGTAGAGAAAGCAAACTGCCTCACCCCGGCCTCAACAACACCAACGCAAACACCACCAGCATCAATCCCAGGATCAAAAACCCAAAAGTGAAGGGATTGAAAGCCATCAGCTCGCCGCCCGGAAAGAGGCCAACCGCGAGGCTGAGCATGGCCATGGCGAGGCACAACATTCCGGTGATGCGGCGAAAAAGCATGACGAGCGTCACTTCGTCACACTCAGCGTCCCCCACATGATCAGTGCATGGCCGGGGAAGGTGCAGACAAACTCATACTCACCGGGCTGCCCAGGAGCCTTGAGCTTCAGCGTCTCCCTCTGACCAGGCTCGAGCAGCTTCGTCGCGGCGATGATCTCCTTCTCGAAGGCTGCAGGCATGAAGGCGCGGCCCTGTTTGTCCAGCTTGTCCGGCGTCATGGTCATGGCGGCATTGCCAATCTCAAGATGCTTGCCCGGTGGCACGATCACAAAGTTGTGCGGCATGCCGTCGTCGTTCTCAAAGATCACCTCGAAGTTCTTGCCAGCCTTCACCTCGATCTTCGTGGCATCAAAACGAAGCTGCTCGTGCACCGTGTGCACCACAAAGACATCCACACTCACGGCGCGGATCTGATCCAGCACCGCCTTGCCAGCATCACCCTGCAGCGCGGCCATCTCCTTCGCTGCGGCGATGACTTCCACATACTCCGGCTGGCTGCGATCCGCAGGCTTCACAGTCTGCGCATAGGCCAGCACGCTGTCAGTCACAGGCTTGGCCAAGGACGCATCCCAGCTGGCTTTCGGGAACTTCACCAGCGCTTTCGCGGCCGTGTTGCGCTCCTTGCCGTCGATGAGGTGCTGCGCCACCAGCTTGAAGTTCGTGGCGGCATTCTCAGGCCCCGTCAGAGGCAGCGCGGTCAGCACGGCACGGAGACGGCCTCCATTCAGTTTGCCATCAGAAAGCAGGGCGCTGAGATGTGGCTGGAACTTCGCACGCAGCGCGGCTTCGCTGGCGGGCAGGTTGGCGATGGATTCCACCAGGTAGTTGAGCTGGCCGCCATCGCTGGCGTTTTCCTTCCAGATCTCATCTGGACCGCGAGCCGCGTAGACGAGCGCTGCAAAAGCCGCGCGCTTCACCTGCACGGTCTTCGCCTCCTTCGCGAGAGCTTTCAAGGTTAGGCCATGGCGCGTGATGATGCCCGGCTTGTCCGTGAGGAACATCTTGCCGATCTCATCCGCCGTGCTGCCACTGCCTTCCCTGGCATCCAGCAGCTTCAGGATGTTGAGGATCTCGACGGGGCGGTCATTGCCCTTCAGCTTCACCAGCGCATCCATGGCGCTCAGGCGCACATCGGCCCTCAGCTTTGGCCGGGTGAGCTTCTCGATCAGCACCGGCTCGATGTCAGGCAGGCCGTTCAGGTCGCCGTCAGTGCTCTTGGAAATGAACTCCGCCAGAGCCGCAGGATCCTGAGGCAGCACCTTGCTCTTGATCACAGACTGCAGACCCTTGCGAGCCTCGGAGAAGACATGGTCGATGTAGTAGTCGCTTGGGTGCTTCAGCACATCATAGGAGATCTCCAGAGCCTGCTGCGCCTTGTCCGTCGGCTGGTAAAAGCTCAGCGCGCGCACGGCATGCATGCGCACACGCATGTCGTCATCATTCACGGAGCTCTTCAGCAGAGTGAGTGCGTCCGGCACATTGTCACGCCAGTAGCAGAGCACGCGCGTGGCAGCGGCACGGGCACGTGGTTCAGGGGACTTCAGCACCTGCTTCAGCAGATCCTCATCCACCACATCCACCCACTGGTGCACCCACAAGGCTTCCAGGAGATGATGCTCATACTCCTTGTCATTCTTGTCGAGGTTCGCGGCCCACTTCTTGGTGGCAGCGGCCACTTCCTTGCGGTCATGCTTGGCCAGTTCCACCTTGGCAAGCTGGCGGGTGATGTCCTCCCACTCCTTCAGCAGCTCCAGAAGATTGGCGATGCTCTCTCCCGCGATCTTCTTCGGCTTCAGCAGCTCGCGGCCCTCATAGGTCAGCTTGTAAATGCGGCCGTGCTTGTGGTCACGGTTCGGGTCACGCAGGTGGTGCTGCATGTGGCCGATCGTGGCGTTCGACCAGTCGCAGAAATACATCGCGCCATCCAGGCCCACGCTGATGCAGGATGGTCGGAAAGTTGGATAGACCGCAGGATCAGCCTTCACCATTTCGTTGCTCACTTCACCCTTCATGCCAGCGCCATCCTGGCTGAGCGGCACACGCCAGATGCCCTGGAAGCTGATGACGTTCGTGTTGAGGAAATTGTTCTGCCAGTCGTCAGGAAAATGACGGCTGCTGATGATCATGTTCCCCGGGCTCGGGCGCGCAGGGCGCACCCAGAATTCCTTCATCTTCGCGCTGCCACCACCTTCGATCGGCAGGTAGCTGGAGGAGGCCTCCGCAAACGTGTTCACATTGCCCGTTGCATCGGTGAAGTAGGCATTGCCCCAGCGATCCCAGATCTTGCCATGCGGGTTCACGCAGGCATCCGTGGTGAAGCGCTCCAGCTTCTGGCGGTTCAGATCATAGCGATAGATCGCGCCATTCGTGTTGCGCACGGCTCCATAGAGCGTCTCGACCTGCGAGCGATGGAACACACCATCGCTTGGGTAGATCGCACCGCCATTGTCATAGCTCAGGTAGCACGTCTCATGGTGTGAATCAGCCGCGCATAGACCGGTGAGGATGCGCTCGCGCTTGTCACCTTTGCCATCGCCGTCAGTGTCAGCGATGTACACCAAGCTTGGGCTCTGCATCACGATCACGCCATCCTTGTAAATCTGGAAGCCCGTGGGGCAGTTCAGATCATCGGCAAACTCCGTCATCTTGTCAGCCACACCATCGTTGTTCGTGTCTTCAAAGATCAGCAGGCTGTCGCCCTTCTTGCTGGTCGGCGTGCGCTCAGGGTAGTTCAGCCAGGCGCTGACCCACAGGCGGCCCTTCGTGTCCCACTGCATCGCCACCGGGTTCACCAGCTCGGGGAACATCTTCTCATCGGCAAACAGAGTGAGCTTCAGCCCCTTTTCGACCTGGATGTCCTTCATCGATGCCTTCGCATCTGGAATCGCGATCAAACCATCTTCGGTGAAGGTCATGCCGGTCATCGGCACTTTGTTAAACTCCTTGCCCGACTTCGGGTCTGGCATGTTCGAACCCACGGGATCCACCGCCGGCAGGTTGTCGTCCTTCACTTCCAGATCACCACCTTTGGCGATCGCCTGCACGCGCAGGTCGCGGTTCGCGGTCTTCACATCACGCTGAGTCATCTCCTGCTTCATCGTCTGGTAGTTGGAGACATACGGCTTCTCAGGGTTCTTCTCGTTCTGCTTGAAGCCGCCGATGTTCGCCGCATAAGCCAGCCCGCTGCGGCCGCCATACACATTGTAGCCGTCCACCGTGCGGTAGCGCTGATGCCACTCCCAGTTCTTGCTCAGGATGGCTTGGCGGAGCTTGTCGCTCACCTCCGGCGCATCCTTGCCCGTCAGTGCCTTGAAGGCTGCCGCCGCGATGGCTTTGTCACCCGGCGAATTTTGCATCAAGCCGTTCAGCGTCAGCGGTTCCTTGGCTGCCTCATAGGCCTTCAGCGTCGGTTCATACAGGTTCACCAAGGTCACGCCCGCGGCCGTGGCCACCTCGTTCATGGCGGCGGTGTAGTTCTGGATGTTCGTGTTCTTGTCAGTGACAGGCGGCAGGCTCGGGTTCTCCAGCTTCTCCAGCGCGATCGGCGAAAACAGCACGATGCGGGGATTGCCCTTGCCACTGTAGTTCTGCTTCTTCGTGTCCTCGATGAACTGCGCCAGGTTCTTCTTGAAGGTCTCGATGCCTTCATAGCCCTTGAAGGACTCGTTGTAGCCGTAAAAGGCAAAGATCACATCCGCCTTCACCTTCGCCAGCCACTCGTTGCGGCTGCCGAAGTCATCCACGCGATGCCAGGTCTGCACCTCATCACCCGCAAAGGCCAGGTTGCGGAAAGTCAGGTCTTTCTCCGGGTTCGCTGCCACGATCATTCCCTCCAGCCATCCATAGTGCTGGGAGCGGTCGGCCACACCGTTGCCGAGGATGGCAATCGAATCGCCAGTTTTGAGTTCGAGCTGCGCGGAGGCCGGAGCGGCAAGCGCCAGGGCAGCGAGGAAGGAGACGAGGCTGGGTTTCATGAATTCAGGTCGGGGGGCGGAGATTACGGGCGGAGCCACGCAACCTTTCGGGAAGAGCATCCCGCCCCAGGGCAGGGAACCGGACAGGAAAAGTGAAAATGCAGACGCATTTGCCAAAAATGCGCTGCTGGCTGGAATTTCGACCACCTCACAGCTTCGGTGCCGGCGGCTTGATCGGCGCCTGCTGCCCGCTCACCACCCCCTTGGCCTTCGTGGCACGCTTGTAGATCGTGTCTCCACACGCAATGAACAACTCGCTGAGATCCTTGCCACCGAAGCAAACGTCCAGAGCAGCTTTGGGTGTGGGGATGATGAAGTTCACACGACCCGCTTGGTCGAGCACTTGGATGCCAAGCGAAGTCGCCACGTAGAGCCAGCCGTTGGTATCTACGCAGAGCCCACCTTTCTCGGTGCGTCCATTCCAGTCTTCGTCTAAGAGATGATATATCTGTCCATTGGAAGGCTTACCGCTGGCATCAAGTCTGAACGACCACAGGTGGTTGGAAGCAGAATCCACCGCATACAACTGCGTCTGATCTGGAGAGAGAGTCAGTGCTGCAGGTGCTCCACCGTAGGGGAGTGGACGACCGGCTGAAGCAAACATGCTATCCCTGGGTTGACCTGCCTTGATCAGCTCCACTCCCAACGGTGAGTCGTTATAGGTCTGCCGAAGTGTGCTTGTGACATAGACACGTTGATTTTGGCCGATGCAGAAACTCTCTCCGCGGAGGTCGGTGTGATAAACTTGGATATGGCTCTTGTCGGCCCGGCTGAAGGTGCCGAGTTTTGGCAGGTAGTCTTCTGGGCCAGAAAGGAGCACATGGCATTGGTTATCGTTGCCGATGGCAATGTCATAAACAAACTGACCTTTGGGGGGGACCACTGCATGGTCGATCAAGGGACCATCAAGTGGAAGAACTTTGATTTCGTGGCCAAACAAAATATAAACCTCACCAGACATGCTCGTCGCGAGCGCGGTGGTTTGCGGCAGGGGATTCGAGTTGCCAAGGACGTTTGGAAGTTTTTTTGGCGGAAAGGAAGCAATATTTTTCCACTCCCCATCCCCCACCACCTCATACCCCTTCCACTTCGAATCACCTCGGGGATTCGCCTTCACCTCCATCGTCGTCTGCCAGTCGCGCCAGAGCCAGCGCAGCACCTCGGGAAAAATCTGTGAAGCATGCTTTTGGTTATGCCCGCCTTCACCCCAGGCATGGTTCACATCATAACCCGCCCAGGTCAGGCTGCGCTCCATCATCTGGTTCGCCATCCACCAGTCACCGCAGTAGAGGTTGTTATCCCCCGTGCCGCTTTGCAGAAACACGCGCAGCGGCTTCGGCTCAAACTTGCGCACCAGTACCGGCAGCTGGTCCGCCCCATGAATGCCCACATAGGTCCCCACACCGGTAAACACCCGGCGAAAACGGTCCGGCCGATGCCACGCCACCATGAAGGCACAGATGCCGCCGCTGCTGTTCCCAGAGATCGCGGACTGATTCGGATCTGTGCTCAGCTTAAGGCCATGCTTCGACTCAATCGCAGGCAGAAACTCATCGATCAAAAACTCCGAATACGTCGGCGTGATGCTGTCATACTCATAGCTGCGGTTGTAGCGGGGCAGGGCATTCTCATTCGCCGCAGGCACCACCCCCGGCTTGATGAAGATCCCCACCAGCGGCGGCATGTCCTTCCTGGCGATCAGATTATCAAAGACAACCGGCGCCTGATAAATCACCCCGTCCTGAAACACCATGAAGGCGGCGGGCTTCGTCTTGTCATGCCCCGCAGGCAAATAGATCTGATACTCCCGCTCCGTCCCCGGAAACACACTGCCATCCCGCGCCTTGTAGCTGTCCTTGAGCATCGTGCCCTTCGGCACACCCGCCTGCGGTTGCGAGTCAGCCGTCAGAGGAAACTCCGGCTCGGCAGCAATGGCGATGCTGAGCAGGAAGAGAGGCAGTAGGAGCAATCGCATGGCGAAAGTAGTTGGGCAGACGAATGAAGGCAGACGAATGAAAATAGATCAATCATTCTTCCATTCGGTTGCCCCGATGCGTTTGCCAGATCCCGCTGATTTTCCCCTACGTCTGTCACAAAGGGCACTCCCCCGGCTAATGCACTGAATCATGCCCCCGGTCCGCGCCCTCCTTTGCCTCTCCCTGCTCGCCACACTTGGCGCGTGCAAATCAGGTCCCACCCCGGAGAAGCCCAAGGTCGCCATCGCGGACACGGAGTACTTCCTGCGCTACATCAAGCCCATCTTCGCCATGCGTTGCGTGTCCTGCCATGAGGGTGCGTATCCTCCCGCAGGTCTTTCGCTCGTCCAGCGCAGCGGCCTGTATGCGCCGAAGAAGCGTAACAAAGCCTACGTCGTCCCTGGCGATCCCTCCGCCAGCCTTCTCCTCACCGCCCTCGAACCCGGCGGCAGCCATCCCCGCACCACCCCGCTCGTCGCCGGCGGCCTGAGCGACTACGAAATGGGTGCCCTCTACGAATGGATCGAAGACGGTGCCCACTGGCCCGACAATCCGGATGGCTTCATCTACCCGCTGTCCCTCATCCACCGCACCGAGCCGCTGGAGTAAGGTTCCAGTATGGAAGGTCTCGCGAGCCGGAGGCTCGCTGGCCTGTAGCCGTCGGTGAAGGGAGCGAAGCGACCGAGAACCGCCGGAAGAGAACCCCGTGCATCGAGTTCAGACAGGCGTCCCGGAGGGATGCCGGAAGCCCGCATCAAATCCTATTCGCCACCCAAGAGATGGCGCTTCTTTCCAGCGTCTCTCTGAGGCGCGAGCCAGATCTAGGCTGGCTCTTCTCATGTCCGGTGGTTCTCATTCGCTAACGCTCATTTCACCACTGGCTGCCGGCCATCGAGCCTCCGGTTCGCCCAACCAAAATTGCCGAATTCACCCCGCTCGCGCTCACTTCACACTCCCTGCACAATCAGCCCTCGGAACGCGCTGCTGCTCATCATCGGCTGCAGCAGGTTCAGCGTCGCCTTGAGCTTCGCGGGATTCGCGATCACGGGATTGTTCACCAACAGCACATCAGTGGCCAGCGGTGCCAGCGGCGCCACATCGGCGAAATTTCTCAGCACCGGTCCGGCATCCAGAATGATCCAGTCCACGTGATGACGGGCGCGGTCAATCCACGCGCGATACCCGTCCAGCAGTTCATTCGTCGCATAGGCAGGCAGGTCATGCGCCGGCAGCAGGAAGAGATGCGTGTTCCCATAACGCAGAGATTCCAGATCATGCGCCCAGGAACTGTGATTGTTCGAGTGCGGGAACCACTCGTGCAGCGTCGGTGACACCGCGTTGCACTCCATCATGAACACACTGCGGCCCTGATGACAGAAAGCCGCCGCGAGCGCCGCGGCCGCCGCCGTCTTGCCCTCGCCAGACTCAGCGCTCGTCATGAGAATGATGCCACCCAGACCGCTGCGCTTCAGCGCCTGCATCTCCAGCGTGGTCGTGATCTGGCTCAGCGCACCAGCCGCACCCACGGGCTCCGGCTTCAAAAGCTGGCCTAACATAAATTCAGGATTGGCACTGCCAATGGCGGGCAGCCGGGCGATCACAGGCGCGCTGCCCAGCCCTGGAATGGTGAGCGGAGCCACAGGCGGCATCACCGGGGGCGATGCCAGAAGCCGCGAGGTGGGCGAACGCTGGATCACCGGCGGCATGGGCTGGCCCACGGGAACGTGCGGCACATCATTGGCAGAAGGAATGTTGGCGGAGGGAGATCCGCCCTGGCGCATGATCTTCAGCACATGCTGGTCCAGCAGACCCCAGCCGACGGGGAAGCCGATGGAGATGATGCCAAAGAGCATCAGGCTCGCGATCGCCGCCACCGGCTTGTTCGGCTTCACCGGCTTCTCAGGCACACCAGAGGTGTCCGCCAGGCTCAGAGCGCTGCTGTCCGTGAAGCCGCCGGTGATCTTGGCATTGCTCAGGCTGTTGACGATCTTTTGGTAGGTCAGCTTGTCAGCGTTCACCTGCTCCAAAAGCAGATTGTACTCCACCTTCTTGCCGCTTTGATCCACCGCCATGCCGCGTGCGGAATCCAGCATCTTCTCGTAGTCCTTGATCTGCGCTTCCAGCGTCACGACCTCGGTTTCAGCACGCGTCACCACGGCATCGATCGCCTTGCCCATGCTTCGCTTCAGGGCATCGATCTCGTCACTGAGCGCCAGCATCTGCGGATGACGCCGTCCGCACAGCGGCTCCAGCGCGCGCTTGGCCGTGGTCTTCTCATCCAGTTTCTGCCGCTGGAAGGCCACGTCCACGTTTTCACCTACGATGCGCACTTCCTGCAGGTCGCGTCCCGCCTGCTGCGTGGTGCGGATGCTCTGGAGGTCACTGCGCGCTTTGATCAATTTTTGTTCGGCATCCGTGATGGCTGTGTTGAACTGCGTCATGCGCGCCCGGTCCACACCATTGCTGCCCGTGGAGTCCACGAAGTTCGCGCTCTTGCTGTATTCGGCGAGCTGGCGCTCGCTTGTCTCGAACTTCTTGCGCAGTTCAGCGGCCTGCTTTTCCAGGTAGGCTTGATCCTTCACCGTCAGGCCGGACTCCTGGATCCCGTAAAAGCGGATGTAGCTTTCCGCGAAAGAGTTCGCGATCTCGGCGGCCATCGCGGGATCACCATCACGCACAATAATGCGCAGGATGTGGGAATCCTTCAGCGGCTCCACCATCACGGCGGCCAGCAGTTGATCCACAAAGTAGCCCTTCATCTCCGGCTTCTCACCGGGCGTGTAGAGCCCGAAGAGCTTGAGGATCTCAGCTTTCCGCCCAGGATTCGCCAGCAGTCGTGCGCACCAGGCATCACGTTTGGCGGGGTCAATGTGATCGTAGAGGAACTCTGAGAAGCGGTGTGACTTCATCTCGGTGAGATGATTGTTCACCAGCTGCGGTGCGCTGAGCTCACCGGGTCCATGACTCACCGAGTCCGGCAGGTTCAGCACATTGTTCTCGCCGATGCGGAGCCTGAGCTTGGCCTCCGCCTCATAGACCTTTGCCCCCATGCCGAGGTAGTAAAAGACACCCGCCGCCAGCGGCAGGGCCAGGAGCATGCCGTAGATCCCGAAGCGCCTCAGGTAGCCCAAAAGATCGCTGATGCTGATCAGCGCCTCGCTGAACTGCGGCGCTGGCGTGGACAGAAACGGGCTGTGATCCACATTCGGCAGCTGGATCGGCAGGCCCAGGGTATTGGGGCCATGGCTCGGCGCATGCGGCACCAGCGCGCGTGATCCCTGTCCACCCGGCAGAAGCGGGGAGGAGGAGTTGGGATCGAGCACGAGGCGGTAGGCCATGGGAGAAACGGGGCAGAAATATCATGCACTTGCCATCTCGGGGCAAGGCGTGGCGTGACTTGTTTCCGCAGCAGTCGCGGGAATGAGATTCATGGCCCGGAGGATGATTTCATCCACAATACGCACGTCGAAGACCTCTTCGGCCAGTTTTCGGCTGGCCCGGCCCATGACGGCCACCTGGTCCGGGTGATCGATGAAATATTGCATCGCCTCCGCCACCGCATCCACGTCCTTGGTCGGGCAGAGGAAGCCATTCACGCCCTGCTTGGCGCCGGAAGGCAGTGTTTTGGCCCCTGGAGTCAGGGCCACGCACTCCTTGGCCCCCACGGACTCCGTGGTGATGATGCCTCGTCCGGTGGAAAGCGCCTCCAATGTGGCGTGCGGCACTCCTTCACGATACCAGGTCGGCAGGCAGAAGACGTGCATGGTTTTCAGCAGTGCTGGGATGTCCCGCACCATGCCGTGATGCACCAGCGTGCCTTCCTTCACCCACTGCTCCACTTCACTCTCCTCCACGCGATTCGGGTTCGGATCAAAAGGTCCCACCAGATGAAATTCAGCCTTCGGATACTTGGCTTTGATCTTCCGCGCCGCTTCCGCAAACACGCGCACGCCTTTGCTGATGAGCAAGCGGCTCACCAGCACAAAGCGGATCCTGCCTTCAGCGATGCCCGCATCTCCCTCCATCGGCACATGAGGGTATTCATCCGTGTTCACGCCGCTGCCCGCTGTGACATGCACCGGCACTCCAGGAGGCAGCATCTTCATCTCGGTGAAGAGCTGCACGTCGTCCTTGTTCTGCATGAAGATCACATCCGCGCGCTTCAGCGCGAAGCGATGCAGTGCCTTCGAGATCCACTGCACCAGAGACTGCTTCAGCGTCTCCGGCTTCACAAAGGTGAAGCCCAGCCCTGGCAGAAGCGCATACACCTTCGGCACCTTGGCCAGACGTGCGACCACGCATCCATACACCACGGACTTGATCGTATACGCAAAGAGCGCATCCGGCACCTCGCGCTGAAAAAGGCGGAACATGTCCAGCCAGGTGATCCAGTCCTTCGCCAGGTTCACGCGGCTGCGCACCATGCGGATGGGCACGTGACGGGCGCCGATCTCGCGAACAAACTTTTGCACATGCGGGTAATCCTCCGCGGCGGAGGTCACCACCTCGCAGCCATTCGCGGCGAAGTCGCGGATGAGGTCTCCGCGATGATAAATCAGGGTGTTGGCGTCAGCAGTGAGGACGAGGACTTTCATGCGGATTCGGCCTCAGGTTCAGGATTCTCGGCAGCAGCAGGTTTCACAGGATCAGCTTGGGCTTGGGCCAGCCGGCGCTTGGCTGCCCGCAGGATGCGGAAGACCACGGAGCGCGGATGCCAGCGATGGAAACATTCCAGGTCGGACACAAACCGGGCGTACGAGCTCCATTCGCGTTTGTAGCGATACTCACCCGGCAGGAAATCCGCCATCGTGAAGCCTCGCTCGATCGCCTCCATCACCCCGGCGCGCACGGCATTGTTCCCCAGGCTGAGGCTGATGTACTGCTTGTCCCAGCCGAGCTGGTAGATGAGCATCTCGTTCTTGTGGCAGAAGACATACACCGAGCCCGCAGGCTGGCCTTTGATGAGGATGAAAGGCATGATCACCTTGCCCTCGGGAATCCACTTCTTGATCAGCGCTTCATGAATCTTGTTTCCAGGCGGCCGCAGGAAGGAGCTGACCCCGTCCGGCCAGTGCATGGAGTGCAGCGCGAAGAAATGCTTCACTCGCTCATCCAGATCCATGTCGCGCACCACTTCGGCTTGATGACGCTCAAAGAGCTGCACCCAGTGCCTTTTCACGTTGCGGCGGAAGTTCCCCGTCTTGCTCTTCTCATACTCATCCCAGGTCGGCGGCAGATCAAAGCAGCGGCACTCAGATTGATTCAGCACACCCGCCGTCGTTCCGGCACGGCGCATTTCTTCCAGCAGATACGGGAAGTTCGGTGAGTCCTCAGGCACCTTGTTCAGCCTCACCACATCCCACGAGCCGCTCGTTTTGGAAATGATGGAAGCCAGCAGCGGCGTGATCTCCGCCTCACGGCCCGCAGGCACCAGGATGTCCATGCGCTCGCCCTGCACATCACCGAGGCCGTTCATGAAGCCGAGATGCCGCAGATGCTGGCGCGAGTCCCCACGATCCGCGCCAATCACAAACGGCGCGATGCCAACGACCTCGGCGCGCTCATCACGCACCACGCCGATTTGCATTCGATACTCATTGCCACAGTGCTCCCACCACAGGCGCACATAGTCCCAGGCCAGGAAGGGGCTGTGAGTCGCGGATGAGTCCAGCAGCCGGTCCCACACAGGTTCCAGCGCGGTAAAGGCGGCCTCAGTCGTGATGATGTCGAGAGTCATCGAGCACCTCCTTTGGCCATGGCGGCCTTGGTTTGTGTGATGAGCGCCGCGATCGAACGGCGGGCTGAGTAGAGGGCGGGCATGTCATCTTTCCAGTCGCCAAACCCGCGCGCAAAGGTGGCCCCGAGTTCCAGCGCCTCCTTTTCCAGACCGAGATCGCGAGCCAGCATCAAGTAATCATAATCATCCGCCATCTCGCGCAGCCATTTCAGGCGGATGCTCGCCACCGGCATGTCGCGGCCATGTCGCTTGCGCGTGGCCGGATAGATGAGGGATCCATCACCATTGAAGACCGCGTCAGAATCACCGGCATGAAAGCTGTCAGCGCTTTTCCAGACATCCACGCCCTCCGCGGCATGCAGGGTGTCCCAATAAGTGAAGCCGGTGATGTGATGCCGCGGCATCACCCAGGCCATCACGCGATGATTCATTGCCGGATAATCCAGGCACCACACGGGCGGATTGGACTCCTTCAGCACTTTCGGCTGGCCATGTTCCTTCATCCACGAATCCGAAGGCTGAACCAGAGCCGTGTAGCACCAGACCTCGTCACCGGCCTTGATGCGCCGCGCGATGTCCTTTCGCCCCTTCGCGGACTCCATGTCCTCAAAGACACTGCCGACATGCGGCGACCAGATGTCCACAAACCCTTCCAGCGTGCCCCACCAGCCGGACTCCGCCGTCGGTTGCTCAGTGACGAGCAGCGGCAGTCTCACATCATGAGTCGCTTCAGCCTCGTTGAAGAAATCTCCCCAGCGTCGCACAAACGAATACGCCTCCGCGCTATTAGGCTCATCCAGCTCGGCGAGGATGATGTAGCCTCGCTCGCCGCAGTGAATCTTGTGCAGCAGCTTCATCCAGTCTGCGCAGTACTGCATGGCCTCCTTGCGGTCCTTGCCCAGCGAGTCAGCAAACGGCCACGAAGGCCAGAGCGGCAGCGCGATCATTCCCGTATGCCTGTGCAGCAGATGCTGGCGCATGGCCTTCTCCATACGATCCGGGTTCAGCTTCCCTGTCTTGGGATCGGGATAGGTCTGGCGGCTCTGATCAAAAGCCAGCCGGTGATCCACCATGAAGTCATAGTACTTCTCCACCAGCGCGATGCCTGCGTCACTGGGGGGATCCTTCTTCGAATCATACCCATGCACATCCAGCATGCGGCGGTAAGTCGTCATCATGGAGGACTTCAGTCGAGGCACCGCCGGCATGTCAAAGTCAGACACGCGCAGCATCAGCTTCGTGCGCGCCACCACCACCCCCTTTGTGTTTCTCGCGGAGAGCTCACCGGCATAAAGCCCTGCCTTGATGCTGTAGGGCACATGGAAGTCCAGCCACCAGGGCTGGTTGACATGCTTTTCGTTCGGCAGCTTCTGCCAGGGAAACTCCTGCGGCACCAGCGCATCCGGATAGTCACCCAGGGGCAGGGGAGACATCGGCGTGGACTTGCTGACCTTCACATACTGCTCGCGCAGCACGTCTGGGGCCGGGATCATGGATCCCTCCGGCCCGGTGAGATGCGTGGCATCCAGCTGCAGGCTGAGCAGATCCTCGGGCTTGCCACTGATCACGATCTGCAATGACTCGCTCTCTCCGCGCGCCGCTTCCATCGCCGACTCCAGGTCGCTGACCTCCTGGACTCGCATGACGCGCGTCATCGCATCCACACGGGCGATCTGCACCTCCGCGCAAAGCGGCAGCGCAAGGCTCGTGAGAAGGAGGCAGCAGGCCTTCCTCATCCTCGCAGTACCTCCGCGTAAACTTTTTCATAACCCCGCGCTGCGGTGGAGATGTCAAAACGCTCCACGGCCGCCTTGCGCAGCACTTCAGGAGCCGTCGGATGCAGGATCGCCTCCTCCCAGGCACGGGCCAGCGCATCCGGATCGCGTGCAGGCACCACCTTGCCCACACCTTCCAGCAGGCGCGCGCAGTCGCCCACATCCGTCGTCACACAGGGCACACCGCAGGAAAGCGCCTCCATGAGCGTCATCGGGCAGGCTTCGGTGCGTGAGGAGAGTGAAAACACATCCAGCGCCGGATACGCGCGCTGCGGATCAGATCGGAAGCCCGTGAAATGCACCTGCGTGCGGTGCGGCATCACCGAAAGCGCGGCGCTGGCACAGGGCCCAAGCTCATGCTTCTCACCGCCGCATAACCAAAAGTGCGTCTCCGGATGTCGTGCCTGCAAAAGCGCCGCGGCTCGCAGCCACGTGGCCAGGTCCTTCATCTCATGAAAGCGGCCGATGAAGCCCACCAGCGGAGCCTTGTCCGGAATATGCAGCGCGTGACGCAGCGCCGTGCGTGCCTCCACATCCGGCACGAAGCGCGAGGTATCGATCCCGTTCGGCACCCACACCATGCGTGATTTGGGATACCCCATCGGCACATGATCACACATCGCCGCATCCGAGCAGGAGATGATGCTCGCCGGCACCACCTGCGAGCTTCCGCCCACCAGTGTCTTGAAGACCTTCATCTTCAGTTCGGAGTCATGCGGGTTGCGGTGAATCTCACGGCAGTGGATGCCCCACACCACGTTCTTCAAGCCAGCCACTCGCGCACACCAGCCGCCGACGAAGTCTGCATGATGCATCCACGTTTGCAGCACATCCGGCTTCACCTTGCGCAGCAGCTTCACCAGCTTCACCAGCGTGTCTTTGCGTAGATAGGCGCCTTCCGCCAGATCGTGCACCTCCGCGCCAGCCGCGCGCAGCTCCGCCATTTCTTTGGGCCAGGAGTGACCATCCATGACGATCACCACCGTGCGCCAATGCTTGGAATCCATGGCCCCCACGAGATTTCGCATCATGGCCTCCGCACCACCACCACCAGGCGCGGCGATGAAATGCGCGATGGTTTTCACCCCCGTGAAATAGGGGAAAGCGGTCACGTGGTCCGTGCCCGAGGCATGGTCACCACCGTGCTCCATCGTATGGCTCGTGTCCTGTTTGGAAAAGAAGTGCAGCCGCCTCCAGGCACGCCGCAGAGGCGGACCTGCCGCCATCAGCCATGCCACCAAAGTCGCCAGACGCGGCTTGCGCGCTGCGGGCAGATGTGCGCCTAGCCCCATCGTCCAAGGAAAATAGATCTTCATGCAGCACCCCCTCTCCATTGTTTGAGTAATTCAAAGGCTCCCGACACCGTGGCCTCGGCCTCTAGCATGGAGGTCGGGTTGCCATAGCGCGGCAATGCCTGTGTTGTTAGGCCGGAAACCAGCCTCGCAGGCATCATCGTGAAAGACGCTTCGAATCCGTGCTCGGCAAGAAGTCGCTGCGTGTCCGCTGTGAAGTCAGTCGGCCCGCCGTTCGGATAAGCAAAAAGCGTCGGCGCAGCACCCAGCTCAGCCGTGATGCGATCACAGCACTGCCGGATCTCCTCCGCCTGCTGCTCCACCGTGCAGCGGGCCAGGATCGGATGACTATGCGTGTGTCCGCCGAACTCGATGAGTCCGCTCGCCTTCATTTCACGTGCCTGATCCCAGCGCATCGGCAAGGTCACTTCAGGATGGGCCGCAGCGCAATCCGCCGTCAGCTTCGCCACCTCGGCGCGCATTTCAGCATCCGGCAGCCTCTTGAGCTGGCCCAGTTTTGCAAACAATTCCGCTGTGGATGCTCCACGTGCTCTCAAAGCCCGGTCCACCTCCTGAAACCAGAGCGGATGCGTGCCATCCACGAAGCCCGTGGCTAGAAAGATCGTCGCAGGCAGGCCGAGTTCCTTTAAAATGGGATAACCCAGGTGGTAGTTCGAGCCCAACCCATCATCAAAAGTGATCGCCACCGCATTGTGCGGCAGGGTTTTCCCCGCATTTACATGCCGCACCATCTCAGACAGCGGCAGGACCTCGCAGGTCTTTTTGAGATGCTGGCACACAGACCGGAAAACCGAAACTGGCAGGTGCAGGCTGCTGTCCAGGACCCCTGTGGGGGCTCCATCGGCGCATAAACCGTGGAAAGTGAGGACGGCCCCCTGCCCGGAAAGCTTCGTCCGGGCCACCAAGCTCAGGCCAAAAGCCACCAAAACTGCCGATTTGGCAGCCTGTTTAAGCTGTTGGAAGCGAGAGGACAAAACCTTTAAAATTCTTATTATTATATAAAATATCAAATTTTAGCAAATCAGCAACTCCGACTTGTTAATTGTTCATTACTCTTAAGCATTAGCTACCCGGCTCCGTGGTGCGCCGCACTTCAGCGGGAGCTCATTTCGAGCACCGGCAGATGGTGTGCGAACCCCGTCAGGTGTTCTCTGTGAATAGCCCGGGGTCGAGGGACGAGACCCCGAGTTCGCTACCACAGCCAATCTCACCGTCCGAACTTCGGAGGCGTTCCCCCCCATGCACCACACATCTGGATTTCATATGAAGGGCATTTTGCCAATCTGGTCCAAAATTCAGACCAGTGAAAGCTGCGATAGCCCGTCCGTTGGTAGTCGGCGTATGAAAGTCACCCTCCTCACCACCGCGCTCGGCTGTCTCTGCCTCTCTCTTCACGCCCAACAAACTTCGCTTCAAAAGAAGGATGTCGTCCTCGCGCCGCCAAAGAACATCAAGTCGAAGCTGCCGCTCGGTTACACCATCCCCGTTGTGGACATCAGCGGTGACAAATCGCGCCAGGTCATCGTCGACCGCGAGGCAGGCCAGTACCTCGGCCATCCCACCACCGTGCTGCTGGAGGATAACAAGACCATGCTCACCGTTTATCCGAAAGGTCATGGTCGCGGTGCCATTCAGTACAAGCGCAGCAACGATGCCGGCCTGACCTGGAGTGAGCGCCTGCCCACACCCAAGAACTGGGAGACCTCGCTCGAGGTGCCCACCCTGCATCGCGTGGTGGATGCCGCAGGGAAGAAGCGCATCATCATGTTCAGTGGCCTCTATCCCATCCGCATGGCCGTGACGGAGGATGATGGCGCGAACTGGAGTGATCTGAAACCCATCGGCGACTTCGGCGGCGTGGTGACCATGTCCACCGTGATCGATCTCAAGACCCCTGGTCACTATCTCGCCTTCTTCCATGACGACGGCCGCTTCATCCGTGGCGGTGAAGAGCAGAAATACTTCGTCAAAAGCCCGCACTCCCCGGACTACATGTGCACCACGGCCAAGCCCTGGCGCTTCTGGGTCTACACCTGCCTTTCCAAGGACGGCGGACTCAACTGGAGCATGCCGGCTCCCATCGCCATGCTGCCAGATGCCAGCCTCTGCGAGCCCGGCGCGCTGCGCTCTCCGGATGGCAAACAGATCGCCGTGCTGCTGCGCGAGAACTCACGGAAATACAATTCGTTCGTCATCTTCTCCAATGATGAAGGCCTGAGCTGGAGCGAGCCGAAAGAGCTTCCTGCCGCGCTTACCGGTGATCGCCACACGGCGAAGTACACGAAGGATGGTCGTCTCTTCATCAGCTTCCGTGATACCACCCACGTCAGCACCACCAAGGGCGACTGGGTAGGCTGGGTCGGCAAGTATGAAGACATCGTCAACGGCACCGAAGGCCAGTATCGCGTCCGCATCATGGACAACACCAAAGGTTCCGACTGCACCTATCCCGGCGTGGAAGTGCTGCCAGATGACACCATCGTCACCACTACCTACGGTCACTGGACCGAAAACGAACCCGCCTACGTCGTCAGCGTCCGCTTCAAGCTCGCCGAGCTGGATGCCAAACTCGGCGCCGAGTGACCCGCGAAGTCGCGAAGCGTCCCGGAGTGCGGTGGCAGAGATGCACGGGCCACCGTGCATCGTCGACACCGCTCTCGTACGCACACTGCGTTTTAGCATAACAAAAGATGTTCTGCGGAAGCAACGCCATCCCAATCGCCCTCACTTCCCCACATAAACCAGATACCTCCAAAGATCCCCATACCCATGCCTCACCTCGCAAACCAGAGGTTCAAAATGCTGGCGTAGCTTCTCCAGGATCTGACCTTCCATGCGCACATGGTTCACACCCATCCAGCGGCGGAACCAGGTCCAGCGGCTCTGATGAAAATCCACCACGGCCACCATGCCACGCTCACTCAGATCCTGACGGCAAAGACGGATCACCTCATCAAAACCTGGATTGATCATCGAGAGCGAGTAGCTCATCACAATGAGGTCAAACTTCTCTCCCACGGCGACAGGAGCATCATAAGGGCGCTGCAAGAGACCCACACGTGATCCATAAGCACGCACCTTTTTCTTCGCGACATCCAGCATGTCCTTGGAAAGATCCAGGCCGATGATCTGCGCCTTCGGAAACCTCTCCGCGAGGTCCACCAGGTTCTTCCCGGTGCCGCAGCCGATCTCCAGGATCCGCCGTGGCATGGCCATCTGAGTGGCGGCGCGACGCACCAGCGTGTTCCGGCCGAACAAAAAGGCCCACCGCGTGGCATCATAGATCTGCGCATGCCAGCGGTAGTATCCGGCGAGTGACGACTGGTTTTCAGCGGTGGCGAGGCTCATGCTTGGACGTGGGCGAGGAGTGTGCGGCCATAGGTGCCCACGCGATCCATCGGGTGAAGGCGATCCGCGAGCTCGGTGTCGACCTTCAAGCGCTCAAGCGCAAACTCAGGGATGAAATCAATCACCGGACTCGCCGAGCGCATGAGGATGCTGGTGCCGGGACGGCTGTTCTCCAGGATGAGCTTCCACTCTTCTTCCAGCGCCTGTGGCTTGTGCGCAGCCAGCCAGTCCTGATGATCCAGCAGCACATAGTGACTGTAGTCACCGGGATTCTCACGCAGGAAATTCGCCACGGTCGTGCTGTGCGTGGTGATGCGGTTCACTCGCTGCTGCAAGGTGGCTTGATGCTCCTCGCGCAGGTAGTTCGGGCAGCATGATTTGGAGTAGTGCCCCGTGAGATACACGCGCCAGAAGTAGTTTTCGCTGAAGGGAATCTCGGTCAGCACATGCTCCATTTTCGAGCGAATGTAGCCGGTGAGTCCGCCTTGAAACTGCGTTTCGATCAAGCGCACCTGGGCACGTGGCACACCGAGCATCGTCATCGCCACTGGCTGACGGATGAGCCAGGTCACCAAGCCGCTCCAAAGCACGGGCTTGATGTGTTGGTAGAGTCGCTTCTGCTCCTCCACGCCGCTGGCCTGTAGCAGCGCATCCATGTAGTCGCGGACCTTGCTGCTGCCCAGAAAAGTATGCAGGGCGATCCATGCCATCTGTCCCGCTGTGCCACGATAATAAAACGAAGGATTCAGCGAGGAGGCACGGAAGTAATAGTTCTTCGCCTTCCAATAGCGGCTGGCGAAGGGATGCAGCGCAGGCTTCAGCTCCTCCAACAGCTCTTTGAACTGCGGATGCGAGCCCTGGCCGAAGAGCTGGAAGATATCTTCAAAATGGCCGCGCTGGATCATCGCGATCTTGAGTTGCAGCAGCGCATTCTGCCGTGGGTTCATATCCACCGCATGAATCTGCGCCGGGCCGTCTAACAAATAATCTAGTGCGTTGCAGCCAGCGCTGGTAATCATGACCACGCGGCTGTCCGGTTGGAGATTCATCATCTCACGATCCAGCCGGGGATCTTCCCAGCAGGTGTTGTAGACGAGGTTCCCGCCATGGACACGGCTGAAGAGGGCGTCCTGGGTGCGATGACTGATCGTGGCCTGTGTGTGGGTGCGCGGAGGCATGCGCCGCTATGAAGCGTGCTTCATGCTCCCGCGCATTCGGCTTCGTGAAACGAATCCGTCAGCCTCACTGACCGCCTTTCAACCTGGTGAAGAGTCTCCCATCAGGGCCGTTGGACTTTGGGAGGCTAACCGTGATCGTGTCGGGTGATGTGCCATTTTCGACGACATTGACACGCACGCCTTGCCCGTCTGGTCCGGCACTTGCTGCGGGCAGCATCACATCATTCCAGATCGTAAGATCACCACTCCATTGGAAGGTCAGAGTGGATGAGCCTTCCGCTTCATCATTGCGGGTGAAGGTGCAGACCACATCACTGGTTTGTGCATTGATGGTTGGGTGCAGATGCGCCTCGGAGACTTCAGGATCCGTGGCGATGATCCACTCGATGATGTTTGGCAGCAGGTCGCCATCAGGATCCGCATCGTCCGCGGCATTGCCGAGATTGCTGTGACTGCCGAAGTGCTCGATGCGCCAGCTTTGCAGCACCGTAAAGGCTGAGTTGACGATCACGTTTTGCGACCACACATCCACGAAGCGGGTGTCCCGGACCATGGCGGAGATCGTTTTGGCTCCCTGGGTGTCTGGGGTCCATGACACAGAGTAAGGTGCCGTGGAGTCGGTGCCGATGAGCGTGCTGCCGACATAGAAACGCACCTCCTCGATGCTGTAGGTTCCGCGCGAAACAGCGGCCGTGAGAGTGAGGGCATCTCCCGGCGTCACTTGCGCGGCATTGACAGGTGTCGTAAGACTGATGGCCGGCGGGATGATGAGCTCAAAGCCGACTCGACTGGAGTTCGCGAAAGCATTGTTCACGTCAACGGCACGCGCGACGAGTTCATGGTAACCTGTGTTAGGCCCGACGGTCCAGTCCATCTCATACGGAGCTTGGGTGTCCTGCGCCAGCAGCACGTTGTCGAGGTAGAACTCCACACGCTGGATGCCCAGTCCGCCGGTATGCATCGCACCTGCGGCAAAGCGCACCGTGCTGAAGGAAGCCGCAAACTGCGGTCCTGAATAGCGTGGTGCCGTGACCACTGCGACAGGGGCATTCGCACCTCCGACCGTCACAGGCACGCTAGGGGATGTGCCCGTGGTGCCGGTGGATGAAGTCGCCACCGCATACAGCGTGTGATCACCGAGGCTCAACGGAGGTGTGGTGAAGCTGAAGGGGGCGTCTGTGTCCTCACCCAGCAGTGTCCCGCCATCATAGAACTGCACGCGTGTGATGGTGGCGAAGTTCGCTGAGGCATCTGCCGTGATGGTGGTCGTAGCAGGAACCACCAGGATGCCGCCGGCAGTTGGCGAGGTGATGGTCACATTGGGAATGGTCGGCCCAGTCACATGCACCGTGCGGCGTGCCTCAGCGGTTCGTCCCATGCCATCCACGGCTCGCGCCATGAGTTCCCACTGGCGGATGGAAGTCGGTGTGTAGTTCGCGGTGTAAGGGGCTTCGGTGTCGGAGCTGACGAATGTATTGTTCGCGTAGAAATCGACACGGACGATGCTGCTTCCCGGAGCGGTGGCACTGGCTTGCATCGGGATGGCGGCGGGGAAGGGGAAGACCGCATTCTGCGCCGGGGAGTCAAAGCTTGCTGTCATTGGCTCGAAGGACGCGAGTTCGAACGTGGTGGAGGAACTGGCAAAGGAGCCGTTCGTTTCAAAAGCACGTGCGGTGAGGGTGTGCTGCCCCACGGCCCAGCGGGAGGAGATGGTCCAGTCATAGGTGTAGGGGGCGGTGTCATCACTGCCCACGGGTGTGCTGTCGGCATAGAAGACCACCTCGGTGATCGCGCTGCCAGGAGCGGAGGCGGTGGCTTCGAGATGCAGGGTGGCGCCGTTCGTGGTGGTGGTGCCCAGCGTGGGTGAGGTCAGGTTCACCGTCGGTGGTGTGGTGGACTGCACGCGGATGTCCAGGATCTGCATGGTATAACCACCATTGTTATCCCAGGCCCAGATCTCATAACCATGCGTGCCATGCGTCAGGCCGGTGACCGTGTGGGTATAGGGGGCGGTGGTGTCCTCGGCGATGAACTGGTAGCTCTGCGTGATGAGCACACGGGTGATGGTGCTGTTTCCCTGGGGCGTGGCATTGACCGCGATGACGACGTTCGCCGGTGCATCAAACACGGTGCCGGGGGCTGGATTCACAATGGTGAGGGATGGCTGGGTGGGTGAGCGCACATCGAGACCCACCGCTTGTGAGTTGCCCACGACACCGAGTGAGGTCGTGGCCTTCGCCGTGAGCACATGACTTGGCAGGGAAGCGATGATGCCATTCCACTGCAGTGAATAAGGCGCGGTGGTGTCTTCACCGATCTTCACGGCTCCATCAAAGAACTCGACCTTGGTGATGGTCGCATTGGGCGAGGTGGCCGTGGCTTCGATCAGGATGTTCGCAGGAGCGGTGAACAACTGGTTCACCACGGGCGAGGTGATGACCACCGTCGGTGGTGGCGAGATGGTATCGATCAAGCTCATGATCCACGTCAGGCTGGCCGAAGGCCGGTTTTCCCAGGCTAGTTTGCGCGGCGGGATACTGCGGAAGGCCGTGAGTCCCAGTGGTGGGGCAGCGGGCCGCGTCCAGTGGTTCACACCGATGTCATAAGATAGATACAGGTCACGTGCATTGGCCTCCATCATCGGATCAGGCACGCCTTGAATCAGATGCTGGAAATAGTTTCCCCACGCGATGGTGGTCAGCACTTCCTTGGAGTGCTCGATGGAGGAGTTGTCATAACCGTCGGCGGCATCCGGAGCGCCATCAAAGCGCGAGAGGTAATAAGGGTACCTCAGCGCACCAGAGTACTCATAGATGTGGTCGTCATTGTAATGAGTCGCCACGGCCTGGAACTTCGCCGCACGACGAATAAAGTTCGCCACGGCGGGATCTTCGGAGATGCCATAACCACGGAGCATTGCATCCATGAGGAGCGACAGCATCCACGGTGAGCCGATCAGTTCGGTGAAGACGCCATCACCATGCTGCCTGCCGTAGTGGTAGAGACCGCCGTCCTGACGATTCGCGGGCACCTGACCATCCGCGCCGTTTTGATGCCACATGTAGTCACCCATCTGGCTCAGCGTTCTCAGCTTGAAAGCGGACTCGCCGGTGAGTTCGAAGGCCACGATGTTTGCCAAGGTGCGGAAAGCCGTGTGGCGCTCCGTCCACTCACCTGCGGTCGGGCTCCAGCGTGTTTGCTCGGTCAGGCCTTCATGCGTGTTCACCACCCAGCGCACGGGTTCGATATCGCCCGGATGGCCGGTGAGCCAGTGATCATAGGCAAAGCATTCCGCATAGGAATACATGGAGGTATTGCCAGCGGTCACATCACCCAGCGTCGGTGCTTTGAGGCGAAACACACCGCGGTACGGATCTGCCACAGCAGTTCCATAAAGCTTCGTCTTGTAGAACTGCGTGGCACGCACAGCCTCGCGCAGCGGGCGCAGGAAGCCGGTCTTGATGTAGAGCTGGAAGAAAGTGGAACTGCGATCATAGAGCCAGGGCTCCGACTCATTCTTGTAGTCCACCAGCTGGCCGCTCTCATAACCTGTCACCAGCGGATCATCCTGGTTGATGTTGGTGTAGAAGAAGTTTTTGAAGGCGCGATCTGCTTCCTCATAACCGGGCCAGTGCTCGGTGGCATCGGTGATGTTCGGGTTGTCGCGTGCTTCCGGGATGTGATCCGCAAAGGGCTCGCTCCGGCGCAGGCTCAGCACCCCTTGGGAAAGCATGCTCTTCGGCAGCAGCGCATACACATCCGGTTCCTGCACGCCATCGGCCGCGACGTAAGTGCCCGAAGTCACGGTGTGCCAGGCGGAAAGCGGGTCTGTGAACGTCAGGATGCTTTGCGTGCGTGCGGTGCTGCCCCACTGCACCGTGATGTCTTCAGAGGCCGGATAGGCCGCGCTGAAGCTGTGGCGGATCTGGATGCGCGCCACGCGCACCGACTGGCCGTCGATGCTATTGTTGGTTAGGTGCCGCCACGGTGTGAGCTGCTCCACAAAGGCCGGGATCTCCGTGCCGTTGTGCAGCACGCGCACCGTGTTCAGTCCGGTGGAGGTGATGGAGCCCCGGGTGAAGGGCACTCCAAAGGTCACCAGCGTCGGTGTGCCTGTCGTGACGTTCTCCATCGGGTGCAGCTTGACCGTGATGGAGCCCGTGGACTGCGCGGGCGCATGAAACGACGGCAATTGAGCCTGCGCGGCGAGGCCTAGCAGGCAGAGGAGAGCGATGAAGCGAAAGGCGGGCATGATGGGGGGATTCAACCCACTGCTTGGGAATGCCGGGATCAGCGTTTCAAAGAAAATACACTTTCAGTGAAAATCCTCTGTCGGGTGGGGAGGCTGCTGAAAGGGCAGACGAATAGAGGCAGGCGAATGATTGAAACACATCAGAGCATTCGCCTGCCCCCATTCGTCTGCCAACTTTACCCTGTTTACCACTCCAGCTTGAGCTTTTTCAACTCTTCATCCAGCAGGCGCAGGTCCCAGGCCTCCACCACTCCGCTGGTGCTGGCGATGTAGATCTTGCTGGCATCCGGGGTGAAGACAAACCGGCCCACGGGCTGGCTGTTCGGGCTTTCCAGGATGGCGAAGCGCTTCCACTGCGGCACGGACCAGAGAGAGATTTTGCCAAAGGGATGTCCGGTGGCCAGCCACTTGCCATCCGCGCTGAAGGTGAAGTGCGCCTGATCAGGATCGATGGTGCGCATGTCCAGCGTGTCCACATGCTGCCAGTCTGAGGTGCGCCAGATTTCATAGCGTTCGCGACCCAGCACCAGCCATTGATCATCCGGGCTGAAGGTGGCCCAGAGCGCGGGCTTCTTCTGCTGATGCACCAGCCTGCCGGTTTCTGCATGCCACACCTCCACGCCTGAGCGTGATGCGGCGGCGACGAGCCCGCTTTTCGTGGTGAGGGAAAGCCACGCGCCGTTTTTCGCCCGCGGGATGTCACGCTTCACGGCCTCTGTGCTGGGTGACTGGAAAACACTGACCTGGCCTGTGTTCGCTGTTTCCGCCGCGAGCACCTGACCGGTGGGATCGAGCGAGAGGCTGTTATGCCGGCCAGGCGGCAGCAACTCATGAATCGTGGAGGTGATCACACCCTCGTTGTTCATCTCCCATCTCACCACGCCATGCTCGCCCGCGCCATAGAGCCAGCGACCGTCTGGCGAGAAGGTGAAGTCATTCCACAAACCCGCCGCGAAGATGCTGTGACTGTTGCGCTGATGCAGGTCCCACAGGCGCGCATGACGCGAGTCACCCACGGCCAGCCAGCGCCCGCCGGGAGAGACGGCGATGCCGAGCGCGCGGCCATTCGAATCATGCGCGGAGAAGGTGTCAAAGGCGCAGTCTCCCACGCGCACATACATGTTCTTGGCATCTGCGGAGATGGGGCCGAAGACGTCTGGCTGCGAGGCTGACCAGCTCATCTGAGGCACTCCGTGCGGGATCCATTCGTAACCGCGACCGATGGGCAGACCGCTGACGACATCAAACACACTCATGAGCCGGTCATCACTGACTGTGGCGAGGTGGCGGCCATCCTCACTGAAGGCCATGAGCCACATGTCCGAGCCTGTGCCGCGTAACAAATGATGCGCCTGACCTGTCTTCGTGCTCCAGATCACCGCACGGCCGCCGCGCTCGCCCGCTGCGAGCAGGCTGCCATCACGGCTCCAGGCCAGAGACCAGATGCAGTTCGCCATGCCTGCGGTCATCTCACGGGCCACGCTGCCATCCGTGCAGCGATGCAGCCTCACCGAGTACGGGAAGTCAGAGTCATTCAGGTACGAGCTCGGTGCGATGGCGCACAAGCTGGCCTCGGCATTGAAGCGCATCTTGAGAGAGACCTGCGGGAAATCGAGATGGAAGCGCGGCTTGCCTCCGGCCGTCTCGCGTACCTCGGCGATGATGTGCCCCGTCTTTTCACCCTGATGATAGAAGGCGATGAGCCCGCCATCATCGCTGAGGTCCTGCGGCACACCTGGAAGGGTGGCTTCGAGCCGTGCCTCGGGTTTTGAGAGATCCCAAAGCTGCCAGCTCTTGCCCTCCGGAGCTTGCGCAGCGAGCCACTGACCATTGCGGCTCAGACAAAGAGGCTGGCTGAGCTGCGGTGAATGAGAGATGATGCGCCCGTCACGACCGCTGGTCACGCGCCAGCCCTCTTTGCCGCGCCAGGCATGAAACTCCTGGCCGGATGAAACACTGGCGAGACTCCAGCCCGGCTCATGCTGGGGCATGTCATGCTCATGCAGATAGGGGAAGGCCAGGCTGGCGATGGCCTCGGCACGACGGTCCACCCGCATTTCCGGACTTTCATCTGGCGATGCTGCTGCGATCACCCGGTCCAGCGCATGCACGCGAAACCTGGGCTGGCGTGCGCGGCGCAGACCTTCCGCGGAAGACAGCGTGCTCCGGCGTGCGCTGGTCTCTGCCTTGTCACGGGCTGCCATGGCCTCACGGGAGGCCTTGCTGATATGCACGACCGCCAGGGAAGAGCCGATGGCCAAGGTGGCGAGCAGGGCGAACACGACCACCAGCAGGGCGGCGACCGCAGGATGCCTGCGACACCAACGCCAGGCGGACTCGATCCACCCCGGCTGGCAGGCCTGCACGCTCTGGCCACGTAGAAAGCGCTCCAGGTCATCCGCCATCTCGCGGGCCGTGGCGTAGCGCTGCTCAGGCTCGCGCGACATGGCCTTCTCACAAATGGCGCGGAGATCACGCGGCGGTTGGAATTCCGAGAGCGGGCGTGGTTTTTCATCCGCCACACGGCGCAGCAGGGCCGGCAGGCTGGTGCCTTGATACGGCGGCACGCCGGAGAGCAGCTCGTAAAGCACCGCGCCGAGGCTGTAGATATCACTCGCCGTGGTGGCGGTTCGTGATTCGCCAGAAGCCAGCTCTGGCGCGAGATAATGAGGCGTGCCGAGCACCTCCGCGCCGAGAGTCAGCGAGAAGTCCTCAGGCTCGATGACAAGATGTTTCGCCAGACCGAAGTCTGCGAGATGGCAGTGGTCATCCGCATCAAAGAGGATGTTCCCCGGCTTCACGTCCCGGTGCAGCACACCGCGCTCATGGGCGAAGCTCAAGGCGCGGGCGATACGGGCCATGAGATCGGCGGTCTGTTTCCAGCGGCCAGCATAACCACGGATGCGCGAGGCCAGCGAACCACCGGCGGCGAGCTTCATGGTGAACCAGGGCAGGCCATCACTCTCACCCACATCATACACGGGCAGGATGGCCGGATGCTCCAGGCTGGCCATGGCACGGGCCTCGCGGCGGAAGCGCTCACGCGCCTGCTCGTTCTCCGCCCACTGCGGGCGCATCATTTTCAGGGCCACGATGCGTTTCGGCTCAAACTGCTGCGCCTCATAAACTATGCCCATGCCGCCGCGGGCGATCTCGTCTCCCCGATGCAGCCCTGCCAGATCATCTCCTTCACCTGCGGAATCAAAGAAGCAGGCCGGGCACATGCCCTCCAACCGTCCGGCAGGCAGCGGTGTGTGGCATTCAGGGCAGAGGTGACTGGCGGTCGGGTCCGGCATGTCTCATGAGTAGGATTGGGAGAATGCGCAGCGGTGTTTCACGAAGATGCCAGTTCGCGCCTCAGCACGCGGCCAAGATAGGCGATTTCGTCATCCAGTTCATCGGGAGATGAGACAGTGCTCATCAGCTCGCGCCGCAGCGCCTCGCGGCAGCGTTTGCGCAGCCGGTGGATTTCTGTGCGCACGCCGCTGTCTCCAATGCCGAGCGTTTTCGCCGCCGCGACGAGGTCCGGAGTGTCTGTGCTGCCGGGCAAAAAGGCACGCAGCACCTGCCACGCAGGCTCACCACGGGAAGTCACCACTTCCGCCTGCACGGCCGCCACAGCGCGCTCCAGCATCATCAGCGCCCACTCGCGGTCCAGGGTCTCAGCCAGCGGGTTTTCCGAGGCGATCAGCTCGTTCTCCACCTCCTCCAGCGCATAGTTTTCCGTATCACCGCCGCGTTTTTCAGCGGAGTCGCGCTCTCGCTCATCCCGCAGGAAGCGCCAGAGCACGGTTAACAAGAAGGTGCGAAACCGCCCGCGGGTTTTCTCAGCCCGGCGCAGCGTGGATTTCTCCAGCAGCGAGGCAAAGAAGGCCTGCGTGCGATCCCGTGCCGTCTCAATGGAGGCCTCCCGACCCCGGATGACCGCAAACACCGGCTGCCAGTAGCGCTGGCAGAGATCATCCAGCGCTGCCCGGGCGACGGTATCGCCACTGGCCGTGGCGATCTCCAGGATGGACCAGCGGGTGTCGGGGAAGGACATGGGCAGCAGTGAACGGTGGGCGGTAGACGGTGAACAGTTTGCAGTCAGCAGGCTCAGGCGTTCCAGAGGATCTCCACTTTCTCACCATGCTGGCTGTGGGCCGGGTTCAGAGCACGAAGCTCAAGCACCAGCTTTTCAGGCGTGGCACGCGCGGTGACCCAGCCATTGGGTCTCTCCTGGCTGAAAACATAAGCCACGGGTGGCAGATTGATGAGCTGGATGCCAGTCGCCTCATGCTTCTTGTGCTCCCAGGTGTGGGTGTGGCCGTAGACGAAGGCCTTCACCTTCTTGTGCTTCGCCAGGATGGCAAACATGGCGTCACTATCCACACAGCCCGTGGGCTTCTTGCCCTCGGCCAGCGGGCCTTGCGGGTTGTGGTGAGACATCACTACCGTGGGCTTGTTCGGGCAGGCGGCCAGGGTGCGGTCCAGCCAGCCGAGCTGGAGTTCGCCGAGCTCACCGGGGGTTTTGTTCACCTCTTGCAGGGAGTCCAGCAGCACCCAGTTCATGGTGGCGCTGCTGAGCACTTCCACATGCTTCCCCTCCACCGGGCGCGGGTCCTGGGGGCTCGTCATGGCGCCGATGAAATTCTTCCGGTCATCGTGATTGCCCAGCGTGCAGTGCACCTGGATGGCGGAGTCGCGCAGCGGCTCGATGAGCTTCACAAAGGCATCATAGTCCGTCTGCTTGCCGTCCAGGTAGGCGCAGTCACCGTTCACCAGCACGCCGAAAGGTTTCTGGCCGACCTTCAGCACCTGGTTCACGCAGCGGGTCAGATTCTCCGCCATCACGGCGCCTCGGGCCTCCAGCTTCAGATCGGCGTCGATGTGCGGGTCGGAAAACAGCACCCAGAGCTCGGGATTGTGCTCCGCAGCCGCAGAAACCACACCCGGGGTGAGGGCGGCAGCGAGGGAACCTTTGAGCCATTGACGGCGGGAAAGCGGGGGGAAGGAAATGGGCATGGCGGGGTGGAAAGAACGCCACAGGGCAGGGGAGGCTGTCCACTCCTTTGTGTTTTGCTGGCCCGTTCGTGGTATCAGGCAGCGGTTTTCCGCCGGTCGAGAAGTTGGGAAATCCGGCTTGCCCCCCTGGGGGAAAAGTCCCAGACTCGCGCCTCTTTTGCCCCAATACGTACCCATGTCTGCCAAGAAAACAGCTGTTGTCACCGGAGCCGCCGGCTTCCTCGGATCCCACCTTTCTGATCGTCTGCTCGCGGAAGGGTACAAGGTGATCGGCATCGATAACCTGCTCACCGGCGACCTGCGCAACATCAAGCATCTGGAAGGCAACACGGACTTCGAGTACATCCAGCAGGATGTGACGAAGCATATCCACATCCCTGGTGAGGTGCACCTCGTTTATCATTTCGCTTCTCCGGCGAGCCCGATCGATTACCTCGAGCTGCCGATCCAGACCCTGAAGGTGGGATCTCTGGGGACGCATAATACGTTAGGCCTCGCGAAGGCGAAGAACGCCACCTTCCTCGTGGCCTCCACCAGCGAGACATATGGTGATCCGCTGGAGCATCCGCAGAAGGAAACCTACTGGGGCAATGTGAACCCGGTGGGCCCGCGCTGCGTGTATGATGAGGCCAAGCGCTTCGCTGAAGCCATGACGATGGGCTACCTCCGCGCCCACAAGGTGGACACGAAGATCGTCCGCATCTTCAACACCTACGGCCCGCGCATGCGCCTGAATGACGGCCGCGTGGTGCCTGCCTTCATCGGCCAGGCTCTGCAGGGCCGCCCGCTGACGGTGTTCGGAGACGGTTCGCAAACACGTTCTTTTTGTTATGTCTCCGACCTCATTGACGGCATCTACAAGCTCTCGCAGAGCAGCTACCATGAGCCCGTGAACATCGGCAATCCGCGCGAGATGACTGTGCTGGAGTTTGCCAAGGCCATCCTGAAGCACACCGGCATCGAGCAGCCGATCATCCACAAGGAACTGCCCACGGACGATCCCAAGGTGCGGCAGCCAGATATTACCCTCGCACGTACGCTCCTGGGCTGGGAGCCAAAGGTGGACTTCGAAGACGGGATCACTCGGACGATCGCCTATTTTCGTGACTTTCTTGCAATCAAGTCTTGATGCCCGGCGCGATTTACGAATAAAACATCATTAATTCACAAGACCGAGCTGCGGCCCAACCGACCCAACCCAGTCTGTGACCACCCCCCCTTTCCTATGAAGTCATCCATCCTCGTTCTCGCGGCCCTTTCTCTTGGGCTGTCTGGTTTGCAGGCCCAAACCGCACCTGCTGTCAAAGTCAAGGTGAGCGCCCCCAAGGTGATCAACATCCAGACACCTCAGTTCCAGGCTGGCAACACGCCGAACAGGAACTGGCGTCCGAAAGAATGGCTGGAGTTTGACACGGAACTGCAGATCACCCTTCCTCCAGCAGCTGGCGGACGTAATGGCAGCCTGTCCTCCATGACGGTCAATTATTATGTCGCCCTGAATGCCCAGACGAAGGACAACAAGTACCACCTTCTCAAGGGAACGATCAACTATGTGGATGTGCCTGCGGGTGAGCGCTGCCATGCGCTGGCCTACATCACTCCTTCCACGCTGCGCCGCATCCTGGAAAAGGACCAGTTCACGGCAGCTTCTGATGTGAAGGCCTCTGCCATTGAAATCGTGGTGGATGGTCAGGTGGTGGGAGGTGAGACCTCCATTCCTGGCAAATGGTGGGAGAAGACCGACGCCTTTGAGGCCACTGAAAATGTGGTGCTTCCTCGCAAGGAGACCCCCTTTGATATTCTGTGGGGTGACTACGACCTTCCCACCAAGTCCAAGTAATCAGGAGCGGCCGGATTCACTTCCAAGCAAGGCCTCAACCCACTTTTTAGCATGGCAGACAGCAAAAGCATCGCGGTCCTGAACCTGGGTTCCCAGCGTCTCTCAGGAGCCATTTTTTCCCGATCCGGGGGCGACCTCGTTTTGAAGCGTTATGAGTTCGTGGACATGCCGGGGGATCCCACTGTGGACGCCACCCGCATTCCTCAGCTCAAGATCGGACTTCAGGAGCTGGTGGAACGTCTCAAGATCAAAAATTCCGCCGTCTGGTTCTCCGTGGCCGGTCATACGGTCTTCAACCGCTTCGTGAAACTGCCTCCCGTGCAGGGAGATCGCGTGGCGCAGATCGTCGAGTTCGAGGCCCGCCAGAACGTGCCATTCCCGATCAATGAAGTGGTCTGGGATTATGAATTTGCCAGCGAAGGCAGCGGTGAGACGGAAGTGGTCATCGTGGCCATGAAGTCGGATGCCTTGAATGAAATCCATGAGCAGGTGGTGTCCGCCAAGGTCTCCACCAGCGGTGTGGATGTGGCTCCGCTCGCCCTCTACAATGCCTTCCGCTACAGCTATCCGGATGTTGATGAGCCCGCCGTGCTGATCGATCTCGGCGCTCGTTCGACCAACCTCGTTTTCGTGGAGCAGGGCCGCTTCTTCATCGCCAACTTCCTGGTGGGTGGAGCTTCCATCACCTCTGCGGTTTCCAAGGAGTTCAACATCAGCTTCAGCGATGCCGAGGCACAGAAATGCGCTCGCGGCTTCGTGGCTCCTGGCGGGGCTGTCCAGGATCATGCTGATCCAGAGATCGCCGCGCTTTCCAAGGTCATCCGCAATGCCGCGAGCAATCTGCACACGCAGGTCATGCGCCGTATCACGGCCTACCGCAGCCAGCAGGGCGGTTCCCAGCCAAAGCGTGTTTTCATCACCGGTGGTGGTGCGCTGCTCGGCAACATGGCCTCCTTCCTCGAAGAGAAGCTCAAGACTCCGGTCGAGATCTTCAATCCTCTTCGCGGCGTGCAGGTGGATCGCAGCCTGAAGTCTGACGTCGCCCATGCTGACTCCCCCTTCCTGGGTGAACTTGTGGGTCTGGCCCTCCGCTCCTCCGGCGGCTCGCCGAGTGAGGTGGAACTCGTCCCCACACCCGTGGCCAATGCCCGTGATGCCGCCCGCCGGACACCGGCGCTGCTGCTCGCCGCCTTGGTTGCCTGGGGTGCTCTTGGCGCTGGCATTGTCTACTATCAAAACACGGATCGTGTCATCCAGGAACGCCTGGCCACGATGAATGTGGAGAACCAGAAGCTGCAAGGCATCGGTTCCCAGATCGCTGCGCTGGATGCCAAACAGACTCAGTATGCGGCTCTCAGCTCCCAGCTTGAGCAGGCCGTGGCAGAGCGCTCCTATTGGGTTCGTCTTTTGACCGACCTCAACAGGGTGTTCGAAAACGACATGATCTGGCTGACAGTCGTCGAGCCACTCAAGAATGGCCAGTCCATCACACCTTCCTTGGTGGGACAGGAGGCCAAGTCCGAGAAGAAGGACGAGGCGGCGGCAGGAACCGAGCCGGTCTATTCCATCAAGATCCAGGGACTGTATCGCAAAAACGACCAGGGTGAGCAGATCGTGTACAAATACGCGGCCGCCCTCGCCAAACTGCCCTGGTTTGCGATCGAGAACTTCGAGGCCAAGAACGCTGAGTACGTCAGTGCTCAGAGCGGTATTGAGGAAGACCGTTACGCCTACACTTTCAACATCACGCTGCCCCTCAAGCAGCCCATGAAATTCAGAGATTGACCTAATGAGCTGGATCCAAGACAACAAAGTGCCAGCCGCCATCCTCGGCCTCACAGGGGCCGGAGTGGTGGGACTCGGCGTCGTTCTTTTCAACACCTGGTCGGCAGCTTCTGCCTCCCAGGAGCAGTTTGACTCCGTCAACACAAGCCTTGCCAACCTGAAGAGCGCCAGCCTGGCTCCCACGCCGGAAAATCTGGCCCAGAAACAGGCATTGGTGGGTGATTATGAAAAGGCTGTCGGCCAGCTTTCCTTGGTGCTGTATAAATTGCAGCCTGATGACAAGCCGACAACCAACACCGATTTTCAAGCCAAGCTGAAGACCAAGGTGGCTGAGATCAAGAAAGATGGCTCCGGGCATCTTCCCGCTGAGTTCAATCTCGGCTTTGATCAATATACCAGCGAACTGCCAAAGAATGACCAGGTCGCCGCAGAGCTCTCCACCTACCTGGATTCCGTGGACTCCATCGTCCGTCTGGCGCTGAAGAGCGGCATCCGCACGGTGGACATGCTGGATCGCTCGTTGCTGGCCTCCGAGAAGGGTGATCAACCCGCAAGGCCGCAGCCGGCTGCCAGGCCCAAAGGCAATGCCAAAGGCCAGCAGAGACAAGCTGCCGCAGCTCCCGTGAGCATCACGGAGCGTCGTCAGGTCCGTCTCACCGTCCGCACAGATCAGGCTGGTCTCCAGGCTCTGCTCAGCGGTCTGACCAGCCCTTCTGACATGCCCTTCTTCACGGTGGCCCGTCTGGTGCGCATCGAGAATGAAGTGCAGGTAGGCCCGGTGCGGACAGCCCTGACACCCGCCGCTGCGCCTGAGGAAGGTGCAGCTCCCGCCCCTGGTGCTGACGGCGCTGCTGCGAAGCCTGCTCCTGTAGGCATCCAGCCGGCTCCTGTTGACTCCATGGTGGTGCTGGGTCGTGAGACTCTCCGCGCTTACATCGAGATTGATCTCGTCAAATTCCTGAACCCGCAGACCGCTGCAGCCGGTCACTGAGTCTGAACTCTTCCCCCCTTTCCAGACCATGCAGAAAAAGAACGGCAATTACGAAAAAACGATCCTGATCCTGGCGGCGTTGCTGGCGTTTGGCGCCGTGGGTTACACGATCTATGACAGCCAGAGCCTGTCTGACCGGCTGGCTCTCAAGACCGTGGCGCCCAAGAGCAACATGAACCCGCCTCCCACGGACGGCGTGAAGATGATCCTCCAGCGCTTGCAGGAAAAGGTCACCTGGGTTTCCCCTGTCATCAACGGCAAGCCAGTGCCCCTGAACAAGTCGGTGCTGTTGCTGCAAAAGGGTGACCAGCTCTTCGACCTGCAGGTGGCTGATCCGGTGCTTCGTCCGCCCATGACGAACGAGTACCTGGTGAAGAATGACCTGCCGAGCATCGAGTCCCCCAACATCGGCGATCTTGACCCGGACAATGACGGCTTTAACAATCTGGAGGAGTTCGAGCAAAAGACCGATCCGCGTGATGCCGCCTCTCACCCACCGGTGACGCAGAAGCTCTTCCTGAAGTCACGCATCACGCATGACTACATCATCAAGCTGAACAGCAGCTCGCCGCCCTACCAGGTGCAGCGCATGAAGCCTGATCCCAAGGCCAGCAAGTTCGTCTCTCCTGGTGATGAGTTCGGCTTCGACAGGACAGGTCCTGCCCGCTTCAAGGCGCTGGAGTTCGCTCAGAAGACGGATAAGAACCCCACCACCGGTCTGGAGACTGACGTGTCCGAGCTGAAGTGCCTGGACATCTCCACCAAGCGTGAGTTCGTTTTGATCAAGGGCAAGGAGACCAATCTGGCTGACTACGAAGCTGAGTTCGAGTTCCGCATCGGCACGCCAGAAGTGCGCAAGGTGCGTGAAGGTGAAACCTTCCAGATTCCGGGCCTTGGCGTGACTTTCAAGGTGCTCTCCATCGAAGAAAATCAGGCGACCATCGTCCCTGTCGACGGCACTCAAACGAAAGGCGAACCCCTTACGGTCAAAAAAGGCTAAAAACGCACCAAAAGAGAAAAAACATCTCGCCATATTTCACTTAAACCTGATAAACACGCCCATTCCCGGCCAAATTTCTCTCTCCTGACCTCTCTTATGTCCCAGATTTCACGAATGACTAAACACCCAATTGCACTGATGGTTGCAGCGACCGCCCTTCCAATGGCGAACCTGCACGTTTACGCAGGCGAAGGCGGTGCCGGCGCTGGTAGCGTCCCTGGCATTGCCGAGCGCGAAATTGCCCGCCGCTTGGCCCGCATCCAGGATGCACAGAAAGCCATGGAACGTGGTGACGAGCTCTTTGCCCAGGGTGATCATGAGGGTGCTTTGGCCCAGTATCGTGCTGCCAAGGAAATCTTTGACCAGCTTCCGAACGCTCCGTTCATTCAAGACTGGCGCGATCTCGCCAACCTCAAGTTTGCTGACTGCGCTGTCGTGGTCGCTCGTGAGAAGGCTGCCAAGGGCGACTATGTGAAGGCCCGTGAACTGCTGGCCGAGGCTCTGGCCTCTGTCCCTGGTCACAAGAAGGCTCTGATCTTCATCGCCCAGCTGGATGATCCAGATCGCTGGCCGCCAGCTCTCACCGCTGAGCACGTGGAAAACGTGGGCAAGGTGAAGCAGGGCCTTTTCGTCGGCGCTAGCGCCGTTGAAATCGGTGACTATGACAAAGCCCTCGAAACCTACGAGGACGTCCTTCGCATCGACCCTTACAACTCCGCTGCCCGCCGTGGCATGGAGCTGGCCGAGCGCAAGCGCGGTGACTATTTCAAGAGCTCTTATGACCACCAGCGTGCCCGCATGCTGAACATGGTGAATGAGGCGTGGGAGCACAAGCCAGCCGTCAAGGGCCTGCAGATGGAAAGCTCAGGCGGCGGAAACAAGGCCCCGACTGTCTATCTGAGCCAGAAGATGCAGAAGATCGTCTTCCCGCAGGTTCAGTTCTCGGGCGCCAGCATCGAGGAAGCCGTGGAGTTCCTCCGCGTGAAGAGCCGCGATCTGGACGTGTTTGAGACCGACCCTGCCCGCAAAGGCGTGAACATCATCTTGAAGGCTGGTGCTGACGCACCAACGGCTTCCATCAGCCTCGACCTGAAGGATGTCCCGATGACGGAAGCCCTCCGTTACGTGACTGAGCTCGCTGGCATGAAGTTCAAGGTTGAGCCCTTCGCCGTGCTGATCGTCCCAGTCACTGAGACGACCACTGAGCAGTTCACCCGCATCTACAAAGTGCCGCCGGATTTCGGAACCATGGGTAATAGCACAGGCGATGCCGCCCCTGCTGCAGCTCCTGCCGATCCGTTTGCAGCTGGCGGTGCTCCTGCCGCAGGTGTTTCTGGCCTCATCAGCCGCCAGAGTGCTCTCGACATCTTGAAAGGCCAGGGCATTCCGTTCCCTGAAGGTGCCACGGCTGTGTTCAACAAGGTGACCTCCCAGCTCATCGTCAAGAACACCCAGCCTAACCTTGACCTTGTGGAGTCCTTTGTGGAGTCCATCCAGGATCAGGTCACCAAGCAGGTCTACATCACAACCAAGTTCGTGGAAGTGACCCAGAAGAACACCGACGAACTCGGCTTCGACTGGCTCCTTGGCGGCCTCGGCATGACGGCTGACAACGTCGTCGTCGGCGGCGGCACTAATGGTAACTGGGGTGGTCGTGTGACCTACTCTGGCAGCGTGGCCGATCTGGTCACTGGCGGTGCAGTGTCTCCTGTGACCCGCGGTCTGCGCACTGGCACCCGTGCCATCCGCGGTGACAGCATCGACTCCCTGTTCACTCCTGTGGACGCCACGGCTGACACCGTCGCTCCTGGCATCCTCTCCGTCGCTGGTATCTTCACCGATCCTCAGTTCGGCGTTGTGATCCGTGCGCTGGCTCAGAAGAAGGGCGTGGACCTCATGAGCGCTCCGAGCGTCACCACCAAGGGCGGTCAACAGGCCACCGTGGAAGTGATTCGCGAATTCATCTATCCAACGGAGTTCGATCCACCACAGATCCCGACCAACGTCGGCGGCGGTAACACGGGTGGTGGTATCAACGGTGGTGGTGCCACAGCTATTCCTGTGACTCCCACGACTCCGACAGCCTTCGAAATGCGCCCTGTGGGTGTTCGCATGGAAGTTGACCCTGTCATCGGTGAAAACGGTTCGATTGATCTCAACCTGCTTCCTGAAGTCACCGAATTCGATGGCTTCGTGAACTACGGCAGCCCGATCTACAGCGTGACTCCAGCCAGCTTCATCGGTGGTATCCTTCAGCCAGCCTCCCGCGTGGAACTGACGCCGAACGTCATCAACCAGCCGATCTTCTCCACCCGCAAGGTGAAGACCTCGGTGACGGTGTGGGACGGTCAGACCGTCGCTCTCGGTGGTCTGATCCGCGAAGACGTGCAGGACGTGGAAGACAAGCTCCCCGTGCTGGGTGACGTGCCGATCCTCGGCCGTCTGTTCCGCTCCGAAGTGGAAGACCACTTCAAGCGCAACCTCATGATCTTCGTCACCGCGACGCTCATCGACCCTGCTGGCCAGCGCATCAAGCAGACGACTGTGGTGGCTCCAACAGACGGTGCTGATCCAACGCTGCTGCCTTCCGTCGGTGGTAACTGATCCCTGACAAAACCGCTTCACTTGGAGGCAGGAGATGCAAATCTCCTGCCTTCTTTTTTTTGGATATGATCTCCTGGATTGTCACTGGTGGTGTCGGCTGTGGGAAAAGCACTCTCACGGAAAAACTGTGCGCTTTGGTCCCTGGAACCAGCCGCTTTTCCTCGGATGAATCCGTGGCCCGCATTTTGCAGCTTCCGGCCGTCCAGGCGGCTCTCCTCAAGGCTTTTGGGCCGCAGGTGCTCACGGCCGCTGAAAGCGGGCAGGAAGTCAACCGCGCTGCTTTGCGCGAGATTGTCTTCCAGGATGAGAAAGCCCGTCTGAAGCTGGAGGGCATCACCCATCCTGCCGTGCTGGCGGACCTGGAGACCGGCCGGAAGGCCGCCCGGGAGGCGGGGGCTGAACTTTTCCTTGCGGAGGTGCCGCTTTACTATGAAATAGGGGCCACAGTAGAAGCAGACTTGATCATTGTGGTGGCTGCCAGCCGCACGATGCAAGCCAGGCGGTTGATGGAACGTCGAGGCCTCGATGAAGCAATGATCGAGCGCATTCTCAGGTCTCAGTGGCCCATCGAAGCCAAGGTCGAAAGAGCGGATACGGTCATCTGGAATGAAGGTGACCTGACCGCCCTGGAGGCCCAGGCGCTGACACTGGCAAGACAGTTAAGGCAAGCATGAATCCCACCGACCAACCCGCACCCTCCGAGATGTCCGTAACGACCGCAGACAGCTCCCGCAGCGCTCCCGCTTCCTCTCAAGACGAGGCCGCTGCTTCTCCCGTAACTTCCGGGGCTGAAGGCTCGGGGGCCGCTGTTTCAGAGGATGCTGGCAACGCCACCCATACCCCTGGTGCTGAAGCTCTGCAGGAGCGCCCTTCCTCACCGCCACCAGAGCCGCCTTTCCCGGTCGAGATCTCGCTGAACTCGCTCCATGACATGAGCCTGGCCGAACTTCAGGCACTGGCTGCCAGCGTGAATTACAAGATCAATGCCGCCCGCACGAAGCACCAGCTCATCTATGATGTGCTTTCCTGGATGGCGGACCACCGCACCCGGGTGCTGGTGGAAGGTGTGCTGGAGATCGGCACGGAGAATTTCGGCCTGATCCGTTATCCCAAATACAGCTTCAATGCGCTGCCGGAGGATGTCTTCATCCCCCTCTTCCTGGTCCGCAAATTCGGCCTGCGTCCTGGCAACAGCATCCGTGGCATCGCCCGTGCGCCGAAGGACAAGGACAAGTACCTCGCGATCGACCGCATCACTCATGTGGATGGCTTGGAGATCGACAACTACCAGTCGCCGACTCATTTCGACAAACTGACCGCCACCTTCCCGAAGCAGCGCATCATTCTGGAAACGCCGAAGCCCTGCCCGGTGTCCGCGCGCATCATGGACCTCATGGCCCCGCTGGGCAAAGGCCAGCGTGGTTTGATCAATGCCTCGCCCCGCTCCGGCAAGACCATGATCTTGAAGGACATCGCCAAGTGCATCGTGCATAACCACAAGGAGATCACGCTGATCATCCTGCTGCTGGACGAGCGTCCTGAGGAAGTCACGGATTTCGAGGAGTCCGTCTCTGGCTGCGAGATCTACAGCAGCACCTTTGACGAGAGTCCGAAGCGCCACTGCCAGCTTGCCGAGCTCGTCCGCGAGCGCGCCTGCCGCCTGGTCGAGCTGGGGAAAGATGTGGTGATCCTGCTGGATTCCCTCACACGTCTGGCCCGCGGTTACAATTCAATGATGGGCAGCGGCAAAGGCAGCCGCACGGGATCCGGCGGTCTGGACACCAAGGCGCTCGTGAAGCCGAAGAAGTTTTTTGGTGCCGCACGTAACGTGGAAGAAGGCGGCAGCCTGACCATCATCGCCTCCGCGCTCATCGAGACGGAAAGCAAGATGGACGAGGTCATCTTTGAGGAGTTCAAGGGCACGGGCAACATGGAGGCCACGCTGGATCGCGAGATCGCCGAGCGCCGCATCTTCCCCGCCATCCACCTGCTCAAGTCCGGCACCCGCAAGGACGACCTGCTTTACCATCCCGATGAGTTCCGCCGCATCATGGCCATCCGCCGTCAGCTCGCCCAGGTGCCTGCGACGGAGGCCCTGGAGCTTCTCATCCGTAACATTAACCGCACCGGCAACAACGCCGAGATCCTGCTGACCGGCTTGAAGTGAATCCGATGAGCGAGGTCATCAGCAGCCCAACTCCAAGTGTGGAAGTCACGCCAGTCGCAGACTTCGAGTTCATCTCCACCCCGGAGCATCTTGAGACGTGGGTGAAGGACAGCGAGGCGCATCTCCAGGCCACGGGCGAAACCCGCGTGTGCCTGGACACCGAGGCGGACTCCCTGCATCACTACCACGAGAAACTTTGCCTCCTGCAGGTGGCCTGTGGTGGCCGTTTCGCGCTGGTGGATCCTCTGGCGATTGCCGATGTCAGCCCGCTGCTGGCTCTGCTGGACCGCTATGAGCTGTGGTTCCATGGCGCGGACTATGACCTGACCATGCTGCGCCGGACCTACAACTGGGAGCCGCGCATGATCCGTGACACGCAGATTGCCGCCCGTCTCGCCGGCGCACGCCAGTTCGGCCTGGCTGCTCTTTTGCAAAATGTGTTAGGCCTGACCATCTGCAAGGCCCCGCAGAAGGCGGACTGGAGCCGCCGTCCGCTGCCAGTGCACATGCTTTCCTATGCCGTGGATGATGTGCGCTACCTCCTCCAGGTGGCGGATCATTTTCTGGCCATCCTGCGGTCCAAGAACCGCGTGTCCTGGTTTGAGCAGAGCTGTGGAGCCCTTCAGAAGGAAGTGGCGCAGCGCAGCATGGCACCGCGTGAAGACCCCTGGCGTGTGCAGGGCAGCGGCCGCTTGAATGCCAAGGGCCTCGCCATCTTGAAGGCCATGTGGGAGTGGCGTGAGGGCATCGCCCAGGAGCGTGACATCCCATGCTACCGCATCATGTCGAACAAGCAGATGGTCTCCTACGCGGAGGCCTTCGAGCTCGGTGGCGTGATGAATCCTCCCGGAGGCTGGCGCCCCCGCTGGAAGAAAGAGTTTCATGACCTTGTCGCCGCTGTCTTCCGTGCAGGTCAGGCCTCATGGCCGCAGCGCCTGAAGCGCGTGAAGAGCCGCATGACCGACAGCCAGCGCGATGCCGTGGACAAGCTCTGCACGAAGCGTGATGAGATCGCCCTCGGCCTTGATGTCGAAGGCAGCCTGCTCGGTTCACGCAGTGACCTTGAGCAGCTCATTGTCGACCCGGCCACGGAGAACCCGCTGATGGAATGGCAGGAAGCCCTCCTGCGTCCCGTCATGTCGGAGGTTTCTGTTGCTGGCAGGAATGGCACGGAGCCAGCTGATTGATGCAATGGCTTGTCTGGCACGGTTGACGCTTCTTCAGGCATGAGGAACCAGTCTCCACCCGACCCGCATGCCTCTCTTCCGCTACCTGCAGAATCTCTCCACAGGCCGTACCATCCTCTGGTGCTACTTCATCTGGTGGTCGTTGAGTGTGGTGAATCACTTTGATCCCACGCCACGCATTTGGTTAACCTCGCTGGGCCTGAGTGGCATCATCGGCCTGGCGCTGATCATCAGCACGCAGTCCTCCGTCGGGCCGCGCGTGAGGATGGATCCATGGGTCATGTTTCGTCTCTTCCTCATGCCCTTCTGCGTCTCCAGTTTCGCGGCCCTGGTGAAGGATGCGGGCTACGTCCTTGTGTTCCCGCCTTCATGGCGTGAAAACATCACCAGCTTGGTGCTGATCTCCGTCTTCCTGCTGGTCGTCTGGCTGGTGAAGGGGCTGCATCCGCGACGGCCATGATACCGCTTGCGGGATGTCTCAGGCCGTTGCTCGAGCCAGCAGAAAGACCAGCATCTGAAGAGCGGCCAGGGCAGGGATGGTGGAAATGCCGAACAAAATCTTCACCCATAGCGGCTGGCTGCCCTGCTTGAAAATCGCGAGGCAGAGCAGGATGCAACCGACCAGGCTCACGACAAGACCGATATGAGTGCCCATCAAGGCCCAGCCGATGCCTTCACTCAATTTGGCGGGGTCGCCTGCCTCCTTGTCGCGCAGTTCACCCGTGGCACTGATGTGGGAAAAGACCCTCACCATGGCGAAAGAGGTGAAAAAGCCTCCGATCAACGGTGCCAGCTGCAGCCATGCTCCCCATTTGGCCAGTCGTGTGGGGCGGAGAGGCGTGTTGCTCGGGCTGTCCGGAGGCAGAGAGAGATCAAGCAAAGAGCCAGTGTCCATAGGCGGGAGAATAGACATGCATCATGACCGGTTAGAGATCCCGAGGTCAAGCCAACAAAAAGCCCCGCCGGGTGACCAGCGGGGCTAAAGATGAGCTAACCAATGATGCGGAAGTGTCGCGGCTTACCAGCCATGCGAGTTGCGCACCTTGATCATGGTGTCCAGGATGGTGTTCCAGGTCTTCGGTGTTTCGAGCACGGCGTTCGGGAACATGCAGCCATCCCAGCAGATGTGCTTGATGCCGCGGGAAGGAGCGTCCTTCAGCCAGTAGCCAGCGCATTTCACGATGTCGAGCTTGCCGTTCGGATCATCCGCCTGGCAGTGCTTGCCCGTCTTGTCGTGGCTGCCGGCGCCGTGCACGGTGCCGTCGTTCTGAGCCACGTGGAAGTCGATGGTCCAGGGGCGCAGAGCATCCGTCATCTTCTCATAAGCGGCGTAGAACTCGGCCTCGCTGTAGCCTTCCTTCAGAAGGGCATGCTCAGGAGCATTGTAGCCGAGGGTGTAGAGGTAGGTGTGGGCCAGGTCAGCCTGGAAGCCGAGAGACTCGGGCATGCCCACGCCTTCCAGCACATCCAGCATGTCCTTCCAGGAGTGCATGCCTGCCCAGCAGATTTCACCTTCAGCGGCGAGGCGCTCGCCATTGTCCTTGGCGATCTGCGCGGCCTTCTTGAAGGTGTCGATGATGCGAGCGGTGTTGGCCTGCGGGTTCTCACGCCATTTGGCGATGCCGAACTCGGCGGAGTCGATGCGGATGACACCGTATTTGCGGATGCCGTGGTTGTTGAAAACCTTGGCGATGCGGCAGGCGACCTTCACCGCATCGAGGAACTTCTGCTGCTGGGCGTCATCACCCATGGAGGAGTCACCCACGGTGCCGGGCCACACAGGCGCCACGAGGGAACCGACGACGAAACCTTTGGAGGCGATGAGATCCGCGATGCGCTTGATCTCGTCATCACTGGCGTTCGGGTCGGTGTGCGGATGGAAAAGGAAGTAGTCGATGCCCTCAAATTTCTGGCCGTTCACGTCCGCAGCGGCGGTGAGGTCGAGCATGTGCTCGAGACTGATCGGGGGTTCCTGGCCTTCGCCGTCGCCTTTGCCGACGAGGCCGGGCCACATCGCGTTATGGAGTTTGGGTGCGGAGTTGCTCATGATGGTGGTTGCGCAGAGTTCTGGGGTGCTTTTTTCGTGGAAGCGGCGCGATGATAGACACGCCGTTTAGGAACGCACCAAAAAAAAGCCTCTGTGTGGGTTGACCCTTCCCGGTGATGGCTTTGTATCGTGCCGTTCCCCTTCAGCCCCCCGAAATTTCCTTCATGCCCCATCTTCACATCATTGCCGGAGAGATCAGCGGGGACACCCATGCTTCCGGTTTGATCCGCGAACTGCAGACCCTGCAACCGGAGATGCGTTTCACCGGACTCGGCGGCCAGCGCATGCGCGAGGCCGCAGGGCAGGGGATCGAGGACTGGGTGGAGAAGGCGGGTGTGGTGGGCCTGTGGGAGGTGCTGAAGATGTACTCCTACTTCAAAGGCAAGATGACCTCCTCCACGGAGCAGATCCTGCGTGAGCGACCCGATGCCGTGGTGCTGGTGGATTACCCGGGTTTTAACCTGCGCCTCGCCAAGGCCGTGCGCGCCGGTGGCTACACGGGCAAGATCATCTACTACATCAGCCCGCAGGTTTGGGCCTGGAAGAAAGGTCGTGTGAAAGTGATGGCCAAGGTGCTGGACCTCATGATCTGCATCTTCCCCTTCGAAAAAGATTTCTATGAGAAGAGCGGCCTGCCGACCGTCTTCGGCGGGCATCCCATGGTGGACCGCGTGCATTCGCTGCGCCGGGAGTGGAAGCGCGAACCGAATCTCGTGGGCTGGTTTCCTGGCAGCCGCCTGAACGAGGTGAGGAAGCTTTTCCCCACGATGCTTCAGGCCGCGAAGGCCATTCGTCTGCAGGTGCCCAACGCGCGCTTTGTGGCCTCCGCCGCGAACGAGCGCCTCGCGCAGCAGATGCGTGACATGGCGGAGGCTGCGGCCATGCCGGAGGCGAAAGCCTGGATCGAAGTCGGCACTGTCTATGATCTGATGCAGCGCTGTCAGGTCGGCGCTGTGGCAAGTGGTACTGCCACACTGGAAGCCGCCTGTTTTGGCCTGCCGTATGCGTTGGTCTATCACGTGAACCAGCTCACCTACATGGCCGCGAAGCTGGTGGTGAAGATCGAGCGCATCGGCATCGTGAACATTCTCGCAAAACGTGATGTCGTGCGTGAACTCGTGCAGGCCGAGCTCACCAGTGATTCACTCGCCGCTGAGATGGCGAGCCTGCTCACCGATCACGATCGCCGCGCCGCTTTGGAAAAAGACCTCGCGGATGTCGTCGCCACCCTCGGTGAAGGCGGAGCCTATCGCCGTGCCGCCGAAGCGGTGATCGCGACAATGGAAAAATAGCTGACACGCGCAGCCAAGAGTCACTCTTGTGATTCGACTCTAATCGTGTCGTGGCTCTGCCCGTTAGGTCAGCATGAAAACTCGCCTGCCGCTGGGTATCTTGATCTTGCTGGCCCTGGCTCTTGTTCTTCTGCAGAAGAGACAAAGCCCCGAGGCCCGCATCGATGCCGCTCTGATGGCCGAGTATGATCTCGTTCAGAAAAGCCGGCAGAAGCCGAATCACACACCGCTCCCCACGCTGCCGTCCGCTGCGGATGATGCCACCTTCCTCCGCCGGGCCTGTGTGGACCTCGCGGGCCGCCTGCCCAGGGCGGAAGAAGCACGCGCCTTCCTCGCCGACTCCAGTCCCGGCAAACGTGCTCGCCTAACCGATGCTCTGGTGAAAGAGCCCGCTGCTGCCGAAGCTCGCTTCCAGATGCTGGCCGAGCTCTTTCGTGTCGAAGACGATGCGGAGACCGTCTCCTGGCTGCGGCAGGCAGCGCGTGATGATCTGCCCTTTGATCAAGTCATCCAGCACATGGTCAGCGGCACCTATCTCAGCCGCCGGGACGCAGACAACCCACTGCGTTCAGGATCCGCCGTTGCCTTTGCTGTGCTTGGGACAGATCTGCATTGTGCTTTCTGCCATGATCACCCCTACGCAGACGCAACCCAGCGCCAGGCTTATGAATTTGCGGCCTGCTTTGTGTCACCGGACAAGGCTGGCCAGTTCAAGCTGCCGAAGGACTACGCTTATAATGATGCCAGTCCCGGAGACGTCGTGAAGCCGAAGCTGCTGCCGCTGACTCGCGACAAACTGCCTTCGATTGCAGAGGGGCAGGAGACACGCAAGCTGGTTGCCGGCTGGATCATTCATGAACCTAGCCATCGTTATGCCAGGGTGGCTGCTCTGCGCCTCTGGAGCCACATGTTCGGCATGCCCGGCATGCTGATCAATCCTGCTCTGGGAGGTGTGTCTGAAGCAACACCATGGCATGATGTGCACCCGAAGGTCATCGGCAAAATAAGCAGCAACTGCTTCGGTGAAGGCACGCGCCAGAACATCACCTGGATCGATACCGAGCTCTACAGTCCCGACGAATCTTCCATCCCTGTCAAAGCGCTTACGGATGAGTTCCTCCGCACAGGCGGCCGCATCGGTGAGTTTCAGCGTATCCTCGCTTGCACAGAGGCCTACCAGCGCACTAGCATCGCCTACAATGTGAGCTGGAACGGCTGCTACCTCGCTCCCGCTCCCCATATCCGCCGCCTTCCTGCCGAAGTCATCTGGAGCACTTTGTCCGCGGAGAACGCGGGTGAACTTTCCCAAGTCTCGCCCGCTGCTCATCCCCTTCATTTCTTGGGCCGCGGCAATCGTGAGTGGGCAGCCTCCAGCTCCACCCCGATCTCCCATGAGATTGCCCGTCTCATGATCCATGGTGGCTCCATCCACCCCAAATCCCCTCAAGCAGGCAGCGCTGAGGACTTATTTTTAAATTTGTTAGGTCGCAAACCCTCCGGGCAGGAGCTCGCTTCCATCGCCGAAAACACGGCCTCCCCCGAAGACATTGCCTGGGCGCTCCTGAACACCAAGGAGTTCATGTTCATCCCTTGATTCCTGAATCAGGATTCAAGAATCATGAATCAAAAGTCCCGCGTCATTCGCGAGACCCCGGTGTCACCTTCAGCTCCACCTCTTTGCCGTCACGCAGCACGGTGATGGTCGTCTCGGCGCCGATCTTCAGCTCGCCCATGAGGCTGGTGTAGTCATAGATGTTCAGCACATCCTTGCCGCTGAGCTTCACGATGACATCGCCACCTTTCACGCCTGCTTTCGCGGCAGGTCCGATGGGTGAGACACCGCTGAGCTTCACGCCCTTCGTGTCACCCTGCGCATAGTCGGGGATGGTGCCCAGATAGGCGCGCATGCCGCCACGGGTGCCTTGGTTCTTAGGGGCTTCCATGGTCACATAATCCGGATTCGTGTCCGAGGTCGCCACACCGCGGGCGATCAGGCCCATGAGTTTCGCGATCTTTGCCGCGTGCTCGTAGTCGATCTTGTCCGCTGTGTCGCTCGGCAGATGATAGTCTTCATGACTGCCGGTGAAGGCATTCAGCGTCGGGATGCCGCGCAGATAGAAGGTGGTGCTGTCGGTCGGCAGGTGCGCATCGTTCTGCGTCGTGATCGGCAGGCCGATCGGTGCGTTGCGCTTCTCGATTTCCTTGGCCCAGATGGAGCTGGAGCCCACGCCCTGAAGCACCAGCGTCTTCTGAAAGCGGCCGATCATGTCCATGTTCAGGCAGGCGGCGAACATGCCGGTCAGCTTGCCGTTCGGATCGCCGCGGAACATCTTCGCCAAAGCTTCGACGTAGTGATTACTGCCCAGCAGGCCCAGCTCCTCACCGCTCCATCCGGCAAAGATCACATCACGCGTCAGCTTGATCTTCCCCTGCTTCTTCTGGTCCGCCAGATACTGGGCGATCTCGATCACACCGGCCACACCGCTGGCGTTGTCATCCGCGCCGTGGTGGATCTTGTTCAGGTCATCGCCCTTCGCGCGTGAGTTGCCGCCGCCCTTGCTGCCGAGGTGGTCGATGTGCGCGCAAACAATGAGCGGCGCCACATGCGGATCAGGCTTGTCCTTCGCAGGCAGCACGCCCAGCACATTGCGGCCGGTCTTCTTTTCCTGACGGATGTCGATCGTCGCCGCCAGGGTGAGTCCTGCGCAGTCAATACCGCCCATGAGATCTCCGGTGTCCAGTTTGTCCTGGAGTTCCTTGATCGTCTTGCCGGCCGGTTTGAGCAGCTTGTCCGCCAGCGCATCGGTGATGCTGATCGCTGCCACGCCGGAGGTCGCGAGAGAGGCATCGAAGCTCATGGGCACGAGCTGGTTGGCAACCTTGCTGTTAGGCCCGCTGACAAAGATCAGCCCTTTCGCGCCCTTCTGCCGGGCCACCAGCGCCTTGTGGCGCAGGCTCGCATAGCGCACCAGGTCATCGCGACGCTCCTTGCTGATGCCCTCGGGCAGATAGCGCAGGACCATGACCCACTTGTCCTTAACATCCAGGTGCGCGTAGCTGCTGTAGGTCTCCAGTTTCTTGCCATCATTGCCGGTGGCTTCATCCGGTGTCTCGATGCCGTATCCGGCAAAGACAATGCTGCTCGGCTTGATCTCACCGAGCTGGGAAAACGACAGCGGGCGCCAGTCCACATCCGCCTTCAGCTCAGCGGCATCACCACCGGTGAGCACGAGCTTGTTACCCTCGCCCAAAGCCACTCCTGCGGTGAACTCAAAGGGTTCAAACCACTCCTCATCACCATAGGGTTGCAGCCCGATCTTCTTGAAGACATCTGCCACATACTGCGTGGCCAGTTTCTCGCCTTCCGTGCCGGTCAGACGACCATCCAGTTCATCACTCGCGAGATACGTCACATGCTGGCGCATGTCCTCCGGAGTGATCTCACCCTTGGTTAGGCTTGCGTCCGGTGCCTGGGCGGTCTTGGCGACCTTGTCCTCCTTGGCGGGGCCGCTGGTTTCCAGGGCCTTTTTCGCGGCTTCATGATTCCATTCCGCCATGAAGATCTGGCTCTGTGCATTTGCGGTGCGACCGCTGGTCCAGGCAAGTTTCTTGCCATCTGGGGTGAAGACCGGCAGGCCGTCAAAACCATCCGTAGTGGTCACGCGCACGGGCTCGCGCTTGCCGGCGGCATCCACGATGTAGAGCTCGAAATTGGCGAAGCCGTTGAGGTTCGTGGTGAAGATGAGATACTCGCCGCTCGGGTGGAAATACGGCGCCCAGCTCATCGCTCCCAGCTTGGTGATCTGCTTCTGGTCGCTGCCGTCGATGTTCATGGTCCACACCTCGGCCACATCGCCCTTCGGCGTGAAGCGCCGCCAGCAGATCTTCTTGCCATCGGCGCTGAAAAACGGTCCGCCATCATAGCCCGGCACATCGGTGAGCTGCTTCACATTCGTGCCATCCGCATCGGCGATGTAGATGTCCATGAAGTACTGCTTGTCGATCTTCAGCCGCTCCTTGTCCTCTTTCGAGAGCTCCTTGTCATAGGCTCGGCGATTGCTCGCGAAGACCATCTTCGTGCCATTCGGTGACCAGTCGCCCTCGGCATCATAACCCTTGGTGTCCGTCAGGTTCTTGAAGAGTTTCGTGGCCAGCGTGTACTCCCAGATGTCGTAGTGCTCATCATAGTCCCAGGAGTATTTGCGCACCTTGCTCGTCTCGCGCTCCTTGTATTCCGCATCCTGCAGGTCCTTCGAGTTCGGGTCGGAATGTGTGCTCGCGAACATGATGCGCTTGCCGTCCGGGTGAATCCACGCGCAGGTCGTCTTGCCCATGCCGGGGGAAATGCGTTCCTGGTCACCTGTCTCCAGGTCCATCAGGTAGATCTGGTAAAACGGATTCCCCGCCTCACGCTCCGACTGGAACACCATCTTGGTTCCATCCGCATTGAAGTAGCCTTCGCCAGCCCGGCGACCTTCAAAGGTCAGCTGGCGGACATTCTTCAAAAGATCCGCCTCCGTCTGGGCAGAGACGAGGCTGGTGGCGGCAAGGCAAAGGGCTGAAATCAAACGCATGGCAGGAAAGATCAATACGCAGGCAAAGGCAGCATTCGAACCCGAAATGGACACGAATTGCACCCCTCATCAACCTCTCGGACACCCTGGTTATTAGCGCAAACCTCAACCCGTCGCAGTCCCCCTGATCTTTTTACCACTAATGGCCACTGATAAGCACTGATACTGATCCAAGCCCTCTGATGGCTTGGTCATTAGTGACCATCAGTGTCCATTCGTGGTCAATAACTCTCCGCTGACCACACTGCTGCATCACACGAAGTCCGTGATCGAGCCGAAGTTGGCATCAAACAGGCGACGATAGGTCCGGAAGGCAAAGGCATCGGTCATGCTGGCCACCCAGTCGCATACGAGTCTTGCACGCGTGGCGGCATCCGGTGCTTTCTCGATCTCCTGCTCCTGCGTGGCTGGCATGAGGTGCAGTTTGGAGCCGTTCGGCTCGATGTAGCGATCGCGCAGCACCTCGAACATCTTCGTCAAGATGACGTCCGCCTTGTAGTCGAGCTGCTGGAGCTGCGGGCTCAGGAAGACGATGTCCAAAGAGATCTTCTTGTTCAGCTTCGACTGCGCCTTCATCGCTGGATCGATCTCCAGGCGATACTGATGCCGCTTCGTCATCGCGCTCAGGAAGCTCGCTTCTGGCACCAGCTTCGTGGCGCGGATGTATTTGCCGATCTCACGGTTCAGCCGGCCCTCGACACGCTTCTCGCGGATCGCCTTGCAGAGAAAGTCCACGTGCTCCGCTTGATCGGCATTGAGCTGCTGTTTCGCTGCCCAGTTTTCCAGGCTCGTCGTCGTGATGAAGCCTGCATGAATGCCATCCGCGATGTCATTGAGCGAATAGGCCGTGTCATCCGCCCAGTCCATGATCTGGCACTCGATGCTCTTGAAGCCATTGCGCATTTTTCCGGGAATCAGTTCCGGCGGGAAAGCCTGGCCTCCCAAAGTAAAGTCCAGCCAGCACTCCTGGTCATCATAGAGGTAGTGGTTCGGCGCACCGCCTGCCTCCACATGCAGCGTCTTGTATTTTAGGATCCCATCCAGCAGTGCTCGCGTGGGGTTCATCCCATCACGCCCCTCATTAAAGAGGGTCTGTGTCAGCAACCGCAGCGTTTGCGCATTGCCTTCAAAGCCACCATACGGCTGCATCAAGCGATGCAATGTTCGTTCGCCCGTGTGACCAAACGGTGGATGCCCCAGGTCATGCGACAGACACGCGCACTCCACCAGATCCGCATCAATGAAGCAGTCCTCGCCCAACACCTCGCTCTGCTGGGTCAGCCAGCCGCAGATGCTGCGCCCGATCTGCGCCACCTCGATGCTGTGGGTGAGCCGCGTGCGGTAGAAATCATACTCCCCGGAGAGGAAGACCTGCGTCTTGTTTTGCAGCCGCCGAAAGGCACTGCTGTGGATGATCCGGTCACGATCAATCTGGAATGCATTCCGATACTCCCCCGGGAAAGCCGGTCGGGGCTTCATCGTCTCAGAGTCAAAAGGGGAGTAAAATCGGTTCGCAGCCATCAGAAGCCCCGATGCTAGCGGTGATTCCACCCGTGCCAAGACGCTTCTGCGGGGGATGGCAAAGGGCATAGAGCAGAGAGCCAAGCCTCAACCGAGAACTGGGAACGGCGAACCGAGAACTCTTGCTTAAACTTCAATGGCCTCGCACTTCTCCCGCCAGCCGGGGAAATTCCACACATTCGGAAACCCGGAGCACTGGTGCGGCTTCACGGCCTGGATGCGGCAGACGTTCAGGCCTTCCAGATAGAGGCACTCGCCGTTCGGCTTGTCGATGATCGAAAGGCCCGTGCGATTGGCGTTCAGCCGCGTGCAGTTTTCGATGAAGTCCGCCTCCTCCATGCCGAGGTATTTCGCGATGACCGGCACCTCCTCCGGCGTCACGTTCACATCCCCCGGCCAGCGACAGCAATTTCCGCAACGCATACATTGATAGCGTGGCGTCGCGGCGTTGTCAGAAGAGGGTATGTCAAGTGATGCAATTGCAGCCATGGAAACTTTATCATTCGCAGGATTTCAGCAGATCCACGATACTCCACGGATGTTTCGATTGTTGCAACGTATGGATGACACCGAACCGCGCCTGCCCGCGGGAGGAGCCACTCCGCCGCTGCGTTCGCTGACCGTCCTCGCCGACCCTCACGAGACCGAAACCGAAGCCCTGGAAGACTGGGCTCGCGGCCTGGATTGGGTGCAGTGGCTGCTCTCCAGCATCCGCCAGCGCCGGGATCATGTGCACTGGGCCACCTCGCGCCCTGCCTCGGAAAAGTTGATCGCTCAGGAGTGGGCTCGCTTCACCGAAGGTTTGCTCGCTTCCACCCTCGCCCCGCATTTTCGCGAGGTCTGGCAAGCGGTGCACAGCTCCAATCTCCAAGCCCTGCTCGCCGCCGATGCTGCCTTCTCCAAGGTGCTGAGTGCCGAGGAAGCTGAAAGCAGCGTGGAGGCTGGCCGACTCCTGCTCAAAGCCACGAACAAGGCCCGCTATCAGGGTCTGCTCGGCCACTACCGCACCGCCTGCGACAATGGCACCACGCACGGCCATTTCCTCACCGTCTGGGCTGCTGTGGCTGACTTCTTCCAGCTCAGCTTTGCGAGTGCCATCGCCGAGTATCTCCGCCTGGAGTGGGCCTTGGCCACGCGCCATTTGCCGGTGACGCCTGAGTTGGTCAATCTCCCTCAGATTACTGCTGCGGTCATGCGTCCTCAAGCCACTGAGCTGCGGGTGATGGCGTGAGGTGGCCGTCAGCGGAGCGCGGAACTCCGATTCCGCAGCCGTGACGAACGCACGCAAGACTCCACACCTTCTTCCAAGGTTGATCGAACACGGCGCTGAGAGCCGCGATATCATTCCAAACCTCAGCTGGACGAAACAATCGCCGGTAAATCGTAAGATCTACTCACCGCTCCACCTTGCTGCGGAATCGGAGTTCCGCGCTCCAATGAATCACTATCCCTGCGGCACCGGGGCTCCGCGATAGATCCCATCATACCATCCATTGCCGACATAGGGCGTGGCGTCCTGGCTTTCGATTTGAAGGTATCGGCCGATCTTGGTCAGCTTGAAGGTGGCGGGTTTGGTCTTCACGGTCGCCTCGCCATCGCTGAAGGTGAACTCGGCGGTCATCTCGCCACTTTTGCTGGTGATGACTTTCTCGGGTGGAGCCGTGCCATCGATCTGAGAAGCATCCTGGCCTTCTTTGCGCGCGGAACTCAGGCTCACGCGCAGCTTGCCATCCTTGCCCAGGCGCAGGCTGGCATGACCGCCGCCGAGGTCATCATACTCACCGTCCCAGCCGGAGCCTGTTTTCGGGTCTGGCATGGTCTCGATGAAGTAATACGCCCTCGCTGTGGACTGCGCCATCTGCAGCCAATGTTCTGCGGTTGGTTCGGCAGATTTCGCGGGTGCAAAGCGTGACTCGGTTTTCGGTTCCGCCACTGTTGCTGCTTTGGGCATCGCCAAGTCCAACCAACGTTGCCGCAACGCTGTCCACTGATCCTTCCAGATTAGAAGAGCTGGACGATCCGCGGGTGCCCAGGTCTTGGTGGCATTTTTCAGCGAAGCCACCAGTCGGTCATTCGCGGCCTGAAACTCCTTCTTGTAGAGCTGCAGCAGCTTCGCCTCGCTGGCGCGTTTGTAGAGACCGTTGATGCCGGCATCCTGCGGTTGCTTCTGACCTTCGCGATAGCCGATCACCACCTTCGACTCGCTGATCTCAGCCGTGAAGTAAGTGCCGCGATCTTCTCCCTCACCCGCGATGCGTGCAAAGGTGAGCGACTTGTCCTTCCTCGGCCCATTGCCCGTCCAGATGCCCATGGATCCAGGATCACCGGCGAAGCGCACGGTCACATTGGTGTTGCCAAAGTCAGCCTTCTCCAGCGTCAGATGACGCATCGTGGTCTCGTCAAAATACGTGAGCTTTTCCGGCGCCGTCTGGGCAACCAGCGATGCGATGGAAGCCGTGATGACGAAGAGCAGTGAACGGAGCATCATGAGCGTGAGGAAAGGTGGATGAGCCGGTGATCAAGCGATGAGCTCCGTGATCGTGCGACCACGCCGCGCACCATTGCCGCCATGGATGTTAAAGTTCCCCGCGGAGCCTGCGGATACCATGTCATCCGTGCGGATGCCCAGCAGGGTTCCGATGGTCGAGTGGAAGTCGAGCACACTCACGGGATTCTCTTCCACGCGAGTGCCCGAGACATCCGTTTTGCCATAGGCCTGTCCGCCACGCACCTGTCCGCCTGCGATCATGGAGGAGAAGGCGATCGGATGATGATCGCGTCCGTCTCCACTGAGCTTTGGAGTGCGGCCAAACTCGGTTGTCAGGACCACGAGTGTGCTTTCCAGCAGGCCACGCTCTTCCAGGTCTGCGAGCAGGGCCGACACGCTCTGGTCCACACGCTTGGCCAAGCCTTCGACCTGCGCAAAATTGTTCGTGTGGGTGTCCCAGCCGCCGAGCTCCACCTCGACGAACTTCGTGCCGCGCTCGACCAAGCGGCGGGCGAGCAGCACACCACGACCAAAGTAGTCGCCGCCACCATAGTCTTCGACCACCTGGCTCTTTTCCTGGCTGAGATCAAAGGCATCCAGCTCCTTGCTCGTCATCAGCTTCACGGCATCTGCATAGACATCCACATGCGCCTTCACGTCATCCGTCGGATACTTCTGCATGAAGCCCTGATTAAGACGATCCGCGAGGCTGGTGCGACGTCGCAGCGCGGTCATGGAGTCACCGCCTTGCAGCTTCGTGTGCTCGATGCCCTTGCTCGGATCCAGCACGGGCACCGGCGCATAGCGCGCATCTAGAAAGCCGCTGCTCGGATGTCCTGCCAGGCCGCCGAGACGGATGTAGGGTGGCAGCGTGGAGTGGCCATCCACGACCTGCCTGGCCACCCAGGCACCGAGTGCCGGATGCCGCATGGACACGGAGGTCTCGAAGCCCGTCATCACCTTGTAAGAGCCTTCCTCATGCGCGCCTTGAGTGTGGGTCATGGATCTCACCACGGCGATTTTCTGCCCCTGCTCCGCCAGCAGGGGGAAGAAGTTGGAAAGCTGCAGTCCAGGAGCCTTCGTCTGGATCGTGCGCACGGGGCCTTGATAACCCGCAGGTGCGTTCGGCTTCGGATCAAAGGTGTCGATGTGGCTCATGCCTCCGCGCATGTAGAGATAGATCACATGCTTCGCATGCTTCTCCAGATTGCCAGAGGTTTGGTTAGGCGCGGCAGCCAGTCCGGCGCGAGGGATCAGGCTGACTCCCAGGCAGGTCTTCGCCAGCCGCTGCATGAAGGCACGGCGGCTGGGTTCATCGAGGCGCAACAGTTCGTTTTTCATGGCAGGGAAGGGCTATTTTACTTTTGAAAGGTGAACTCAGCGGTGGAAAGTAGCGCACGGGCGATCGACTTCGGATTGCGGGACTCGCCCAAAATCTCGATGCAGGCTTCGAGTTCCGCTTTTTCAGGCTCGCGTGTCAGGATGGCCAGGAAGGCTCCGCGGGCCACATCACGCGCATTCATGTAGCGCCGCAGGCTTGTGTTCAGCGGGCTGCCCGAGCGGGCCACATGATCAAAGAAGTCACTGTTGAGCATCAGCAGCGCCTGCGGGACTGTGGTGGCGCTCCAGTTGTCACCGATGAAGTCACGGTTCCCCTGGCCGAAGAGACGCAGAAAGTGTCCCGCTGGTGTCGGCTGCGGCAGTTCCGAGGCACGCTCAAAGCCGCCGCCTGCAAACTCCTGCGCCATCTCACCCATGCGCCGTGCGCGCCGCTGCTCGGCGGTCATCGCTTTCTCCTCATCGGTAGCCATCTTGCGAGCCACGGTGGTGACCTCGCTGGCCTTGGTGGCAGTCACGGCCTTCTCCAGTTCCTTCACGCCCGGTGGGTCAAAGTCGAGGTTCTCATCCAGCTTCGGCACGGCGAGTGCCATCATGCTGTCCCACACCTGCTCCGCCTGCAGACGACGCAGGACGGGACCTGCAAACGCATAGTTGGTTACCTCAGTGGCTTCCTGAGGTTGCACGGATGATTCACTGCGATAAGCCTGTGTCAGGCAGAAGACGCGCAGGATCTGGCGAAGGTCATACTTCGAGTCCCGCACCACATTCACCAGATACTGCGCGAGGTCGGGATTGGCGCAGTCAGCGATCTCCTTCACCTGCTCGGTCGAGCCTGCGAAGGGCAGGCCAAAAAGTTTTTCCCACAGGCGGTTTGCCAGGGCGAGGCTGAACCGCGTGTTTTCACGTGCGGTGATCCAGTCCGCAAGCGTGTCCGCAGGCCGCGGACCTGGAGTGGGAGGCTCTCCATACAGCACTGCCGCAGGCATGAGGTCACCTGGCTTCGCATCCTTGTATTGATAATCATCCGGAAGCTTTGCGGCGGTGCCTTCACCATTCGTCACACCGGCGCCACCGGCGGCCAGTTGCAGGCTCTCCAAGGCGCTGCTGATGCGCGCATACTTGGCGCGGCGCTCAGGATCCATGCGGTTCATGGCCATGCTGTCATAGCGCTCCACGGCTTTCTTGATTTCCTCAGACTCCACCTGGCCCACCTTGCTTGCCTGGGTGCCCATCTGGATGCCGGAGGTCCAGGCCATGAACTGATGATAGTCCTTCCGCGTCCAGCGGTCATAGGGATGATCATGGCACTGCGCGCAGGAGATCTGCAGGCCGAGGAAAAGGCTCGCCGTGCTTTCGATGTTCGCCGCGCGGTTGGCACCATCACGCAGATAATATCCCGCTGCCGGTGCGCGCCAGCCATAACCTTCCGGGCTCAGCAGTTCACGCGCCCATTGGTCATACGGTTTGTTATCCCGGATGCTCTGCTTGATCCAGGCGAGGTAGAAAGAGCCCTTCACATCACCATCCAGTTGATCGCGTGCACGCAGCAGGGCGGTCCAGAAGTTAAACATGTGGCTCACGTGCCCGTTCGAGGCCAGCAAGCGGTCCACCAGCTTGGCATGCCGGTCAGGTGACTTGTCCGCCATGAAGACCTGGATCTCATCCGTGGTCGGGATGCGCCCCACAAGGTCCAGATGCACACGCCGTGCCCAGATGAGATCTGGCGCGGGCTTGCGCACGGTCTGTCCGCGCTTCTCCAGATCCTGGCGGATCAGTTCATCAATGCGCTGCGCGGTCTTCAGTGTTTGTGCGGGATTCACTGATTCACTCTCCGTGGACACTTTGACTTCTCGAGCGCGTTCCGAAGTCCACTCACCAAAGTCCGCGCCTTCCTCGATCCAGCGATGGACCAGGCCCGACTCCTCCGGTGTGAGCGGTGTGCCTTTACCCTCGGGCGGCATGGCATCTTCATGATCCTTGGGCAGGGTGATGCTGCGGATCAGGCTGCTCTTGTCCGGCTTGTGCGGGAACACCAGATTGTCCGTGCGGCTCTTTTCGCGAATGGCGGCCAGATCATCCAGGCGGATGTCTCCCTTCGGCTTCTTCTGCGTGCTGCTGTGGCATTCAAAGCAGGAGCGCTTCAGCAGCGGCAGCACATGCTTTTCAAAGTCTACCTTTCCTTGCACCGTCAAGGCGGCATCACCCGAGGCGTCGGGTGATGGCTTCGAAGTCAGGCGCATCGGCGTGGGCAGGGCGCTCTCCTGCATTTCCGGTGCTCTCGGAGCAGGTGTGGGCACCGCGGGCACAGGCTCGGCTGGAGTCTTGGCAACCAGAGCGGGTGTCTGAGCTTCCTTCACCTTTTCAGGCGCTTTCACGGGCTCTTCGATCACCGGCATCTTCAGTGCCGTCTCCACCTTCGCCACTTCCAGCGGTACGGGAGGTGTTTCTTTTGGCAAAGTTGGTTCGGGCGGTTGCTGCGCCACCATCGGTGCTGGTGCTTCAGGGGTGACCGTTCCGGGCACAGGCACCGGCGTGCCCGTGCGCTGCGCGACGATCTCTCCCAGTCCCAACTGATCCACCATGTCAGGCCAGGCGAGGCTGCCGAGCATGGATCCCAGCACCAGCGCCGCTGCCATCTGCTTCCAGCGTGTGGTGGTGAAGGTCCGCCACTGCGTCAGCGGATTACCAAGTCTCCGCCGCGCGCCACGACGATGCCCGATCGTGGCTTTTTCGATCTCCTCCATCAGCGCTTCACCGGACTGAGTCGCCACACTCGCCATGATGGCTTCCTGCAGGCATTCGCTCTTGTCCTTCGACGCCAAAGCCACGCGCAGCACGGCATCCATCTGGATCTGCTGCCTCAGTTCAGCGAGTGCCTCCGCATCTTGCTGCAACGCCTGCCACTCCGCTTCGGTCAGCTCGTCGCGCAGTGCTTGGTCGATGATCTCCTCAGGTTTCATGACAGGGCCTCCGTGGGTTGAGATTCGATGCATTGACGAAGCTGCTGCCGCAGCCGCATGAGCAGCGTGCGCACGGCCAATGTGCTGCGGCCTGTGCGGCGCGCGATCTCATCACTACTCAGCTCATGACCATAACGCAGGTCCAGGATCTCCTGCTGGCTGTGCCGGAGTTTGCCCAGGCAGACACGAAGCTGGTCTGCGCGATGATGCTCGCTTGCTGAATCGCTGGTGGATTGTGCCAGCTCAAGACGCAGATGATCCAGGTAGCGCTCCTGCTTCGCCGACTCCCGGGCATAGGCTTTCAGTTTATCGCGCAGCAGATTGTGCGCGATGCTGCGCAGCCAGGGCTGCAGCGAACCTGTGCGGAAATCCTCCAGATGCTGATAGGCAAACACAAAGGTGTCATGCGCCACTTCATCAATCACCTGCGGCAGGGGCGCGCGCAGTGCCAGGTAGGTACGCAGCGGCTGCAGATGCCTGGCCAGCAGCGCGCGGAAGGCATCGTCATCTCCGTCCAGCGCCTGACGCGTCAGGGACTCGTCCGGAGCGGAGGCGGCATCGAGTGGATGGGAGGTGGTGGCCATTCAGAGTGTTTATGGACGACCGACTCCTGAGTGTGGCAGAAAAAGGCATGGCTTGGCAAAAATAAATAAAGGGAGCGCTGGTGAGAATGGCCGAGGGACGGTGTCCAAAGGGTCCGCTTGGGTCCCTTTGGAGGTGGGCGGGTGTGGTGGAGAGTGAGGGGCTATGTGGGGAATGACCAATGACCAAAACTCAATGACCAAGGAACGGAGCCGTTTACGGTTGTTTACTGTGGTTGACGGTTGTTTACTGTGGTTTCAGAAAGAGGAGACCAATGACGAGACGGAAAGGGGGGCGATCCGAGTCAATCCGACTGGATCCGATCTGCGGTGGACGGCGTGGATGGAGCTGGCGGAGGCGGGCTCCACTTTCGGAGCAAGGTGGCCGCCTTGAGCGGGATCCGAGTCAATCCGAGTGGATCGCGGTGGAGTGGGCTGGCCTCCTGCGCCTCCCTCACGAATCCTTACATTCCGAAGTGGCGGGATGGTATTTCCCAAGCGTATCTTGCCCATCCCCCCATGTCCCTCATTCACCGTTGCCTCATCCCCGTGGCGCTTGCTGCCATTGTCTCGTGCCAGTCTCTGCCGACGGCTCCCGAACCCATCGAGTTCAGTTACGATGCCGCAAAGTTGAAGAGTGAGTACAAGACCTCACGCCAGTTCGGCATCGCCACGCTGCATGCCAGCAGCATCCGCACGGATCGCGATGCGCAGGGAAATCCCACCTACCTCGCCACCGGTGGTGCCTTGCTGGTGAAGGACAGCGTGCCGGCGATCATCGCGACAGCGCCTGAGATTTTCCTCAATGCCAACGAGGCTGAGCTGCGCGGCATATCGGTCGTCAAAAAAGGTGGTCTCCTCTATCAAGCCACCACGGAAACCTCGAAGATCTTCATTGATGGCGTGTTTCTCCGCTTTGAGGGGCATCACCTCGTCAGGCAGGCTGGCGGGCCCGCCAGATCTTCGGAAGAGTCTTCCTTTGTCAGAGTCACTCCTCCGCCTTCGGCAGCCCCGGTGCCCACTGGCCAGCCCAGCGCCTTTACCGTGGCACCCTTGCCGCAGTCTCGGCCCCAGGAAGCTCCGAAACCTCGTTCCGCCCAGCCGAAGCGCACGACGCCAAAGCCTGCTGCATCGAAGCCCAAGCCTGCCGCTCCGAAACCTGCTGCTACGGCTGCACCAAAGCCTGCTGCTCCTGTGGATCGCGCCAAAGTCCTCCAGCTCATGCGCGAGCCTGAGTGATGGCTGATGTCATCGTCGAAACCGGTGGTGGAATCCGTTTGCGAGCGCCGGACGGCGGACGAATAGACTGCCGTCTCCACCATGCCCATCCATCCCACCGCCGTCATTCATTCCTCGGCCGAGCTTGATCCCAGTGCCGAGGTCGGACCCTATGTGATCATTGATGGTCCGGCCAAGATCGCCGCAGGCGCCCGCATCGAGGCGCATGCGCAGATCGTGGGCCGTGTGGAGATTGGCGAAGGCTGCGTCATCGGTCGTGCGGCTGTCATCGGCGCGGATCCGCAGGACATTCATTTCAAGACGGAGACTGACAGCAGCGTGATCCTGGGGCCGCGCAATGTCATCCGCGAGCATGTGACCATCCATCGTGGCAGCAAGCCTGGCAGCGCCACACGCCTCGGGGAAGGGAACTTCCTCATGGTCGGCGCGCATCTCGCGCACGACGTGCAGCTCGGAAACAAGAACATCCTCGCGAACGCCTGCCTGCTCGCCGGACACATCCAGGTGGGAAACAACACCTTCATCGGCGGCGGCGCCGTGTTTCACCAGTTCATCCGCATCGGTGATTCGTGCGTGATCCAGGGGAACGGTAGTTTCGGCAAGGACATCCCGCATTTCTGCGCCGCCATGCGTACGAACCGGATCACCAGCCTGAACATCATCGGCCTCCGTCGCCAGGGGTTCACCTCCGAGCAACGCGCCGCCATCAAGGATCTCTTCAAGCTCCTCTTCTGCTCTGGCAAAAACATCTCTCAGGCACTCGCCATCGCCCGTGAGCGCGAGTGGTCCGAACCCGCCTCACGCCTGCTGGACTTTGTCAGCGCTCCATCGAAGCGCGGCATCTGTCCCTGGCGTGGTGAGGTGGATCTGGAGGATTGATTCCGAATCTCCAGATCGAGAGACGGTGTGTCACCCTGCCCGCCGGAAGATCCGGCGGGGCATGAGGCGAGATTTCGCTGATCTTTGGGATCAGGCGACCTTCTTGGCCTTCTTCGCGGCGGCTTTTTTGGCCACAGGAGCGGCAGGCTCAGGGGCGGGCGCTGGTGCTGGCGCGGCTTTCTTCGCGGCGGGCTTTTTCGGCGCAGGCGCGGCAGGGGCTTCAGCGGCAGGGAGGGAGTCAGCCCACTCGTTGACGTGCAGCCAGTTGTCAGTGTTCTCAGCGCGGACGTAGTCGCTGTCTTTCAGGAGGCCTCGCTGGTAGAAACTGGTCATCTCATCAGTCGGGAAAGGACCGAATTCAACAAAGGCGCGGCTAAGGTAGAGCATCATGGGTTTTTTAGGGGGGTTAGGTTTGGGGCAGGGGACATACCCCTGGTTATACCCATGCCAAGCAACTTCCTTGCCAGATTGCTATTTTGGGCCACTTTTACCCCTCATTAAACGTTCATCGTCAAGCTTAAAGGTCGCCTTTTCTTGGGTGAAAAACGCTGTTTTTGGCAGGCTGGCTCATGGGGGGGCTTTGGTGGCTCTGAAAACCTCAACATTTTTCAAGCCGCCGAAGGTGCCCCTTGCTCCCCTCATCTCCGGGCATTGCTTGTCCATGCCGAGGAAATGTGTCTCCGAGAGCGGTCTCAGAGATCAATTGGGGTTAATTTTCCATTCTCAAACGTATATCCTCCTTGCCAAAGAAGCAGCATTCAGGTTTTCCTTGAATGAATTCAATCACTCCTCAACAAACGGATGGCGGAACGATACAAGATTTATGAGCAGCTCGGCGCAGGTGGCGTGGGGGCCGTGTATCGTGCCTACGACAACGAGCTGAAGCGCTGGGTTGCCATCAAGCGCCTCATGAGCGCCAACGATATCAGTGGTGATGAAAAGCTCACCGCTGACCTGCGGCGTGAGGCGGATGCGCTGGCCTCCATGCGCAATCCCAACATCGTGACCATCTTTGACGTGGCCAGTGATGCCGAGGGCCTCTTCATGGTCATGGAGTTGCTGGAGGGTGAGGACCTCGCGGATGTGGTCGCTCGCGGCCCGCTGCATTACGATGACTTCAAGGAACTGGCGAACCAGGCTCTTGAGGCTCTGCTTGGCGCGCATCAGCGCCACATTCTGCATCGCGATATCAAGCCGGAGAACATCAAGGTCGAGCGTCTGCCCGGCGGCCGAATGCAGTCGAAGATCATCGACTTCGGTCTCGCCCGTGCCGGCATGCGTGCGCGCAAGCAGACGGAAGATCAGAGCGGCACGGTGATGGGGTCCATCCACTACATGGCGCCGGAGCAGCTCACCCGGCGACCAGTGGATGACAAGACGGATCTCTACTCCCTGGGTTGTGTTTTCTATGAAGCGCTTTCCGGCCGCAAAGCCTTTGATGGTGACTCCGTGGCCACGGTGATCGACAAGCACATCAACCACGATCTGGTGCCCCTGCACATCGTGGCGCCGCATGTGCCGCCCTGGCTTGGTGCCTGGGTCATGCGCCTCATGGCCTGCAAGCCAGAGGACCGCCCCGTGAATGCCCAGCAGGCGATCGAGGAATTTCGTGCTTGGGAAAAGATGGCCTCGGCACCGCAGATCATGCCCTGGATGCCCATGGGTTACGGGCAGATGCCGGTGTATCCTCAGTATGGCACGGGCGGTGTGCCGATGGCCACACCCACCACCAGCTCCGTGCCGGTGCAGCCCATGTACTATTCCACCGGGCAGGTGCCTGCTTATGGCACGGGTCAGGTGCCGCCCGTGTATCAGACGGGGCAGGTTCAGGCCGCCTATGCCACGGAGCCCGTGCCATTGGAGGCCATTCCAGTGGCGGAACCCATCATCGAGGTGGGTGGCTTCACCCAGCAGCTACCTTCCTCCAGCAGCAGCCCCGCCGCACGGCGCACGCCTTCCAAACCGGTAGGCAGTACTCGGCTCGTCGGCGGTCATCGCGGTCCTGCCGCTCCGCCGAAACATGCGGCTGCGAAATCCTCCGGATCGAACGGACTCAAAATCGCCCTCGTCGCGGCGGGTGTGATCGCCCTCGGCGCGGCCGCCTTTTTCCTCACTCGCGGAGCTGGCGAGGAAAAGCGCACGCCGAGTCCGGCTCCCAGCGTGGCTAACGATGATTCCGGCAAGACCGCTTTCGAGCTGCCCATGGACCGCGCCTATCCGCCTGCGGATGCCGATCTCTGCCTGCATCTGGTGGCGAACACCGGTCTGAAGAAGGCGGACGGCAAAGGCGCGTCTGAGAAGGACATCGTCACGCAGTGGCATGACCTCTCTCCGCGTGGGAAAGATAATTATCTCCGCGCCCTGGATCCCAAGGCTGACATGGGGCCGCGGCGCAGCGTCTGGGCATCCACTCCGGCGAATGTCGCCGGTCCGAATGGCGGCCGCTCGGTGCTCGACTTCCATGCGCGCAGCGGCAAGGGCAGCGCCATGCAGATGAATGACCCGGGGGGGGAGAAGAACCAGTTCCCCTTTGGCTCGGCGGCTCCGAAGCAGCCCAAGGGCATGACCCTTTCCTTCGTCGCCCAGGCAGACGGAGGAAAGCTCCCCACCAACATCATGCGTCTCTCCGGCGATGGCGGCAACGAAGTGGTGGTCAGTGTGGATAACCAAAAGCGTGTTGTGGCTGCGGTTCGTGGTGATGGCAATTCCTCAGCCTCCCTCACCACCAAGGATGTGAATCCCACCATCGCCTTCACCGTCACGGTGACCTGGGATGCGGGCTCCGGCGAGGTCATTCTGCGGGTCAAGGATGCCACCGGCAAGACCAATGAGGTCAAAGGCACCGCGAGCGCGCCGAAGGCACCGCTCTACAAGCTGCAGATCGGCGCTGCCAACGCAGGCGCGGATCAGTTCTCCGGCTGGCTCGCGGATGTGCTGCTCTATGCCTCCGTCCCGCCGCTGAACAACCTCCAGCAGCTTCAAGGCACCGTCCTTCACTCCTACTACATGCATGGCGTGACCGCTCCGAAGCCGACCGCGCCTGCTGCCAAGAAGTGATGGAAGTGAGCGGATGAATCCGCTCCATGCGAGTTTGTTCGGTTTACAAGTTTTTCACAAGGTGGTTTACTCCCGGGACGCGGAAACAAAATATGCAATGACGCCATCTTTCCGGTGATTCACGCTCCACCGCTCCGCGGTTGCGCTTCATCACCGGCTACCAGCCGCCGAGCCTCCGGCTCGAAAACACTTTTGAATCTCTCTCACGCCAGCATCAGCCTCACCCAGGCATGCGCGTTCATCTGCACGAACACGGTGATCACTCCCGCCATGACGAGTCCCACGCCGCCGATGATGCCGACTTCAAAACTTTTGGTTAGGATCAGCGCCCCGGGTGAGATCCCCAGATCACCCAGCGTGGCGAACTCCCGCTGGCGCAGGCGGAAGGACAGCGCAAACACCAGCGCCGCGATGGCCAGCGCTGCTCCCAGCGTGACCGCGAGCACGCTCAGCGCCAGCGTCTGCATCTCAAAGAGCGTGCTCATCAGTGCCGCGAACTCCTCACGCGGGCGAATCAACTGCACGGGGCTCTTGTCCTTGAGGTAGCGTCCCGCCAGCATCGCCTCGGACTTCGCATCCTTGGGCACGATGATGATGGCACTGAGCGGATACTCGCCATTGTCACCATGGAAATGGAAGGTGCCGAGGTTCTTCTCCGTCACTTCGTTGAACATGCGCACGCTGGCGTTCGCGACCGTGTTGCCTTCTTCCTGCTTCAGCACAGCCTCCTTGTTCTCGGCCACTTCATCATGCCCATGCGCCAGCCCTGAGATGAGCCAGGTCGTCTTCAGGTCCACAAACACGGCATCATCATCCAGAGATCCATTCGCTGTCAGCACTCCGGTGATGCGCATTTTCAGAGGATACACACCCGCCATGTCAAAGACCTGTTCCTGCGTGGAGAAGATGGCATCTCCAGGCTTTAGACTTCGCTGTGCTGCCAGTCGCGCGCCGATCACGCAGTCGCCCAGGCGCGTGATCATCTTGCCACCCGCCAGTTCCAGTCTGCGAAAACGGAAGTAGTCGATCTCTGTGCCGATGATCGGGGCCTCCTGCGCATGAAAGCGCACATCCAGCGGGATGCAGTCCCCAAGCCTCTCCTTCCGGACTTCTGCCAGATGATGCATCGGAATCGCCGGCAGCGGCTGCCTTTTAAAGTACAACGCCGTGAGCATCAGGTCCAGCGCACTGCCACGTGCACCGAGAAGCTGGGGCGTGGTGATCGCGCGATCCTGCATCGCCGTCTCCGTCGCCTGCACCAGCACGCGTAAACACAACGGCAGCGCCGTGACCAGCGCCAGCGCGCCCGCCAACAGTAGGGTCTGCAATCGATGCCGCGCCACATAGCGCCACGCGAGCTGGAGTGAGGGCGCGATCATGAGGATGAAGAAGTAAAATCCTCCACACGCGCGTGCTGCGGAAACCTCGGGATCAAATCCGTGTCATGCGTCACGATGACGAGACATGCCCCGTGCTTTCGGCTGTAGTCCTGCAGCAGCTCGATCACGATCTCCCGCCGCTTTGCATCCAGCGAAGCCGTGGGTTCATCCGCGAACAAAAAGCGTGGTTGATGGACCAGCGCACGAGCGATGGCCACGCGCTGCCGCTCACCCTGCGAAAGCTGGCTCGCCAGCTTCTTCCAATGCGGCCGGATCTCCAATTTCTCCGCCAGTTCCAGTGCGACCTCTGACAAGGCTGCTCCACCACGGAAGCGCTGCGGCAATAAGACGTTCTCCTCCACCGTCAGGTAATCCAGCAGCGCGAAGTCCTGAAACACCAGCCCGATCTGGCTCAGCCGGAAGGCACGCCGTTGCGCCTCGCTCAGGCCGGTCAGCGTTTGGTCACCGAGCTTTACGGTGCCTTTCTCAGGCTCCACGAGTCCTGACATCAGCCTAAGCAGGGTCGTTTTGCCTGCCCCGCTCGGACCTAGCAGTGCCAGCGATCCACCCTCGGCCACCTCCAAGCCTTCCACCCGCAGCCGAAACGGGCTGCCGGGATAGGCGAAGTGGAGGTTGGAGACGGTGATGCCGGGCATGGGAGCGCACGGGATAGCATGAGAATGACGAATGACGAAGCCCGAATAACGAAAGGCCAATCTGGAAAGCGGGCCTACCTCTTCACCGCATACTTCATCACCACCAGACCGGCACCAATGTCCTGATGGTCGACGAGTTGCAGATCCACGTACTTCGTGAGCCCCGCAAACAACGTCGGTCCATGTCCGGCGATGCGGGGATGAATGATGAACTCGTACTCGTCAATCAAGCCTAGCTCCGTCAGTGCCAGGGCCAGCTGGGTGCCGGCCACGGCGATGCCCTTTCCGGGTTCTTGTTTGAGCCGCTGCACGGCCTCGGCCAGATCGCCATGCAGGAGTTCGGTGTTCCAGTCGACCTGCTTGAGCGTTCTGGACACCACGTATTTCTTCGCTGCATCCATGGTGCGGGCAAAGGGTTCCATCCATTCAGGAATCGTCCACGAGGTGATCGGCAGCCGCCAGGCCGTCTCCATCATCTGATAAGTCACCCGGCCAAAGAGCATGGCATCAGATCGCTCGATGCCTGCGGCGGCGTAGCGATGCAGTTCTTCGCACGGGATGCCGGCCATGTGATCACAGCAGCCGTCGACGGTGACATTGATGGTATAGCGGAGGGGGCGCATGATTGTGGAGTAACAAAAAAGGCAGATCAGATGTAATTAACCGTTCTTAATACGGTAGAGACAGCGGAGAACAATCTCTCACGCAGGTTGCATCGTGGTTAATGCCACGCCAGATTTCCAGTTCTCTTGATCAGTCCTCCCGATTCATGGTTCGTTCAGTTGGCGCACATTCTCTCTCTCTCGTTCGCGGGCTGGGTGACTTTGCCGTTTTCACGGCGCAGTCATTCCGCAGCGCTCTCACCACGCGGAAGCTTTTCCGGCGGGTGCTGCGTGCCGCTTTTGAGCAGGGTGCCCGCTGCCTGCCGGTCATTCTGATTGTGGGAACCTTCACCGGACTGGTGCTCGGACTGCAGGGCTACCACGTGCTGAACCGCTTCGGTTCGGAAAGCTTGCTCGGTGCTCTGGTCTCACTCAGTCTGGTTCGCGAACTCGGCCCCGTGCTTGCGGCACTCATGCTGGTAGGGCAGGCGGGTTCAGCCCTCGCCGCCGAACTCGGCATTCAGCGAAACTCAGAGCAAATCGCCGCGCTGGAGACCATGGGCGTCAGCAGCCACGGTTACCTCATCACGCCGCGCCTCATTTCCGCGCTCTTCGTTTATCCCATGCAGACAGCTCTCTTTGTGGCTGTCGGGCTCTGGGGCGGCTGGCTCTCGGGCTCCATGCTTCTAGGCCTCGAACCCGGCGTCTACTGGGCCTCCGTGGAGCGTGCGGTGGAGCCGGATGACGTCATGGAGTGCTTCGTCAAAGCCGCGGTCTTCGGCTTGCTCACTGTGTCCCTCTGCTGTTACAACGGCTTCAATGCCCACCGCTGCAAGACCGCCACCGGCGCACGTGCCGTGAGCGCCTCCACCACCCGTGCGGTGGTTCTGTCCTGTGTGACCGTTCTCGCGGCGGACTACGTGATCACCTCCTTCCTGCTGTGATGAGCACCGCCTCTCCATCATCCATGCTGCTTGAGGTCCAGGGCATCACGAAAAGCTTTGGTGACAATGCCGTGCTCACTGGTGTGGACCTTCATGTGCCCCATGGCCGCGTGGTCACCGTGTTAGGCCGCAGCGGCACCGGCAAGTCCGTCTTCCTCAAGTGTCTCGCGGGAGTCGAGCGTCCCGATGCCGGCACGATCCACTTTGATGGCAAGGCGCTCGATGTGGATGCGCCTGCCGCCCGCGCTGAGTTCTGCCGCCGCTGCAGTTTCCTGTTTCAACACAACGCGCTCTTTGATTCCCTCACCGCGCTCGAAAATGTCGAGCTGCCGCTGGAGCAGACGACCGATCTTAGCGCTGCGGAGGTCCGCAAACGCAGCCTAGAGGCGCTGAAGCAGCTCGAGCTTGATACCCACGCGGACAGCTACCCCAGCCAGCTCTCCGGCGGCATGCAAAAGCGTCTCGCCCTGGCCCGCGCCATCGTCACCCGGCCTGAGCTTGTGCTCTTTGACGAGCCCACCGCCGGTCTCGATCCCCTCCGCCGGAATGCGGTGTTTGAGATGATCGTGAAGTACCAGCGCCAGTTTGGTTTCACCGCTGTCATCGTCACCCATGACGTGGCCGAGGTGCTGGTCATCAGTGATCATGTCGCACTTTTGGATGGCGGCTCCATGCGCTTCGCGGGCACACCCGAAGCTTTTTCTACCTCCACCGACAGGTTTGTCTGCGATTTCCGTGACAGCACCCTTGCTCTCAGTCGGTCCATTGCCGCCCTGCGCCAGAGCAGCGCACCTCTCCCATTGAACTCATGAAAGCATCCAAGCTGGAATTCCTCGTCGGTCTCTTTGTCCTCCTCGGTCTTGCCGCAGTGGTCTGGCTGACGGTCAAAGTCGGTGCTGGTTCCATGGTCAGCGGCCCCACGTATACCATCGAGGCCCGCTTCACCAATGCCGGCGGACTGAATGTGGGCAGCAGCGTCCTCATCGCCGGTGTCACCGTCGGCCGGGTAGATGCCATCCGCATGAATCCGGAGGATTACTGCGCCATCGCCACGCTGCGTGTGATGGACGGTTTGAAGCTGCCCACCGACTCCATGGCCTCCATCAAAACCACCGGCCTGATCGGCGACAAATATGTCGCGTTATCCCCGGGCGCGGATGAGACGTATCTAGCGGCAGGAGCGCAGATCACTATGACAGAATCTTCCGTCGATATCGAATCTCTAATTGGCAAAATGGCCTTCGGTAGCGTAAACAGCGCTGCGGAGGGTGCTGAGCCCGCCCCTGGAAAAACACCCAATCCATGAACCGCCGCCCGTTTATCGCCCTGATCCTGGCTGCTCCTCTCCTGACTCACGGAGCTGCCGCAGATGAAGCCCAGGCCACCCTCCGCTCCACCATTGATGAGGTGCTGGGCATCGCCAACGGAGCCTCCAGCCGCTCTGCCCTCGCCTCCAGCGCGCGTTCCGTGCTGCAGCGCCGGGTGAGCTTTGAGACCATGACCCGCCGCGCGGTTGGCGTGGGTTGGAAGCAGTTCAGCTCCGCGCAGCAGGCGAAGGCCACGGATCTTTTCACCACCCTGGTCATCCGTACTTATAGCAACAAGTTCACTCCGGGTCAGACCGCGACCATTGACTACAAGGCCGCGACGAACCCGGCCTCCGGTCGCGTCGATGTCCCGACCACCCTCGTTTACAAAGGCAGCCGTTACTCCGTGATCTACCGCATGGAGCAGATCGGTGGCTGGAGGATTGCAGATGTGGTGATCGAAGGTGTCAGCCTCGTGGCGAACTACCGGTCCCAGTTGGATGCCAGTTTCAAGCAAGGCGGTGCTGAGGCCGTCATTCGCTCGCTCGAACAATCCGTCTCCCGTCCCTCATGAAATTGCATCATTTCCTCCCGCTCGTGGCCCTGGGGCTCGTCTCCTGTGCCACGCCGAAAAACACTCCTCCAGCCTCGGCCTCACAGCCCGGGGCTGCGGCCAAGGCACCGGCCTCGGGCGGCACGGATGCGCTCGATGACTACGGTGACACCGTTGTGGTCAGTGATCCTCTCGAAGGGCTGAACCGCGCCACCTTCGCCTTCAACGACAAGTTCTATAAGTGGGTGATGACACCCATCTCGAAGACCTACACCACGATCTTCCCCAAGCCTGTCCGCAAGAGCATCGACAACGCCTATGAGAACGTGAAGTTCCCCGTGCGTTTCGTGAACAGCGGCCTGCAGGGCAAGTTCGGACGTGCTGGCAAAGAGGCGCAGAAGTTCGGCGTGAACACCGTTGCCGGTGTCGGCGGCCTCTTCAAGGTCTCGGACAAGATCGATTCCCTCAAGGACGTGCCTGCTGAGGACACTGGCCAAACCTTGGCCACCTGGGGCATGGGCCATGGACCCTACATCGTGGTGCCTGTGATGGGCCCGACGACCTTGCGTGAGGCGGTGGGTTCCGGCGGAGACTATGTGCTGAACCCCATCAACTGGGGCTTTGTCTTCACGGGTGATGCCGATGACTGGGCCTGGATCCCGCCGACCGGGAATACCATCCGCGCCATGCCTGGCCAGCTCGATCTCTACAAGGAGGCAACCGCCAACGCCATCGACCCCTACACGGCCGTCCGCAGCACCTACATCCAGAACCGCAACGCCGCGGCTGAGCAGTAAGCTGGCAGAACCTCAACGTGATTTCAAAAAGACCGTGGTCATCAGGCCACGGTCTTTTTCTTTTCACGCCTCTATGTCCCTCGTTGTTCTCAGGGGTCAAAAATCCGGGGTTTCCGTCCCGCCATAGTCCACTTTCAAAACAAACACCCCGCCGGGCAAGATGAACTCTGACTTGCCCGTTCTTTGCGCCCCTCCATCATCGCCCCCTCATGCTGCGCCCCACCTCCGCCCTGCTTGTCATCGCCGCTGGCCTCTCCGCCACGGTCTTTTCTGCCGCTCCGGACAAGCCCAAAAAGCCTTCCAACTATGCCGTGGGCAAGCCAGCCTTCACACCGGACCTGAGCCAGCCTGCGTTCGATGCTTCCAAGGTCACGCCAGAGCATCTGGACACCAGCATGTTCAAGGTTCCTGAAGGCTTTGAGATCAGCGTCTGGGCCACCTCGCCCATGCTCTACAATCCCTCCAACATGGATGTGGATGCCCAGGGCCGTATCTGGGTCGCGGAAGGTGTGAACTACCGCCGTCACAGTGGTCGCAGCCGCGAGGGTGATGCCATCCGCGTGCTCCAGGACACCGATGGTGATGGCAAGGCTGACAGCAGCCATGTCTTTGTGCGCGAAAAGGAGCTCGAGTGCCCGCTCGGCGTGGCGGTGTTTGATAACGTAGTGCTCGTCTCCAATGCGCCGAACATCATCAAGTATGTGGATGTGAACCGCGACCTGAAGTTTGATCCCGCCGTCGACACGCGCGAGATCTTCCTCAATGGCTTCGAGCAGCAGCAGCATGACCACAGCCTGCACAGCGTTTACGCCGGACCTGATGGCCGCTGGTATTTCAGCAATGGCAACTGTGGCGCGATGTTCACCGACAAAAGCGGCACCACCTTCCGCATCGGCGGCGCTTACCTGAACAACCCCTATACCGGCGAGAAGAGTGATGACGGCCACGTCTACGTCGGCGGCTTCACGGCCAGCATCGACCCCAGCGGCCACGGTGCGCGCGTTCTCGGCTTCGGTTATCGCAACAGCTTTGAAGGCGTGAAAAACTCCTTCGGAGACATGTATCTCAATGACAATGATGATCCGCCAGCCTGCCGCGTGAGCCATCTCATCGAAGGCGGCCAGTTCGGCTTCTTCTCTGCCGATGGCAAGCGCCAGTGGCGCGCTGACAAGCGCCCCGGCCAGGACATTCCCACCGCTGAATGGCGTCAGGATGATCCCGGCAGCCTGCCTGCGGGCGATGTCTATGGCGGCGGTGCACCCACCGGCATGGCCTTCTATGAAAACGGCGCGCTGGATTCCAAATGGAATGGCATGCTGCTGAGCTGCGAGACTGGTCGTAACGTTGTTTTTGGTTATCTTCCGAAGCCTGATGGCGCGGCCATGAAGCTGGAGCGCTTCGACTTCTGCACCACGAACACCACCGGTGTCTTCAAAGGTAGCGACTTCGTCGGCGGCAAGGACAACATGTCCGACGAGCGCCACACGCTCTTCCGTCCGAGTGATGTCTGCGTCGGCACCGATGGCGCCATCTACATCGCCGACTGGTTTGACAAGCGCACCGGTGGCCACATGGACACAGATGAAACCTGCAGCGGCACCATCTACCGTGTCATCGCCAAAGGCACAAAGCCCGTCTCGCCGAAGCTCGATCTCGAAAGTCCCGAAGGCCAGATCGCTGCTCTCAAGTCTCCCGCCACGAACGTCCGTCACGTGGCCTTCACACGTCTGGAGGAAAAAGGTGCCGCTTCCTCCAAGGCAGTCGGTGCTCTGCTGGAAGACAAGAATCCGTATGTCGCTGCCCGGGCCGTCTGGTTGCTCGCTCAGCTTGGCGAGGCTGGCACCCAGCGCGTCCGCATCTGGCTCGAGTCGGATGAGGCCCACCAGCGTCTTGTGGCTCTTCGCGCCCTCCGCGCCGCCAATGCGGATGTGCTCGATATCATCAGCGCCATGGTGCACGATGCCTCTGCTGCTGTGCGTGCCGAGGTCGCCGTGGCCATGCGTGATGTGCCCGCTGCGCAGAGCCAGAACATCCTCATCGAACTCGCCAAGCGCTACGATGGCAAGGACCGCTCCTACCTCGAAGCCTGGGGACTTGGCTGCACCGGCAAGGAAGGCCCTGTCTGGCTGAAGCTGAAGGAGATTCTCGATGGCAACCCGCTGGACTGGACGGAGAAATTCGCCCGCCTCACCTGGCGCCTGCATCCTGTCGAAGCCGTGTCTGACCTTCAGGTCCGCGCCACCAGTGACAAGCTCACTCCGGCTGAGCGCAAGCTGGCTGTCGATACCCTCGCCTTCATCAAAGATGCCAGCGCCGCGCAGGCCATGCTCGCCGCTGCCAAGGACAAGGCGGCTCCGATCCATCAAGATGCCATGTGGTGGCTGATCAACCGCAGCACCAATGATTGGGCTGAGTTCGGCATCGCTTCCGAATTGAAGAAGCAGGGCATCTTCGATCCAGATGCTGTGAAGCTGGTCACCATCGAGACACCGCCTGCCATCCCGAGCACCATCAAGGTGGAGGAAGTCATGAAGCTGAAAGGCGATATCGCCCACGGTCAGTCACTCGTCGTTCGCTGCGTCATGTGCCATCAGTTGAATGGCCAGGGTGTTGAGTTCGGCCCGAACCTCCAGGGCTGGGGCATCAGCCAGCCGAGTGATATCATCGCCCAGGCTCTCATCGAGCCGAGCAAGGACATCGCGCATGGTTTTGACGGTGTCTCCATCACCTGCAAAGACGGCACCAAGATCGACGGCATGATCCTCAGCGAAGGTGACATCTTCATCGTCCGCAGCATGGGCGGTCAGACCCAGTTCGTGGCCAGAAACAAGATCGCCAATCGCAAGAAGATGGACCGCTCCCTCATGATGAGCGCCACCATGCTCGGCATGACCGCCCAGGACGTGGCAGACATCGTCGCCTACCTCCGTCAGGCCGAGTAAACATGAGCCGCTACGCCAGCAATCAGGACGTCGTGCGCTTCTTCGCCTCCCACGGCATCGAAGTCACGCACGTCCGCCGTGAAGGCGACCTCCGCCATCTACGCGTGAAGGATCATCCCCTCACTCTTCCGATGCCCGCGAGTCCCGACGAATGCCTCCGCATCGTCCGGGAGTGCATTGAGAGTATTTCAAAGCCGGGCGCCTAGAAGTCGCGAAGCGTCCCGGAGTGCGGTGGCAGAGATGCACGGGCCACCGTGCATCGTCGACACCGCTAGCGTGCGAATGTCATGCTCTCGAGGATCAATACATTCTCTGCGCACACCGCGCTGCCGCGCGTCCGCTACATTCGCCACGCCAATGACGTATTGAAAGCATGCGCATCCTGGCCCTCTCCCTCCTCCTTAGCACCACCGCCTTCGGTCTCACGTTGGAAGAAGCTGCCAAGATCGCGCCTCTCCCTGACCTAACCAAGCATGGCGGCGTCATCTTCGCGGATCTCAATGAAGACGGCCACGAAGACCTCATCATCTCCAATTCCAGCGGCTACGGCGTCTTCATCTTCAACCCGGTGGAGAAGAAGAACGTCCAGTGGGATCGCGGCTGGTCGAACGTCCTGCGTGAAGGCAGGGCGGGGGATGCCAACAGCCTGCCCTTGCTTGACGGCGCGATCTTCCGCGATGGCACCCTCATCACCGCCGATGGTAAAACACGCCTAACCAAAAGCGAGCTCTTACGAGTTCCAGGTCCGGCCCCTCTCTCGCCGCAAGACTCGCTGAAGACCATGCGCACCAAGCCGGGGTGGAGCATCAGCCTCGTCGCCCATGAGCCTCTGGTGCAGGATCCGGTGTTCATTGATTGGGATGAGCAAGGCCGCGCCTGGGTCGTGGAGATGGGCGACTACCCTTTTGCTCCAGGCGAGAAGACCAACGACGGCAAGATCAGCCAGGGTAAGGTTTCCGACCTTCAAGCGGGCCGCATCAAAGTGCTCACAGATACCGATGGTGATGGCGTGTATGACAAGGCCTCCCTCTTCCTTGATGGTCTGCTGCATCCCACCGGCCTCATCTGCTGGAAAGGGGGTGTCTTTGTCAGTGGAATCCCGGACATCTTCTATGCCCGCGATACCGATGGCGATGGCCGCTGTGATGAGCGCGAGACTTGGTACTCTGGTTTCACCGCCGGCAATCCTCAGCATCTCATCAACGGTTTCTGCTGGGGACTCGATGGTTGGATCTACGGTGCCAATGGCGACAGCGGCGGCAACGTGATCGTCGAGAAAACCAAGGAGAAGATCAAGCTCGGCACCAACGACTTCCGCTTCCATCCTATCACCGGCAAGTTCGAGCGCGAACTCGGCCGCACGCAATATGGCAAGTGGCGCGACGACTTCGGCAACTGGTTCGGCAACAACAACAGCACCATCGCCTGGCACTACTTCCTGCCCATGCGCTGGATGGAAGCGCATCCTGACAAGATTGCCGCCACGGTGCGCGCAGTGACGAATGAGGAGAAAACGGTCTATCCCGTCAGCCCGCCCGTGCGCCGCTTCAACTGGGCCGCTGCCGTGAACACACTCACCTCCGGTTGCTCACCCATGCCATGGCTTGATGGCAAGGATCAAACGCTGCTCATCTGCGAGCCCGCCAACAACCTTGTGCATCGCGAGTTGTTAGACCTCACCGCACTGCCCATCACCAGCGCGCGTCATCCTGATGACAAAGACAGCGAGTTCCTCGCCAGTGCTGACAACTGGTTCCGTCCCTCCATGGCAAGGCCCGGCCCCGATGGTGCCATCTATGTTGTCGACATGTACCGCCTTGTGCTCGAGCACCCCGAGTGGATTCCGACCGATATTGTGCGCGGTCTCGATGTGCGTGCTGGAGAAGACAAAGGCCGCATCTACCGCCTCAGCGGCCCCACATCGATCAAGAGTGAAGTCGCCTCGCTCGCCAAGCCAGTCAGCGCCTTGCGTTCCGCTCATCGCTGGACACGCGATACAGCCCAGCGTCTGCTCTTGGAGAAGCAGGACAAGTCTGCCGTGCCTGCTTTGGTGGACATCGCCAGTGATGTAAAAGCTTCTCTCAATGTGCGTCTGCAAGCCGCATGGACCGCATCCTTGCTCGATGAAGCTCAACGTCCTGCTTTGATCTCACTCATGAAGTCCAGCTTCCCACAGGTGCGCGGCGCATCGTTGGTCGCCGCAGGCAGTAATGACATTGATCCAAAGGAACTGGAGTCGTGGTTCCCGAAAAAGACGGATCAAAAGCCCGTCGCAACCGTGCCCATGATCACCAACACGAACGCCGATCGCCAGAAAATCGTGAAGCGCTATGTCAGTGAGGTCAGCGCCCTGCGTGGTGATGCCAGTAGAGGCCAAGCCGTCTTCGCGAAAGCCTGCATGGCCTGCCACAAGCTCGGTGGGCAAGGCGTCGAAGTCGGACCCGACCTCGCCACCATCGCCGCCAAGCCCGCGGATCAGATTCTCGAAGCCATCTTTGATCCGAACCGCGCGGTCGAGACGCGCAATGCCGCCACGCAGATCACCCGCACCGATGGCACCACCATCGCAGGCCTCATCAGTGCCGAGACACCCGCCAGCATCAGCCTGCGTCTCCCCGGCGGCGTGGACATGCCCATACCCCGCGCCTCCATCCGCGAGATGAAAACCCTCACCACCTCCCTCATGCCGGAAGGACTGGAGAGTGTCATCACTCCGCAGGAAGCTGCCGACCTGCTCGCCAAGATCACCGGACGGTAGACTGGCCCTGACGCAACATTTACACGCCCACACCCACGGCATCAAAAATGAGCATTGCTCCGCGAAACAGAACCGGAGACACTCGGGCCACGATTTTATGGCCTGCCGCCTTTTTCACTTCGTGTCGCTGCTCTGGCTGCTCCTGCTGCCAGGAGTGAATGTTTCGGCACAGGTCGTCGTTCCGCCGCAGCTCACCTCGGTCAGCATCGCTTCCTCTCGTGGAAACGGACTGTATGCGACGACGGGAGACACCATCGCTCTCACGTTCACAGCGGATCAGCTGCTGCAGACACCGGACGTGCTGATTCTCGGCAAGTCGGCGAACACCAATGGCTCCGGCCTGCAGTGGACGGCCACCATTCCTGTGAGTGAGGAGGATCCCTCAGGTCCCGTCAGCTTTGTCATCAGCTACAGCAATCTGGAAGGTGACCCTGGATCGCCGGTATCAACCACCACGAATGGCAGTCATGTGACCATCGATCGTAACTTTCCGGAAATCACCTCGGGTCCGGAGAATGTCACCGCGAGCGCCGGAGGCAGTTTCTCGCTCTCGATCGAGGTTTCATCCTCTTCGCTTTTCACCTGCCAGTGGCGGCGGAACTTGGTGCCGATCGAGTCCGCCACGGAGACCACGCTCACGCGAACCAATGTTCAGACCACGGACACGGGGTACTATGATGTCGTGGTCACGAACCTCGTCGGTGATGCCATTGGGGGACCGGTCCTGGTGCAGGTGTTTGGTGGCGCGCCTGCCATTGTGACTCAGCCAGCACCGCGCACCGTCGCTGTCGGCGCTTCGGCGACCTTCAGTGTGAGTGCCACTGGGGCCCATGCACTGACCTATCAATGGCGAAAGGGAACCAAACCGATTGTGGGAGCGACCACCCCCAGCTTCACCATCGCCTCCGCGCAAAAGGCCGACGCAGCGACTTACAATGTGGTCGTGAGCAACGGGCTGGGCAGCACGACCAGTGATGCAGTGGCTCTCACGGTGCTGGCGGCTAATGTCACGGGCCTGCCATTGATCGATCCACAGCCTGTCTCCGTGCTGGTGGCGGCGGGTGACAATGCCGGCTTCTACGCTCCTGCCGCTGGCGCACCCACCTTGCTTTTCGAGTGGCGGAAGGACGGTGTGAAAATCAAAACGGCACCGAACTCAAACAGCTATGGCTTTGATGCCACGCTGGCGCTAGCCGGCACCTACAGCGTGCTTGTGAAGAATGGTGTTGGCTCGGTCATCAGTGCTGGAGCCAGATTGGCCGTGGTGGATACCGCTCCATCACCGGACGTCATCGCCGCGCAGGGAGACACAGTGACTCTGAAGGCTGTGACCGCAGGCGCGGGACTGCTGTACCAGTGGCAGAAGGCGGGCGAAGACATCCAGGATGAGAGTGTTTCCGCTCTGCGCAGCATCAAGGGCACAAAAACGGCCACGCTGACGATCAAGGGCGCGATGATTGGAGATCGCGGCGAGTATTGCTGTGTGGTTCGGCTGGGCAACCGCACGCTGCCCACCAGTGCGAAACGCGTGCGTGTGTACAATGCCGGGCCGCAGATCCAGCTTGCCGAAGGCACCCTGCTGCGGGGCGGAATTGTCGGCGGTACCTACACAGGTGATCCGATTCCGATCCTGGAGGGTGAGGACCACCTGCCCACCATTTATACCGCGACGCCCTTGCCCGCTGGTTTGAAGATGAATCCACTCACGGGCATCATCACGGGCAAGCCCACCAAGGCTTCACCGCCAGGCAAACCCTTCGAGTTCACCATCAAAGTCACCAACAAATTTGGTTCGCCGATGGTGAAGGTGAAGATGGAGATCCTGCCGCTGCCGCCCAAGGCGCTGGGAAACTTCGTTGGCATCATCGGCATGGATCCTGGCATCAATGGCAATCTCGGCGGCAAGCTCGTCGTGACCACGACCAGCGGCGGAGTCTTCAGCGGCAGCCTGACTCTGGGCACGAAGTCGCATCCCTTCAGCGGCGGTGTGCTGGAGGTGCCCATGACGGGCGATCCCACAGGGACGATCCTCATCAAATCCGCCGGGCTCACTCTCAGCTTCTGGATGGATGTCACGGATGGAGGAATGTATGGAAATCTCGACAACGACAGCATCGTCAATGCTTTCAACTTTGACGCCTGGCCGGATGCGGTGCCCGGCTTTGCCGCAACGACCGCTTACACAGCCGAGCTGGAGATCACGGGGGGATACACCAATGACCCGAGGGGTTCGTCCGGCTATCCGCAGGGGCATGGTTTCCTCACGCTGTCGGTGACGAAAACAGGCATGGCGACCTGGGGCGGAAGGCTGGCGGATGGAACGACTGTCACGGCTGGCGGTCACTATGCTTACGGCGGGCGGGTGCCTCTGCGCCTGCTGCTGTATGGCAATACCGGCTGTGTGCAGGGCTCGAGCCAGATCGCAGGAAACCACCTGGATGGCTACGTTTTCTGGATCAAAAAATACCTGCCGAGCAGCACCTCACGCATTTACAAGGATGGTTTCGAGCGGCATGAGCTGACAGTCGTCGGCGGGGTCTACACGGCTCCGGTGAAGGATCATATCGTCATTGGGCTGCCACCTGCCTGTGTCCTTTCTTTTTTCGATGGCCTTATTCCCGCCTTCTATTTTCAGCAGGCACTCACGCTGACCACCGCGAACAAAGCGCAGATCGCCACCAGTGTGAATCTGAATCCGAACCAGGTGAAGGTGACTTCGCTGACTCCCGCGAACGGGCTGTTTGCGGGGTCATTCAGTGTCATTGACCCGGTCGGCAGCGCGCCGCGTCCGGCGACGTTCATGGGCGTGTTTGTGCAGCGTCTCTCCAAGGGGTTTGGCTATTATCTGCTGCCGGAGCGTCCTGACGCACCGGGGGAAACACCGGCCAACACCCCCATTAAATCAGGGCAGGTGACCTGGGAGGCGCAGTCGGACTGAGTGATGTGGCGGCTGCTTCTTGTCCTCTTTTTGGTTAGCTGTGCGTCTTCCCGGCAGGCAGCGTTGCACAACAGTCTCGGCATGGAGCTGGTGCATGTTCCGGCAGCGAATCTGCAGGTCTGCCGTCATGAGACACGCGTTCGTGATTACCGGGTCTTTGTTCGTGAGACCAGGCGTGAATGGCCGCGGACGGGTTTCCATCAAACCGACACTCATCCGGCTGTGAATGTGAGCTGGCGGGATGCGCAGGCTTTTTGTGAGTGGCTTAGTGCTCGTGAGGGCCGCCGCTACCGCCTGCCCACGGATGCGGAATGGAGCACGCTGGCAGGTGTGCGGCACCTGGAGCCTCGCGGTGTGTCACCGAAGGTGCAGCCGCAGCTGCCGGGGCGTCATCCCTTTGGGAAAAGACCTCTCGCGGCGGGTGATGCCAATCTTTGTGACACCGCGTTTGGCAAAAGCGAGTTCGGCGAGGGCTATGAAGCCCGCTGGATCAGTGATTGCAATGATGGTTATGCTGCGACGGCGCCAGTCGGTTCCTTCAAGGCAGATGCGAATGGCCTCTGCGATCTCTCCGGCAATGTCTGGGAGTGGTGCGTGGACTGGTATGATCCGCCGAAGAACACGCTCAAGGTCCTGCGCGGTGCCTCATGGCGCACGGGGAATCCGGAGAGGATCTGGGCCAGCTATGGCGGTCCGGATCCACCCGGCTGCCGGATCGACAGCGCGGGTTTTCGAATCGTCCTGGAGCCCTGAGTTTTTTAACAGGAGGTCTGGAGGTGGGGAGGTGCCTCGGGTGTTGGTGGATTGACGAGCCTCCGGTTCGCAATACCCCAAAAAGAAGCCCATGCGCTTTTCAACGCATGGGCTTTGATCACTTAGAGTGAAATAAGATCAGACCTTGCCGAAGATGGTCTGGCCGGTGCTGCGGAGGTCATCACAGGCTTCCTTCATGCGGTCGCACAGGCCCTGCTCACCCTTCTTCAGGTAGCTGCGTGGATCGTAGGCTTTCTTGTCGCCGATCTCGCCGTCGATCTTGAGGACGCCAGCGTAATTCTTGAACATGTGATCCACCAGCGGACGGGTGAAGGCATACTGGGTGTCGGTGTCGATGTTCATCTTCACGACGCCGTAGTCCAGGGTCTCGCGGATCTCTTCGAGAGGGGTGCCAGAACCGCCGTGGAAGACGAGGTCCATCTCAGCAGCCGCGCCATACTTGGCGGTGACGGCGGCCTGGCCATCTTTGAGGATGGTGGGCTTCAGCTTCACCGCGCCGGGCTTGTAGCTGCCGTGGACGTTGCCAAAGGTGGCGGCGAACATGTAGCGGCCAAGGCCGTTCAGGGCCTCATACACGGCGAGCATGTCTTCAGGCGTGGTGTAGAGCTTGTCGTTGGACACACCAGAAGTGTCGTGACCGTCTTCCTCACCGCCCACGACGCCGGCTTCGACTTCGAGGATGATGTCCAGGGCTGCGCACTCCTTGAGGAGCTCGGTGGAGGTCTTGATGTTGTCTTCCAGGCTCAGCTCGGAGCCGTCGAACATGTGGCTGTTGAAGAGGTTGCCCTTGCCAGCTTCACGGCGGGCTTTGGTGGCAGCGAGGAGAGGCTTCAGGAACTTCTCCACGTTCTTCGGATGACAGTGGTCCGTGTGCAGGGCCACGAGGACGTCATACTTGGCCGCGAGGATGTGCACGGCTTCCGCCAGCACGATGGCACCCAGGGCCATGTCCTTGACGGCAGTGCCGGAGGCGAACTCACCACCACCGGTGGACACCTGGATGATGCCGTCGCTCTTGGACTCCGCGAAAGCCTTCAGCGCGCCGTTGATCGTGGGCAGGGAGGTGACGTTGATGGCCGGGTAGGCATAGCCACCTTTCTGGGCGGCATCAAGCATGGCACGATACTGGGCGGGGGTGGCGACGGGCATCTGGTAGTGAGTGTGTTAGGGGTTCGGGCCGCTGAGGGGAGCAAGAAAGGGGCCGGGTGCAAGGGTTGTCTCACCCCATCTGGGTTCTCCGAGGGCAGATGGGGCAGGTTTTTCGCCGCTGCGACCATTTCGAGCCTCACAAGATGGGCGAACTTCGGTATTCAAAGAGACCGGAACCGCTCTGTTTTCGTAAGAGCCTGCGGGTTTCCTGATTGCTAATCGCCCCTCCACTTTCCATCATCTCTCTTGAATGTCCGAATTGCCCTCTGCTGCTGAACAAATCTGGAAAGGCCTCGCTGTGTCTCCAGGGGTGGCGCATGCCATCGTGCACGTGCTGAAGGACCATTTCGACGAGCCGGACGCCACTCCGATCGAGCCCGATCAGGTGGAGGCGGACCTGGCGCGGTGGAGGAAAGCTTTGGAGGTCACGCAGACCGAGATCGAGGCGCTGCAGGCGGCCATGATCAATGAGCAGGGCAGTGGCGAGGCGGAGATCTTTGAAGCGCATCTGCTGATCCTGAATGACAACTCCATCCGCAAGCAGGTGGAGCGCACCGTGCGTGACCTGCTCATCTGCGTGGATGCCGTTTACTACCGTCTCATGTGCAAGCACATGGATGCCCTGCGCGGCCTTTCAGACTCCTATCTGCGCGAGCGCTATCTGGACATCAAGGATGTGACCCATCGTGTGATGCGCCACCTGCGCGGTGAGATGCTGGATCATCCCATGTTTGATGACCCGGTCATCATCGTGGCGCATGACCTCACACCTTCAGACACCGTGCAGCTCGATCGCAGCAAGGTGCTCGGCTTTGCCATCGAGATGGGCAGCGCCAATGCCCACGCGGCCATCATCGCCCGCTCGCTGAGCCTGCCGGCCGTGGTGCGTCTGCATAACATTTGTGACGACCTGCACTCCGGTGATCCTGTGCTGCTGGATGGTGACGAAGGTCTGCTGATCCGTCGTCCGTCCGCCGAGACACTGGCGAAGTATCGCAGCCGCGAAGCCCAGGCGGATGCGCGTGAAGACGCCCTTCATGTGACAAGGCACCAGCCCTCCATCACGGGAGATGGCTGCCTGGTCAAGGTGAGTGCCAATGCTGAGTTCATCGAGGAAATGGCCGTCGTCCGTGACAGCGGTGCGGAGCATGTAGGCCTTTTCCGAACGGAGTTCCTGCATCTCGAGGATCCAGATGCCAGTGAAGACTGGCTGGCTGACTGCTACACGCGGGCCACCAAGATCATGGCTCCGGGCGAGGTCATCTTCCGCACCCTGGATCTCGGGGGTGACAAGATGGACCCCCGTATGACCAGTGAGGAAGAGCCCAATCCCTTCCTCGGCTGGCGCGGCATCCGTGCCTCGCTCGGCCGTCGTGATCTCTTCCGCCGCCAGCTTCGTGCCCTCCTGCGTGCCTCCGCGCATGGCAAAGTCGGCATCATGTTCCCCATGGTCAGCGGTGTGGAGGAGGTGCGTGAAGCCCGTGCCTTGCTGGACCAATGCGCGCAGGAGCTCATGCATGAAGGTGTCGCCATCGGCGAAGACATCGCCATCGGCGCGATGATCGAGATTCCGAGCGCTGCTGTGTCAGCGGACCTCATCGCGACCGAGGTGGACTTCTTCAGCATTGGCACCAATGACCTGATCCAGTACACCATCGCGGTGGATCGGTTAAACGAGCGCGTGGCCGGTCTTTACCAGCCCACGCATCCGGCCGTGCTGCGCCTCATCCGCATGACCGTGGAAGCCGCGAACAAGGCCGGCATCCGCGTGTGCATCTGTGGTGAGGTGGCCTCGGATGTCGAGCTGACACCGCTGCTGGTGGGGCTTGGGCTCCATGAGCTTAGTGTCACCGCAGGCCAGGTTTCCCGCGTGAAGCACGCCGTTCGCAAACTCAGCCTGGCCGACTGTCGCACGATGGCTGAGGAAGTGATGTGCCACGGCTGCATGACCAACGGCTATGAAAAGACACGCTCCATGGCCATGGCCAAGTATCCGGAGTTGTTTGAGTAGCGTGAGCGCCATGCTTTGAGCTTCTCATGGAACCTGCGTTTGGGTAAAACGCAGGCATGACGCGTCCAACCTCTCCCGCCGCGAGACATCTCCTTGCCGGTGCGATCCTGCTGATGATGGCTGTGACTACCCAGGCCCAGACGGCGTTGCAGAAGCTCGAGGGGGCGAAGAAGGTGTTTTATGAGGCCACGCTGGTGCAGGAGGCGACCTATCGGAACGCGCTGGGGGAGGCGATCAAAGACCACGGCACCCGTTGTGAGGTCTTCCTTCTCGACTTTATGCCCTCCAGGAAGAAGTCAGACTCCTTCTTCAACGATCCATCGGACGAGAATCATTTTCTGATACGGCCCTACAAAACCGAGACGAAGATCCTGAACCGCCGCGAGCTGAGCGCGGATGAGTTTAAAACTCTGCTGCCATCCCTGGTGCAGACGGTGGGCGTGGAAAAGAACACCTACGGTGCTCTCTGTCACATGCCCATCCATGGCATCCGTGTCTATGACCAGGGCATCCTCATCGTGGAAACCAGCATCTGCTACGAGTGCGGAAACTTCTTCATCAACTACCCGGACAGCACGTCCGAATGGGTCGGTCTCAGCTCACGCGAGTTCGAGGAATTGATGAAGAAGTTCATGCCCATCCCCGAGTCGGAGATCCAGCGCTTCAACGACTACAAGTCTGGGAAGCTGGGCAAAGAGGCCAAGGCAAAGGACAAGGCCAAGTTGAAGAATGCAAAATAGGTTAGGTAAATCTAGGCTGCACGGCGTTTCCAAAACACAACAGCCAGGCCCAGCACTGCTGGAGGGAGCGCGATCCACACCCATTTCATCCATGATGATTGATGTCGCGTGATCACCACCGCCGGTGACACATCCCCGCCTAACAACATCACGGACGTCACGCTTCCCTCCGGAGGTTGCTGCCAGATCAGCACGTCATGCTTGTTCCCTCTCGCCACGGTGAAGGCGATCTCAGGGCTGTCAGGCTGCCAGCGCCAGATGCCAGTGAGCAGACTATGCTCCTGACCATCCGGCGGCGGAAGAAGGGAAGGGGGCACTGCCTCCGCCCAGGTGCTTTCATCGTGAAACTCCAGCGGCGCGAGGTCCGCATACGGCGTGGTCTTCTCTCCATGCTTGATGAGCAGCGCCTTTTGCAGCGCCTCATGCGCGGCGGCCTCATCGGCAATGAGCGGATTCCCCGAATAATCCACCACCAGCCTCAGTTCGACAACGCTACCACCCTCCACCAAACGCATGCGTGACATGATGAACTCCGTGCCATGCGCCTCTGCCTGCTGCGGCATCCATGCGGCCAGCAAGCAGGCCAAAGCAAACAGGGGGAACACGCGTGTTCCCCCTGCGGTGATTGAGTGCTGATGCGCCCGATGGATCATCATTTCTTGTTCCAGCGCAGCACGCGGCCCCACTTGTTCCACTCGGTCTCAAGGATGTTGCCATCATTGTCAAAGGTGATGCCGTGCGGGCTGGTGACGATGCCCTGCTGCCAGTCCTTCGGAGCGATGCCCGGGGTGTTCGTCATGGTCGGGTTGGTGCCGCACTCAGAGACCATCTTGCCGTCCTTGTCCCAGACGGAGACTCGGCCGGCGATCTCGGCGATGCAAACCAGATCACCATGGAAGGAGGCGGAGGAAGGATTGCGCATGTCGGTGGCGATCACGCCGATGATCTTGCCATCGAGGTCGGTGTGCAGGATGCGCTTGTTGCCACGGTCACAGCAGAACACGCGGGCGGGTTCGAAGCGGCGGTCGATGAAGATCTTGTGCGTGTTGGCAAACTTGTAAGGTTCGTCAGGTCCGCCAAAAACCTTCTTAAACTTGCCATCACGGCTGAACACGAAGATGTGGCTGCGTCCATAGCCGTCCACGACATAGATGTCCCCGTTCGGGGCCACATCACAGTTGGTCAGTCTCAGGCCGCCGGCAGCGCTGACGCCCTGCTCCTTCGGAATGACCTTCTCCGTGCCGTCATCCAGGGTGAGGACGATCTCCTTGCCGTTGTCAGACTTCTTCACGCCTTTGGCGATCTGGGTGCTCTTCGGGCGGCCTTTGGCATCCTTTTCGTTAGGAATGGCCTTGGACACGGTCACATAGTCACGCTGCGCGGCCGGGAAGGCGGAGGTGGGGATCTCCATCACGACCTCACCATCCAGCTTCGCCTTGATCACACGGGCTTCCTTCAGCACAGCGCCGAAGAGATACTCGCCGCCGTCATCCTTGCGGATCACGAAACCATGGAGTGAGTCAGGCAGCTTCAGGGCCTTGATGAACTTGCCATCCTTGCCGTAGACCTGGATGCCGGCATCAGCCTCCTGCACGCTGACATAGATATTGCCGGCGGAGTCCACGGCGATCTCGCCATGACCATCGCCGATGGTTTCTTTGCCGGGCGGTGGTTTGATGAAGTCCGGGACGAGTTCATAGGCCACTTGGGCGGTGGCGCTGCCCAGCATGGCGAGGCTGGAGAGAAGGAGGAGGGTTGGACGATGCATAGGTGGGCATTTCAAACGAGCGGCCCGGGCTAAGTCAATCATGCGGGCATGAGGAATCCTGATCGAACTTGTGCGTGATGGCGCTTTCCATTAAACAAGCGGCGAAAATGCACCTCCTCCTCGTCGAAGACGATCCTGAGCTCGGCCGCCAGATGACCTCCTGGATGGCCGAGGCGGGGCATCGCCTGCATTGGGTGGAGACTGGACGGGCCGCGCTGGACTGGATGAAAGGGCACTCCTGTGATGCCGCCATCCTGGATGTGGGCCTGCCAGATATCGATGGTTTCAGCATTGTGGAAACTCTGCGCGGTCGCGGCGTCACCACCCCCGTGCTCTTTCTCACGGCCCGTGTCGGCGTGCCGGACCGCGTGCGCGGACTGGCGGCTGGCGGTGATGACTATCTCACCAAACCCTTCGCCGCTGAGGAGCTCCTGGCCCGTTTGGATGCTCTTTACCGCCGTGCTGCGCAGTCCCCGCCGACTCGCCGGCGCACCGGAAATTCCTATCTGGACCCCGTCCGTCGCCGCGTGACCTGTGAAGGCGAGGCGGTGGACCTGCAGCCGCGTGAGTGGACGCTGCTGGAGGTGCTGATGAATCATGAGGGCCGCATTGTCCCGAAGCAGTTCCTGCTCGAGCAGGTGTGGGACATCCGTTTTGATCCAGGGACCAATGTGGTGGATGCCATGATCTGCCGCCTGCGCCGGAAGCTCGAGACCGCTGGCAGCAACATCCACATCGAAACCATCCGCGGAAAAGGATATGCCTTCAAAAAGGAGCCTGCTTGACCGCATCCCGTCGCAGTGGCGCCTTGCACTCATGCTGGCGCTCTTTGTCGGTACCAGTATTGCCCTCACGCTCATCTTTGTGCGCAGCACCGTGAGCCGTGACCTGCGCCGTTTTGATGCGGCAGTGGTGATGAATGACCTGGTGGAATATGCGGCCATCTATGCCTCCAGCGGCATCAAGGGTGTGCTGGACGTGTTTCCTGCCGGTCAAAGCAGTGACAGCAGCGCCATCCGCATCACCTCGCCAGACGGCATCATCCTCTTTGAGGAGATCCCGCCGGGCATCCATGTCTACGCTTGGCCTGCCAAGCCGCCCTCGAATGACTGGAGCGCGCGCAAGACAGTGCTGCAGGAGCTCACCTCGCCGGAGACGGAACTGCGCCTCACCATCGGCGCCATCCGGCTTCGAGATGGAAACTATCTTTGGTTCGGCCGTACGGATGAGGAGGCGCAGCGCTACCAGCATAACATCACCATTTATCTCTGGCTGGCCGGCATCCTGGCCGCCGCGGTGGCGCTGCTGCCGGTGATCTGGTATTCGCATGAGGTGCTCATCCCCATCCGCTCTTTCACGAACAGCGCGCGCAGGCTGCATCTGCCGGAGGGCACCGCGCGTCTCATGGTGCCGCGTGCCATTCCTGAGCTGCAAACGCTCGCCTCCGTGGTGAATGCAGGGCTGGACCAGATCCTCAGCCTCACGCGCGAGCTGCAGAGCACGAACGACCAGCTGGCGCATGAGCTGCGCACACCGCTGGCCCGTGTGCGTGGAAACCTCGAAAACCTTCTGGACAAGAGTGACAATGCCGCCGCGCAAGATGCCGCCGCACGGAGCCTGGAGGAGATCGACCGTGCCGCACAATTGGTTCAGCACATCCTGACCATCCGCGGGGGGGATCATGGCGCTCTGCGTCTCTATCGCCAGCAGACGCCGGTGCATCAGATCATCACGAATCTGGTGGATCTCTTCACACCTGCCGCGGAGGACCGGAACCTGACCTTGGGCATTCAGCAGGGACTCGATCTGGTGCTGAATCTTGACCGCGAGCTCATCACGCAGGCCATTTCAAACCTTTTGGACAACGCGCTCGCCTACACGCCGAAGGGCGGCAAGATCAACCTGCGCTGGCAGGCGGAGGGAACTGGCGTCGTCATCTTTGTGGAGGACACAGGACCGGGTGTGCACCGGGAGGAGATGCAAATGATCTGGGAGCGCTACAATCGCGGCTCATCGGCCGTGGTGCGTCATCCCGGCATCGGTCTCGGCCTTAGTCTTGTGCGTGCCATCTCCACAGCCCATGGTGGCAGTGTGGGAGTCACGAACCGGGTCACGGGCGGCGCCAGTTTCTGGATCAAGCTGCCGCAGGGATGAGCCTGGGCATCTTCGCATGCATCGTGACGACTGCTCGTTAGGCACCATGCTTTCACTCCGTGTGGCGCCGGGCTCTGCATGAATACTTTTTTTACATTCCGACTCAAACAGATACCTGCAACTCGCTGAGTTATGGCGTATGGTTCTTCATGCCTCCCCCGGTTGCCAGCCCTGTGCCCGTGTCGCGAAGCCCCGTTGTGTGGCTGCGTAACAAGTTCTTTGCAGGACTGGCCGTGGCCATGCCATTGCTGATCACCTTCTGGCTGCTCTTCAGCGGCTACGAGCTTCTTCACGGCTTGAGCGAGCCTCTGATCGCGATGCTGGCTGAGCGCATCAACCAGATCGAAGGCCGTGTGGTCATTGATCCCAGCAGCGCGACCTACAAGCATGTGGTGGATTTTGTCGGCTTCCTGATCCCGGTCATTGCCTGCATCTTGCTGGGCCTCATGGCCACTCATGTGATTGGCAGCCGCATCGTCATGGCGGTGGACAAGCTGTTCATGCACGTCCCCATCGCCTCCTTCATCTACAAGATGATGAAGCAGGTGATCGACAGCTTCAAAGGCCTGGGAGGAAAGCAGAACTTCAAGCGCGTGGTGTATGTGGACTACCCTGTGGGTGACATGAAGATGCTCGGCTTCGTCACCGGGCAGTATCTGGATCCCCAGCAAAACAAGGTGCTCGCCGCAGTCTTCGTCCCCGGAGCGCTCAGCCCCATGACCGGTCTTTTGCTGGTGGTGCCGCTGGAGCAGATCACGGATGCGCCCCTGACCGTGGAAGATGCCATGAAGCTCATCTTCTCAGGCGGTCTCGTGGTGCCCAGCCGTCTTGCCGCCCCGGCGGCCATGCCTGACATCCATGCACAGCTTCCCGTGGCCCCCACGGTGGAGGAAGCCCTGGCGGTGGACGAGGAAGAAGCTCCGAAGCCCGATGAATCACCTCTGCCTGCCGGCTTGCCTCGCGCCGAGGACTTTGATTTCGGAGACCCTGACATCCTTTCCGGCAGCGAGCGTGAAGGCACTCAGCTCATTTCCTCACGTTCCTCAGCGCGCCGTCTGTTCAGCGCGCTTTCCAGGAAGAAGAAGTGACTTGCGTTCCTGGCACAAGTCCTGAGTGAGATAGGTCTTATGGGTCCCATGGGTCATATAAGACCCATTTCTGGAGGACCCCTTAGACAGAGCAGCTCTCCCTTACAGCCTCACCGGCACCTGATGCTGGTCCAGGAAGCGCTTCACATCTCCCACGGTGTATTCACCGAAGTGGAAGATGCTCGCGGCCAGCACGGCATCTGCTTTGCCATCGCTCAGCACATCTGCCATGTGCTGGAGGTTCCCTGCGCCACCGCTGGCGATGACGGGAATGGACACCGCCTCGCTGACTGCGCGTGTGAGGGCGATATCGTAACCGGCCTTGGTGCCGTCTGAATCCATGCTGGTGAGCAGGATCTCTCCTGCGCCACGGCGGCAGACCTCGGCGGCCCACTCCACAGCATCCAGCTCGGTCGGATTACGACCGCCATGGGTATACACCGTCCAGGAACCGTGAGCATTGCGCTTCGCGTCGATCGCCACGACCAAGCACTGGCAGCCAAAAGCCTCGGCGGCAGCATCAATAACCTCCGGCGTCTTCACGGCGGCGGTGTTGATGCCCACCTTGTCCGCTCCTGCGAGCAGCATTTCCCGCATGTCAGCGACCGTGCGGATGCCTCCGCCTACGGTCAATGGCATGAAGCAGCTCTCCGCAGTGCGGGCCACCACATCCACCATGGTTTTACGCTCTTCGTGACTGGCGGTGATATCCAGGAAAACGAGCTCATCAGCACCCTGCGCATTATAAACTTTAGCGCATTCCACGGGATCTCCAGCGTCCCGCAGCTGTAAAAACTGCGTGCCTTTGACCACACGGCCTTCTTTGACGTCCAGACAGGGGATGATGCGCTTGGTGAGCATGTGAGTGGTAGCGAGATAGGCGGGCACTACATAACGCGCAAGTGCCACCTATGCCCCAGATTGCAAACGCCTCATTTACAACATTTTGACATTATTTATAAAAATAAGAAAAATGATAAAAATAGTAAAATGAGCAAATTTTAAATATCGGCAATAACGGCAATATAGGGAAATGCTAAAAATGCAGATCCAAGACTAAGTTGTATCCCCAATATATCTGCAAAAAACCTTGTCGATATGTTGTGATAATTATAGATTTCATCGCCCTTACTAAATGGGCATGCCTCTATGAAAACCAACTCACCTATAGTCACTGCGTGGCGTAATATTAGGCACAGCGTAATATTGGTAGCGGCCCTATGGGCGGTTACACCCGAAAGTAAGGCTCAGAGCTTGATTTCGAGCTCTGATTTCTTCAACCCGGATTATGAAGTGAGGCGGCCTGGTGCTGCCGGCTTCATTTCCCTCGATGTTAATACCACTCCCTATACCCCGGGTGATCAGACCCAGGGTAACGTGACCTGGAATCACACGGCGGGCGGTCTTGTACAGACCGGCCTGGATCTGACCCCGCTCGTCAACCTGACGATTGATGCCCAGCTGGCAGCCTATACCCGCACCTCGGGCGATACGCTGACCTTCGGTCGGCAGCTGGACGTCACGACCACGGGGATCATTGGCGCTTTCGGCGGGACTGTCACCGGTCTGACGAACGATGTTCTAGGCGCCAGCGCCATCAATTCATGGGCCAGCACGGCCACGGTGGGAGGGCTCAGTCTCTCTCAGGGCGTGCACTACAACGTGAGTTTTGATGTGACTGCGGGAGCTGGGATCAACCTCAACGCTCTCAGCGCGGCAAACTTCGCCCTCTCGAGCGGCGGCAATCCCATCGAGAATATCGACAGCATCGAGACCCTCAATGTCCTGAACATCCTTCAGGTCGGCGGCGGTCTGGCCACGATCAATTTCGAGTTCATCGCCCAAAGCCCGCTCACGGAACTCACCTTTGATTTCGATGCCGCTACCATCGCCAATGTGAGCCTTCTCGGCACGGTTTCCGGAAACCAGACCGTGCTGCAATTCTCTAACATGTCCCTGGCGCCCGTCCCAGAGGCGAGCAGCCTCTTCCTGCTGGCCGCAGGCATGCTTTTCCAACTGCGCAGACACCGCCGATACGCATGAGGAGGAACTGGTTCTTCAAGGGCAGGTCTCTTGAGGAACCAGCCAGTAAGAATCCCGAGTGACTACGGGGCCTGCCCGTGTCGCATCTCCATCCGGGCAAAGAGTTGCTCGATCGCCCGGTGGATGCGGTCACGGGCACGTAGTTTCTCACGCCATTCCACTGGAATGCCATCGATGCCGTGAAGCGCACCTAGCCAGGCTCCGATCATGGAGGCCCGGCCTGCGTTGTCGCCTCCGGCACGGATCGTCTCCAGAATGGCCGTCGTGAAATCATCATGATGGCAAAACGCCGCATGCAGGGCTGAGGGGAAGCTTTGGGCCAGAGGGCAGCTCTGCCCGAAGCGCCCCGTGGCCGTGACCACGTCCAGCTCCCTCAGCATGTGGGCAAACTCAAAGTAGTCCGAGCCATCACAGCTGACATCCGCTGACTTGCGGGTGAGCTCAAAAGCTTCCAGGAAGGGGAATCCCTGCAGCAGATAGTCCAGCAGCACGGCGTGCGCTGTGGCGCAGGCAACCGCCACAGGATGGTTCTGGGTGACCAGGGTCAGCCTGCGAATGGCATCCAGCCTTTCCGGGGAAGTCCGGTCATGGTAGGCCACCACCACAGGAGCCAGCCGGCTGACCGTGGCGGGCTGGTCGTCATCCGCCCCGTTTTGAAAGTTCTCCGGCTGGGCAGCCAGATGCTCCAGGGTCTCCAGCGTCGCGTGGTCCCGGTAGCTCTTGAACACGGGACTGCCAAAAAAACTGGTCACCCGCATGCCAAAGTCACGCTCACGGAACTCGCCGCCGCATGCGGCCAAAGACTCCAGGAGCAGGAGGGCCGCGTCCCCATAGTGAGTCTGGTCGCCGCTCTGCTTGCCATCGTGGTAGTGGCCCGCCTTCGGCAGTTCGAATCCCTCGATCCCTCCGGGGTAGCGTGCCGTCATATCCTCCAGATCATAGATCCAGTGGGTGCCCAGGGCAGCGGCATCTCCCAGGAACTGTCCCCAGATGGCGGCGTGGAGTCTGGATTTTAACTCAGGCATGACAGCAGTGTATCAGATGATCTCAGCAGAGCCCGCAGGCAGTGGCGACCCCAATTTCAACGACCCCGGTTAATTTTTCGCTGCAAAAATGGAGGTTCGGGCGGGTTTGAGAACTGTCAAAAAGGCCCTGGGCTTTCAGAGGACACCGTTTTGGCTGAAAGTTCACCCCTGTATTCAGTGAAGCTCCTATTTGACGGAGAAATCACACTGCGCGACTAAAGGGCAGTGCGGGATCGATCCACCGACCACCGCCGTTCGCCCCCCTTCTAAGAGACAATGTCCGCAACGCCCCCCACCGCTGATGCTCCTGTGTTTCCTTTCGAACTGATTCGTGAGGACCTCCAGGTGGTGGAAATTGCTATCCGTGATCAGGCGAAAGCCTTTGATCCAGCGGTCGAAGGGTATGTCTCCTATGTCTGCCAGGCGGCAGGGAAGCGCATCCGTCCAGCGCTCGCCCTCATGGCAGGCGGTGCCACCGGTGGCAAGAATGACCAGCACACCCGCCTTTCGGTCATCCTGGAGATGATCCACATCGCCTCTCTCGTGCATGACGACATCATGGACGGCGCGGCCACCCGCCGCGGCCTGCCCACGGCCGCCGCGAAGTGGGGCCACTCCCTCAGCGTGCTGCTGGGTGATGCCCTCTTTGCTTATGCGCTGGAGCTGGCCACCGGTTTTGAAGACACTGAAGTCTGCCGCCAGATCGCCAAAGCCTCGCGTGATGTCTGCAGTGGCGAAATCCTCCAGACCCAGCGCCGTTTTGACCTGAACCTCTCCGTGCCGGACTACCTCCGCATGATCGAGATGAAGACCGCCGCTCTCTTTGCCGTGGCTGCCGGTCTCGGTGCCCGTCTGAATGGCGTGCCTGAAAACGTGGAAAAATCCCTCCACAGCTTCGGCATGAAGCTCGGCACCGTTTACCAGATCTACGACGACTGCCTGGATCTCGTCGGAGATGAGAAGACGGCTGGCAAAACCCTGCGCACCGACCTCATCAAGGGCAAGCTCACCCTGCCGATTCTGTATCTCCTCATGGAGGCCACGGACGCGCAGAAGCAGAAGCTCAACCGCATGCTCCTCCAGGGCGAGCCCATGGACACCAGCATCCTCGCCGGCATTGCCGATTACGAAGGTGCCATCGAGCGCGCGGTGAAGTTCGCCCAGGACATGCTGAACGACGCCGAAGCCGAGCTCATCTGCCTTGGCGACTCCCCTTACAAGACCGCCTTCCAAGGTGTGGCCGCCTACCTGCGCGGCTTGCTTTCCGGCTGCGTGCTGAATCTGCGCTGAGTCTGGCCGCTTCACGACACCATTCGCCATGCTTGATTTACATCAATGGCTCCTGGCGGCGCTGGTCTGGAGCATTGCCTACTACGTCATCGTCGTGGTTCACGAAACGGGACACTACTTGGCGGGCCTTTTGATCGGGATCCCTCCTCGGGAGATGAAGATCGTCCTCTCAAAGTTTCCCCAGCACGTGGCGTTGAGAGAGGGAGAGCAGTGGGTGAGCCCGTTGGAGACGAGCCGCTATGTACAACTGGCGGAGCGCTTCATGCCGACGACGCCCAAGGCTCTGGCCTTTGTGGCCGGAGGCTTCATTTTGGAGACACTTTTCCTGCTTGGCTGGGTCATGCTCAGACTGCCCTACCATCAAGTGGTGATCATCCTCGCTTTGGGGATGACACTTCTGTATTTGATCGCAGACGTGGTGATGTTTCTCAAGACTCGTCAGGCTTGCATGGACTTCTCGGGGTTGTTTTCGATATCGCCGCTCTGGGGTGGTACCCTTGTCGTATTGATCGTTGGGGCGCAGCTTTGGATCTTCACGCTGCGCTGAGACGCCTCCTTGGTGAGGAACACCGATGCGTTTGAAAACGCGGTTGTGGTCGACAAAAAGTTCGCTCCATAGCGTTGGTTCTCCCCGCCATGACCACCAAGCACCGGATCTTCACCACGAGCTTCGCGAGTGTTTATCCCTTCTACATCGCCAAGGCGGAGAAGAAGGGACGGACGAAGGCGGAGGTGGATGCGATCATCTGCTGGTTGACCGGCTACAGCCAGAAAGCACTGGAGGCGCAGTTGAAGAAGCAGACGGATTTTGAAACTTTCTTCCAGCAGGCTCCGAAGATGAATCCCGCGCGCAGCTTGATCAAAGGCGTGGTCTGTGGTGTCCGAGTGGAAGATGTCGAAGAGCCGACGATGCGTGAGATCCGCTACCTCGACAAACTGGTCGATGAACTCGCCAAAGGGAAGTCGATGGAGAAGATTTTGAGAGCGTGAGAGTGGGTCGGCGAACGAGGATTGTGGTTGCCATGATCGCTCGAACGTTCACGATCCAGAGCTTGGTCGGTTAGGCTATACACCCATGAAACGTTTCGGACGCATTTTGGCTCTCGGTCTCATTCTAGGTGCCCTGGCTTTCGTCATCTACCAGTTGCGTCCACCATCCGAAGCCGGTCAGAAGGCGATGGCGCAGCTGGCCGGTGCCCAGACGTTTTCTCTTGGAGCGGTCGGGCCTGGTGGCTCCATTTCAAAGGACGAGGATCTGTTCTTTGCCGTCCTTGCAAGCCGCCATTCATCGCAGCTCTTTGGCGATTTGTTCGAACGAGGAACTCCCGAGGCCAGGCTCTATGCGCTATGCGGCTTACGTCTAACGCGCGGTGACTTCGAAGGCTGTGCAAAGCGTTTCACACGAGATTGCTCCACCGTCTCAACAGTTTCGGGTTGTATAGGTCGTGACATCGCGGCTTCGGAGATGGTGTCCGCTATCAGGGAAGGGATGGTTGAGCAATATCTGCACTTCCGCCATAAACTGACTCGCTGAGCCTTGGGCGAATGTTACGACCCTCGAGCCGATGGAGAAGGCTGGATGAGAGGAAGATTGGATGGCGCGTCAATCCCCTCGTGCTGGCGGACGAGCCTGCGAGAAGCCTCACGCCATCGTCCCACGGGTGACGCCAAGCTGCGACTGTGCCTTCAGGTCACGCCAGATGTCTTCGCCGCCACGCGTGCCGCGAAGGAGTGCCTGATAAGTCTGGATGATGCGTTTGGACTCCTCCTTGTCCTGCTCCAGAAGCTCCACGCGGAAGCTGCGCAGGCCGGACTGTTTCAGCCCGGTGAAGAACTGCGCGCCTGTCTGCGGCACGGCATTGAAGAGGGTGTTCCGGCAGCCGACGTCTGCCTTTAGCGGATGCTCCATGCCCACGCGGTCGCGCAGGCGCACTTTGTGGTGCTCGCAGGGGCGGCCACAGTTCGTGAAGTCCGTGCCGGTGGAGAGGAAGGCGGCGAAGGCGCAGTGCTCCATGTGAAACATGGGCATGTGCTGGTGCAGGGTGATCTCAAACCACTCCGGCGGGGCGCCCGCGAGCAGATCCATGACCTGCTCGATGTTCAGATCGTAACTGATGGTTAGGCGCTGCAGGCCTGTCTGCTTCAAAAACTCCGCGGTGAGCGGGTTCGCCACATTCAGGGAAAAGTCTCCCGTGATCGGAATGCCCGCATCCCGGAAGTAGGCGATGGCGCCGAGGTTGCGGATGAGCACGCCATGCGGCTCTGAGCGCTCGATGAGCTTGAAGAAACCTGCCTCGCCCGATTTCTGAATGCGCGGTGTGGCCAGCCAGATCTCAGCACGGCCATCTTCCTTCACCCGCTTCACGGCCTCGCCATACTGGCGGATGTCCTCAAAGTCGACGTAGAGCTGCTTCACGCCGGACTCGATGGCGGCCTCGATCTGATCAAAGCTGCGGCAGAGCACCAGCAGGTTAGTCGAAGTCGTCGGACTTTGAGGTTCTGGGTTATTCGGCGTTTGGGAGACATGCTCCAGCATGGCGCTGAGCGTCGTGGTGGGAGAAACAGCCACACTCTGGGGCTCGCCGAGGTTGGCCAGAGAAGCCGCCGCCTCCACCAGCGCGCGACGCATGCGATTCAACTCGCTCACGGGCACGATGACATCTCCTTCGAGGCGTGCCTCGACTTCACCGAGCTCAAAACCGGTGCCGCCCAGCCTGCCCAATTGTTCTTTCAGGCTCTCCAGACTCAGGGGGCGCTTCGTCGCCACTTCCAGCGGCATGCCGGAGGTGACCTTGACCATCTCTTGACCTTTGACGGATATAACGAGCGGTTCGCCAGCTTTGCCAGTGACCACGAGATCGAGCTTCGCCTTCTTCCTCAATGGGATATCGCCTTGGAAAGACTGACGCAGCTTTTGCTCCAGCACCTGATCACCGGTCTTGAAGACACGCATGCCGGGACGAATGAAGTCGGTGCGCAGACGACCGCGCTGGAAGTCCAGCCATTGCCCACGGATGCCATAGATGCGGCCGCCTTGCTCGTCGTTCGTGTTGGAGAGGTTCTCGAACACCACGCCGTCACCATTCTTCAAGTGATCCGGCACTTCCTCGAGCTGCACGCTATCGCGATCCACGGCACTGACGGTGCCGACGAAGTAGCCGCGCTTTTTGCCATACATGGCCCCCACGAGCTTCTGATGGTTCACACCATGCATCCAGCCGCTGAAAAGGCCGCGTGAGAAGGTCATCTCCAGTTCGTAGCGATCCTCCTCCGTGATGATTTGCGAGAGGTCCTGGTCCGCCAGGGCGGCATCCATGGCCTTGCGATACACACGCGTGACCGCTGCCACATACTCCGGTGTCTTGAGGCGACCTTCGATCTTGAAGCTGCGGATACCGAGCTCGATCAAGCGCGGGATCTCACTCACAGCGGCGAGGTCTTGTGGACTCAGCAGATAGCGTTTGTCGCCCAGATCACGCAGCTCGCCATCCACGATCATTTCATACGGCATGCGGCAGGCCTGCGCGCATTCACCACGATTCGCACTGCGTCGTCCAAGTGATTCACTGGTCAGACACTGTCCGCTGTAAGCTACGCAAAGAGCGCCATGCACAAACACTTCGAGTGGTACTTGCGGCGACTCATTCGCGCGGAAGCGCTCCAGCTCGCGCAAGCTCAGCTCGCGGGAGAGCACCGCTTGATCAATGCCCAGCGTGTTCGCCAGTTCCAGACCTTCGGGGGAGGTGATCGTCATCTGCGTGCTGGCATGCAGACGCAGTTTCGGCGTCAGTGCCTTCACCATGCGCGCGAGACCGATGTCCTGGATGATCACCGCATCCACCCCCGCGTTTTCCAGTTCACGAAGCTGCTGCTCTGCATCCGCCAGTTCGCCGGTGAAGATCAGCACGTTAAACGCGCAGTAGCCTTTAACTCCGTGTGAATGCAGAAAGCGCATCAGCTCGGGCAGATCGGCGGGAGTGAAATTGTCCGCACGCATGCGGGCATTGAAGCGTGGCAGGCCGAAGTAGATGGCATCCGCTCCATTGGCGACAGCCGCGCGAGCACACTCCCAGTTTCCGGCGGGGGAGAGCAGTTCAGGCAGATGGATCGGTCGTGGCATGGGGCTTCCATTCACTGAAACTCAGGAAGGGAAAACTAAAAAGGGTAAGATTGAGCGATCAGACAGGCAATTCTTGCCTTTGGATGAAGATCACCAGCCTGGAATGACACTAAAGGACCATCGACCAGTCACCCGATCGTCGCACTGTGAAGGTGACACTCATGCACTCTCTCGCTTTCGATTCCCATCTAGAGACTCCGCTGACTAGATTGACTAGAATCTCTCGAGCGTTTAGGCAATTGTGGTGGCCATTTTCTCCTATCTCGCCTTTGGCTTTTGTGAAGGGCTTTGCTAAAACGATGGTCGCTATGAAAACGGCTCGTCTTCTCCTCGCTTCAGCGGCTTTGGTTACTCTTAGTGCCTGCCAGTTGCCAGTCTCACTGGTCCGTCAGGAGGTGATCCGCAAGCCTCTGCTGGTGCAGCCTGCCGACTCCTCCAATAGCCCGCTGTATGTTTGGCACGGGGCAGGGCAGCCAGGTCCAGTGCGTGTGACCATCGATCTCAGCCAGCAGCGTGCATACATCTTCCGGAATCAGGAGAATGTGGGCTGGAGCTATGTGGCCACCGGCCGTAGCGGCTATAGCACACCTACCGGCACCTTCCGGATCTCAGAAAAGATCGCGAACAAGCGTTCGAACAAATACGGCACCATTGTCGATGCGAATGGCAACACCGTGCGCAGCAATGCCACAGCAGGTGTGCATCGCATTCCTGCAGGCGGCCGGTTCGTCGGAGCCAAAATGCCTTACTGGATGCGCCTGACCAGCAATGGTGTGGGCATGCATGCTGGAAACATTCCGCATCCGGGCTCGCCTGCCTCACACGGCTGCATCCGCATGCCGTATAATCTGGTCTCCCAGCTTTACACCATCGCCCCGGTCGGCACGCCGGTGTCCATCGTTCCTTGATCTGATCTGAGGTCGACGTCTTGAGTTTCATCACTGACTGGCTCCCGCAATACACGCTGTTCACGGAGGACAGTCATGTCTTCCTGCTGGCGGCGATCGCCGCCATCTGCATCGGCTTGTCCAAAGCCGGGCTCTCCGGCACCTCCACACTGAATGTAGTGCTGATGGCGCAGGCCTTTGGTGCCAAGCCTTCCGTGGGTCTCGTGCTGCCTCTGCTGATCGTGGCAGACATCATGGGCTACTTCCTCAACCGCAAAGGCGGTTCATGGAAAGGCATCCTGCCCATGGTGCCGCCTGCCATCACCGGCGTGATCATTGGATGGTTTTTGTTAGGCCATATCGATAATAGCGCCGCGCGCATCGTCATCGGCTGGTTGATCATCGGCCTGCTCGGCTTCCACATGCTGCTGAATGCGCGGCGGCAGGATTTCATCGCGCTCACCCAGCACAAAGGCTTCGCCTGGAGCATGGGCTTGTGTGCAGGGTTGGTGACCATGCTCGCGAATGCCGCAGGCCCGGTGATGACGGTCTACCTGCTCTCCCAGCGCATGGAGAAGAAGGATCACCTGGGTGTCTTCAGCCGCTTCTTCCTGTTCATCAATCTCTTCAAGGTCCCATTCTCCGCCGACCTCGGCATCATCCACGCCAAGTCCCTGGCCACGAACCTCGTCATGCTGCCCTTCGTGGTCATCGGCATCCTCCTCGGCTGGCAAATCCTGAAGCGCATCCCGCAGAAGCCCTTTGAATGGACTCTTTTTGTGCTGACGTTCTTCGCGGCGATCTGGTTGATCGTGGGGTGATAGATTGTAAGCTATTGAAGGGCGTGTAACTCTCAGATTCTCAAAGAGCTGAGTGTGTTGAATAGACTATTATCTCCAGGCTGTCTTGACAGGCGGAGTGCAGTTGCATCAGGCTACGGAGCAATGCAAACGTTGCTAGCTTCCAGCCCCAGTTCCACCTCTTTTATTCTGTTCTACTTAGGACAGTTTGTGGTGGTGCCGCTGTGGTTGTTCGCGTTGGTGTCGAGTTTGGCATTGGTCAGAAGGAGTGCGGTGAAGATCACACGGCGGCTGGCGAAAGTGGCTGTCTTGATGACGTTGCCTATCGCGCTCATCGGCGCTTTGTTACTGCTGACGGACGAGGATGAGCGCGGTTACCTTGTGTTGTGGCTCTGGGGACTAGGGGCAGTGTGGATGCCTGCTGTCTTGTGTGCGAGTTGGTATGGTCTTGCGTGCTGGCTTGAGCGGCGCGCTGCGGCGGCCGGAGGGGCGGTGACACCGGGCACGCGAAGGGTGGCTCTGGGAGCAGGTGTGCTGGGCTGGGTAGTGTGCGTGGCCGGGCTGTATTATCTACCACAGATGCAGTGGCCGTGATGGGCCGGATCCTAACAAACTAAATGACTATGAAAACGAGGCTCATCATCCTTATAGTTTTGCCGACGATGGTCCTGGCGGACAACGAGGGAACGCCAAGGCCATGGATGATCACATCAAAGAGCCGGGATCATCTGTTTAAGATGGACTACTCCTCGGGCGTTGCCTACAAGCTGGGAGATGATGGCAAGATCAAGGAGATCTGGCGGACAAAGGGATGGTACTCTTTTGAGGGGTTCATCTCGGATGACGGACGCTATCTGGCTTGTTTCGGACCCTGGGGACGCGATCAGAAGAATCACACGGATGTGGGGATCACATTTTACAAGGAGGGCCGTTTATTAAAGCAGTATCAAGTGCGCGAGTTGATCCGGAGGCCGGAGTTGATCGAGGATTCGGTGAGCCACTACTCATGGCGCCCTGTGATTCAAACCAAGCCAAATGGTTTTGACGGCGAGGTTTTTCACCTCGTGACGATTGATCAGACTGTTTACACGTTTGATGTACATAGTGGAGCGATCATCGGCCAGACTCAGGATGAAAAGGCGAAGAGTCAGCTGCGACTTCATGCTGAAGAAAACGAAGAGGCGAGAAAAAGAGGCGATTTGTTGTTTCAGGAGAGCAGCTTCAAGGAAGACTTTGAGCGTCACTTTGAGATCTCCGGCATCCGCACCATGAATGGTGCGATCAACGACTGTTCGGTAACTGGAGCGCTTTGGTCTGCCCATCTGAAGCCGAAGCAGGTAATGGCACACGACGCAGATGTGCAGATGGTGCTGCCAATCATAGATGGCAAGCGGATTGCCGTCACGCTGAAAGCCGAGCAGATCGTTGATGCGCTGAAAGCAGCGTTTGCACATCCGTTTGTCGTTTCAGAAATACTGACCTACGGCGAGGGTAGTCTGTATCTGGAGATTTTGGGGGATCGCTTGCACTGGAACGTGCCTCAGATGGTGGACTATGTGACGAGGACGACCGGGATTGAGCCGAAGGGGGATCTGCTGGCGCATTGGGCGGGTTTGCACCTGCACACACCTGCCACCCGGCCCGGCAAAGCTGTGTCAGGCGATCAGGAGGACAACATACGAAGCGTGTGTTTTTACCTGAACACGCGTAGCGGTGAAGTGATCTTGGAAGACACTACCAAATGGCCCTATGAACCGCAGTTGATCCCGGCGGGCGGAAAGGCGGATGCCAATGGCAAATAGGTGCGACATGCAGTTTGGCCGGAGCTCCCCTGTAAAGTTGGGGTAACGCCCGGGGCGGATTAACATGCTCCAACGCTCTTCACGACTTGCGTTGCCGCACGTGAGTATCAGAAAGCCTGCTCTTCCGGTGCAATAAACCTGTCCTGCGCAGGTATTGAAGAGCAGCACCTATGAACCGGCCTTTGCTCTTCCTCGCGACTTTCTCCGCTCTGTCTCATGCTGCGGACCTGCCAGCGGATAAATCCATGGAGATCCCGGAGTCGGGAAAGCGGCCTGTGGTCATCACTGGGAAGTCCACGTTGGCGCTGCCGAAGCATGATCTGCCGGAGGGTTACACTCTCGAGCTTGCCGCTGCATCACCGCTGGTCACACATCCCATCATGGGATGCCTGGATGACAAAGGGCGCTTGTTTGTGGGAGATGCGGTGGGGGTGAACTGGAACAAGGCCCAGCTTGAAAAGAATCCGCCTAACCGGGTTTTGATGCTGGAAGACACTGACAACGACGGTGCCTATGACAAGAGCACGGTCTTCGCGGACAAGATGACCTTTCCGCAAGGGGCCTGCTGGCTGAACGGCAGTCTCTATGTAGGCTCGCCGCCTTCGCTTTGGAAGCTGACGGATACTGACAACGATGGCGTGGCGGACAAGCGTGAGGAGATCGTGACTGGTTTTGAATACACGGGCAATGCGGCGGACATCCACGGGCCATTTTTGAATCCCACGAATGGCCGCTTGTATTGGTGCCATGGACGCAAAGGTCACAAGGTGTTGCAGAAGGATGGCGAGATGGTGGATGAGTCCATGGCCTGCGGCATCTGGAGCTGCCAGCCGGACGGCAAAGATGTGCAGTGGCATTCGTTAGGCTGCGGTGACAACCCTGTGGAGGTGGATTTCACACGTGAGGGCGATGTTATCGGCGTGCAGAACCTTTACTTCTCACAGCCACGCGGAGACACTCTCATGCACTGGCTTTACGGCGGAGTGTATGAGCGTGCGGACCAGATGAAGGCCATCTCGCATCTGCCGCGCACGCTCGACACCATGCCGGTGATGTACAACTTCGGTCACGTGGCCGTGAGTGGCTGCTGCTTTTGGAACACCTACGCTTATGGCAAATCGGCCACGACGAACCACTTCATGGTCACGCACTTCAACACGCAGCGTCTCGTGCGGATGGAACTGACCCGTGAAGGCGCCACGTATAAGGCCACGGAGAATGAGTTCCTCAAGCTCCACAATCCGGACATTCATCTCACCGATGTGATGGAAGATCCTCGAGATGGCTCTCTGCTCCTGTTCGATACTGGCGGCTGGTTCCGCATCGGCTGTCCTGCTAGCCTCATGGCGAAGTCGGATCTGCTGGGGGCGGTGTATCGCATCAAGCCGAAGAGCCCAGCGATGCTCGCGGTGAAAGGTCCGAAGGTGACGATAGCCAAAGCGGACATCAATGCGCAGATCAAAGCCCTGGCTTCCACAGACATGCATGCACGGCGTCGAGTGCTGGAAAGCCTCGTGCTGAATCCGCCAGAGGACTGGGCACGTGATGAGAAGGCTGACTCTACGCCCGAGAAGCTCGGTGAAGCGGTTCGTCGTCTCATGCATGAGCCGTTGGATCCCGTGCTGGAGCATTCGGTGATCAGCGCCGCGCAGGCCCTAAATCTCCTTGTCGTGTCCTTGGAGGATCTGCAGACGGAAAAGGACCCGACAGCGCTTCGTCGTATGCTGGTCAGCTTCGTGCCGGATGATGCTTCCAGCATGAACCTGTGCATGGAAGTGGCGGCGAAGCATCTGGACTCCACGGACGCGGCTCTTGCTCGCGTGGCCCTGCGTCTCGTGACTGAGCATCCAGATGCGGATGCTGGCATCACCCCTCGTCTACAGAAGTGGCTGGGTGAGAAGACTGTTAGCGCTGCCCGTCTACATGCCTTGGAGGGTTATGCCTCGGCGCTCGTGGCCCAGCCAAAAACGCAGCAATTGGTCACGGCGATGTTGAAGCATTTATCTGGCGAGGTGCGCATGACGGCTCTTCAAGTGCTGGCCTCCTCCACCTCAGGCGCGAAGAACGATGCCTGGCTGCCTGTGCTGGACAAGCAACTCACCGAAGCCCCCACGCCGCTGCTGTTGGATGCGATCAAGAAGCTCAAGACTCCACATTTCGATGCAGCACTGCAGTCCCTCGCTGCCGACACCAAGCGCCCGCTTTCGATCCGCTTGAAAGCTCTGGATGCTGCACGGAACGTGAAGCTGACAGGAGATACCTTTACCATGGTGAAGGGTGTGCTGGCGGATGCGGCCTCCTCTGCGGCTGCGAAGATCCAGGCCGCGGGCATGATCGCTGCGGCACCGATGACGAAGGAGCAGGTCACGGAGCTAGCGCCGCTCTTTGCCACGCTCGGGCCGGTGGAGTTGAAGACGCTTCTGCCTCTGGCGAGGAAGACCAAGGATGCTGAGCTTGGTCGCACACTAGCCTCAGAGATTGCCAAGAACCCTACCATTGCCAGCCAGCAGGAGAGCCTTTACCGCACGGCCTTCAGCGACCAGCCGCCGGAGATTTTTGAGGGCATCATCCATCCAGCTTACGAAAAAGCGTCGGAGGCTTTGGAACTGAAGAAACGTCAGCTCAGTCCGCTGGCGGACAAGGTGGGTGCCAGTGGAGATGTAGCACGGGGGAAGGCGCATTTCGCCGCAGGGAAGGGGACCTGCATCGCCTGCCATAAGATTGGCGAGGTGGGGCGCGCCATTGGTCCTGACTTGTCGAAGATCGGAGCCATTCGAACGGAGCGAGATCTTTTGGAAAGCATCCTCTTTCCGAGCAACACGCTGGCACGCGACTACGAGGCGCACATCATCGAGACCAGCGATGGCCAGCAAACGATGGGTGTGATCAAAAGCCACACAGCGGAAGGGCTTCTCGTGGTAGATGTGGCCGGCCAGGAAAAGACCGTGTCGCATCAGTCCATCACCGGTGACACCACCCTGACCATGAGCCTCATGCCCATGGGGCTGGACCAGACGTTGCCGGAGGCTGAGTTGCTGGATCTGGTGGCGTACCTGCGGAGCCTCCGCTGAACAGGTAGATGAGCATGAGGAAGGGTTGCCCCAAGGCGGAATCCAGCCCACACTCGGGACTCTTCTCGCTTCATGTCGGACGACTTTTTCGCCTCTTCCTCGCCTTCGCCGTCGGTGCCACCTGCCGTGGATCCGCATGCGCCGCTGGCGGCCAGGATGCGGCCTCGGACTTTGGCTGAATACACCGGGCAGAGGCACATTTTGGGCGAAGGAAAGCTGCTGCGCCGGGCCATCCAGACGGACCGCTTTTCCTCCATCATCCTTTATGGACCTCCAGGCGTGGGGAAGACGACGCTGGCGAACATCATCAGCCATGAGACCAAGGCGCGTTTCGTGACCCTCAGCGGTGTGGAAAGCAGCGTGGCGGACATTCGCAAGGAAGCCGAGGCTGCCTCGCGCCTGCGCCAGCTCAATGGGCAAGGGACCATCCTTTTTGTGGATGAGATCCACCGCTTCAACAAAGCCCAACAGGACGTGCTGCTGCCGCATCTGGAGCGCGGCACCATGCGCTTCATCGGTGCCACGACGCACAACCCGTACTTCTACGTCAACAGTCCTCTCGTCAGCCGGTCCCAGGTCTTCACGCTGGAGCCGCTGACCTTGGAGGATCTGGAAGAGCTGATCGATCGCGCTTTGGCGGATAGCGAACGCGGTCTGGGCTCGGCGAATGCCAGCATCACGCCGGAGGGTAGGAAGCACCTGGCCACGGTGAGCGATGGCGATGCCCGCAAGTGTCTAAATGCACTGGATTTGGCGGTGCTTTCCACCCCGCCGGATGCGGCAGGGCAGATCGTGATCGACCTCGCCGCCGCTGAGGAGAGCGTGCAGCAAAAGACCGTGGTCTATGACGGCGATGGAGATGCGCACTACGACACCGCCAGTGCCTTCATCAAGTCCATGCGCGCCAGCGATCCCGACGCGGCCATCTACTGGCTGGCCAAGATGCTTTACGCCGGGGAGGACCTCCGCTTCATCACCCGGCGCATCGTCATCGCCGCCAGTGAAGATGTGGGCTTGGCGGACAGCAACGCCCTCCGCGTGGCTGTGGCGGCGCATCAGGCGGTGGAGTTCATCGGCATGCCGGAGGCACAGCTGATCCTCTCCCACGCCGTTCTCTATCTGGCCACGGCCCCGAAGAGCAACAGCGCCACAAAGGCCATCGGCTCAGCCCTTTCGGACGTGAAAAATGGGCGCACCCTGCCGGTGCCGAAGCACCTGCGGGATGCCCACTACGCCGGAGCCAAAAGCTTCGGCCACGGGGTGGGCTACCTCTACCCCCACGATTTTGAAGGTGGTTTCGTCCCTCAGCGCTGCCTGGAGGGCGGCCGGGAATACTACGAGCCGACCACGAACGGCCTGGAAGGACGCATCAAGGAGCGGATGGACCACTACCGGAGGCTCTGGGAGGAGGCCGCGAAGGCCAAAGAGGCGGAAGAAAGCTCTCCTGGGGCGCCCCAGGGGAAAAAGAGACCCCCGAAAAAATAATTTCAAAATGATTCAACAACATAGGGGGCTGGGGAATCAAACCATTCAACAGTGATGATAGGAGCAATCCTACCAATGCTGGTCTTGAGAGTGATTGGTTGTTGTCACATCACCGCCTGATGAGAGTCAGGTTGTGTTGAGGTTGATGCAAACACACGGGGCTGAGCGGAATCGGGAGCCGCTCAGCCCTAATTCTTTTCAGGGCATGACCCTTGGAAAAAAAGACATCCCGAGACCTGAAAAGGCCCATTTCCCAGCCGGGCATCATGCAAAATGCCTTTTCCGTGCCGCCTTGCCTCTGTGCGCAGATGAGAAATTGTCACAAGAAAAACTCTTCGCCGGGCTTGACGCTGGGGGTGGGGGGGTAAGATTCCGCTCTTCCCCTCCTGCCGATGTCTGATCTCTCCGCCCAAACTCAAAAAGCCGATGTTTTGCTCGAAGCTCTGCCCTACATGCAGGGCTTTCGAGGCTGCACCTTTTTGATCAAGGTGGGGGGCAGCGCCATGGAAGATCCTGTCGTGGTCGACCAGTTCCTGCGGGACGTCGTTTTCCTGGAAGCCGTGGGCATCAATCCCGTGATTGTGCACGGGGGCGGCAAGGCGATCTCCAAGGCCATGCAGGAGAGCGGCCTGGAGGCGCGCTTCATCAATGGCATGCGTGTCACCGATGAGGAGACCATCAAAATCGTCGAGCAGACTCTCGCCCGGGTGATCAACCCGGAGATCGTCACGAAGATCAACGCCTTCGGTGGCAAGGCCGTGGGCATCCCCGGCACGGAGGTTTTCCAGGGCCAGCGCATGAAGGCCGAACTCGGCTGGGTCGGTGAGGTCACGGATTGCAAGCTGGGCCTCATCCAGGCTGCGGTGGCAGGCGAATTCGTGCCCGTGGTTTCCCCTGTGGCCCGCGATCTCGAGAGTGGCAAAACACTCAACGTGAACGCGGATCTCGCGGCCTGTGCTCTCGCCACCGGTCTGAAGGCTACGAAGCTCATCTTTCTGAGCGATGTGCGCGGCGTGATGCGTGATCACAAGGATGAGTCCACACTCATCCCAAGTCTCGACGAAGCTTCCATCAATGCCTTGAAGGCGGATGGCATCATCAGCGGTGGCATGATTCCGAAAGTGGATTCCTCCCTCGAATCACTCCGAGGAGGCGTGGGGAAGGTGCACCTCATCGACGGGCGCATTCCTCACGCACTGATTCTGGAGATCTTCACCGACCGCGGCATCGGCACCGAGATCCACCTTTGAGGCAAAATTTGTTAAGCTGACATCGCCTCAATCCTTCCGCCGCCTTTTCAGGAATCCTTTTTCTATTTTTATTTCGATGGACAAGACGACCGATTTTGACCCCGCATGGCTCAACGAGTATGTGCTGCCTAACTATGGACGCTACAATGTGTGGCCTGTCCGCGGCGAAGGCCCCTATGTATGGGATCGCGATGGTAAAAAGTATCTCGACTTTGCCGGTGGTGTTGCCGTGTGCCCGCTGGGCCATTGCCCGCCTCCCGTGGTGAAGGCACTGACGGACCAGGCGAACACGCTGATCCATGTGTCTAACTGGTATTGCATCGACAAGCAGGCTGAGCTGGCGCGCATCCTCATCGAGGAATGCGTGAAGATCCCGGGCAAGTGCTTCTTCAGCAACAGCGGTGCCGAGGCGAATGAAGGCCTGCTCAAGCTCGCCCGTAAGTACGGCCAGCAGACGGGTGGTCGGTATGAGATCATCACCTTCACCGGTTCCTTCCATGGCCGGACTTTTGGTGCCATGACGGCGACCGCGCAGGAGAAGATCCACGGTGGTTTCGGCCCTCTGCCTCCAGGCTTTGTTTATGTGCCCTTCAATGATGTGCAGGCGCTCGAAGCCGCGATCACGGACAAGACTGTGGCCATCCTCGTGGAGCCTGTGCAGGGTGAAAGCGGTGTGAATGCCGTGACTCCTGATTTCCTGCGGAATGCCCAGCGTCTCTGTAAAGAAAAGGATCTGCTGCTCCTGCTTGATGAAGTGCAGGTCGGCTTCGGTCGTGCCGGTGAACTCACCGGCTGGCGCGCCATCATTCCGGGCGATGAGATCCAGCCTGACGGCATCAGCTGGGCCAAGGCCATCGGCAGTGGTTTCCCGCTCGGTGGTTTCTGGGTGAATGATCGTCGCGATCTGAGCAAGGTGCTCGGACCCGGCACGCATGGAACCACCTATGGTGGATCACCTCTCGCCTGTGCCGTTGGCATTGCCACGCTGCGCGCCATCATTGACGGGAAGCTTTGCGACAACGCCAAGACGCTCGGTGCCAGCATCGCCGCTGCGGGTCGTGGCTGGAATCATCCGCTGATCAAGGAAGTGCGCCAGCTCGGCCTCTTCATCGGCTGGGAATTGAATGCGGAAGCCATCACCGAAAAGTCTGGTGGCAAGCTGCCATCCATCTTCCTTGCCCAGAAGCTGCTGGATGCTGGCATGATGGTCACGCCTGCGGGACCGAATGTCGTGCGCTGGCTCTCGCCGCTGAACATCACGGCGGGGCAGGCCGAAGAAGGCCTCACCCTCTTCAAGTCCGTACTGGATGAGATCGCTAACTAAAAATGACGAATGACTAAATCCGAATGACGAAAGAAGCCCGAATCATGAAGTCTGAATAGAAAACGGATCTGCCAGCCACCAGCCCCTGGCAGCCCCTTCCTCATTCGGTTTTCGGCATTCGTCATTTCCCCGTCCCGCCAACACCTCCCGCCTTTTTCTAGTATGAAGCATCTCCTTTCCATCGAAGAACTCAACGCTGATCAGATCGAAGACATCCTGTCCCTGGCCGCCATGCTGAAGAAGGATCGCAAGGCCTCTCCGCAGGTGCTGACGGGACAGCAGTGGGCGCTGATCTTCACGAAGTCCTCCACACGCACACGTGTGAGCTTTGAGGTTGGCGTGCGTGAACTCGGGGGCCAGGTCATGTTCCTCTCCGGAGCAGACATCCAGCTCGGCCGTGGTGAGCCGATCAAGGACACGGCACGCGTGATGGGCCGCATGATTCATGGGGCTATCATTCGCACTTTCGCGCAGCAGGACGTGGTGGAGTTCGCTGAATACAGCGGCATCCCGACGATCAATGCGCTGACGGATGACGAGCACCCCTGCCAGATCCTCGCGGACCTGCAGACCATCAACGAGCGCTTCGGCACCTGGAAAGGCAAGCGTGTCGCCTTCCTGGGCGATGGTGATTGCAATGTCGCTCGTTCCTGGATCTGGGCCAGTGCACGTCTTGGCTTTGAACTGGTGATCGGTGCTCCGAAAGAGTTCCAGCCTGCGGCCTCTTTCATGGCTCGCGTGCCCGGAAACACCGTGACCATCACCGATGATCCAAAGGCTGCCGTGGAAGGCATTGATGCCATCTACACCGATGTCTGGGTCAGCATGGGCAAGGAAGCTGAAGGCGCCGAGCGCATCGAAATCCTCAAGCCCTGGCAGATCGGCGCGGACCTCATGAAGCACGCGAAGAAAGAGGCCATCGTCATGCACTGCCTGCCTGCTTATCGCGGCAAGGAGATCACTGAAGAAGTCCTCGAAAACCACGCCAACGTCATCTTCGACCAAGCCGAAAACCGTCTGCACGCGCAGAAAGCCGTGCTGGTCACCTGCGTGCGTGGGTGACGCTTCGCGCAGCTCAAGGCGCTTCCAACAAACTCCTCAGCCCCGTCCACCGCTTCCGGCTCTCCTGCTTGCTGATGGCGAGGCTGAGGGCTTTCGGGTCACCGACCAGAACCACCAGCTTCTTCGCACGCGTGATGGCGGTGTAGATGAGGCTGCGTTCTAACAAGACGTAGTGCTGCGTGCTGACGGGTATGACCACGCAAGGGAACTCGCTGCCCTGGCTTTTGTGGATGGTCATGGCGTAGGCGAGCTGAAGCTCGTCCAGCTCGCCGGGCTCGTACTCGACGAGGCGCTCGCCTTCAAAGCGCACGCTGAGCTTCAGTGGATCGGTGTCGATGCTGACGATGTGGCCGAGGTCGCCATTGAAGACATCCTTGTCGTAGTTGTTCTGCGTCTGGATGACCTTGTCGCCTACCCGGAATGTGCTGCCGAAGCGCTCGACTTCATACTTCAGTTCGTTCGGCGGATTGAGCGCATCTTGCAGACGCACGTTAAGCGCTTGAGTTCCGAGCTCGTTGCGGTTCATCGGTGTCAGCACCTGGATGTCTCGCGCAGGATCAAAGGTGTATCGTGCAGGCAGGCGACGCTGCACAAGGTCGATAAGGGTATCACTGATCTCGCCGGCGCTTCCAGCTTCGAGGAAGAAGAAGTCGGCATCACGTGAGGGCTTCAGATCCGGCATCTGGCCGCGATTGATGGCATGCGCGCTGGTGATGATGCGGCTGGTGGCAGCTTGGCGGAAGATCTCGGTGAGCTTCACGCAGGGCACGGCTTCGCTGCTGATGAGATCATTCAACACCATGCCCGGGCCTACTGATGGAAGCTGGTCCGCATCTCCGACTAACAAAAGATGCGCTCCTTCTGGCAAAGCGGAGACGAACTGCGCCATGAGCGGGGTGTCCACCATGGAGCATTCATCGAGCACAAAGAGATCACCCGTGAGAGGTCGCCCGCGATGCCTGCCCCAGGAACCGCTGCCCTGATACTCCAGCAGGCGGTGCATGGTTTTGGCCTCAAGGCCGGTGCTTTCATTGAGCCGCTTCGCCGCTCGGCCTGTAGGGGCTGCGAGGATCATCTTGACCTGATGCTTTTCGAGGATGCTGAGGATGGTGCGGAGGATCGTTGTCTTGCCCACTCCCGGACCACCTGTGATGATCAGGCAGCGATTCTGCAGGGCCGAGATCACCGCCCTTTGCTGGCTCTCGGCGAGTTCCTTGCCCGTCTCCTTCGCCGCCCAGGCGATGGCTTCCTGAGGCTCGATCTCCGGATAAGAGGCCGGAGCCGATGCGAGATCCTTCAAACGTTTGGCGATGCTCTTCTCTGCTGCTCTGAGATAGGGCAGGTAAAACATCCGCATGTCCTGGATGTCATGCGGTTCGATGAGCTCTTCCCTAACCAAATGCTCGATCTGATCATCAATGAGCTCGTCAACGCAGCGCAGCACCTCCACGGCCTTTTGATGAAGGAGCGAGCGGGGCAGGCAGGTATGCCCGTTCTGGGCGCCCGTCTCCAGCGTGTGCAAAATGCCGGCTCGAATGCGTTCCGGTGCATCCACTGACATGCCCATCTGCTGCGCGATCTGGTCCGCTGTGCGGAAGCCGATGCCGTGGATGTCCTGCGCCAGGCGATAAGGATCCCTCGTGAGCACGGTGAGAGCCTCATCGCCATAAGTTTTGTGAATGCGCAGCGCACGTGAGGAACTGATCCCGTGCTTGTGCAGGAAGAGCATGATGTTGTGCACGCCCTTCTGCTTCAGCCAGGACTCGCGGATCTCCTGGCGGCGCTTGCGGCCGATACCTTCCACGTCCTCCAGCTTCACGGACTCGTTTTCGATGATCTCAAAGATGCGCTCGCCGAACTTCTCCACCATGCGCTTCGCATAGGCCGGGCCGATGCCCTCGATCAAACCGCTGCCTAGATAGCGCTCGATGCCCTCGCTGGAGTTCGGTCTCGTCAGCTTCAGCGTGTCCGCTTTGAACTGCTGGCCATACTCATTTGTGTGCTCCCACTTGCCCGTGGCTTCAAACTGCTCGCCCGCCACCACTCGGGGCGCTTTGCCGATCAGGCTCAGCGGCTCGCGGTGCCCCTCCGGCAGCACCTTGAGAATGCAGTAGCCCGTGTCCTCCGTGTGATACACCACCCGCTCCACGAAACCGCGGAGAGTGGCGCTGGAGGCTGGTGGGGCAGGGGACATCAGGAGTATTTAACCGCAGATAGCACGGATCACGCAGAGGAATTTTAGCTTCGATGGCGGGACTATGATTTTCAGAGGTGCTTGACGCCTCTGCGAGGCTGCGGACTTCTGGGACGTATCCACCCACCCATGTCCAGCCCCCGACTTACTCTCCGTGTCCATCCAGATGACCAGCTTGTGGTCGCGCTTCGTGATCTCAAGGCAGGGCAGGTGATGGAGGGCATCACGCTACGCGAGGACATCGCGGCGAAGCACAAGTATGCGGCCCGTGACTTCGGCGTGGGTGAACTCGTGACGATGTATGGCGTGATCGTGGGGCGCACCACACAACCCATCTCTGCCGGTGCGCTGGTGCACACGCATAACCTCAAGCACGAAGCCGCGAGTTTTGAAGGCAAGCGCAGCGATTATGTCTGGACTCCGCCGGATGTGAGCGCGTGGAAAAACCGCACCTTCAAGGGATTCAAGCGTGCAGACAGTGTCTCCGGCACGGCTAACTACTGGATCGTCATCCCGCTGGTGTTTTGTGAGAATCGCAATCTCGGCTTCATGCGTGAAGCGCTGACTCGCTCGCTCGGTTACGCGCGCTCATCGCCCTATGAAAGCTTTGCGCAGACGTTGGTGGAGAAGCATCGGCGTGGCGAGTCACTGGAAACAGAATTGGAAGACGGCCTCTTTGCCGCGCCACGTCCGCTGTTCCCAAATGTGGATGGTGTGAAGTTCCTGGAGCATGGTCTCGGCTGCGGTGGCACGCGTCAGGATGCGCAGGCGTTGGTGCAGTTGCTCGCGGGTTACATCGCGCATTCGAATGTGGCTGGGGCCACGATTCTCAGCCTGGGCTGCCAGCATGCGCAGGTGAGTCTGTTGCAGGAGGCGCTGAGCCGCCTGTATCCGCGCTACAACAAGCCGCTGCACATCTTCGAGCAGCAGAAGAGCACCTCGGAACGCGACATGATGGCGCGGGCGATCAAGACGACTTTTGAAGGCGTGAAGAAGGCCAACGACCAGGTGCGCGAAGCCTGCCCGCTGAGTGATCTCATCGTCGGTGTGGAGTGTGGTGGCAGTGACGGCTTCTCCGGTGTCTCGGCGAATCCAGTGATCGGTCACACAGCGGATCTTTTGTCAGCGCTTGGTGGTGCGCCGGTGCTCTCGGAGTTCCCGGAACTGTGCGGAGTGGAGCAGAGTCTGAGTGACCGCTGCACCACACCAGAGCTGGCAGACAAGTTCGTGAGCCTCATGCGGGCGTATGAAGGTGCGGCCAAAGCTTGCAACTCGGGCTTTGATGCGAATCCATCGCCCGGCAACATCCGCGATGGTCTCATCACGGATGCCATCAAGTCCGCCGGTGCAGCGAAGAAAGGCGGCACCGCTCCGGTGGTGGATGTGCTGGACTACAGCGAGCCTATCTTGAAGCACGGCGGCCTCACGCTGTATTGCACGCCTGGGAACGATGTGGAGTCCACCACAGCGATCGCCGGTGGCGGATGCAATCTCATCCTCTTCTCCACCGGTCTCGGCACCCCCACGGGCAATCCGGTGTGCCCGACGCTGAAGATCTCCACGAACACCTCGCTCATGCAGCGCATGGGAGACATCCTTGATTTCAACACCGGTCCTGTCATCACTGGCGAACAAACGGTGCCACAGATGGGCGAGAGTTTGTTGGAGATGTGCATCGCCACCGCGAGCGGCGAGTATGTGCCGAAGGCCGTAGCGCTGGGGCAGGATGACTTTCTGCCGTGGAAGCGCGGGGTTTCACTCTAACGTAGAACAGGTTTTCCAACCTGTTTTCACCGCCAGCACCTTGCTTGTGTTTTCCGACCGCTACGGTGTAACAACACACCGTTGTCCGCGCTCCAGCGGACAGGTTACAAACCTGTCCCACTTTCTTTGACCTTCGAAACCAGCCGCACATCTGTGATCCGCATGGTCTTGTCCACGGCCTTGCACATGTCATAGATGGTTAGGGCGGTGATGCTGGCGGCGGTGAGGGCTTCCATCTCGACGCCGGTCTGCGCGATGGTCTTGGCAGTGGTGATGATGCGGATGCCGTGCTCAGTCATCTCAAAATCCACAGCCACTTTGCTGAGGGCGATCTGATGGCAGAGCGGGATGAGCATCTGCGTCTGCTTCGCGGCCTGGATGCCAGCGATGCGGGCCACGGCGAGCACATCGCCCTTCTTCAGTCCGTTGTCGCGGATCAGCGCCAAGGTGTCTCCCTGCAGCTTGATGAAGGCCTCGGCCACGGCTTCGCGGCTCATGGGAGGTTTGGCGGAGATGTCCACCATGCTGGCGCGGCCTTGGTCGTCGGTGTGGGTGAGATTCATGGGGCGGTAAGCGATGGACAGTGAGCAGTTGACGGTGAGCAGAAAAAGGGAAGGCCGCAGAGGCTGCATTGCGCGAGTCTCTGCGGCCTTGAAGAGAAAGGAAACTTACTTCAGTTCGGTGGCCCAGAAGGTGTGCCAGTCGTCGAGGTTGTTCAGGTCCACGGCACCTGGGTTCACGCTGCCGTCGTCAGGCAGACCCACGGCAGCCAGGATGCTCGCGCGGGTGTCGTCCGCGTGGATGTAGCCCAGGATGGCCTGGTTGTGCTTGTAGAGCGTGGCCTTGGTCAGGTTCACGCCAGGATAGGCTTTCACCCAAGCTTCGGTCTGCACGTAGGTAGGCTTCGTGGCGATGAAGGTCTTGAATTCCTCGATCTTGATGCCGAGAGCGTCGAGGGTCATCTGGTCATAGCCGCAGCCGATGCCAGGATAGTCCGAGTGCAGCTTGCCTGCATGGGCCAGGGAAGCTTTCTGCCAGAGGCGTGGCAGATGCAGCACGCCGAGAGGACCGGCAATGCCGGAGGAGATAAGAGGAACAATTTGGCTCATGATTGGTATAAGGAAGGATACGCGTCCGAAAATCGGACACACTCTGAACGTGCGAAGTGGCAGGAATTGGTCAAGGAGTGGAAGGTGAATTCGCCGCTCGCCAGTGTCGCCGAAAGCCGCATCCAGGAAGCCCTGGAGGCTGGGGCTGACATGGACCTGGTAGGTGCCGGGAAGCCGCTGGATCTGGACGGCTACTTTGCAGCTCCTTCAGCCCTGCGCGCAGGCTTTGGCATGCTGAAAAGCGCTGGCGTGGTGCCTCCAGAGGTCGAGGCCATGCGAGACGTAGGCCTCATGCGCGAGAAGCTGGAGACGATGGAGGAGGGACCGCAAAAAGAGATGCTTATCGCCGAACTGCGCCTCCGTGAGGTGGAGCTGGCCATGGCGATGGAGCGCATGAAAAGGCATCTGAAGTCGGATGCGACTTCGTGAGCAGCCTGCGCCCTAAAAAGACAAGTTGCCAGAAGGCCGGTCCGCCCTAGAGTCCTCGCTGTTCATGGTTATTCCAGCCACCAACATTGCCATTCGAATTAGCCACGGGCTCCTCTGCGCGTAACGCAGCCTTTGGAGTCCGTCATCGTGGCATTGTCACTGCACCCCAGGTGCATTTTGGGCCAAGAGCCATCCGCGTTTCACCCTCCGCCGCTCCCTCGTCTGCGGCCTCCGTGATCCCCTTTGACCTCTTGACGAATCCCTGACCTTTTTTGATTCCCCAACCTACCATGTCCGTTCCTGTTACGATCTATGATACCACCCTGCGTGATGGCACCCAGGGCACCGGCATCTCCTTTTCCACCCTCGATAAAATCCGCGTGGCTGAGCGCCTCGACGACTTCGGTGTGCATTACATTGAAGGCGGCTGGCCTGGCTCAAACCCGAAAGATGCCGCGTTTTTCCAGGAAGCGGCGAAGCGCACCTGGAAGAAGGCGAAGATCACCGCCTTTGGCATGACCCGCCGTGGCAAGTTGAAGGTGGAGGATGATGCGCAGGTGCAGATGCTGCTGGATGCGCAGACTCCTGCCGTGACCATCGTGGGCAAGACCTGGCCGCTGCATGTCACAGAAGTCTTCCAGGTCTCCCTGGAAGAGAACCTGGCGATGATCGCCGACACCGTGGCTTACTTGAAGAAGCATGGCCGCGAGGTGCTCTATGATGCGGAGCATTTCTTTGACAGCTTCCGTGAAGATCCTGAATACTCGCTGAAGACCGTGAAGGCTGCCTCGGATGCCGGTGCTGACCTTGTGGTGCTCTGCGAAACCAATGGCGGCGCTCTCCCTGAATGGGTGGAGGAAGTGACGAAGAAGGTCATCGCCCATCTCGGCAAGCCTGTGGGCATTCATACGCACAACGATGGTGGTGTTGGCGTGGCCAACTCGCTGGCCGCCATCCGTGCCGGGGCCTGCCAGGTGCAGGGAACCATCAATGGTTATGGCGAACGCGTGGGGAACTGCAATCTCATCACTGTGATGCCAAACTTGCAGCTCAAGATGGGCATCGATCTCGGCATCGACCTCACTCGTCTGCGCGAGCTGTCTTTCTTTGTGGATGAGCTGGCCAATGTGCCGCATGACATCCGCGCCCCTTACGTGGGCCTCGCCGCCTTCACCCACAAGGGCGGCCTGCATGTGCACGCGGTGCAGAAGCTGGCCCGCACCTATGAGCACGTGGACCCATCTCTGGTGGGCAATGAGCGCATCATCACCATCTCGGACATGAGCGGTCAGTCAAACGTGCTTATGAAGGCCGAAGCCATGGGCATCCCGCTTGTGAAGGGATCACCCGACGTGAACAAGGTGCTGGCCGAGGTGAAGCGCTTGGAGAGTGAAGGTTATGAGTTCGAGGCCGCCGAGGCGAGCTTTGAGCTTTTGATCCGCCGTCAGTTAGGCCGCGAGATCCGCAGCTTTGACCTCATCGAGTATCACACCACGCATCGCCATCACCCGCATAACAAGGTCGAGACCACCGAAGCCACGGTGAAGATCAGTGTGGATGGTGAGCGCGTCTACACTGTGGACGAAGGTGACGGCCCGGTGAATGCGCTCGATCGAGCCCTGCGCAAGGCTCTGCTGCCGCTCTTCCCGCAGCTCGGCAACGTTCGCCTCGAAGACTACAAGGTCCGCATCATCGACAGCGGCACCGGCACCGCCGCGAAGACCCGTGTGCTCATTGTCAGCAGCGATGGCAACCGCACCTGGGGTACCGTGGGTGTTTCCACGAACGTCATCGATGCCTCTTGGGAAGCTCTGGTGGACAGCCTGGAGTACTTCCTCATGAAGCAGGATTGAGTCTGAGGACAGTTCAAGAGCCTGGCGGCACGGAAGTTCCGTCGCCGTCCAGGTCAGCCATCGTGACGCGATGGAAGGTCACATTCACACCGCCCAGATGGATGAGAGCACGGTTTTTCGAAAGCTGCCACGCGGTGCTTGTGGTTAGGCGGCTGGGCTCTCCCTGGTAGGCGGCCATCGGAGCTCCATTGATATGGAAGCGGATGTCCACCTGGCCCGGAGTGCGGCGGACCTCGATACGCATCTGGGTCAGCTCATTGGCAACGAGTTCAAAGGAGGTGGAATGACCGGAGGCCGCCGTCTGCGGATCATTGCCATCCACCTTGCCCAGACCTGCCACGCCACCATTGGCGGTCGAGATCCAGCAGGTGGTGGCATGTCCGTCCCCCACGGGAATGGTGATGCCCACAGCATCTGTCTGCGGCACAGTGAACCAGGCATCCACCGCATAAGAAAGGGCGGGGGGCGTGGGAAGCTCCACGGTGCCTTTGTAGATGCCCGGAGACCGCGTCGCCTTCAATTCCAGACCTGTGGCGGACGGTGACCAGGCGAAAATGCCAGCGGATCCAGCTTTCACTGATGCCAGTGCATCAATCTGGCCTGCGGCAAGCGGGGCCCGGAGACGCTGCTCACGGGCACTGAGATTGAGGGTGGCGACGGAGGGCGCCATGAGGGGGGCGCTGCTTTGTCCAGTGATCCTGTAAATCCCGCCTGCGAGCAGCAACACGGCTGCCATGCTCCAGATCCACGTGGTCCGCTTCGGCTTCTGCTTCGGCGGCACCGGAATGGATGATGAAGAGGGGCGCGTGTGCACTCTGGCGGCAGCCGCACGCCGGGCCGTGGCTTGATCCGCTGCGCGTGTGGCCTTTGCCGCAGCCTCGGCGGCGTCCTGCTGCTGCTGGATGATCACGGCACGCGGCAGCGTCTGGATGGCATGCAGATCCAGCCGGATCTCCGAAGCTGTGCGGTAACGCTCCTCACGATCCGTCTGCATGGCCTTCGCAATGATCGCGTCAAAGCGCGGATCTGTTCCCACCTTCTTGGCTGGCATGACCCACATGCCGCGCGGAATCTCGCCGGTGAGCATGTTGTAGAGCATGACGCCAATCGCGTAGAGATCCGCACGGCCATCGAGTGGGAAACCGTGAACGAGTGCCTCAGGCGCCACGTAGTCGGGCGTGCCCATGGCCACGCTGGTCTTCGTGAGGGCAAACCCGGCACTGTCACTCTGCTTGGCGAGACCGAAATCAGCCACCTTTACCTGACCATCACGATTGATCAGGATGTTCGCGGGCTTGATGTCGCGATGGATGATTCCCCGAGCATGGGCATAGGCCAGCGCATCACAAACATGCGCGGTGACAGAGAGCGCGTGCTCTTCAGGAAGCCGGCCCTGGCTGTGAATGATCTGCGCCACGTCGGTGCCGTCCACATACTCCATGACAAAGTAGAGCAGGCCGGACGCGGTCTGGCCGAAGTCGAAGACATTGACGATGCTTGGGTGGTGCATCTTCGCCATCGTGCGCGCCTCGTTTTTGAAACGTTCGGCGTACTCACCTTTCTCACTGCCAGTGCAGCCGCCTGGCAGCACTTTGATGGCCACGGGGCGGTCGAGAGAGAGCTGGGTGGCCTTGTAAACCGCGCCCATCCCGCCACGACCCAGCAGGAATTCAAACTGGTAATGCGGCAGCAGGGCCTGCATGTCCTCCACTGAGGGGGGCTGCCAAGTGCCAGCGTGCGGACTGCCTGGTGGCGGAGAGCTCATGTCCATGCAACAACGGAGATAACGAAAGGTAACGCAGCATCCTAGCAAGATGCTTTCTTTCAGGGCAAGCCTGGTTCGTCGTGCTAGCTATTCTCTTGGGAGGACTACGGGAATGCCTCAGTAGCTCGTTTACGATCCTTCGCCCTTTTGTTGCATCGCTTGTTCGACCGCGCGCCAGGCCAGGGTGGCGCATTTCACGCGCTGGGGGAATTTTTGCACGCCTTCCAGGAGGGCGAGCTCGCCGAGGGTGTCCTCGTCCTTGACCGTGCCTTCACCAGTGACGGTGGCACGGAAGTCCTGGATCAGGCCCTTCAATTTCTCGGCATCTGTGCCCTTCATCTTCACGGTCATCATGCTGGCGCTGGCCTGGCTGATGGCGCAGCCCTGGCCTTCGAACTTGATGTCCTCCACTCCGCCATCGGCGGCGAATTTCACCCAGACGTCGATCTCATCGCCGCAGGTCGGGTTGTCACCGTGCACATGCACGCAGCCTTCGCCGTGGAGCTGGCCGTGATTGCGCGGACTGCGGGAGTGATCGAGGATCACCTGCTGGTAGAGATCGCGGAGGTCGTCGGAGAGAGCCATGGGAGTGAATTACGAAAAGAAGGCGATGGCCTGGTTGAGGATGTCGATCATGCGATCCACCTCGGCCTGGGTGTTGTAGAAGTAAAAGCTGGCTCGCGTGGTGCCAGGGGCCTTGAAGCGCTTCATCAGCGGCTGCGTGCAGTGGTGGCCGCCGCGCAGGGCCAGGCCCTGTGTGTTTGCGAACTCCACCAGATCGTGCGGATGCGCGCAGGCGAGTGTGAAACCGGCGAGCGAGGCACGGTCCGCCGGGGCAGGCGGGCCTAACAAACGAAGCCCGGGAAGTGCATTGAGCTTCTCCATGGCATAGAGTGTGAGCTCGCGGCCATGTGCCTGGATGTTTTCGAGGCCGACGGATTCAAGATAATCAATGGCAGCGCCAAGGCCGATGACACCGGCGATGTCCGGCGTGCCGGCTTCAAAGCGATGCGGCGCGGCCTTGTAGGTGCTGCGCTCCAGGGTGACGGTTTCAATCATCTCGCCACCGCCATGCCAAGGCTGCATGGAGTTGAGGGTCTCCAGTCTTCCATAAAGGCCGCCGATGCCGGTGGGAGCGCACATCTTGTGGCCGGAGAAGACATAGAAGTCGCAGCCAATGTCCCGCACATTCACGGGCACATGGCCCACGGCCTGGGCTCCATCAATGAGGGTGGCGACGCCGCGTGCACGGGCCTTCGCACAGATTTCCTTGACTGGATTGATGGTGCCGAGTGAGTTGGAAATATGCACGCAGGCGAGCATTTTCACCGGCTCAGTGGCTAACAAAGAGTCCAACACGCTGATGTCCAGCGTGCCGTCGTCCAGAACGGGTACATGCTTGAGGGTGGCTCCACAGCGCTCCACGGCGAGCTGCCAGGAGACGATGTCGCTGTGATGCTCCATGCCGGTGATGACCACCACATCTCCCGCTTTCAAATGCTGCGCCGACCAAGCTTGTGCGACGAGATTTATACCCTCGGTACTTCCACGGGTGAAGATGATCTCCTCCTCATGCTCTGCGCCGATGAAGCGCGCGACCTTCTTGCGCACGGCCTCAAAGTTCGCGGTGGAGCGGTTGCTCAGCTCATGCAGACCGCGGTGCACGTTCGCGTTGTCGTGCTCATAGTAGTGCACGAGTGCGTCGATGACCTGGCGCGGCTTCTGGCTGGTGGCGGCGTTGTCAAAATACACCAGCGGATGTCCGCAGACCTGCTGATGCAGGATGGGGAAGTCAGCGCGCAGATGAGAGAGATCAGTCATGAAAAAGCGGGAGGTTGTCAGCAGAGTTTACGCCTGTGGAGGGAGGTCGGTCAGGCCCAGCCAACGGAATCAATCAGTCAAAGTGCATCTGGCCGATGTCACTGCGGAGCTGCATGCCTTCAAAGTTGATTTTGTCGGTCTCCGCGTAGGCTTTGGCTCGGGCCTCTTCACGCGTGGCAGCGTTGGCGACGACAGCGAGCACACGCCCGCCGTTGGTCGCAAACTGGCCTGCCTCATTCTTCTTCGTGCCGCAGTGGTACACGCGGGCGCCTTCCACCTTGCCGAGGCCGCTGATGACATCGCCATTGCGTGAGCTGGCAGGATAGCCTGCGGAGGCGCTGATGACGCAGATGCTCCAACCTTCCGCGAAGGTGAGCAATTCGGGCTTCAGACTGCCCTTGGCGGCCTGGAAAACATAGTTGGCAAAGTCTCCGCGCACCATCGGCATCACGGCCTCGGCTTCAGGATCGCCGAAACGGCAGTTGTACTCGATGATGTAGGGTCCGGAAGAGGTGAGCATCAGGCCGAAGTAAAGGAAGCCGCGGTAACGCAGACCATCGGCGATGAGTCCCTTCACGGTTGGCTGCACGATCTCGCGCTCGATGCGTGCGAGGACCTCGGGCGTCACGATCTCACGGCTGGCCACCGCACCCATGCCGCCGGTGTTTGGACCCTGGTCGTTGTCACGGATGCGCTTGTAGTCACGCGCTGGCATGAGGATGTGATACTGGTCATCACAAACCGAGGCGAACACGGAAAGCTCCGGCCCGATGAGGCAGGACTCCACCACCAGATTTCCCGCGCCAAAGATGCGCTTCTCCATCACATCCGTGATGAACTCCTCGGCCTCTTCGCGAGTCAGACAAACCGCGACCCCTTTGCCGGCGGCCAGACCATCGAACTTCAGCACGATCGGGAACTCGGTCAGCGCTGCGCGAGCTTCTTCCGCATTTGTGCAGACCGTGTAGGACGCGGTCGGAATGTTGTGACGCTTGAGGAAGTGCTTCGCGAAGGCCTTGGAGGCTTCGAGTTGCGCCGCTTCCTTGTAAGGCCCCCAACACGGGATGCCCGCTTGCTCGCACATGTTGGCCAGACCTTCATCCTTGACCAGCCAGGCCTCTTCACCCGCGACACAGAGGTCGATGGCGTTCGACTTCATCCAGGCGATGAGCTCAGGCAGGGAAGCCGCATCCACGCGCTTCGCGAGGGACGCGATGGCATCACTGCCAGGCCAGGCAAACAGTTCGTGTGCTTCGAGGGATTCGCTGAGTGCGGTGATGAGGGCGTGCTCGCGCCCGCCTTTGCCTGTGACCAAAATCTTCATGGGCGGTCACCCATGCGCGGGAAAAGAAGGGGTGCCAATGCAAAAAGAATGTCGTGGATGAGTCGCTGGCCGAGGGCTCAAGACCTGGGAAGGTGTGGGTGAGAGGCGGTTGGTCTCCCTACGGGAACCAAACTGCAACCTCTCACGGTAGCGCGCATTGGATCACATCTCCTCCCACGGAGCAGGCTGCCAACGGGGGCGCGAGGTGGGCAACTTCGCGAGACCTGATAGCCCAATACCACACTCTCGCATTTACTGATCGGCGTGCGCTACTGGATGGCTCACAACTGAGATGCTCGGTCAGGATCGCTAGGGCACCGTTAACTGGACCAACCCCGACGTGGTGAGCGCGATATTGTTCACCTTTTTGGGGGCGAAGGTGGCGAGGACGGTGACGTTGCCGGCATTGTCGTAACCGCGGGCGGCGCCGATCGAGCCGGAGGCGGAAACGAGAGTGGTGAAGGATTTCACTTCGCGGTCTTCACCGTTGAAGCGGATCGTGTCGCCGGTGCGCAGCAGCTTTACGACCGAGCCACTACTACCTACCGCCCAGATCCCGAAGTTGTTTGCGGCGCTGATGAGCGGAACTTTGCTGATGGCGAGCTTTGCCGTGAAGATAGGGCCGCTGCTGGGACCGTCCGGCAGCGCGATGGAGGTGAAGCTGGCGAATTTGCCGCCGCCTGGCGCGTCGTTGCCAACGTATTTCACGAGCGCGAGCGGTTGGCCGGGCAGCGCATGCCACAGACAACTGACCGTCGCGCGGCCCAAGGTCGCAGTGCCGAGGACGGCCAAGCGCCCGTTTGAGCCCGAGACGGGATCGGAGAACGTCTTGTATTTGCCGCCGTCCATTCCTGCAGCTTCATCACCCTCGCGCGCCACGATGGAAAGGCCATCGTCATCGGAGATGAACAACGCCTGGTCATCGGTCGCCTTCACGAGATTGGGTGTAATCTTGAGCTGCGCCAGAAAAGCCACGCTCTGCGCTCCGAAGCCGGGCAGCCCAAGGCTCACCACCTTGACCCCTGCGAGCGGCGCGCCGAGCGCTGTCTCGGTGTCGAGCGCGAGCTCCCACTGTGCGGGCGTGGTCGCGGTGACCGGAATCGTGTAAATGGCGCTGGAGCCGCCGACGAAACTGAGCCGCACGCCGAGGGCATCATCGCCCGCGCGCCAGCGTCCCTCGCCAAGCGAAGCCGGGGCCGCCACAAGGGTGCCGATGATGGTCACCTTTTTGCCGCCAGGTATGAGTTGTTGCCCCTCTCGCACGAGCACGCGCAGCGTGCCATCGGGCAGCGCTGCGCAGAGCGCCATGTCGTCCTTCGCACTCGTCGTTCCGCCTTGCAGCATCGCGCGGAAAAAGATCGGCGTGCCAGCGTTGGGGGAGCCCTCGATCGTGAGGAAAGTCTTCACCGTCACACCTGGCAATCCGTCCACTTCCGTCACACCCTCGCGCACCGCGATGCGCACCGGTCCATTGATGAGGCTGCCGAGCAGGACTTGGTCGTTCTTCGCCGTGACGCCGCTCGTACCCTTCACCGTCGCGAGCGCCGCATCGCCGCTGGGCTCGCCGAGCTGGCTATAAACCGTCTCGCCCAAGAGCGGCGTGTCCCCAGTGACTTCCGCACGTATCGAGCCGTCGCCCGCGAAGATCGCCACCGCGGTGAATTTGCCGCTTTTGAACGACCCACCGAAAGGCCCCTGCGCCGGCGTACCGAACCGGGTGTAGACCGTCCCTACAATCGCCCCGGTGACGGGCAAACCCAACGCGCGAGCGGGCGTCGCCTGGTAGGCACTCAGTTGCACCGAGTTTGAGTTGATGGTCACGAGAAAACTGCCGCGCCCATCCGCCGTCCGCAGGCGCTGGCCCGTGGTCACATTGGAAAATGCCCCCGTGACCGATGCGCCTCCGAGTACACTGAAAGTCCGCGTTGGGTCGGGATCGCCGATCGTTGCAATGTACACCTTCAATTCGCCCGCCAGCGTGGTGGCCCCTGTCGCCGAGATCAGATCGGCTTCCCGGCTGAAACTCACAGTCCCGACACGGATTTCCGTCGTGGAGCTGCCACTTAGCTGGAGCGTGCCAGTGATATTCAGCCGCCCGTAGTTGCCACTGGAGACCGACGGCGAGATCGTCCCGCTCACGTGAACATTGCCCGTCAGCGTGCCGTCGCCTTCAAGCCGCCCGCCGTTGATCGTAAACGCCCCGGTGCCGCTGCTCACGGTCGGACGCGGTGCATTTCCGAGGCCGAGATTGAGGGTGCCGGCGCTCTGCGTGTAACCCGCCCCAATGGTCACCGTGGTCGTGTTGCCGAGGGCACTGAGGAGAAACGCGCCGGAGTTTGTGACCGCTCCCGGCACGGTGAAAGTCGCCCCGCTGACGGTAATGGAACCGGCATTGTCAAACCCGCCGGTAAGCGTAAAATTTTTCCGGTTGAAGACCAGTTTACCTGGGTTCGATGCCAGTGCGTCCAAACCGGTGAACACCGCTGTCGAGCGGACCAGTTCGATCTCCGCCGCGTTCACGCGAATGGGGCCCACGCCCAGATCCACTGTGGCGCCATCGAGATTCAGCAGCATATAGCGCCCACCAGTCAGCGTCCCGCTAGGCGCGTGGTAGTTCGTCAGCGTGGCCCCTGCATCCTTGGTCAAAGAGGATGGGAGGTAAGACGTGTTCTGGACCAGCGCCATGGTGCCATTGAGCGTGAAGGAGCCGACGCCGGCGAGGTTCACCGTGCGGCTCGCGGTCAGCACCGAGTTCTGGTTGAACACACATGTGGCGAGCGGCTGGATCGTCATCGTCGGCGACAGTCCTCCAGACACACTGCCCTCGATAACGAGATTCAGCGCCCCGCCGCCCAGCTCATTGATGCTGGTGAAGAAGATGGAATTAATGGTTAAAGTCGACCCGGTGGACCCCGTGATCACGTTGTTGCTCGTGGCCGTACCATTGCCAAACAACGAGCTGCTCAGCGTCGCGTTGCCATTGACGAAGAGCCCGGTGGCCGCCCCCGTGGAATTGAGCCGCAAAGTGCCGCCAGTCACGCTGCCCTGCCCGGCAAACGCAGACCCGCCATTAATCGTGAGTGTCAGTCCATCAGGTACAAGCACAGCGTCGCCCGAGGTCATGGTGAGCCGTCCCACGCCAACGGTCGTCGCAAGCGACACATCGGAATTAGCCGCGTTGCCGTTGTCCACGCGCACATCGGCCGTGGCGGAATTGGGGACCGGCCCCGTCCACTTGGACGAGTCGTTCCACGATCCCACACCGCCCTTCCACGTTGAGATGCTCTGTGCGAGCCCGGTGGGCAAAAGCGCCTCGAACGTGAGGAGTAGCGCCAGCGTAGACTTGGTTAACAAAGAGTTGATTTTCATGGTCAACGGAGAGGCTGAAGGGCGAAGCACTTTCTTATACACGCGCCTTCGTCTATTTCCAGTCACAGTTCCACCGCGAAGCCACCGTTCTTAAGTGGGAACGCATTTCCTTTCCCCCTTTTTGAGGCGATGCTGAGGAACTGAGTTTCCAGACTCCGCCATGTTTTCTTGCCGCCTATGAAAAGCCGCGCATAGTAAACATTCGATTAATGGCGGTAGAGATGTGGATACTTCGTGGGAAACCAAGTTTTGGGGGCTTTTACAGCGGCCTTCATGATGTGGCTTTCTGTGAGTGTATAAACGCCGTGTATCATTGGCTGTCTGAACGCTCCCAATATTGCACGCTTTCCGTTGTAAGTCAGCGACTCATGCTCCTGTAGCTCAACGGTTAGAGCAGGGGACTCATAATCCCTTGGTTCTCGGTTCGAATCCGGGCGGGAGCACTCAGCTTATCGAGGTCTGGTTGGCCTATGAACAAACCTCAAGGGCTTTGGCCAGTGAACGGAAGAGTCTTTCGTCACTCATCTGGGCGACGTTGAAGCGCATGAATGAACCGGCGGACTGAGTGAGGCTGAAGGCATTTCCTGGGGCGAGAACAATGCCATCGGCGAGGGCGACGCGGGCTACATCCGCTGCCTGAATCCCATGGGGTAACTGACACCAGAGAAACATGCCAGCTTTGGGCTCCACCCATGGCTTGATATGTAACTCTTCGAGTTTTGCGGTCGCCTCGATCATGGATCGCGAAAGGCGTGCTCGCAGCCCGTCCATGTGCTTGCGATAGGTGCCATCTGTCAGAAGAGTCAGGACAAGCTCCGCCGAGAGCCTGGAGCCTCCAAACGAGGTGGCGATCTTGAGATCTGTCAGACCCTCGACCCAGTCCTGGCGAACGGCGATGTAGCCACAGCGCACGGAGGCGGACAGCGTTTTGGAAAAGCTGCTGATGTGTGTCACTCTGCCCAGCGCACTATAGGCCGCCAGCCTTGGGACAGGCTCTCTCTCAAAGTCAGCAAAGATGTCATCCTCAATGATCGTCATTTCGGCCTGCTCAGCCAGTTTGAGGAGCCGGTGCGCTGTGTTGGGAGACATCACGGCACCCGTCGGATTATGAATCGCTGAGTTCGTGATGTACATCCGCGGTGAGTGGTCGCTGATCGCCTTGGCGAAAAGCTCGAGATCGGGACCTGTTGGCGTGAAGGGCACGGCAACGACATTCACACGATGCGCACGCAGCAATGCGTGGAAGTTGAAGTAACACGGATCATCCACAAGAACGGTGTCGCCCGCCTTCACCAGGAAGCGGCAGAGGAGGTCGATGGCCTGGGTGCCTGACTCTGTGAGAATAATTTGTTCGGCTGAGACTGTGATCTCACGTTCGATCAATCGGCGCGCTAAAATCTGGCGCAGGGGGAGAGAGCCCAAGGGTGAGGCATAATCGACCAGTGAGGCCGAGTCGGCTCGGGAGAGTTCTCTCAAGGCGCGGCGGATCCCGGCCTCAGGCATCCATGAGGCTGGAAGCCAGCCACATCCAGGTTTCAGCACGTCTTTGCCTGCTTCCATGGACTGGCGCGAGATCCACATGGGGTCGACCTCGCGATCCAGCTTGGGTGAGCTTTCGGCTAGCGACAGAAGAGGCGTCGAGATGGCCACATAGTAACCTGAACCGGGACGGGAGCGGATGATCCCCTGCGCCGCGAGCCTTTCATAAGCCTCCGTGACCGTGGACACTGACACTTGGATCGTCCTTGCCATTGACCGGATGGACGGGAGCTTCGTCCCTTGATTGAGGCTGCCACTGGTGATCTTTTGGCTGATTCGATTCATGACCTTCGCGATGAGCGAATGCTCGCCGTTGGCCAATGGGTCGTGCAGCTGTATTGCCCTCGTATCCATAACAGTTTGTGATAACTGTATGGTAGTCCGAATGGACAGACAAGGGTGGAAAAACTACCTCTGCCCCATGGATGACAAAACAAGAAGCGGCTGGATCAATGGATTCATTGGAGTGCTGATTTTCAGCGGATCCCTCCCTGCAACCCGCCTGGCGGTGTTTGATCTAGACCCGGTGTTTGTGACGACGGCTCGTGCCGCCATCGCTGGTTTGATTGGCTCCGGCTTGCTACTGGTTTTCAAGGAGAAGCTGCCCGGACGAGGCGATGTGATCTCTCTGTGTCTGGTGACTCTCGGGGTGGTGCTGGGCTTTCCTTTGCTCACAGCGCTGGCACTCAAACACATCACGTCCGCACATTCCGTGGTGTTTATCGGCCTTCTGCCGGTCTCGACCGCGATCTTTGGTGTCATTCGCGGTGGAGAGCGTCCACCTCTGGTGTTCTGGATCTTCTCCTGCCTTGGCAGCGCCTTTGTCGCCAGTTTTGCCTTGAGCAAGGGAATCGAGGTTTCTCCTGTGGGGGATCTGCTGATGCTGGCGGCGATTGTGGTCTGCGGTCTTGGTTATGCTGAGGGAGCAAAGTTGTCCCGCAGGCTGGGTGGCTGGCAGGTGATCTCATGGGCGCTGTTGCTGGCGCTGCCCTTCATGCTGGTCCTGGCATTCATCACCCGCCCAGCATCGTTGGATGGCGTTAGGTTGTCGGCCTGGCTTGGCCTCGGATACGTGTCGCTCTTCAGCATGCTGATCGGTTTTGTCTTTTGGTATCGTGGACTGGCTCAGGGCGGCATCGCGGGAGTTGGTCAGCTTCAGCTTTTGCAGCCTTTCTTCGGTCTCGGTCTGGCAGCCTTGTTGTTAGGTGAGGAGGTGACCTGGCTCATGCTGGTCATGACCTTGGGGGTAGTGTTGTGCGTGGCAGGCACGAAGCGGTTTTCGAAAAGGAAATCACACGCGCACGCAGGCGCCAACCCTGTTTTCAAACACGGTTAGGCACCTTGTCGGGCCGACGCTATCTGAGGGCAAACATGTTCCAGAGCGCGCCAGCCAGCATCAGGAGGATGCCACTATTTCGAGCCCAGCCAGCTGGAATAGGCCGTCCAGCAAAGCGGGCAGTGGTTCCGTGGTTCAGGGTTGCTTCTGGCTGGCGAGAAAGGCTTCAACCACGCTTTCAAGAGTCCCCACGCCATCGCCAGGGCCCTTGAAAACATTGCCCAAGACTTCTGGGCTGGCGGTCAGCGGGCTGCCGGCATTGAAAGGCGGGTCCGGGGCGTATTGGTTGATCAACTGCGCCTGCATGGCATAGGCGCTGCCGGACAGAACGGCGATGACGGCCAGTGAGGCGTCCAAACCCGAGCTGATGCCGCCGCCCGTGATGCGGTTCCGGTCAATCCAGTAGCGCGGATAGCCGGAGGCAAGCCGCACGCCCGGGAAAATGGAGAGGCTCTGCTGGAACATCCAATGCGTGGTGGCGGTGTAGCCTTTCAGCAGGCCGGCAGCGGCGATGATGATGGCGCCCGTGCAGACGGAGCAGACATAGCCCGCCTTGGGGCCCTCTTCCTGCAACCATTTCCGCACCTGCGAATCTTCGGAAATCTGCTCGTTGAAGCCGGGACCATAGCCGCCAGGAACCCAGAGCGCGTCTGTTTCGGACAAGCTGGGCAGGGCGATCTGCGCGCCGATGTCAACGCCTTGCAGGCATTTGACTGGGCCGGCATTCTGCGCCGCCAGCACGGGCTGGACGCCGCTGGCTCCGGCCACGCTGCTAAACATGGCGAACGGCCCGCAGACATCTAGAATATCGAAGTCTGGAAACAGCGGTACAACAATACGATTGATTGGGCCTGACATAAAAGAGGAGGACTTGTTTTGATTGGAAGGAGCTGGCAGGCCTCACCTGCCAGCCTACGGGACACAGGTTTGAAAACCCGTGTCCATCTGCGGTGGATGACTGCTGCGTCTTGGGAGCGTTCGTAGCACGCAAGGATGGGGTGACGAACAAGGTGTGGAGTGCTGTCAGTGTCGGAATGGCGGTATGATTTCCACACGGCCATTCAGGTCACGTTTTTTGTTAGTCATTCACTTTGCCAGCAGCACCTCACGGCTGCATGCCGCCGTCCATCCAGGCTTTGAAGAGGTCGATGTAGTCCTGGGACCAGGGATCATCACAGGGCATGTTTCCCTGGCTGACTTGTTCGTAGATGGGCTGGGCCCAGGCTTTGACGTCAGTGTAAGACCAGAGGTCAAAGCGGCTCAGCATGCTGTTGCGGTCAAAGGGCCGGAACAGAGCTTTGATCTGGCCTTCGAATGAGATGGGCGTGTTGCCGAGTGGTGGTGTGGTGGTGGTCGTTTGTTCCATATGGGTGGTGTGGATGGAGCGGGTGGGGGATGGGTTTGTGCGCCGAGCGCTTCATTCGGGACGAAGAGGTCGGCTCACATTGGGGCAGGTGAGGCGTGGGATCAGGGAGCCTTGCCCAGACGATCATTCAGGCTGCGCAGAGTCTGGGAGAGTGTGGCTTCCAGACCTGAGCTGCCAGCATCCGTGATGGCGGAGAGCGCATCGCGGGCCTGGGTCAGCTGGGCATTGGAAAGCGGCAGCGCGGTGGAGCGTGCCCACAGGCCTAGCAGGGCGATGGCATCTCCGCGCAGAGCATCCTGGCCCGGTGCGGTGGCAACGTTGAGCACTTGGCTGAACTGCGCACCGTCCGCAGGATCCAGACTCTGCAGCGCAGCGACACGGACCTGCTGAGGCACGGCTGCATTCTGGGCGAGAGCCACACGGCTGGCGACGCTGCCAGCATCCCGGCTCAGGGCACTGGCAGCGGCGGCTTGCTCGGCGGAGTTCTTGCTCTGAAGCAGCGGACGGATGAGGTCCGCGGCATCTCCAGCGGCACCGCTGGTCACCAGACCGTGGATGGCTTCCTCCACCGGGAACTTCGCATCCTTCTTGCCAGCCAGGGAGTCACGCAGGCTCGAAACTAACATCTCCGGTGCCTCTGGACCTGCGAGGGCCCACAGGGCTTCAGAGCGGGTTTCCTGGTCGGCGGAGTCCAGGCTCTTCTCCAGGATCTTCATCACCTCTTCCTTCCGCTTCAGACCATCCGGGTGGAACATCATGAACTCGGAGAGCAGGCGCACGGCTTCAGGCTTGAGTGCCGCATCTTTGGCCTCGGCGGATTGCGCGATGTTGAAAGGAATGTCCACCTCACCGCGCTGAGTCAGCATGCGCATGGCGCTGCGGCGGCTCGCCACATCAGCCTTGGTGTTCTCCTGGAAGCTCTTCAGCTTGGTCACGGTCTTCGCACGCTCTGCCGCTGGTGCAGTGAGCAGGCTGGTGGCAGCTTCCTGCACATCCAGCGTGCCCTTCGGAGCTGGAGGTGGAGGGGCCGCGGCAGCGAGCACCACTGGCACAGACTGGGGAGCTGGCAGATCGGCCTTGTCATAGGGCGTGTCATCATAGCAGAAGCCCATGGGAAGACGGTTCGGCGTCTTGGCCATGAAGTCGATCATGTCGCCATTGGTCACAGCCTGCGGCTTGGCAGGGAAGAGGCCGGGGATGGGAGCTGCATCGAAAGGCTTCAGGAAGGGCTTGGCCATCTCCTCTTCGGGGTAGCTGTTCTTGACCGTCGTGCCCTGGCCAAACTTCTGGTTCCACGGCCAGAGCTCATCAGCCAGATTGTGATTCACCGGAACACAGGCATTCGGGTCCAGGGTGTTGCAATCCTTTGTCGGAGGCGGGTTCTCGGGATCACAGAGCTTGCCAGGGTTGTCAGAGCTGCCTTTGGGGCAGAAGCTGTCTCCCGAACCATCAGGATTGAAACGATCTTTGGTTAGCTGCCACTTGGCCCACTGACGGTCAAAGCCGGTGTGGAAGACCCAGAAGATGGGGTCACGCGGGCTGGTCTGGCAGTTCGCCATCCAGGGGCCGATCCAGTTATGCCCCACGTTGTGCGGGTTCTGCTCCAGCATGGCGGCGAAGGAGTTCACCGGGTTGTCCATGTTACCCGGGTCCACATTCAGCGGATAGTAGGAGTAGGGATTCAGTGTGAAGAGGTCAGTGTCCTTGAGGAAGGGACCAAACTTTGGATCGCCCGGATTGCGGCCATAGCCACGGCGCACGAGCTGCTGGTTCACTGCGCCATCGATGTCCGCCGTCCAGCCATACAAGGGGTTCGTGGTGGAAAAGAGGGCAGGTGTGGAGCCTTTGCCGTTCACCAGGTTAGACCCCAGGAAATCTGGAGAAAACAGCGTGGAGGGATCTGACATGGTCCAGTAAGGCAACGCCACATCGGGATGCGTTTCCTGGAGGGTGCGCTCAAATGCCAGGAGAAAGGCGCGGTGCCAGGAGATGAAGCCGGGGCCTTTGTGAGCCAGATCAGGCCAGGGGTAGGCAGGATCTGCCTGGCCTGGGGCGTAGAAGAGCCCGTAAGCCGCGGCCTTGTGCATGCGCACATAGTGCATGTACATGTCTCCGCCTTCCGGGGCTGTGGCGGTGCGGTGCAGATAGTCCAGCGCCGAGAGGAAGCGGCCGCGCTCGGTGTCCGTCAGAGCCAGATGGTTCTTTCGCACCCTAACCATTAATGCTCGCGTGCCGAGGATGCCGCCCGTGGCCTGGCCTTCATGAATCTCGATGACGCAGTCCTTATCCTGCGAGCTCGCGCGGGGAAACTTGCCCGCGATGAAGAAGGGGACGGCACTGCCATCCTTGGGCAGTTTCAGAGTGATCGTGGCATCCTTGGCGGTCTGGTTCTGGGCCAGTTTTGTCGCGAAGGCCACATCTCCATCCAGCGGTGTGGTGCGGCCTGACGGGATGGGGCCTTCCGGATCATTGGTTAGGGTGACCGTCACATCCTGGGCAGCTGGTGCATTTAGCCGGATGGTGCAGGGCGTGGGTGCCCAGGTCACGTAGTCGTCTGTGGCCGCTGAGGTGTTCCAGACGGCAATGGAGATGCCCGCGCTGTCATTGGCGGCGGCACCTCCAAGGCCTGCTGGAGCTGCACTTGCACTCGCGTTGGCCACCAGAAGTTCAAAGTGTGGCTTCAGCGCGGCGGGATCCAGCAGAGGTTCGGTGCTGGCACTCTTGAAGAGCGCATTGCCCTGGCGATCCAGAAGCAGGATGCCGTGCCCGCGGTCCTCCCCCATGGCCGTGGGATCAATGGACTTCAGCGTGGTGCCTGCGGTGTCGGAGACGAGCCTGCCTTTCTTCACCAGGCCTTCCGCTTTCGCAGCAGCGATGCGGTCAGCGGTGTCTGGAGCCACGAAGACGAGGTCCAGATCCTTCGGCCAGTCCTTGCCCTGCACGGCTTTTTCGAAAGCTTTGATCTGCTCACGGCACAGCCCGCAGTCCACTGAGCGCACCACCACGGCCAGGGTTGGCTTGCCCGGAGTGACTTCCAGCACAGCAGGCGCTGCGCCAGCTCCACCCATGGCCGACGCCACACCCAGCGGCGCGGAAAGCGGCTTCGTGGTGGCAGGGTCATAGATCTCCACGATCTCCATCATACCATTGTCCTCATGATCCAAAATATGGCAGTGGTTCACGAAGCGGCCCGTGTACACCTCATATTTGGTTAGGAGCGTGTAGGTGTAGTTTTGTTTCACCGCCAGTGTGTCACGCCAGATGGGGCCGCCAAACTCTTGCGCCAGCACGTCCTTGCCATCCTGGTCGAGCACCTGGGTGATCAAGAAGGGATTGATATGAATGTGGAACGGGTGCGCCACACTGATTGTGCCGGAGTTCCGCGAGCCCACCTGCCATTTCTGCGTGTGGCCGAGCGGCAGATAGCGTGTCTCCGTGGGGTTGAACTCACGTCCAGGGGCTGCTGAACCCGGAGGGACGTTGGCCTGACTGACATAGTACTTCACCCCGTTGTCGATGATGATGCCGTAATAGGCGTGCTGGGTGACAAGGTCGGGGCTGTCCTTCAGATCGGGCAGTCGCTGGGTCATGAGTGCCGCAGGATCCGGCAGGTTCATGTCCACGGGGGCACCTGCGATGTTGATCATCGCAATGATCGAGATGCGCTCTGGGGAGCCATCGGCACCTGTGGGCCGCGGGTCTTTGGCGGGTGATCCATCTGAATTCGGTGCGGCGGTGGTCTTGATGGAGTTCATGTCCACCAGGTAGTAGGTGCCGGAGGCATTCTTCGGTGCCTGGATGAGTGAATCTGAGCGGTAGCCAGGCTGCAGTTCAAGGTCTTGCCTTTGAGTCAGCATGCCGGTGACGAGACCATCCGTGGCCATTTCATAGAAGGGGATTTGTTCGGCGGCCGGGATATTACCCTCGGAGTCACGCGCGATGCGGAGCTGCACAAATTCACGCTGGCCGGTGGCCACCAGTCGCAGACGGCGCACCTCACCAGGTGCCAGGGTGATGGTGGGGATCTTCAGCCCGTTCACCGTGATGTAGCGCTTCAGGTTGAAGAAGTCACCAGGGGCAAACATGTCGTCAGCATTGGCGAGCTCAATGTCTCCCACGCCATCAGCATTTTTGAGATAAGGATTGGCCTGAAGCACCATGACTTCCTGCGCGGCCGCAGCCACTTCAGGGATCGAGTCGAGATTTGTCACGTTGTCCGTGCGCTCGATGATGAGGGCGCCTGCCATGCCGCTGGCCACATGGGCCGTGGTGGAGCCGTGCCGGTGCGGATGATACCAGAAGGTGCCGGCGGGGTGGTCTTTCGGGATATGCACTTCATAGTGCTGGGATGTCTGGGGAAGGATCTCCAGCAGTACATTGTCACTCTCCGCATCCGGTGTGCCCTGGGGGGCCACATGCAGGCCGTGGAAGTGCAGATTCGTCACGTTCCAATCGTGGTGCCCGTTCATGAAGCCGGGCGTCGGCGGCGGCACATTCGAAAGTTTGTTATGCACGGTGATGGACAGCGTTTCTCCCGCCTTGGCGCGGAGCACGGGTGCCACCAGCTTGCCGTTGTAGGTACGCAGATGCAGCGTGTCCTTGCCGATGGTGAGGGGATCCTTGTTGTAGTCCACCACGAGGTCCAGTTTCAGCACGCCATCCTTGGAGGTGATGGTCTCGGGCCGCAGGCTGGGCTGCCGTGCAGGTGCGTTTGGTGCAGGCGGTGGTGGTGCAGCCCCCATGGGAGTGGCTCTCGGGGACCGCATGGCACCAGGTCTGCCGGGTGTCAGCGCGGGTCGCGTGCTCTTCAGCACCTTGGGGGTGCTTTTCGGCACCGGGTTCAGCTCACGGCGTGCGCTGTCTTGCAGATACTTCTGCAGGATCTTCGGAGAGCTGCTTTTGTTGATAAGGGGAGCTGCTGGCAATGTGGCGGGCTTCTCTGTCGCCTCTGCTGCGTTCATGGGCTGAACGGCTGCTCCCAGCATGGCGGGAGCGGCGGATGCATCATCCTGCTTCACAGCGATCCAGCTGGCGGTCACACCCGCGGGGGCTTGACCGCCTGAATGAGGCTGTGCCCTGACGATGGTGCCGATCAGGGAAGGCCTCTGGTTCACCGCCTGTGGGAACTGAAAGCCCAGGTAGGCCGTGTAGTCGTATCGCCAGTCCGCATTGTTAGGCCCGTTGCCCTTGGCCTCAAATTGTAGAGTGGCCGGATTTCCGTAGGAAACGGTGCCCGTGATGCTCATGCCATATCCGGGACCGAAATCAAAACTGCCTTCCAGCTTCCCATTGCCAGCGGTCGTCAGGGTCAAGGTTCCTTCGCCGAACAGCAGATTGTTCAGCGGAGTGTCTAGATTTGGATCGTTGCTAAAGCTCCGGTAGGTCCATTTGCCCAGGAGAATGCCGTCGAGCGGACCCGAAGAGGATGGCATTTGCTGGGCGTGGGCTGGACGAAACACCGTGCTCACGCCGACGAGGGCGAGGAACACGAAGGTCATCAGAAGGTGATTCGGTTTCATGGGAGTATTGAGGACATCGGAAGTGACGGGGCGGGATTCGCGGGCGCCCAACGGTTGATTATGTCTAAATTTTTTAAGATATTGGGTATATGTTATTTACCTTTGTTGCCGATGATGAATTTGAATTCTGGCTATTTGAGGTCATTAACCGAAGTCGATATGGTTAACTTGTGTATATGCTGGCCATATACTTAGGCTTTTAAGTTCAAATGTTACGTTGAGAAGCGTAAATTTTGAAAATATCCGTCACTCAGCTCCATCGGAGCCATCGCAAATCGCCTTTCTGCCTTCAGGCTGAAATTGTCAGGGAAGCTCAGGAACCTTTGCCCAAAGCCTTCTTCCAGATGCCTTCCTGGATCCTGGCCATTTCAGCCGCTTCCTCTGCCTCATGATCATCCCAGCCACCAAGATGCATGAGTCCGTGGATGATGTAGAGAGCTGTCTCATCGGCGACAGAATTGCCATTCTCGCTGCCCTGGCTCTCCGCAGTGTCCGTGCTGATCAGGATCTCGCCATGATGAAAAGTGATGACGTCCGTGGGAGTCGGGTCTTCCAGGAACTCCCCATGCACGCGTGCGATTTCCTCATCACTGATTAGGCTGATCTCGATCTCCTCCAGCTGGTGCAAAGGCGCATCTGCTGACTTGGCGGCGCTCAAACATTCTGGCAGCGCGGCTTTGGCCACCTTCTTCAGCCAACGTGTGTCCAGCTTGTGCTTCCGCTGGTGATTGTGCACGTGGGGGCTGGGAAGCTTGGCAGCAGGCATCTCAAAATCGAATCAGGTCAAATCAATCAGGCGGCGGATGCGGGCGGCTTGCGTGGAGCACGCTTCCGCCTCTCCGAGGGCGGTGTCTCACCGCTCACCAGATACGGCGAGGTCATGGCGATGGTCCGCCCGTCATTGACTTGCAGTGAGCCTTGCTGTGCAGCCACATCTTTCGGAACGATGATCGTGGTGGAAGGCACTTCCGTGGCCTTCTGGTACTTCACCCGGCTGTGCATCATGCTCAGGATGGTCTTGAGGAAGCTGGCCTTCACGCGTGCCAGTTCGGCGATGGTGAGGTCACATTCATCGAGCTGGCCATCCGCCATGCGGTTCTGTACGATCTCATCCACCAGGGCTTCCACACGCGCTGGTGTGGGTTTGTCCAGCGAGCGCGAGGAACTCTCAATCGCGTCCGCCAGCGAGATGATCGCCGCTTCCTTGAACTGCGGTTTCGGGCCGGGATAGCGGAAGACATCTTCAGACACCTGCGGCACATCGTCTTCAGTCGATTTGCCTTCTTCCACCAGACGCAGAATCTCAGCCTTTTGATCCAGAGCGCGCTTGTAGAAATACCACGCCAGCGTGGTGCCATGATGCTGCTCGATCACATCAATGATGCTCGTGTTCAGCTTGTTCTTGATGGCCAGATCCACGCCGTCTTTGACATGCGCGATGAGGATGAGCGCGCTCATGCGGGCCGTGAGGTCCTCATGCGGGTTGTGCGCCGGATCTATGTTCTCGATGAAGTACTCCGGCTTCGTCAGCTTGCCGATGTCATGGAAGTAAGCGCAAACACGTGTCATGGCCGCATTCGCGCCGACGGACTCCGCCGCTGCCTCGGCGATGTTTGCCACGATGAGACTGTGGTGATACGTGCCTGGAGCCTCAATGCTCAGCCGCTTCATCAAAGGATGGTTCAGGTCCGCCTGCTCCAGCCAGGTGACCTCCGTGGTCACACGAAACACCGCCTCGATCACCGGCATCGCACCGCCCACGGCCAGTCCAGTGATCACACCGATCGCGAAAGGAATGCCGATGATGCGGCCGATCATCGCCTGATCCACCGCGCTGCTGGCCTGGCTCAGGATCAGCGAGAAAATGGCCGCGGCTGTGCCCACATACAGACCTGCCATGAAGAGGCGATGCCGGCGGCGCACACGCGTGGTGAAGAGCACCACCAGGAAGCCGATCAGCGCGGAACACGCCAGATAGGTGATCTGGTTCACCGCCATGAAGACGATGGCACCCAGCAAGGTCGAGTAGATGGCCCCAAAAAGACCGATCTTCCGTCCCATGATCACCGAAAGCACCATCGGGCAAAGACCGTGGGGCAGAGCCAGGATGGGCAGCGCGCCGTTCCAGCCTTTCTGGGTGGCAAATTCCAGCATGATCACGCTGAGGCCAAACTGCAGCAGCAGCGTGCCCAGCACCAGGAGGAGGTCCACATTGTCCTCCACCTCCTCACGCAGCGCCACAAACAGATGTACCACCATCGCGCCACCGATCGCTGCCGCGCAGAGGTAAGCCGTGGCCTGGGGTTGTACCGTCCCTGGCACAGCAGCCGCAGCCATCTTCATGATCAGGCCGAGCACTCCAAAAAAAGCTGTGAAGACCACCACCTTCACCGCAGGCTGCGTCCGGAGCTCATCCACCAAATCCCCGTCCTGGTGCTTCCGGCGGACTTTGCCGCAGGAGAGGCCTTCACGTTGCAAGCGAGCACGCCGGAGGGATTCGAACATGGATGATGGGGAGAGATAGGCTATCACACCCGCGGCGGGGAACAAGAGGTGTTTTTAAACCCGGCCCCGCCAGCCTCGGCGGGCTCTTTTCTCAACATTCGAAGCAACCGATGAAGCTGCTTGCGGGCTGGCATGGAAGGTGCGGATTGTGATGCCAACCTCTACTCTCATGACTTTTTGCACGCTTTTTCGCCTTCTGATAGCTGCCGGATCATGCATTTTGCCTTTTAGCGCCCAGGCGGTGGTTCCTGGAGATGATGCCCTCGGCCTCACTCCGCCCACCCTCCCTCCACCCGAGATCCCTGAGGAGCCTTTCCCCGGCTTCCGCCTCGCGAAGGTGCCTTTTGACCGGGAATTCGACTCCCCCGTCATGCTCGCCACCATGCCGGGCAGGGAAGGGGAGCAGGTGGTGGCCATGCAGCGGGGTGAGTTCTGCGCCGTGAAGATCCACGACTCCTCCTGGCGTCCCTTCCTGGACTTCCGGGAGAGGATGAAGGGCATCGTCCTCTTTGAGGAAGGCGTGCACGGCATCGCCTTCCACCCCCAGTTCGCCACGAACCGCCTCTTCTACCTCAGCTACACCCAGAACGAGCCCCGTCGCCGCGTCATCAGCGAGATGAAAGCCACCGCGGGTGACTCCCCCGTGGCCATGCCAGAGACCGAGCGCATCCTCATGGAGATCCAGCAGCCTCTGGCGGATCATTGGGGCGGTCACATGCTCTTCGGGCCAGATGGGATGCTCTACATTGCGTTAGGCGATGGCGGCTTGCGTGACGATCCCTACGCCCTCGCCCAGAACCCCTGGGTGCTGCATGGCAAGGTCCTGCGCATTGACGTCAATGGCCGCAGCGGCGCGCTGCCTTACGCCATCCCGGCGGACAATCCCTTCGCCAAAGACCAGCTCGTCCGCAGCGAGATCTTCGCCCTCGGTCTGCGCAATCCCTGGGGCCTCAGCTTCGATGCCACCACTGGCGACCTCTGGCTGGCCGATGTGGGTCAGGACCTCTGGGAGGAGATCAACCTCATCAAACCCGGCGCCAACTACGGCTGGAGCCATCGCGAAGGTCCGCTCGAGACCGCCTTCCACCCGAAGCCGCTCATCGCCGGAACCACCACCACGGATCCCATCCACAGCTACAGCCGCCTGCGCGCGGAGGGCATCTGCATCGTCGGCGGTCATGTCTACCGTGGCACCAAGCTCGTCGGCCTGAACGGCGCCTACCTCTTCGCCGACTGGGGCTACGGCCACGTCTGGGCTCTCGAGATGGATGAAGAGCGCGTGCCCACACGCCGCCTCATGCTGCATCACGGGCCGGCCGAGCATAAGTTCAATCCCACGCTCGTCACCTCTGATCCTGAGGGCGAACCCATCCTCCTTTCCCAGGAAGGCACCATCTATCGCCTCGAGACCGAAAGCGCGGACTGAACTGAGCCAGTCCGTGTCCGCACATCTACCCTTGGCAGAGATCGTCTGAATCCACTATCTTGGCGGCCTCCATGGAATCTCTTCCTCCGCCCGTGCCTCCACCGAACACCACCGCTGTGGATCATGAGCACCTGCGTCTGCTCACCATCTTTCACTACGTGCTGGCCGGTGTCACCGCCTTGTTCGCCTGCCTGCCCATCATCCATGTCGTCATCGGCGCCGCCCTGATCATGGCCCCGGAGGAAACGTTGAAAAATGTGGAGGGTAATGCTCCACCCAGTTGGGTCGGCTGGCTCTTCGTCGGTCTTGGCAGCATCTTTGTCCTTATCGGCTGGACCATGGCCGTCCTCACCTATCTCTCCGGTCGCTACATCGCGCAGCGGCGGAAGTCGACCTTCAGCATGGTCATCGCCGGCATCCAGTGCGCCTTCGTGCCCCTGGGCACCGTGCTCGGCATCTTCACCCTCATCGTGCTGCAAAGGGACTCGGTGCGGCGGTTGTATCAGCCATGAGTTCCGCCTTCGGCTCCGAAATCTTGCCAAGGCGTTTGTTAGGCTGTCTGGTGCCTCTCATCCTGGTGGCGGTCATCATTCTCGGGGGCAGATACTGGACCTTCGAGGATCGTGATTCCGCACCTCCATCCGAGGCTTCATCCATCCAGACAGGAAAGCCTCCAGGCCAGACCGCCCCTCTCCCCGGCGAGCAAATCCTCGCCAGCTATGGCAAGCCCGACACGCGTCCCGAGGAAGACCTCAGCATGATGGCCCATGCCTTCAGCAACCTCACCCTCCTCATCAAAGGCGATGCCCCCTTCCGCATGGGTGCCAATGAAGAGTTCGCCGCCGCCCTGCGCGGCAAGAACCGTGACCGTCTTCGCCTCCTGCCCGACACTCATCCCTGCTTCAATGCCCAGGGCCAGATCGTCGACCGCTGGGCGACCCCGCTCTTCTTCCACGTCAACGACCGCGACCACATCGACATCCGCAGCGCCGGCCCCGACAAAGAGATGGGCACCCCCGACGACCTCCACCGCCGCTACGACGGCCAGTTCCTCCACGGCGAAGCCCTCAACTCCCGCAGCCTCGACGAAGCCGGCCGCAGCCCCATGGCCCGCTAGGGCTAACCAATAATAAAAAATGGGTTTGGGATATGAGCGTCCCATTAGCGGCTAAAAAAGTCTTGGCTGGACTGCCCCGATCGCAGTTATAG
>NZ_BKAG01000015.1 GCF_007992435.1 Prosthecobacter gellanilyticus | reverse complement strand
TTCGCGACTTCGCGGATGCGGTGACTCAGGACTCAGGAATCTCGAATCAGGAATCAATAGTCGGGCATGCGGCGGACGACGTCGCCGCGGATCATGCTGTCGACGCCTTTGGCGAGGGTGGTTTGGAGCTCGTCGAGGAGCTTTTGCTTGGCCGCATCCCTCTCCTGGCCGGGGGGCATGGCTTCCCACTTCGCCATGTCGTTTTTAAAGCCTTTGATGCCGGTGGTTTCGGTGTTCGGGCCCATGAGGTCATCGTTGACGGACTCTTGCCCGCCATTCATGAAGCGGCCGACGAAGTTGCGGAGCTCGCGGTCGGAGCAACGCGCGCCGTCCTTGCCCAGTTCATTCAAGCCATCCAGGCAGTTGGAGAGTTCGGGACAGTAGGCCTTTTTGCAGCCATCGCGGATCTTGGGACCGAGCTCGGGGTCCTTGAGCTGTTCGGTGAAGGGCTTGGCCTTCAATTGCGCATATTTGTCTGCCTGGCTCAGGACCTGGTCGAGACCGGTATGGCCCTGCATGCCTGGGAAGGTGAAGCCGCTACCCTTGATCCAGATGCCGGTGCTGGTCGTGGAGGTGGCGTGAAGCTCGCCCGGCTTGCATGAGCTCATGAGCTCCTTTGCCATGTTCGCAGGGATGCCGCGATCAGTCATGAATTTCGAAACGGTGGCGCGGGCCAGGTCCTGCTTGGCGGTGCGTCCGGACATGTCCCCCTTCTGGCTGAAGTAGCGGACGCTGGGCTTCCAGTTGGAACGCGCATAGAGCGTGACCTCACCCTTGTCGTCCGTCTTGGCCCGGATGTCCTTGCCGGCATTCGCCTGCATGAAGTCCTGGAGCTGCTGGAAGGACGTGTTTTGCTTGATGGCGATGCTGCTCATGATGTTTGGGAGTTGAGATTGATCTTTGTTTAGATTCGGATCATGCCAGCCAGCATGTCTGGCGCTTCATAGGAAACTGAGGTCTCCTTGGTCACGGCCTCGCGCCAGCCCAGGGCTGCATCGACGAAATTGTGCAGGCGCAGGCCCCAGCTGTCGACGTCGAGACCCTGGAGGGGGACATCAAACATGAGCACGAGCTGGCCCTCGTCCCCGCCTTCCATGGCCATGCGGATGCCGCCAGTGTCACGCCAGAGGGCATTGATCTGAAGGAGTGTTTTGTAAATCTCCGTCTCGTTGCCCCGCGCGGGCTGGCCGATGTCCATGGAGAGCACGAAGACGTTCCGGCTGTCATCCAGCTCGACCTCGATGATGTGGTCGTCATCGAGAAGAATGTTCCAGAGTCCGTCGGAGAGCTGGTCGATCTGGGCTGCATCCAGCCAGGGACCAATCTCTTTCATCAGGGCGTTTACGTCGGGAAGGTCGTCCATGGCGGGATTCTTGAGGATAAGGGATCGTGGGAGCAATCTCAAAAACGCCCGACGGCCGGTCATCTTCAGGATGTTTTCACTGCGTCTTCACCAGTGCATCACCCGATCGAGTGATGTCGATTACAAAATTTTTCCCAACAGTTTGTTTTTCCTGGGGTCGAAGGGGGCCGTTTTTTCGCGGCAGGCTGCCCGAGAGTGGAGGGAGAGGGTGGCTGCTTGGTGGCAGCGACTTTCTGTCTTCTACGCTGAAGCTTCGGAAGCCATGACGGGCTGAAGCCCGTGCTCCGAACGCCAGAGTGCCGAACCAATATTGCGTATTGTAATATTGGTTCGGTGGTGGCCCGGACTTTTTGGCTACCAGGTCTTGTAGCCGAGGAACTTGCCGTTCATGACGATCTTCACGCGGTCGCCTTTGGGGTCGGGGATGCGGTCGATGTCCATGGTGAAGTCGATGGCGCTCATGATGCCGGCGCCGAATTTTTCCTCGATGAGGGCTTTGAGGGTGGAGCCGTAAACATAGATGATCTCCTGGAAGCGATACTGCAGGGGCTCCTGGGTGACGGTGGAGGCGGCCTCACCTTTGTTGGCGAACTCGACGAGGGCTTCCGCGACATCCGGGCCGAGGCCGAGGAAGGTACCGACTTTTTCCGCTGCCTCTGGCGGCAGGGCATTTTCACCGAGGCAGGCGGAGGTGGTATAGACTTCCGAGAGGCAGGCGGCCTGGGCGATGGCGGCCCAGGTGGTCTGTTTTGCTTTTTTGGCGGCGAGGATCGTTTCGGTGAGGGTGGCTTTGGTCATGGGAGTGGGGCTTTAGGTGTGTTTTTCTTTTGGTTAGGCTGGGGAGTGGGCGGGGGATCTGGCGGCGGCCGGTGTGAGGGCGAGGGCCTCCTCATAGAGATCCTCGCGGAAGAGGGCGCTGACGCGCTCCTGGCTCATTTGCGGCAAATCATTGCCCAGGCCATGGGCGCGGATTTCCTGGATGACCCAGCGTGCCTTGGCATCGGAAGGGCGGCTGGCTTCATCACGACTGAAGACGATGGCGCGGGAGGCATCCGTGGTGCTTTTGCCGCCCATGCGGAAGGGGCCGACGAGGGCATTGCGCGTGGCTTCCACCGGTACTCCCAGGTAGGGACGGGAGGCGAGGAGAGTGGCGAGCGCGGGGCGGTTCGCAGGCTTGTCACACCAGCGCGCGGCCTCGATGAGGGCGGAGATCATGAGCACATGCTCGTCATGGCGGTCGTGCTCAAACTCACTGCGCACCATGATGACCTTCTCCGGATGCATGGGGTCGAAGTCGGCACTGAGCGTGATGCAGCGGCAACTGCCGCGCAGGATGCCCACGGAGGCCCAGGGCTCGGCGACGCAGTAGCCGTCCAGGTGGCCCTGCTCCATGCACTCGGCCATCAACGGTGGCGGCACGATGGCGATGTCCACGTCCTTGTCCGGATCAATGCCGCCTGAGCGCAGCCAGCGGCGCAGCAGGTAGTGCTGGGAGGAGTACTTTAACACACAGGCGAAGGTGAGCCGACGGCGGCCTTTGAGACGTGCCACGAGCTGGCCGAGCGAGGCTGCATCCGTGACCCCAATGTCATAGAGTTCGTTAGACACGACGGTGGCATTGCCATGGTAAGCCAGAATCAGGCCGGTGAGGCAGGGGACCGGGGTGACGCCGAGACCGTGGGAGATCTGGAAGACCATGCTGGCCGGGGCATGAGCGGCATCCACCTCGCCATGGAGCATTTTTTCACGCACGGTGGTCCAGCCGGCCTCACGGGAGAGGCGCACGTCCAGGCCACGCCGGACAAAGAAGCCCATCTCATGCGCCACGATCAGCGGGGAGCAGTCTGTGAGCGGCACATAGGCCACCGTGATGCGCCTGGGCGGCTGGGGAGCGGTGATGCCGGCGCGTTTGCGCCGCTGCGGGACTCTGAGACTGGTGTTTGCAGGAGTCATGATGAGTGACTCGTGCCCGCAGTTTTGCTTCCAGCCCATTCAAGTTTTGGCGAACTGAGTGAAACAATTTCTGCCGATTAATGAACAAGATTCAGCAAAGATTTGGAACCTTCATTGCTGGAATTCACTGCTCCGCTTATCCATCACGCCATGGAGACCCTTGTGGAAACCCGACACCTGCGCGTGTTTGTCACGCTCGCCCGCACCGGCAATATGAAGCTCGCGGCGCGGGAGCTGAATCTGACCCCGTCAGCGATTTCGCATGCGTTGAAGGCCTTTGAGGAGTCCCTGGGAAAGGTGCTGTTTGAGCGCACCACACGGCGCATGCTGCTCACGGACGAGGGGACGCGGCTGCTGGCACAGGCTCAGGAGATCCTGCAATCCCTGCAGCAGATGCAGACGGGGAGCACTGGAGCAGACCGGCGGGCGGCGCGGCTGCGAATCGGGGCCAGCCCCACGGCCTGTCAGTACCTCATTCCTGCGGTGATCCGGGAGTTGAAGGAAAGCTGCCCGCAGATGTCCATCCAGATCACGCAGGGCTCGGCAGCGAGCATCGCCCAGGATCTGGCGGAGGGGCGCATTGATCTGGGCTTGTGCCCGCGCACGCCGGATCATCGCAATTTGACCTGCATCCCGGTGGCCTCGGATGTGCTGTCCTTCATCACGCATCCGCAGCATCCCTGGGCACGGGCGCAGAAGGTGAACCGCGCGGAGATCGCGGCGCAGCGTTTCATTCTGACGGAGAGCCGGTCCCACACGAAGCGGCTGATCGATGACTACTGGAGCCGGGAGAAGATCGTGATCCAGCCGTTCATCGAGATTGGTAATGAGGAGGTGATCAAGGAACTGGTGCGGCTGGACATGGGAGTGGGCATCATCCCGGCGTGGCTGGCGGCGGAGGAGCTGGACAAGGGGCTGCTGACCTCGCTGCCGCTGGGTCGGAAGCCGCCGGTGCGGGAGTGGGTGGTGTGTCATCGGAACAACTACCCGTGCAATTTTGGGGAGACGCTTTTTGTGGGCATCAGCCGGCTGATCGCAGGCAACCGGATTGGCTGGTCTGGGGTGATCAAGTAGCGTGGGTAGCCACAGGCGATGAGGGTTCCTGTCTAGGCCGAAGTCGCCGCCTGAGTCTGGAGGCGGAGGGGTATGAATGCCCCGCCTTATTGGTTTTTTCCTGCGCCTCATTTGAGCGGAAAAGCTGGGTTTGCCCTCTGAGAAGGGCCGCCCTTGAGGCCTTAAAGCGACTTTGTCTCAAAAAATTCACAGACGAAATACCGAAAATGTGCTACAAGAGGGCTTCCTCTAACCCATGACCGAATCCTCCGCCCGCCGTCCCCTGCCTTCCATCGCAGAATGGAAAGAGATCGTTGCTCAGTTTCAGGTTCCCTCCGTGCCGCGCGCTGTGTGGCAGATGGTGAACACGCTTGTGCCGTATTTTGTGACTTGGTATCTGATGTACCTGAGTCTGGCCGTTTCCTACTGGCTGACTTTGGGTCTGTCCCTGCTGGCCGGTCTGCTAATTGTGCGCACCTTCATCATCTTCCATGACTGCTGCCACTGCTCCTACTTCAAGTCGAGGAAGGCGAACGAGATCGTGGGCTTCTTCACGGGCATGCTGACTCTGACCCCCTACGGTCACTGGCGCTGGCAGCACAATGTGCACCATGCCACATCGGGAGACCTGGACCGCCGCGGTGAGGGTGATATCTGGACGCTGACCGTGCAGGAGTATCTGGAAGCCTCCCGCTGGAAGAAGTTCGCCTATCGTCTGGCGCGCAATCCGGTCATCCTTTTTGTGGTCGCACCTCTGGCCATGTTTGTGATCTACCAGCGCTTTCCGTCTTCCGGCGCGAAGGGCAAGGATCGTAAGTCGGTGATGACCATGAACATCGCGCTCGCGCTTTGGGCGGCGCTCTGGAGCTGGCTGTTTGGCTGGCAGAACTACCTCATGATGCAGCTTCCGGTCACGATGGTGGCAGGCGCAGCCGGCATCTGGATGTTCTATGTGCAGCATCAGTATGAGGACGTGTACTGGGAGACCCACGACGAGTGGAACTACACCACGGCCGCGCTGGAAGGCAGCTCCTTCTACAAGCTGCCAAAAATCCTCCAGTGGTTCACGGGGAACATTGGCTACCACCATATCCATCACCTGAGCTCGAAGATCCCGAACTACCATCTGGAGCGCTGCCACAATTCGCATCCGCTGTTCCAGTCCATCGAGCCGCTGACCTTCTGGAAGAGCCTGAAGTGCGCGAGCCTGCGTCTTTGGGACGAGGAGTCCCGGAAGCTGGTGGGGTACAGCCACCTGAAAAAGGTGAAGGCCGCTGCGTGATTCGCCGAGCGTTTTAAGTGATCGCTTTTTGCCAGCCGGGGCCGTGAGGTTCCGGCTGGTTTGTTTTTGGGAAGAGTGGCGCGGTGTCCAAAGGGTCCGCTTGGGTCCGTTGGAGGATGAGGGGAGGTGGTGGAGGTTGCGGGGCTATGAGTGCACTTTTTTCACAGGAGATTTGGAGATTGGGAGGGGATGACGGGGAGCCGTTTACGATCGTTTACGGTGGTTGACCGTTGTTTCGAAGAAGGGCCGATCCAGCCAAATCCAAGTGGATCCAGGTGGGATTTCAGAAGGGTGCCGCGCGGAATCCGGCCGAGGCTCAACTTTCGGAGAAAGCTGGCCACTTTGGAAGTCAATCCGACCAAATCCGACCGGATCCGAGTGGTGTGGGATTGGGGAGTTCTGGCATCGTGGGAGCGATCCAGGTGAATCCGGCCAAATCCAGGTTGGATTTTTGGGCAAGGTGCTGGCAAAGGGTGGGGCGACTCAACTGCCATGCGCGAAAGTGACCTCCTCGAAAAGCTCCGGAAGATCGAGCGGCTGTATGCCGGTGCGGCGACGGCGGGGGAGAAGGAAGCGGCGGCGGAGGCGATGGCGCGGATCCGGCAGCGGCTGGATGCGACTTCGAAGGTGGAGCGGGCGATCGAGTACCGGTTCACGCTCATGGACGGGTGGTCGAAGAAGCTGTTTCTGGCTCTGCTGCGGCGGTATGAGCTGCGGCCTTACCGCTACGCTCGGCAGCGGCGGAACACGGTGATGGTGCGGGTGCCGCGGAGTTTTGTGGATGAGACGCTTTGGCCGGAGTTTCTGGAACTCAGCGAGGTGCTCAAAACCTATCTGGAGGAGATCACCAATCGTGTGATCGCGGAGGCCATCCATGCAGATGGCGGTGAGGAGGAAGTGATTCCGGGTGAATATCTGGGAAGATGAAGGATCGGGGCCGTTTGCAAAAAATCCGCTGAAGAAAGAAAAGTCCTAGTAAGCGTGGAGGCGCACGCTAGCGTTTGTGCTCGTGATGAATTTTGGCATCAAGATCAGGAGAGCGGCGCTCACGGCATGCTTTTGCGGCGCCTTGGGTGCCCAGGCAGCCGATGGCACTCAGGTGGTATTGAAAAACGGAACCTCCATGCAGGGGCAGATCCTGAGGGAGCGTGATGACATGATCCTGCTGGATCTTGGCTTCACCGTGCTCAGCGTGCCGCGTGCGGAGATCGCCAAGATGGAGAAGATCGCCGCGACGGTGAACACTGGTTCGAATGTTTCGGCCAGCCGTGGCGAGGACATTTATTTTGTGGAGCCAGGCCGCGAGCCGCTGGCGGTGGAAAAGAATGTGGAGCGTGTGGCCGAGGCGGTGGTGCAGATCCAGACGGCCTCCGGGCTGGGCTCGGGATTCATCATCAACAAACTTGGTTATGTGGTGACGAACCAGCACGTGATCGCCGGTGAGCGCGAGCTGACGGTGGTGGTGTATCGGAAGAAGCAGGACGGGCTGGAGAAGCAGGCTTTCACGAAGGTGAAGATCATCGCCATGAACGGCTTCCTCGATCTTGCCGTGCTGCAGATCGACGATCCGGCGGTGGACACGCTGCCCTATGTGCCGCTGGGAGATTCGGACTCGCTGACGCAAGGGCAGGGGGTGTTTGCCATCGGCAGCCCGCTGGGCTTTGAGCGCAGTGTTTCACAAGGGATCGTGAGCATCAAATCTCGTGAGAGCGGCGGACGCTGGTACATCCAGAGCACGACGCAGATCAATCCCGGTAACTCGGGCGGTCCGCTCTTCAACGGCCGTGGCGAGGTGATCGGCGTGAACAACATGAAGATCGCCGGCATGGGGGTGGAAGGGCTAGGCTTCTCCATTCCCGGGAATGTGCTGAAACTGTTTCTGAAGAACCGCGACGCCTTCGCCTTCGACCCGCGTAATCCGAATGCCGGCTTCCGCTACCTGCCGCCACCGGCACCGCCTGCGAACAAAGAATCTCCCAAAGAAGCCCCGTGATCTTTTCTGCGGAGGGAAAGCTCCTCATTGCCTAACTTATTGTTTATTCATTCACTCATTCATCTGTTTCCATGAAGCATACCCTCACCCTTATCAGCGCGCTGGCCTTGCTGGCGCTTCCCGCCCAGGCCGCGAAGCTTGAGCAATGGCTCAAGCTCCTGCCGAAGAACACGGTGGGCTATTTCGCGATCAAAGATGCTCCCGAGCTCATGACTGACTGGGAGAAGAGCGGCTACGGCAAGATGATCGCGGACCCTGAGTTCAAGAAGTGGATCGCGCCTGTTTACAAAGATGGCGAGCCTGCCTGGGACAAGGAATTTAAAGAAGGCACGGGTGAAGGCCTGGAGGCCAATCTGAAGCGCATCCAGGGCAGCGTGCTCCTGGTCATCGCGGGAGACAGCCCCGAGGACATGGAAGACACGGCCGGCAAGCCTTTCGCCATCCTCATGGAAGTGGGCGATCAGCAGGCGAAGTGGGAGGAACTGCTGGCCAAGGATGTGGACGAAGATCTGACGGAAGACAAGGAACTGCGCAAGCTGACCAAGGACGTGGCCGGTGTGCCGCTGAACGTGCTGGCGGTGTCTGAAGAGGCGGACGCGAAGTGGAAACAAGCCTACGCTTTTGTGGATGGAACGCTCATCATCGGGGACAAGCCTGCCCTGCTGGAGTACCTCATCTCGGCGGTGAAGAGCGGCAATGGCGAGGTCTCTGAGACCGTGACCAGCCACATCAACCGCCATGCCCAGCTTTCCGATGGCACCGCTGACATCACCGCTTATGTGAATGGCGAGACGCTGATGAAATGGCTGGAGCAGACGCTGACCAAGACCATGAAGAGCGGCCAGTCGGCGATGCCCATCGACCCGAAGACCATTTTCGAGGCGCTCGGCACGAAGGAATTTCAGTCCATCGGTTTTGCGGTCGATCTGAATGACAAGGAGTCACGCATCGACTTCGGCCTGCTGCACCCGGCGAATCCCACCGGCCTGCTCACCCTCTTCCGCGGCACCAGCACAGACGTGCCGCTGCCTGCCTTCATCCCGGCGGACGTGCTTTCCGGCCAGGTGGGCCGCCAGAGCCTGGAGGAGATCTACAGCGGTCTGCTTGGCATCGTGAACAAGCTGGGTCCTGTGGCGATGATGGCGACCATGCAGATCAGCCAGATCGAGCAGCAGATGGGCTTCAAGATCAAAGAGGACCTCTTTGGAAGCCTGGGTGATGAAATCATCACTACCAGCGATGGCGAGGCTCTGGAGCAGAGCCAGGTCTTTGGCATCAAGGTGAAGGACCACGCGAAGCTTGTGGGAGTGCTGGAGAGCCTGAAGAAGTTCGTGGGCCAGGGATTCGGCGCGGCTTTTGAGGACACCGAGTATCTCGGTCACACGATCAGCACGTACAAGGCCAGCCAGGCTGCGACCCCGGGCGCAGCTTCCACAGAGATCGGTTACTGCCTGACGAAGGACTACCTGCTCTTCAGCACCGGCAAACAAGAAGTGCTGAAAAAGGTGCTGTCTCGCATGAAGGAACCTGCCGGCCCGAGCATTTGGGACTCTCCACGCACGCAGGATCTCATCGCCTCCCTGCCGAAGAACTACTTTGGCCTCGGTGTGGCAGATGCCAGCAAGCAGCTGCTGCTGGTGGTGGATGCCATGACGGCGGTGCAGAAGCAGGCCGCAGGCAAGAAGAAGAGCGGCGGTGCCGCGAAGAAAAAAGGTCCGGGCAAAGGCCCCAAGGCTGATGCCGCTGGTGAGACCGAAGCTGCCAGTGATGACCTGACCGAGTGGTTCGACCCGGCTGCCCGTCCTTCCGACGAGATGTTCAAGAAGTACCTCGGCACGGAAGCCTCCGCCAACTACAACCTTCCCGAGGCATTCCATGTGCGGATGTTGTCCAAGCCTGTTCAGTAAAAGGCCGGCGGCCCTGGTGATGTCATCAGGGCCTTGCGCGGCCTTTTGAATGACTCATGACGAATTTCCGAATGACGAAGGAAGCACGAAATCCGAAGCTCGAATCTGACCAAGGTGCAGAGCTCCCTTTCATGGACTCATCTTTTGTTATTCGGGCTTCGTCATTCTTTCGTCATTCGTGCTTACTCATTCGTCATTTCTCTCCCATGCGTTCGCTCGCTCTTGCTCTTCTGACTTCCACCTCTGCCTTCGCGGCTGACAAGCTCTACTTCGAGGGGCCGGAGGTGGTGAAGCTGGACTGGAACACGTCCTGCCCGCGCGCGGCGGACTTCAATGGCGACGGGCTCACGGACATCGCGATCATCAACCAGGATCGCGCCCGTCTGGAGTTCCTGATCCAGCGGAAGGACGGCATCCGCCCTGGCGAGCCGGAGCGCAGCTCGCGCTCGGACCGCTGGAATCCGATCCTGGAGATCTCACGCTTTGACAAGCAGCCCTTCGTCATTGGTCATAGCGCCTTCGCTTTGACCGTGGGTGACTGGAACGGCGACAAACGCCCGGACATCGCGTATGTGACGGATGAGGAGAAGCTGATCCTGCGCACGCAGGGCGCGAAGCCGGGTGACTGGACGCAGAAGAAGGAGTTCATCCTCGACTCGACGGCGGATGACAGTGAATCACTGCTGTCCCTGGATCTGAATGGCGATGGCAAGTCTGACCTGGCGCTGCTGACGGACACACGTCTGATGGTCTGGCTGCAAAGCAAAGATGGTTGGGCCGAGGTGAAGAGCTATGTGCTCGGCCAGTCTGGCTGCGGCGGCCTGCGCACGGGTGATCTGAATGGCGATGGCAAGGCGGACCTTTTTTACACCTCGCCCGATGCGGACGCGGTGCTCGTGCGCCTGCAGCAGGAAGGCGCTTCCTTTGGCGAGGAGTGGCGGCTTGAGACCGAGGCCAGCCGCTGCTGGACGCATCCTGTAAAGCTTGGCAAGGACAGCAAGGCCACAGGTCTGGGCTACATCCATGACAGCACCGGCATGGTGGAGATCGCCAAGCTGGCCACGGGCGCGGTGGAGCCAAACGCGGATCGGGCGGCGAGCATCCGCTATGCGATGCCGGCGAGTGATGCGAAGGGCGGCGCGGTGGCGTTTGGTGATCTGAATGGCGACGACATCGAGGACGTGGTTTTGACGGAGGCCAAGAATGCGCGGCTGTGGTTCTTCGCGGGTGTGAAGGGCGGCTCTTTCCGCGAAGGCCGTGAGTTTCCGGCGCTGAGCGGCATCGAGACGCTGGCCATCGCGGATGTGGATGGAGATGAGAAGGCCGAGTTGATTGTCTCAAGCCCGGGAGAGAAGTCCATCGGCCTGGCGCGCTGGCAGAAGGACCGTCTGGCCTACCCAGAAGTGATTCATCAGAGCACGGACACGCTGCTCACGCTCACGGCGGGCAATGTGACCGGTGAGAAGACGGCGAACGTCCTGGTGCTGACGGACGTGAAGGGGAAGGCGAACCTGCTCAGTTTGAAATGGAATGCCGCGGAGAAAAAATTCATCTCCAGCACGCAGGAGCTGACCAGCGCGACTGGCAAGCCTAACGCGGTGCGTGTCATCGATGCGAATCAGGATGGGCGCGGTGATCTCGCGCTCTTTTCCACCCTGGCGCCGATGCAGGTGCTGCTTAGCCAGACGGATGCGAAGGCACCTTTCAAGCGTGCGGAAGGTCTGCCGGATTCGCTGGTGAACAAGATCTCTCCCGTGGCGCTGACGAGCGCGGATGTGAATGGTGATGGCAAGGACGAGATCATCGTGGCCAAGGACCAGCTCGCCCGTGCCTTCAAGGTGGGGGCGGATGGCAAAGCCGTGACCGTGGAGCAGTTCAACGCGCCGGATTCCACCTCGCAGCTCAGCGCGGTGCTGGTGGCGAAGGTGGAAGGCAATATGACCGTGCTCCTGGCGGACAGCGCGCAGCAGAAACTGCATGAGATGGTGCCTGGAACGGATGGTGTGTTTCGTGCGGGTCGCACGCATGCGCTGTCATCTCTCTCGGCCGAGCAGATGCACATGATGGGAGACAAACTGCTGGTGATCAGCAAGACGAGCTTTGAGATCACGCCGCTCAGTGGCTCCGCCATGAAGCTGGACACATTGGTGTCTTTTGATTCCGAGTTGAAGGACACGAAGCCCTCCGACCTCATTCCCGCGGCCTTCTCCGGCCTCGATGTGGATGACATCGCGCTGGTGGACTTCAGCGCGAGCCGGGTGCTGGAGCTCTTCCAGCCGGATGGCAAGACGCCGCCAGCCTGGAGCAGCGCCATGTATTTCCGCATCTTCGAGACGGATCCGCATTTTCGTGGCAAGAGCGGCCGCGAGAACGAGCCGCATGACTATACTTCCCTGGATCTCAATGCGGATGGCAAGCTGGACCTCGTGCTGCTGGTGCACGACCGAATGCTGATCTACGTGAGGAAGTGATGCCTGGATTGTGAATAACTCCCATCTTGTTAATCCTGTCGATATAGCCGCTGCCTTTTTTTGATGGCTGAGCCCTGCGGGGAATGCAGCAGTTCACGATTTCGCGTGACAGTCCGCGAGAGACCGCTTAGATGGCCTATGGGCGCCACACCTTCCCTCGCACTCAGTTTCGACGACGTTCTCCTCCTTCCAGGTCTCAGTGAAGTTCTGCCCGGAGATGTCAAAATAGGCACGCGCTTCGGCGGCAGCATCGATCTGAATATTCCTGTTCTGTCCTCTGCCATGGACACGGTCACTGAATCGGAGCTGGCCATCGCGCTGGCTCGTGAAGGCGGCCTCGGAGTCATCCACCGCAACTGCCCCATCGACTACCAGGCAGAGCAGGTCGCGCGTGTGAAGCGCTCGGAGAACACGGTCATTCAGAACCCGCACACGGTGCGCCCGGAGACGACTCTCGCCGAGCTGCAGCGCCTCATGTATGAAAAGGGCGTCAGCGGCTTCCCGGTCGTGGACCCTTCTGGAAAGCTGGTCGGCATGGTGACTAGCCGTGACATCTGGTATGTCGAGGACGAAACCGCGCTGGTTTCCGGCATGATGACCCCTCTGGACCGTCTGGCCACAGGCACCAGCGGCACCTCCTTTGAAGAAGCGCTGAAGCTGATGTATCAGCGCCGTATTGAAAAACTGCCGCTCGTGGACAGCGCAGGCAAGCTCGCGGGCCTCATCACTCGTCAGGACGTGATCAAGCGCCAGACCTTCACCCACGCGGCGAAGGATGCGAACGGCCAGCTCCGAGTCGGCGCTGCCGTCGGTGTCGGCGAAGACTGCGCGGATCGTGGCGCGGCTCTGGTGGCTGCGGGCGCGGATGCTCTCTTTATTGATGCGGCTACGGGTCATACCTCACGGGTGGCTTCGGTCATTGCGCGACTTCGTGCGAAGATCGGCGGTTCGATTCCGGTCGTCGCTGGCAATGTGGTCACCGCAGATGGTGCGCTGCATTTGATCAATGCGGGTGCCTCCGCCGTGAAAGTAGGTGTGGGCCCGGGCTCCATCTGCACCACGCGTATCATCTCCGGTGTGGGCATGGCCCAGTTCACTGCCGTGCAGGAAGTGGCGGATGTCTGCCGTGAGCGTGGTGTGACGGTGATCGCTGATGGTGGCATTCGCTACTCGGGTGATATCGTGAAAGCCATCGCAGGCGGTGCTGACTGTGTGATGCTCGGCTCCCTGCTCGCTGGCACGGCTGAAAGCCCCGGCAACATGGTCAAATGGCAGGGCCGCACGTTTAAAGAGTATCGCGGCATGGGCAGTCTCAAGGCCATGCGCAAGGGCGCAGGCGACCGCTACGGCCAGAACAGCTCTGGCAAGCTCGTCCCCGAAGGTGTCGAGGCTCGTGTGCCCTTCAAAGGCCCTCTAGCCGACGTGGTCTTCCAGCTCATGGGGGGTCTGCGCAGCGGCATGGGTTATGTCGGCGCTGACAACCTTGATGAACTTCGCTCCAAGGCCCGCTTTGTCCGAATCACCGCCGGTGGTTTGAAAGAGAGCCATCCGCATGATGTCGTCATCACTGAAGAGCCTGTGAACTACGAGCCGAGTTAATCGGCATCGTTGGTTAGTCCTTATTCCCGCATCCGTCGTTTCCTCTCATGACCGCTCAAGAAGTCGCCGTCCTCGATTACGGCTCCCAGTATTCCCAGCTCATTGTCCGCCGCGTTCGCGAGCTCGGTTTCGTCTCGCATTTGTATCCACCGGCGGAGCTGGCCAACCTGAAGGATCCTGGAGCCATCATCCTCTCCGGCGGCCCGCGCAGCACCTCTGAGAAAGACGCTCCGGATGTGGACTATGACAAGCTCATGTCCTTCGGCGTGCCAGTGCTCGGCGTGTGCTACGGCATGCAGCTGCTGAACATCAAGCATGGCGGCACGGTGAAGCCCGGTGTGACACGTGAGTACGGTCCTGCGAAGCTGGTGGTGACAGATCATGAAGACCTTTTCAAAGGCATCTCTCATGAGTCCCAGGTGTGGATGAGCCACAGTGACACCTGCGCGAACCTGGCCAGCACGACAAAGGTCATCGCCACGAATGAAGACGCCATTCCGGTGGCGCTGAAGTGGTCCGAGCGCTGCTGGGGCATCCAGTTTCATCCGGAAGTCACGCATTCGCACGAGGGTACGGCCATCCTGAAAAACTTCCTCATCAACAGCGGCGCGAAGCTCGCGAAGTTCGACATCGAGGCCTTCAAGGCTCAGATGCTGGACCGCATCAAGGCTGAGGTCGGCAACCGCGAAGTGATCTGCGGTGTCTCGGGTGGTGTGGACAGCACGGTGCTGGCCGTTTTGCTCGCGAAGGCAGGCGTGAAGGTGCGCTGCATCTTCATCGACACCGGAATGATGCGTCTCAACGAAGCCGCCGAGGTCAAAGAGCTTTTCGGCAAGGTTGGTGTGCCGATCGAGCAGATCGATGCCAGCGCCACCTTCCTCGGTGCGCTCAAAGGCGTGACCGATCCCGAGCAGAAGCGCCGCATCATCGGCACCCTTTTCGTGGAGGAGTTCTGGAAGGTCGCGGACAACGTGGAACTGCTCGCGCAGGGCACGCTGTACCCGGACGTGATCGAGAGCGCCACCAGCGGCAGCATCGCCAGCAAGATCAAGACGCATCACAACCGGGTCGACAAGATCATGGAGCTCAAGGAGCAGGGCAAGGTGCTCGAGCCTCTGGCCGAGCTCTTCAAGGATGAAGTGCGCGCGCTGGGTGCCAGCCTTGGCATCCCGCATCAGGCTCTGTGGCGTCATCCTTTCCCAGGTCCGGGTCTCGCGGTCCGTATTCCAGGTGAGATCACCGCTGAGCGTGTGGCCACCACGCAGCATGCTGATGCCATCTTCATCGCCGAGCTGCGCCGCAGTGGCTGGTATGAACGCACCTGGCAGGCTTATGCGGCTCTGCTCCCGGTGAAGACCGTCGGTGTGAAGGGCGATGAGCGCAGCTACGAGCAGGCCATCAGCCTCCGTGCCGTCATCAGCGAAGATGCCATGACCGCCGATTGGGTGGAGCTGCCCTACAGCGTGCTGCGCAACGCCTCCAACAAGATCCTCAACAGCGTCAAAGGTGTGAACCGTGTCCTCTACGACATCAGCACCAAGCCGCCGGCGAGCATTGAGTGGGAGTGATCCCAAGGAAAGTGGTCCTCTCACTCCGTGAGAGGATGGTTAGGCTCACATGCGATATCTGATCGGATGATTCACAGGGTGATGAAGAGCTTCGCGAAGCGTCCTGGAGTGCTCCAGTCTTCTGGAGCTCTGCGACGAAGCGGATGATAAGCGAGTTTTCGAAGGCGAATGGATCCCGAATGTCCTTCGCCGTCGGCTTGCGCGAAGGTTTTTGTTAGGCCTTCGAGAGCGCCGGAGGGCCGGCGCATTCCAGGACGCTGGCGCGACTTCACGGTCATGCGGCGACAGCAATCATCTGCTCATCGTGTGTCTCCCCAGGCCTCTCCACGGCCAGGATGCGCATGGAGATGCTCTGGTCCCGGACCTGGATGGTGATGGTATCACCGCTGCGCTTGCGCAGGATGGCACGGCCGAGCGGGGCTTCGGCGGAGATGCGGCCGTGCTCGGCATCGGCCTCATGACCGGGGACGACCTGGATCGTGATGTCAGGTTCATGCAAGGCACCGAGGACGTTGAGCGGACGAAGAGTGACGTGATCGTAGTAGGAGATGGAATGGAGATTCATGGTAAGTGGTGTGTTTGGTTTTGGGTGATGGTGCAGGCATCCCGCCTGCTTTGTGTGAGAGCGGCCGTTCATCGGCATAAAAAATGAGCCGGGCGGGCGCCCGGCTCATGCGAACAAGCTGGATGCCTGTCCTACATCAGGCGGGCTGCGCCAGGTTCTGGCGTGCCACGCGTATGGACTCGATCACGCATCGAGGATGCGCCTGCTGCACGAAGTTGCGCACGGCTGAGCGGGCTTCTTCTTCGTTGGTTGCCGCGAGTTCATATCTGGCCTGGCTGGAGACCGTGCCGAAGGGTTCACGCCTCTTGAGAGAGCAGGTGACGAGCCACGAGGGACGTTCGAAGTTCAGGGCAGGGCGATGGGATGGGGTGTCTAACAGTTTCATGGATTCAAAGTTGGTTGGGAATAAGCGTGTCAAAGATTGAAAAAGGTTGGGTCATGTCCATGCGCGACCACGCACGGGCATGCGGAGTGTGTGGACGCGCTGTCTGAGCGCGTCAGTGCACGGGCATGCCTGTGATGTGAGCTTGCAGGGAAATGCTCAGTCCGTCGTGGGATCGGAACGCGGCTGTGCGTGATGAATCAAAGGCCTGTGGCCTTTGGGAGTTTGCGGGCAGTCCGGATCAGGAAGGGGGCTGCCCGCTTAATGTCGACTGGCGCCCAGTCGATGACATCTCGGGCCCGCCACTTCTCCTTCATTCAAGAAGGCTAAGCATTTGGTTGGGCGCGAAACGGTTTTCACAAATTCATTTCTAGCCGATTTCATCAAAATGGCAAGACTTAAATGCTCGGGCACATCCTCTGGAATCAGCCTCCCAGGCTGATTCCATGCAACCGAAGATGATCTCCAGCCGTAGCGTGCTGCTTGGTCAGGCTAACGAATATTATGACCGAATGATCGGCCGGAGATCATTTGATTGCCTCATAACCCACCAGTGATGGCTCCATGGCTTTCAGCGCGGTGGCCCAGAACTCGGGATTGGTGAGGTCTTCGCCGAGAGTCTGCTTCACCACTTCCTCACAGGTGGCGCTGCCGGTCATGGAGAGGAAGGCTTCATAGCGAGGCAGGAAGGAAGCGCCTTCCACCTTGAACCTTGCAAACAGCGCCTGGCTGAGAAGATAACCAAAAACGTAGGGGAAATTGTAGAAGGACACTCCGGTGATGAAGAAGTGCATCTTATAAGCCCAGAACATGGGGTCCGTGCCGTCATCGAGCAGCGTGTCACCATAAAGATTGCGCTGCGCTTCAGTCATGAGCTCGCGCAGGCGGCTCACGGAGACTTCGCCAGCGGCGCGCTCGGTGTAGAAGGCCTTCTCGAACTCATAGCGCATGGGGATGTTGATGAGATAGGCATGCGCGCGCAGCATCTCCTGGTCGAGCAGGTAAGCCTTGGTGGCTTCCGTGATGTTTGGATCACCCATGAGGCCGCTGAGCAGGATCATCTCGCCGAAGTTTGAGGCGGTCTCGGCGAGCGTCATCGGGTAGCTCGCCGCAAAGGAGCGCGCCGGGCGCAGGACGCAGGAGTGCCAGGCATGACCGGCCTCATGTGCCAGGGTGACCATGTCATGCACGGTACCGTGAAAGGTCATGTAGATGCGCTCTTCATGCTTGAGCTGCGAGCCGGTGCAGAAGGCTCCTGGGCGCTTGCCCGCACGCGGCTGGGCTTCGATCCAGCGATCCTTCAGCATGCCACCGAAGTAACTGCCGAGGCGTGGATAAGCGGGACTGAAAGCTTTCTCCACAGTGTCACAGGCTTCATCCCAGGTGAGAGGTTTCTCTTCCGGCGCGGCGATCTGCGGAGCCTCGAGATCAAAGTAGTGAAGAGCGGAAGTGCCCTGGAGTTTCGCGGCCTTGCGCAAGGCACGGCGCGGCAGATCGATGTTGGTGTGGATGGCCTCGAGCATCGCATCCAGCGACTTGCGGCTCATGGCTCCATCAAAGAGCGGCGTGTTCAGGAAGTGCGGAAGGCCACGGCGATCATAAAGACTGAGGCGTGTGCCAGCGATGCCATTCAAGGCGGCGGCGAGTGTGACTGCGTGATCATTCCACGGCTTCTGACCCGCATGAAACGCGGCCTCGCGCAGCTTGCGATCGGGTTCCGACATCAAGGCGCGACGGCGGGCCATGGGCACCGTTTCGGTATGACCATCGGGGAAGGTCATCTCAAATTCCATCTTGCCGGTGAGCGTGTCATAGAGGCGGCCCCAGGCATGCAGGCCGTTCACATTCAGATCCGCTGCGAGGGATTCCATCTCAGCAGTCATCTGCTTCTGCCCTTCCTCACGCATGCGCTTCACGCTGTGCTCGGCATTCTTGAGGGAGGCATCACTGAGCAGTCTGGCAAAGGTGGCATCATCCAGCTTCGCGAGAGCAGAGCGCAGGGTGGCCTGCAGTTTAGTGCTTTCGGCATCCAGCGTGGAGATCCAGGCTTCGTCTGCCTTCACGGCCTCATCATTGGCATCATCCGCAGACAAGCAGCCGAGATACGAGGAGAGGTGGCCGAGACGGTCGCTGAAGGACTCGAGCGCATTGATGACGCGGGCGATTTCCGCCAGGTCACTCCCCAGCGCAGAGGCCTGGTTTTTCAGAGCCTCGACATCGCTGACGAGCTTCGTTTTGAAGTCGCTGTAGTCGGCTTTGCCAAAGCCGGAGAACCAGGAGTCGAGGGACCAGCGGTCGGGATGAAGAGGGGATGCGTCAGCCATGGGGTTTGTTACGGGGGATCGAATCCCGTGCAAGGTGACAGAAACAGGCCCAGTGCAAACTTGCAAGAGCCGGGGGGCCGCTCAATAAACAGTCAGCCCTATTCCTTATGTCCGACCCAGCCCTCCACATGCCCATGACGCCTGCCGAAGCGCGTAAGCTGCGGGATACCCTGGACCGGACGGGTGGGAAGGTGGTCTTCACCAACGGCTGCTTTGACCTGCTGCATGCCGGTCATGTGCGCTATCTCCAGCAAGCCCGGGCTTTGGGAGATGCGCTGATCGTGGGTCTGAATTCCGATGCCTCTGTGCGCGAGCTGAAGGGCCCCAGCCGTCCCGTGAACCGCGAGCGTGACCGCGCCGAGGTGCTGGCCGGCCTGCGTGCCGTGGATGGTGTGGTCATTTTCAGCGACAAACGTGCCACGGGCCTGATCGAGGCCATCCGTCCGCATATTTACGCGAAAGGTGGCGACTACACGCCCGAGTCTCTGGACCCCGGTGAGCGCGGCGCGCTGGACAAGGCGGGCACGCAGATCCAGATCCTGTCCCTGGTGCCTGGGCGCTCGACCTCGAAGATCATCGAGAAGATGACCTCCTCGGAGAGTGTGGCCCCGCCGCTGCGGCTGGGGGTGCTGGGTTCGGGAGAGGGGTCCAACCTGCGCGCGCTGATCCGTTCCATCCAGAACCTGGAGCTGGACGCGCAGATCGTGGCGGCCATTACGGACCAGGGCGACAGCGGCTTCCTGAAGATCGCGAAGGGGGAAGGCCTGCCCGTGCATCATGTGCATGGCGGGGCGAATCCACGCCGGTTTGACGAAGAGGCACAGAAGAAGGTGGCGGAGATCCTGAAGGAAGCGGCCGTGGACGTGGTGGTGCTCACCGGGTTCATGCGCATCCTGAAAAGCCCCATTTTGGATGCCTTCACGGACCGGATCGTCAATGTGCATCCTTCCCTCCTCCCTGCCTACAAGGGCGCCACCGCCGTCCAGGATGTGCTGGATGAGGGCGAGCTGGAGACAGGCTGTACCGTGCATCTGGTGAATGCCGAGATCGATGCCGGGCGCATCCTGGCCCAGGCGAAGGTGCCTATCCTTGTGGGGGACAACGCTGAAAAACTCCATGCCCGCATCAAGGAGCAGGAGCATCGCCTGCTGCCCAAGGTGCTGGCGGAGTGGAAGCGTGCGTGAGGCCGCTTTTGCATCTTCGGGTGTGGCTTGCGTGAGGGCCGGGTTCGCTTTAAAGAACACCCCACCCCCTCCAGCTCCTCCTGATGTTCCTATGAACCTCGGGAACCCCTCCTCCGCATGTTTCTCCGCATCTTCGACCGCTACCTCGGCAAGCAGGTCCTCTCAGCCACGCTGATGGGGGTCATGCTGCTGAGCGGTGTCATGGTGCTGGGGAATGTGTACAAGAAGCTCGATGAGCTCCTGGGGGACACGAAGCTGCCGTTCGCCGTGATCGCGGAGTTCATCGGCCTCATCATTCCGTTTTCGCTCATCTTCACCATTCCATGGGCCTTTCTCACCGGCATCCTGCTGGTCTTTGGGCGGCTCTCCACGGACAATGAACTGGTCTCCATGCGCATGACCGGCTGGTCCATGCCGCGCATCTGCCTGCCGGTGTTTATCATCGCCGCTCTGCTCTCGGGCGTCTGCTTTTGGGTGAATGTGGACCTGGCTCCTGCGGCAAAGAACCGCATGAAGCTGCTCTTTTACGAAGTGGCGGTCGAAAACCCTGAAGCGCTCTTCCAGGAAGGCCGCGTGCTGGATCGTGTGCCAGGCTTCCGCATCTACACGGGCAAGCGCGATGGCCGTGAGCTGAAGAATCTGGAGATCATCGAGCTGGAGGGACTGCAGGCGAAGCGGGTCGTGCGTGCACAGCGTGCCGTTCTCGAGACGCAGGAGGGTGTGCTGGACTTCACTCTCAGGCTTTACAACGCGGAGATCGAGTCCTACGCCCTCGCGCCTGACAAGAAGCTGCAGAAGATCGACTTCATCAAGGCGGCTGAGACAGCACTGACCTTCCCGCTCTCTCGATTGAAGGACAAATCCGTGAGGGTGAATGCCAGCATGAAGAGCACGGACCAGCTCTGGGAAGAGCTGGCCGTCAAAAAAGATGTCATCACCGGCAAGGAGATGGAGCCGAAGCATCTTTCGCAGTCGCGCACGGAACTGAACAAGCGCTACAGCTTCTCGCTGGCCTGCCTCACTTTCGCGCTCGTGGGCATCCCGCTAGGAGTGACCGCGCAGCGACGTGAGACCTCCACGGGTTTCGCGCTCAGCCTCATCACCGCCACGGTGTACATCGGCTTCATCATCTTTGGAGACACGATGAATGAGAAGCCCGGGTCCTTCCCGCATCTCATCATGTGGCTGCCCAACGTGCTCTTCCTCGGCATCGGCGGCTGGTTGTTTTACAAGCTGAGCCGGAAGTAGGGTTGACGGTTAGCTGTGGATTCAATCTCGGAGAGCCTCAAGCTTCATCGAAGATCTGCATCTTCGTAAACCTGCCTTACTTGCTGCGGAAGATCTCACTCTGCACGACGGCGTGGATGAGATCCCGTGTGGTGTGTTTCCTGTCCTTGGACTGTGTCACGATCTTCTCGATCTCCGCGCGGTCTGAGAAACCCATCTCACGACCGGTGGCGAAGGTCAGCAGCTTCTCCGTCACGCACTTCGCCACGCGATCCTGGCTGGCGAGCAGGAGCTGCTTGAGCTCGGTGAGGTTGGCAAACTTGGCCCCAGTGCTGAGCTCACCGGCAGCATCCACGGGTGGCCCAAGGCGGTAACGAACTTTGCGACCTTCGATCCTGAGATTCACCTGGTCACCTTTGTCGATGCTGCGGAAGCGCTCGCGCCAGCCGCCGATGACGTCGTAGTTCTCCAGCGCGAAGCCTGGAGGATCGATCACGCGATGGCAGCCATTGCAGGTCTCTGAATTGCGGTGCTTGTCCAAAAGCTCACGCAGCGTGGTGGCACCGCGGATGTCTGGCTCCACACCTGGGATGCCCGGTGGCGGTGGCTGCGGCTCGATGCCGAGCAGCCGCTCATTCACCCACACACCGCGCACTACGGGCGAGGTGTTGGTGCCATTCGCCGAGACTTTGAGCACGCTCGCATGAGTCAGGATGCCGCCGCGATGACTCCCCGCCGGCAGCTTCACCTTCCGCAGGTCCAATCCGCTGACATCGGGAATTTCGTAGTGACGTGCGAGACGTGCATTGAGCATCGCGAAATCGCTATCGATGAGACTGGCGATGCCGAGATTGTCCTGAATGAGCTCCGTCACAAAGCTGCGTGTCTCACGGCGCATGGAGTCGAGCAGCAGTTCATCGTATTCGGGGTAGAGCTGCTTGTCCGGGGTGGTGAACTCAAGTTCACGCAGGTTCAGCCAGCCATCAGTGAAGTCAGTCACGAAGCTGTCCAATGACTCACTTTTGAGCAGGCGCTCGGTTTGCGCACGCAACACTTCTGGTTGGGTGAGTTTCGCGGCGAGCAACTCGGCATCCGGAGCACTGCGGGCGAGGAAATAGCTGAGACGTGAGGCGAGTTGCAGATCATCGAGCTTCCCCGCAGGTTCCTTCAAATAGAGGAATTCAGGCGAGCACAGAGCCGCGATGGCAGCGGTGCGCATGGCGATGAGGAAATCATGGCTCTCGGCATACTCAGCATCAAAGAGCTTGGCATAAGGCTCCACATCCGCCGCCGTGGCGGGCCGACGAAAGGCCGCAGTGACAAAAGAGGAGAGCAGCTTGCGTGAGTCACCCACGGGATCCGCGCTGTCGGCAGTGTATTGGTGTTTGAAGCCCGGGCTTCTGGCCTTCCAGGCCTGTGACGGCGGCAGCCCATGCGGGAGCTGCCTGAGCTTCGCCTCTCCGAGCAGCAGCTTTTGACCACGCGGGGGCCATTCGGTGATGAGGGGGCCTTCCAGAGTCACCTCCTGAAAAGCCATGCCTTCACCGGGGTATTTGTCCGGACCATCCTTGACCGGTGAATGACCATCCGGCCCGTTCAGGCCCTGCGGGCTGATCCAGATGCCATTGCCTTGAGCGAGGTACAGTGTGACTTCCACCGTGCTGGACTTGCCTGCGGGCAGCTCATGGAAGCTACGAGTCACGTTGTCCGCATTGCGAAAGTTGAAACTGCCGGTGATCAAGGAATACACGACCGGCTCTTCCATCTGGTAGCCATAGCCCGTGACGCGCAGCTTGTACATGCCGGCGCTCGTCGCGCGCAGATTCGGAATCACCGTGCTGGGAAAGCCGCCGTTGTTGAAGACGACGATGGAGCCATCCTCGCGCTTCAACCATTGCTTGCCGATCTGCTCTTTGTTGCGCTCAGTTTCCAGAGTGGCGCGCTGCATCGTGCTCTCAGGCTTTGTGTCCTGGCTCAAGGCCGCATGGATGGCCAGCTCCGCTGCCTCCATGTAGCGCAGCATCTGGATGCCGGAGATGGAGAGCGCCTCGCCGATGTTGTCAAAACCATGCGCACGTCCATCCTCAGGCAGCGCATCGATGACATTCACGTTCACGCCGAGAAGATCATTGATGGTGTTCTGATATTCGTTGCGATTCAGCCTGCGCAGCACCGTGCCCTTTTGCGCGATGTGCTTGGTATTCAAATCAGAGCCTAGCGTAGCGATGAAGCTTTTGAGTTCTTCTTGTTTGGGCCGCTCCTTCTTGGCAGGAGGCATCTCGCCGGTCGAGACGAGATCAAACACACGCACCCACTTCTTATGCGCGGCCGCATCATTGCCATCCGTGGATAAGGCAGACAGATCGAGCCCGCCTTTCTTGGCATCCGCATCATGGCAGTCCATGCAGTGCTGATCCAGAAACGGCTGGATGGCGGGGATGGGCGCCGGCGAGGCGCAGGCGGACATCATCAGCAGCAGGGCAGGGAGGCGGGCGGAAATCATTCGAATGCCTCAGAAACGGACCCAGAGGTCACAAACTGACTAAATTCCACGCCGGATGAATCAGGCTCGCCCAGGGTTCGTGACGTCTCCTCTGGGTATGTCTTCACTCAACCGCCGCCAGTTTCTCCAGTCCGCAGCCCCGCTCATCCTTCCTGCCGCCGTGCTGGGCCGTGCTGGAGCTGTCTCGCCCAATGGCAAGATCCGCCTCGCCTGCATCGGCGTGGGTGGCCAGGGCACGAGCAATATGAATGCCTTCCTTGCCGACGAGCGTGTGCAGGTGGTGGCCATTTGTGATGTGGACGGGCAGCATCGGGATCGTGCGATGAAGACGGCCAAACTCACGAAGGCGGATTGCTACAATGACTTCCGTGAGGTGCTCGCGCGCAGTGATGTGGATGCCATCATGAATGCCACGCCTGATCACTGGCACTCGCACATCGCCATCGCCGCGGCGGAGGCAGGCAAGGACATGTTCTCGGAGAAACCGCTGGGAGCCAGCATCGGCGAAGGTCGTGCCATCTGTGATGCGGTGACGAAGCACCAGCGCGTGCTACAGTGCGGCACCTGGCGGCGCTCTGGCATGAAGGTGCGCATGGCCTGCGAGCTCGTGCGCAATGGCTACATCGGTGAGTTGAAGGAGATCGAAGTCGGTGTGCCTGGAACCTTTGCGGTGCGTGGCGGCTTCACCGGACTCGAAGGCCCGGAGGCAGTGCCCGCTCATCTGGATTACAACCTGTGGATGGGCAGCACAGCGGAGCGGCCCTACACGGCGGCGCGCTGCCACTTCAACTTCCGCTGGATCGACGAGTATTCTCCTGGCTACATCACTGACTGGGGCGCGCACTTTGTGGATGTGGCGCAGTGGGGCGCAGGCATGGATGACACCACACCGGTCGAAGTCAGCGCCAGCCAAGTGAAGCGCCGCGACAAAGGTCTGTACAATGCGCCTGAGCAGTTCCGCCTGGAATATCGCTACGCGAACGGGGTGAAGCTCACCATGTTCAGCACGAATGACAAGGCCACCTATGGCACCAAATTCATTGGCAGCGAAGGCTGGATCTTCAGCGAGAGCGAGGTGCTGAAAGCCAGCAACACGGACATCCTGCGCACCAAGCTCAAGGACAGCGACACCAAGCTCTTTGTCTCCAAGCATCATCACCGCAATTTCATTGATGCCGTGCTCTCACGCGGTCAGGTCGCCGCGCCGGCGGAGGCCGCGCAGCGTGCCGCCACCATCTGCCACATGGGCGCCATCGCCGCGAAGATTGGCCAGCCCTTGAAGTTTGATCCGAAGACAGAACGTTTTGAGGGCAATGAAGCTGCCAATGGCATGGTCACCCGCGCCATGCGTGGCCCTTGGAAAATCTGATTTTTACCTCATGAGACTTCCCGCATTGCTCCTCGCTCTGGTGTGCAGCATCGCTGCACATGCCGGTGATCTCCAGCTCACGCTGCCACCGGTCGTCTATGCCGTGCCGGAGGCTGCCCTCAGTATTTATTACGATAACATCGTGCTGACGCAGAAGCCGGAGGACTATCGCTTCGAGTTCACCTGTGATGTGGGGACGAGCGAGACGAAGCGCTGGACCGTAACTGCGACGGACAAAGATGTGGGTGATCATCCGCTGGAGGTCGTCATCAAGGACGGGAAAGGCGCGGAGGTGGATCGTGGCAAGACGACACTGCATGTTTCACCGAGAAATGCAGGCGAGAACAAGCCGCTGCGTCTGCTGGTGGTGGGTGACAGCCTCACGCATGGCTCGGTGTACCCTAACGAAATCTTCCGATTGATGGCGCTGCCTGGAAATCCGAAGCTCACCATGCTCGGCACGCACAAGCCATCAGCCGTGAAGCCTGGGGTGGCTCATGAAGGCTATGGCGGCTGGAAGTGGAGTGACTTCCTCACCAAGTTCGCCCCTGTGGCTGCCACAGATACCGCGGGGCCGCTGGCAAGGAAGGCGACCAGCCCTTTCATCTTCCCGTCAGCGGATGGCAAAACGGGTGTCTTTGATTTGAAGCGCTATTTCACCGAGCACTGCGGCGGCGTGCCTCCGGACAATGTGACCTTCTTGTTAGGCATCAATGACTGCTTTGCCGCGAGCCCGGACAATCCCGAGCAGCGGATCACGGACGTGCTGAAGAGCGCTGAGAAGCTGCTCGCTGAGTTTCGCAAAGCCGCGCCGGATGCGAAGCTCGCTGTCGGACTGACCACCGCGCCCAATTCGCGCCAGGAAGCCTTCACTGCCAATTACGAGGACAAGTATCCACGCTGGGGCTGGAAGCGCATCCAGCATCGTTTGGTTCAGCGCATGCTCACCCAGCTCGGCGGTCGCGAGAAAGAGAATATTTATCTGGTGCCCACCGAACTGAACCTCGATCCCGTGGATGGCTATCCTGCGAACAATGCCGTGCATCCCAACTCCGTGGGTTATGCGCAGATCGGCACCAGCTTCTACGCCTGGCTCAAGGCGCAGTACTGAGCAGTTTCCTCATGCCATCCATGAGCACCTTCTCCACCTGCGGACCCACGCGGGAGACGATGCCCGTTTCGTAACCTCCTTGGCCATAGGCGATCTCAGTGCCGATGTAGCCCGGCCCATAGTCGCCGTAGGCTGCCATGGCGATAAAGTCATCGGGCCGCATTTGTTGAGCAGCGAGCTGGTACTCCACAAACAGCTCACCCGGCATGTGCAGCACCTTGGCCTGGCCTAACGTGAGGCAGCTCAGGGGAATCTGATGACCTCCACGCGTGCGTTGCAGGAAATTGAGATCGCGCGCGGCCCGAATGCGCTCAGCCTGCTTCTGCGTCGTATCCTTGAGCTTCGCCATGAGGTCGGCTTCCACCAACGTGTCTCGCACGGGCAGGGTCACGGGTTTCACGGCCCACTGGACATCCTCCGCGGTGATGGGCTTCTTCTTCTGCGATTCCCACGCGAGCTTCATGCCATTCGCGAGACGCTGCGCGAGCAGGGGACGCTTGTCGACGCCGCCATCGTTGTACTTGCCGGCGGCCACATTGCCTCCGGCTCCATCAAAGTGCACGCAAGCCACTCCCGGCAGTGCCTTCTCACGCAGCTCACGCGCCCCGCCGACGAAGTCCCAGTTCACAAATCCCTGCCCATAGTAACTCTGCGGATGAGTGGCATAATAGGTTAGGGCCACGACAGGCTTGTCACCATCCCAGAAAGAGATCAGCCGCACGAGCGGATCAATGGTTCCTTCAGGAGATGTTTGAGCCTCGGCACTCTTGGATGAGCTCAAGCGCATCAGGGCCACGCGACCATTTGCCCCGAGGATGCGCCGGTTTGAGGCCACACCTTCCACTTTGCCTGATCCGAGGCCGATGTGGGTGAACTTCTGAGCTTTCGCCAGAGATGGCTTCACTGCTGCAGCCAGGCGTTTCATCACCTCGCGATCAAACTCAGGATTCGAGAACACTCCTGCCAACCCGTGCTCTGCCAGCAAGGCCTCCGTGGCGAGATCACTGCCTGGAGCGTCATGCTGATGGAGCGTGTGGACGCTCACGCGTTCCACCGGAGTGTCCGCTGCCGCCGCGAGAGCTGCGCGAAAGGCATCATGGCTTTCATTGGCAATGCCTACCCAATCAATGGCACACAAGACGATGGGCTTGCCAGCTCCGAGCAGCACCACGCCACGCGCCGTCAGTGGCGTGACGATCTCCTGCGCCGGTTTCACACCGCCATTGCACAAGGACGAACCTAGTGGAGGTGTGGCATCCACCTGGAAGGTGGAGATTTGCAGATCTGAAGCATGCAGCGATCCAGCCAGACAGAGCAGGGTGATGAACAGGGCTTTCATGAGGTGAGTCCTCTCAGCGCTTCAGAATGCTCGCGACGAATTTGGTAAGCTCGGCTGTCGCTGGGTCATCGGGCAGGCCGAGGTCATTGTTGAGCTTCACATGGTTTGTGTCCTTGGCGCCATAGTTGATCACCGAAACGCCTGCGCCCTTGAGCACAGTGGTGAGACGGGAGGCCTGCGCCGCATTGTCTGGATGATTAGACACATGCAGGATCAGGAAGGGCGGGATGCCCTTGCCCTTCGCGATGTGGGTCACGGCGGAGAAGTCTTTGTGCTTGGCCGGGTCATTGCCGAATTTCTCACGGTGCCCGAACTTGGCTTGCTCCTGCCCATGCACACGGCGTCGGGTCTCCGCCGTCTCGATGATCGCCGGCACATCATAGGTGTCACCATCCACCGGCACGCAGCCGATGAGCACGTCAAATCCCACGCCCTCGGCTTTGAGATAGCGGTCGTCTGTGCAGATGATGGTCGCGAGCTGCGCTCCCGATGAATGGCCACCTACCAGCACCCGCTTCGGATCACCGCCATACTCAGTGATGTGCTTCTCCATCCAGCCAAAGGCCTTCGCCACATCACCGATGAGCGTGCCCATGTCCACCTCTGGCAGCAGACGATGGTTGATGGAGACAAACACAAAGCCTTTGTCCATGAACCACTTCGGCTTGAGATTCACATTCTTCTTATCACCGGTCTGCCAGCCGCCGCCGTGAATCCAGAAGACCACCGGCAGGTTCTTCGCATTCGGGGGCGAGTATACATCAAGCACATGACGAGCATGACCGTTCTCCACATAGGGGATGTTAGACTTGGGCTCCTGGGCAAATGCAACGGTGGTTAGGGCGCAGGCAAGGAGTGAGAGATAGCAGGGTAGGCGTGGCATGGTGGTGATTGGAGCGAGGATCACCTTTCAAAACGCTCGGGCGCATGCCTTTTCCTGCTGCGAATCGCTTGTCAATCACGGGTATGCTCGGCTGAAGTTCCGCGCTTCGGTAGAAAGGCACTGCCAACTCATCCAGGTTGATTCGGATACGACCGCTTGGTTTGCTCCACCTTAATGTGGCAGACGCGAGATGCTGGACACCTGCCTTATGGGTCTCGGGCGTTTCATGTGCATTAAACTGAGAAGCCAGGCTAAAAGTGCGGTAATTATAATAAGTTATGTTAAATATTGTAATTTATAGAGATTCGTCTATTATTTTGATAAATAAATAAAACATGAAAAACCACTTCATACTTATCGCTCCTAAAAAATGGAGCCCTCAGGTCACCAACTCTCCTAATCCTAGCATTTGGAATGTTTTCCCTCGGGGGAGCCTCAGCCCAAATGGCAGTTGATCTGGACTCCGCCGCGCCTTTCGGCGTTCTCGCCGGGGCAGGCATCACGATCACCGGCCCCACGACCATCCAGGGGGACATTGGCAGTTTTCCCACCCTCTCCATCACTGGCCTGCCGAATCTCACTCTGACGGGTGTCAATCACGGCGGGGATTCCATCACGCAGGACGCCAAGGTCGATCTCATCTCGGCCTACAACGACGCCGCAGGCCGCACGCCCACCACCACCTACGGCTCTATTTTTGACCTCGGCGGGCTCACGCTCACGTCCGGTGTGTACAACGATCCCAGCTCTTTCGGGCTGACGGGCACGCTCACGCTGGACGGTCTGGGGGATTCGAATGCTGTGTGGATCTTTCAGGCAGGGTCCACCCTGATCACCGCTTCAAACAGCATGGTGAACCTGATCAACGGAGCGCAGGCCTCTAACATCTTCTGGCAGGTCGGCTCCTCAGCGACTCTCGGTACCAATTCCGACTTCGCAGGCAATATTCTGGCAAGCGCGGACATCACGCTGAACACCGGGGCCGAAATCCAGGGCGGATTGTATGCGCTGAATGGAGCGGTGACACTGGACAGCAACAACATCATCGCAGTGCCCGAACCCGGCAGCGCCGTGTTACTCGGCATCGGCCTGGCCATGCTGGTCTTTCGCAAAAGGCGGGCAGTCATCTGAGGAAATGCCCGGCCCAGCTATCTATGCTGATGCCACGTTTCTACGAGCGGGAATGATCAACCTTCAATGCAGGTGACGATTAAAGCTCCTGCATGCATTCGCTGACACGACCTCTCCTCCTGGCTGCCATGACCGCGTCGGGAATGGCAGCGCTTTTGGGCACGGAACCAAAAGTGATCGGGATGGTCGAAGATTTCGACTCGGCTCCGACGGGAACTTTTCAGAAGGGCTTTCTCGACATCCACCGCTGGACGGAGGAATTCCGGCAGCGTGCGCGTGCCTGGAGCAGCATCGAGGTCACTCCAGAGGGCAGCGGCAAGGCACTGCGTGTGTGTGTCAGTGATCCGCAGGCATTCACGGCAGGTGCAGGATCATTCCTCCGTCTCGCACCTTACTATCCACCAGAGACGGATGCTCTGCGTCTCCGTGTGAAAGTGCTCACAGGCCAGGTTTCCATCTATGTCGGCGGTCCCACGGCCTACTATGGCAATAGCGATGTCTATTCAGAGCCGCAAACGATCCACGCGTCTGCCAAACTCGAATGGGTGGAGATCATCTGTCATCTCAATCATCCGACGTGGCGGAACTATCGGCGGTCTGGCTTCAGCACGGAGGCGCCGCGCAACTACTACAACCGCTGGGCCCAGGAGGATGTGGGAGTCTTCCTGGCTCCGGATTCCTTGGGTGAGTGTCTGATCGATGACATTGAGATCCTGGCTCTGGGGGAGGGGAAGCCATTCGCGTCTTTTGCGCCGGAACAAGTCCAGGAGGTGAAGCAGATTGTTACTTTTGAGGATGGAAAGCTGGATCATGTCTTCAATCTCTACATGGCCGCGGCGGAGGCCGAGTGGTTTGATGAGTCGTGGATCCGCTCCAGGCACCTGCGCTTCAAGCCCATGCAACTTGAGGTGAATGATTCGGGGTTGAAGGGACTGAATGTGCTTGAGTGCAAAGGGGCCACGGCGGAGGAGGTGCAATGCACGGGTGTCCGCACGAGTGGTGCTGATGCGAATGGCATTCGCCTAACGATCAATGTGCATGCACCTGGCCAGAGCAACTCGCTCGTTGGTGCCGGTGCGATTGTGCCCATGGACTTCCTGGTCTTTGTCGCGGCGGACGGGCAGGCTTTTCCTTGGGAGAGCCTCGAGCCCTCTGCCGAGCTGCGGGCGAAGGGCGGGCCTGGGTTTGACTACAACCTCACGCACCGCGTCATCGCTGCGCGCAAGGATCTCAACTTCGCCATCTACCAAACCCGCCGCTACCTGAAGCCGGATGAGTGGACTCATCTGGTGCTGCCCACGGCGGACTTCACCTGCATTTATGGCCAGGGGAGCATGCGTGACCGTTTTCTAAATCATGACGATCTGCGCAGTGAGGAAGTGATAGCCTTTGCCTGGCTCAATCCTTGGTGTCGCCAAGGTCGTCGTGATGAGCCCGTGACCACGAGCGTGGAGAAACTTTCCTTCGTGAAGGTCCCCGGCACCGCTGCGGAGCATCGTTCCTTCTGGCAGGTGCCGGATGTGAAGCAACTGCAGCACCGCGATGAAGAGTCTCCCGGCCTGCGCAAGCTCCACATCTGGCTGCCTGGAGATCCTGAGCCACCCTCACTCCTTCGTTGAGCTTTCCGTTTTCGCCTCGCGCTTTTTCTTCTCATCATCCCAGGCGGTGGTACGTGGCAGATAGCCATTCATGCGACCGAACTTCGCAGGCTCCAGAAAGTCGGACTTTTGGGTAGGCGAGAAGGCCTGGCGCTCGATCACGTCACCGCGCACACGCTGGCGGCAGATATTGAAATACCAGGGATAGGTTCCCGCTGGCTTGCGGCCGGAGACGCCATTCAGGGCATCGACCGCAGCCTGCATGTCTCCGGCCACAGGGAGACGAATCTCCACGGTCCAGAGGCCATCTTCCTGATGCGTGGCGATCTCCGCTCCTGCAGACCATGTGGACTTGGCCCCTTCATGATGATCCACGTCCAGCACATGTCCTGCTGGATCGACGGCGATCTGGTAGAAGACATGAGACTGGGTTTCGAAGAGCAACTGCACATGGTCACCTTCAGTGATCTGCGGGTCATCATCCTGCGTGCCGGTAATCTTGAGGTTCTTCATGTCCCGATCCTGGCAGCGGATGGAGAAGTAGATGGCGTTGTCATGCCAGAAGAATCCCATGCGGCTCCTTTCACGCGCCGCCTTGCCGGTGGTGCAGTCGAAGAGATCTCCCTGCTGATAGCCGGAGAGCTTGCTCCAGATCTCTTCGTCGAGCTTGCCATCAATCTTGATCTTCGAGCCGTCGCGATCACTCACGCGCACTGTGCGGGCATTCTCACGATCCGCGCTGCGCAGCATCTGGTCACGTCGCGCGATCAGAGGCTCGATGTAGTCTGCCACCAGCGCGATGCGCTGGGCATAAAGCGAGCCTGAGGGCGCCTTTGCCTGAGCCCTGGCGAGCAGTGCAAAGGTCTGCGTGATCGAGTCCGGCTTGCTGAGCATGTCCATCCACGCGGCCTCACCATGAGCGATGAAGGTCTTCATCTCTTCCTTGGCGGGACCATACATGTCCTGGCAGTATTCATCGATCATCGCGTCCACGTTCAGGCTGGAATCCCACCAAAGACGCGAGGTCACATAGAGGTTCAGCGCATTCACGCCAAAAGTCTCCAGATCCTTCGCACGATAGACCTCGATGTAATCGCCTAACGAAATGCCTTTCAGCGCACGGAGGTCGTCCGCGATGGCGTGCGGGAAATAGACCGGGATGAAGGCAAAGGCGCGCTCCTGGCGGGGATGCAGGTAGTACTCATACACACAGAACTGCTTGCTGCCTTCAGGCAGCTTGGTCAGCCACTCACGGCGCAGGTCAGTGATCCACTCTTTCTTCTCTTTCTCCTGAAAGCTGGAACGGCTTTGGGCCAGGCACACCAGGATGTTTGGACTGAGCTTCGCGATCTTCGTGGGTGGCAGCACCGAGGCTCCATAACCCATGGCGATGATCTTCTTGTCTGGATGGGTCTTGTAGACCTCCTTGGCCACTTCATTCACATACTCCCACACATAGTCGGAGAAGCGGCCAAAGCCGCCGCGCTCGGGTGTCTCCTTGCCTTTGCAAAGCTCGCACTCGCACATGGCGGTATAGCCATCGGCAGGCATCACCGAGGTGGTGGACACGCCCAGCTTGTCAAAGACGGTGCGCACATACTTCACGTTCGCCTCGCGCAGTCCAGGCGAGGAGAGGCAGGGCTTGCCGCGGTCGGAGGTATCGCGCTGACCACGGACGAGCGTGTAGTATTCCGGATGCGCCTTCATCACCTCCGGCCGCATGTGCACGTAGTTCGTGCCGTGGGCGATGTAGCCGACACCGATCAGATCAGGTGCTTGATTCACACCGAGGCGCATCTGCCAGAGTGCTTCTTCACTTTTGCCGTAGAATCGCTTGGCGTATTGATAGGGGTAACGCAGGGCAAAGTCCGGCTTCACGGTCTTGTCCACCACTGGCAGCGCGATACTTGCCCGTTTCGGCACGATCTCGCCAATGGCACCGGGCAGATACCAGCGTACTCCGAGGCTGCGCAGCAGTTCATGCACGGCATTCACGGAGCCGCGCTCGTCCTGCTCCCAGGCATCCAGCTCCTTGTTATGCATCTTGAAGAGCTGGGTCCAGTTGGTGTCGATGCCCCACTTCTCTCCCGTGATCGTATCCCAATCGCGCTGCACACGCTGAATGTCTGCTGCCGTGTGCGGCCATGGCTCTGCTGGCATGAAGTCATGATCGCGTCCTAGCAACACCAGCCACTTGTCTCCAGACAACATGCGGAAGGCACCATGCGGAAGTCCTTCATCACTGACCTTGAGCTTGTCCGTGCGCGCGCTTTTGCCGACATAGATGGCGATGGCATCACCTCCTGTCGGCGCGGTCACGATGGGCAGCTTCGCGCCGCTGATTTTCTCCACATAGGTCTGCAGTTCGTTCGCCGCATGCCGTGCCATGCGCGCCGGCTTCTCCGCGATGATGATCTCTGCGTTCGGCTTGCCATCCTTGACGATGAACGACTCCGCTGAGGCGATGACTGGCAGGAGTGAGGCGAGAAGAAGGTGGCGGAAGAATGAACGTGTCATGCGGCACCTTCACCAACGTCTGATCACCGCAGCTTCTTTGTCTCAAAGGTCTTGCCGGAGAGAGCTTGCTTCACAGGCTCACCCCAGAAAGGAGTCGGGGTGTAGTCCCAGTCGAGCAGCACGCGGGGTGTGGACTTGGGATGAAAGCACCAGGCGGTCCAGTGCAGGCGATGCTTCTGAATGATGCCGAGCATGTCAGGCACCCAGGTGGCGGGATCTTCCTGGCGCTCGGGTGGGAGGAACTCCATGCGCTGGGTATCCGCGCCCACTTCACCGATGAAGATGGGATGCTTCGCAGCGGCATCCAGAAACTTGCCCTGCCAGTCACTCTTCCAGGGATACACGTGGCTGGAATACATGATGCCATTGCCGCCGCGATCCTCGAGCGCGAAGCCTTCTAGTATGCCGCCGAGATCATAACCCCAGTCGAGACCACCCGCGATGATGAGGTTCTTCGCGCCGGTCTCGCGGATCACATCCACCAGCTTCTGCATGCCGATGGATTGAAAGCTCACAAGCGCCTCTTTGTTCTCCGTGGCCACATCCTTCTTGGTCTTCTGATCGATAACCGGACCACCATTGCGCCAGACTTCCCGAGGAATGTTATGAGGTTCATTAAGCAGCTCAAAGATGACGGCGGGATGGTCTTTATATTTGGCGGCCATGTCTTTCCAAAAATCCGCATGCTTCTGCTGGGGAGCGCGGTAGTCGTGAAGGTCGAGCACGATGTAGGCACCCCTGGCGCCACAGGCATTCACGGCATCATCCACGAGCTGGCGATAGCGCATGCCGCCGTCACTTTGATACGGACCCTTGCCTATCCAAAAATGCTCACGCAGGCAGAGGCGGATGCAGTTGGCCTTCCAGTCGGTCAGGCCTTTGTCGATGGACTTGAGGACGTTCTCGCCTCCTGCCGACCATTCCATGCTCGGAAGAGCTAGGCCTTGCAGCCAGACGGTCTTGCCATCGGGTGTCTGAAGCTGGTTGCCTGCGACATGCAGAGGCGGAGGAAGCTGCTCGGGCAAGGCCACCGGCATCTGCGGCTTCGGCTTTGGGAGCGCGGCGATGCGTGCGGCTTCCTTGGCAGCCGCTTCGGCCTCGGCGGTTTCGATGATGCTCAGGGCAATCGGCGTGAGGGTGATGTCATCGAAGTCCAGCTGGCCGCTCTCGGCTTCAAAGAGGGTGAGCAGTATTTCCAGCGTGGCCGCGCCCTCAGGCACGCGAAACTGCTGGGTCTTGGTCTTCCATTCCTTGGAGGTGCCATTGAAGGAAGCTGGCTTCGGCGATGGATTCACCGCGCCCTTGGCCGCATTCTTGAAGTTCATGATGATGCGGCCGTCAAACCAGGCCTTCTTGCCGCGCTTGATGCCTTCATGACGTGCCTTGTAACTGAGCTCGAGCGCCTTCACGTCCGGTGTCAGCGGGATGGAACGATAGACCAGCACATTCGCGCCGGGTTGCGGGCTCTTGAGGCGCAGGAAATGATTCTCGCCTTCCTTTTCCAAAGTGGTGTCCTTGCCGAGAGCCCACGCGGCGGGCTTGCCAGATTCTTGGATGGTTTCAAGATCACCATTCGTGATGAGGGAGGTGGTCTGCGCGAAGCATGGAAGAGCTAAGAGCAGGGCTGCGACGAGGAGATGATGAACAAAGCCTGACTTCATGGATTCGATTTCTTGGGAGCGAGATACTTCGTGAGATCACGCATGGCGATGACCGTGCACCCCTCGTCTTTGAGGTGCTGCAGGTAGCTTTCAAACTTGGCCGGATCTGTGTTCACCCAGGGATGCTTGATGTCCGGCACGCCGTGAAAGGTCATGACGGCGATCTTGCCGTCTTTGGCTTGTGCCACAGCCGCCTTGAACTGTTCCAACGTGCTCTCGGGCTTGCCATCAAAGGCTTGAGGCATCAGCAACGGCTCGCCCTTTACGGGATCAAAGGCCTGGGCACCGCCGGCACGGGCAAAGAGGTAGCCACGCTCGCGTAGCAGGTTCACCGCAGCCTCGCTGGTCTGATAACCGGGATAGCAAAAGCTCACGGGCTTGGCGATGCCATGCTCTGCGCACTTTTGCTCGATGTATTCCACATCGGCTGCGAGCTGCTCCGGCTTCTGCTTGGTCACACCGGCATGCTTGCGCGTGTGATTGCCGATCTCGAAACCATCCGTCTCCAGCGCTTTGATCTGCCCCCAAGTCATGTAGTGAGTCTTGTCCACGAGGAACTCAAAACCCTCGGTGATGAAGAAGGTGGCGCCAAAGCCATGCTTCTTCAGCAGAGGTCCGACAAAGGTCGCATGACTGGCCACGGAGTCGTCAAAGGTCAGTACGACAAGCTTGTTCGGCGCAGGCTCGATGGCGAAGGAGCGCCAGGCCAACGCGATGGTTAGGCAAAGCAGAGTGAGGGGGAGAATAGACTTCATGCCGTGGGTGTGTCTGAGGGCCAGTTCGACGTAGCTTGAACCAAAATCAATGTTTCAGCCTTTGATGGAGTTTTGAAGTGGAAGAGTGCTCACTTGCCCCACAGCTTGCCAAACTTCTCCGGCACGTGGAAGTCATCTTTGCCCGTGGCGGAGTAGGCAGTGCGCTCGATGTTCGCGCCACGCACGCGCTGACGACCAAGGTTGAAGTGCCAGGGAAACAAGTCTTTCGGCTGCGAGCCATCGATGCCTTTGAGAGGATCCAGCACAAAGGCTCCTTCACCGGCGATGGGCAGGCGCAGTTCCAGGCTCCACAGCTTCTCACCGCGATGCACAGCGCATTGAGCTCCAGAGGCCCACTTCACTCCTTTGCCGCCTTCTGCGTGATCTGTTTCATACACGGCTCCTGCGGGATTGATGGTGATCTCGTAGTAGGCGCGGCTGGGTGTCTCCAAGAGGAGCGTCACGTAGTCTCCATTGAGGATCTTCTCATCGTCCGGCTCAGTGGCGGTGACATTCAGCCCGGCCATGTCCGGCTCGTGGCAGATGATGCCGATGTGCAGGATGCTGCCCTCACGCTGAATTTGAAAGGTGGTCTCGGCTTTGCGGTGAGGTGCGGTGGAGGTGAGATTGGCGAGGTTCACGGAGCGCACATCGGTCCAGTACTCCTTCAGCACCTGACCATCGAAGGGGCGGCTGGTGAGCGGCTTGCCACCGGTCTGACGAGCCTCCAGCACACGATACACAAGATCACTCTCACGCTTGCGGCTGAGTTGCTGCTGCAGGGCTTTGAGAGGCTTCATCATCTCGGCGATCTTTTGCATGCGCTTTCCAGGAGCACTCTGTGGATCCGCGGCTGTCTGGGCTGTTGCGAGCAAGGTGATGGCCTGGCCGATTTTTTCCGCGTCCTGGCCCATGTGCATCCAGTTGGCCTCGGAGTAGTCCATGAAGGCGCGCATAGGCTTGGCTGCGGGACCGAAGTAAGTGGTGAAGTAGTCAGCGAGCAGCGCCTCAAGATCCTGATCCGCATCCCACCACAGACGGGAGGTGATGTAGAGATTCAGGTGCTCGATGGAAAGCGGGTCATAACCCATGGTGGCGGCTTTCGCGGCAGGGTGATCGTAGATCTCAATCATTTCTCCCAGGGTGCGGCCTTTCAGTTCACGCAGATCACGGGAGATCTGCTGGGTGTAATACACGGGCCGGCCGGCCTGCTCGGGGCCCGCATTGATGCTGTAGTCCCAGGTGAGATAGCGGTCAGCGGCGAGCTTCTTCGTCCATGCCGCGCGCATGTCCTGGTGCTCTTTGCGCTTGGCATCGTCCCAGAAGTTCTGCCGCTGGCGTGTCTCGATGAGCACAAAGTTCGGGCTGAACTTCTCGATCTTTTCCGGCGGCAGCTTGTAGCCGCTGTAGGCCAGACCACTGACAAGACGATCCGGGTGTGACTTGTTCAGCTCCAGCGCCACGCGGTTCAGGTAACCAAAAACATGGTCAGACATGCTGCCCGGCCAACCGCGCTCCGGGGTGAGCTGCGCCATCCACTTTGGGTCATCGGAGGTCATGCCGCCGTAGCCATCCACCAGATCAATGCTGAGCATGGGCTCCTGGAAGTGATCGAACATGGCACGTGAGAACTTGAGGTGCTTTTCAAAGAACAGAGGCGAGGTGAGATCCGGATAGCCGCTGCCCTTGGTGGTGGTGTCGCGTTTCCCGCCGGTGAGCAGATACATCTCCGGGTGCGCCTTCTTCATCTCATCCCGCATGAGCACAAACTTGATACCATGGCAGATCTGGGTGATGCCGCCGATCTTGTGCCCATTGTTCAAACCTAGACGGAAGCACCAGATGCCTTTGTCACCAATGCCGGTGTGGTCTGTGTAAAAGGTAAAGCGGCGCATGCCAAAGTCAGGCTTCACCGTTTTGTTCACTTCCGGCAGTGGCAGTGTTTTCTGTTCGGGCACGACCTCGCCCAGCTCACCAGGAGCAAACCAGCGCACGCCAAGACTGCGGAGGTATTCATGCACGGCATTCAGTGTGCCGGCATCATCGTAGTCCCAGACATCGAGCTCCTTGTGATAGCGTGCATTCAACTCGCGGTAATTATTCCAGAACGTGTCTCCCGTGATCTTGTCGAACTCGGCATTCACACGCGCTGTCTCCTTCACACTCCTGTCGCGGCCCCAGGGTTCAATGGGCACAAAGTCCTCATCGGGTCCGAGCAGGGCGAGCCACTGTGGAGTGGAAGCCATGAGAAAGGCTCCATTCTTCAGACCCTGGGTGCTGAGCTTGAGCTCTTCCGTGAAACGGCTCACGCCCACATACACTGGCACTTTGCCCGCATGTGGTTCCGTGACGATTTCCAGTCTGCCACCGCTGATTCTCTGCACATAGGCCTGAAGTTCCCTGGCCGCGAGTCTGGCCATGCGTGCTGGCTTTTCAGCGAGGATGATCTCGGCCTGAGGCTTGCCATCTTGAACGAGAAATGTGTCCGCCGAGTGCAGGGCGGCGCAGGTGGAAAGGCTGAGAAGGGCGAGGATGCGTTTCATGAAATCGTTGCTGTGCATGAGTCGGAGATTCAACGTTCGAAACGGAAGGAATACAGATCCGCATCAGTCATGCGGAAGCGCAGACGCACGGGCTTACCGATCAAGTCACTCAGGCTGTCCTTGTCTTTCCAGGTCACGATTCTCTTGAGTTCATTGCCGATGATCTTGGCGCAGTCGCCGATCTGATATCCTGGCAGGGGCTTGCCTGCTTCATCCAGCAACTCCACGCGGATGATGCCTGCGGCGGAGGTCCAGTAGTTGAGCACCAGTTTGTCACCGCTGAAGATGATGGGCTTGGTGATCATGGTGCCACCGACATAACCCGCATGGACGGAGGCGAAGCCATCGGTCCGCAGAGAGTAGCGGCGGATCTGATGTGAGGGGATGCCGTAGTTGGTGGAGACATAGAAGGACATCTCGTCAGCGCTGGTCGGGACGATGCCCATGGAAGCAAAGAGGCTGCGGGCATGCCAGGCACCGCGCTCCATGCCTGGGCGTACAAAGGCCTCCATAAAGGCGCGGTCATAGGTGGTGCCGTCACGTGAAGACATGAGCAGTACATCGCCGATCGAATTGGCGATGGCGCGGATCTCGGTTTTGTAGGCTTCTAGCTCGGCACGCGGCACCACTTCCTCGCTCACCATGCGATGCGGCATGGAGATCAGGACATGGGGCGCGCGGAAATAGGGCATCGTGGCGTTGGAGTAGAGATTGCGGGGCTTTGGCTCGTCCTTGAACTGCATGCGCACCGGCTCCGACCAAGTCTTGAAATCTTTCGATGTGGCGCGACCGATGGTGCGATAAGCATCTCTTGGTTTGAGGTTCCCCGGCGTGCCACCTTCGCTCCAGGCGCGCATGTAGATGGCGTAGCATTGCTCCGCGGGGAGCCAGCTCACGACATTGAGCGAATCCAGCTTGTAGCCCGCGAAGATGATCTCCTCGGAGTAGACCTTCCAATGGATGCCATCGGGCGAGACAAAGCGGATGAGCCCTTCTTCGCGGCCGTTTCCAGAGCCCACGCCTTTGTAGCGCTCCGCTGCGGGGATGCCGGGGCGGTCATCGAGCATGGCGGTGAAATTCACCGAGGAGCGAAGCTTGGTGGGGCCGAGAATGATATTGTTATCCTTGCTGCCTTCAAACTCGACGAGGCCCAGCTTTGGCTTCACCCATGTCTTGCCGTCCTGGCTCTCCGCGTAGCAGGTGACCTCGGTTCCGGCCTTGACCATCGTGCTCGGCTCCTTGGTGCCTCCGCGATAGTAAAGCCGGTAGGTGCCTCCATCTTTGATCACGGTCATATAGGCGGCTGAAAAATTGCTCTCCCATGGCTGATCGAACTTCAGGCTGATTTCCTCGGGTCGTGGTTGGCCGAGCTGCAGTGTCGTGCCCTCCATGGTGTCGATGAGCGCACGGTCCACGAAGATCTCGAGGCGGTCACCGATGTCTGTCACAGTGTCCGCCGCCATGATCTGGCCGAGCGTAACCAAAAGTGAGATATAAGCGAGATGCAGCTTGCGCATGAGCTTTGGAGTGGAGGCTGAGGCCGGGGTTACTTCACGCGTTCAACATCCACATAGATGCCGCTCATCTTGGGTGCATCGTGGATGTAGAGAAGCCTGCCGGGGCTGATCTCGCGGATGCTGGTGTAGTTGAAGCCGACCTTCTCCGAGAGGACATGATGCGAGGGCCAGGTCTTGCCGCCATCGAGACTGAACATGAGACAGCTTGCGGGGCGACCATAGCTGCAGGCGAGCACACCGTTGCTCATGAGAAAGAGATCCGGCAGCACCTTGCCAACCTCCAGCGCGATGGGCTTGCTCCAAGTCTTGCCGCCATCACTGGAGAACATCTGCTTCATGCAGGCATCGCGATCACCACGGATGACTGCGGTTTGCTCAGTATCACTGAGGCGCACCACGGATGGCTCGCCGCCAGGGCCGACGGTGGAGAAGTAGTTCCAGGTCTTGCCTTCGTCCGTGCTGCGCATGAGGTGGGACCAGCGCTCAGTGTTGTTGCGGCCATCGGGGCGCTTCACACCTTTGCGTGACCAGAGGACCATCGTCACACCGCCATCGGTATCATTCCAGATGTGACGTTCGCAGATGGTCTGATCTGTTTTGACCTCGTTGGCATATTGCTTCGGCAGATGAATGACATTGTCGATCATCGTGAAACTGGTGGCATCGGCATTGAGATGCACGGTTTTGCCGGTGACGGATCCATCAGGCTGAAGGCGTGTCCAGCGTGATACGGCGAGGATGCTGCCATCGGGACGGCGCAGGCATGGCAGGGGTGTGGTGTCCACTTTGTCGAGACCGGGAATGGGTGTCCAGGTCTTGCCAGCATCGGTGGACTTCAGCAGGCCATAGGGCTCGTAGAAGAAGTCTTTCCCCTGTGCCGCGCTCATGAGCAGCAGGCCCTTGCCCATGTCATAAAGATAGGGGCGTGTCTGCCTGATATCTTCACGCTCGATGAGCCAGGGTTCGCTGATAGTCAGCTTGATGGGATCTGCTTTCGGAGCTGTGGTCATCTTGCGCACGCCGAGCTTCACGGACTGCCAGATGGCGCTGCCCGTGGCCCTTTCAGAGCTGGAGCCAAACTGGATGAAGGGTTCTGCCGAACTCGCGGCTCTCCAGAAAGCATTCTGGCCTTCCACCTTAGTCTGATCGTCCACCAACATGCTCATGTCGCTGCCGCGAATCACGAGCCGGTAGGTGTGAAAGCGGTTCGTCGTGTCCATCGGAATGAAGCGGTCCGTGTGGCTGGTGGCTTGATTCGGGAAAAGCACGAGACCTTCCTCATGTTTGCCATCACCTACGAGCATGGAGATGGGAGCGCCATCACGCCAGGGCCAGAGGGATGAGGTGGTCTTGCCTTTAACCGAGCCTGTGGTGGTCAGTACTTTGACCGTAGCTTCCACGATGATCTCTTGGGCGGGCTCCGCTTTCCATGCGGTGCGGAAGTGGCCGATGCCTGTGCCGTCATCGACCAAGTTCAAACCTTCAGAAGTGATGCTGGACTTGGGAGTGCCGACGACCTTCCAGGTGGAATCAGGCAGAGCTTTGCCGTCATAGTTGATGAGCCAGGTGATGTCCTTGTCATCCGCGTGGACGGGAGTGGTCAATGCACAGGCGGTGGCCAGCAGGGCCGGGAGGAGTCGCCAACGACGACGAGCGGGAACAGGAGGAGGAGTCATCTCGGCCATTTTTTTGGAGGTTGTGGTGGCGCGGCGAGGTGGTCGCCGTGGCGGGAGAGAACGGGGCGTCAGGAGAAACCCTTGCGCTGGTGGTTTGCAGACGAGCTTTTTACATCAGGCAGACTCAACACACGCGTCTCATGCTTGCGCTGCGCCCGGATTCCGTGGCAGATTGCAAAACTCCTCATGACCACCTCCACCCCTTCCCGCCGTCATTTCCTCCAGCTCGCCTCCGCTGCGTTTGCCGCCTCGGTTTCATCTGGCACTGTCCGCGCTGCTGACAAGAAAGAGCCCTTCAAGATCTCGCTTGCCGAATGGTCGCTGAACAAAGGCATGTTCAAGCGTGATGGCGCGGAGCCGATCGATCATCTCGACTTCTGCAAGATCGCCCGCAGCTTCGGCATCGATGGCGTGGAGTATGTGAACCAGATGTTCTTCGACAAGGCCACGGATGCGGCCTACCTGGGCGAGATGAAGAAGCGCCAGGAAGGTGAAGGCGTACAGGGCCTGCTCATCATGTGCGACCGCGAAGGCAACCTGGGTGATGCCGATGATGCGAAGCGTGCGAAGACGATCGAGAACCATCTGAAGTGGCTGGATGCGGCGGTGACTCTGGGATGCCACAGCATCCGCGTGAATGCGGCCAGTGATGCGAAGCTCAGCTTTGAAGAGCAGATGAAGCTCGCGGCGGATGGCCTGCACCGCCTGTGCCTAGAGGCTGACAAGCGCGGTCTCTTTGTGGTGGTGGAGAACCATGGTGGCCTCTCCAGCAATGGCCTCTGGCTCACGGGTGTGATGAAGGCGGCGGATCACAAGCGCGTCGGCATTCTTCCAGACTTCGGCAACTTCTACACGGACCGTGCGAAGGGCGAGTTGTACAATCCTTACAAGGGCCTGCGCGAGTTCATGCCCTGGGTGAAGAAGGGCATGAGCGCCAAGGCCTATGACTGGGACACGGGTGCTGGCAAATTCTACACTGAAGACCGCCGTGAAGGCCGCGAGATGACGCTCGACTACCAGCGCCTGATCGACATCGTGGTGAAGGCTGGCTACAACGGCTACATCGGCATCGAGTATGAAGGCTCGAAGCACAGCGAGAAGGATGGCATCGCCCGGACCAAGCAGGCGCTGGATGAGCTGAAGGCGATCATCGCTGGCGCCTAACCAAGTGTGACTGAGAGGACTGCAGGAGGCTCACGCCTTTTGCAGTCCTGGTTTGCCGGCTTCGACGGTGAATGAGGCGCGGGTGTGGACGGGGGCGCCGGGTTTGGAGACGTATTCGACGCCGCGGAAGTGGGTGGTCCAAAGCTTGGGGGTGACTTCGCAGGTGAAGTAGCCGCGCTCGGGGCTGTGGAATTTGACGAAGGGATTTTCGGCGTAGGTGGAGTCGAGGGTCTTCGGTTTCAAGATGCCATCGCCGCCAGAGCTGATGGAGGTGCCGACGAACTCGGTGGCGACGACTTTGGAGTCGAGGTTGTCGAAATCGGCGATGAGGTTGTTGGCCCAGTTGGAATGGATGTCGCCAGTAAGCACGACGGGATTGGAGACACGCTGGTCGTGCATGTACTTCAGCACCTTGCGGCGCTCCATTTCATAACCAGGCCACTGGTCCATGCTGAAACCGGCTTCTGTGCCGGCGGTGCGATCCACGCGTGCCATCATGATTTGTTGGGCGAGCACGTTCCAGGTGGCGGGTGACTTGGCGAGGTTCTCAAAGAGCCAGTCTCGCTGGATGGCGCCGAGCAGTGTGGCATTAGGATCGAGTGCTTCCGGGCACTGGGGCTTGGTGTGATCTCCGCAGGGCTGGTCGGTGCGATACTGGCGCGTGTCCAGCACGTGGAAATCCGTGAGCTGGCCGTAGGGCACGCGGCGGTAGAGCAGCATGTCAGGGCCTTTGGGCATGGCAGCGCGGCGCAGTGGCATGTGCTCGTAGTAGGCCTGATAGGCTGCGGCGCGGCGCTTCAGATAATCGGCCTTCTGCACTTCGGGGTGCTCGGAGATATCACCCGCGCAGTTGTTGTCGAATTCATGGTCGTCCCAGGTCACGAGCCAGGGCGCGGCACCGTGCATGGCCTGAAGCGCGGGATCGGTTTTGTACTGGGCGTGGCGGTTGCGGTAGTGATCGAGCGTGATGATCTCCGGGCCGACGTGTTTGCGCACGCGTTTGTCGATGCCGCCGTCCTCATAGATGTAGTCACCGAGATGGATGACGAGATCGAGATCTTCACGCGCCATGTGCTCGTAGCAGGTGAAGAGGCCGGTCTCATAGTGCTGGCATGAGGCAACGGCGAAACGCACACGATCAGGCAGGGTCTTCGCGGCCGGGAAGGTGCGGGTGCGGCCTTTGGGGCTGACTTCGCTGCCAGCTTTGAATTGATACCAGTACCAGCGCTCAGGCTGCAGGCCTTCCACCTCGATGTGGATGGAGTGACCCCAGTCAGGTGTGGCGATGGCGGTGCCTTTCTGCACCCCTTTGGACATGCCTTCGTCCTCGGCAATCTGCCAGGAGACCTCGACAGATTCTGTGCCCATGCCACCACCTTCAAGAGGTGATGGCGCGAGGCGTGTCCACAGCACGACGCCCGTGTCCGTGGGATCTCCGGAAGCGACACCGAGCGTGAAGGGATAGCTCGGAAATTTAGGCGAGCTCACCACCGCTCCGCGCGCATACTCACGAGACAGGACAGCGGCGGCGAGCGAGGCTGTGCCAGCGGTGATGAAGCTGCGGCGGGAACGGAAACGAGTGTCGGGGATCGGGAAAAGGGGTGGTGTCATCGGCAGGAAATCAGAACGTGAAAAAGGCACGTTAGATTTCCAGAGATGCATCACACGGTGAAGGCGGGCAGTTTGACGATTTTGCCACCTGCCATGGCGGACTCATGAGCGCAGAGGCCCACGCAGGTCCAGTTGGCAGACTGCTTGGCGTTCGGGAAGGGATCGCGATCCTCGACTAGCGCCGTGGCGAACTCGTGTGCGAGGTGCGGATGGCTGCCGCCATGGCCGCTGCCCTGCACAAAGCTGAGATGCGTCTTCTTGCCGAGATCGTAGACACCCTTGGTGGTGAAGTCGCGGATGCTCTTCGGCAGCAGCTTCGCGTAGTCAGGGGCTTTGACGAGCTTGGGAATCTTGTGTTCGGGAAGCTTCGCGGTGTGCATGACGAGCGGTTCATGCTCGACCAGCGGCCATTCGATGGAGGCCTTGTCACCATAGACGTCGATGCTTTCGCGATACTGGCGTGCGGTGTCAAAGAGGCTGCGAATGACGCGGGCGCTGAGGTCGCTGCCCTTGAATTTCACATGCGCGGTTTCGACGGCGAAGGGAGAGCCATACTGTTTCGCCAACTCAGGGCGGATGGTGCCGGAGCCGAAGCAACTCACGTATTCTGCCGGTGTGCCAGCCAGTGCGGCGACAGGGCCGACACAGTGCGTGGCATACCACATGGGCGGAAGGCCGGGCCAGTAGTTTGGCCAGCCGTCCATGTCCTGCTGATGGCTGGACTGAAGGAACTGCAGCTTGCCGAGCTTGCCCTTCTGATGCTGCTCCTTCATGAAGAGGAACTCGCGGGCATAGACCACGGTCTCCATCATCATGTACTTGAGGCCGGTCTTTTTGACGAGGTCGCAGATCTTTTTGCAGTCCTCGATGCTGGTGGCCATGGGCACGGTGCAGGCCACATGCTTGCCGGCTTTCAGTGCCTCAATGGACATCCAGCCATGATCTGGAATCGGTGAATTGATGTGTACTGCATCAATATTCGGGTCCTTCAGCATCTCCTTGAAGTCCGTGTAGCGCACGTTCACATCAAAGGCATCACCGATGGCCTTCAGCTTCTTCGGGTCGCGCTGGCAGATGGCGTAACAAACAGTGTCGGGATGACGCTGCCAGATGGGGATGAACTCCGCCCCGAATCCGAGGCCGACGACGGCGATGTTGAGCTTCTTTTTGGGCATGGTGGTTGAGGTGTGAGACCCCGCTTTATACCGATCCGTCCTTTTCTGCGAAACGACAAAATTTAGGACGGATCGGACCTGCCCGGCGGATAAAGCTCAAAAACTCACTTCACCTTGAAGAGCTCGACGTCGAAGATCAGGGCCTCATTGGGGCCGATGTCACGACCGGCGCCGCGGGGGCCGTAGGCGAGCTTGGAGGGGATGTAGAAGCGGAATTTGCTGCCTTCCTTCATGAGCTGCACGCCTTCCGTCCAGCCGGCGATGACGCGGTTCAGGGGGAATTCGATGGTCTGGCCGCGCTTGTAGCTGCTGTCGAAGACCTTGCCGTCGAGGAGGGTGCCTTCGTAGTGGACTTCCACGGTGTCGGTGGCTTTCGGGCTCTTGCCGGTGCCTTCTGTGATGACTTTGTACTGGAGGCCGCTGGCGGTGACGGTCACGCCTTCTTTCTTGGCGTTGTCTTCGAGGAATTTTTCGCCTTTGGCGAGTGCGATATCGGACATGATCTGATGGGGGTTGGGGATTAAACGGGCATGCAGATTAGACCGCCGCCTCTTGCTGGCAAGGGCGGATGGAGGGCTTTGGATGCGTGTTCGCAGGTGCTCCTGGTGGGACGAGAGCACGGGGTGTCTCGCGGATCGGCTCCGCGCCCCCTTCGCCCACGGACAAGTGGGACGAGCACAGCTCGTCCCTACCAGGGTTTTTCGAGAAATCAGCCGTCGATGTTCCAGCCTTCGCGGTAGGCTTTGGTCATGAAGGCGTTGGCCTCGGGGGTGTCGGGGCTGGTGCCGGTTTTGCCGTCGTAATTGATCTTTTTGCCGACGCGGTAGGCAACCAACCCGAGGAGCATCTGCTCGATCATCTCGGAGCTGTAGCCGAAGTCGCAGGCGGTCTTCATGGAGGGGTTGCGGCAGGCATCGAACCACTGTTTCTGGAAGTGGCCGAGCGGCGGGAGCACGGTCTCCTGGGTGCGCGGCTTGTAATAGGTCAGATCGGCGTCATCGCCAAAGGGCAGGATCATGCGCGAGTCGAAGTCGGCGATGAGGAAGCCTTTGGTGCCCTTGAACATGGCGCCGTGGCCGATCTTGGTGAGGTCGATGAAGGGTTTCGGCGAGCGGGGCATGGCGCCGCCCTGATACCAGCTGATGGTGATGGGGCCGCGCCAGTCATTGGCAGGATGCTCAAAGTGGCTTTCGCACTCCACGGGGGTGACATCGGAGTTCATGGCCTCGCCCTTGGCATCGGCGGAGGTGGGGAGCTTGGCATCCACGGCATTCCAGAGTAGGTCCATCGTGTGGCTGCCCATGTCGCCGATCTGGCCGGCGCCGAAGTCCCAGAACATGTTCCAGGAAAGGCAGTTCGCGCCTGCGCCACCAGAAAAGTAGGAGGGGTTGTAGGGATGATAAGGCGATGGGCCAAGCCAGAGGTCGTAATGGAAGCCTTTCGGCGGCGCGCCTTCCTCAGGAGCATAGCCGGGTTTCGGGATCTTGCGGTTGCCCCAGGCATAGGCAGCCTTCAGCTCGCCGATGGCACCATCACGGATGAGTTCTTTGACACGGTTAAAGTTAGGCTGCGCATGGCGCTGCATGCCCACCTGGGTGGCGAGCTTGCCTTTCTTGGTCTCCCAGGTGGCGCGGACGGTGCGGGCCTCGTTCACGGTGATGGCCAGGGGCTTCTCGCAGTAGCAATGGAGGTCACGCTTGAGCGCCCAGTTGGCGATGAAGGCATGCGTATGGTCGGCCGTGCAGATGACGACGGCATCGAGACCTTTGTGGTCGAGGCATTTGCGCCAGTCGACATAGGTGGTGGCATTCGGGAAGCGCTTCAGTGCATCGGGAAAACGGGCTTCATTGATGTCACAGAGAGCGACGACATTCTCCTCGGCGATGGAGTCATAATGGGCGAGGCCGCGGCCCCAGACGCCGATGAGGGCGACGTTGAGCTTGTTGCTCGGTGCACCGGCTCCGAAGATGGGGCGGGTGATCATGGTGCCGGCGACGAGTCCGGCTCCTCCGACAAAACGACGACGTGACAGGGGCGTGGCAGGTTGGGTATTCATGGCGGTGGTTGGTGGGATAGATCGGTGCGAGAAGGCAGAATCCTTCGTGAACCTAAGCGGCCTCGACCGCATTGGTGATGATGCCTTCAGTGCGCAGGGCGGTGAGGAAGTCGGCCTCGGCGCTTACTCGAGCGAGGGCGATGCCGTGTTTGGCGGCGGCATTTTTCCAGAGGTCGAAGTGGCGTGAGTAGGCGTGGAGGTAGCGCTGCAGGACATCCGACTCCACGCGGTGCTCGTGAGGCTGCTGGGTCTCGGCATCGATGAACTCGTAGTTGCCTTCCCAGGAGGGGGCGGACTCCTGCTGCGTGAAGGGAGCGAAGACGAGGCCGCGACCGTTGCGGGCACTGAGCGGGGCGAGCGTGGGCTCGGGCTCAGCCGGGAAGAGCAGATCACTGATGAGCACGCGCATGGCTCCGGCTCGCAGAGGCAGGCGTGAGAGGGCGGGGGCATCGCCCGCCGAGGTGGCAGGGAGTTTGGCGAGCTCCTGGGTCCAGCGGCCGGAGACGAGGGCATCGACCTCGAGCATGATGTGAGAAGCCCCGCGCATGGCGAAGGCACGTACGGTGGCACCGGTTTGAAGCGAGGCTTCGACGATGTAGGTGAGGAGTTCGAGCGAGCGTTGTTCCTTTATTGGATAGGCAAACATCGACTCGCTAGCATCGAGGATGATGTCGACGAGCGGGCGCACCTCCTCGCGGTAGAGCTTCATGGTGTAGCTGCCGGTGCGCGCATAGGCCTGCCAGTTGATCTGGCGCGGATCATCACCTGGCATGTAGGCACGGTGGTCCTGGAAGTCGAGGCTGCTGCCCGTGCCGGTGCCGGCGAACTCGCCGGTCTGGCCGCGCCAGCGCTGCTGGCGGAAGGGCAGTTTGAGCACACGTGCCCAGCCCCGAGCATGCGCCTGGATAGAGCGGAGTTGATCAGGGGAGTCACGCATAAGGTTCGTGGTCGTTCAGGAGGGCGCATTCACGGCGGTGCCGGTTCAGACGACCGCAGGCGAAGAGGACCGCGATGAGCATCCAGACGCTGTTGGCAACAATGCCCAGCATGGAGATGGATTCGCGGTCTGCAGTCCGGACACCGATGGTGGTAAACAAGCTGGTGACGGGTGTGACCAGGCCCAGGTAACCGAAGAAGATGCGGTCGCTCGAGCGTGCAGCCTCCGCAGTCGCGACGAGGAGGAAGCCGAGGATGCCCAAGACCATCTGGACCAGCCACCACCGGCTGAGCGGGGAGATCCTGGCGAGCCAAGGTCCGGTCGGCAGGCAGAGGGGAAGCAGGCAAGCGATCAGGAAACTGGTGGTGAAATGCCAGGACATGAGGCTCGACGAGCGGGTGGTGGTGCTGAGCAACGCCTCATGGCTGAGCATGGGTGAGACCGAGAGGCCAAGGATGATGAAAACACCTGAGGGCCAGCCTGGCCGGGAGAGGAAGGAAAAGCGGCCGGGTGAAGCTGGAGGAACCTCTTCAGTGCAGAGGTCCATGCCAAGCAGCATGACTAACAAAAGGGATGGCAAAAAACTGGCCCAGACAATGACATTTTGCGCATTGTAGCCGGACAGACCGCCGGGCCTGGCCAGATGGATCCACCAGGAGACCGCGCCCAGGACGATCATCATGACGAACGCCGCCTTGCGTTTGACGAGCGCGTGGCTGTCAGGCAGGCCGGGGAGACGCGCGGAACCCACGCCGAGGAAAACATAACCGAGGTAGACAGCGAGCAGCAGGAGCCAGAGGAGGATGGCGATGGCCGCCGGCAGGCCATAGGCTGTCAGGGCGCGGACCACCTCCTGGCCGGCGGATTGATTGCAGGCGGTGAAATAAGCGAAGATGCCGATGGCGAAAACGCCGATGCCCGTGAGAGCTGCGGCGAGCAGGCGCACAAGCTTGAGGCTCTGAGAGGAAAGTCCCACCAAAGACGCCGTGGCAAGGCCCGACCCCACCACCAGCGCAGCCAGTGAAATCAGCTCGCGCACGATCTCCACGCCGCCGAACTGGTAGCGCACGATCATGTAAGGCAGCAGAGAGCCTGTGACGAGGAGCGTCTGGCTGAAGAGCGAGACCCACTTTCCCCAGACGATGCGGAAGGAAGGCATGCCGGTGAGCAGGAGTGTGTCGAGCGTGCCGTCCTTGATCTCGGCATGCAGGGCATCGAAGCCCCGGCTGGGCAGCACGGCGAGGAGAGTCACGGAAATGATGGTCCAGAACATCTCATGGATCTGCCGGTGATCGAGAGAGCTGACATAGGCCATCATCAAACAGCCTAACACGACGTGAAACAAGATCAGCGCCGCGGTGAAGAAGCGGGTGCGCAGGCCCTGGCGCATCTCTTTGACGACCATCGGGCTGAGGCGGTCGCTGAAATCACGCAGGGCTGGCAGCGGGGTGGTCATGCGTGGCTGGAAGCAGCACGATCTTCAGCGAGGCGGCGGGCTTCCTCACGAACCGGGCGGAGCCTGCGCCAGGCACGCATGCTGAGGAGGGCATGCAGGACGGGCCAGAAGGCGGCGCATAACAAAGAGATCCGCAAAAAGCGCTCCTGCTCGGCACCGCCGGACATGTTGGAGGCGCCGATGGCGGCAGTGGTGGGCAGGGCAGCGAGAAGCCAGGGCTGCTGGTCCGCGCTGGCCGCGACCATGATGCCGAGGGCGGAGAACATGCCGGTGATGAGATACATCAGGGCAAACATGCCGAGGAAGATGGGCAGGAGATCATGCGAGTGGCGGGTGGGCAGGATCTGGATGACGGCGCTGACCATCCAGACCGAGCAGGTGCCGAGCAGAAAGTAAGGCGCCTGGTCCGAGCCGCCGGTGAGCATCATGAAGGCCGTGACGATGGCCGCGAGGACAAGCGTGAGCCAGAAGCCGGAGTTCCAGCCGGGTGAGAACAAGGCAATGAGGCTGCGCCGCAGGGCGCCGCCGCGGTAAAAGGTGACGTAGGCGGAGGGCACGTCATTCAAGGTCTCCGTGAGGACATCCAGCGTGATGATGCCGATCACGGGTGAGCAGAGCATGAGCACGGCTTTTTCCCCCGTGATCCAATACAAGATGATGGGCAGGACGAAGGCCACGGAATGAACGCTGCGCTTGATGAGGGCGAGCGGCTCCGCCTGGGAGGAAATGCGCGAGGCGGCCAGGCTGAGGAAGGCAAAGATGAGCCAGGCTGAGGAGACCAGCGTGATGAAGATGGCCATCAGCTCAAACGAGGCAGTCATGGTGACGCCACCGGAACCAGTGATGCGGCTCATGCTCATGGCGAAGATCCAGCCAAACACGCCGAAGCCGAAGAAGAACAGCGGGACGAGGATCAGCACCATGCGCAGCCAGGCCTGGCGAATGGTGGAAAGGGCCACAAGGGCGGCGGTGGCCACGCAGCCGACCAGCCAGCGTGAGCCGAGCAGGAGAAACTCCGTGGTGAGTTCCAGCCCGCCAAACATGTAGCGCGCGACGACATAGGGCATGAGGCTCAGGGCGATGAGCAGAGACTGCAGGGCCACGTTTGCCCATTTGCCAAAGACGATGCGGCTGCAGGAGAGCCGGGTGAGCAGGAGCATGTCCAGCGTGTTCAGCTTCACCTCCTCCGCCAGCGCATTGGCCACGCGGAAGGGCATGATGAAGCAGAGCACAAGGGTGGAGAGACCATCAAACAACCAGCGTGTGTCATCCGCATTCTGGGCGGAGCCGGTGATGAGCGTGGCGATGATGAGCAGCGCATGCATCAGCAGCAGCGTGCTCGCAAAGGCCTTGGTGCGCAGGCCCTGGCGGAGTTCCTTCACCACCATGGGCGAGAGCCGGTCCGAAAAATCAGTGAGGACGGGGAGGGCGGTGGAGCTCATGCAGCGCGAAAAGGGAAGCTGACCGCTAGAGATAGCGAAGGACCGAAAGGACGGAAAGGACAAAAAGGATGACGTGCTCGGAAGTCTTTTTGTCCTTGGTGTCTGGAGAGTCCTTGGTTATCTGATCAGAGTTCCTTCACCGTCATCCATGAAAGACCCAGGCTTCCGCCCCGCTGATCCGCTGCCTTCGCAGGCTCCTCGTGAGCGTCGGAAGCGCCACTTCCCGAGGTCGATGAAGCTTTTTTGCGTGGCCTTCCTGATGTTCACGGCCTTCCTGGGCTTCCTGGCCTTTGTGGCAGGGGTGACGGGCATGGCGGCCACGCAGGCGCGGACCTGGGGTGTGCTGGCGCTCGCGGGGCTGGGCACGTTTGCGTTCTCGCGGGTGGTGGTTTTCCTTCTGGCGGACTCGCTGAACTGCCCGCTCTGCCATGGTGCGGTGATGAAGGAGCGCCGCTGCCGCAAGCATCATGAGGCCTTCCGGATCTGGCCGCTGTCGTATCGCGCCTCGGCGGTGATCTCCCTGCTGATCACTTTCGGTTTCCGCTGCATGTATTGTGGTACCAGTTACCGGCTTGGCAGACGTAGATCGCAAGTCCAGTAGTGGACTCAGCTCCCATGTCTCTCTTTGCTTCTGAAGCCGAACGTCTCGCCGAGTTCCCGGTCGCCCGGGACAGCATTTTTCTTGCCCATGCGGGTGTCACCATACTGCCTGCACGGGTGACGAAGGTGATGCAGGACTACCTGCATGAGGCCTGCACGCGCATGCAAGAGTTTCCGGAAGCCTGGCGCGCGACGAATGAGACGCGTGCGGTGGCGGCGAAGATGCTCGGAGCGAAAGCGAGCGAGATCTCGCTGCTCGGGCCGACCTCGCTCGGGCTCTCTCTGGTGGCGAACGGGCTTGATTGGAAGCCTGGAGACGAGGTGGTGTGCTATCAGGATGATTATCCGGCGAATGTGTACCCTTGGACGGATCTGGCGCGCCATGGGGTGATAGTGAAGCTGCTGAAGCCGGAGGCTCCGGGAGTGATCACGCCGGAACTGGTGGAAGCGGCGCTGACGCCTAACACGAAGTTAGTCGCGCTGGCCTCCTGTCATTTCCTGAGTGGTTATCGGATCCGGCTCAATGAGATTGGCCGCATGCTGCGTGAGCGCGGTGTGCTTTTCTGCCTGGATGCGATCCAGACACTGGGTGCCTTTGAGACACGGGTGGATTATGTGGACTTTCTGAGCGCGGATTCACACAAGTGGATGCTCGGGCCGATGGCGGCCGGTGTGGTGTATGTGCGTGAGGAAGTGCAGGAGCAGCTGCGGCCGACGTTGCTCGGCTCGTGGAACGTGCAGAGCCCGAATTTCATCGCGCAGACGGAGATTGCCTTTGAGCGCGGTGGCCGCAGGTATGAACCGGGTGTGTTGAATGTGGCGGGCATCATTGGCATGAAGGCAGGGCTGGAGCTGCTGCTGGAGAAGGGCATTCCGCAGGTGAGCGAGCAGCTTCTGCGCTTGAAGGCGAAGCTCATGGACGGGCTGGAGCCGCTGGGGTTCCGCTTCATCAGTCCGAAGGACGGGCCGAACGCGTCTGGCATCACCACGGCCTGGCGTGAGGAGGGGAGTGGTCCGGCGGCGGACAAGGTGTTTGAGCATCTTAGCGCGATGAAGATCAGCCCGAGTTTGAGGTATGACCGCGCCGGGAAGGCGTATCTACGGTTCAGCCCGCATTTTTATAACACCGAAGCCGAGATGGATCGGGTGGTCGGGGAGATTGCCGCGATGAAGGAGTGAGGCGTTGTCGCGCTTTTGGTTGGGGGAGATGACAGGACTTCTTGCGCCCTTTCAGGGCGCGGTGACTCGTCGAGAGGCATGCTTCACATATCCGGTGGTTCTCGCTGCACCGCTTCGCGGTTTCGCTTCACCACCGGCTAATAGTTTGCTCGCGATTCATTGTTAGACCAATCGGCGCCAGGGGAGGCGTTCGAGGACGTCGCCGAAGCCGAGGCCGCCGCCGTCTAGATCGGGCTGGAGGCGGCCGCCGGGAGAGTGGACGCGCTCGAAGAAGCCATCGTTCTCGAAGAGGTGCTGAGTGCAGAGCCCGGTGAGGCCGATGCGGTCTCCGAGCTCCTGGCGGGCGATGCCTGCTTCATAAGCGGCGAACATCTGGCCGAGCGCATGATCCATGGCGGAAGTGAGCATGAGCGAGTGACCGGGGTGTCTCTCAGCGACGATGCGCCAGTCACGGCGCGCGGGTTTGACGACGACGGCAGAGAAGCCTTCGGTGCCGTCACGCCAGCCTTTGTCGAGTGCGAGCTTCACGCCCCACTGCTGCTGCGCCTGCTGCCACAACTGGGCATCGTAAGGAAAGGGGTCTTCGATGAGGTCGAGCCGCTGATAGGTGCGCAGGGGCATGAACTCGATGAACTGCGAGAAACTGCGCGCATCCAGGCAGCCATTGAAATCGACGCGGAGCTTGAGATCGTTTTTACCTGCGGCGCGCACGCATTGTTCCAGGAAGCGGCGGGTTTCGCCGGAGTTGGCGTAGCCTTTGGCTTTCAGCGCGGGCCAGCCTTCGCTGAGGACGCGCTGGATCTGGGGTTCGGTGGATTGGGCGAAGCTCCAGGAGTAGTGGCTGGGCGGGATCTCGAGACCTTCAAACAGGCTGACTCCAGCCTCGCGGGCAGCCCCATCGAGCTCCGCGCAACGCAGGGCCATGGCGGTGACGGGAGTGGTGATGCCTTCGGTGAGCAGGCGGAGCTGTTCCTCGACAGAGACATCGCCAAACTCAGGCCAGGGATGAATGCAGCCGAAGCCGGAGCCGATGCGGATGAGCGCGCCTGGAAAGGTGCGGCGATGCGAGGCCGAGTTCAGCGCCACGCCGCTGCGCAGCAGGTAGTCGTAAACGTAGATGGGCTCGGAAAGCATCGCTCTGTGAAAACGAGGCTCAGCCATCCATTGCCGCACAAAACAGCGCGGCGAAGATGAGCAACTGCGCGCCGCTCATGGCGAGCAGTTTGTTATACGCGGGGCCAGGAGGTGTGGTCCAGAGCTTGATCACGATAAAGGCTCCCAAGGGCAGGACGGCGAGCGGAAGCGTGCAGACGCGACTGAGGCCTGTCTGCGCCCAGTAGATGCCGGTGCCGTAGGCGAACGCGGTGAGCAGGGTGATCTCCAGACGTGCGAAGGTGGCGCCGAAGCGAACGGCGAGAGTGCGTTTGCCCGTGCTTCGGTCTTCATCAAGATCACGTAGGTTGTTGATGGCGATGAGGACGGTGCTGAGGCAGCCGATCTGCAAGCCACCAATGAGGCCGCCGGTGAGCCACTCACCCGTTTGCACAAAGGCGGAGCCAGTGACGGCGATGAGGCCGAAGAAGAGGATGACGAAGAGTTCGCCAAGGCCGCGATAGGCCAGCGGCGCGGGGCCGCCGGTATAACCATAACAGAAATAAAGCGAGGGAACGCCGATGAAGAGAATGGGCAGGCCGCGCGCGGCGATGAGTGGCAGAGAGAAGGCGATGGCGACGCCGAGCATGAGGAAGCCAGCAATCATGACGCTGGAAGGTTTCACGACTCCGGCGGCGGTGATACGGCGCGGGCCGACACGCGCGGCGGTGTCCTTCCCCTGGCTGAAGTCCAGGGCATCATTGAACCAGTTCGTGGCGATCTGCAGAGCGATGGTGCTGCCGAGGGTGCAGATGAGCAGGGTGGTAAGGATCTCATGGCCGCCGAGCCTGGAGCCGATGAAGAAGCCGACCAAAACGGGAGCGATGGCCGCGCCGAGGGTCTTGGGCCGTGCGGCCTGGATCCAGTCAGAGAGGGAAGCCATGAGATCGATCTTGCGTGGCTGGAATGGAAGAGCCGCGGACCTGGTGTCAGGTCTCGGCGGGAACCACCTTGCGCTCAAAGGTGGTCTCGCTGGCCAGCAGGTAGTAATAACCGGCCACGGATGCCAGCAGCAGCAGAAAGGCCACGATGATCCAGAAACCTGGGATCAAGGGCGGACCTAAGCGGCGGCGTGACATGGTGGAAAAGTTGGTTAGAGCGTGGTGGCGAGGTGGTCGACGCTGTTCTTCAGCAGCTTCAGGCCGATTTCCTGGCTTTTTTCCGGATGGAACTGCACGGCCATGAGGTTCTTCTTGGCAATGCCGGCGATGAAGGGGACGCCATAATCCGTGCGGCAAAGGGCGAGGGATGGGTCCGCCACGTCTGGATAGTAGCTGTGCACGAAGTAGAGGTGAGATGGATCCGGGAGGTCCTTCCACCACACGGGCTTGTCCTCCGCCCAGGTGACCTTGTTCCAGCCCATGTGCGGGATCTTGAGGCCGTGCGCCGAATCAAATTTGCGTACACGACCTGGGGCGACGGCGAGGCCTTCCACGCCGGGGGATTCCTCGCTGTCCTCAAACAGGAGTTGATAGCCCAGGCAGATGCCGAGGTAAGGTTTCTCGGCCTTCAGCCAGGCTTTGAGAGGATCCCAGAGATGGGTTTCCTTCAGGATGCGGATGCTATCGCCAAAGGCACCCTGGCCTGGGAAGACCAGGAGGTCGATGTCGTCAAATTGAGCGGGTTTGGTCACCAGCTTGGCCTCGCGGCCGATGGCGGTGAAGGCATTGAGGACGCTGCGCAGATTGCCAGCGCCGTAGTCGAGCACTCCGAGGTTCATTGCGTTAGAGGACCTCCTTCGTGCTCGGGATGCCGGTGACGCGGGGGTCGTGGCGGGTGGCCACGTCCAGGGCGCGGGCGAGACCTTTGAAGATGGCTTCGGCCATGTGGTGGGCATCGCGCCCGCGGCGGATCTCCACGTGCAGGGTGGCCAGCAGGCTGGAGGAGAAGGCGCGGAGGAACTCCTCCACGAGCTGGTAGCTGAAGCGGTTGATGCCACCGATGGCCTCGACACGCTCAGGCGCGTGGTAGCTGAGGAAGGCGCGGCCGCTGAGGTCCAGGGCCACCTCGGCGAGGGTCTCATCCATGGGCAGAAGCCAGAAGCCGTAGCGGGTGATGCCGGCCTTGTTTCCCAGGGCCTCACGGAAGCACTGGCCGAGGACGATGCCGGTGTCCTCCACGGTGTGGTGATAGTCCACCTCGATGTCACCGACGACTTTCACCTTCAGATCGAAGAGGCCATGCTTCGAGAACAGCGTGAGCATGTGGTCAAAGAAAGGGACGCCGGTATCGATCTGCGACACGCCGGAGCCATCGACGACCAGTTCGATCTGGATGTCGGTCTCAGCGGTCTTGCGGTGCTGTTTCGCGGTGCGGGTGGTCTGCATGGGAAGGTGTCACTAAACAATCGCTGCCTATTCAGGTCAACGTGGGGATGGGACTTTGGGATGGGTCGTGATCCGGGGGGAGGGAGGTCCTTGCCAAAGAAAAACAGCCGGAACCTTGCGGCTCCGGCTGTTTGGGTCTGGGGAATTTAGGCTGATCTCGATTAAGCAGCGACCTTGGCGGTCTTCTGCTCGAGGGCGGCTTTGGCCTGGTTGGCGATGGCGCCAAAGGCAGCCTCGTCCTTCACGGCCAGGTCGGCCAGCACCTTGCGGTCGATCTCGATGCCGGCGGCATTGAGACCTTCGATCAGGCGGCTGTAGGTGATGCCGACCAAGCGGGAGGCGGCATTGATGCGCTGCACCCACAGGTTGCGGAAGGTGCGCTTGCGGACCTTGCGGTCGCGGTAGTTATACGTCATCGCCTTGCGGACAGCGTCCTTGGCGTAACGGAAATGGGTTTTGCGGAAGCCTTGGAAACCCTTCGCTTTCGCGATGGTGCGCTTCCTGCGTTTACGACTAGCTGGGGCGTTAGTTGCTCTGGGCATTTTCTTCGTCGGTGATCAGACTGTTTTTGGATTCGATGACCGGACTCATCTGAACGTAGATCCTGCGGGGAGGACCAGTCCGGAGCATCGTGGCCTCCATTGGGGAGGCCTGTGGGAAGAAATCAACGATGCGAGAACGGAAGGTTCGCAAGGATGGCTTTCTTATCCACTTCTGCCACGAGGGCGACTTTACCGAGATTGCGCTTACGTTTGCGGCTCTTGTTCTGCAGGATATGGCGCTTGCCTTGTTTACGGCGCAGCACCTTACCCGTCGCAGTGACTTTGAATCGCTTCGACACGGACTTTCTCGTTTTGGCTATACCAGCGTTTTTGGACATAGGGGCGGCGAAGGTGGAGGCAATCCCCCGATTGGCAAGGTGTTTTTCGGGTCCTTTTCCCCTCCCGGGTAGCGGCAGCCCTGGGGGAAGGGAGGCGGTAAAAACTGCCAAAAAGTCTCGAAAAACCAAAACCGGAAATTGAAAAGGTCCCCGCCCGTGGCGAGCCTGCGGGCAGAAACCATGGCTGCCAACCTTCCTTCCCAACTCTCCCCCCAGTCCCTCGGCGAGCCCGTGTACCGCGGGTCCGTGCAGAATCTCTACGCCGTGCCTGACCACCCGGGGTACATCGTCTGCGAGACCACGGAGGCCGGGTCGGTCTTTGATGTGGGCAGCATTTTCAAAATTGAGGGAAATGACATCAACCGGGCGATTTTCCGCCATGTGATGTATGCCCGCCTGGCGAAGCCGGAGACCTGGCAGCGGGTGGAGGAGGTCCTGCTGGACACCCACACTCTGGGCGGCACCTGGCGCTCCCAGCTCATGGACGGCACCCTCCCGGCCATGATTGAGGGCGGCGCGCAGACCCACCATGTGGGCATGCTGGACGCCGTGACCGGGGAGATCGTGGCCCAGGGCATCCCGAAAAACCCGAGCTGCTACAATGTGGTGCGCCGCTTCCCGGTGATGAAGCCGCCGCTCCGGAACGTGATGGGGAACTTTGTCTATGACTACGCCCAGTTTCAGCAGAGCGGCACCTATGTGGTGCCTCTGGAGTACATTGTGCGTTTCGGGGTGACCAGCGGCAGTTCGGTGCTGAAGAAGTATGAGACCCTGAATGAGAAGGAACGCCGCGCCTTTGAGCAGGAGCTGGGCCTCAGTGACCCCATGGAGGCCTGGCAGATGCTGGACCGCCCGATCTACGATCTGACCAGCAAGTATGAGCCGGAGGACCGCGCGGTGACGAAGCAGGAGGCGCTGATCATGTCCGGCCTCAGCGCGCAGCTCTTCACCAGCACCATCAAGATGTCCCTCCTCGGTGCCTGGGCCGTGCGTGCGCTCCTGGAGGAGATCGGCCTCCAGCTCTGGGATCTGAAGTGGGAGTTCGCGGTGGATGGGGATGACCTCTTCTTTGTCGACACGATCGATGCCGACAGCTTCCGCGCCACCGGCACGGTGCCGGTGGACGGCTGCAATCTCATCATCCACTACAACAAGCAGGCCATGCGTGACTACTACCGCATCATCTGCGCGGACTGGTATGCCGGGGTGAACTCCGCCAAGGTGGAGGCCGCGAAGGCCGGTCTGGCCTTCAAGGAAATGCTGAAGGCTGGACAAGCCGCAGGCCGCTACCCGCACACGCCGGTGGTGGATCCGGCCTTCCTGGATCTGCAGGCCCGCAAGACGGCGCTGATCAAGCAGCATGTGCTGGGTGAGGCTGATGCGGCCACCATTCGCGCGGGTCTCGAGGAAGCCGGTCTGGCGGAAGCGGAGTTTTATCGCGCGAAGGGCAAGCTCGATGAGTTGCTGAAGCTGAATGCGATGCCGTGATTTTGGTTAGGTGGACAAGCCTCGTTCAGCGAGGCTTGTCTTGAATAGAAGAGAATGAACAAATACACCTTCCTGCCACCTGCTGTTGGTTGCCTATGGATGCTGGGCAGCTTAGTGCCATACTTGGTGACGGGTGAAATGTGGGGGATGGTGTGGGTATACTTAAATGCTCCTCTATCTTTTTGGCTTAAAGAGACATGGCTTACCGAGCAGCTCTATCCCATGTTGTGGGTGGCCGTCACCACAACTGCCAATGCCGTTTTGCTGGCCATGCTCGTTGGTTTTTGTCTCTCGTTGTTAGCAAGCGGAGGCAAAAAGAGGTGAGTAAAACAAAGTCCACCGAATCTCTGACACGTTGAAGTGTGAGCAGAGTCCACAGCTCATCACACGGAGTGTGATGGCTACTTTGCTGGCGTATGCTCGCGGCTCAGAGCTTGAGCTCGCCGCTGAGTTTGCCGCCGGCGGCTTCCCAGATGTGGACCTTGCCATCGAAGGTGCCGGCGAAGACCCATTTGGAGTCGGCGGTGATGACGACGCTGGTGACGGGCTCGGTGACGCCGGTGAGCTTGCGCTCCTTGGCGCGCTCGCTGCGCTCGCCGCCAGTGTGCCTGACGAAATCTGTGTAAAGACTGCCGCTGCCTTTGTCGGTGAGGGCCACGAGAGTCTTGCCATCCGGGGACCAGGCGATGGCGGAGAAAGCAGTCTTTTTGTCGCCTAACGAAGTTTCTTGCTCGCCGCTCTGGGTGTTCCAGAGTTTGACTTCACGGTCCGCGCCTGCGGTGGCGATCTGGCTGGCATCCTTGTTGAAGGCCACGGCGGTGACGTGGTTCGTGTGCCCTTCATAGAAGGCCACCTGCTTGGCCGTGGCCGGATCCCAGAGGCGCGCCATGCGGTCCGCGCCGCCGCTGAGCAGGCGGTCGCCCTTCGCGGAGAGGCGCAGGGCCAGGACGTTGTCGTCATGGGCTTTCCAGGTGGTGAGCAGCTTGCCGGTCTCGAGATCATACTTGCGGATGAAGCCCGCGCCGCCGGCCTCGCCATCCGCGGCAAAGACCTGCTTGCCGGCGGTATCCACGACGAGGGCGGTGACACTGCCGACGAGGGATTCTTTAAGCTCGCGCACGTTCTGCATACTTGCCGCATCCCAGACGATGAGCTTTTGAAAGCCGCCAGTGACGAGCCATTTGCCATCCGGGCTCCAGCCTAACGAATGAACCGCTTCCGTGTGGCCTTCGAGCCTGCCGAGCACGGGCCGCTCCGGCTTCGTGAGATCCACCAAGGTCACGGCATTCGCACGGGCCACAGCGAGACGTTTTTCATCCGGCGAAAGCGCCAGCGCGAGCACGGGCTGGTAGCTTGCGGGCATGGTGACGAGCTTCACGGGCTTTGGCGCGGGAGCCTCATCAAACACGCTCGCATCCCACACGGCCCCTCCATCGATCCAGGTCTTCAGCGCGGTGATCTCGGCGGCGGTGAGGTCCTTCTTCGGCGGCATGTGCGGATCGCCATCGTCAAGCACCAGTTGGTAGAGCAGGCTGTCCTCGGCCTTCCCGGCTTTCAAGGGCACACCATTGTCCCCGCCCTTCATCATCTTCTCATGCGAGGTCAGCAGCAGCCCGCCCTTGGCCTTCCCCGGCTTGTGGCAGCCCACGCACTGGTCCCGCAGCACCCGCATCGCGGGCTTGGGGTCGGCGGAGAGGGCTGGGAGGGTGAGAAGGAAGCTGGCGAGCAGCAGGCGGCTGGGTGGCATGGGGGATGCAAAGGATACGTGGACAGGCCGCCGTGTCCTTGCGCTGAAGGTGACTCGAACACATGAAGATGTCACTGCACTCGGCTCGACTTGCGGAGAAAGTCGGCCACTTCATATTGAGGTCCCCAGTTTGTGCCTTGCTTCAGGCGTTCCAACTAATAGACGAATGCTGCTGAGTTCTTACTTTCTCTCACCCGCATGAACAATGGCTGCCTCTCTCTTCTGACTTTTGGGCTTCTGGGGCGTCGTGAGCCCGCAATCTCAAATACTACCGAGTTCCCGTATGGTTTGCGGGATGACTTCCTTTCTGCGGCGGAAATTTCTTTGTATCATGTGCTGCGCAACACCTTGGCGGCTGACGTGACCATCGTTATCAAGCCGAGACTCAGCGACATTCTTTTTGTCCGTCAGCCGCATATCAACAAGGCTGCTCGTAATCGAATTGATCGCAAGCATGTAGACTTCCTGCTTTGTGAAACAGCGACTATGAAACCTCGTCTTGTGGTTGAACTAGATGATAGCAGTCATCAAAGGAAGGATCGGCGGGATCGCGATGAATTTGTGGATGAGGCTCTGAAGGCAGCCCGCCTCCCCATTCTCCATGTTCGTGCCGCTAAAGGTTATGTTCCGCAGGAGTTGTTCATGCAGATTCAACAGGCCATCGCGGGCGCACCAGGAGCACAAACGAGATAAAGGAACTCTAAGTGAAATCGGTCGCGTTGGCTACTTTTGGAAGATCTCAGTGATGCGACCAACAATGAGGCCGAGTTTGCGGACGGTGACGGTGTTGAGCATGGTGCGGTGGTCGGGTTGGAGGACCATGTGGTGGGTCATGCGGACGCGGGTGAGAGGATTGCGGCGGTTGAGGGTGAGGGTGTAGTCAAGGCGGAGGGTGTTTCCCCAGGCTTCGCCGCGGGCTTTGCCGATGATGTTTTCGCAGGTGGCTTCGTAGTGGTGAGCGTCGAGGCGGCGGATGATCCAGGTGCGGCGGGTGGGCTTGTCATCATCGAAGGTGACGTCCTGGGTCATGTGCAGTTCGGGGCCTTGCATGCGGCCCCAGGTCTCGGTGGCGACGCGCTTCATGGGGCGGCCGCGGGGGCTTTCGAGGAGGCCGGTGGAGCGGGTGTGGCCGGTGTAGAACTGGAGGATATCGAACTCCGGACGCGTGTCGGCGAAGTCAGCGGGTTTCAGGCTGCTGCAGGCGGAGAGCCCGAGGACCATCATGCCTGGGATGAGAAGGGCCTTCAGGCAGGTGAGGATGTTCATGAGATGCTGGGAAGGGAACGCATCTGCATGAGGTGTTGGCTGGCGGGAGGGTGCCTGAGTGTTGGATAGGCGATGTCGAGTGATCGCGGAGCCATTCGATCTTCTCGGCTGTTTTTTACAGGATTGACAGGATTCAGGATTAACAGGATGGGGAGCTTTGGTTTCTGCACTTTCTGTTAGGTTTGATGGCAGGAAAATTAGGGCAGAAAGATTTTCAGAGGGCTGTGATGAACTCGTTATTCCTCGGGGATTTCGCCGTCTTTGGCAGATTTGAGGATCTTGGTTTGTTCTTTGGGGTCGAGGTTGGCGGTCTTGACGTAGGTGCCGTCGAAGTAGGCGCGGGCGCCGTGGTAGTAGCTGGTGTGGGCGCCGATGATTTCGAGCTTTTGGTTACGCTGGATGAAGCTGAGGTTGGTCTCGGGATCGTCGCCTTTGTCGGCGCGGCCTTTGTCGCTGAACCAGCCGATGGACTCATTCCAGGTGGCGATGCCGGCGAGGCCGCCGACGTGTGAGGTGGGGCCGCGGACGCACTGGATGACGAAGTGGAGCTGGTTGCCCTTCTGGACGATGTCGATGCTGCCGCCGTAGCTGTCGCTCCAGGAGCCGGTGAGGGTTTCCTCGCCTTCCTGGGCGCGGATGAGGCCTTTGAGCCAGACGGCGCGCTCGTTGGAGAGGTGGGAGGCGGCTTCGAGATATTCGGGGGCGGTGAGGGGCAGCTCATCCTGGGCGGAGGCACCGGTGTAGAGCGGGGAGCGGGCGAGGTAGTCGCGATACTCGAGCCAGGCGCGCTGCTCTTCCTTGAGCTTGTTGAAGTCGGATTCGTCGAGGGCTTTTTTGGCGGCGGCCCAGGCTTCGTTGAGGGCGCGGTCGGCCTTGTCAAAGGCGGCCTTGGCTTCGGCGGGGTTGATGGGAGCGGGCTCGTTTTGGGCGAGGACGGAGGTGGAGACCCAGAGGGTGGCGACGAGGAACGCTGGGAGGAGAGTGATCAAGGTGCGCATGGTGGGAGAATAGGTGGTTGGGCGCGGGGTGTAAATGGGTTGTGTGAGTTGGCGGGGGCTTCCGGCGTTCCTGCCGGAACGCGGGGCTGAACTGGGAGTGGGTGGGCGCGGTTCCGGCGGTTCTCGCTCACCCGCTGCGCGGGTTCGCTTCACCGCCGGCTACTGGCCGGCGAGCCTCTGGCTCGCGAGGCATTTGGGGGAGGTTTGATGGCTGTGTGTTTTAGTGATGCGTTCCTGACACGTTGAAGCGTGAACAACGTTACTTGAGATGCGGAGTCCGGGGGTGGTGCGGGGCGTTCCGCACTTTGGCCCAGCCTGCGGGACGCCTACGACAGATGCGGGAAATCCAGAAATGGGAACGGCACGCCCGGAGTGGGTGGCTGGTGCGAACTAGGGGTGTCAGCCACCCCGATTCCCGTCATGCCTCATGTCATCCAGCTTTTGCTGCCGCTGTGTGCTTTTGATCAAAAGCCGCTTCCGCAGGATCTTCATGCGAAGGTGAAGGCGGAACTGATGCAGAAATTTGGCGGGCTGACGACTTACAGCCGCCCGCCGATCCATGGCCAGGAGCCTCCGATGGTGGGCAAGGTGCAGGAAGACCGGGTGGCGTATGAGGTGGTGGCGTGGGAGTTCGATGAGGTGTGGTGGTCCGGCTACAGGCATGCTTTGGAGCGGCGCTTTGACCGGCGGGATGTGGTGGTGCGGGCGAGGACGATGCAGTGGAGGTGAAAGGGGAAGTAGGCGGTGGACTGTGAGCGGTAGGCAGTAGTTGCCCAGAGTTTTTCACAGGAGATTGGGAGTAGGGGAGAGGGAGGTTTTTCAGAAGGCTTGCGTTCATCGGTGCGTTTTTTTAGAACCGACGACTTCCAACCTTCTGCCTCCCCTTTTTATGATGACTGACCGACGCGCTTTTTTGACGACTCTTGCTTCTGCCGCTGCTGCCAGCGCTTGGGGGCGGGATTGGAGCGGGCAAACGCCGGAGCGGTATCCGGATCCGGATGTGATCGCGATCGATCCGTCGTTCGCGAAGCTGGTGCAGGGGAATGCGCCGATCCGGAGGCTGCACACGGGGATGCTGTGGGCCGAGGGGCCGGCCTGGAATGGATCCGGGAACTATCTGGTGTGGAGTGACATTCCGAACAATGCGCAGATGCGCTATCTGCCGGAAGACGGACATGTGAGCGTGCTGCGCAACCAGGCGAACAACAGCAATGGCAACACGTTTGACCTGCATGGCAGGCAGATCAGTTTCGAGCATGCGACGCGTCGTGTGGTGCGGTATGAGCTGGATGGGAAGATCACGGTGCTGGCGGACAAGTTTGACGGGAAGCCGCTGAACGCGCCGAATGATGGCGCGGTGCATCCGGATGGCTCGGTGTGGTTCACGGATCCGGGTTACGGGAGCATGATGGACTATGAGGGCAACAAAGGTGAGCTGCTGCTGAAGGAGGCGGTGTATCGCATCGATCCCTCGGGCGAGATCACGAAGATCACGGATGATCTGGAGAAGCCGAACGGGCTGTGTTTCTCACCGGACTACAAGAAGATGTATGTGGCGGACACGGGCGCGCCGAAGACGATCCGTGTGTATGAGGTGGAAGGCACGAAGGTGAAGGCCGGGAAGGTTTTTGCGGACTTCACCAAGGGCTATAACATCGATCCGGGCACGTTTGTGGATCCGAAAGGCAAGGGCGGATCCGATGGCATCCGCTGTGATGTGGAAGGCAATCTCTGGGCGAGTGCGGGATGGATCGGCGACGGGTTCGACGGAGTGCATGTGTTCAACCCGGAAGGGAAGCGGATCGGGCTGATCAAGCTGCCAGAGACGACGAGCAATCTGTGCTTTGGCGGGCCGAAGCGTAACCGGTTGTTCATCACCGCGAGCCAGAGTCTTTACACGCTGTATGTGAACACGCGCGGGGCGCATCATTGTTGAGCCAGATCTTTAACTGCGGAGGTTTTTTTAACCGCAGATAACGCAGAGGGCACAGATAGTTCTCATACGTCGTGAGGGCCGGATGGGCGGCGGTGGAGATCTGTGCTCTCCGTTTCGGGTAGTGGTGTGCTTGAATTCTCAGGGTTGAGGTCGTGAGTGGCGGTTCTGAGAGAGGCCAGCCTTGCCACGGGGGGCGCGCCATGCTTACAGAGGGGGATGTCGCGTTTTGCATGGTATGTCCATCGGCTCCGGGCTATGAGTCCCGGGGAGGTGGTGCACCGGATGGCTGCGCGATGGCGGCAACGAGGTCTGAAGGGCTTCCTGCGCCGGGTGATGGTATTTGAGCCAGGGCCGGTGGATGATAAGGTGCCGAGGCTGCCGGACCGCGCGACGGCTCCTGTGCCGCTGCGGATCCAGCTTTCCGCAGATGCGAAGAACCTCATCCTCGGGAGCTGGCGGCTGTTTGGCTGGAAGGATGTGGAGGTGGGCGCGCCGCCCTGCTGGCACCGGGATCCGGTGTGCGGGGTGGTGATCTCCCATGATCGTCCGGCGGACAAGATCGACTACCGCCGCCTGCCGGATGGTGCGGATGCGCGGAGCATCTGGGAGATCAACCGCTGGGCGGAGATGACACGGCTGGCGATGCATGGCTGGCTGAATGACGATGCGAACGCGATCCGCACGGCGCAGCTCTGGCTGGAGGACTGGACCGAGCGGAACCCGGCGGGGATCGGCATCAACTGGACGAGCCCGCTGGAGGCGGCGCTGCGGCTGATCAATTTCACCTGGTTTGATGCGATCGTGTCCGCGTGGTCGACAGAGCAGGCGGTGCGCGGCCGGACGCTGCGTGACCACCAGACGATGCTGCGGAAGCGGATCGTGCCGGTGCATGCGGCGTGGGTCTGGCGCCACCGGTCCACAGGATCATCGGCGAACAATCATTTGTTAGGTGAGCTGGCGGCGCTGGTGGTGGCGGTGTCACGCTGGCCTGGCGTGGCAAAGGTTTCCTGCAGCGCGGACACGGCGTGGGATCTGCTGGGGCGCGAGGTGCTGCGGCAGTTCGCGCCGGATGGCGGCTCGTATGAGCAGGCGCTGCACTATCACGCCTTCGCCCTGGACCTGGCCTGGCAGGCCGCGCGTGCGGTGGGCTGCAAGGCAGGTGAGGTGCATCAGAGGCTGGCTTTGGCGGCGCGGTTTCTACTGGCGCTGGGGCATGGCACTGAGCCGTGGGATTTCGGTGATAGTGATGACGCCGCCGTGGTGCCGCTGACGCTGAGCCGTGACCAGGCCGCGGAGGAGACACGCGCCTGGCTGCTGGGAGAGGACTGCCCGCTGCGCTGGTGGATGGGGGATCCGCCGGTGATCACCATGAACATCCCCACGGCGGGACTGACGGTGCATGAGTGGCAGCCTTTCCCAACTTCTGGTTATGCCGGGCTGAGATCTCACGGCTGGGCGGCGCGGCTGGATGCCTCTCCCCTCGGACTCGGGTCACTGGCGGCGCACGGTCATGGAGATGCACTGCATGTGTCTGTGTGGGACGGGCCGCACGCGCTGCTGATCGATCCGGGCACAGGCGGGTATCATGGTCATGCGGAACTGCGTACGGAGCTGGCGGCGTGGAAGGCGCACAATGGTCCGCTGCCGGATCCGGCGGGGTTCAAGACACCGCGGAGGATCGGGCCGTTTCTGCAGATCCAGCATCACCCGGTGCCAAAAATGATCGTGGAGGGCAGCACGGCCATGGCGCGCTTTGAGCATGAGGGCTACAAGTTTCAGCGGCAGGTGCGGCGCCATGAGGATCATCTGGAGATCCGTGACACGGAAGACTACCGGAAGCCTTTCTCCGTGACGTGGACGCTGCCGCCGGGCACGGAGGTCAAGGCGCTGCCTTCGGCCACGGACACAAGTTTCATCCTGACCCGTGCAGGCAAGTCCTGGCTCATGAGCTTGCAGGTGGCGGACGCGAAGATCAGCGTGGAAGAGCGGCGGGTTTCGCCGGCCTATGCGCGGATCGAAACGGCAAAGGTGATAATGGTCCGCCAGATCAAGGCGGGGCTGGCGACGAAGATTCAGCGTTTGGGCTGATCTTGTCCCTACTCGACTCTTGCACAAACGCGCATCCGCAGTTCTCATGGGCGCGCTCGTGCTCCCGTGATGCATTCTGATCTGTTTCATCCTGAAAAACTGCTGGCCGCAGGACCCTCCGCGAAAATCTATCGCGGAGTGGAAACGGCGACGGGACGAAAGGTGCTGATCAAGGTGATGCTGGAGGATCATGAGAGCTCCTACCCGCTGGATCGTGAGCGGCTTCAGCTCCTGGCGCATTCGCTGCTGCATGTGCGGCATCCGCAGATCGCGGGGCTGATCACACTGCTGCCCACGGAGGAGGAGTTTGCGCTCGTGTATGAGTTTGTGCCGGGGATCAGCGGCCGTGCGCTGCCCACAGAGAAACGCCTCTCCGCTGCCGACGTGCGCGCACTGGCGGTGCAGTTGCTGCACGCGATGATGGTGGGAGAGCACATGCGGCTGCCGCATGGTGACCTGAAGCCGAGCAATCTGATCGTGGCGGATCACCCGGGCGGCGGACTTTTCCTGCAGGTGCAGGACTGGGGCATCTCCATGGCCAGGGCGCATCCCACCCCGGAGACCATGTGGTTCGCGGCACCAGAGCGGCTGCATGGAGCACCCCCGAGCTCGCAGTCTGATCTTTTCTCCGCAGCGGCCAGCCTCTTTTACCTCACCACGGGCACAGCACCGGCACAGGGCAGCACGCCTGAGGAGATTCTGGCTGACTGGGCGCACTTTGACGCGCGCGGATCCATGTATGCCGTGCGGCCGGACATGGATCAGCCTCTGGCCGACTGGCTGGCCTGGCTGCTGCAGCGGGATCCAGGGCACCGACCGCACTCCGTGGGGCATGCGCTGGATGTGCTGATGCGCACCATGCAGACGGGTTTCATTTACCAGCCGGCACCAGCGCCCCAGATGGCACCGGGAGCGGTCACGGCTCCGCTGGTGGCAGGTGGTCAGCCAAATGCGGCCATGCCGCGTGCACCCGCACCCAGGCCGCCCCAGCAGGCAGCCCCGGCCGCGCCAGCCCCTGCGGCACCGAAGCAGCCTCAGGCCACGGGACCCATCGGCAAACCACAGGCGACGGGCTCTTTGACGAAGCCGCTGCCCGGGGGACCGAAACTGCCCGGCGCCACGACGGCCGCGCTGCGGCCCGCCAAAAAAGCCTCCGATGAAACGGGTGCGGCGGACGCCGCGCCTGCCGTGCCGAAGAAGCCGATCTTTACCAAGAGGGGGGTGATCGCCATCGTGCTGAATCTGGCGGCGCTGATCTTTGTGCTGTGGTTCTTCCATGTCTTTGAGAGCGCTGCTCCAGAGGAGGCGAAAGGGGGTGAGGCGGCTGAATCGTCGGCGGCTCCGGCTGCGGCCACACCTGCCCCCGCGAAGAAGAACGAGGCCACGCCCGCCGCGGTGGAGAAGTCGGGCGCCAAGAAGAAATGAGGTGAAGTGGGGCGCTGCGTTGCGTTGCGCTGTCCAACGAGTGCGCTTGAGCTGGATCCGCCTTGATCCACTTGGATCATCTGGGGCGTAAGCTGGTTCACCAGCATGAGGGGCCTCCCGCGAACCAAACCAACCTGGATCCACTCGGATTCAGCCGGATTGCCCTCCTGGAGAACCACGGTCAACAACCGTCAACCCCTGCAAACAAGGCATTATCCGAAGCATTCGGCGAAGATCGAACCGTAAACGGCCTCCACCACGCCCCCAGGTCGGATCTGGTCGGATTGAGCCGGATCGCCCTTCTGACAAACCACGGTAAACAATGCATTCTCCGAAGCCTTCTGCGAAGGATGAACCGTAAACGGCTCCCTCCAACTGCCCCAGGTCGGATCCGCTCGGATCCAGCCGGATCGACTCTTCTGACAAACCACGGTAAACAATCGCAAACAATCGCAAACCACTGCAAACGGCTCCCTCCACCGCCCCAGGTCGGATCCACTCGGATCCAGCCGGATCGGCCCTTCTGGAAAACTACTGTAAACAATCGTCAACCACAGTAAACAATGCATTCTCCGAAGCATTCTGCGAAGGACGAACCGTCAACGGCTCCCGTTTGCCAGGCATCATCGCGCATAACAAAAGATGGATTCATAAGAAGACTGAAGTGAGGCGCCGATTAAAAAAATGGGCTCCCCCATCATCCACCACCTCTTCCCCCCATCCAACGGACCCAAGCGGACCCTTTGGACACCGTGAATCCGAGTACGAACTGCCATTCCAGTGAGGTTGCATCCTGATCCTCCCTCAAATCCGCCAAGTTCGAAAACAGTCCTTTTGCCCTTTTCAAAAAGCGGTCACAGCGAGCCTCCATCCCCTTCGATTTAAATGAAAATTCGCCAGAAGAGCGCGATTGTTCGTTTAGGTGGCAAAGACTCTTTGTTAGTCATTTGATTATTCGTCAGGATTGACATCTTGTAGCGTATATAACTACAAAGGTGGGTTCATCGGAAAATCTGCCTTATGCGTTCACGCCTTCTTCCTTGGTGCCGTTCCTGGTCTCGCCGCGCCTACTTCCTGCATGGGCTGCTTATCGCCCAGCTCATTCTCATGCCCTTTCCGCCGAATTCGCACGCGGTCTGGATTGAGGTGGATACTGATGGAGACGGGATCATGGATTCCGGCTATGATGACGGAAACCCGCCTCCTGGGGATCCTCCGCCCGAGACCCCACCGCCGACCGGAGACTCAGATGGAGACGGTCTTTCCGATGCCGATGAAGCGGCGGCGGGAAGCGACCCCTACAATCCAGACTCGGACGGAGACGGCATCACAGACGCCGACGAGGTCAACCAGACAGGGTCCGACCCCACCACCACTGACAGTGATGGGGACGGCATCTCCGATTATAACGAACAGTATGGTAACGGCTCCGTGGACGAGGATGAGGATGGCCCAGGTGAGACGCCCTACGATCATGATGGCGATGGCATCCCTGATCCCGTGGACCCCGACCCAACCTCTCCCGAAAACGATCCGGACAGCGATGGTGACGGCGTGCCAGATTCCCAGGACAGCGATCCCTCTAATCCCGGCGTCTGGAATGATGCCAATGGCAACGGCATTAATGACGATGCCGAAAACCAGAACAGTGATGTGGATGGCGATGGTGTCTCCAATGACACCGATTCCCATCCTGGCGATCCGGCGCTCTACAACGACTGGAACTACAATGGCATCAACGACCCTGATGAAGACTGGGATGGCGATGGCGTGAGCAATCTTCAGGACTCCCACCCCAACTCCAACGTCTTGTGGTGTGATTGGAATAACAATGGCATCAATGACGACACCGAGGCCAACCTGGGCGATGATGACGGGGACAACGTGCCTAACAACACGGACTCTCATCCCTTCAACAGTGGCCTTTGGGAAGACTGGAATAACAATGGTTGCAACGACAGCACCGAGGGTAACAATGCCGATGGCGACCCGGTTCCAGACTACCTGGATTCCGACCCCAATGATTTCAATCTGTGGGAGGACTGGAACCGCAACGGTACCAATGACAGCCAGGAGTCCACCAATCCTGACCGCGACAACGACCTGATGCCTAACGAAAATGATTCTGATCCAGACAACAGTTCCCTTTGGAATGACTGGAACCGTAACGGCATCAATGATGAACTGGAGGTTCAGCAGGACGGGGATGGGGATGGCTACTACAACACCATCGACTCAGATCCGGGCGACTCCAGCCTCTGGAACGACTGGAACCGCAACGGTATCAACGATGATCAGGAGCAGACCACCCAGGATGGCGATGGAGACGGCTATGCTAACGAGAACGACTCCGACCCGGGCAATATGTATCTATGGGAAGACTGGAACCACAATGGCTATAACGACAGCGTCGAGGCCAATTATCTGGATGATGATGGTGATGGTCATCCAAACGCCTTTGACACTCATCCTTCCGACTCTCTTCTTTGGAATGACCACAACGGAAATGGCATCAACGACGAGAGTGAAGTCATCATCACAGACAGCGACGGAGACGGTTATGCCGATGAGCTCGATACACATCCTCAGGACGCTTCCCTCTGGAATGACCACAACAACAATGCGGTGAACGATGATCTCGAGGCTCCGTCAGACAGTGATGGCGATGGCGTTGTCGATGCTGAGGATGAATTTCCTTACGACCTGGACAACGACTCACTCAGCGATGCCGACGAACTGGCACGCGGCACAAATCCTGCTTCAAATGACAGTGACAGTGATGGGCTTCGTGATGGTGAGGAAATCTATCAGGCAACAGACCCGCTGAATGTGGATACGGACGGTGATGGATTGACGGATTATGAAGAGATTTATGCCTACTTCACCGATCCGCTGACACCTAACCCGATTGAGAACGCTGGAGGTGGATCAGCCGCAGGAGGTTCTCAGCCTGTCCCGGGACCCGAGATAGCTGTGGAGGAATCTTTGGGAGGAATTGCTGGCTCTAATTTCTTCATCCAGGACGGGGCGACCGCCACCTTCCCCAGCATCAGCATGAAGGCGGACAAAAGTGATCTTAAAAAGACGTTCACCATCCACAACACCGGCACCGAGGATCTCACTTTGAGTGTAACTTTGGACGGAGCAAACAAGACTCAGTTTACTGTCGGTCCCCTGTCCACCACCTCCCTGGAAGCAGGAGCAGAGACGACCTTGACCGTGAATTTCAAGGCAACTGCGTCGGCAGGAACGAGTGTCACCGCCGCCATCCACATCACGAGCAACGACGCTGATGAGCCGGTATTCGATGTGACTTTGAAAAGCATCTCGGGGATGTGGTACACGAACCGGACACACTTCTTTGCTGACTTGACCGACGCGAATCACAACGGCATTCCTGATCGTGTTGATGACATGTACAAGCCGTTGGTAGTGACACGGGATGGTGATCTCGATGCGGACGGAGTGAGCAACTTTCAAGAGTACCTCAATGGGACTGATCTTCGCGGCAACCCCTCGACCACCCTGGCCGACAATCACGACGTGGACTTTGACGGACTGACCAACATCACTGAGGAAAACTGGTCAAAGCTTTATCCAGGCCGACTCAACAAATACAAGTTTAGTGATGCCTTTGAGGACCCTGATGAGGACGGTGTGTTGACCGTTGAAGAACTTCGCGGTTTCTGGGGGCGGCCGATAGCCGATCCCGCGGGTTTCTTCACCGACCCCTTTCTTACCACCAGCGGGCCTACAACCCAATACGCCACCGGCACCTACAGCAGAACCTCCATCAAGACGGCCCCAGCTTCATTGTCAGATCCTAAGCTGGAGTGGACTTGGCGCAAACGTGCGGAGAACTACAGGCTGTGGATGGACGACGGTCTCCTCCGCCTTGCCCGCCATGAAGTCAGAGATCCTTCGACGGGCGTTCGCCCGAACGCCGCGTCCTTCTTTGCCATCGTCTACCTGAATCCCCCTTCCACCTCGAATCCGAACACAACCTCCCACGTACCTGGTTTTGACCATCTTCCTTCAGGCTACGTGAGCTGGTTGCGTAGCAAAGGGGTGACCCAGCTTCCTGCGGCTCCGCCCCTGGCTGGAATTGTTCCTGCACCCGACGCTGCATCCCAGGTGATTCTCGCGAACTTGCGCTCCCGGCTGCCGTTGACCGGCGACGTGGATGGCGATGAAGCGCCCAATGACTGGGAGGCAGGTTACCATAAGCATGATCTTGACTGGCGGGATCCCATGGATGCCTCACTTGCCAAGGCGCGGGAGGGTGTGGCTGGCTATGTCTCGGGGCTGACTCTCAGCCCTCCGGAAAGATTGGAGCTTAGCAGACTGGAAAACAGTGGCCAAAGCATTGTGGCGACTCTGCAGCAGAGACTGAACTTGTCTGCCTTGACCCAGTCAAACGCGCAGAACAATTTGGTGAATGAGTATCCGCTGCTGATTCCGAAACCTTCCATAACCCTCGGTATGCCGCCCAACCCGTTGACCACGGTGTGGGAGACCAGGCGGGCCACCTGGCGCGCTGAGTTCATCGAGTATCATCTGTGGACGATGCTGAAACGGATTGATCCCGACCACGATGGGCTGATGAACAAGGACGAATGGCGTCTGCACTTAAATCCGGGTGTGGCGGATTATGCGCCGACAGGAAGTCGTGATTCCGATGGAGACAGCTTCACGGATGCGGAGGAAGTGGCCGCAGGCACGAACTCTCGTGATGCCTCCAAGTATCCCGCTTTCACCCTGCATGTTATCAGCGGGAACAGCCAGTCGGTGCATCTGCACAAGCAGCTCGCTCAACCGCTTGTGGTGGAGGCGCGCAGCCTTGGTGGGGTCAAAGCAGGTCTGAGACTGGCCGTCACTACCAGCCTGAACAACAATCATGTGCTGCTTGCCACCGGGACGAGTGTCTCCCCGGATGCGTGGAAACTCAAGACGCTGGAGGTTGTCACAGATTCCTCCGGACGGGCCGTGATCCAGTTGAAGGCTCCTCACATCCCCAACACGGCGGCTACTCTGGCTCTCACGACCACCGTTACGGCTTCCCTCAAGCCCACTATCAAGGTCACTTTCAGCACCTCCGTAACCCGACCTCCTCCACCGGGTCCGGGGCTTCAACCCGATTCCGATGGAGACGGCATGGACGACGGATGGGAAACTCAGTATGCATTGAACAAGTATAGTGCATTGGATGCCGATGTCTCCCCGCTGCATTACGAATACCATCGGGACACACCTTTCGCCCTGCTGCCGGCGCAGGTGGCAGCCGATCTTCGTTCAGCGAAAGATGCCCGGGGCATGGTGAAGCCGTTTCCTGCGGTTTACGTGGCAACTCCCCACATCACGCAGCAGCAGTGGAACATGTTCTCAAAAATTGACCCGGATCACGATGGTGTCTGCAATCTGGACGAGTTCCGCAATACCAAAAATCCGAAAGAGGCTAACAAACTATACATCGAAAATTTGGATTTTGACGGGGATGGATTCTCGGATGTCGAGGAGGCGAGAGAGGGGACGGACATCTTCTCCAGTGCCAGCAAGCCTGTGCTGAAGTTCAAGCTGGTTTCCGGAGGCGGGCAAGTGACCGGCCCGGGGCAGGAACTGAGAAGCCGCGTGACGGTCAATGCGCGGATCGGCCAAAGGGCGGTGTTGGTGCACATTTCAGCAGGAGGCTCGGGCCAGGTGCGCGCGACCACTACTGGGGCTCCCTGGGTGAGTGAGCTGGATCTGATGACGAATGGTGCCGGAAACGTGGTGTTTCATGTCAAGGCACCCACCGAGCTGGGACCACGCGCCATAATGATCAACAGCGCTGCTGGCAGCGCCACGCTGAGTGTGCCCTACAAGGTGGAGAACAGCGGTGGTGGTGTCATTGTCACCCCCAATCCAACGAACCCTGGATCACTGCCCACTCTGCCCTCTCTGGGCACGGTGAACCGGCCGTTCCCGCAAGCTCCCAAGATTGTGGCCTACAGATCATCGGTCAGGGGATTCGCCGAGGCCAATCCCATCTCACTCAGCGGATTTTATTTCCAGGACCCGCCTGTCGGACGCTATGCCGCCCGGAAGATCGAAGAGCAAGAATCCGAGCAGTGGACGGTCAGCAAGACCGAAAACAGCAAGGACGACGTGACCGAGGCAACGATGGTTTCGTCCAGCACGACGAGTTATTCCCGCCAGCATCACTCCTCCGCCGAGCATCGAATGACAAATCCAGTCCTATGGCCAACGATGACGGGCAACACATCCGCCAGCGGGTTGGTCACGGAGTACGATGCTCAAACCAGCACGGTCTACAGTGCCTTTGGCACCTCGGTCAGCACGGCTCCGCGTGCAACGGGGCAGCCAAAAACCCAGAGCATGTTCTCCAATACCTATTCATCCGAAGAAGGTCCAGCGGGCCCGATCAATAGCACGGGACATTCGTACAGGTACACAGAGACGAAATCCAGCAGTTCTCCCCCGGTGATCACGGTGAGCGAATCAGACAACTACAGTCCTGAGCTGGACTCGATCAGCTGGATCTGGGATGAGCCAGGAATTGACTGGAGCCCTTCCACCTCCTCGCAAACACAGACCGCAACGGCCTTCCAGCCTCCTCAAACAGGGGGCGATGGCAAGACAACACTTATATCTGGGTCGAGATCCACAAGCGCCAGCTATGAATACGTGGACCCGATCACGCCGGGGCAAATCTACTCAGGTATGCTGACCGATCTTGGACAGCAGGACTGGGGGGAATGGGAGCGTGTGGAGCTGGCCCAGTTTGCGGCGGAGTCCACAAGCTCCAAAGGCGACGCCACGGCGTCCGGCCTGATCACCAAGTGGCGCTTGAGTTATGAGCTGCCGGAGGGCACCAATGCGGCTGACTATGATGATGAGGTGGTGGCGGTGACGGCGAGGAAAACACTTCCAAGCGGGGAGTATTCATTTACCTATGAATTTGTTAAGCTGAAGCCTGGCCAAGATAGCGCCGTCTACAGCTGCGATGCAACCGACGTGCCGGGAAGCACAATCTTCACCCGTGCAAACCGACTGATGGCGGACCTCGCTGTGGATGCTGATCGCGATGGGGTGATCAATAGCGGCGAGTACGCCTCCCAGGAAAAGCCATTTAGATTTTGGGTCAACAACGACGACGATCCCAACACGCTTCATGAGGATATTGAGGATGCCATGCGCGAAAACGAAGCAATGGTGCCTCTATGGCCTGACTGGCGGAACTCCCCGACACTTGGCACAATTGACGGGGTTCGAGACTTGGAAGATTTTACAAGAATCCATCTCACCTTGCCTTCGGATGTATTGCAAAAAGCCGCATCTGGCGAGGCGAAGATCGGGTTTAAATGGGAAGGAGGGAGTTCCCCTCGTATTAGAATGTACAAAGCTGCCGATCCGAACGGAGGGCTGGATTACTTGAGCAACCCTCAGAAAGCTAATGAGCAAGTAACAGGAGATTTTTACCATTCAATCGCAGATGTGGCGGGAGAGCAGACTGTCTATCTACCAGCCTCATACTGGCAAAGCACCCTCACTCAATCGGCGAATAAGCGATGCTTTCTATTTGAGGGCTGTGTAGAGGGACAAGCGAAGTTGTGCACCGTTGTCAAGATAGACTCCAACCCGGAGATTGTCGTCCCGGGTCCCTGGATTAGGGTCATGGATGTGCGAAGAATGTTCGAGCGTGCCAGAGTCTGTGAACCTTACGCAGAGCCGGACGATGTTCCCGATTCATGGGTGACCGGAGACGACCTTCAGCCATCGTTGACCTCCAGGGCGGATCCTGGTGATTTCCCTCCGGATCGTGATCCTGATGAAACCAAGACTTATATTGTTCACGTCCACGGCTGGCGAATGGAGTATGATGAAACTCAAACTTGGGGCCAAACAACGTTCAAAAGACTTTGGCACCAAGGGTTTAAGGGACGGTTTGCAGCCTTTCGATGGCCTACTTTTAGCGCAGAGACTGATCCATTTGCGGGGATGAATCCCACAAACGGACGTCTCACTTATAACGATAGCGAATACCGCGCCTGGCTCTCTGGCAAAGCTCTTGCGGACTACGTTAACTCCCTTTCAACAGACTATACCAAGTGTTTGATGGCTCACAGCATGGGTAATGTGGTATCAGGCTCTGCTTTCAGAGAGGGTATGTCCAACGTGTCAAGATATGCCATGTTCAATGCAGCTATGGCCCACATGGCCTATGGAACAACCATCCGAGAGTTCGGAGACCGTTCCACACCTGATACTGCTAGCGACACTGAGACCAACAGCCTTGGGTTGCGTAGTGTTTTCAATCCAATGGCGACGACCGCGATCAATTTCTTTCTAACGGAGGACTTCGCCATGGGAGCGTGGGAATTCAACCACACGATCAATAAACCGGAAGTTCTTACCTCCAATAGTTGGTCATATCTACCTGAGTTTCCTTATTTGGGAGACAGTGTATGGGCGTCTATAGTGGCACCGCCGAATATGCCAGCTGCTGGTAACAGGATGTGGCATAACTTGCAGTACAGAATTATAGACTCCCCCGGAGAACCGCTCAACGCTGAACTCACAGGTGGACGACGAGTAAACAAATTGGCGGAAGCAATGGCCTATATCGTTCAAACTCGCTCAAAGCCTGCTGGCAACACGTACTTTACGGCGGGGAGCGTCGCCTATTCAGAGCCGATGGACATTTATAGTTTTGGTGATGAACATAGCGCGGAATGGGTCTACTCGATCCAACTGACTTCTCGCGTCTACGCAAGGCTGCTCAAGCAGTTTGGCATAATGGCTGTTCCCAATTGATTTTATGAAAAAGGCTCTCATTGCTTTAGCGCTCATCGCAATTGCTTCTTTGCTGTATTGGGTTGGCCCCAAGCCAGCACCTCTCGCTGCCAGCGAAAATGATGTCGCTATACCGGTAAGACCGCCTGCCGAGTTGGTGTCCCCGTCGCCCAACAAGCCATCGTCCCCTCGCTCCGAATTGCCCTCCAACGTGCGCATGGCGGTAGCTTTTGCGACGCCGATTACATTTTATGGGCGAGTCATTGATCAGCATGGCACCCCTGTGGCGAATGCAACTGTTGCGGGGTCGGCGACTGCTACGCTGGGTAGTACCACCAAGGTAGCGACAAAGACCGATGATGCGGGCAACTTTACTCTGCAATCGAAGGGAATACGTTTGTTCGTTAGTGTCAATAGGCCGGGGTTTATCCACCTATTCCCGGGGCAAAAAAGCGGGATGTTTTCAGAACGTGGATTTAGTTATGTCGCAGGTGTCGGCGATGGAATTCACGAACCTGATCCTTCTAGGCCGATTGTCTTCTACCTTTACAAGCCCGGACCTAGCGAAGCTCTGGTACATTTGAAGGCCAAGCCCCGGCAGTTGAAACGAACTGGAGAGCCAATCGAGGTTGCGCTTGACCAAGATCACGGGGCAAACCACAAAATATGGTTATCCTGTAAAAGTGCAGAGAGCAAAACAGCCGACGGTCGGTTCTCTTGGCGCTTTGAAGTTCGTGCCGTTTCCGGCAAGATTCAGCAGCGAGCCGGAAATCTTGACTTTGAAGCTCCATCGGTTGGTTACGCGCTAAGCGATATAGTGGACATGGACCAAGCCATTGCACGGCCTCAATGGGTTGATTCTACTAGGCGATCATATTTCGTGCATTTTGACGACGATACTTACGCGCGGGTCGACGTCGAAATGATTGCCTTTGGTGATTACTTTGTAGAGGTAGAAGGCTACTATAATCCAAAGACAGGCTCACGAAACTTGGAGGCCCATTCCTCGCCTTGAGGAGATGAAATGAAACGGGGCCAGTGTGCAAAACCTTGACAGTTTTCATGGCTCGGAAAAACGCCACGCACCGGGAACCCGATCGATCCGGGCTATTTGTCGGCGAGAGGCCAGGAATCCCCCAGTCCTAATTCACGCCAGCCTCAGACCCACCTCAAACGCAGGCGGGGCCGCCGTAAGCCACTGGTTTTGAGGGTTTGCCATTGCCGGGGAGGGGGCTTCGGGTGTAAAACAGCTTCAACAAACCACACCCCCGTTTGTCTGACTACCACGGCCCCCCCGCCGTGATTCCCCTCCACGTTAATGAAACGCCTGTTCCATGGCTTGATCGGGCTGGCGACGCTCGCCGCGCTGCTGGGATGGCTCATGGGACGGGGAGAGGGCGGTCGAGTGCCGCTGGCAGCCGCTGAAAGGTTGTCTGTTTCCCAGGTGTCACCGGTGCCCAGAGTCATGTCGGCGTCCATGTCCGCCCAAAAGTCAGCCCTGCCCTCCGAGGGGCGTGAGATCGTGGACAAGTTCGCGAAAGCCGAGGTCCTGGCCAGCCAGCAGACGGAGGTCAAGACGGCGTCCGGGGAGAAGCTGCTTCGCCGCGTGCGCCTGGTGCGGGACGAGTCGTTCAAGTATCCCGTGCTGCGGGTGGAGGATGAGATCGTGCGCACGCCGCAGGGAGACCGCCTGGTCAGGCAAAACGCGATGGTGGGTGATCATGTGATGGTGAAGCTGCGGAACCCGAAAATGCCCGAGGCGGAACTGCTGAAGGTCCTCGGAGATGGTGGCGCCAGCGTGCGGAAGCGGATGCCGGCCTCCGGACTCTGGCTGGTGGCTTTTGCAGAGCCGAAGACGGACACGGTGCCGCGTGCGATCTCGCGCCTTTCCAAGCTGGAGGAACATGTGCTGGTGGTGGAGCCGGATCACATCATGACGGCGCAGGCGGCGGCAACAACAGCACCGGCGTGGGCGGTGTGTGCTGGCAGATCTCTTTGTTAGGCCTGAAGTTCCTCGACTCCAGCGGCAATGGCTTTGAGTCTGATGGCGCGGAGGCGATATCTTACGCGACGGACCTGGGGGTGACGATGACCTCGAACTCCTACACGGGCACGACCTACACCCAGGCGATGAAGGATGCCATCGACGAGGCGCATGAGCAGGGCATCCTGTTTGTGGCAGCGTCCGGGAACAACTCGCTGGATGTGGACCAGTATCCTGCGTATCCCGCCGCGTATGACAGCGTGAACATCCTCTCCGTGACCGCCACGACGCGCACGGACGGCCTCGCCTCCTTCTCCAACTTTGGCGCCACCAAGGTGGATCTGGCAGCTCCTGGAAATGAGATCTACAGCACGCTTCCCGGCGGCACCTATGGCTCTAAAGACGGCACCTCCATGGCGGCACCGTACGTGACAGGCGCTTGCGCCCTGTTGAAGAGCTACAAGCCAGCTTTGACACACTTGCAGTTACGCGAGCTGGTGATGAACACCGTGAACCCGCTGGCTTCCCTGACCGGCAAATGTGTGACGGGAGGCCGCCTGAACGTTTACAACGCCATGCTGGCCAGCAATGACATCCTGGTCACGCCGACGAATCACCTGAGCGCGGCCGGGCCTGTGGGCGGCCCCTTCACGCCGGCGGCGCAGATCCTCACGCTGACGAACAACAGCAATGTCCCGCGGCCCTGGACACTGGGCTCCAACCGCACCTGGGTCACCCTCTCAGCCACCAGCGGCACGCTGGCGGCCGGTGCGAACGCGCAGGTCACGGTGACGCTCAACAGCAGTGCGAATCTGCTGCTGGCCGCCACGCATGTCGCCACGCTGACCTTGACCAGCACGTCCTCCAATCGTGTGCAGACACGCATGCAATACCTGGAGGTGAACGCGCCGCCGGTTTTTAGCACGAACCTGGACACGGACCCGGGCTGGATACGCGGAGGTGAGTGGGCTCATGGCACGCCGACCGGCCAGGGCGGGCAGAGCTTTGGCAATCCAGATCCGACCTCGGGAGCCACGGGCACCAAGGTCTTCGGCATCAACCTGAACGGCGACTACGCCGTGGCCAGCAGCAATCCGCAATATTTGTTCGCGGGACCTTTCAGCATCAGCGGAAAACATGGAGCGAAGCTGCGCTACCAGCGCTGGCTGAACGCCGACTTCCAGCCGTGGGTGGTCACCAGCGTGGAGGTCTCCACGAACGGGTCCACCTGGAATGTGGCCTGGCAGAATAACATCAGCACGCCGCGTGACAGTGCGTGGACGTTTGTGGAGCATAACCTGGCCTCTCTGACAGACGGGCAGAGCCAGATGTGGATCCGCTGGAAGCATGAGGTGACCACCTCGGATGCCTATCCGCAGTCAGGCTGGAACATTGATGACATCGAGCTGAGTGCCGTGCCTGACAAGCAGCTGCGTCTGCTGGTGCCGGCCACGATGACGGAAGGTGTGGCGCCGGGATCGTCATCCGTCACGGTGGCACCGGCGCCGACCTCCAACCTGGTGATCACACTGACCTCTGACCGGCCGGGCGAGGAGGTGCAGTTTCCCACCACGGTCACGATTCTGGCCGGGCAGACCGAGGTGAACTTTTCCACTGTCCTGCCCATCAACGACACGCGGATCGACGGGACCCAGACCGTGACCCTGACCGCAAGCGCGTCCACCTGGCCGGGCTCCAGCGCCACGGTTCGTGTGAATGACAATGAGACGACGAACATGACGCTGACGCTGCCTGCCAGCGTGACGGAGGGTGGTGCTGCCATCTCCAATCAAGCGCGTGTCAGCCTGCCTGCCGCCGCAGGGGTGCCCATCACGATCAACCTCAGTTCCAATGATGTCACGGAGCTGGTGGTGCCGGCCACGGTGACGATCCCTCAGGGCCAGACGCAGGCCTTCTTCACGCTGACGATGCCGGAAGACACACTTTTGGATGGGCCGCAGAGCGTGACGGTCACGGCCACTGTGACTGGCTGGCCTGCGGCGAATGCCAGCACCCAGGTGCTGGACAATGAATCCCGGCAGCTTTCCGTCGCGCTGATCTCACCCACTCTGGAGAGCGTGGGCACGGTGCCGGGAGGTGTGGTCACGGTGCCAGGCACGCTGGTCAGTCCGCTGACGGTCACCCTGGTCTCCAGTGACACCACGGAACTGCAGGTGCCGGCGACGCTGGTGATGGCGGCAGGCACGAGCTCGGCCAGCTTTGACCTGACGATGGTGGATGATGCCTTGGTCGACGGTGACCAGACGGTCATCGTCACCGCGAGCGCGGCAGGCTATTCCTCAGGCCAGCTCGGCATGACGGTGGCGGATGATGAGCAGCCTGCGGCCCCGCAAAATCCTTCCCCCGCGCACCTGAACTCACCCACTCATCCGGAGAGTGATCTGGCGTGGAGCTACCATCCTGCCACCGGTGGAGTGCCGCAGAGTTATGAGGTGCTTTTCGGCACCGAAGTGGTGCCAGTGGAGCTGATCGGCACCGTGACATCTCCAGCACTGGTGCTGCCCAGGCTGGAGCCGGGAGTGACGTACTACTGGAAGGTGATCTCACACCTCGGTGCCCAGACGCGCTCCGGACCCGTCTGGAGCTTCACGGTGGCTCCGGTGGGTGATCTGCACCACTTCACCTGGTCCAGTGTGCCGGAGGTGGCTGCGCGCGGCACCAGCTTTGTCAGCCGTGTCACCGCGCATGACGTTTGGGACAATGAGCTCCCCAATTTCACCGGCCAGGTGTCCCTCTCTGCCTGCGCGCAGCCGGTGCCCACCACCACGGGCACGGGAACCTATGGGTGGTTTTATCCTCTGGCCTGCCACTACCATGACGCTCGCATGCAGAGCATCTACACTCCTGCGGAGGTAGGGGCTGCGGGCGGGCTCGTCTCGCTGGCGCTGGACGTGACGAAGCTGCCCGGGCAGACGCTCAAAGACTTCACCATCCGGCTGAAGCACACCACGCGCACGTATTACCCGGTCACGGATCGTAACTGGGAAAGCAGCGGCTGGACCACGGTCTTCAGCGGTAATGTGTCCATCTCCACGCTCGGCTGGAACACCATCACCTTCGTCACGCCCTTTGACTACAACGGCACGAGCAACCTGATGGTCGACATCAGTTTCGACAACAACGACTTCTCAAGTGATGGCACCGTGCGCAGCACCATCACCACCCAGGACCGCACGCTGGCGCTTCGCTCAGACAGCTTCTATGGCGATCCCCTGACGTGGGCAGGCACCTCGCCGCCAGGCTCTTCCCATAATACGGTGCCCAATCTGCGCTTCACCCGCGCCGTTTCGGCGCTGCCCATGACTCCGGCGCTGAGTGGCACCTTCAGCCATGGGTCCTGGAGCGGCGGTGTGACTGTGCAAACTGTGGCCACAGATGCCTGGCTGAAAGCTGCGCACACCTCCAATCCGGCCCTGGGAGGCCTTTCATCTCCGCTGGACATCGTGGCCGTGAATGATGTGGTCCTGGCTGCCGAGCCTCTTTACACCGGCGGCACCAGCAACACGATCACGTGGAACTCCCTGGGTGCGGGCTATGAGTACGAATTGCAAAAGGCGTCGCTGAGCAATTTCAGCGACGCGGTCTCCACAGGCTTCGTCACGGACACGCAGCGGGGTTACAGCGGTCTGACGGACGGGCAGATCTATCATTACCGTGTGCGGTCCCGCAGCGCCGGCCTCACAGGCGTCTGGTCTGAGCCGCAGCGCTCCACGCAAGATGCCACTCCTCCGGATCTGCTGCTGACACCGGGAAGCGGCGGCGTGGTGCTGATGGACCATCTGACGCTGCAGGGCAGCGGCACGGACCCCAGCGGTGTCTCGTCGGTTTCTGTCAATGGCAGTGGTGTCTCCTCTGCCAATGCGTTTGCCGCCTGGACGCACAACGTCAGTGGCCTAACGAATGGTGTGACCAGTTTCACGATCTCCGCCAGCGACAACGCCGTGCCACCGAACACACGCAGCGAGCAGTGGAGCATCCTGCATCTGGCAGATCCTGAGTCAGACACGGATGGGAACGGCGTGGGCGGGCTTCTGCAGTATGCCTTCCATGCCCCGGGCATGTCCGGCCTCAGCATGCTGCCCCAGACGGGCGTGCAGACGGACGGCAGCACAGGGCAGCGGCACCTGACGTTGAGCTATCACCGCCTGATCTCGAATCCATCCGGCGTGCAGTATCATCTGGAGACCTCCAGCACGCTGGCCACCTGGCAGCCTGCGGGAGCGGAGGTCGAAGTGCTCAGCGTGGTGCCGACCGGCGACGGTGTGACGGAAACGGTGACCGTGCGTCTCGTTCCCGCCATGACGGGGGGCGGGGCGAAGTTTCTGCGACTCAGAGTCGAGGTGCCTTGAGGAAAGTGCCCGGAAGCATTGGAATGATAAAACCGGGAGCAGCGAACCGAGAACAACCCAACTCAAAGGTCCAGCACCTTGTCCATGCGGCGTGCCACGTCGGCGAGATAGTCCCAGTCTCCTGCCTTGACCTCGGCGGCAGCCCAGCCGGTGAAGTTGATCTTCGCCAGCTCAGCGCGCACAGCGGGCCAGTTGATGCTGCCTTCTCCGAGCGGTGTGTCGAAGCCTTTGCGCATGCCTTCCTTCATCGCCTTGTCCAGATGGTACTCCTTCACATCCAGCTTGCCGCTGCGTTTGCCCAGCACCTCCACCCAGTGCTCCGCGATGCCCCAGCGCATCTGGTTGCCAATGTCCAGATGCACACCGACCCAGGGACTGCCGACTTCGTCAATGAAACGGGCCATGTCATAGGCGCTGATGAGAAAGGTGTTCCAGACGTTCTCGATGAGCATCTTGATGCCCTGCTTCTCCGCGTGTGGCGCGGCGGCTTTCATGCGCGCCACGGACTCCTTCCAGGTCTGCCCGAGCGGTTGGTCTGCCGGATACGCCAGCACGACCAGCATGGAGTCTCCACCGAGTTTCTTCGTGAGGTCGATGCCTGCCTCCAGGCCCTCCGCGCGTCCGCCCACAGTGCCATCGATGATCAGGCCGCTCTCCTTGCTCGCCGTGATCCACTCCGCGGCATTCTCCTCTGTCACATGGCCGATCAGGCTGGGTTCAATGCCCTCATAGCCGCAGGTTCGCAGCTTTTTGAAAGCTTCCGTCAAACTCATGCCCTGGGCTGCCTTCTGCGCCATGCCCCACTTGAGAGACTTCCTGATCTTGCCGGTGAACTGGCCCGCGCTTGTGATGCGGGGAGACATGGTGGTGGCGACGGCGGCGGTGGTGGCTGTGCTCAGGAGGGCGCGGCGGTTCATCATGATCTCATGAACGTGCGCTTTGGCCGGATCGTTCATGCGGTGGCGCACATCATGTGAATCTTGTCACGCCTGTGACCCCGCCTTCGGGAATCCCCCCCTGAAGCTGTCGCGTCTAAGTAATGCTTTTGGTTAGGCGGCGGACGGCCATGAGACGATAACCTCCCAGTGGTGTGGCCTTGCACTGCCACTGCCAGTCCCGCTCATCCAGCCCCAGGCTGCGGGGCAGCTCATCATCCCTGAAGCCGGCGCGTATGCTCACCTGCATGTCAAACTGCGTGATGGGGTGAAGCTCCGCCAGCCAGCTGAAGAAGCACCCCATCACCGTGTGCATCCAGCGTCGCTCAGGCTCGGCTGCCAGGATGATCTGCGTCCTCGGCGGGACGCGCCTGCCGATCTCCCGAAGCTGTTCATCAGTGAAGTGATGAAGAAAGAGATTCGCGATCAGCACCTCGCTGTCCGGCAGCGGCTGCTGAAACAGGTCCCCCTGTGTCCACACCGCCTCACGCGGCCAGCTGGCGGGCTGGCCAGCCAGATCGAAAGCATGCAAGCACGATGCCTCGCAGATGCCTGCCTCCACGAACCGGCGTGAAAGCGCCCCATCACCCGCGCCGATCTCCGTGACCTTCCAGCCGGGCTGGTAGTGCTGCCGCAGCATGCTCTCCATCCAGCGGTGATTTCCCATCACCGCATTGACCAGCAGCAGATCTTCGCGCCCCGTGATGGCGTCCGGATGATCATCGGGATAGGTTTCGAGCAGCTCCTGCTGGAGGACACGGGTGCGCATGGGTGAACATGCCGTCCCTCATCGTGCGGAGTTGCGCTGTCAATCAAAGCCACTCGCCCGCTGGCATCAAGATTTGGGAGCCAGCTCAGCCACCTTTGCGCTCAGAGCTTCGAAGGAGAGTCGGTCGCTGTTGCTCTTGCCCACATGGCGGAACACCTCCTTGCCATCGGGTCCGATCAAGACGGTCGCTGGATAGTGAACAACCTGTCCGTGAAACTGATAGCCATCCGGAATGTCAAAGGCCTTGGCCAGCTTCGCGTTCGGATCGCGGTAGATGGGTTGCTTGGCCAGCTCCTCCGCAGGCAGCTTGGTGGCCCAGGCCTCGATCTCCTTGTCAGTGTCAGGCTTCAAAAAGACCTGGACCACATTGGGCAGGGTGGAGGCCTTTGTCATGTAGTCGCGCGTGTGGCGCAGGCACAGCGGACACTCGGTCTTGAGCAGGAAATGAATCGCCACAAACTTCCCACGTGCGTCCTTGAGGGTGAAACTGCTCTTGTCCGTGGCAGATTTGACGGTGAAATCTTCCGGAGGCGCGGCCAGAGCCGTGGTGGCGATGAACAGCAGGGTGGGGATGAGGTGTTTCATAAGCGTCCCGGCTGAGAGTCCAACTCGAAGCAAAAATTCCCGTCTTTTCACGTTCAGTGATGCTGCTCTTGTTGCACCCCCGTCATGAAATTCGCCCTCACGCTCTCCCTTTCCCTGCTTCTCCTCGTCTCTGCTCATGCTGGAGAGCCTAAAACCGTTCGCTTGCTGACTATTGGAAACAGCTTCTCCGCCAATGCCACGCGTCATCTTGGCGAACTCGCGAAAGCAGGCGGCCATACGTTGATTCATCGGCCTCTCGTGATCGGGGGCTCTTCCTTCCAGGTGCATGCGGAGAAAGCGCAGAAGCATGAGGCCGATCCCAAGGACAAGGCAGGAGTCTACGGCAGTGGTCTCGGATTGAAGGAAAGTCTTGCGGCGGACACCTGGGACTATGTGACCATCCAGCAGGCCAGCATCAAGAGTCACGACTTCAGCACCTATCAGCCTCATGCAGGATGGCTGCGTGACTACGTCTCCCAGCACGCGCCGAAGGCGAAGCTGCTGGTGCATGAGACCTGGGAATATCGGAAGGATGATCCACGCTTCACCAAGCCCTCCACCAAGGAAGGCGAGCCCAAGACGCAGGACGAGATGTACCAGGGCCTGCGCGCCTCCTATGACAAGCTCGCCGCGGAGTTCGGCGCGCGCATCATCCCCACCGGAGATGCCTTCCACATCGTGGACAATGACCCGGCCTGGGCCTACCAGACGGACACCGCCTTTGACCCGAAGAAAGCGAAGCAGCCGGAACTGCCGAACCAAAAGAACTCTCTGCACGTCGGCTGGCGCTGGTCGAAGTCCAAGACCAGTGACAAGATCGTGCTCGGCATGGACGGTCACCATGCGAACATGGCCGGCGAGTACCTCGGCGCCTGCGTTTGGTATGAAATCTTGTTCGGCGAGAGTGCGGTGGGAAACACCTTCGTGCCAAAAGGTCTCGATGCGAGCTTCGCCCGCTATCTGCAGGAGACCGCCCACAAGGCCGTGCAGGCCCGTCAGTGATCTGCCTGCGCGCGGATCAGGGAGACGTCATCGCAGTCGTGGTGGCCGGATTCATCGGCTGCCAGACTCCGCCCACCTGGCCCAGCGTGTGAGCGTGTGACTCCAGGTTTCCTGCCTTGTCCTGCGCTTTGCTTTGCAGCCGGGTCTTGGCGGCATCCGCCGGAATGACCACCTCCCATTCAGCAAAGTCACCGCGCTGCGCCTTCGCTTCGAGACCGTTCACCACGACCTGTTTGACTTCGCCATTGTCCGTCGCAGTGCCGCGCACCTTCCATGATCCGTCAGGCTGCGGGATCACGTGCGTGATGATGGTCTGCGGTGGATGATCATCCACAGGCTTGAGCTCTCCGGGATACTCCGCCGCCGTGGGCTGCTTGCCCACCGGTTGGAAATCTGGATTCACGGAGATGTCGTTGAGACGCACATCCCGGTAGGCATGCCGGTCATAGTTTGCGAACCACAGGGCATAGTGCGCATGATGCACATCGAGACCGTCGATCATCACGCTGGGTGGACGTGGATGCAGCGCCCAGTGCACGTCCCAGGCCTTGTAGCGGCGGATGACAAAAGGGTGCTCATTGTCAGGCCCCACGCCAGCCACCCCAGCCTTGGGTCCACGATCATTCGGGCTCCGTGGAGCGGTTCCGAAACCGCCGAAATTAAAGGCATGCCTGCGCTGGCAGTGCGCCTCGTTGTCGTCAAAGCGCACAAACGGCAGGGTGCGGATGTCGGTGGCCGTGCGTTTGCCGTCAGGCCCTGGCACCTGGAGTGTCAGTGAGAATTCAGGAGTGGCCGTGGCATCGAAGCGGTAGCCGTATTCATCGCATTCAGCAGCCACGTTGCGCGTGAAAGTGTTCAGGCTGTTTGCCCACCAGAAGCCAGCTCCTTCATTGTGATCAAAAGGCAGCACCTGCTGTGGCAGCGGCTTCCCGCCACAGGCCTGCACGGCCAGATTGTGGTCCAGCACATTGAAGACTTCCGTGCCGTCTTCCATGAAGAAGCCGTGGCCCACGCTTTGGTAGCCCACGCAGTCTCTCACCACCAGATAGTCCGTGCCGTGAATGGTGATCCAGCGATTGCCACTGTCCCAGATGCTGGCTCCGATGACGGAGGCACCGCGCATGGTGTCACGCGCCAGATGGAAATGCAGGCTGTAGCGTCCCAGCACACCTTCCTTTCCCAGATGCCTGAACTCCGCGTAGCTGATGGCACCGGAGGAATCCCGGTGATACATCGTGTGACCGCGTGCTTGTGCAGGATCCGCAGATTCGACCACGACATTGCGGCTTAGATTGGCCACCTCACCGCGATACCCATCCTGCGCGACATGCACATGATCGAGCGGCCGGTCCACGATCAGCGTCGTGCCCCGGATCTCCCGGATGATGCGCTCCTCGGTCTGGGTCAGATCACGCACGGTGGGCCGGAAGGTCTTCTCGTCCGTTTTGGTCTGCCGGGTGGTCGAGGTCAAGATGACGCGGTCGCCCGCGCGCCAGCCCGTCACCGGTTCGGCGAGAGAGATCTCAGTGTCACCTGTCTTGGTTGGAGACCCCAGTTTCACCCAGGTGTGGCTCATCGCCGCACCATGGAACTCCATGCGTCCGCCACAATCCACGACGGCTGGCAGGGACTCTTTGTCCATGCCCTCAAAGTACACCAGCCTGATCAGTGCTTTATGATCAGCGCCGATGGGTTTGTCGGCGGTGCCCACTTCGAGCGCGGGCTTCGGCTTTGTGGGGTCTGCCACGGGCAGGTGAGCGTCACAGTTGAAGCCTTCCTCGCTGGTGTCGTCACCCGGTTGGATCTTGATCAAGCCCACATCCAGTCGCGTGTCCCGGTCGCGTGCGAAAGTCAGTGTGCCACCCACATACACAGCACGCACCGCCTCTGTCGCGACGATGTCATACGTCACCGTGTGCCCGGGGCGGATCTGCACACTCGCCCCTGCGGATGGCAGCTTGCCACCAGCCCAGGTGGCCGCGTCAGACCACGGTCCGCTCTGTGCCGTCCGGACCAGTGGCCGAGGTTCTGCGGCATGCGCCAAGCCGCAGATGAGCACAAGCATGACGGCGTGGCAGAGCAAAAATGATCTCATAGAATGTTAGTCTGCTGCGGGAACGCGGACGAGGCCCGCCATTTGGCTTCGAATGAATGAAAAAGCTGTCATTTGGCGGAATGAAGGTGCAATCATAAGCAGTTCATTCCTCTGATTGTCCATGAAGATCCTCATTGTCGAAGATGACAGGAAAACTGCCGCCCTGCTGTCCGGGGCGCTCAGTCAGGAAGGCTTTGAGGTGGATGTGGTGAATGATGGCGAAGCCGGCCTGCAGCGTGCGCTGCGGGAACGCTTTGAGGCCTTGCTGGTGGACATCATGCTTCCAGGTCGTGACGGCTTGAGCCTTGTGCGGGAGATGCGCCGTCTTGGCAATGTCACGCCGGTCATCATGCTCTCCGCCCGTGGCGAGGTGGAGCAGCGCGTGGAGGGGCTGAATGCGGGGGCGGATGACTATCTGCCCAAGCCCTTTGCCATATCAGAGCTGCTGGCCCGTCTGCGCTCCTTGCTGCGCCGTCAAAGCGTGGCAAAGCACACCGTCTTCTCGATCGCTGACCTGACCTATGATCCGGCCTCCTGTGAGACGCGCCGGGGAGGGAAACGCGTGGAACTTTCCCGGCGTGAGAGACTGCTGCTCGAGTGCCTGCTAAAGGCGGAAGGCCGCGTGGTCAGTCGTCGTGACATCATCGGCACCGTCTGGGAGTATGACTTCGATCCAGGCACCAATCTCGTGGACGTCTATGTCCGCAGGCTGCGGGAGAAGGTGGATCGCGACCGTCCGCAGCCTTTGATCCAGACCGTGCGCGGTCTGGGTTACGCTCTCCGTCACCAGTCATGACCCTGCGCCGCCGTATCGTCTCCTACTATGCCGTCACACTCAGTGTGTCCCTCGTGCTTGTGGCTTTCTTGAGCTGGTTTGAGTTCAATGAGCAGCGGAATGTGGTGTTGGAGGGCGGGATCTCCGCTGTTCTGAAGGAGAGTCCTCTTCAGGAGGCTCTCGAGATCGTTTTGCTGGGCGGCATCCCGGCCATTCTGCTCGGGATCATCGGTGGCAGCCTGCTCATGGGCCGCGCGTTGCGCCCCATTGAGGAACTGACAGAAGCCTTGGAGAAAACAGACATCTCGAATCTCTCCCAACCTGTGCCGCGCAGTGGCAACGGTGATGAGCTCGACCGCACGACCACGGTCTTCAATCACATGAAGGAGCGCCTCGGCAACTCCTTCACCCAGTCACGCGAGTTCACTCTGCATGCCTCGCATGAGCTGAAGACGCCGCTCACCATCCTGCATGGCACGCTGGAACAGATGATGGGAGATGATGCCACACCTCCTGCCCAGCGTGAGAGGCTCACATCCATGCTGGAGGAGGTGCAGCGGCTCTCCAGCATCGTTGGCCAGCTCATGTTTCTCGCCAAGGCGGACGCCGGCTTGCTGGATGCCGCTCTCACGGAGGTGCCGCTGCACGATCTCGTCCGTGATCTCATGGAGGATCTCTCGCATCTGGCTTCAGTGAAGGGCATTGCTCCTGTCCTGGACTCCTGCCAGCCGGTCGCAGTGCTCGGTGACCGCATGCGGCTGCGCCAGCTCCTGATCATCCTCGCTGACAATGCCGTGAAGCATAACCAACAAGATGGCAGCATCAGGGTCGCTCTTTCCCGTCAGGAGGGCAAGGCCGTCTTCCGCATCATCAACACCGGTCACGCCCTCTCTCGAGAGCTGAGCAAGCGTGTCTTTGAGCGCTTCTTTCGTGGAGATCCCGCTCACGGCAGCAGTGTTGAGGGCAGCGGCCTTGGCCTGAGCATTGCCGAGTCCATCGCGAAATCTCATCATGGCTCGCTCAATTATGATGTGCTTTCAGATGGCCGCACGCAGCTCACGCTGGTTCTGCCCTGCCAACAATGACAGCCTTTTCATTCGTGGAGGCCATGGTGCTGTCGTTTCATAAAGACCCCACTCATGAAGCTGCCCCCGCTCCTGCTTTCACTCGCCTTGCTGACCTCTTGTGTCAGCTATCAGGCACGTCCGATCTCGGCGGAAGCAGGCGTGCAGGAGCTTGCCGGACATTCCTTGAATGATCCAGGGTTGAAGGCCTTTCTTGCTGAACAAAAAGCATCTCAAGGATCCTGGGATGTCAACCGTCTGGCGTTGGTCGCTGCCTATTTTCATCCCGATGTCACCCTCGCTCGTGCCGAGGCAGATGAGGCCGCTGCAGCCATCAAGACCGCGCAGATGCGGCCTAACCCCGTTTTCACCTTCGCGCCTCAGTTTGCCAGCAATCGCGTGAATCCCATCACGCCCTGGTTCGCGGCAGCGAACCTGTCCATCCCCATCGAAACCGCAGGCAAGCGTTCCCGCCGCACAGAGCAGGCGCACGCCACCGCCGAGGCCGCGCGCTGGCGTGTCTCATCACGCGCATGGGCTGCCCGTTCACGAGTTCGCGTGGCAATGCTGGAGCTTTACAGCGCCCGCGAAAACATCCGCCTGCTCGAAACCGAGCAGCAGCTCCATGACGAGGCCATCAAGAAGCTCACCGCGCAGATGGACGCGGGAGATGTGTCTCCCTTCGAGCTCACGCAGGCTCGCCTGATGCTCAATCGCACACGACTTGCCCGCCACGATGCTGAACGTGTAGCCGCTACAGGCGAGGCAAAACTAGCTGCTGCGGTCGGTGTGCCCGTCCATGCATTGGCCGGTGCAAAGCTGGATTTCTCAAGCTTCCAGCGCCTTCCCGCCACCAGCATCGCTGCCAGCCGCCGTCAGGCATTGACCCAGCGTGCTGACTTGATGGCCCTGCTTGCCGACTACGCCGCCACAGAGTCCGCGCTGCGTCTGGAGATTGCAAAGCAGTATCCGGATGTGAACGTGAGTCCTGGCTTTGATTACAACCAGGGGCAGAATCGCTGGCAGCTCGGCATCAACCTGCCGCTGCCCTTCAATCAAAACAAAGGCCCCATCGCACAAGCAGAAGCCAGGCGTGCAACGACCGAAAAGCGCTTTCTCGCGCAGCAAAGCATCATTCAGGGTGAGCTTGATATCGCCCTCGCAGCTTACAATGCCTCTCGCGCCAAAGCAGGCACCGCAGCACAGCTTGCTGAAGAGGCTGGCGCTGCATCTGATACGACCAAGAAGATGGTCGAAGGTGGCGCAGTCTCTGCGCTCGACTACACCCGCCGCCAGATCGAGGCCAGTGCTGCGCGCGTGGCACATCTGACGGCCCAGATCGAAGCCCAGACCGCCGCCGGCGCGCTGGAAGATGCCATGCAGGCCACGCTCCGCTGATCACGATCATGAAACGACTTTTTGTTATTCTTGCGCTCGCGGCTCCGCTTCATGCGGCAGACTCAGGTGCGGCAGCACCCGCCACCATCACCAAGGAGGGTGACCTCGTGATCCTCAAGCTGACCCCGGAGGCCGAGCAGCGCCTGCGGCTGAAGACTGTGGCAGTCGTGAAGCGTGTCGTGCCCGCCACCCGTCTCTTCTCGGGAGAAGTGGTCACTCCGCTCGCGGCAGATGGCAAGACCGTCGCGCCGGTGCTCGGCGGCACGCTGGATGAAGTGCTGCGCCTTGCCGATCTGCAGGCAGCGGCAGACGGCCGCATCCTGCAGGCCCAGGTGCAGATCGATGCGGCCAGGATCGCCGCCGAGCGTGCGCAAAAAATGCTCACCGCCGAGGCCGGAAGCGCCCGCAATGTGGACGAATCCAAGTCCGCTCTCGCCCTCGCAGAAGCCGCCATGACCACCGCGAAAGCGCAGCGTGATCTGCTGGGCGCTCCTGTGGGGCAGGGAGGTGCCAAACGTGCCTGGGTGCGCGTGGCGATCTACAGTGGCGAGTCATCACAGCTCGATGCCAAGGCTTCAGCCAGCATTCCGAGTGCCCAACCACAAGTGTTGCAACCTGTCTCCGGCCCGCCCACGGCGAATGCACTGGCCAACACCGTGGACTGGTATTACTCCCTGCCTGCAGACACAACCTTGCGTGCTGGAGAGCGCGTCGCGGTGGAGATCCCGACCGTGGAGAGCAAGGAAGAGCGCCTGATCGTGCCCTTCAGCGCGGTGCTCCATGACATTCACGGCGGCCAGTGGGTTTATGCGCAGAGCGCGGATCATGCCTACACACGGGCACGTATCCAGGTTGCACGCATTGCCGGTGCTGATGCGGTTCTTGCCAGCGGCCCACCGGTGGGCACCAAGATCGTGACAGATGGATCTGCCGAGCTGTTCGGCACGGAGTTCATGACCGGAAAGTAACCGCCGCCCTATGCTGAACTCCATCGTCTCCTGGGCTCTGAACATGCGCGTGCTCGTCGTGGCCGCCGCTGCTGCCATGCTTGTGGTCGGCATCAATGCCACACGCAATGCGCCGCTGGATGTCTTTCCCGAATTTGCTCCGCCTCTGGTGGAGGTGCAGACGGAAGCGCCGGGCCTCTCGACCGAGGAAGTGGACTCCCTGGTCACTGTGCCGCTGGAGAACTCGCTGAACGGCCTGCCCTTCCTCAAGACACTCCGTTCCAAATCGGTGCTCGGTCTCTCGTCCGTGGTGATGATCTTTGACACCGGCACAGACATTCTCAAAGCGCGCCAGCTGGTGCAGGAGCGGTTGAATCTCGCGCAAAACCGTCTTCCTGCCGTGGTGAAGCCACCCGTGCTCATGGCCCCCTACTCATCTCTCAGCCGCGTGCTGAAGGTGGGGCTGACCTCAAAGACCCTCTCGCAGATGGAAATGAGCGAGCTCGCACGCTGGACCATGCGCCCGCGTCTCATGTCGGTCAAAGGCGTGGCCAATGTCGCCATCTGGGGGCAGCGTGACAAGCAGTTCCAGGTGCTCGTGGATCCGCAGAAGCTTCGCGCCTCAGGAGTCACGCTGGATGCGATCACCAAAGCCGCTGGCGATGCCGCAGTCATCAGTGCTGGTGGCTTCGTGGACACGCCGAACCTCCGTCTCAGTGTGGCCCAGTTGTCCCTCATCACCACGCCGGAGGATCTCGCGCGCACCGTGGTGGAGTTTCGTAATGGCGCGCCCATTCGCCTCGGTGATGTGGCTGAGGTGAAGATCGGTCATCCCGCGCCCATCGGTGATGCCGTCATCAATGATGGAGATGGCATCCTGCTCATCGTGGAGAAGCAGCCCTGGGGAAACACACTGGATGTCACCGTGGGTGTGGAAAAGATGCTTGAGGAACTCAAGCCCGCGCTGCCCGGCATCACCATCGACAGCACCATCTTCCGCCCTGCCACCTTCATCCAGCTTTCCATCGATCATCTCACAGAAGCCCTGTGGTTAGGCTGTCTGCTGGTCGTCGTGGTGCTGGCTCTCTTCCTTGGTGACTGGCGCACGACCATCATCAGCATCACAGCCATCCCGCTTTCGCTCGCCATGGCCCTGCTCTTCCTCGGCTGGCGTGGCGAGACCATCAATACCATGATCCTCGCCGGTCTCATCATCGCCCTCGGGGAGGTCGTGGACGACGCCATCATCGATGTCGAAAACATCCTCCGCCGTCTGCGCCAGAATCCGGAAAAATCGAAGTTTCGTGTGGTGCTCGAGGCCTCGCTCGAGGTCCGCAGCGCAGTCGTGTATGCGAGCGTCATCATCGTGCTCGTGTTCATGCCGGTCTTCTTCCTGCCCGGCCTCGCAGGCACGTTCTTCAGACCTCTCGCGCTGTCTTACATCCTCGCCATCAGCGCCTCGCTCCTGGTGGCTCTCACCGTGACCCCTGCCTTGAGCCTCATGCTGCTGAAGGTCAAAAACACAGGGCATCGTGATGCTCTCCTCGCTCGTGGCTTGAAGGCCTTGTATCGCGGCATCCTTCCTCTCTTCGCGCGCAGCCCGTGGCTGGCCATCCTCTTGCTCCTGCTCACCTTTGCTGGCAGTGGCTGGGTGTGGCACACTCAGTTGAAGGAGGAGTTCCTGCCTAACTTTAAGGAGCGTGACTTCCTCATGCACTGGCTGGAGAAGCCCAACACCAGTGTGGAGGCCAGCAAGCGCATCACCGTCGCGGCGGCGCATGATCTCATGCAGGTCCCGGGTGTGCGTAATCAAGGCGCGCACATCGGTCGTGCGGAAGTGGCGGATGAGGTGGTCGGTCCCGACTTCACGGAGCTGTGGATCAGCATCGCCCCTGAGGCTGACTACGATGAAACGATCCACAAGGTGCAGGCCGTGGTGGATGGCTACCCCGGCCTCACACGCGATTTGCTGACCTTCCTGCGTGAGCGCATCAAGGAGGTGCTCACGGGGGCCAGCGCCAGTGTGGTGGTGCGCATCTTCGGTCCTGATCTCGATACTCTGCGCACCCACGCTGCGGAAGTGAGTGCCGCCGTGAAAGACATTCCAGGCATCAGCGCGCTGAAGGTGGAGTCACTCACACTGGTGCCGCAGATCACGGTGAAGGTGAGGCCCGAAGCCGCTGCCTTGCATGGCCTCACCGCCGGCCAGATCCGTCAGGCTGTGACCACGCTCATCAGCGGACGCAAAGTGGGCGAGGTCTACCAAGACCAGCGTGTGCATGATGTCACTGTGTGGAGTGTGCCCAGCGCTCGTGCCGACTACACGACTCTCCGTGAACTGCTGATCGCGACTCCTTCCGGCGGTCACACACGTCTCGCTGATGTGGCAGACCTGGCCATCGTCCCCACGCCGAACGCGATCAAACGCGAGGGCGCCTCCCGCCGCATGGATGTGACCTGCAATGTCACCGGTCGTGCGCTGGGTGACGTGGTGCGCGAGATTGAGGCACGCGTGGCAAAGCTCACCTTCAAGCCTGGTCATCATCCCGAAATCCTCGGTGAATGGGCCGAGCGGCAAGCAGCACAGAGCCGTCTCGGTTGGTTGGCTCTGGGATCACTCGCAGGCATCCTGATTCTCCTGCTGGCAGACTTTCAGTCTCTCCGGCTGACCCTGCTCGTGGCACTGACTCTGCCCTTCGCACTCATCGGTGGCATCTTGGCCGCATGGTTGGGCGGCGGTGTGCTTTCACTGGGTTCGCTCGTCGGCTTCGTCACCGTCCTCGGCATCGCTGCGCGCAATGGCATCCTGCTGGTGAGCCACTATCGGCATCTTGAGCAGGAGGAGAAGCAATCCTTCGGCCTGCCCCTGGTGCTGCAAGGGAGTGAGGAGCGCCTTGTGCCCATCCTCATGACCGCTGCCACAGCCGCGCTCGCGCTGCTGCCTCTTGTGTTGAAAGGAGATGTCCCGGGCAATGAGATCGAGCGCCCCATGGCTCTCGTCATTCTCGGCGGTCTGGTCACCAGCACGCTGCTGAATCTCTTCCTGCTCCCCGCGCTGTATGCCCGCTTCGGGCGCACCATCCGTCGAGAGCCAATGACGGAGTAGGCGCATATTTCCTTCTCTTTTCTGTCCAAAAGTCCAAGTCTCAGGCCTTGGTGGTGACTTCCAACCATGAAAAGCCTGGCCCTCCTCCTCCTCGCGCTCTGTCCTCTGGCTCATGCCGCCACGGAGGCGGATGTGATTGTTTACGGTGCCACTCCCGGCGGATTCTGCGCCGCCATCGCCGCGGCACGTGAGGGCGCTTCCGTCATCTTGCTGGAGCCCACGGACCATGTCGGCGGCGTGAACACCGGCGGTCTTTGCTTCAGCGACTCCAACCAAACCGTGCGCAGCACCGTGATGGGCCTCTTTGATGAGTGGCACACCCGCGTGGAGAAAGACTACCAGCAGCGTGGTGTCGAGCTGCCCTACAAGGTCAGCATGAAGAATGCCGACAAGTGGACCTACGAACCGCACGTGGCCGCCAAGATCACGAAAGAGATGCTGGATGAAGCCGGCGTCAAAGTGCTGGTCAAACGCGTGCTCAAGCAAGTCTCCAAGGACGGTGCGCGCATCACCCAGCTCAAGACCAGTGATGGAGAGTTCGCCGCAAAGACCTACATCGACGGCACCTATGAAGGCGACCTCATGGCTGCCGCAGGCGTGAGCTGGACCATCGGTCGCGAGGGCCGGAAGGAGTTCGGCGAGTCACTCGCAGGCAAACAGTATCCGAAAGGTAGGATGGCTATCTCCGGCCTCGATGCCGAGGGCAAGCTGCTCCCGCTCATCACCACGGGTGATGCGGGTCCCGATGACGAAGGCGACAAGAACGTGATGGTCTACAGCTTCCGCCTCTGCGTAACCAAAGATGCTGCAAACCGTGTGCCTTTCCCGAAGCCCGCGAAGTATGATCCGGCCCGCTTCGAGGCCATCCGCCGCTACTTCGCGCAGGAGAAGCGCCCCATCCTTCTCTGGGATCTGTATCCCCTGCCAGGAAACAAGTTTGATGCGAACAACGGCATCGGAAAACAGTTCTCCATGGGTCTCGTCGGTGCCTGCAATGGCTGGAGTGAAGCGGATGAAGCAGGTCGTGCCAGGATCTGGGAGGAGCACAAGCAATACACCCTGGAGCTTTATCACTTCCTTAGCACCGACCCGTCCGTGCCAGAGCATCTGCGCAAGGAGATGGGCGATCTCGGTCTCTGCCGCGATGAGTTCGCTGCTTATGACCATTGGTCCCCGCAACTCTATGTGCGCGAAGGCCGCCGCATGAAAGGCATGTATGTCGTCTCGCAGAAGGACATCATGGAAGAGCCGAAGAAGGATGATCCCATCGTGGTGTCCTCCTTCCCCATCGACTCGCATGACTGCCAGCGCGTGGGCACGAAAGACATGGTGGCGAATGAAGGCACCATCATGCCAGTCCGCATGGAAGGCCGCCGCAATGGTTATCCCTATCACATCCCCTATCGCGCCATCCTGCCGAAGGCTGACGAGTGTGATAACCTGCTCGTGCCCATCGCCCTCTCCTGCACGCACGTCGGCATCTCCTCCATCCGCGTGGAGCCTACCTGGATGATCCTCGGTCAGAGCGCGGGTATCGCCGCCGCCATGAGTGCCAAGCAGAGCGTCGCCGTGCAGAAGCTGGCCTATCCAGCTTTGCGTGAACGCTTGCTTGCTCAGAAGCAGGCGCTCGATCTCCCCGTCCTGCCTGATCTGCCTCCCGTACCGGTCACCCCCGTGAGCATCGATCCAAAGACCCTTTCCGGCATCGTGCTGGATGATGCTCAGGCCGAGACGAAAGGTCCCTGGGCACGTTCTTCGAACTTCAAACCACACGTCGGCACCGGCTACCTGCATGACGACAAGCGCGGCGATGGCCAGTCGAGTGTCACCTTCCGTTTCAAGGCTCCGAAGGCCGGCAAATACGATCTCCGCATGGCCTACTCCGCGCATGAGACACGCGCCAAAGCCGTGCCCGTCACAATTCAAAGCGGCGATCACAAGGTCAGCCTGAAAGTCGACCAAACGCAGGCCCTTCCTGCCAAGGAATCCTTCCGCAGCATCGGCACCGTGGAGCTCTTTGCCGATGCCGAGACCACCATCACCCTCAGCAATACGGAGACCGATGGATTCGTGATTGTCGATGCGTTGCAATTGATCGAAGCCAAAAACTGAACCTCTCCCGACCAACCATGAAGCACCTCATTCTTGCCAGCTTGCTCTGCGCCACCACCCTGATTGCTGCAGACTCTGCCTCGACCGATATCGTCGTTTATGGGGGTGTTCCCTGCGGCATCGCAGCCTCCATCACCGCAGCCCGTGAAGGGGCCAAAGTGATTCTCATCGAGCCGACGAAGCATGTTGGCGGCCTCAGTACCAGCGGCATCAACACGGCCGAGAGTGAGCATATGCTGAAGTGGACGATCGGCGGCTTTGCGGATGAGTTCTATCGTCGGTTAGGCGATCACTATGGCTCCGGCAAGCCGGAGTACTTCTTCGAGTCCAGCGTCGCCGAAAAGGTCTATCTAGACATGCTGCGCGAGGCCAAGGTGGAAGTGCGCTACGGTGTGAGCGTGGACCTTGTTGTTAAGGAAGAGACCCGCATCAAGGAGATCAAGCTCACGGATGGCTCGATGATCAAAGCCAAGGTCTTCATCGATGCCGGTTATGAGGGAGACCTCATGGCGCGTGCCGGCGTGAAGTATGCCGTAGGCCGCGAGTCCAAAGCCGAATTCGGCGAGGAAGCTGCAGGCATCCGTTTTGACAAGACAGCCCGTCATGCCCGCACGGTGGATGAAAAGGGCCAGCTTCTTCCCGGCATCAGCGCCTGGGCCAAGGACCTGAAGGAGGGAGACGCTCATCGTGCTCCGATGAACTACAACTTCCGCCTCACCGTCGCCAAGGATCCCAAGCTGCAGGTGCCCATCCCGCCCCCGAAGAACTATGACGTGAAGCGCTACGCCCTGCTGGCTGACTGGCTGCGCTTCAAGGCCGCGAACAAGACCGAGGTGAAGCTCGATGACGTGCTGGATCCCTACAAGCGCCGCAACGGCAAGTTCGAGATGAACAACAAGCAGTCCGCCATCTTCTCGCTCGGCCATTTCGGCGGTCAGTTTGACTGGCCTGAGGCAGACTACGCCACACGCCAGCGCATCTATGACGACCACATGGACTACACGCTCGGTCTGATCTTCTTCCTCGCGAATGACGAATCCGTGCCTGAAAAGATGCGCGCCGAGATGAAGTCCTACGGACTGCACAAAGATGAGTTCGCAGACAATGGCCACCTGCCATACCAACTGTATGTTCGCGAAGCACGCCGCATGCGTGGCGAGCACGTGGTGACCCAGCAAGACGTGCAGACGGATCGCCGCAAGGAAGACAGCATCGGCATGAGCAGCCATTTCATTGACTGCCATCACGTCCAGCGTGTGGCCGTGAACGAGGGGGAGTTCGTCAATGAAGGCCGCATCTGGCGCATGGGTTATGCTTATCAGATCCCGTATCGTGCGCTCACTCCAAAGGCCGATCAGTGCACAAACCTCCTCGTCCCCGGAGCCGCCAGCTTCACGCACGTGGCCTTCTGCACCCTGCGCCTCGAGAGCGTGTGGATGATCACAGGCCACGCCGCTGGCATCGCTGCATCACTCGCCATTAAAGACGATGTGCCTGTGCAAAAAGTCCCTCTCGCTGCCCTTCAAGACAAGCTGCGCGCACAGAAGCAGGTGGTCGATTTCATCCCCGGCCAGCCCGAGAAATGCGAGCACCTCAACGGTCCGCCGGAGTTCTGATCTCAGCTCCCTTGCTCAGCACTTCCATCTGCAGTTTGCGCCATTCCTCGGTTCCGCGCCTGGCCTTCACGGGTCCGATCGTCAGCGTGGCACCTTCTTCGAGCAGAATTCGCTGAACCTTCTTCGGATCCACCGCGCGAGGAGCAATGCCTTCCTTCACCGCGATGGCGGCAATCGCTCCCACCGCCTGGCCCATGTTCATCGTGTGGGGTTGCAGTCGTGTGGCTCCATTCGCCATGCGGCTCTGGCTGAGGTTCTTCTCCGCAGGCAGGAAGCCATCGATCTTCTCTGGAATGAAGCACTCAAACGGAATCGCAAAGGGTCCCACACCATGCTCACCAAACTTGTGTGGAATGTCGGCCTCACGATCCAGATCCATCTCAAGATAAGGCTTCGACATCGAACCATGCAGATCGATCGCATAGTCACCGATGGAGACCGTGTTCGCGAACTGGATGGGCTTGCCATGCACTCGCTCGATCTCTCCTGAGCTCAAGGTATGCAGGCCCATGATGCGCCGGCTCTCGCGCGTGTAAGGCATGATCGAGAAGTGATTCAAGATCGCGCGATACGGCGCAAGCTCCGCGCGCTCCTTGATCCAAGCTTCCACCTCCGCACGACGATATGGCGTGTCGTAGCCCTCATCATTCGCCACTGACCAATCCTTCTTTCCAAGCGTGTTCTGGATGAAGTAGAGCAGATGCAGTGTCTTGAGTTGCATCGCGCGATTCGTGGCGCGCCGCGTCTCCAGATCTTCAATCTCGGCGATGCTCGAAACATAGTCGTTGTTATAGTTTAGATGCGTGCGTGTGATCGCGCTGTTGTCCGCGGGCCTTGCGCTATCCGGCATGCCGCGATAGCCAATAAACGTGCCCCAGGTCCACGGCTTCAGCTTGGCGTCCACCTTCTCACCATCCCCGAGCGACTTCGCAAAAGCCGTCTGGACCTTGTCGGTATAACCAGGAGGTTTGTCTTTGATCAAAAGCTCATCAGGCACACCTTGGGGATACTGTTTCACCACAGCGGTCCAGGTGTTGTCCTGCACGCGGCGCTTCAGATCAATGGCATCACTGGTGCAGTTGCCCACGCGATAGCGAGCGCCGGTGAGCGGAATCACATCCCCCCACTCTGTGGCATCGATCAGCATGCGGCAGGTGATGTGCCGCGTGCTTCCGCCGCTTGTGATGTCCACGCCAGTGACCTTGTTGCCCTCTTTGGACACCGCCGATACACGGCTCAGCAGCGCCAGGTCAAGCACGCCATTACCACGTGCATCACTGAGCATCTGTAGCAGCAGATGCCGGCCCACACGTGGTTCCACCCCCACATGACTGTACCAGTAGGCTGTGAGATGATTCACACCCAGCGGCTGATAGTGAGCGGTGATAAGCCCGCACAACTCGCGATACAGACCGCGTTCACGCACCAGCGTGCCGCCTTCATCCATGGAGGTCACCGCCGCTGCCATGGCCTGCCCACCAATCCAATCCGTCTCTTCCAGCAGCAACACGGAGGCTCCCATCCGTGCGGCCTGCACCGCGGCTCCCACACCGCCTGTGCCTGCACCGGCGATGACCACATCATAGCTCTCCCGAAGCTGCGCAAAGGCCGTGGCCTCCAGCGGCTTCGCAGTCACCGACTTCGGTGGGTCGATGGGCAGTTGCGCCGCACCTCGACTGAGCACGATCGCGACATTCTTGCCCACACAGGTGCCACCGGGCAGCGCCGTCTTCTTCCAGTAATCAGGTGAGCTCAGCACGCGATGCTTCACCAGCACCTCCAGCGCTTCATCGAGCGTTGCCACGGGCTTCAGAAGCCCTGCGACCTTGATCAGCAGTGATGCCACTTTCTCGCCATCGCATTTTCCCGTCTCCGTCGCATTCGCGCGCCAGTAGTCCGGGGACTCGATCACCTTCTTCTCGGCCAGTGCCTCCAGATCGGTCTCTGTGACCTGCGTGCTGGCCGCTTGGGCAAGGAGGGCGGTGGCGAAAAGGAGTGTGAGGATGAGGCGCATGATGGTAGAAGCTTGAGCAGGAGCGGACCGCCGTAAAGGCCTCCGACCTGATCTTTCCCGCCAAATCCCTGTCCAAATCCGCGTTCCATCCGCCTCTTCAAGGTCCAACCTCACATGAACACACGCCGCCACTTCATCGCCTCCATCACCGCCGCGCTGGGCGGCTCTGTTTTCGCCGCAGACGGCAAGCCGAAGACCATCGTACTGCAGTCCGCCTGGGCCGTGCATAACATTGGCGATATCGGCCACACGCCCGGCACGCTGCGTGTGATCGAAGAGCACCTGCCCGAGGTGAAAGTCATCCTCTGGGCCATGAAACTGGATGAGCGTGTGACTGCCATGCTCAACAAGCGCTTCCCGAAAGTCACCATCCTTCAAGGCAGCCCGCTGAAAGATGGCGAGGCTGATCTCAAGCTCCAGGAAGCCATCAAGGGCTGTGACCTTTTCATCCGCAATTCCGGCATGGGTCAGGACCTGAGCTACATGCAGTTCTGCAAAAAGCATGGGAAGCCGTACGGCCTCTTCGGCCAGTCCTACTTCACCGACATGGTGGAGGGCAAAGGTGCCGAGGAGCGCATCGCATTGCTGAATGGCGCTTCCTTCATCTACACTCGCGAGACTAAAACGCTGAGCATTCTCAAAGGCGCTGGCATCAAGACTCCAGTGCTTGAATTCGGCCCGGATGGCTGCTTCGGCATCGATGTGCGTGATGACGAGCGTGGCCTCGCCACGATGAAGAAGCTCGGCCTTGAGGAGCGGAAGTTCATCACCATCCAGCTGCGCACGCACACACCTTCGCATCCAGGGGTGGACGACAAGCGCCCGCAGAAGCTGAACCCGCTGCATCCAACACCGGAGATGATCGCGGATGATGAGCGCCGCGCCGCGAAGTATTGTGACCTCATCACCCGCTGGGTGAAGAAGACTGGTCACAAGGTGCTCATCGCTCCCGAGGCCATGAAGGAGATGGAGTATAACAAAAAATTTATTTGGGACAAGCTGCCTGCGGACATCCAGAAGAGCGTCGTGAACCTGGAGTACTTCTGGAATACCGATGAGGCGGCCTCCATCTTCGCCCGCGCGCATACCATCGTCTGCCATGAGCCGCACTCACCCATCATCGCGCTGGCGAATGGCACGCCGATCATCCACACCTATTCCGAGTTCCATTCGCCGAAGTGCTGGATGTTCAAGGACATCGGCCTGTCTGAGTGGTTGCTGGAGTTTGACACCACCTCCATCGACCTGTGGGCCGAGACCCTCTTCGCCATCGATGCCGACTACCCCGCCGCCCAGGCCAAGGTGAAGAAGGCCATGGCCTATGTGCATGAGTGCTTCGGCAAGTCCATGCAGCATGTGAAGGGCCTGCTGAACGCGTGAGATGACATTTGCGCAAGCCGGGGCATGGTCACCGTCACCATGCTCCGTTGCTTCATTCTCTGGATGGCCGCCCTGGCCGTCGCCACTGCTGCCGATAGTCCACCCGTTCTCTCCAGTCTCGCTGAACTGGCGCAGGCGGCCACTCGCAGCGGCCAGAAGCTGAAGATGAAACCGGGCAAGTATCGCCTGACAGACTTCATCCCGCTGGCCTCCATCCCGGAACGTCGAAAGCAGAAGCAATGGCAGTTCATTACCTTCAGCGGCAACGACAACACCTTCGATCTCCAGGGTGTCACCCTTGAGCTGGATACCGCTTTGCGTCAGAAGCTCGGCTCACCCATTCACACCGATGAGTTCTTGATCAGCGGCAAGGGCAATACCTTGCAGGGCCTCACCATCACCAGCCTCGGCAAAGGCATTGCCTTCGGTGGTGCCGTGCTCGGTGTCACAGGACAGGGGAACACACTGAAGGACTGCGTGATCCATGTGGAGGGTTCCTCACCTTATGGTTATGGCGATCTCTTTGGCAAAGGCGGTCACAAGCACAGCGGCGTCCACATCACCGGCAGCCGCTCACGCTTCATTGACTGCAAGGTCTTCCAGAAAGCCTTCGGTCATGCCTTCTACCTTCAAGAGAACTGTGACGACGTGGTGTTTGAAAACTGCCACGCGGAAGGCGTCATGCGCCGTACGGACGAAATGCTGGCAGAGATCTCAGGCCTGGCTTTTGACCGCAGGTTCATGGGCGAGGTGCAAAACCGCAGCGGCACCACCCGCATCCAGCCCGGCTACATGAAGGCGCTTAGTGAAGATGGCTTCCGCACCTATCACACGCATCGCGGCCTCGTGCTGAAGAACTGCACGTCCAAGAACATGCGTGGCGGCTTTGAGCTGCGCACCAAGACCGCTCCCAAGCTGGAGAACTGCACTGCCATCGGCTGCGAGCGCGGCTTCTGGGTTTCGACTGGCGCTGTGTTGACCGGATGCAAAGGCGACACCCAATTCGGTCCGCTCCTCTATGTCGAAGGTGACAAAGCCAAGGTGGAGGTGCAACTGCTGCCCACGGAGGCAGACAAGGTCAACGTGCACGCCGTCGCTGCCCTCTATGGCATCGACAATGAGGTCACGATCACCGCGAAAAGCGTGCGAGTCCAACTCTCGCCCATCCTCATTGGTTATACTCCACCGGCCATGGGTGAGAACGCCACCGCTCATGGCGAGCGCCTCGCGCGCGGCCTGATCCTGCGCAATCAAACCACCATGCCCGTTGTGATCGGCACCAAGGCTGAAAAGTGCCAGATCTCCACGCTGGGTGCTGTCCAGGAGAACAAAGGCAAGGACATCACCGTGACGACTCACAGCCGCTGAAGCTTTCCTGGCAAGCTTACCTGTCCGATCTCCGTTTCAGGCGGGCATGTTTTCACGTTTTTGTTGGGCCACCCTTCTTGTTTGCAGCCTCGGTTCACTGCGGGCTGACCTGTCCTTGGTCAGCGATGGCAAACCTCAGGCTGTCATCGTCATCTCGGACAAACCCACACGCGTGGCGCGCTATGCTGCGGAGGAGCTCGCACATCATGTCCAAAAGGCCAGCGGTGTGAAGCTAGAAGTGCTGGCTGAAGCTTCAGCAAAAGCCGACACCCGCTCGCGCATCTATGTCGGTGAGAGTGCGGCGGCACGTGAGGCTGGTATCGACGTGACCAAGCTCAGCCCGGAAACCTTCGTGCTCCGAATCACGGACAAAGCCATGTTTATCGTGGGTTCCGATGGTGGCGGCGAGCCCCTGGAGTCCAACACCCAGGCAGGCACGCTCTGGGGAGTTTATGAGTGGCTTGATCGTGACATGGGCGTGCGCTGGCTCTGGCCGGGTGAGCTTGGCACGCACGTGCCGAAGTCTAAAGCCATCACAGCCAAGAACACCGATGAGACCACCTCACCCCAGTTCTTCCAGCGTCGCCTGCGTCCAGGCAGCGGCTTTGAGAGCGAGCATCCCGCCCTGGGCTTCACCACGGAAGGTGCCAAGAAGTTTGGTGAAGAGCAGGCCGTGTTCCTTCGCCGGCATCGCATGGGTCGCAGCTATCCGGTGAGTTATGGTCATGCCTTCACAGATTGGTGGGACAAGGATGGCAAGGCGCATCCTGAATGGTTCCAGAAGTTGCCAAGTGGCAAGCGTGGCCCGAACAAAAAGGGTGGTCGTTTCTCCATGTGCGTTTCGAACCCGGACCTTGAGCATGAAGTCGTGGCCCGCTGGGCTGCCAAACGTCCGGCAGATGCCAAGAATCCAGGCTTCATCAATGCGTGTGAGAACGACATCCTCGGCCTCTGCACCTGTGAGAACTGCCGCGCTCTCGATGGCCCCGCACCTGTGGACTATCTGAAATTCTATCCTGCGACCTCGAAGATGGCAGGCTCGCGCTTCGTGTCAGATCGCTACGCCCACTTCTGGCTGGGCATCCAGCAGATCGCGGCGAAGACGCATCCAGATGCCACGGTTGTTGGCTATGCCTATTTCAATTACTTCTCCGCCCCCACCAGCGGCATCAAGCTCAACTCAAACATCCTCATCGGTTACTGCCCGTCCGCCGGATGGTTCCCTCGCTCCGAGGAGGAGCATGCCTGGATGAAGCAGCAGTGGACCGGCTGGCGCGATACCGGCGCGCGTCTCTTCATGCGCACGAATCATCTTCTCGATGGCTACTGCATGCCCTTCATCTTCGCGCATCAGTTCACAGACGAATTTCATCATGCTGTTGAGCATGGCATGGTCGCCACGGACTATGATTCCCTCACCGGTCACTGGGCCACTCAAGGGCCGAACCTCTACGTGGCCTCTCGCCTGCATGTGAAACCCAAAGCCTCCGCAGATGATCTCCTCGCCGAATATTATGCGGCCTTCGGAGCCGCTGGTCCTTTAGTGAAAAACTACTTCACCTACTGGGAAGACTACACCACGCGCAGTGGTGACAAGATCAACAAGACCATGGTGGAGCTCGAGACTTCACGCTGGCGGAACTGGGCCAAGGCCTCGCATGCGCTCTATCCGCAAGAGTGCTTCACTCCTGCGGATGCCTTGCTGAAACAGGCAGCAGATGCCGTCAAGGATGATGAAGTGGCCTTGGCCAGGGTAAAGTTCCTGCAACTCGGCCTCGAGCATGCCAAGCTATGCTCGCGTGTGTCTTCGCAGCTCACGCTCGCAGGCTCCACCGCCACTCCCGATCAGATCAAGAAGAGCGTCGATGAGGTGATCACCTTCCGTCGTGCGAATGAGCGCTCGGGCATCAGCAATTTTAACCACCTCGCCTGGCTGGAAGACCTCAGTTGGAAATTGTCGGAAGAAACCAAACAGGCCCCGGATTTGTATCCCTGACACTTCATCCCATGTCCGCCCCTCTTTCACGCCGCTCGTTCCTTCAACAAGGCACCCTCTGCCTCGCCGGCTTCAGCAGTGCTTCCATGCTCGCCGCGGAGGCCGAGGCAAAGCCCTTGCTGCGTGTCGGCCTGATGACGGATCTGCACTACGCGGACAAAGTGCCGACCAAGACGCGCTTCTATCGCGAAGCCTTGGGCAAGCTCGATGAGGCCGTGGACTTCATGAATCGTGAGAAGCCCGCGCTTGTCGTGGAACTCGGAGACTTCATTGATCAGGCAGACTCTGTGGAGAAGGAGATCGAATGGCTGAAGATCATGGAGCAGCACTACGCGAAGCTCTCCATGCCGCGCCACTACGTGCTGGGAAACCATTGTGTTGGCACCTTGACGAAGCAGGAGTTCGCTCAGCATACCAAGGCTCCTGGTGGTCATGCCTCCTTCGCCGAGAATGGTGTGACCTTCATCATTCTCGATGCCTGCTTCCGTGAGGACGGCACGCCCTATGAGCGCAAGAACTTCAGCTGGCAGGACTCCAATCTGCCGAAGGCTGAGCTCTCGTGGCTCGAAGCCGAGCTCGGCAAGGCCACCGGTCCCGTGATCATCCTCGCCCATCAGCGTATGGACCTCGACAAAGCCCACGCGGTTCGCAATGCCGCTGAGGTTCGTGCTCTGCTGGAGAAGTCCGGCAAGGTGCTAGCTGTGTTCCAAGGTCATTCGCACAAGAACGATCTCCAACAGATCGTCAACATCCCCTACATCACCCTGGTGGCGATGGTCGAAGGAGCCGGCCTCGAGAACAATGGCTACTCGATGCTCGAAGTGATGCCCGACGAATCTCTGCGCCTCCAAGGCTTCCGCAAGCAGACCAGTCGCACGTTTGCAAAGTAGTCTGCCAAGCTCATCACACGGAGTGTGATGGCTGCTGTACTACACCAGGCCCTTCAGCGTCCCGGTGCTGTCACCAAAGCGCTCTGACTTCATGCCAGCGAGCTGGTGCATGCTGAGGAAGAGATTGCACATCGGTGTGTCCGGGCTGCTCACCAGGTGGCGACCACCTTGAAGACCGCCGCCATGTCCGGCGAGGACCAGCGGCAGATTTTTCGGACTGTGGGCATTGCCATCACGCATGCTGGAACCAAAGAGCATCAGCGTGTGATCCAGCAGCGTGCCATCACCTTCCTTGATGGACTTCATGCGGTCCAGCATGTGGGCAAACTGGTCGATGTGCCAGGTGTTGATCTTCTGATACTGCTCCAGCTTCTCTTCCTTCTTCTCATGGTGAGAGCACTCATGGTGGCCATGCTTCACGCCATCCAGGAAAGTAAAATTCTTGCCGCTGACCGCCCAGCCAAACATGAAGGTGCTCACGCGTGTGCTGTCGCTCCAGAAGCCGAGCGTCATCAGTTCCATCATCAGGCGGCAGTGCTCCGTGTGGTCCAGTCGCAGACGTCCGCCTGGATCCTTCTGCTGCGCCATCGCGGTCGTGATGCGCTGGTCGAGCTGTGCCACGGCTTCCTTCGCCGCCGGGTCCAGATTTTCGCCGCTCGCCACGCGGGCAATGTCCGCCTCGATGCGCTGCTCCACACTGCGGATGCTTTCCAGATACTCATCCAGGCGGCGCTGGTCATCCTTGCCCACGCGGCCACGCAGCGCCTTCGCATCCGTCATCACAAGATCCAGCACGCTCTTGCTCTCCAGCGCACTGGCCTTGCGCTGCTCTGCATTCTCACGGAACAGGCGGTCAAACACAAAGCGCGGATTGATCTCCGGCGGCAGTGGCGAGGTCGGCGTGCGCCAGGCCACATGCGAGCCATAGAGCATGGTGTAGTTCACATTGAAATCCACGCCCGTCATCACCGGCTCTGTGCCTAACTCCAAGGATGGAAAGCGCGCGAGGCTGCCTGCCTGCTGGGCAAAGACCTGGTCCATGCTCACACCGCAGCGGAGGTTCTTGCCCGTGGTCTTCTCGATCTCCGTGCCGGTCAGCCAGTTCGCCGTCTTGGCATAGTGTCCGTCACCACCACGGCAGTTCGCGTGACCGAGATTCGTCAGCACATTGATGTCACCGCGATGCCGCTCCAGCGGCTGCAGGATCGGTGAAAATTTGAAGTCCTTGCCTTCGCCTTCAGGAGTCCAGCGATCCGGGTGCACGCCATTCGGCATGAAGAGCACGCCGATGCGTGTCGGAAACGCCTTGGCCTGAGATCCGCGTGCCGTGGGTGCCATGGCATCCAGAAACGGCAGCGCAATCGTCGCACCCAGCCCGCGCAATGCAGCACGGCGGGACATAGGCTCTCGGGGAATAGAAACGTAACTCATCAAGGAATTGAGGGGAGCCTAAACTACGCCATTTCAGCCCAAATGCTTGCGGAATTTGAAAGCGTGCAGGTCCCCAGCCTTTACGCAGGCAAACGCACCTCAAAGGAGGTCCCCTGACCATCCTTGCTGATCACACGGATGCTGCCGCCATGGTTGTCCACAATCGCCTTCGTAATCGCCAGCCCCAGCCCGGAGTGTCCGGAACTGCCCGTGCGCGCCTGATCGGCCCGGTAAAAGCGCTCAAAAATGTGCGGCTGATCCGCTTCGGCAATGCCCGGGCCATCATCACTCACGGTGAAGACCGCCTCGCCTCCGTCCGCGCAACTCGTCACAGTGACGTTCCCGCCATGCTGCAGCCCATTGCTGATGAGATTCGTGGCGAGTATGGAGATGGCCTCAGCATTGGCCTTGCAAGGAGCCGGGCCAAGCTTTGCCTCCAGTTGCCGATGCCGTTCATCCGCCAAAGGCTTCAAGTGGCTGACAACATCCCGCAGACAATCTGAGACGTCACAAACGCTGTTAGGCTCTTTTCTCGTCTGGCCATCCTGACGTGCCAGCAGCAGCAGTGACTCAATCAGTCGGCGCATGCGCTGGGCCGTCTCACCACAGGTCTGCAACGCCTCACGATATTCTTCTGCGGTGCGCTCGCGCTTCAGGAGGCGCTGAGTTTCGGAAATGAGGATGGTGACAGGTGTGCGCAGTTCATGCGAGGCATCGGCGGTAAACTGGCGCTGCCGCTCAAAGGCATCGTGCAGACGCTCAAAGGTCTGGTTCAGCACCTGGCTGAGCTGGCCGAGCTCGCTATCCGTCTCGGTAATGTTGATGCGCTCCTCGAGATTGCCTTCCGCAATGCGTGTGGCCGTTTCACTGATGGTGCGGATAGGCCGGATGGCTCTGCCGGACAGCCACCAGCCTCCGATGAGACCAAAGAGCCACACACCGAGCCCAATCAGCACATGCAGTGTGGCCATTCCATGCATCTCCTGAAGGTCCGGTGTGATGTCACGCCCCACCACCACCTTCAGGCCATGCGAGTTCGAGCGCGCTGTCTCACGCCGGTTTCCGATGCTGCGTGCCTCCTCGGTAAAATCACTGGCCGGGATGGGCAGGAAGCGCATGTCCTCCGGCGCGTTCTCGGACTGGAGGATGATCTTGTCGTCCTTGTCGCGGATGCTGAAGTAGGCGTAACCCGGCTCACGGCCATGGAACTGGGCCGCCGTGGTGGGCGGCACCTGCACCGGTTGAGTTGTGATGCGCTGCGAGAACTCGGAGAACTGCATGAACGGCCGGTCCTGGCGGTAGTCAGGCTTGCTCGGGTCCGTCTGAAACCCTTGCATCACATCCATCAGCGAGCGGATGAGCCCGCGCTCCATGCGACCGAGATCACGATCAATGCGCTGTGTCTGGCTCTCACGGGCGAAATGAAAGGTCGGCAGCGTGAAGCCCACCACCACCACGAGCAGCAGCAACCCATGCCAGATCTGCAATCGCCAGCGGAGAGATTGAAGGAAGTTCTTCATGCGATGCTGTAGCCGTGCCCCCGGCGTGTGGTGATGACATCCGCGCCCAGTTTCTTGCGCAGGTTCGAGACATGCACATCCAGCAGATTGGAGAGCGTGCTGTCCTCTTCATCGAAGAGATGCTCGTAGAGAGTGGTGCGGCTCACCACTTCACCACGATGCAGCGCCAGGTACTCCAGCAGCGCATATTCACGCGCAGTGAGCGCGATCTCGCCATCCGCGTTTGTCACCGTGCGGGCGGCCGTGTCGAGCTTGAGTCCGCTGATCTCCAGCACAGTATGGGTTTGTCCCGCAGCCCGACGGATGAGCGCGCGCAGCCTAGCCAAAAGTTCATCAATATCAAAAGGCTTGGTCAGATAGTCATCGGCGCCTGCATCCAGACCTTTGATGCGGTCTGGCACCGTGTCCCGCGCTGTGAGCATGAGCACAGGTGTCTTGCGCGCAGGGCGCAGCCTGGTCAGCACCTCCCAGCCGTTCATGCGTGGCAGCATCACATCCAGAACGATGGCGTCGTAGTCACCTTCCTTGGCCTTGTACAGGCCGTCCTCACCATCTTCCGCGGTGTCCACGGCATAGTTCTCCTCGCGCAGAGTGGCAGCCAGGCTGCGCAGCAGATGCGGATCATCTTCGATGACGAGGATTCTCATGATGGGAGGACGTTATTCGTGGCGCAGGGCCTCGATGGGATCAAGCCTCGCGGCGCGCCGTGCCGGGGCGAAGCCGAAGATCACACCCACCGCGGTGGAAAAGAAGAAGGCGATGATGTTGATGCGCGCATCAAATTGAAACGGCACCTGGATCAGGCCGGCCAGGCCAACACACAGCCCCAACGCGATCGCGATGCCGATGACACCCCCGATTGAGGACAGCGTGACTGCCTCCACCAGGAACTGCAGCAGCACCTCTCGCGAGCGCGCGCCGATGGCAAGACGAATGCCGATCTCACGCGTGCGCTCCGTCACGGACACCAGCATGATGTTCATGATGCCGATGCCACCGACCAGCAGGCTCACTCCAGCCACGGCGGCCAGCAGACTGGTCATCATCTTCGTGGAGGAGCTCAGTGTCTCGGCGAGCTGGCGTGTGTCACGCACGGAGAAGTTGTCAGCCTCATTCTTTCCCAGGGAGCGCCGCTGGCGCATCAGCACGTTGATGTCATCAATGATCACATCCGTGTCCGCCCCATCCTCCGCAGAGATCATGATCTCACGCACGTCATGGGCAGATGTCTTGCCCACCAGCCGCCGCTGCAGTGTGGTCAGCGGCACCACGATGGTGTCATCCTGGTCACCGCCAAAGGACTGGCCCTTGGACACAAGAATGCCAATGATGGTGCACGAGGCCTTGCCGAGGCGGATCTTCTGCCCCAGCGCCTCTTCATTGCCAAACAGCTCCTTTTTTGCTGTGGTGCCAATGACACACACCGCAGCACCTGTGCGGTAATCCTGTTCGTTGAAAAAGCGACCTTCACCGATGGACCACTTGCTGATCATGAAGTACTCTGGCGTCGTGCCGGTGATCTGCGTGCTGCGCGCGTTTTGCAGATGGATGCTGCTGAGGCTGGCGGACATTAGCGGTGCCACGGCGGCGATGCCGCTGATCTGCTCCCGAACGGCGTCAGCATCACCTTGAGTGAAGTTCGGTGTGCCGGCACTACGCGGGCCGAAGCCCACGCCTGGGCGCAACGTCATGAGGTTCGTGCCGAGGTTGGAGATCTGGTTTTTCACCGCCTGCGTGGTGCCCTGACCTAGCGTGACCATGGTGATGACCGCCGCCACGCCAATGATGATGCCCAGCACGGTGAGGAAAGCGCGCGTGAGATTCCGGCGGATCTCCCTCAGCGCGATGAAGAAGGCATTCCAAAGCATGTTCATGGTTGGAGAGGGGCAGGTTCGTGGTGGAGACGGTCGAATTCAATCAGCCCGTCCTTGACCCTCACTGTGCGGCGGGCATACGCAGCCACTTCATCCTCATGGGTGACCATGACGACGGTGATGCCACGGTCTTGATTAAGCCGTGTCAGCAGCTCCATGATCTCCGCCGTGGTGCTGGTGTCGAGATTGCCCGTCGGCTCATCCGCAAACAAGGTGCTCGGCTGCGTCACCACCGCCCGCGCGATGGCCACGCGCTGCTGCTGACCACCAGACAGTTCCGCCGGCGTGTTACGCATTTTGGTAGGCAGGCCCACGGAAACCAGTGCCTCTTCTGCGCGCTCACGCCGTTCCTTTTTGGAGATGCCACGGTAGAGCAGGGGCAGCTCCACATTCTCCAGCGCACTGGTGCGCGCCAGTAGGTTGAAGCCTTGGAAAATGAACCCCAGCGCATGACGACGCAGCAGTGATCGCTGCTCGGCATTCAGAGTCTCCACAGGCACGCCTTGGTAGAGATAGTGACCGGAGGTCGGCGTGTCCAGGCAGCCCAGCACATTCATCAGCGTGGACTTGCCAGAGCCGCTGGGCCCCATCACCGCCACGAACTCACCCTTGTTGATGGTGAGATCCACGCCGCGCAGAGCCTGGAAAGCAGCATCACCGTGCCCATACGTTTTGGTGAGCTCGTGCAGCGTGATCAGTGATGGGTCAGCTTCGGCGCTCATGACTTGGGTGTGTTACTGCTGGCCCGAACAATGACAGGCGTGCCTTCACTCAGCCCCTCTCCAGTCACCTCAGTGAGGCGACCATCCGAGATGCCCAGCTTCACTGGCATGGCCACAGGTTGCCCGTTGCGCAGGATCCAGACTTGGGACCGGCCGGACTTGGCTTTGTCGCTGCCCTTGTCATGATCGGCCGCATCACCACGCGGGCCGCCGCTGCCACCACGGCGCGGCGGGCCTGGCATGAGGCTTTGCACAAAAGACTTCTTCTCACCTCCAGCTCCGCCAGGAGGACCTCCGCGTGGAGCTTCAGACGCCGCATGGGGATCGAAGCGCAAAGCAGAAACAGGCACCAGCAGCACATCATGACCCTCGGCCACATGAATGTCTGCCGTGGCGGTCATGCCGGGACGCAGGCTGAGATCGGGATTGGCCACTTCCAGCTCCGTCTCATAGGTGACCACATTGTCCGTGATGGCCGAGCCAAAAGAAACGCGAGTCACCTTCGCCGAGTAGGACCGGTCAGGCCATGCATCCACCGTGAAGCTGGCCTTTTGCTCGGCGGCCACACGTCCGATGTCCGCTTCCGCCACGGCGACCTTGAGCTTCATGTGCTCCAGGTTTTCGGCGATCACAAAAAGCTCGGGCGAGTTAAAGCTCGCGGCCACGGTTTGTCCCGGCTCCAGGCTGCGCTTCAGCACCACGCCATCAATCGGGGAGCGCAGCACCGCACGCTCTTGATCACTCATGTTGGCCTCTAGGGAAGCCTTCGCCTGCTCCACCGCTGCCTGCGCGCTGCCGAGGTCTGCCTTGGCACGTGCGGCAGCCGCAGTGGCTGTGACCATATCCGCTTTGGAGGGTGTCCTGCCACCGCTGAGTTTGTGCAGCTCCTGCTGGCGCTCCAGCGCGGCTTCACTCTCGATCACGGTGGCTTCCACCTGCTTCACCTTCGCCTGCGCCGCATTCAGCGCCGCGCGGCTGTTGTCGGTATCTTGATCAAGACGACGAATGATGATCTTCGCCAGCTCCTGGCCCTTCTTTACACGGTCATTGATGTCCACGTACACCTCGCCCGCATTGCCCGAGAGCATGCTGCCAATGGTGACCTCCGTGGTGGGCTCCAGATTGCCCGTGGCGGTCACGGTGAGCTTGATTTCGCCACGCTTCACGGGCTCAGTGGTGTAGGTGAAGGGAGCGATCTCAGTCTCGTGCGACTTGCTCCAGGCATAGTAGCCAGTTCCCGCAAGAGCGCCGATCACCAGGAGCCAGATGATCCAGCGAGAGCCGGAGCTTGATTTATTGGCACTGATGATCTTGCTGAGCTCAGCGGGGGAAGGGGATGAAAGCTTGTCCATGGAAAAGGGAGGTCAAAGGTGAATCAGCCGTTCTTGGACCAGCCGCCGCCGAGTGAGCGATAAAGCTGCACATGCGCGGTCGCGTTGTCGCCGAGCGTGAGTGTCTGCTGCTCCTCCAGGCTGAGCAGCGTGCGTTGTGTATCCAGCACCTGCAGCAGATCGGCCTGGCCCGCTTCAAAGCTTTGTGATGCCAGCTTCGCGGCCTCACGTGCCGAGGTCACCGCACCATCCAGCGTGTTTAAGCGCTCCTGCGTGCGGCGAACCGCAGCGAGCGCATTCTCCACCTCGGACAAAGCGGTGAGCACCGTGGATTCATAGCTGATGAGCGCCTGTTTTTCCTGAGCGCTTTGAATGAGGATGGTTTGCTTGATGCGGCCCGCATTGAAGATCGGCGCGGAAAGGCTTCCGAGCACACTCGCGGCCGCTGTCTCAGGCGAAAGGAAGGCAGCGGCCCGTGAAGCTGTGGTGCCCAGGTCACCATTCAGTTTCAAGCTGGGAAGCTGCTCGCGTTCCGCAGATTTGGTTCGGGCAGCGGCAGCTTCCACACCACGCTCAGCAGCGCGCACATCGGGCCGCTGACGCAGGGTGTCCGCAGGGATGCCGATAGCCAGGGTGGATGGCGGGCGGGGCACACTGCGTGCTTTGCCTAACAATGAGTCCAGCGCGCCAGGTGTCTTGCCAGACAGCAGGGCCAGCCGGTTCTTCGTCTGGGTGATGGAGAGCTTGAGCGTCGGGATGGTGGCACGTGCCTGCTCCAAAGTGCTCGCAGCCTGCTGTGTTTCGAAGCCGTTGCCTTCACCGGCCTGCTGCTTCCAGCGGGTGATCTGCACCGTGTCACTGCGCGTGGCGACATTGCGCTCATACACCGCGAGCTGGGCTTCCGCGGCACGGAGATCGATGTAGCTCTCTGCCACAGAAGCGGCCAGCGTCACCTGCGCTCCATAGAAGTTCTCTTCAGCTTGTGCGAGATCAGCAGAACTCGCACGCACGCTCTGGCGGAGCTTGCCGAAGAGGTCGATCTCCCAGCTCAAGCTGAGAGCGCTGCTGTAGCTATCTGTCTTGGTCAAGCCAGTCTGCCGGTTGTCAGTGTAGGCACCCTGGCCGGAGACATCGCCGGAAAGTGTGGGAAATAGAGCGGAGCGCGCCACGCCCTTGCGTGCGCGTGCTTCATCAATGCGCGCCAGGGTCGTGCGCACATCAGGGCTGGACTGCAGCGCATCTGCGATGATTCGGTTTAGCACCGGATCGTTGAAGCGCGTCCACCATTGCGCGAGGCGCGCTGTGTCCAGCGACACTGCGGAGGATCCGCTCTTCTGCTGCCATGAGTTGGGCACGGCGACCTCGCTTTGCGGGCGCTTGGTCCAGGTGCAGGAAGTAAGCAGCAGCGCTGTGGCCAGTGCAGGCAGGCTCAGGAGATGCATGGGCTTCATAAAAAGGCGGGTCGGTGGCCCGATCCCGCCCGCAGAATGCCCGGCCAACCTTTAGCCAAGGTGAAGAGCCGAAGAAAATCTCCAAAAATCTGCGGAAACATGCCCGCAGAGTCATCCCACGCTTACAGTTTGATCTCCCCCGGAGCTTCCAGAGACAGAGGCTTGCTCGTGTCCATCGGCTTCGGTGCAGGCTTCGGCGGTGGAACTGGCTGCGGTGGCGCAGCAGGAGTCGCTGGCGCTGCTGCGGCGGCCATCGCGGCAATAGCTTGCGGTGGCAGTTTAGGAGAGTTCGGAAGGGCAGGGGCCTGCTTCTCCAGATCCAGGAGCTGGCTCACCGTGAGAAACTGGAAACCACGGGCCTTCAAATCTGCGATCGTCGTGGGCATCGCATCCACCGTGGTTTCATGAATGTCATGGCAGAGAATGATGGAGCCGATGCGGGTCTGCTCCAGCACACGATCATGAACCTTCTTGGACGTGCGAGGGTGCTGCCAGTCGAGAGGATCCACGTCCCACAAGATGGCGAGATAGCCGAACTTATCGTGGATGAATTTGCGCTGGCTAATGCGAGTCGCGCCATAAGGCGGACGATACAGAGTCGGAGTGACGCCGCAGGCCTTGATGATGGCGTCATGCGTGCGTTGCATCTGGGAGTCGAGGCTCTGGTCACCCAATGAAGTCAGCAGCGGATGCGACCAGCTATGACTGGCGATTTCATGGCCTTCATCCACCATGCGTTTCACTACATTTGGATAGGCGTTCACGCAGCGGCCCACGAGGAAGAAGGTCACCTTGATGTTTTCCTTTTTCAGGATGTCCAGCAGCTTTGGCGTGAAGTCCGGATGCGGCCCGTCGTCAAAGGTCAGCGCGATGGCTGGCGGCTGGAGCTCACAGCGGGTGAAGACAATCTTGCCCTCTTTGGGTTGCACCGGCGGCGCGGTCGGCGGGACCAGTGGCATCATTTCCGGCACAGCCACGGCTTTGACCACGGTCTCTCCATCCTTGGGCTCATCCTCAGGATCAGTCGCAGCAGCACCTGGAGCTGGAACTGTCATGGGAGCCTGGGCTGGAGCGGGTGTGACAACTGGCGCAGCAGGCGCTGGTGTAGTTGTGGGAGCGGAAGCAGATGCAGGCGCAGGCGGTGCCGGAGTTGTCGCCGGAGCAGAGGCTGGCGCTGGTGCAACTGCGGTGGCTGGAGCACTTGTCGGAGCTGGCGCGGCGGGCGAGACGATAGCCTTGCGCACTTCCAGGTCCGGCACGGCCGGGGTCGCAGGGGCTTCCTGCGCAGCGCTGATGAGCGCGGTCAATGACCAGCCAAAAGAAATGAGAAGTGCCAGACGCATGAAGAGGTTTTAGGGGAAGGTCAAACTGACTCTTTTCCCCCGAAAAGCAACCTGCACGATGGTGGCACTTTGCCCGATTCTCAAAGGCGAGACCTGAAGGGCGCGCTCTTCACGATGGCGATGATAAGCGGCTCACTGTGGTAGTCGCTGTCGCGCAGGGTTTTCTCCAGGCGCAGCAGGGTGGGTTGATCATGCAGCTCGACCGTGCGCCCCGTGGCATAGCCCAGGAGACGGGTGCAGAAGGAGCGGACGAAGAGATTCTTGTCTTCCATCAACAAGCGACGGAACTCCGCAGGCGTGGCGAAGTTCTTTCCTCCCGGCATGGTGCCAGTCGCATCCAGAGGCTTGCCATTCTCCGTGTCCCGCCATTTACCGATCGGATCAAAGTTTTCCAAAGCGAAGCCCGGCGGATCCAGCCGGACGTGGCAGCCAGCGCAGGCAGGCTTGTCGCGGTGTGCTTCCAGCCTCTTGCGCAGCGTGGTCTCCTTCAGCGTGCGGTCATCTTCGGGGAGCTGGCCCACATTCGGTGGTGGCGGGGGCGGCGGCGTGCCGAGCAACTGCTCCAGGATCCATTTGCCGCGCAGCACGGGACTCGTGCGCTGCGGATAGGAGGTGCTGGCCAAAATGGCCGCCATGCTGGTGATGCCGCCGCGCCGTGGGTTGTTAAACTTCACCAGGCGCATCTCCTTGCCCTTCACATCAGGGACTTCATACACCTTCGCGAGCTGCTCATTGAGGAAGCTGTAGTCACTGTCGAGGAAGTCGAGCACGCGGCCATTGCGTCGCAGAAGGTGATCGGAAAAACTAAAAATCTCGTCATACATCGCCTGGCGCAGGTCGCCGTTGAAGTCGGGGAACTTGCGGCGGTCCGGGTCCACGGTGTTGAAGACCTCTTCAAAGCGCAGCCACTGACCGGCGAAGTTCTTGGTGAAGGCCAGAGCCTTCTCATGCGCGAGCATGCGCCGCACCTGCGCCTCCAGCACAGCATCGTCCTGCAGCTTGTTTTCATTGGCGAGCTTCAACAGCTCATCATCCGGCATGGAAGACCAGAGAAGGTAGGACAGGCGTGATGCCATCTCGTGCGAATCCAGCCTGCGCGGTTCCTTGGCATGCGCACGGGCCTGCTCTTCGATGAACAAAAATTTCGGTGAGACCAGCGAAGCCTTGAACATGACCTTCATGGCCTCGTCCCAGTTCGGCTTGCGCTTCCACGCATCGCGAAACACATTCAAAAGTGCCTGCACATCCGCTTCCGCAGGTGTGCGCCGATACGCCCTCGCTAGATACGGACGCAGCGCCAGCTCCGCGCCCACGTCAGGTGCCAGCTTGTCACTAGTCACCGGTGCCAGCAGGCGTGCCCATAGATCACCCCGCTCACGAACTTCGGTGATGGCCTCATCCGCGGCTTCGAGATACTTCTCAATGAGCAACGGCGAGAGGCTCAGCGTGTCCGCATTATTGGCAAAGCCTTCACCACCCGCACCATCCGCTGGAAACTTGTCCCCGGGCTTCTTGGAGATGCCGAGCAAGTCACGCAATGTATTGTTATACTCCTCTCGGTTCATTCGGCGTGAGCGTGCCAGCCCGGGGCGGGACTCATTCATCTCCAGCACAGCTTGCTCATTGCTCTGGATCCAGCGCAGAAATACATCTCGTTGGGCCTGTTCGAGTGGCTGCTTGGCTTTCGGCGGCATGGTGCCGGCGCGGATCTGCTCGCGCACCTTGCCCCAAAGACGGATGTCATGCCGCGCCTCGCCAGGCTTGCGCAGGAACTCGAAATCGATGTCGCCCTTCTTCATCTCGCCATCATGGCAGTCCATGCAGCGCTGCTCGATCAGGGGCAGCAAGTCCTTGTCCATGGCCTGGTTCACCGCATCCACCGCAGCGCCGATGGCAGCGGAGGAGACGAGGGCGAGAGATGAAATGAGGGAGCGTGGCGAAACAGACAACAGCATTGGGGGGAGGCAGTCATACGCAGCCAATCGGCTGATGCCATCACGGATCAATCAGGACTCTGCCGCCGGTTGACGAGCCTGCGCACCCTGGCAACGTGCTGTGATGAACCGCGGCACGATCCCTCAATTTGGCATGACCAAGGCCGGATCTGCGGAGCTTCGCCAGCAGGGAGTCGGCGTGGTGCCGTTCATGCATTCGGTCGTGGTGGATCCGCAGCGTCTGAAGCCGCACTACCATGAGTTCTTCCAGGTCTTCCTGCTTCAGGGCAGGGCGCAGGTGATGCATGACTTCGTGGAGTTCACGGCTGAAGGTTCCACCGTTGTCTTCCTCAGTCCTGGGCAGGTTCACACAGCTCTGCCCCAGCGGGGCATGCGCGGCACCACGGTGTCCTTCACCCAGGCGTTCTTTGATCATCACTCCGCGCCACCGAGCCTGCTGTTTGAGTTTCCCTTTTTCTTTCCCGCCGAGGTTCGTCCCTGGTTGAGCATTCCGCCGAAGGATCCTTTCCGCATCATTGAAACCTTCGCGGAGCTGCAGCGGGAGTTTGATGCGGCGCAGCCTGGCGCGGATGAGATCCTGCGTGCGCTGTTGCATATCCTGCTGGTGCGGTCGAACCGGCTCTTTGCAAAAGGTGAACCCGCCGAAGGAAGCCTCGCGCGCGGTGCAGTTGATGCGGCAGTTTCATCTCGCGGTGGAGCAGCGCTTTCGTGAGATGCAAAGCGTGGGCGACTACGCGAAGCTGCTCGGTGTCACCACGAATCATCTGCATGATGTCGTGCGCGAGCAATCTGGCCAGGCTGCGGGCGAAATCATACGCTTGCGGAGACTGCTGGATGCCAAGCGACTGCTCTCGCATTCCGACCTGAGTGTTTCCGAGGTCGGCTATCATCTCGGGTTCCAGGATCCCTCTTATTTCTCACGCTTCTTCAGGCGTTCGATGGAAGTCACGCCTGCGGAGTTCAGACAGCAAATCCGAGAAAAATACCATTCAAAGTGCGGTTAGTGCCACCCATCGGATTTGAGAGATGGGAGCCCTGCATGGACCAAGGTCGGACCATGAAAACAGCCCTGGCCGAGGAGATCACCCCGGCACCCAACCCACCTGTCGAGCAGACCGCTTTCGCGGTTTTGTTCATGATCAGTTTCTCGCACATGCTGAATGACACCATCCAGGCGCTCATTCCATCTTTGTATCCTTTGTTCAAAGAGAACCAGGGGCTGAGCTTCACCCAGCTCGGACTGATCACCTTTGCCTTTCAGTGCACGGCCTCGCTGCTGCAGCCTATCGTCGGCTGGGTCACGGACAAGAAGCCGATGCCGTATTCTCTGGCCATCGGCATGGGCCTCACGCTGGTGGGACTGCTGCTGCTCTCCCAAGCGCATTCATTTACGACCATCATGTTCTCGGCCGCGATGGTGGGCATGGGCTCGGCCATCTTCCATCCGGAAGCTTCGCGCATCGCTCACATGGCGGCGGGACGTCGTCGCGGCTTCGCGCAGTCGCTGTTTCAAGTCGGCGGTAATGCGGGAAGCTCGCTGGGCCCCTTGCTGGCCGCGATCATGATCGTTCCGCATGGGCAGGGCCAGGTCGCGTGGTTTTCGCTGCTGGCCGCCATGGGAATGTTCGTGCTCTGGCACGTGGGCGCCTGGCAGTGGAAGAACCTGCACCTGATCCAGAAGCGCAAGACGGCGGCACACGCAGGAGTCGAGCTGCCGCGCCGGACGGTTGTTATCTCGCTGGTCATCCTCATCGCGCTGACCTTCTCCAAGTACGTGTATTTGGTTAGCCTGACGAGTTACTACACCTTCTATCTCATCGAGCGCTTCGGCGTCTCCGTGCAGGCATCACAGCTCTATCTGTTCGCCTTCCTCTTCGCAGTCGCCGCAGGGACGATCCTGGGCGGACCCATCGGAGACCGCATTGGCCGCAAGCGCGTGATCTGGGCTTCCATCCTGGGTGTGGCACCTTTCACACTGTGGCTGCCGCATGCGAACCTCGTCACCACGGTGGCGCTGACCATCGTCATCGGTCTGATCCTGGCCTCGGCCTTCTCAGCCATCCTGGTGTATGCGCAGGAGTTGATGCCTGGAAAGGTCGGCCTCGTCGCGGGTCTGTTCTTCGGTATTGCCTTTGGCATTGCCGGCATCGGTGCCGCCGTGCTGGGCAAGATCGCGGATCACACCGGCATCGTCGCTGTCTTCCACGGCTGCGCCTACCTGCCGCTGATCGGCCTGCTCACCGTCTTCCTGCCTAACATTGAAGGTGGCAAGGTGAAGTGACCTAGTGAGCTAAGTCGTCCATCACGCCTCCCAGTTCCGCCAGATAGCATGGTGGGCTGGCGAAGGCGGCGGTGGTGAACTTTGATGATGGCGTCAGAGACTCCCGGCTGGCCAGAATCATCGGCAGGAGAAGGGAGCGATGGCAGTGGGATTCATCCTCGCAGAAGCAGCCGATGCTAAAGGGTATGGTCAGAGAAAAAGTGGCCAGCAGATCAATCACCTGCCGGCATTCCGGCCGCTTCATCTCCGCGCGATAGCGGCGTGCAAACACTGACCAGATGATCTTCTCGTCGCGATACGACTTCAGAAGCTCCGCTGAGGGCGAGAGCAGCGGCAGCCAGAGATCAAAGTAACCACGCTTCTTCCAGTCTCCCTTGCTCACACCACGCGGCACATGCCGGGTGACACCGATGCGCAGCCCTTCGCCTTCCACGCGATCCGTGGCGTAGCGATAGGTGCCGGGCGGTGGGCAGGTTTTCATGTTCGGACTTTGACGGGAGCCATGGACGTTTTGGGACTCACTCCATGATGAGAAAGAACGTCCACCAGACGCAAAAGGTCCTCCTCGCTGATGTCCACAAAGGTGTCGATGGAGCGAATCGCGGCGATCACTTCCTCATGCGTGGGATCATCCTTGGTTGGCACATGGACGGGCGAACGGCTGAGGATGGCGGGATAGCGGCGCCAGTGGAAGAAACTGTTGATGAGCACCGCCAGCAGCACCATGCCGATGGCATTGGACAGCACCGGGAACAACACGAACGAGAAGCCGAGATCACGGATCGCCGCGCCACCCATGACCGCCGTGAAGGCCGTGGCACCTCCTGGCGGATGAATGCATTTGAACTGATGCATGGCTCCAATGGCCAGGCCCACGGCGCAGGCTGCGGCGAGCAGTGGATTCGAAATCCACTGGGCACAGGCCACACCGATCAACGCGGAGATGGTATGTCCGCCGATGACCGGCCAGGGCTGTGAGAGCGGACCATGCGGAACCGCATAAAGCAGCACCGCACTGGCACCCATGGAAGCCACGACGGCCACGGTAACGGAGCCATGAAAAGGTGCGATGGCGAGGGTCGAAAAGAACAGTACCAGGATGGCGAGACCGCCACCCAGGGTGGCGACGATCTTTTCAGTGCGGCTGACCTCGATGAGTTCGATACCGAGGACTTTGCGCAGTTGGGGCAGGGGCATGTTGTGGCTGGGAAAACGGGAGGCGGGCTCACATAAAGGCATACTCGGAGCCGATTGTTGCAAACGATGAGGACGTTTCATCATGTTGAGTGAATCAATCAATCGGCAGCATGGAAAAGGGGTGACTCAAGGTTCGGCTGGCCAGATGGCCAGGGAAAAATCCCCGCCGCAAGGCACCGACAGTTTCTGACAAACGACCGCATGAGCCCGGCATTCGTTATGTGTATGAGTTTGGCCCTTCGCCGCCACTGCCCTGGTCTGACCCCGCCTCGCCAAGGGGCTGCTCACACAGCTTAGAGGAGAGATGGGATCACATCGCGAGCTGCCACATCTGAACTTCAATCATCTCATGAAACGCACCTTCCTAGCCCTGGCCCTTCTTGCCACCACCTCCATCACCGCTTCGGCCCACTCCCTGTGGATCGAGGCCCTGCCAGACAATGCTGGCGTCGGGGTCCGCTTCGCCCAGTGGGGAGACGAGTATGAGGTCTCCCCGGGCAACCTCGATGCCTTTATCGAAGTCTCCGGCTGGGTGCTCGATGAAAAGAATGAGCCGGTGTCGTTCGAGGTCGCCAAGAAGCACGACCACTTCTTCCTCGGCAAGCCCGCCGCAGGCCAGACCGTCTTTGCCCAGGCCCAGTTCACCGTGCGCCAGTTGCACAAGGACAAGCCCGCCCGTGCGCCTCTCTTCTACACCCGCTTCATCCCTGAAGGCTGGGCTGAAGGCAAACCTGCGCTGACCATGGACGTGGTGCCGACCGCGAAGCCAGGTGAAGCCCGAGTGTACTTCCGCGGCAAGCCTCTGCCAAACGCCGACATGCTGTTCTTCTCCCCGACGGTGAGTGATGAGAAACTGAAGACCGATGCTGAAGGCATCGTCCGCGCTCCAGACATCTCCAAGCCCGGCGCCTATCTCCTCGCCATCGCCCGCTATTCGGAAGAGCTTCCGGGCTACTTCCGCGGCGTGCCGTACGGCGTCACCAGCCACAGCGCCTCGCTGTACTGGACTGTGAAGAAGGCGAACTGAGATCTGTTGAGCCGCTTGCTCATTTCAAAGGCAGGATTGATCCGTGCCGGAGCGTTTTGAAAACCATGACCTGGTTTCCAACCAACCTCCGAAACACGCTTCTCTCCTGCCTATTTTGTGTCTCCATGGCAGCCCCGGCTGTTGAGCCCGGCTTTGAATCCATCTTTGATGGCAAGACGCTCGATGGCTGGAAGAATGGTGGGAACTGGGAGGTCGTGAATGGCGAGATCGCCCGCGTGAAGAAGGGCGGATCGCTGGTGTACTCGAAAGCAAAAATGCCGGATGACTTCGAGCTGCGCTTTGACTGGAAGGTGGCCAAGGGCTGCAACAGCGGTGTGTATTACCGCCCCGGCCAGTATGAGTATCAACTGCTCGACAACGCCAACAGTCCCTACGGCGAGAATCCACGGCAGAGCGCCGCCTCGCTGTTCTTCGGCGTGGCCCCAACCAAAGATGTGGTCAAACCCTTCGGTGAGTGGAACGAAGGCCGCATCGTCTGCAAAGGCACCGTCATCCAGCACTGGCTGAATGGCGAGAAGGTGATTGATTTTGATTACACCGACCCACGCTACAAAACCGAGATTGAGCTGCTGCGTGTTCGTGGGGCGGATCTGTCCAAGCGCGGCGCGAACATCTCGCTCCAGGATCATGGGGCTGATGTGTGGTTCCGAAACTTGCGCTGGCGGAAGATCCCGGCGGACGAAAAGCTTGTCAGCGAAAACCTCACACCAATGCCCGTTCCCGAGGCTGCTTTGAAAAAGGAACAGGAGCGCGTGCAACAACTCTTGAAAGGCAGAAAGAAGCCTGAAGCCGCACCGAAGGAGGAAGAGCACAAAACTCCCAAACATACCAAGACCTCAGGCGGTTGGAAGCATGAAGAGCTGCGCCGTTTCAAGATCAAGGAGGCTCATCAAGGCGTGGCTGTGGATGGCGAGTTCTTCTATGCCATCACGAACGAAGCCATCGGCAAATACCGAAAGGACAATGGCGAGCGCGTGGGCGGCTGGCAGGATGCCAAGGACGGCCGCATCAAGCACTTGAACGCAGGCGTTGTGCTGAACGGCAAGCTCTACTGCGCGCATTCCAACTTCCCCACCGTGCCCATGGAGAGCAGCGTGGAGGTCTGGGACACGAAGTCGATGCAGCACCTCAAAACCATTGACGTCACGAAGGTCGGTGGCTCGCTAACCTGGGTGGACCAGCGCGATGGCGCGTGGTTCGCCTGCTTCGCGCAGTATGCGAAGACGGGCAATCCAGCGGACACACGCGTGGTGAGCTTTGATGCTCACTGGCAGAAGCAGCAGGCCTGGAGCTTTCCACCGGATCTCATCGCCCAGTTTGGCAAGAACAGCAGCTCAGGCGGCAGCTTTGGCCCGGGAAATAATCTCTTCATCACCGGGCACGACGCGCAGGAACTCTATGTGCTGGAGGTGCCAGGAAAGGAAGTATCCATCACCTGGACCGCCGCCATCCCCATCAGCGCTCACGGTCAGGCATTCGCCTGGGATCGTAGCGAGGAAGGCATGCTTTACTCCATCGACCGCAAGACGGACGAAGTGATCGTTTCACGCATCAAGCGTTGAGCTTCGTTTATCGGAGAAACACCTCCGTGGTCACCATGGCATCACGCTCATCCGTGATGCTGATGTACCACGTGTTCGCCTCCGCAGGCGGTATGGGTGCGGTGACGGTGTTGGCATGGATGGTGGCTGGAAGTGATTTCCATGCACGTTTGGAGCGCAGGCCTGTGTCCGTGGTGTAGTGTAGCTCGGCCTTCTTGAGGGTCGTGGTGGCTTGGCAGCTCAGCTTGATGGAGTCACCCTTGATCGCAGGCTCGCCAGGAAAAGGCAGAGGCGCGCCGTCACGGCACTTGGAGTCGATAAACAGCCCGATCTCCTTGGGTGCCCAGCCGGGCGGATGACCGTGGGGCATGTTCACCTCGATGCGCATCTGCTTCTCGCCAGGGACGACGTTGAAGGACTTCATGTAGCTGTCGAGCACATAGTGCACATCGTTCGTGCCGTTCACAAAGAAGATCGGCACACGGCAGCGTGGCAGCAGACTGCCCGGATCATACTCCTTCACCCATTCCGCCTTGCGGTCACCGAGCTTGTCGATGCTTGGCTTCTGCACGGACTCACCCTCATGCAGGAAGCCGCAGCCATAGACGGGCACGGCGGCTTTGAATCGATCATCCAATGACGCCACAAGACAGGTCGTGTAACCACCCCAGCTGATGCCCGTGACGGCGGTATGATCCGGATCCACCTCGGGAAAACTGCGCAACAAATTATGCGCTCGAATCACACCCGCGGCTGCATGGAATGGCCAGTCATCGCTGGTGTCCCCACCGATAGAATCAAATTTCTCGCCAGCACCTTGCCCAGGTCCAGCATTCGGCAGAGGCGTGCGAAATTTGGCATCGGATTGGTGACCGACCGGGGCCTTGGTCTTTTCGTCATAAACCGGATCAGGCGGACGCATGCCGCCCAGATCCATGGCAATCGCCGCATAACCGCGCTTCGCCCACAGATGCGCCCACTCCACAAAGGCCGTGCCGCCGCCGCCATGAATCAACACCACACCAGGGAACTTCGTGCCAGGCTTCGCCTCACCCAGGGTGATGGGCGAGGCATAAAAGGCAAAGACCTCGGTATCATGCCCTTTGTATTTCTCTCCCGCATAGGTCAGCGAATGCACAGGCTGCGTTTGCTGCACCCACTTCATGCTGGGCACGGTGCTCTTGAGCGCATCGAGATCCCAGGGGCCGACTTTCTCGGCCATGAGCGGACTGCTGATGAGGGTAAATGCAAAGAGAAGGGAAAACTTCATGGAGCAGCATTCAACGCCACTCGAAGGCCGTTCTTCAAGTCACTTCACTTCGAATCGGCGCACCTGAATCCCATTCTTCCCGCTTTTCTGAATCGAGCGCGGCTCCGGCTGCGCAAAGCCATTCAGGTCCACTGTGCGTGCCCGCACCTCATACTTGCCGGGTCTCAATCCGCTCAGCGTGGTGGAGAAACCGACCATGCTGTAGCGCAGTGGCCAGGATAGAGGTTTGCCGCTGCTGCGGTCAAAGCCCAGGATGTCACGCGGGCTCACACCTGCGGGCAGCACGCTCCGCCAGTCGGGCGGTTGATCCAGCTCGCTGCGCTTCCATTCGGCAGCGGCCCAAGCGGGATCATTATCGGCCAGCTCAGGTCCTGCCGGCCGCAACCAGGTCTCGACATGGGACAAGCCCGAAAGCCCGCTGATGGCCAGACCACTCACCCGTGCATCCTTGCCACTGACCGCCACATCATCCAGATAGGCGGCGGTTTTCAGATGCGATTCGGGATCGTTGTTCTTCTCCGCGTAGGTGTCGTTGGTTTGATAATCGTTGGTTAGCCGGATCTGCTGCAGCCACTTGATGGATTTGAACCCATGCGCCCAGGGAACCACCATCCTCACTGGGCCGCCGCGCTCCAGGCTGATCGGCTCGCCATTGAGCTTGTAAGCCAGGAACACAGGCAGCTCGCCCGGAGCTGTCTCCATGACCTGGGTGTAGCTCAGCGAGGACTGAAAGCGCTGCTTCGGATCCTCATTGTGAAAGCCCCAGAAGTAGATGCGCCGCACATTTGTCATGTCTCCACAGAGTCGCAGCACATCCCGCAGCGGCACTCCCTCCCACAAGCCCTGGCCAAGCGGTGTGGCGATGTTCAGGCACTGCATGGCCTTGAGAAACATGACGCGATGCTTCTTGCCGAGTTCCAGCAGGGCAGGGTAGTCGAGCGTGACCGCTTTCCCGATCTGCGCCTTCTGCGTCACGATGGCGTTGGTGGCTTCATCCGCCTGGATCTCGAGCTTCCAGGTCTCTGGCGTGAGACCTGCACGGACCAGCGCATCTCCGGTCAGGGTGTGCGGCTTTGGATTGCCTCGCGATACATCTTCAAAGTCAGCCGCAGACGTCAAAAACGAGCGTGTGGCAGGGGCGGGCTTCGCGTGGCTCGTGCCCAGGGCCGCGAGGCTGCCGATGCCGAGTTTGACGGCCTGTCTGCGGGTGAGATCGCTCATGCTGGCATCACGTCGTCAGTTGGATCGGTCTATCCTACTTTTTGTTCGGGTGGCGCATCACTTCTTCTTGCCTTTACCCTTCGCTTTATCGCCAAGCAGGGTGAATTCATCCGTGAGCAGCAGCGGCTTGGCGAAGCTCTGGCGGGTATCGCCGGTGGATTTCATCCAGTCTTCCAGACTTTGGCGCATGCTTTGAAGCTGGCTCTCCTGTTGAGGCTCGGCGGCCAGATTGTTCAGCTCAAAAGGATCCGCGTCGAGATCATAGAGTTCCTCGGCAGGACGCTGACGATAGCGATTCACGATCTTCGCCGCCTTCTCATCCGTTTTCGCGCGCTCCTCCCAGGAGCGGATATAGGCCAGGCTGTCCTCCTTGCCCGAACGATCAATGTGACTGGTGAAACGATACTCCGGATGCAGGTTGAGGATGTATTTCCAGCGTGAGGTGCGCATGGAACGGCTGGGATACACATTCATCTCACCATCGTTGCTATGCGTGGTGAAGATGGCATCACGATGCGTCATGCTCTTGCCCTCAAGCACAGGCAGGAGGGAGCGGCCATCCACGTCCTGCGGTGCCGTGCCTCCACCGACCTCGACGAGCGTGGGTAGAATGTCGATCCACTGCACCAAAGCCTGCGTGCGAGTGCCTGCGGCCACGTGACCCTGCCACTGCACGATGAGCGGCACGCGTGTGCCCTCATCGTAGAGGTTCCATTTGCCGAAGGGCAACTGCGCGCCGTGATCAGAGGTCTGCAGGTAAAAGGTGTTCTCGGTGCCGAGCTGCTTCAGCGCGGCCTCATAGACCGCGCCGATCTCCTCATCCATCTTCAGCACCGCATTGATGTAGCGCGCGCGATACCGGCGAAACTCCGGTGTGTCGATGTGCATGGGCTGGATGCTCACCTTCGCCGGATCCACGTTTTCAGGCTCCGGCAGAGGCACATGCGGCCAGTTGGTGCCGAAGAAAAGAGCGAGCGGTTTGTCGCTCTTCCTCGTGGCCAGAAACTCCGCTGCTGCGGCCACGCCTTTGTGGTCGTGATAACCAAAATTCTCCGCGCGATCAAAGCCCTGGTCCGTGACATGCGCATAGTGACTGACCTTGCCAAAGCTCACCACTTCATACCCGAGCTCTTTGAGATAGGCCGGCAGTCGTTTGATGTCCGCATGCGGCTTTGCATGATTCGATTCAGCCCCATTTCGTGCCGGATACTGGCCGGTGAAAAGCGCCGCACGACTCGGCGCGCAGCTCGGGCTGTTCACAAAGGCTTTCTCAAACACCATGCCCGCCGCCGCCATGCGGTCCAGATGCGGGGTCGGGATGTCATTCGCCCCATACACACTCATGTCCGCTGCGCTGTGGTCATCCGCCAGCAACACCACAAGGTTCGGTTTGGCCGCGAAGAGTGCAGTGCCAAGCGCGCAGAGAAAGAGAATAAAATATTTCATCAATGGTTAGGTGGGCGAGGTTCAGGGTTTGATCTTCTTTTGAACGAACAACCATTCCCACAGCTCGGCTGTTTGATAAGCAGGTTCCCAGCTTCCATGACCGACACCGGGGAACTCCGTGTACTTGGGCTCCGGCTTCACTTCCGCCTTCTTGAGCGCGGCGATCATGTCACGCGAGCCAGAGACGGGCACGGTCTTGTCATCGGCACCGTGGAAGGCCCAGATGGGCACGCCATTCATTTTCGGTGCATCACTGGGTTCCCAGATGCCACACACTGGCACGGCCGCGGCAAATTTGTCCGCATGACTGGCGATGATACCCCACGACCCGATGCCACCCATGGACTGGCCGGTGATGTAGAGGCGCGTGCGGTCCGCTTTCGTCTCAGTGATCACTGCCTCCAGCGCCTCCATCAGCTCAGGCATCACGGGCCGCGCATCTGAGTAGCGGAAGGTGCTGGCCACCCAGCGCGTGCTTTTGCCATCGCAAGCCGGGGCCATGACGATGCATGCATGCTTCTGCTGCATCTCCGGGGCTGCGAGCACATTCGCCGCCGTCGTGTTGCCTCCGGCTCCATGCAGGCAAAGCACCAGCGGTAAAGGCGTTTCGGACTTTTCAGGGACAAACAAACTATAACGAATGGTGTGGCCGTTGCTGCCTTTGAACTCGCGCACGGTAAAGGCGGCATTGGCACCACCGGGCCGGGCCTGCGGAGTGCCCTTGCCACGCGCCTTGCTTTGCAGGGCTGCGATCTCCTGGGCATCGAGCAGGCCATCACCATTCGCATCCTGGCCTGCGGCACGCTGCCAGAACTGCTCACCCAGCTCTTCCTTCGAGAGCTTGCCGTCCTTGTTGCTATCCTTGGATATCAGGCGGTCGTTCTTGCCGGGCTTCTCCTGCGCGAAACCAAAGGCTGCCGCGAGGACCAAGGCGAGGGTGAGGCATGTTTTCATGGTGGAGACGATGAGCAAACGTGTGACGACGCATTAACGCGGGGCCGGTGGGCGCATTGCAGTGACTGAGCACTTCGAGCTATTCCGAATGCACCGGATGAAGGGCGAAAGGCAGAAGCCTTCTCCGCGTTCATGCACGCCGTCTATACCCGTCCACCCCAACCGCACTGCCTCATGAAACGCCTTTCGCTTCTTCTCTCCGCTTTGGTTTTCTCGTCGATCATGGCTGCCGATGACCTCGGCGAATTGATCTTCCAGGACCACTTTGACCGCAACGAGTCCCAGGAGACCACGGATGAGCCTGGCAGCGGCTGGGGCACCAACAGCAAGACCCGGGCGAAGGGCAACAAGCAGGTGGACCTGAAGGATGGCACAATGCGCATTTTCATTCACAAGGAAGCCAATCACGCCGTCTCCGTGACACACCCGGCTGAGTTCACCGATGGCGCGGTGGGCCTGCGCTTCATGCTGGAAGATGGGCAGGACAGCCTCGGTCTGGATTTCGCCGACCTGGACTTCAAGGAAGTCCACGCCGGGCATCTCTTCGTCGCCAGGATCAGCACGAAGGCAGTGCAGCTTTCAGACCTGAAGACCGGTGGCATGCGGCTGGACATCAGCGAGGCCCGCAAGGCAAAGCAGAAGCTCACCGCTGAGCAGCAGGCGGCGATGAAGGACAAAAGTAAATCTTTCCCGCATGAGCTGGAGGTCGGTAAATGGCATGACCTCATCGTGAAAGTCTCGGGTGACACCCTCTCTGCCACGATTGACGGCCAGCTGGTCGGCAGCTTTAGCTCTCCCGGCATCGCCCATCCGACCAAGCGCACGCTCCGTCTCTCCGTGCCGCGCAATGTGGTGGTGGATGATGTGAAGATCTGGCGGAAGAAGTGAGGTGAAGCAGTGGTTGGGGTAGTGTTCAATTCAAATGAACAGTTATGGCGGTGGGCGCAAGGCCTCTTTTGGCCGGCTCTCTGCTGCAATAAATCCGGCTTTTTTGCGTACTAATCGGCTACCCCCCATGAACCGTCGTTTCTTCCTTCAATCTCTCGGTGCCTCGCTGGCACTGCCAGGACTGCCCTCCCTCATGGCCAAGACCGTGGGTGGAAACTCCGCCATTGGGGCAGGGAAGGGCGCAGGCATGGGAGCCCGCCGTTTCGTGGCGGTCGGGAACCTCCTCGGCTACCAGACGAAGCAGCTTTTCCCCACTACGGTTGGTAAGAACTATGAGAAGACCGCGCTCCTCGAGCCGATCTGGGACAATCGCAGCCAGATGACCGTTTTCCGTGGCCTGGACCACGGCGTGAAGGGCGGCCACTTCGCGGTGCATTCCTTCCTTTCCGGCGTGCTGAACTCCGAGGCGCAGAACCGCGCGGATGGCAATGTCACGATCGACCAGTATCTGGCGGATGCCGTGGGTTTTGAAACTCGCTTCCCGTCTCTCACCGTCGGCTCCGAAGGTGGCATCCATGGTGGCTGCCAGATCGCCTGGACAAAGTCCGGCGTGCGTGTGCCACCGGTGACGAATCCCGCCGAACTCTTCGACAAGCTTTTCACCAGCGACTCCAAGGAGCGCCAGGCCCGCCGCGTGCAGGAAAACAAGGTCCAGGCTTCCATCCTCGACTCCGTGCTCGATGAGGCAAACCGCCTCTCCAAGATGGTGAACTACGAGGACAAGAGCAAGCTCGATGAGTACCTCACCTCTGTCCGTGATGTGGAGAAGCGTCTGGAACTGCGCGAGCGCTGGACCACCCAGCCAAAACCGAAGGCTCCTTTTGAGAAGCCGGCCAATCACAACGCCGTGGAGGATCTGCCGCTGCTGTATGAGCTGATCGCGCTGGCTCTGCAGACGGACAGCACACGCATCGCCACGCTGGAAATCGGCGGCGACTTCATGCCGCAGCATCTTGGCATCAAGAAAGACTGGCATGGTCTCTCGCACCACGGCAACGACCCCGAGTCCGTTGCCAGCCTCATCACGCTGGAGAAGTATCAGATCGAGCACTTCGGCAAATTCATCACCCGTCTCTCCAAGATCAGCGATGGCGAGCGCTCGCTGCTCGACTCCACGACCGCGATCTTTGGCAGCGGCATGGGCGATGGTAATTCGCACAAGAACTCTGACCTGCCCATCATTCTCGCCGGTGGTGGTTATAAGCACGGCGAGTTCCGCCAGGTGGCCAACCAGGGCATCAACAAAGTGCCGCTGTGCAATCTCTTCGTCGATATCGCCCAGAAGATGGGCGTGGAGACCGACTCCTTCGGCAGCAGCACGGGACGTTTTGCGTGACGGCGTAGAATGTCGGCGGCCATGCCGGTTCGCTGACTAACCCGGATAACTACTTTGAAGCGACGCAGCTTAGCCCTTGGCCTGTTGACTGTCCTCCTGCTGTGGAAGGCCATTAGGACGGATTGGGTGGTTTCCGCGCCCTATTGGTTTGGTGATTCCACAAAGACCAGCGCATCCGGTGGCGATCATACGACCTACGACATCTATCCTCCGGTCTCCCCGCTGTGGAGTCCTCCGAAGCCTGGAGATGTCGAGGTTGGCAGCTCCAGTTGGGAATCGCTCTATCCAGGCGGGGGAGCGTGGGGCATCACAGGCAAGCCCGTTCTCAGGCCAAGCTGGATGCTCATAGGCATCAAGGTTTTTGGCAGCTTCATTTTGCTTTATCCACTGCTTGTCTTAGCGCGGCGACATCCTGCCATCGCAAGCCGCCAGACATGATCATGAGTCCGCAGGATGCTATGGCTTTACACTCCATTTTCACCGCCGACCCAAAACTAACGCCCATACGCCACATCGCGTTCGACCTTGAGCTCTAAACCTTACTTTTCTCATTTCCTCATCACGTCAGCGATCTTTACGGCTTCGTTTGCTTTCGGCGTCGATGCACCACCCCAGGTCGTGCAGCAGTTCCTCGGCAAGTACTGCCTGGAGTGCCATGACGCGGACACTCAGAAGGGCGACCGCGCATTTGATAAGTTCGTACTGCCATTGAAGGCCGTGCCTGACCTCATCGAGGCCAAGGATATCATCGACCAGATCACGCTGAAGGAGATGCCTCCGAAGAAGGCGGACCAGCCCACGGAAGAAGAGCGTCTCGCCGTGCTCCGTGCACTCCGTGAGGCCACGGTGGCCGCTCGCGGGCTGATCGAGAGCACTGGATCACGCACGGTGATGCGCCGCCTCTCCAGCCGTGAGTATGAGAACACGCTTGCCACACTTTTTGGTCGGCGCGTGGACACGCTCGGCCTCACGGCAGACTTCCCGAAGGAAAAGACGGCTCAGCACATGGACACCATTGGTCGTTCGCTGGTGACCTCGGGCTTCCTGGTGGATCAGTACTTCCAGTCCGCGAACCGTCTTGTGGAGACACGTCTAGGCAAGCCTGCGACGCAGCCGAAGAGCTGGCACTTCAACAGCCACTTCATTCAATACGAAGAACTCAGCGGCTCGCACAAGTCTGCCTTCAATTACCGCTACCTCAATCTCTACGAGCAGCCGAACACGGACACGCGTCAGGGCGGCTACGGCCACATCGAGGACTTCAAGCAGGGCGTGCCTGTCTCCGGTCTCTATGACCTCGAGGTCGAGGCCACAGCGATGCATCGTGACACGCACTACGATCCGGCAATCTTCGGCATCGATTTCTCCGAGCCGTTCATTCTCGGCGTGGTGCCAGGGGACGTGACGAAGGGACACATCCATTATCCGCAGGCCATCGAGCCGCTGCTCGCCAGCACCGTCGTGCCGGACAACACACCCACGACCTTCAAGTTCCGCGTCTGGCTTGAAGCCGGGCAGACACCACGCTTCATCTTCCCGAACGGCCCGTTTGAATCCCGTGCCTCCGTGGTCACGATCAACAAGCGCTACAAGGATGAGTTCAAGGCAGATGTGGGTTCCTCAGGCGTTGGCCGCGCGCATATCCTGCTGGAGGGCAAGCTCCCGCACATCCGCATCAGTGACATCAAGATCAACGGCCCCGTAGCTGAAGAGAGCGGCAGTGTTGAGGAAGTGGCCGTCTTTGGCAAAGGTGGCTTCAAGGAAGATCGCGCTGTCGAGCAGCTCGATGCTTTCGCTGAGAAAGCTTATCGCCGTCCGCTGACGGATGCCGATAAAGCACCCATCCGTGCGCTCTATGAGAAGCGCATCGCAGAGAAGATCGCGCCGCGCCAGGCCGCTTTGGATGCGCTGAAGCTCATCCTTTGCTCGCCGTCCTTCCTCTATCTCAGCGAGATCACGACTGACCCGGTGAAAGATCTGAAGCCCTACGACCTCGCCACGCGCCTCTCTTTCGCCCTCTGGGCCGAGCCGCCTGATGCCGCTCTGCTCGCTGCCGCGAAGTCTGGCAAGCTCACGCAGGATGCCGAGCTGAAGAAGCAGGTGCAGCGCATGATCGCGGATGACCGCATCAGTGGTTTCGTGAATGGCTTCCTGGATAGTTGGTTAAACCTTCGTGACCTCGGTGGGATGCCGCCGCCGCGTGAGACCTTCCGCTACTACTATGCGGAGGATCTGCCAGCCTCGATGAGGGCTGAGGTGCGCATGTTCTTTGGCGACATGCTGAAGGGCAATGGCTCCGTCGCCCAGTTCATCGACAGCGACTACACCTTCGTGGACAAGAAGCTCGCGAAACTCTATGACCTGCCGGAGCAGAAGACCCTGCGTCTCGCCGACGGGTTTAAGAAGGTGAGCATCAAGGGCAATGAGCATCGCGGCGGTCTGCTCGGCATGGCCGGAGTGCTCACCGTGAGCGCGAATGGTGTGGAGACATCTCCGGTGACCCGTGGTGTGTGGGTTAGCGAGAACATGCTCGGCATCCAGCCTCCTCCTCCGCCTGATGTGGTTCCGGCCATCGATGCGGATGTCAGCGGTGCCACCACGATTCGTGACCGTCTCGCGAAGCATCGTGCCGACAACGCCTGCGCTGAGTGCCATCGCAAGATCGACCCGCTTGGCTTCAGTCTTGAGTCCTTTGATCCCGTGGGGCGCTGGCGCAAAAGCTACCCGCAGGGCAAGAATAACAAGAAGCCCGCGCCCCTGGTAGATGCCTCCGGCGAGTTCCCATCGGGCGAGACCTATCAGGACTTCGCCAGCTTCAAAAAGATCATTCGCGAGACGCGTGAGGACCTTGTCACCAAGCATCTCATTCGCCAGCTCCTAACCTACACCACCGGCCGTCTCATGGAGCCCTCGGACGATTTCGTCATCGACGAACTCCACGAAGCCCTGAAGAAAAAAGGCCTCGGCCTCAACACCCTGGTCGAGCAGTGCCTGATGAGTGAGATCTTCCGGTCGAGGTGAGGTTTGTTAAGTCTTCACTTTCGATCTGCTCCGTAGTTTGGGTGTCGCCTGTCATGCCAAATGGCGACGTGAAAAGTGACAGATAAAGGCTTCGTGACTGATCTCGAGTGAGGGATCTTTTTCCAGCTCAGTCTCACGCTCATCGAGCACGCCCTCCAGCGTGCCGTTAGCCTCAGTGGTCAAGGAGTGAACGGACTCCCAAAGATTGGATGCTAATCGACGGCGATCCTCCGGACCAAGCTGCATCGCTGAGGACATCACGGATTCATAGGTCACGATCATGTCTTAAAGTCATTCTTTCCAAGACCGGGTCAATCAGAGCCTTGAGCATCATTCCTCAGTCCTCTTCCCTTTGCCCCTGCCCTTCTTCTTTGCGCCGCCTTCCTTGGGATAGGGCCCTATTCCGTCGCAGCACCGCCAAGCAGCTTTGCATTCAGGCTTCCGCCGCTGAAGAGCATCTCATCCAGAGCAGATTCGACATCCTGAAGGTTGAGCTTGCGGCTGCGATCCTGACGCAGCATGACCTGGGCGGCGCGGCGCATGAGCTCCTTGATGAAGGCCGCGCTGGCTCTTGAAGTTTTCCGCACAATCACGGAGACGACATCGTCAGGGATCTGCAGACTGCCCGCATAAAGTTTGACCAGCTTTCGCCTGCCTTCCTCATCAGGCAGGGGAAACTCGATCGCTTGATCGATGCGTCCCGGGCGGGAGGCGAGGGCAGACTCGAGATCCTCGGGGCGGTTAGTGGTCAGCACAAAGAGCAGCGCGGCATCCTCTCGGAGCCCGTCCATTTCGTTGAGCAGTTTGTTCAGCAAACCCTCCTCACAGGGATTGCGCATGGAGGTGCGTGTGCGGGCGATGAGGTCCACGTCCTCCAGCACGATCATGGCAGGCTGCATCAGCCTGGCCAGTTGCATGTACTCATCCAGCATGCCCACCTGCTCGGCCGTGATGAGAAGCGTGGTGTGCTCCGCGAGCTGGCTGGCGAGGTAGTGAATCGTGTGCGTCTTGCCCGTGCCAGGTGGTCCGTAAAACAACAGACCTTTTTTGATGCTCATGCCCAGGGATTTCAGGCGGTCACGCTTTTGGATAAACTCCGTCACGTTCTGCTCCAGTAGTTTCAGGGTTGGCGCAGGGAGGATCACCTCGTCACGCGCCACACTGCGCAGTTTGTGTACACGCACGCTTCCCACCTTGCCAGAGTAGTCATCGCTCTTCTGCAGGGAGATGACCTTCCCCCGGTAGGAGCGTGCCTGGTTGATGGCCTGCTCGAGCTGCGAGAGGATCTCGATGCCCGGTTTCCGTGAGGCATCCTTGCCCGGCATCTCCGCCACCTCCACCTGCCAGCCAGTGATCTGACCATGACCTAACACTGGCGTTAGCAAGAGAGCGATCTTTCGGCGGCCTTGATCACAGAGCCAGACAGTGGATTTCAGGCAGACCACAGGCACGGCCTCGCCCACATCCACGTCCTCGTGTTCCAGCGGTCCTAGAATGGCAGCCCGGTCACGGTCCATGGACAGCATGCTGAAGGTGAAGGTCTGGTAGGCATAACCGGCCTGGATGCCTGACTGATGCCGGACCACGCAATGCTCGCTGATCAGGTCTTCCAAAGCCTGCTGGAGGTCCACCCGGGCCGTGACGGGAAACATGCGCGCATTCGTCATGAGGCGATGCAGCTCAGGCTGGCGGAAATGCTTTCTCAAAGTGGCGGCCACGCTGATAACCGTGGGTTTGCGCCGAGATGGGGAGCTCTTTTTCATCCCAGTCAGAATGATCAAGCCGCCTGATTTTAGCCAGACTCATTTTATCCTTTCGGCCTTGTGGGGCGCTTCATGAACCATGCAGGTTCTGATTGGAAAGATGGCGCATCACGGCAAGATGCCCACTATGACCAACCTTTCCCGCCTTGCCGTGCTCGCCCTTTGGAGTGTGCTCACAGCCTCTGCCGCCGCTGAGGAAGAAAAGTGGATTTCACTCTTCAATGGCAAGGATTTGAGTGGCTGGACGATCAAGATCGCCAAGCACCCGTTGGGAGAGAATTTTGCAAACACCTTCCGTGTTGAGGAAGGTATCCTGAAGGTGAGCTACGATGGCTACGAGAAGTTCGATCAGCAGTATGGGCACCTCTTCACCAACCTCGCCTACTCGCATTATGTCCTGCGGATGGAGTATCGCTTCACCGGCAGGATGATGGCGGATGCGCCGAAGTATGTGAACCTCAACAGTGGCGTGATGCTGCATGCGCAGCCGCCGCAGAGCATGCGCTTTGATCAGGGTTTCCCATCAAGCCTGGAAATGCAGTTTCTGGCGGATGAAGGCAAAGGCGCGAGGCCCACGGGCAATCTGTGCACGCCGGGCACGCATGTCGAGATGGCAGGCGAGCTCTTCACCAAGCACATCGCCAAATCGAGCTCATCCACTTTTCCTGCGGAGGAATGGGTGCGTGCAGAGGTGGAGGTGCGCGGCCATGACGAGATCATTCACCGCATCAATGGAGTCGAGGTGCTGCGCTATCAGCGCCCGGTGCTGGATCCGGCATGCACCATCGCTCCGGCGAAGGATATCACGGATGCGGGTGGCGATGTGAAGCTGGGTTATGGCCACATCGCACTTCAGGCGGAGGGCCAGCCCGTGTGGTTCCGGAAGATCGAGCTGATGTCGTTGGAGAAGAAGTGATTGGTTAGTTAGCCTTGGCTTTCTTCTTCTTGGCACCATCGGCGCGGATCTCATCGCCCCAGTCATTGCGGACCTGGCCGATCCATTCATCGACATAGGTCGTGGCGGCCCAATCTTCCCATTGGCGGATGAGGTGTTGGCTCATGGCGGGGAATTTGGTGATGATGTCATTCTGCTCGGTGCGGTCTTCGTCGATGTTGTAGAGCTCCCATGGCCCTTTGAACTTCTTCACCAGCTTCCAGGGACCGGTGCGTGCGGCGCGATTGCCCTCATGCATCCAGAAGATGGGCTTCACGCGGTGCAGCGGCTCTCCGAGGATGGCAGGCATGAGGGAAAGACCTTCGGCAGGCAGGATGGCATGACCTTTGAATTCGGAGGGATAGATGGCGCCGCTGACATCACAGGCTGTGGTCATGATATCAATGAGATGCGAGGGCTGATGCTCGAGCTTGCCGTGGCGTGCGGCAGGAATGCCGGCTGGCCAGTGCGCGATGAGCGGTGAGGAGATGCCGCCTTCATGCGTGAAGTGCTTGTAGCGACGGAAGGGTGTGTTGTTCAGCGTGGCCCAGGTCATGCCGAGGAAGACATGGCTCTCGGGGCCGCCCAGAGGTTCACCCTCGCTGATGCCTCGTGGACCGCCTTCGGCATTGCCACCGTTGTCGGACATGAAAAGGATCAGCGTGTTCCCATACATGCCGCGCTCCTTGAGGCCAGCAATCATGCGGCCGACGCTCTGGTCCACGCAGTCGAGCATGGCCGCGTAGATGGCCATGAGATGATCATAGCGGTCCTTGTCCTCCTCACTCAGAGAATCCCAGGCAGGCACATCTTTCGGACGAGGTGACAGCGGCCATTTGGCATCCACAATGCCTAACTCAATTTGCTTCTGATGACGTGCCTCGCGCAGTTTGTCCCAGCCCATCTTGTATTTGCCACGATACTTCGCGATCACGTCCTGCGGAGCCTTCAGCGGGAAGTGTGGCGCACCATGTGCGAAGTATTGGAAGAAGGGTTTCCCACTGGCCTTCGCATCATCCAGGAACTTCAGCGCCCAGTCGGTGAACATGAAGGTCGAGTACCATTCGCCGCTGCCGACTTCCGGTGAATCTGCCGCGACTTTGCGACCATCCAGATAGACCCACTTGCACGCATCCTTGCTGCGCTCCTTCGGGAAATAGAGCTCGCCAAACTGGGTCGTCGCTGTGCGCTGAAAGCCGCGCTCCCACGGCACGCTGCCGTTCTGCTGGCCGAGGTGCCATTTGCCGACGACGGAGGTGTGGTAACCTGCGCCGCCAAGCACCTCGGCCATGGTCACGCAGCGATCCTCGAGCTTCGCATGTGTGCCTTTGGACTCGGGCAGTTTCAATCCATCCAGATAACCCATGCCCGCCTGATGCGGATAGAGGCCTGTCATCAACGAAGCCCGTGTGGTGCTGCAGCGGGCCGTGTTATAAAACTGCGTGAAGCGTACGCCACCTTGCGCCAGCGCATCCAGATTCGGTGTGGGGATCTCACTGCCATAGCAGCCGAGATCCGAGAAGCCCATGTCATCCACCAGGATGACGAGGACGTTTGGACGGTCAGCGGCAGGGAGGGAAAGGGTGAGGGCCAGGAGAAGGCAGGCGATCGGCAAGAAGTTCATGTGAGATGCAACGTCTTACGTTCCGCAGCATTGCAAACGAAGCGCTCATCCACCTATCGAGTTTCCACTTGAGCGGGGGTTTTTGCCTCCAGCTTCAGGAGGAGTTTCAGCACGCTGCTCGCGGGGATGGCCTCATGCAGGTTCATGGCGGTGGGGGCATCGGACTCAGCATCCGGCTTTGCCCCTGGGAGAGCCCTGATGCGTGAGACATGACCGATGGCGTTGCCTTGTGCATCGAGCACAGCGGAGCCGCTGCTGCCCTGGGCCCAGTCCGTGCTGACATGAAGGCGCCTGCCTTTGCGGCCATTGCTTGTGGCAGGATCAAGATCAAAGGCGCGGTTGACGATGCCGGTGCTGAAGTAGTCACGCACGCCGCGCGGGTCACTGAGGCAGAAGACGCTGTCACCCACCTGCACATCATCCAGGATCGCGAGAGGCTTCAAATCACTCACGCCTGTGCGGAGAATGACGACGTCATCGTCTGGATTTGCGGCGATCACGGTGAGGTCGGGCAGGATCTCATCCTCACCCCGGACGATCACAGGATGCCCGTGACCATCCTTCATGTTAGGTGGGGCATCCATGACGTGGTGCGCGGTCACGACTGCGTCGTTGGAGATGGCATAGCCGCCAGCCAGTGTGGTGTGCCAGCGGCTGCATTTGGTGCATTGATAGAGCCAGCCGACGCGCACATGCGCTGCCTGGGCCCGGGCGGCGATTTGTCGGCCGGTCAGAGTCTCGGTTGAAGGCTTGGCTGGAGTGATCTTCGCTGGAGTCGGAGTTTTGAGCGCATCGAGAAAGGCAGCGGCTTTCGGCAGCTTGCCCTGGCTCGTCATCTCACGTGCCTTGGTCACAAGCGGGCTCTCTGGCTCTGGTTTTTCCGGAGCTGCAGTCTTTGCCGTTTTCTTGGGGATCTCATGTGGGGCAGGGGCCGCTTTGCCGAGACTGGCGATGGCGCGCTCAACGGTCTCACGAAGCCTGGCTCCACGCAGCTCGTTTTCGGCGGCAATGAGGTTGCCGGTATTGCCATCCACCAAGAAACAGGCGGGAATGCCGCGCACGCCATACATCTGCACCAGCCGCGCATCCCAGCCCTGGCCATCAGCGATCTGCGGCCAGACCATGCCCTTGTCTTCCGTGAACTTGGCGAGCTTGGGCAGCGTGCGCTCATCATCCAGGCTCACGCCGAGCACGTCGAAACCCTTGCCATGAAACTCTTCGTAAACTTTGGTTAGGTTGGGAAGCTCGGCGATGCAGGGGCCGCACCAGGTGGCCCAGAAGTCGAGCATGACAATGCGGCCTTTGTAGTCCTGCGGGAACTTCACGGGCTTGCCCGTGGTGGTCTTGTCTTCAAAGTCACTGACCTGAACGCCGCTCTTCATGGCCTTGGGCACGGCTTTCTCCGCGACGACCTTGTCTGACTTCACGATCTGAAAGGCGCCGCCCTCGGGCTTCAATCCCGCGATCTCATAAGTCGTGCCGCCGATGTTGAAGGGCTCGTTCACGGAAAAGCGTTCGGATCTGGAGTCGAACTTGCCATCATCATTGAGGTCGAGTCCGATGACGGCATCGCTTCCTGGACCACTGAAGAGGCCGCGAGCGGAGTCATCCGTCATCACGGCGCTGTAGGTCTTCTCACCGATCTGTGCCTTGCCGGAAAGGCCGAAGTCCCGGTAGTAGAGAAGGGTGTTTTTCAGGGAGGGACGTTTGGGATCGTTCGGGTCGAAACGATACATCTGCAGGGTGTAGTCGCGAGGCTGCTCGCCGGCGGGAAGCCTCACCTGGGCCTTGCCGGAGTAGGTGGTCAGCGGCTGGTCACCAGAGCCGCTTCTGCGCGCCGTCCACTCACAGGCAGGATCATCCGTCAGATCGCCATTGTGATTGGCATCCACCCAAAGCCGTTGCTCGCCGGAGGAAGCGGTGTCGATCAGGAGAACGACCTTCTTTTCCTGGTCCTGAGGACCGAAAGGGAGGTTGCCGAATTGCGGTGAGGAGAGGTCTTCAGGCAGGCGGGTGACATTCGCCGGCTTCTCGGTAGAGAGCGCGGCGCGGATGGGCTTGTAGTAACCCATCTTGGAGCTGAAGCCCTGGGATTGCCAGTCGAGCTGGATGTCTTCAGCGCTGAGCAATGCGGGCACGACAAGGCAGAAGGTGGTCAGGATCGTCTTCATGGCGGCAGGGTGAATTATGAAATCCAACGACGGCTGTGACGATTCTTTTCTTCTCCCACTGTCTTGTTAGCGCGTTGGCCGTGCTTCGGGATGCCTCGCCAAAATGCCACGAAGTTGGTTAACCACCTCCGGTTGCTCGGCGGCAAGATTGCGAGTTTCATGGGGATCGCGCTCGTAGTCGTAGAGCTCGATCACGGCACTCTCTGGTGGCGCACCGACCTGCTTCCATTCCACAAGCCGGTAGCGCTCCGTGCGGATGGCGCGGCCGAGCTTTTCCTTGGGGTAGCAGTGATAGGCGTGATCACGCACACGTGCCGCAGGATCCTTGAGCACGGGCACCAGGCTCAGGCCATCGACAGGCTGGGGTCCGCGGGGGGCAGGCAATCCGGCGAGCTCGGCGAGCGTGGGGAAGACGTCCACACTCTCCGCGAGCTGCCGTGTGCTGCTGCCAGGCTTCGCGATCCCTGGAGCGATGACGAGCAGGGGGATGCGGTTCGCCTGCTCATAGTTCGTGTGCTTGGTCCAGATGCCGAGGTCTCCCAGGTGGAAGCCATGATCTCCCCAGAGCACGATGATCGTGTCCTTCGCGAGATCCAGGCGGTCAAGCTCATCAAGCACGCGACCGATCTGTGCATCGACATAACTGGTGGCGGCATAGTAGCCGTGGATGAGCTGGCGTTTGAGCTCGGGTGAGAACTCAGCGTCTCCCTTCTCCGGCACAGGTTTGTAGGCGACGATCTCGCCACCGCGTTTTTGCGCGACCTTCGGCGAGCCTGCGGGCAGCTCTTCAAAGGCCGGCATCGGCAGCTTGGACGGATCATGCATGTCCCAGTATTTCTTCGGCGCACAGAAGGGCAGGTGAGGTCTCACAAAGCCTGTGGCGATGAAGAAGGGCGTGCCGTCCTTTTGCCGGCGTTTCTGCGCTTCTTGAAGTCTTTTGACAGCTTCAGATGCCACACGTCCATCCGCGTAGTCGTCGTCCTTGGCATCAGGAAATTCGAAAGCGGCACCCCGTGGCAGCTTGGGGATTTGATCAAGCTTTTGGTTAGTGAAAAGAGCTTCTTCGCGGGTGAGCTGGCCGCCGTCTGTGCTCGCGGGATCGAGGTATTCGATGACCTTGTCCTTATAAGGCTCGGTGTTGAAGGACTGCGGATCGCCCTCATTGCCATGGCCGGTATGGAAGATCTTGCCCACGGACTCGGTGCGGTAGCCGCCATGCTTGGCGAAGTGCTGCGGCAGGGTCACGGCCTCTGGCCACTGCTGGCGCAAACGGCTGCCGAGGTGATACAGCCCCGTCGAGCTCGAGTGTGCGCCGAGCATGAGGGTGAAGCGCGAGGGCGCGCAGACTGCCTGGTTGCAGTAGGCGAGGTCAAAGCGCATGCCGCGTGAGGCCAGGCGGTCGATGTTCGGGGTCTTTGCGGCGCTGTCACCATAGCAGCCGAGCGCGGGCTTGAGGTCGTCGACTAAAATCAGCAAGACGTTGGGAGGCGCTGACATGCCTGCCTGCGTGAGGAGGAGGCATGACAGGAGGCAGGAGATGACAGTGCGGCGCATGAACTGATGAAACGTTTGGGATGGTGCTTCATGACCGGTTGAACCGCTCATGCACCTATTCGATCTGCACCCTCAATCTCCCAAGCCATAGGCGCTGCCGATGATCTCGCCGTCTTCTTCCTCAAAGTAGATGCGCATGGGGCGGCAGCAGACCTCGCAGTCGTAGTCCACATCACAGGGCACCTCGGTGAAGTGCGGGGCGGGCACCTCGAACTCCTCAAAGCAGGCGGGGCAGGTGACGGGAGTGGTGGCGGTCATGCGGTGGTTTGACCAAGGCGCTGTCGGCGGCGTTCGACCACGAGCTTCACCAGGCGCACGAGGTCTTCGCTGTCATAGGGCTTTGGCAGCACATCGGCGAAACCATGGGCGCTGGGCTGGAGCATGGCGGGATCCGAGCGGTTGCCGCTGGAGACGATGGCATCCACCTGAGGATCGGTTTGACGAAGCAACTGCATGGCCCGCGCGCCGCCCATGCCGAGCGGAATGGTGAGGTCGATGAGCACGAGGTCAAAGGGTCGCTTCGCCAGCAAGGCCTCGCTGTAGGCTTTCACGGTGTCGCTGCCGTCCGAGGTCTCGACGATCTCGTAGCCTTCCTTCTTCAGCGTGCGGCTCATCAGGTTCCGCAGCAGCACGTCATCTTCCAGGACCAGGATCCGGCCCGCAAAAGGCTTGGCGACAGAGGCCGGACGGTTGGCAGGGCTGGCGGTTTGAGGAACCTGAGAGAAAGGGGCTGGCACTGCTGGGGCGGGAGCCGCAGGAGCGACAAGAATAGCCAAAAGTTCGTTCTTGAACTCCTCCGCGGACTGCTGGCGCTGCTCGCGCTCGGGCTTCAAGGCGCGGAGAATGACCGCATCGATGCGTGTGTCACAGCCGCTGATGGCCGAGGGCGGGTGCCAGGAGCCGCGCGGCAGCAGGCCGGTGAGGATCTGGTAAAAGACCACGCCCAGGGCATAGATATCCGCGCGCGGGTCGATCTCCGCCTTGGAGTCGTATTGCTCCGGAGCGGCATAGTCCGGCGTGCCCATAGCCATGTTCGTCTGCGTGAGCATGGTCAGCTGGGAGTCGAAACGCTTCGCGAGGCCGAAATCGGCGACCTTGATACGGCCGTCTTCCGCCAGGAGGATGTTCGCGGGCTTGATGTCCCGGTGCACGATGCCCTGAGAGTGCGCGTAGGTGAGCGCATCGCTGACCTTGACCATGATGTCGATGGCTTTCAGCGGCGGGGTGGTGCCATGGCAGATGCTTTGATGCAGGTCGATGCCCTGGATGAACTCCATCACGTAGTAGAGATACTCTCCCACGATGCCGAAATCATAGACGCTGACGATGTTAGGGTGGTTCATCTGCGCCATCGCCTGGGCCTCGCGGCGAAAGCGCTCTGCATAGGCGTAGTCCGTGCCGTGATGCTGGTGGAGGATCTTGATGGCAATGGCGCGGCCTAGCTGCAAGTGCCGCCCCCGGTACACCGCGCCCATGCCGCCCAGGCCGATCTGCAGGTCGAGCTGGTAGACGCCGCCGGGCATCATCTGGGTCAGTTCCTGGGGCGTGGGGTAGCTCTGGTTCGGTGACCAGCCTGGCACTCCTTCAGAGGCAGACGGCACCCGCGGGGGCGGTGTGGGGGCTCGTTTGCCGAAGGAGAAAAGGCGTTTCATGGGCACTTCAGAGGCGCAAAATCAGGAAATCTGAGGCGCAGAATGTCCTGGAGAGCCGCCTGGGCGCAAGTCTTCTCTCTCGGACCTGTGAAATGTCAGGAAGCGCACTGCTTTCGCCGGGCTGTTTCAGCCTTTGAAGATGACGAACTTCCGGCAGAGGAAGTTCACCATCACGGAGGTAAGCACGAAGCCTAGCTGGGAGAAGGTGGAGGAGAAGCCGCAGCCCTCCGCGAGCCATTTCACCACAAAGGCCCCAGGGAAGAAGCCGATGGCGCTGACGATCCAGAAGAGAACCAGCTCGGTCATCTTGCTGTGCCGCCCAGGAGTGAAGACAAAGAGGATGTTCAGCCAGTAGGCCACCAGGGTGCCGAAGGGCCAGGCGATGGCGTTGTTCAGCACCAGATTGTAGCTACGGAGCTCGTCCGTGATGGGCAGGCCGTCCACCAACATGCCTTTTCCCGCTGGGAAGACGCTGAGTGAGAGGGCCAGCATGATGCCATTGTGCGTCAAAGCCGCTGCCACGCCGCACATCCCGTATTTGAAGAACTGCAGCAGAGGGTGGGCATCCCGCTGGAGCAGGGCCCGCCAGACGGTCGGCAGGTCGTTTTCACGGTAGAAGCGCCAGGCGTTCTGAATGAGGGCGAGCATGGCCCGCCTGTGGCACAGGGGGACGTGGGCGCAAGCGTCTTTCCTGACATCCAGGGTTTCCAGGGGCTTTGATCGCGAAAGAAGTATGGTTTTTCAAAAATAGCTTTTTTTTCCTAATGCCCCGCCGTCCGGCCCGTTCTGGGAGGCGGAACTTAGTTTCTCCCTCCTCCACCCACACCCATGAAGACCAAACCTACACTGCTTGCAGGCATCCTGGCCGCCAGCATGTGCCTGTCTGCCTCCGGCGCAGATCTGCGCATCTGGACGAACTCCCAGGGCCGCCAAGTCAATGCCTCCTTCGTCCGTATCGAAGGTGAAAATGTCGTCCTGAGGACGGCTGACGCCACCGAGCACCGCTTCCCGCTGGCTGTCCTGACCGCTGAGGATCAGGCGTTTGCCAAGGCCGCCAAGGCTGAAGCAGCTCCGGCCGTCTCCGCCAACATGCCAGCTGCCGAGGCTGCCAAGGTGGTGGACACCCTGGTCTACAATGGCATCATGAGTGGCAATGAAGACCGCGTGAAGAGCAATCGTGCTCCTCTGAAGGGCTTCAACCCGGTGTCCACCGACGACCACTTTGTGCGTCGTGTGTATCTCGACATCGCCGGCCGCATCCCGAACTTCGAAGAGGCTTCCACCTTCATCAAGAGCTCTGACCGCAACAAGCGCAGCAAGCTGGTCGACATGCTTCTGGAGACCGATGGCGCCAAGACCCATCTTTACAACTACTTCGCCGAGATGCTTCGCGTGAAGGACGACTTCGAGCAGGACAACGTGCGTGGCACACCTTACATCGGCTGGCTCAAGGAGCAGATCGCCAAGAACCGTCCCTGGAATGAGATGGTCTATGACATGATCACCGCCACCGGCAAGATGTGGGACAAGAAGCCTGATGGCACCTACAATGGCGCTGCTGGCTACCTCCTCCGCGACAGCGGCATGCCTCTGGACAACCTGGCCAACACGCTGACGGTCTTCATCGGCACCGACGTGGCCTGTGCCCAGTGCCATGACCACCCCTTCGCTGACTGGACCCAGCGCCAGTTCTATGAAATGGCCGCTTTCTTCGGGGGCACCACCACCCGCCTTGGTGGTCGTGACTTCGCCAATGGTGACCGCGGCAAGGTGCTGATGGAGGAGATCGAGAAGATGGTCGCCGCCAACCCAGAGCTCGACATCCGTCGTCTGCGCAATGGCATCCAGAACTACATCGGCGCCAATCGCGCTGCCGTGAAAGATCGCGGTGCCAGCACCCTGAAGCTCCCTCACGATTACAAATACAAGGACGGTGCCCCGAATGAAATGGTGTCGCCGAAGTTCGTGACCTGGTCCCCGACCGACACGGAAACCCCAGCCTACAAGGGTGCCACGGACGAGAATATCCGCACGAAGTTCGCTCAGTGGATGACCCATCCTGAGAACCCACGCTTTGCGATGACCATCGCCAACCGTCTGTGGAAGCGCGCCTTCGGTGCTGGCGTCAACGAGCCGGTGACCAACATCGACGATCCGAGCAACTCCACCAACCCAGAGCTTCTGAAGCATCTCGCTTCTGAAATGGTTCGCGTGAAGTTCAACCTCAAGGAGTTCATGCGCATCGTGTACAACACACGCGCTTACAACGCCGAGGTGACCTCCGAGAACATCCCGATGGGTGACAAGTACTACTTCCAGGGACCTATGCTGCGCCGCATGAGCGCTGAGCAGGCCTGGGACAGCTACATGACCATGGTGCTGGACAAGCCAGACACCTACAAGGCTCCTCTCCAGGACCTCTACGCCAAGTCCATCGACCTGAACCTCGACACTGTCGATGCCAAGACCGTCCTCATCAAATATGACGCTTTCCGCAAAATGGCTGCGAAAGAGCGCGCTCTGATGGGTGGCAGCCTGGATGACGTGGATGACATGATGATGATGGACAAAAAGACCACCCGCCCTACCACGACCAAAAAAGAGGACGTGGCTGCCACGGACGGCCCAGGCAAGATCATCTCCTATGAAGGCCTCCGCCTCATGCGCGCCGCGGAACTTCCGCAGCCCGCTCCTGGCGGTCACTTCCTGACCGACTTCGGCCAGAGCCCTCGTAACCTCATCGACGGCAGCACCAAGATCGGCAACGTTCCCCAGGTGCTCATGATGATGAACGGCAAGGCGCAGAAGATGCTGACCAGCGATGAGTCCCCCATCCTGCGCACGATTGAGAAGGTTCGTGATCCCTCTGAGAAAGTGGACGCCATGTTCCTTTCCATCCTGAGCCGCAAACCCTCGGTGAACGAGAAGGACACCGCCAAGCGCGTCCTCGGCCAGGGCGAAGGCTACGCCAACATGATCTGGGCTCTTATCAACACCCGCGAGTTCATGTTCATCCAGTAATCGCTGATCCCACCTCTTTGCTCAAACACTCAACGAACCTTCAGACTCAATTCCACCCATGAAAACCGAACTCCTCCGTCTCAATGACGCCAACCGTCGTCAGTTCATGCTGAACACGGCCAAAACCGCCCTCGGAGTGACCCTTCTTCCCGGCATTTCCGCGAAGATGGCCGCCGCTGAGGCTGTGTCCAAGTCCGGCCCGGGCACCCCCGGTTTCGGCAAGGCCAAACACGTCATCTATCTCTGGATGAACGGCGGCATGACCCACATCGACACCTTCGATCCGAAGGAAGGCGCCACGAAGGGCTTTGGCACTCCGTGCCGCGCCAAGGGTGACAACATCGTCTCCCTCGGTGGCTACCTGCCAAAGCTGGCTGCGAACGCTGACAAGCTTTCGATCATCCGCTCCATGTCCTCCAAGACTGGCGTGCATGAGGCTGGCACCTACATCATGAAGACGGGTTATGAGCCTCGCGGCACCATCGTTCACCCTGCCATGGGTGCATGGGGCACCCACTTCCTGGGCCGCATCAAGGACGTCACCCTCCCGGACAGCGTGGTCGTGAACAGCGGCAGCGCCTATCCTGGCGCCGGCTTCTTCCCGCCTGCCACCTCTCCAGTGCCGATTTCCAATCCAGAAAACGGCCTGCAGAACATCGCCCCTACGGCGAGCGACACGCAGTTCAAGAAGCGCATCGGCCTGATGGACGAGTTCGACACCAACTTCCGCAAGAAGTTCCAGACGGAAGATGTGAAGGCTTACACCGAGTTCTACGACGAGACCCTCAAGCTCATGAAGAGCGAAGACCTCAAGGCCTTCGACCTGACCCAGGAAACCGCTGAGACTCGTGAGAAGTATGGCCGCAACAACTTCGGCCAGGGCTGTCTCCTCGCCCGCCGTCTCGTTGAGAGCGGTGTGCGTTTCGTGGAAGTTCAGATGGGTGGCTGGGACATGCACAACACCATCGACAACGCGATGACCAACAACGGCAACACCCTGGACACCGCGTTCTCCGCGCTGCTTCTGGACCTCCAGTCCAAGGGTCTGCTTGAGTCCACGCTCGTCATCCTCGGTTCTGAGTTCGGCCGCACGCCGGACGTGAACGAAAACGATGGCCGTGACCACTACCCTCTCGCCTACTCCACGGTCCTCGCCGGTGGTGGTGTCAAAGGTGGTTACGCCTATGGTTCCACGGACAAAGAAGGCCGCCGTCCTGCCGACAAGCAGACCAGCCCTTCCGACTTCCTGGCCACCGTCGGTCACGCCATGGGTCTCCCTGTGGACGAAGTCGTCATGTCCCCCTCCAACCGTCCGTTCACGGTCGGCGACAAGGGCGTGCCAGTCATCGACATCTTCGCTTAATTGATTTCCCGGTTCATTCCGGTTCCACAGCACCCGGCCTGCAAAGGCCGGGTGTTTGTTTTTGGGGGGTAGAGGAAAACGTGAGTTTTCCTTCGGGTGGAGTGTGTTTTCGAGACTCCTCAGAACGGCATGCTGACGCCTGCCGCTACATCCAGACCTCAAGCCATGAAGCCGAACTTCGTGAGCTGCTCCTCGATGATCTCCTCGCAGATCGTGAGCTGCTTCTGGCGCTCCCGGCGGCCTTCGTCGGCAATGGCCTGGAGGGCATCGATATCGTAAAGATACACGCCTTCGATCTCATTGACCTGCGGGTCCACATCGCGCGGCACGGCGATGTCGATGATCAGCAGGGGCTCCCAGCGGCGTTTGCGCATCACATCGCGGACCAGCTCCGGCTTGATGACGAAATGTGGCGCGCTGGTGCTTGAGATGATGACGTCCACCTCATGCAGGGCGGCTTCCCATTCGTCGAAACGGATGGCCTTGCCACCCATCTCAGTGGCCATTTCCACCGCGCGGTCATGGCTGCGGTTGGAGACGATGATGCTGCGCGCGCCCCGTGAAAGCAGACTCTGCGCGCAGGTGCGGCTCATCTCACCCGCGCCCACAAGCATGACACGGCATTGCTTGAGGTCGTGCACCTTCTCCGCCAGATCCACGGCCACGCTGCCCACGCTGGTGGAGCCGCGCTGGATGGAGGTCTCATTGCGGACCTTCTTGCCCACGGAGAAGGCCTGCTGGAAGAGCTTGTTCAGGGTGCGGCTGGTGGTGCCGGCGCCGAGGGCAGTCTGATAGGCGGCTTTGACCTGGCCAAAGATCTCGGTTTCGCCCAGGACCATGCTGTCCAGGCCGCTGACGACGCGGAAGAGATGACGTGCAGCCTCGGCAGCGTCGAGTTTGTAAGTCACCAGGGCTTCTGCCTGCTCGGGAGCCAGCTCGAAGCGCTGGATGAGGTAGCTCACCAGGGCATCGTGGGCGGCGTGAGGCTGGTCGTGGGAGTGCGTGGCATAGAGCTCCACGCGGTTGCAGGTGCTCAGCACCACACCTTCCTCAAAGCCTGGCAGACCGCGCACCTGCTGCACGGCTTCCGGCACCTTGGATTCAGGGAAAGCCACGCGCTCCCGGACCTCCACCGGGGTGGTGCGGTAATTCAGGCCCAGACAGAGCAGCTGAGGAGATACTTGTCCTGCTTCAACCATGAGACGTCACAAGCCAGAGAGAGATGAACGGGATGACGAAACCCACGGCGGCCAGCCAGGCCGTCTGCCGGGGGGACAGCACGTGCCGCCACATGATGAGGCCGATCACGGCATAAAGCCCCCAGACCACCCAGGCGAAGATCAGCTTGGGGTTCGAGATAGGGGTGGTGAGCTTGAAGGAGATGGCCAGGCTGGCGCTCAGCAGGATCAGGCCGAGCAGCACGAGCTTCTTGATGGCCTTCGACAGGTCCTGGATGGGTGGCAACTGGTAGAATAGGCCGTGGATGCGGTGTCGCTTTAAAAGGCGCTCCTGGAGCAGGTACATGACCCCGGTGATGCAGGCCAGGGCAAAGGCCGCATAGGCGATCAGCGCCAGCGCCGCGTGAAGCTCCACATAGGGATCAATTTTGGCCTTCAGGCTGTAGTCCGGAAAGGCATTGGGCACCACGAAGGCCAGCCCGTGCAGGAGTGTGACCACGGGCGCGGTGAAGATGCCGAGCAGGGACACATGGTAGGTCGGCCCCACCAGGAAGTAGAGCAGCACCACGCTCCAGGCGATGAAGACCAGCACGTCTGAGAGGCTCTTCATGGGGCACTGCCTCACAGCCTCCCCGCGGAGGTAGACGGCCCCGGTTTGCAGCGCGAAGCCGATGAGCATGGGGATCCACTGGCGCGTCGTGCGCCAGTGCCCGCTGAGGAGCGCGCGCGCGGCAGGCACCACGGCCGCGAGGAAGGCGGCGGTGGCCAGCAAAAGCAGTTGGCGGTCAGGTGGCATGGCGGATGAGGAATTACGGAGAACCAACGCTGCTGGCAACTGAGATCACACCTCATCTAGCCTGTTCGCAGCTCTTTGAGGGCTTTCTTGACTCACCGCCAACCCCACTCCACCTGCCTCCATGACTCCTCCCGACTGGCAAAACTGGAAGCCTGGCGTGCTCGCCACGCTGATGTTCATCGTCGATGAGGCTGCAGGCAGAGTGCTGCTGATCCGCAAAAAGCGCGGTCTTGGAGCCGGGAAGATCAATGGCCCGGGCGGAAAGATCGACCCCGGTGAAACCAGCGAGCACTGCGCCGTCCGGGAAACCCAGGAAGAGCTGGGGGTGACGGCCCTGGACCCGGTGAAGCATGGTGAGTTGTGGTTCCAGTTCGTGGACGGACTGGCCCTGCATGTGGATGTCTACCGCGCCACCCGCTGGGAAGGCGAGCCCACTGAAACGCCAGAGGCCATCCCGCTCTGGACCTCATTAAAAGAGCTGCCTTTCGAGGAAATGTGGGCGGACGACCGCTTTTGGTTAGGTGAGGTCTTGATCGACCAAAAGAACTTCACCGGCCGCTTCCTCTTCGATGACGACACCATGCTCACGCATGAGATGGAGTGGCATTGAAGCCGCCTTCATCATATGAAGTGGGGGTTAGCGTTCAGTTCGGCTGCTGCTTGAGCAGAGGAAAAAAGTCAATGTAGTGCCCTCTATCGAAGCCGGACTGAGTGGCACGAAGTTCCTTCGCCGCCTTTCGCCGCATCTCTTCGACCAGCGTTCGGTGTTCGGTATCGGCGAGATTAACCAATTCTTCGGGATCGTCGGCAAGGTTATAGATCTCCTCTTCATTCGCCTCGCCACAGTAGCCGATATACTTGTAGTCCCCGGTGCGGATCATGGCCCAGTCACGCATGGCTTCCTCGCCTTTGGCGCCGCGCGCGATCAAGCGCTCCGTCCTTGCCACTCCCTGAGGAATGCTCTGGCCCATGTTGTTCTGCACATTCGTCGTCAGCATGGCCTCACGGGACAGTCGCTGGGCGGGATCTTTGAGCAGTGGCAGGAGACTCATGCCATCCATGGTCTTCAGCGGCTCCAGCCCGAAGATGTCCAGCAGTGTCCGCACCACATCCGGACCATTGACGGGCTCCTCGCTGACCTGATCCTGCGCGAAATGCCCGGGCCAGCTAAAGATCAGCGGTGAGCGCAGCGCGGCATCATAGGGCGCGTCCTTCTTGTGGACGAGGCCGTGCTGGCCATACGCGATGCCTTGGTCCGATGCAAAGATCACCACCGTGTTTTCGAGCTGGTTCGTCGTTTTGAGTGCCTGCATGAGACGTCCCACACTCTCATCGATCGCCATCACGCATTCGTGATACCGCCTGATCGCGTCTTGGACTCTCGTCCAGGACCGTTCGGGCAGATCCCGGATGTAGGCGGGCTTGCCGGCACGCTGCCTCATGCTGGCTGGTTCGGGAATGTCATCCACAGAACCGAGGGCGCCCTTATGCCGATCCGCAGGTTCCGTCGGCATGTGAACGCCGGTGTAGCACAGCCACAGATACCACGGCCTGGGATCCTTCGGCTGCTCCTTCAGGAAGTCGATCGCCAGATCCGTGTAGCGGTCCACGCTGTAGCCATCGTCGTCCTTGGGCGGCGCTCCATTGAAGCTCATGGGGTGGTGGTAGTAGCTTCCTCCCATGTCCTTGGACCAGTGAATGGCGCTGTCCCAGTCGATGCCCACAGCCGGTGGACGCGAGGTGATGTGCCACTTGCCAATCATGCCCGTGCGGTATCCGCTCTCCCGCAGACGCTGAGGCCAGAAGGGATGATCCTGGATCTCCTTCTCCAGCGCCGCCCCCTTCAGCTCCGCGCCTTGAAACAGGCCGCGCGAAGCATGAGGCAGATTGCCGGTGAGCATGCTGATGCGAGCAGGCATGCAATACGCGGCCATGTAGACGCTATGAAACCGCACTCCCGTCTTCGCCAGGGCGTCGATGTTCGGCGTTTTCACCCAAGGATAAGCGTCGCGGGAGTAACAGCCCAAGGTGCGCACGCTCTGGTCATCCGTGAAAATGTAAAGAACGTTAGGCCGCTTGGTTGAGACATCTTCCGCTTGAGCCGCATGCAAGCAGTGCAGGGCCGTGAGCGCTGCGAGGCATAGTGTGAAAAGTCTGTTCGCGGGTGTGATCACCCGGAATGAGGGAACCCCCTGGTTCCCTATGAGTTGGGGCACAAATTCGGCGGATAGAGCGTAAGATTCCAGGTCAGGCATTCGGATATCTTCCACAATGCCACGCTGAATATGACGAAAAAACTTCACGGGCTGGCCACCCCAGCGCAGACATCCGCGACGTTCCAGGGTGCCCATTGCACGTGGAAGGGCAGATGCGAATCGTGAGCGC
>NZ_BKAG01000014.1 GCF_007992435.1 Prosthecobacter gellanilyticus | reverse complement strand
TCTCTCCCGACTCACCTTCGCCCCACAGCCAGGAAGTCGCGCAGCGTCCTGGACTGCGCCGGCCCTCCGGCGCTCTCGAAGTCCAAACGAGATCCTTCTCCCAACAACCCACCGAAGCCCGCCAAACCCTCTCCATCAGCCTAACAAACGATTAATAAACCTGTAACCCCCCTCTCATATTGAGCCGCCCCCATTCCGTGTCTTCCGCGTGTTCCATAGGCCCTCTTCAAGCTCCCTCTCCCCAAATCATAAATCAAAAATCGTAAATGCCCCAACCACTCCATCACTGATCTCATATCCCTCATCTCCTCTTCACGCATCAATGTCCCAAGCCTTCTCCCACTCCGTCTTCCTCAGCTTGTACCCCATCTTCAGCAGCCGCTGCTCCATGTCCGGAAAATGCGCCGCCCCGTAAAAGATCGCGATCCTCTTCTTCCCTGCCGCCACCTGCTTCTCCATCACCTCCAGCGCATGCTTGTTGCGCTCGCCGATGATCGCCGTCCCATTGCCCGCCTCCACACCGGCCATCAGATTCTCCACCCGGTCAAACTCGCTGCCGAGCAGCCGCTTCAGATCTGTGGAGCTGTCCTTGCTCATCAGCATCGTCATGATCAGCGCCATGTCAGAGTTCGCCTTGTTCGGGTCCGCCGTGGCCGCCTGCGCCAGCGCCGCCTTCATCCACAGCGAAAGAAAATTCTCCTTCTTCTCCTCCTGCTTCTCAAAGAAGCCGTCCGTCGTCAGGTCCGCATGCACAAAGTTCTTCGCGCGGTAGTCGATGCATTGCAGCTGGCTCTCCAGCTTCAGCGTGGAGCGCATCTTCTCCTGCAGCGTGCCCAGCCACTGCAGCTTCTTCTCACCATCTGCCACCTTCAGCGTCTCACGCTCCTCCACCGGCCTGCCCACCAGCTCATAGAGCACCACCTCATAGCCCTTGAAGCGCTTGTTCAGCGCCTCAAAGTACTTCTTGTCTGCGATGTGCACCGCGCCCACGAGATCCACGATCACACCAGCCGGCGACTCATAGCTCACGACCGCCGTCTGCAGCGAATCACCCTCGTCAGTCTCAACAAAGCGGATGAAGTCCGTTGCCCCTGGCGACACAGCCCCCGCTTTCTTTTCCTCCGCAGAAGCAGATAGAAGCGCAAAACAAAAGAGGCCGGGCAGCAGATGTTTCATCGTTGGTTAGTTGGTCTTCGCAAAGATCTTGCCAAAGAAAGTCTTCATCTCGTCCCAGGAGGCCTTGTCAGCAGCTTCATTGTAAGCAGCGCCCTTCGAGTTGTCATTGCCAGCCGCCTTCTGCGTGAAGGAATGTACCGCGCCAGGATACGACACCAGCTGGTAGTCCACACCCGCGTCCTTCATCTCCTTCTCAAAGGCAGCGATGCCCGCCGCAGGCACAAACGGATCATCCGCGCCGTGCAGCACCAGCACCTTGCCCTTGATCTTCTTGCCATCCTCAGGCGCCGGGCTGTCCAGACCGCCGTGGAAGCTCACCACACCCTTCAGCGGCGCGCCGCTGCGACCCAGCTCGATCGCCGCCGTCCCGCCAAAGCAGTAGCCGATGCACGCCACGCGTGCCGTGTCCGTGCGCGCATCCTTCAGCAGGATCTGCAGACCCGCGTTCACACGCTCACGCAGCAGCGCACGATCCTTCTTATACTTGCCAGCCTCCTCACCGGCGGCCGGTGGCTGCGGGCGGATCCCCTTTCCATACACATCCACGCAAAAAACATTGTAGCCCAGCTCCGCCAGCATCTTCGCGCGCATCTTCTCATTGTCGCTCACACCCGTCCATTGGTGCACGATCAGCACTGCCGGGCGCTTCGCCTCATCCTTGTCATCAAAGGCCGCCCAGCCCTCGCACTCCACACTCCCCGCCTTGTATTCCACAGGCTTTTCCACGATCGCGCCCAGCGCAGGGAAGGCGATCAAACACAGGGCGGCAAGACGAAGCAGTTTCATAGGGAGCAAAAGCTGGAGGTTGATTGAGAAAGCAGCAAGGCCGGTGTGGTTCAAACACCAGCGAGTGACAAAAAGAGAACTGTTGGAAAATGCAGATTCGCTGGGAAATGAACAATCAACCCCAGCATCCAAGTCTTAAACGCACCTCCAGCGCCATTAGATACGGCCTTTCAAAAGTTCCATCCCTTACCCATTCCCTCCGGCCACACCTTGTCCTTGGGATTTGAAGATTGGGTCATTCCTTGGTCATTAGGGCTTGGACATGGGTCATTCCCCCCTCATTCGCCAGCCCGGCCCCCAGCTATTCACCCTGGGCGCCTCATCTCAAAGAGGTCCGTCGTCTTGCAGTACCAGTGGGGCGACTGCATCCGCCCGATCGGCGCATATTTGCCCGGCCTCACCAGCCATGTCTCCGGATCAAAAACCCCGTCCTCCACATGCACCCGCAGCACCTCGCCGATGATCAGCCGGTTGTCCCCGATCTCGATGATGCTATGACACCGGCACTCCAGGCTCGCCGGCGCCTCCGCGATCCTTGGCGGCTTCACCACACTGCTCGGCACTGCCGTCAACCCGGCCAGCTCCAGTTCATTCTCACCCGGCGGCAGCGTCGCCGAGCAGCGGTTCATCTGCACCGCGATCGACTCATCCACCAGGTTCACCACAAACTCCTGCGTCAGCCGGATGTTCCGCGCCGTGTCCTTTGGCACCCCCGGTTCCCGATCCCCCGGGCACAGCCCCACGATCGGTGGTGAATCCCCCAGCACATTGAAGAAGCTGAACGGGGCCGCATTCACCCGCCCCTCCCCATCCACCGTCGTCGTCAGCGCGATCGGCCGCGGCGTCACCAGCCCCGCCAGAATCATATAAGCATGCTCACGCAACGGTCCTGTCAGGTCGAGTTCCATAATAAAAAGATAAAAGTCCAGTAACCTCAGAGAATACGTCTTCAAGTCCACCCTCGTCCTCCCCATCGCATCAGGTCAGCCGATTCAGGCTGGATCGACCTTGATGAGCCTGGATCGCCCCCAAGTGGCCATTTCAACCACCCCGACCAGGTCGGATCCACTCGGATCGCCCAGTGTAGCGGCCGGCGTAAGCCCGCCCTTCTCTGAAGCTCGCCGACTCAAAACCAACCTTGATCCACCTGGATCTACTTGGATCGCCCCCTAGTGGCCAACTTTCTCCGAAAGTTGATCCCCCGCGTCCTCCCGCAAAATCCAACCTGGATCCACCTTGATGAGCCTGGATTCCCTTCGGAACCACTGAAGATCGTCCCTCTGGACGTACAACCCCATTCCAATGGGGTTAGCCCCGAGCTACCCAGGAGCTTCGCGGTCCCTACACCACCCCGATCAGGTCGGATCCAGTCGGATCGGTCTTCTTCGAAACCACCGTCAATCCCGCATGCGGGATCAACCACAGTAAACAATCGTCAACTGCTCCCGTCCCTTTCCGTGTCTTCCGCGTGTTCCGTAGGCCCTCATAAAATCATCTTCCTTTTCCCGATCGGCCTCTGTCACAAACCACCGTCAACAACTGTCAACCACGGTAAACAACCGTAAACGCTCCCTTTCATAGCGCCCGCACCCTACACCCTCTCCAACTCCCCTCCAAGCGTCCCAAGCGGACCCATTGGACACCGCGAATTCACCTCAATTCCCAATTCATAAATCCATCTTCCCTATTAGCGTCCCATCAGCGTCTAATCAGCGGTTAAAAAAACTCTGCCCCATTTCTCCAACACTCCATCTCTCCTGTCCGCTCCTCCCATGCCCGAAGAAACCCCCACCATCGAAACCCGCGAGGAAGTCATGTTCTTCGACACCGACATCGGCGGCGTCGTCCACAACATCGCCTACCTCCGCATGATCGAGACCGCCCGCACCCGTCTCGCCGCCAAGATGGGCATGAACCTCCGTGAGATGGCCGTCACCCAGATCTACCCCGTCGTCGTCCGCACCGAGATCGACTACCGCAAGCCCGCCACCCTCGGCGACCACCTCGTCATCACCGGCCGCCTCGAGCGCCTCGAGCGCGTCCGCTTCTGGGTCGCCTTTGAAGTCCGCCGCGCCGGAGAGGAAACCCTCCTCATCTCCTGCCGCCAGTCCCTGGCCCTCGTCCAAATGCCCCAAGGCAAACCCCAACGCCTCCCCGACGACTGGCCCGAAAAATACGCCCCCCTCTTCCTCAAACGCGAAGACGGAAAGTAAGGCAGCACCACCCAATCAACGGCGAACCGAGAACTGGACTCCTTCAACGAACAACCAAGAACAAGGAACCAAGAACAACGGTTTGCACAGTCTTGACAAGTCATCGCTCCCCACCTTCAATCGCCGCCATTCCGCTGCAACACCATGCGGGTGTAGTTCAATGGTAGAACACGAGCTTCCCAAGCTTGATACGTGGGTTCGATTCCCATCACCCGCTCCATCAGTTGATAATCAACGATTTAGATCTTTGGATCGCTTCTAAAAGGTGGTTTTTGGTAACGTGGGTGGTAACATATCCGACCAAATTCAACCATGTTTGGCAACGTTTGGCCGATGTGAAATAGGCGTTCCGACATTAATAATGGTGATCCGTCACGAGTAGTTGTTCTGTCGAGTATCCTAGTGACTGGGCTCTTGTGGAGCTTCACACTCCTCTGGTTCAAAACGACAACAAAAACTGATCTCGTGTGGGTGGAACTAGGGTTGAAAGACCGATGCCGAGCAACCTCAAAGGCTGCTTCACCAATTGATTTTTAGCCAGGAGGAAGCAGGCAAGGTGATAAATCTCACGAGCTGTCGTGACAGGTTCCTGCAGGCGTATCTGCCGGGTGAATGTGGTGAAATCGCTATACCTCACCTTCACCTGGACTGTTAAGGCTGCCACACCTTCGGTATCGAGTGTTTGGGCCACATCTCTCGCCATTTCCTTGAGAGCCGCACGTAATGTAGGTCGATGATCCGTGTCATTTAAAAAAGTGGTTTCCGCACTGATGCTTTTGCGCTCATCGCTCAGATCCACCGGCCGATCATCAATTCCCAAGGCACGCTGCTTTAAGGTCTCGGCAAATGAACCTACAATGGTTCCAAGATCGAGGGTGGTGTTTTGCAGTTCGCCAATGGTTTGAATTCCTTTGGCTTGGAGTGCTTGAGCTGTGACTGGTCCGACACCGTTGATTGATCCGACTGGAAGAGGCTTCAAAAACTCCACTTTCTCCTCGTCACGAATCACAGTTAGCCCATCCGGCTTCTGAAACCCGCTTCCCAGCTTAGCGAGAAACTTGTTTGAACTCACACCGATGCTTGAGGTCAGTCCACGTTCGTCTTTGATTCGCCGTTTGATCTCTCGCGCCAACTCGACTGCATCACCCATTTCGCTAAGGTCTAGGTAGGCTTCATCTACAGACATCCGTTCGACCAATGGAGTAAAACTCCGCAGGATCTCCATGATGAGAACGGATTCAGCGCGATAAATCTCCATCCGAGGACGAACAAAGATGCCATGAGGACAGAGCTTTGCGGCGGTTCTTGAAGGCATGGCAGACCGCACCTTGAATTTCCTGGCTTCATAGCTGGCTGCACACACCACTCCTCTTTGATCAGCCGGAGAACCCACGATCACGGGCTTTCCTCGGAATTCAGGATGGTCACGCTGCTCGATGGAGGCAAAGAACGCATCCATGTCGACGTGAAGAATTACTCGTGGCATGACTTAGAGGGGGATGGATGCTAAGCCCGTTCATGCTCTTCGCAAGTTGATGGCGGAAAAGGCGTGCGCATCGGTGCTGCTCAATTGTGTATCCGTCCCGTTCCCTCGATCCAGAGCATCTCCGGAGGTCGTTTTGGTCCTGACGTGCTGGAGGTCGTCGTGGCTTTGCCCGTCTCATCTTTGAGCGTGGCAGTTTTACCAGCAAGTGAAGACGCAGAGTCAGTAAAGGCGGGAACGGGCAATAGGAGGGCCAGAATCAGCTTCATGCGGACCTTGGACGATTTGAGTAGGGAGATCTTCAGCCCGCCACATCGAAAGGCAGATTGAAATACCCGAAGACAGCCTTGGTCCGCTCAAAGATCTGGCGCTCGTTTAATTCAAGCACGGCGTGTTCAATGAATGACTAGTGTTCGTAGCTTACTAGGCAAAGGAGGTGTTTGGCGCGGGAACTTGCGACGTAGAGATGCGCTCTCGAAAACTGGTCTTCGATAGTGGGCGCACCAAGTTTTGGAATATCATGGACAACAACGGCATCCGCTTCCAACCCCTTAAATCGTCGCAAAGTCGTATGCAGGACAGCTTTTCCAGCTCTCCATTCTTCGAGATCTTCGGTGAGTCGCCAGCGACCAATCGAAGCGGTATGGCGCAGCGAGCTCCTTAAGAGAGGCAGGGCGCTCAAGATGGCGACCTGCTTGCAAGAGAGGCCGCTTGGGCCAGAGAGCCATTCATCAAGACACGCAGCCACCTGTGCTTTCTGCGCCTTTTCATCTACTGCGATCCTGATTGTTGGCGACCTGCCTTCGGGCTGACCAGGCTTTACGGGTATGGCACGCCCGATAGCTTTCGCGCAGAAGTCAGAGATTTGCTTTGTGTTTCTACAGTTGGTGGGCAGATGGAAAGGCGTTCCGAGTTTGGGTAGATGCTGGTGTGTTTGGTGTTGGAGTTGCTGCGCAGGGTCGTAGAACACATAGAGTGGGCCGTCGGAAAGGTCTCGATTGAGCCACTCCACGCTGTCCCACCAGGACTCGTGAAAGTCCTGGCCTTCATCGACAACGACAGCGTCGAAGCGGTCTTTATCCAAGCGTTCGATGGCATTCTCAAAGAGCCTTGCTGCCGATGTGCTCCAAAATGCCTCATCCTGACTGGCTGCCGGAAAGGCGACTTTTGCCCTGGTGCACCATTCGAGCGCCATGCGGTGATAGTTGATTGCGGTTATTTGGTCTTTCTGTTCGATAACCTGCTCAGCCAGCCAATCGGCGAGCATTCGGTTGTAGCAGAGGAGCAGCACTCGCTTACCTTCATCGGCGAACTGCCGGGCTTTGGCGAGTGCGAGCTGAGTTTTGCCGGAACCTGCGACTCCCTCCACGGCTGCTCGGCGATGTTGATTGAGAAAAGTGAGCAGTAGCAACTGATCCTCCGTGAAACGAAACAGGATGCGCTCTTGCTGCTCGATCTCACGCCACAAAGCAGGCGTGAGTTTGAACTCGGAGGTGAGCGCCTTCATCAAGCCATCGAGCACCGAAGTGGGCAGCGGCGTGTGGTCTTTTCGGCGGTCAAAAGCGCGGAAGAGAGCTTCCAGGCGTGTGCCGAGTTTGCTCAGGTCACTGGCGGCGAAGAGATTGGCATTCACCGCTCCAGGTGGCGCGGTGCCGGTCCATTCACAGTCAGGAAACACAGCGCAGTAGCCGCGCACGAATGGCAGTTCATTTCTGAAGTAGCGCTCTTTTGCGGTGGCTTCAAGGATGTGCATGTTCTTGGCTGCCTGCACGAAGGGGTCCTTCATTTCATGGCGTGCTCCGTGCCGCTCCCAGCGCATCGTGCGCTGGTCGTAGTAGACGTGTCCGCCCTTCACCTCCACGACCAAGATGCCGAAGCGTGGATGCAGGACGACAAAATCTGCCTCTCCTTCGTGGAGGTTCACCTTGCCACTGCGCTCGTGCCTTTCGGGCCGCAGCCAGGGGTAGCTATGAAAGACGACAACTTCAGGTGGTAGTTGCGCACAAAGGGCCTCGGCTACACTGCGCTCGGAGGGATGCTCGATTGTAGATGTGTCGTGATGGGGGACGAGGCGTGCCATGTCGGTCAGGCGTTGCGGTGGATAATTGCGAGTGGCATGAGCGAGTCATACTCTGTCTGGCTCATGCGCAGTTCAGGCGAGGCACCTTCAGTTTTGCTCAAACGCACCCGCCAACTGCCATCGTCGAGCGCACTGGCATACCAGCCTCCGGCTGCGATGCCTCCGGGAAGTCTGTCGTGTCGCAGGATCACAGGGGTTCGTGCGGAGGGCTTAGTATTGCAAATTTCACACTGAGCCAAATCTGTTACTCCAGCGATGTCGTTGCAGTGATAGGTGAGTTCAAACTGCTGGGGTGGGTCTTCTGTGAGAAGGCGATCCAGTGTCCACGCATCTTTCGGGATAACGGAATCCACCACGGCGGCTGGTTCTACCGCGCAAGCAGCATTCCGGGCTTGCAGCAGAAAAGCGAGTGCTTCCATGGGCACCATGTCATCCATTGCATCCGAGGTGAGCACGCGGCGCATGGCTTCGCGTTGGCGAACACTGTCTGGATAGGTTGGTTCCACGGTGAGCAGGGTGATGGTTTGGTCGATCCATTCACGGGCACGCTCGGGGTAGCTCGGGTGGGAGAGTTGTGCCAAATGACCAGCGCCGCCCGCTAGGGTGTCGTAGAGCACGACGGAGGTGTAGCCGCCAGTTTGTGGATCGAGAGATGGCTCGATAGCCCGTATCTCCCGAGCATCCTGCTCCAGCACATTCGCCGCTGCTAGTCGCAATGCTTGCCCGAGGGTGCGGATCAGCTCTTCACTGAATGGTTGACCACAGCGGGAGAAATCCAGCTTCAGCAGATGTGTCGTCTGCCGTGCGGCGAGATGCTGACGACGCCACACCGGCGCTTCGTCATCTTCCCAGCAGCGCCTATCACCCCAGCGGGCTGTGGATTGCAGTGCGTGGTGTCTTTCATAGTGACTCGGCAGCTTCGCCCGGCCTTGGCCTGTGGAGTGCAGTTCACTGTCCGCATAACCGCACTTCTGACAGATGGCGAAACCTTTGCCAAACTCACCTCCATTTAGCAGCAGCAACTCTCCACCGTGGCAGTAGGTGACGGTGCAGCCCGGAATGCCGCCAAAGCCCGGCTGCGGTGCATCACAGCGCGCTGCATCCTCAAAGGCGATGGTATAGACCTCTACGGAACCGACTTTCTCGAAGTCGCTGCCGTGGCGGGGTTGCTCAGAGGTAGAGGTGCAAAAGCCAGTCTTCGGAAAGATCATCTCTCCAGACTTGGGCGGCGATTGTGGATTCGCATTGGACGGCTGGCGCGGTGCCTCAGCACTGCAACTGTAGTGAAAGTAGCCGTTCTGAGTGCGAATGAAGCGTCCACGCAGTCCCCAAGATTCATTTGCGACCATCGCACCCGTCCAATGCTTCAGCAGGCCGCGAGATGTGACGATCTTTCCACCTGCGAGCAGTTGCGAGCCTGGCACATACTCGCGCATCGCCATCATGCTGTCTCGTTGCAGGCGAAACTGGTCTTCTTCGCGGAGCTGATAGCGGCCCGTGTGCGGATCACGTTCCGAGACTTGGATATGAAGTTTGCACTGACCGATGGGGAAGCCGTAGCGTGGGAGCACTCGGGCATCTGCCAGTGACTCGATCACCGTCATCTGGTGGAGCGTCCTTAGCTGGTAGTAGATTGCATTCGCCTGCGCACGGTTCGCAGCAGCAGAGCTGTGAACAGGTGGGATTGCTGGCACTTCATCCCATGCAGCCAGCAGAGAGCGGACATTTTCACGCCACCTTTCATAGGCAGCGGCAAAATCAGCGCGGATGGTCTGGACGACTTGCGGCCATGAAGTGGTGTCTTGCATCAAAGCTTCTAGCTCAGGGCAACCGTGCCACAGATGTGCCAGCGCCGTCTGCATCCGTGTTGGGGTTGCCGTGGCAATTTGATCGAGGTAACTCAAGAAGGCATCAGCGAGGTTCACAGCATTTCTTTCCGGCAACACAGGCTTTGCTGGCTCATCACTGCTCCACTTGGCCGGCAATGGTTCGCCGGTAAACGCTCCCATTTTGCCATATGCGTCCATGGCTCCCGTATGCTCGCCATGAGCATATTGGCTGCCGAAGAACTCTCCCAGCAGCCACGAGTGAGCGTGGCGCCGCACGATGGCCGCACGATCCAGGAAGACCGTGGGGCGGCGCAAATCTCGATTCAAATAGCGGCGGAAGTCCAGAAACACCTCCCGCTCATACGGAGATGGCCGCGCAAAACCTAGCACAGCACTGGATCCGTCTGCACGGCGACCTGCACGACCTGCACGCTGGAGGTAGTTTGCCTTTCCAGGCGGCAGATTCCCTAGCAAGACGGCGCTAAGGCCGCCGATGTCTATTCCTAGCTCCAGCGTGGTCGTGCTGCTGAGGATGTTCCGCATCCCATCACGGAAGAGGTCTTGGAGCCTCGCATTTTCCTGCGGCGATAGTTGGGCGCTGTGCTCCTCTGCCCATAGACCGAGTCGGAAGCCCTCCCATTCCCGCAACTCACGCCTGCGCCGCCCGAGGCGAGGATCCTGATCCAAATCATCCGCACTGATCTCATTGAGCGACGCGCTGGCAGCTCCAGGGTAAAGTCCTGCGGTGCCGCGAGGCCATACCTGACCGGTCGTTTGGCAGCGGTAGAGCCGAGAAGGCACCCGCAGACCCAGCAGCGGGAAACGCATGCGCATGGATGGCACCACATGATCACCTCCGTTGGTCTCAGAACTTGGTCTGACCTCCAGCCAGTTGAATGAGCCATTACTTGCATGATGGAGCAGTTGAGTAAAGACATGCTCCATGACTTCACCCGCACGTTGAACCGCTGATTCCCGTGACATCCCGCAGGCCATGAGGTAATCCCTTGAGAAGGCGTTTCGGCGCGAAGTCTGCTGGCCTTCGAAATGCACGCCGATGAAGGAAATCATCCCTCTTTTGAAGCTATCCCGAGCTGAGAAGTATTTCCCCAGCAGCGCACTTCCGTATTTGTAATCATCATCGTCTCTGTCCCGGCCCAGAGTGATGCAGCCTTGATTGCGCAGGGCATCTAGCATGCAGGCTAGATAGCCTGCCCAGGTCTGGTGCAGCGCCTCCGCGACCTCCATCGACACAGTGCCGCAAATCCGCGGGGGTGGCGTCAGTGCCTCAACGCCTGGATAGACCACCTCCACCAGCCCTAGCGTCTCCAGACCCGGCTGGGGCCAAGTGGGGCGTCGGGCTAGTTCTCTGCCCAGCAGGCTTACCAGAGAGGCCTGCACTTGCTCGGCATTCCGCCGCCAACGCTGCTGGCGGTTGCCATCTTGGAAATCGTGCTCGGCTGCCGAATCCAAGTCCATGATCTCAGCGATGAGTGGCGACTCTTGCAACCGATCTGCCCACTGCCGCACGCTGCCGCCTGATTGCAGCCCTTGCAGCGACTCCTGGGCATCGGCGAGTGAACTCTGGAGCCTCTGCCGGATCACCGGGCTGAGATTAGGCCGGGAGAGTTCGCCTTCAATCCGTACGATCTCCTGCTGGAAGTAGTCCGCATCTCCATCGCCCCCAGCTTGCGTGAGGTTTCCCAACTCATGAATCACCGCTGCACGAAAGAGCTGCAACTCATGCTGGCGGGTGAGCCGTGGCCCCAGGCGGGCAGCCTCCGCTCGGCTATCTGAAAAGACCAGCAAGCGCCGCCCGCGAGCAGGCTTCCATGCCTTGTTTGCATGGGGAAACTCCGGCATCGCAGCGAGCGCTGTTTCAGCGATGAGGCTGAGTTGGAGTCTCGCACGGGCGGCAAACCACCCTACGTTGCGCTTATCAAATACCACGCCGCTCCGCGGACACTGCGTCACCTCCCACAGCGGCACTCCATATCCACTCCCGGAGTAGCGGCCCGTTTGCGGATCAAAATGACGGCACGGAACATTCTCAACTTCCGTCAGTGAAAAGAGCTTCACCCGCATCGCTTGCTGCTGATTGGGGGTCTCTGGGTCGAAGAGGTCTTCCCCGTCTTCATTCCGCCCATGCAGCACGATGGAGGAGGGAACTGGCCGCAAATGTCCATCCACCTGCCGTGCCGCCACGCCCCACCAGCCGGAAGTCTGGCAGCGCACCAGCGTCAGCGGATGATCTTCAAAATCTCCGCATGCCGCTGGATTAGCGCCGGCACTGAAAACCTGCCCGATGCCGTTCAGCGGATGATACCCATCCGCGCTCACATCACGCCGGAATGACAACATCATGCCTTCCGGCCCGCGCATAAGGTAATGCAGCCGATTCGGCACCAGCGGCCACTCACTTGGTCTGCTTCGGGCACAGGCGCTCATTTGCAGTAGGATTCGAGTGGCTTGTTGGCTCGCCGCATTGTTCTGGCCGAACATTTGCGTAGCTAGCTCTGGCAAAAGCAAGCGTGGCATCGTTTCGTCCGCCCACAGCAGATTTTGCAGTCTCGCCACCGCAGGCGAGAAGCGCAGAACATCCGCCAGCATCGGCGACGCGAACCTATCGGCGCGGTTCATGGCTTCACTAACTCGCGGTTCTGGTGCCAGCAAAGAAAGCACAGCCCTCCACCACTGCCATTCCTCAGCATTTGCTGCCACAAACTCGCTATCGCCGTCTGGCGTAACTCGCACTGTGCCACCTTCCGGCGGCGGATTTGCCGCAAGCTGCTCAGCGAGGCTCAGCGGCAGAGGCGCTCCAGCATCAGCCACCTCCAATGTAGGTCGGATACGGCGGCCTTCGATCAATCGCACCAAGGATTCATCTTTACTGAACAACTGCGCTGCAAACGGCCTCAGCGCCGCCGCACCACCACCTATGGTAGCACTGGTGGCGATGTGCAGCACCTCCTCCGGCCTGCGTCCGCAGCGCATCTGCACACGCCGCAGTAGCAGCGTGATCTCCGCCGCCAGATTCCCCGTGTAGATGTGCGCCTCATCCAGCACTAGAACCCGCAGATTTCGCCCAAAGAACACGGCATCCTGTGGCCGACACAGCATGTATTCCAGCATCGAGTAGTTTGTGACGAGGATTTGCGGCTGCGGCCCCGAACCGTCTCTGATCGGTTCGCCATGTCTGTCTTCAAAGCCTCTCGCCTGCTGTCTTGTGCGAAACCGAGCCCGTGTGGCCTCCTGGACGCCACGGCTATTTGCAATGTCCTTGTCCTCAGGTGTCTCGCTGGTGAAGTGGAAAAAGCTCACGCGATCCTGGCCATCCAGCCATTTATCCAGCCGTCCTACCTGGTCATTCACCAGCGCATTCATCGGGTAGAGGATGATAGCGCTCACACCCTGTCTGTCTTCGGCTGTTTGTGTCCAAAGCCGCTCCAACATCGGCAAAAGAAAACTTTCCGTTTTGCCCGCACCCGTGCCAGCCGTCACCACAAGGGCTGGCTGGCCTTCTGGCACATCCCGGCTCTCGTGCGCGGCCTCCAAGCTCCGCAACTGATGCGTGTAAGGTGCCCGGCTCAGTGGAAACTCACCCACGCGATCCAGTTGCCGAGCTAGAGCACTCGAAAGCACACCACGAGCTGCCACTTGCTCAAGCGTCTCCTCCGCCTGCTCCGATGGAAAAGCTCCCTCCACCCAAAGCTCGCTTCCAAGTCCGCCGAGCTCCGGCGGCCCTGACCAAATCGTCTCCAAAACGCCTCGAAGAGCCGAATCAGAGACGAAATGATCGTCCAGCGCAAAAGCACTGATACGGGAGATGAGACGGTCACGAAGGTCGAGAGTGTTGAGCTGACTCATGGATAAAAGCGCTTTTTGATCTCTTCCAGCCATACGCCAAAGGCAAACTTCCGGAACTCTTCAGAGCCGGATAAACGACGGTAGGACAGGGGCAAAGTTTTGTTCTCACCTTCCAGTGATTGCAGGCTGGGAATGCTCCGTCGCAGCCATCCGCTGTCTCGGTTGCCATGGCGGCGTGCGATTTCCATCGCGGTTTCCTCAAGACAAGGGAAGCCTCGCTGCATCTGCAAGATCACTGAACGCCCCTTCTCTTTCAAATTGCTGACACATGAGCTGCGGAGAGTGGCCACTAAGAGTCTGGCTGCGAAAAGAGGGTATTCAGCAAGGGTGTCCCGAAAACATAAATACAATGTGATGTCATTCACAGGCTGATCGAATTGCGAACGTGTAACGAATTCTAAAAAGTCCCACGCGCCGCTAGTTGAAGGAACAAGACCCGCGTCGTTCAAGAGTGTGTGGACAACATTTTTCCATTCGTCATCGAGCCATGTTACTGGCGTCTGCTCAATGCCTGGAAAGATGAAAACACCCCGGGACGCCAGCCAAACAGGCAAAACCTTCACCCAATGCTCATGCAGCCAGGCGACAACATTTGATCGATGATTCTCGTCACCGACACTTTGTAACAAAGGAGCCTTCCAGACTCTCAAGAGTGCTGCCATCTGCATCGGATCGGCGGGCGGATAGAGAAGCAAGGCACTGGACCATCTCGTTGAACTGAACCAGCTACCCAGCCGAGTGCCTTCATAGAGCAAAGCCACCCCGAGCAATGATCCACCCGGCGGAAATGGGAACTCCCAGCCCGATGCCGACACTGTAAGCAACTCTCGATTCACCCGTACGACGCCTCCTGGCTTGTCTGACAGAGCGATCCATGCCAGCAATACATGCCGGTTAGTCAGATCAAACTCGCCAAGCCGACTTATCGTCACTCTGTTTGTATCGCCATTCACACGAACCTGCCGGATCACACCGCCATCAATGACCCGTGATCCCACCTCCGTCGTGTGCTGGACCCCATTGTAAGGGTCTTCACTGATCCACGCAGGCGCCCCATAGCCTCCGAGTTTTGGCAAAATCGTCGCCCGAGTGCGCACACCGCCACGAACAACATCCCCTTCCATGAACGAACAACGCCGCTCTTCCATCGAAAGAACATTGCCGAGATCATCACGCCGTTCAGGCAGCAGAAAGCTCCACATCGAGCGGCTGGCATCGCTGATGAGCAGAGTCTTGTCGCCTCGCTGAATGACTGGCTTACCCTCTGTGCTCCACCGGACGCAGCCCTGCATCGGCGGCGGCAACTTCACGGGGATGGTAGCTGTTCGGCCCGCCGAATGTCGCACATTCACCCGCAGAGTCAGAGGCCGGGCGATGTCAGCTTCCACAAGTGAAAGTTCTGTCGGCGGTGATAGATAGCTCATCATTTTTCCATCCGCGCGAGTCCAGCGCAATCCTGCAAAACTCCAACTTCTGTCCATGACATCAATCCTAAGCGGAACCTTCCAAGGCCAGGCATGATTCGCTGATCCCGCAAAGTCCAATGTCTGCATCCAGCGTGCTCTCACTGCCTCTAAAGTTAGCTGCTCCGGCTGCTTGCCAAATTCCGCACTCGTCCACAGCGCTACATCACCCATCCTCGCCTCGATCACTCCTGCCCATCCCTTCTCGTAGCGATGCAGCCGATAACCGGCTCCTATACCTGCGGTCGATGAAGGCGCTGGTATCATCTGCAAGTCACCAGCGGCGATGAGGTCAAACGCCTGCCCCGTTCGCAGTTGGGACTCAGCGACCATCAATCCATCACTCGGTCTGAACAAAGAAACCTCAGCATCAGCATCCCATAGCACGAGGGTCGCTTGTCGAACCAGGCTTTCATCGATGGAAACAAGACGAATATCCACCCATGAACGCAATGCCGCGCCCTCACCTAAAATGAGCGCCCCTTGCATGTCGGGAGCGAAGCCTCCCGCATCCTGTTTCAGCAGCCTCGCCTGCACCCTGCCCTGCACTCGCACTTCCAAGTCACCTTCCGCCTCGATCTCGTTCAAGTGGCACAACTCCACACTGAACGAAGGCAAACCCAAACCATCCCACTTCAACGTCGGCGATGTGTAAAACTGGCTAATGCTCTCCTCCTCGTCATTGGCCAGCGGCGTAACATCCGCCGCCAGCGCTGCCTTCAGCAAATCCTCCGTCCACTCCGGCAGCACCCAGCAGCACGACTTCAGGTGCTCTTTCATACTCGGCTTCGACACATTCCCCAAGCGATACTGCCGCAGCCGATGCCACATCCGCTGAAACTCCAGCGCCCCAGGATCACGTTCCTCCAGCAATGTCTGCACCGCCACTGGCGGCCATTGCCCACTTAGCCAGTCTTTTAGCCTGGACTTCGCATCCTCATGAGTGAAGCCAATCTGAAGGTGAATGAGGCGATACCACTTGTGGGCATCTTCCACATCAAAGGCATGGCGCAGCTCAAGCCATAGCGCCGCTCTTTCGAGCAATTGCCCGTGGCTGATCTGCAGGTTGCCATTCGAACTGTACAAGCGCCCCCAAGTCTGCGGCTGCCAGCAAACGATGTCACGGTTTGACAGAACTGCCCAAAGTTGCCCCTCATGCCCATTCCTGCGAATCACTTCTGCATGTAGACAGAGCAGCAGAGCCCCCACCCGCCAAGGTTGCTGATAAGCCAGCGCATCAAAAGCCTGAACCTCCAACCCTTCCGCCCAGCGTTTGAGTTCTGCGAAGAAATGCGAGCTGGATACTTCCGCCAACGACCATGGTCGGTGAAAAGGGCGACGCTCAGAGATCTGGTCGTAAAGCATTTCGGGAAACATTTGATACAGAATGACCTCACTTCTTAATATGGGAACGTCATTGCTCTATCAGAGCGGTTAATGATATTTTCTGTAGTAAAGCGCCTTGCTGCATAAAAGTTTGCCCAAAATTAAAAAAACTGGAACACTGAAATCACCAGCGGATGCTTGATCGCGGTACAGAAGACATCAATATCAAGGGGAGAATCGTTCGGGGCATGACTTGTTCTCAAATAAATCTTCTAGCTCACTACTCCCTCTCGTCGAAAAGCTGGATTGGTTGAGATGGGGCGCATAGTGGGGTAGGCATATAATTAATCGTTGACTAATTCTTTTCCAAGCGAGTACAGTTATAGTTCGGAAAAGAATAGGTTATGTTAAATGAACCTAAGGGATGGGCTTTGACACCATAAATGAGCTAATCATAAAGCCATGTTTCTCAGCGACAACGAAACCAAAACCGATTTGCTCTACTACGAGTCAATCGCCTTCACGGTTGTTGAGCTCGTAAAAGCGGACACAGAGAAGCCGATCTCCATCGGCATCCACGGGGACTGGGGAGCTGGCAAGTCGAGCGTGCTCGCCATGATCGAAAACGCCTTCAACGACAACAAGGAGTTTCTTTGTCTCCGATTTAATGGGTGGACATTCCAGGGTTTTGAGGATGCGAAGACGGCTTTGCTAGAGGGCATCGTCGAGGCAATGAAAGAGGCGCGGCCCACTAGCGAGGTTGTGAAGGAGAAAGCCACGAAGCTCTTCCAACGGATCGACTGGTTCAAAGTCGCAAAAAAGACGGGAGGTCTCCTCCTCACGCTCGGCACAGGGCTTCCTCTTGGGGCTGTAGCGGAAGGCCTCGCAGACAAATTAAGAAAGGCGATTGGAAAGTCCGAAGAGGAAGTGAATGCCTCTACCATCAAGGGCTTCTTGGAAACGCAGGGTGGTGTTTTGAAGGACGAAGAGGTTGGTAATATGGCTCGACAGATTCAGAAGTTTCGCGACGAGTTTGCGGAGTTCATCAGGACACTCGGCATAAAGCGTCTTGTGGTCCAGATTGATGATTTGGATCGTTGCCTACCGGAAACTGCAATCCAAACACTTGAGGCCGCGAAGCTTTTCCTATTTCTTCCTCAGGTGGCATTCATCGTCGCCGCAGACGAGGGGATGATTGAGTACTCGGTAAAACGGCACTTTCCAGATCTACCAATTGGACCAGCAGGTGCCAGTTACGCTCGTGCGTACTTGGAAAAACTGATTCAAGTTCCTTTCCGCATTCCTGCGCTCGGTGATGGAGAAATTCATGCATACATCGCGCTCCTTATGGCTGAGGCGGCTCTCGGAAGTGAGAACGGTCAGTTTAACAATTTACTCCTTGCCGCTCGGGAAAAATTGCGACGCCCCTGGGAAGGAGAACGCCTGGACTATGAGTCGCTGAAGAAGAAGTATCCCGCTCTCCCGGATGAAGTGCGTGACGGAATCATGCTCAGCGACCAAATCGCAAGCATCTTAGCCCGGGGGACGCAGGGGAACCCTCGTCAGGTTAAAAGATTTATAAACTCACTGATGCTCCGGCAGACTATCGCTAACGCGCGAGGAATGAAGGGGATGATAAACAGACCTGTCTTGGCGAAGTTGATGCTCGCCGAAAGATTCCAGCCTGATCTTTACACGGAGCTTGCCAAAGCCGCGAATGAGTCGCGAAGTGGCAAAATCAAACAGCTCGGGCGTCTTGAGGAACCAGCCGATGCTGAGGACGGGAAGAAGCAAAAGAAGGATGATGAGTGGGCCCGTTGGGAGGGGGACGAGTGGACCAAGCAGTGGGCGCTTCTTCAACCAAAACTAAACGATGAGGATCTCCGTCCCTATGTGTTCGTGACGCGCGATAAGAAGGCGCTGTTTGGAGCGCAGGGGGCCGGGCCACTTGATGAATTAGCCGATCTCTTGATGGGTCCGCGTATTCAGGTGACGGCACAAAGGCAGAAAATAAAAGGCATTTCGGAACAGGATGCTACGGCGGTCTTTGGGAAGCTTCGATCGAGAATCATGGCCGAGGACTCGTACGCAGACCAGACAAGTGGCGACGGTCCTGCCGGATTTCCAGGAATGCTGGCACTCATGGGAGAGCACAAAGGTTTGGAGCCAGACTTTGTGAGATTTCTTTCCGATGCGCCGGTTAGTAAGCTGGGAGCTTGGGCGGTGAAACATGTGACGCGTTTCAGTGGAGATGCTGCTCGGCAGTGGATCGAACTTACGCAGAGATGGAGCTCGCAGACCGAAAACAAGCTCTTCGCGAAGTCGGTCGAGGCCGTGATGACGCAAACACGCAAGTGACGAGACCCGATGGGCACTTCCAACAAATACGGCGGCACGCCAAGTAGAAGCCCACTTCTTCCCTCATGGGTAGGGGATATTGGAGGCCTCCCAGGCGAACCGGCCACGCCGCCCGCCCCCCCGGATAAGGACGAGAAGCCTGAAAAGCCTCAGAAGAAAGAGGACGACACGAAAGACCCTGAGAAGAAGAAGGAGGTTGTTCAAGAGCCACCGCCAAAAAGGTATCAAACGGCTCGGTCGAACTTTACTGAATTTGCGAAGTCAGGGGGCAGGAACCATGCAAAACTTGGCAGAGCCCTGAGCGCCTATGTGCGTAGCGGAAGTGGCGGGGCGCGAACCGCAGCACGCCGCATGGGCTCCTCACGCAAGGCGGCGGCAAGAGTGGGTGGGTTTATTCGAGATGTTCAGCAGATGGGACCGCGAGAGGCACTTGAGCGGATAAAGTGCGGTGACTTGGTGGGAAAGCCTGCGAATGAGATCATGCACCGGCTTGTCGACGCCTTTTGCCCAGCAGGAGGGCCCGTTGATGAAGGCATCGCTCGGCAAGCATTTGCAGAGACCGTGGCGCAATGGTCGGAACAGGAACTTCCCCCAATCGAGCAGCTCACGGTGGACCAGTGGCAGGAGCTCCTTGTCGACTTCGTGAGCCACAGCATTGAGTTAAAAGTCTTCTCGGACATTGGCGAAAAGGGTATTGAGATGCCGGCGAACGCTCAGCAAGCCCTGAACATTCAGACAGAGCTAAGCAGTGTCATTGAAGGATGCGTTCGTAACGCCTTTGGTGACAATGCTGGAGGGTTTACAACATTAACGGATCCCCAGATTTTCAATGTCATGGAGTCAATCTATGAGCGTGCGTGGGGATTTATAGAATCAGTAGGGGGTGAATCATGAACCGACACACACTCATCTGCCGACTCGGAACAAGGGATGGATCAGCGGTGAAGCCTGTCTGGCGAGATGCCGTTGTGTCAGAAGTGAACTTCCTCGACCTCCTCGGTGAGTTGGACTACGGATTGGGACATGCATTGGACAGACTTGGAAGGCTCGGCCTGCGGCCTGAGGTGAACGCCCTGGACCTGCTGCTGCTCGCATCGATGATCTTTGCGGCAGATTCTCGCATCCCTAGAAAGACGGAAGCTCAAGACGGATGGACCCGCGAGATTGAAATAAATCTACCGATTGCGAATCTTGCAGCCTGGGAAAGTGCGAGAGAACTGCTCGCGGGAGCCCTGCGCTTTCTCACTGGCGACATCTGGCACTTTACATTTCGCCGCCGCACGAAGGAACTGGAACCGGTTCTAAAGCCGGTGCAGGGTGAGCTTCGCGTTTTCCAATGTGTGAGCTTGTTTTCAGGTGGACTGGATAGCTATATCGGCGCGATTGATCTCGTGAAAAAGGGTATGCAACCGCTCTTTGTGAGTCACTACCTTCCACACACGAGTAAGGAGCAGGTTCAGTGTATCGAGCACCTCCAGGGAAAGTATGGGGAGGATTCAATGGAATTCTTCCGCGCAAACATCGGCTTTGACTCTTCACTTCTGAAGGTGTTTGGAAAGAGTGGGAAGTATCCGTCTGAGAATACAGAGCGGTCCAGATCATTCCTGTTCTTTAGTTTGGCCGCCTTGGCTGCGAGTTCCTTCGGGAACCCCACAAAGATTTTTGTGCCGGAGAATGGACTTATTGCCCTAAACGTGCCTCTTGATTGGCTACGGGTAGGTGCGCTAAGCACTCGAACGACACATCCATTTTACATGGCGCGGTTCAACGATTTGCTTCAAGTTCTTGGTATTAAGGCCAAGCTTGAGAATCCGTACCGTCACCAAACAAAAGGCGAGATGATTCAGCAGTCCCAAGACAAAGAATTTATCCGAGAAACGGTTAAGGACACGATGTCATGTTCTTCTCCGAGCAAGTACAGGCAGATTGGGGAGTCAAGGATGCACTGCGGGCACTGTGTGCCCTGCCTCATTCGTCGGGCTGCGGTAAAGGCCGCATTCGAGCGGGACGATACAAAGTATGCAAGAAAGTTATCCGGCGTGCTCAATTCGACCCAGGCAGTAGGTGAGCATGTTCGGTCTTTTCAGCTCGCTTTCGCCAAATTGAAAGCTTCCCCCAAATATTCGACTGTAGCGGTACGAATTCCTGGTCCACTAAGCGATGTTGAAAATGAGTTCAAAGAGCTGGTGAGCGTATTCGAGCGTGGCATGGCGGAGGTCGCAGTGCTCTTGAAAACAGCAAAGACGCGGCCCTCATGAGTCCGCTTGTGGACTATCATGTGCATCTCGATCTCTACAAAGATCATGAGCGGGTTGCACAGCGTTGCGCCGCTCAGAATATTGAGGTTTTCGCGGTTACAACGACACCAGTTGCTTGGCAGAGAAACTGCGATGTCGTAAAGGGCTGCTCTGGTATCCGCATCGGTCTAGGAATCCATCCGCAGCTTGCGGCCGAAAGAGAAGCGGATATAGAGTTGTTCGAGAAGCTGGTAGACCACACGCACTTTATTGGCGAAGTGGGCCTCGACGCAGGACCGCGCCACTTCCGGACGCTGGAGGCCCAGAAGAGAGTCTTTCAACGTGTGCTTAAAGCGGCCGCAAGGAGCGGTCCCAAAGTTGTGTCACTTCATAGTGTTAGAACCTCACGGCAGATACTCGACACCATTGAGCAGTACTATTCTCACGCGGACCTCAGGTTTGTGATGCACTGGTTTAGCGGTTCCAAGGCTGAAGCCGAGCGGGCGGTTAAAGCCGGATGTTACTTTTCTGTAAACAGCTCCATGTTGGATTCGCCAAATGGAGCTCGGCTTGCGGCGGGCCTACCAACTGATCGCATTCTTACTGAAACGGATGGCCCGTTTACTCAAGGCATGGACGGGAAACCAACGGAGCCTGGAGATGTGCAACCTGCCCTGAGAAGCCTGGCTCGGCTGCGGACAGTTCCCGAAAACACACTCCGCATCCAGATTGCTGAAAACTTGTTCAGGTTGGAAGATGGTCTAATCTGACAGTCGAGACTATATGTTCCTATCCCTTTCCTCGGACAAATGCCCTGTCAAGGGGGAGGCCTTGAGAAGATGACACAAAATTGGTGGCTAGCTTCGCTTCGGTCGCCTCTGCGCCCAGCTAAAGAAAAGCTCCCCTTCAAAGAAGAAGAGCTTCGCTTTTCACGCTGACAATCCAACGTGAGTGTCCAGAAGGCCGTGAAGGGCTTCTGTGCGCTTGGGTAGCTCAGCGAGGTTGCCGGTCTTGAGACTCTCTGTGAACGCGTTAAACAGACTCCAGACGTTCCTTCCCTCAAATGCGTCATGTCTGGGCTCACGCCACTCATGGAGAACTTCAGGGATCAGACGGTTAGAGCACACGTTGACGTCGGTAGCACGAATGATCAGGTCATGGGCGTCAGTGTCAGTGATCTCGGCTTCTTTGTAGGCCGAGATCCGCTTGTCCTGATCATGCCATTTTGCCAGGAGGAGACCCACGGAACGACTGACGAGTTGGGGCAGGTCACGAACGATGAACCTGGTGTGTTTGCGTGCGAACTTGATCTCGCCACTGAAGGAGAGATTATCGCAAACGAACACACTGGCACCGGCAACGATACCTGCGGGGAACTGTTTGTCATGGCTGTTACGCAGACCGAGGACCCAGCAATAGTCGTCACTGGCTTTCTGGGCGTGAACTTCCATCAGGCCAAAATACCTCATACCATCGTGCGTGAGGCTGTGGGCTTGGGTGCCGATGCGAAGACGTGTGGTTTTGAGGGTTTGTTGAACGGTGGAGATGAGGTCGTGATGCGGGATAGGGCACCAAGTCTCAGTGGGTTTGGGTGTGGGAACCTTGCGGATGTCTTTGAGGTCCACATGGGTAGCTCCGCAGTGAAGGATGAGGTTCGGGGTACGGCGTTGAACAAGAACGGGGGCGGGGGAGGATGTATCAGCGATCATAATGTTTTCTGAGATAGGTAGGGTTTGGAGCGTCAGGTTGTTTGAACCATGCGCTCGATTCTTTGAATGACTGGCACTGCGAGTTGTCGGGCAGCGGTATCGCCTGAACTGATCCAGTAAGGATCTCCGGCGATGTCCTTCCACTCGACTCTGACTGTGCCTAGCGGTGTGATGACGGTTGCTCGTTTCAGCCGCTCATGTCGGTCGAAGACGATGGATGAGATCCGCTTCATAAAACGACAAGAGCCAGACACACCGGTGAAGGCACGTCTGGCTCTTTGGGGCTGGGGTGTTGCGGTTTAAAGCTTCAGTCCTTGGACAGAGCGAAGTGTGGCTCGGATGGACTGCATTTCCCTGGCGGCTGTCTTCTGCTCACGATTAGCGAGCTTCAGTTTCAGGCCAAGGTCACGCAGCATGTTGAAGCCTTCGTTGAACTTGTTGCGGATGGCCAGGCTCAGGTCGATGCATTCTTCGAGGGTGGACTTGGGACCGTTGGATGCAGGTCCGTCAGAGGTGGGGTTCTGGATCATGGGTTTGGGTGTGGGTTGAGGTTGTGGACGAACAGACTGCGCTGGAGGCAGCCTGTTGATCGGTGGTGGTGGGGCAGGCTGGGATGTGTCATTGCCTTCCGGACGCAGTGGCATGACGATCATCTGACGACCCTGGGTGTGGAATCGGAGCGGAGCGATATAGTCAGAGAGACTGACAGTGTTCAGTCCATAGCTCAGCGCTTTGATCAGAAAGCGCCGGCTGAGGAAGATGGTGATGTCTGGGCCTTCTCCTTTGACGTCAGCAATGGGCACCTTCGTCCAGGAGTCATTGTCATGGTCTTTACCCAGCAGCACGAACTGTCCCTGCTTCCATTCAAGACCGATGGTTTGGTCTTTGTCGGGATTGTGGCAGGGGATACGTGGGATGAGTTTGATCAGCGCTTCGAGTTTGGTTGGTTCAAACGTGATGTGAGTCTTGTCGCCTTCGGTGGGTGGAATGACAGCACGCCAGTTGGGATAGTTACCCTGGATCTGTCTGCTGATGAACCTCCAACGTCGGCTGGCAATCTGCAGAGCAATGTCATCGGCCTTCATCTGCCACTCACCATCTGAATTAAACTCCCTCCACCCGAGGAACTTGTGATTCGGGATGATAATGGAGTTCTTCACAGGCAGCGTGAACGAATTTGCACTGTAGAGGTGCTTGCCGTCGGTTCCCACGATGTAGTTGGCCTTGGCATTGCTGGCATCGATGAAGGTGCCGTTGATGACGTGTCGAGTTGGATCCGAACTCGCACAGTCCATCGCTTCATGAAGGCTCTTCCGAAGCACTGGAGACAGTGTGATGGGATCCGACTTGAGACGAGGAGTCTGCGGGAAGTCATCGACAGGGAGCAGTTGGACCTTTGTTTCACCGAGGTTGTTGGCCAGGGCGAACTTGATGACCGGACCTTGATCTGTGATGTCGATGAGGAGTCGTTCATCTTTGCCACAGTTCTTCGTGAGCTGCTGAAGCTGGTCGTAGGGAACCAGGACAGCGCACGGAGGGCCTTGGGCAGGATGCTCGAGACGCATGGTCACAAAGCAGTCAAGATCGGTCCCGGTTAGGGCAATCCAGCCGTCTGTGGTGCGTTCGACTTTGATATGGTGGAGGATGGGCAGAGGGGATCTTGAATTGATCACCTTGCCTATTCCCTGGAGGGCGGACTTGAGTTCCGCGATGGGTAGTGGGATGGGGTTCATAGCGGGTTTGGGGTAAATGCCAAAAGCCTCTGATCCGTTGGTGGATGCAGAGGCTTTTTAGCAGAAGTGGCTTGTGTAGATCGTTACACAGGGTCAGGCTCGTATTTGAGTTGGGCGGTGCTGCACTCGTTGCGCTGGATGTCGTCACGCAGGCCGAGGAAGACAGGCTGATAGATTGAGCCTGATTCCCTGAAGGCGTAGAGATACCGGCACTCAACGACATCACCGGGATTGGGGATGTCGTGATTGGGCGGGATGGTCACATTGCCTGCGGGACAACTCTCATTGTGCTCCAGCAGCATCAGGGAGACACTGCGCTTGTCATTGAGACCGGCCACGATGAAGGAGGCTGTCTCGTAGAACTTGTATTTGAGCTGAGTGCCTCCGACGTTAGGTCTGCCCGGAATGTAAGGCGCTTCTTGGTGTTTGAAGACGACTCCTTCTTTACCTTCAGATTTGAGCTGGATGAACAAGGCGGCACAATCTGATGCTGAGTATGACTGCACCAGATGGACGTGAGGATGATCGAAGGCATCCAATGTGTCTCTGAGCCTCAGATAGCGCACTGAATAATGGAGCTGTCGCATGTCTTCAGGACCGATGGCGAGGAGGTCGAAGACATGGAATTGGTCGCCCATAGCTTCACCGTCCATGATGAAGTCACGAGGATAGTTTAATGCGCTTCGAACAATGGCTTCAGGGACAGCGGCAGGGAAGCCCAGGCGGTTGATGCCCGTGATAATGTCGCCCTGCTTCCTGATGAGGAGCCTGCGACCATCGAGCTTCTCCTGCATCCAGTAATCTGGATGAGACAGGAACTGCTCAAGCAGGACGTCAGAGATGGCATTGAGCAACTGGCACTGAATTCCTGTGTGCTTCTTGGGTGCACTGGGAGCCAGGATGTTTCCAGCGTCAGCGCCAGGGCGATAGCCCTTGGCCATTTTCTCGTTGATGAGCTTGTCGTAGATCTCCTTGGCGATCTGATATTCGACGGGAGCCTGTGTCTTGATGCCGGTGTTCAGGGTAGATCCGCGGCGTCCATAGGCAAAGTGAACCATGAAGCCTTGATCCTTGGGTTGGATGCTGGCTTGATAGACCTTGTCAGATGGACCCTCGCGGAAATAAAGGGTGATGGTCTCTTGCATGTGTCGTGTAAATGAAAAGAGCCGGACCACCACTTGGGATGATCCGGCTCTCGGGTTTTGTTGTTTGGGAATCAGTAACCGTATGGGTCACGTCGTTGTGCCCTCATGCGCATCTCCAGGATGCTGCGACCGATGTAAACCATGCCGCTGACCAGAAGGATGCTCAGCACCACGGAGAGCGGGAACAGCACGAAGCTGCTGAACGTCTCTGTGAGTATAGTGATCCAGGCCTTAAACTGCGTGATGGCCATGGTGACAAGCGGAGCCACCATGAGCACGGGAATAGCGATGGCCACAGCAAGCCGGATGTTGAGCTTGAAGAACTCCCTCAGGTTTCCCAAGGGAGACAAAGCGAACTCGATCTTGCTGAGGATGAACCTGCACACTTCAGCAGACCTTTCGACTGCTGTGAGATGTGGAAGGTCAATGTCCACCGCAGGCACGGGCAACGGTTTAGGCTGCCAGTGTTGAATGAACGTTTTCTTCATCCGCTTCGCCAATGACGTTGGGTTTGCGGCCGTTGAGTCGTGTGGGTGGGCTGGTTCGTCCCAGTCGTCGTGATGATTCATGGTGATGTTTGCGGGTGATGGAGCCAAGAGCGGCACCGATGATGAGGGCGAGGAGACAGCCGACAGCCAGGGAACCGGCGGCGATTTGCCAGCGGTTCAGGGTGAGGGCTTGTGCCGCGATGATGTGTTCCAAGGCCGTGATCTTCTCGTTGGCTTGAACCAATGGATCCGGGCCTTTGGTGAAGGGCCAGAATGCGTTTGCTGAGTGTGTCCAGCAAAGCAGGCAGATGATGAGGATGAGATGTTTCATAGGAGTGGATGGGGTTGAGGGTTTATTGCCACCGTCTGCATTCAGCGAAGAACTCACAGCCCATGCATCCGAAGCTGGGCGATGGGTAGAATTCGGCATGTCCCAGCTCCTCGTAGTAGGTGTCCATGAGATGAAACAGCCGGTGTTGTTGGTGTTCAGTCATGGGAGGCATGCTGGTGATGCAGAGCTTTGGGCTCTTGTTCTTGACCAGGTGATGCAGCTCGATGCCGGTTTCCTTCTTGCCAGTGTTGTGACGGTAAAGGACGGCGTAGCTGCTTACTTGGAGTTCGTGCAGGTGTTCGACGGTGGTTGCGTTCGGCGTTGAGGAGCTGGTTTTGAAGTCGATGATCCTGCCCTCTTGAACGAGGTCGAGAATACCGATGAGTCTGGGAAGACCGTGCTCTGACAGATCGGCTTCAACGGACACTTCCACGGCGTCAGGCTTGATCGTGGCGAATGGGCCACTCTGACGGATGTAAGTGTCACAGAGCCGCCAGCCTGTAGTCTTTTCCTCTTCTTCCTCGCCAGCTTCCCATTTGACGAGTCCTTCAGAGGTGTCCGCCCAGGCTTTAGAATACTCATCATGGAGTTCTTTGAGCGAGAGCGGTTTCCCAAGCCATCTTGCCTTGCTCCAAGCCTTCAATGCGGCGTGAACCGAATTGCCGAGGTGAAGGGAAGCTGTCTTGGGTTTCTTGAGCTTGAGCACATAGCGGAAGTAGAACTTCAGCCGGCATTGCAGAAACAGGGACAGCCGTGAAGCCGAGACTGTGTTCTGCAAGCCGGTGATGATGTCCTTCTCGCTGAGCTCAATAGGTTTTGGAGCCACAGCGATCGTGTTCATGCTGCTTGTTGTTGGGTGCGGTTTTGACGTTGCTGCCACTGATGCTGACGCGGAGGCTTGCCTGCTTTGGTGAGGAGTTCCTCGATCAGCTGGGAAGCCTGCATCTTGTCGAGGTCCTTTACGCCGATGCCATAGAGCTGCTGGGACAGGCCCTCAGCATCCTGGATCTGCATGTTGTTCTCGTGGACGATACGCTGGATGAAGCCCTTTTGACCAGGCGTGCAGTTCCAGGTATCTCCAGTCGGCCTGGCTTGAGGACGTTGACCATTGTTACCTGGCTGAGGACGGCGCTGGCTATTGCTGTGAGGCTGATAGTTGCGGACGTTCTGCTGCTGATTATGACCGTTAGATCCATGAGCCTCCGGCACGAAACCGGAGTTTTGGATCTCATGGTCAACGGACATCTGCAGGAGTTGGTAGAGCTTTTGAATCTCTGCCTCTGCCTGGGTGATGTCCGTGAGTTCGACTTGGATGGAAGCCGAGAAGCTGTGGCTGCTGTATTGAGGGAGACCGAGCTTCTTGCTGTAGTTGGCGCTAAGTTGGATGGCCATGATGTTTGATGGGCTGGTGGGATGTGGGCACGAAAAAGCCAGGCCGGTGATGGCCTGGCTTGCGTGAGGTTGTAGGTATGTGTTCGTTGATGAACCTATGCTGCTTTGGACAGCACAGGAACTGAGGTGTCGGTATCGTCCGCTAGTCTCGGTGTGGTGGCCTTAGCCCATCCAGTTGAACCACGAAGAGCCTTGAGCAGCAGCTGATCCGTGAGTTTGGTCATAGGGATCTTCCGATGCTTAGCTTCATGGTAGAGGACGGACACAAGCAACCGACTGAGCTGCGGAGAATAGTGGCGTGGACGTGCCATGGTATCTGGGGTGGATGGTTCCTGGACTACTTCTGGACGTAACGCTGATCGCAGATCTTGATCATAGCTTCGCCCATGCTCTTACCGGCTTCAAACAGCGAGAGCTGCAGAACCTTGTAGGAGACGGCGAAGCCGATGACGGTGCAGACTGCTTGGGAGGCGACGATGATGTAAAGGATGACGACTGCCTTTTTCATTGAGGTGGGGTATAGGTTGATGAGGTGTGGAGGTGAACTCCTTCTCATCTTGTTATACCCGCAATGACGTACTCAAGAGGGGAGGGGGGGCACCCCATCCAGGGGGCCACCTGAGCCAATAATCTCTCTCGAGTTCTGCCGAGTGATGGAGGCAGAAGCTCTGCTATGTCACTTCTGACCTGCCAGGAGCTCCCGCAGTCGTTTCAGACTCTGCAATACGGGAGGATCATTAATTCCTTCAGGGACAATGGGGTCATCTTCTTCGTTTAGTGCGGACGCTTCAATGTCATGCGGTCCGATCTCCCATGCATCTCGAATATGTATTTCGCTCAATAGAATCGCTCCATCACTAAAGAGCTCTGGTGGGGATGCTGTGCCATGTGATTGTGCCGGCATGAATGCGAAGTACCCTAAAGCTTTGTAGTGCTCTGCAAAGGTTCGCAGGTTTCCATCTGACAATGGCTTCATAGTGCAAGAGCGACTCGCCATGAACAGTAATTTAGGGACCCCACTGGAAGATGGGCCCGCTTTTGGATTGGCGCTGACCATAACCCGATATGCGTGCGGGTTACTCTTGTCGATTCCCTTAATGATCGCCAGTCGCAAGCGCTTCTGCTTGTCTATCTTCCCAACCTCTTTCCGCCAGTGAGAAAATATTTCCCGACCTGCGGTAGAATCGCCGAAAGCCAAGGCGAGGTAGGGAGGCGATTTACGCGTTTCGTCCCAACTATATGCCACTCCCCCCCAGTTTGCTTTATTCCACAGTGCCATGCGAATCAAAGAGACGGTTTCCATCTCTGTGTGAGCTGTGTTTGTCTGCCAAAACTCTCCCTGCTTTTGAGAAGGTTGCGGAACTTCGGATGGCTTAGTTGCAGCAGGCAACTCAGGCTCCGCTGAATTCCATGCTTCATGTCGCTTTAATGGATATTCCGTATGTCCGTCCTCAAGCCACGAGTCCAGCGTAGTCTTTGGGGAATACCCCAAGACGTTTCCCAAGCTGACAAAGCTGCTGGTAAAGCTCACGGCTCGATCTAACGCCTGCTCATCTCCAATCAATCTCTTCATGCGTTCTTCGGAAAACTCTACGAGGAAAAATCTCACGATGACTCCTACAAGGAACTCTTTGATCTTGACCTGAAGCTCATGCTGCAGCGGGCGGGCCAACTTGTGTGGATGAAATTCTCCTGTGATGACATCAACAGTCGGCGGTGTTCTGGACTGCAGATATTCAAATCTGAATGGGAAGGCTGTAAAATCCGATCGACGGATATTGATAACGAGACGCGGCTCCATGGAAAAAAGCCGGTGTTCAATTCCAGTTGCTAGGAATGCTTCTAACGCTGCGAGCAATGACTCGGCAAGTTCAACGCAAGGCGAACGGTTCTCTGCATTGACGGTTATGCGACAGCCCAGAATGCGGGACTCCCAGGTGACCTTTTGCTGGTTACCCAGTAAAGGTAAGTCCGGCATCTCTTCAGCTGCAGGCTGGTTGCGCAGTTTTCGAAAAAAGTCGGCGATCTCATTGTCCGGAATTTCCAGCTCTTTGGGCAAGGAGCACTCATGTCCCAGCGCAAACCGCAGTGATGCTCCACATATAGGCAACTCAAGAGCATTAAGAACATCTGGCAGCCGCGACAGCTTGTTTAGTTGCCATAAGTCGGCTTTGAGAAGAAGGATTGCAAGACACCCATCGAACCACATCAGCCGTTCCAATGCTTCCGGCCTGTTCGCTCCTTTTTGTTGAAGCGCTGATTCAATTGCGTGGGTCGTCTGATGCCAAATCAGACAACAAGGTAGTCTTCCGAGTCGAAGCTCAAGCCATTGAAGCCGACTAAAGCACATCGCTTGACCTGAGGTTACTTCATCGTACGTCCAAAACTCATTCACTGCCAGTGACGCGGCGGTGAGTACTGTTCCTCGTGCAGCCCATGTCAATCCGACCTCGGCATAGGCATTCCCGCAGATGTATAGCGCTTCAATCAATTCGCGGCGAGTTTCATGCATATACAAGCGCATCAGAGCCTTACCTGACGATTGAATGGCCCGATATGGCTGTCCTTCGTCGAGGGCTTGCGCGGCCCGCTGCACAAGTAGTCCTGCCGCCACAGCATTGCCTTTCCTTGAGGCAACCATCTCAATAAGTTTGTCGTGCAAAGCATCGTATGCAGGATGGTCACCCACAAGTTTGCCGAGTTCGGTCAGAATTTGAACCAGAGGCTCGAATGGAAAGCCCACTAAACCGGCAGATCTATCGATGACATCGGTTGCCTTCTGAAACCAACCGTCTTCAAGATCTCGCGCAGCCAAGGTCGAATTCATTAACAATATCAATGTCTCTGCCTGCAGAGCGCTGCTCGGCTTCTCGTCCTCTTGAGCCAGTCGGCATAAAAGATCCGTCAAATTTCGTGTATAGGTAGCTAAATCATCTTCACTGACAGCAAGTTTTCCACACCGCGCAGACATCTGCAAATTGCACCAAAGGTTGAAGTGCAATTCGGCTTCATAAACATTGGTCGTTCCACGTGAATGCTTTTCGACTTCGGCATAGTGAGTCAGAAATGTAGCGTAGTCTTCAAACCACCAAAATGCTGTCCAGGCCCATGCATATTCCGCCTTAAATTGCTGGTGTCCTGTACCGCATTCATTCGCCACTCGTTTCAACCTTACCAAGCGACCTTCAATATCGGTCCGTGGAAGTTCGAGTTCACGCGCGAGCTCAACAGCTCGCAAGCAATCATCAACGAGGGCAGGTGTCATTTTCAACTGCCCAACGGATTGTTCGATTTGCTCCTCGACTCCTTTCAGTTCATTCTCTTTCTGAATATCCAGAGGGCCAATCCTTCGTTGAACGCGTAGCTCCGTTCTGATTTTTAGCTCGGTGATGGCAAGCAACTCCCTCTTGTTGTCGAACACTCGATCCAAAATCCACGTTCGGTCGAGGAGGCGGACATCAATGTTGTGTGTGGTACGTAAAGCGTCCTCAACTTCCGCACGAACACGGTCGGGCACAAACTGATTTGTCACGAAGAAAACCTTCTTATAGCCCCTGTTGGTAGCGACTACTTTAGCAACGTCACTGTAGACTTTGGGACGCCAATCCTTCTTTGCACTGAATGCGAAAGCCCACCGCTCTTGCGCAGCCGCTCGGCCTGTCCCCACAAACCATTTCAACGTCAAGCTATCAGCCACAGGATAAGTCTCGGCATCTACCTTGCTATCTCCCCCGCCACTTGGACCTGTATGTGGAAGAAGATTTGGGCAAATCTCCTGTTCCGCCAGTCGCCTGGAAAAACTTTCAAAGTCATTTTCCTGGCTGCGTGATGTCAGTGTCTCGAGATGGTACTCAAGTAACGATCTATCCAATATGGGAGCATTCTGCGAGACTGAGTCAGAGAACTTCTCAGGCTTCCTCTTCTTTAGGAACTCACGTGGTGAAAAACCGGTCTGTGACATGATCCGAGACTCGCGCACGGACTTGGGGCGCGCAAGTCCGTGTGGACGAGTTTACTCAGGTTTAGAGCTTGCTAGGAGACGAGGAGTCAAGGTCCCTCTAACACCACCCTGAACCCATACGAACGATAGTATTGAACTGCTTCCTCACCCATTTTAATGCGGTGGCTGCTCATCAGTGAAGTGCTACTACTGCTTGTCCATCCACCACCTCTCAGAACGTGCTCAGCTTTGGATTCGTTCCAGTAGTCGGCCACCCATTCCCAGACGTTGCCGCACATGTCATATAGCCCGTTCTCATTGGGATCGAACTTCATGACTGGGGCCGTAGACACAAACCCGTCGTCGTAGGTTTCCAGGAATGGATTGTTGGGATACTTGGAGATGTAGGATCGATCGCCGACGTTGCCAAATCGGACCGCGGAAGCTGGTAGGTATTTCTTTCCCCAGGGATATTCCGCCACCTTGTTGTTGAGGCTCTCGGGTGTGGCGCTCTTGGTCCACTTCTCTGAGTTTCCACAGCCCACGGCGTAGCTCCATTCTTTGTCGGTCGGAAGGCGGTATTTTTTGCCCTCTTTCTTGCTGAGCCATTCGCAGAACCTGACCGCATCTTCCCAGCTTACATGGACAACCGGATGATCGTCTTCATGGCCGGCGGCGGTCCTTTCCACTGAGAAGGTCTTCCAGGCTGCATTCACGTCTGACACATCAGCAGCAAAGGCAGCGTAGTCCTGGCGGCGTGTTTCATGAATGCAGAAGTGAACCGTAGTGCCTTTGACCGGGATAAACTTCATGCCCAGGCTGTTAATGACCTCTCCACCGTTGATCGTTTGAGGAACCACAGCAACATCAGCGGAAGCAAGGCCAGATCGATAGACCATGACCTCTTTGGCTTGATCTACTCGATCGGCTTTTGTCAGTGAGGTTTCCAGTGCCTTTAGCCTCTCCAGATATGGAGTGAGGATGGTCTTCAGATTGGTGTCACGCTGTTGCTCCAGGGTCTTCAGCTGCTCATGATAAACCTTCCGAAGAGTCGCTACTGCAGGCTTCGTGTCACCATCGATCTCAGGGAGAGGCTTTTTATCGAGGACCAGGCTCTTCTCACCTCCCAGAGCAAGCACCGCTTCCAGATCACCTTTGGATCTTGAGGAAGCCATCGTCCGATCAATGGCCTCCAGGTAGCGGTCATTGAGGGTTTTGAGCCCAGCGTCGTAAGCTGTCTGGACTCGTTCAAAAGTCAGCTTTTCGTATTGCTGTTTCAAGGGAAGCAGTTCTGGAGGCTCTGCCTTCAGTGAGGCACCAGATAGGGCCAGGAGGGCGAAAGCTACAGCCGTCAATGTGGCAGACAGGAAATGATCTATACGGAATGAATGAGAGAGGGATGTCATGGTGGCGATTCTCAAAACTCGCCACCAAGAAGGCAGATCCACTATGAATCCGCCGAGGTGGCCGGAGAGTTTAGAAACCGCCGTTAGACAGCCGCGACGACCTTTAAGCCCGGAGGCTCTGGACATACGCCGTCGCCTCCCGGCCATTGTGCATGGTCGTGAAGCGACGTGATTTGCGGCACACGTCGGCCGCTAACGGGCGGGATTCTAAAGCCCCGGTTCAGGTCTCCCTGAACTGCCAAAAGCGTAGCGGAGGAGTGAAAGGCGTAAAGCTCAAAAGTTGTTGTCTTCCTTGTGCCGAACGAGGATTTTTAGAGAAAGCTGTCCGTAGTTTGTTCGTACACAAGCGGCTAGCTCGTCGACCGCTTTTGCGGGATAGCTCCTTTTGCGATCACAGGTTTTGCAGGAAGCATTTGGTAGAGCCTTTAGTCATTTGAATAGAGCGGCGTTTTCTCTTGCTTCACTGAGGTGGTTTCCGCTAAACCGCATTTACCGTGAAAATATATATCTCTGAGTTGAAGGTGATGCCTCCAACTCGGCGAGACCGACCATTCCAACAGGCACTACAAAGCGCCACGTCATCGCATTTTCATGAGCTCCCGTCATTGCAGCAAAGGAATTCAAGATCTCAATCCGCTCCCTTGGTTTCGCTCTTGGGCACGTCGCGCCTATATCCTTCATGGCCTATTGATTGCGCAACTGATCTTGATGCCATGTCCGCCTCCTATACGGGCTGCCTGGATCGACGTGGATACCGACGGAGATGGAACCACCAACTACACCTACGATGACACGAATGACCCGGAGGATGTGGACACGGACGGTCTTACTACTGGGCAAGAAGCAGCATTGGGAACGGATCCTCTTGATCCTGATTCTGATGACGATGGCGCACTCGACGGATCTGAAGTGAATATCATGTTCACCAATCCGCTCGTGGTTGATAGCAACGGAAATGGCATCAACGATCTCTATGAGTACCAACTCAAGCACACGGATAGCGATTCGGATGAGTTGAGCGATTGGGATGAAACGTATGTGTATTTCACGAGTTTGACGAACAGTGATACAGACAGTGATGGCTGGGCGGACGGCTACGAAGTCAACACGACGTTCACCTCTCCTTTAATGGCTGATACCGATGGGGACGGTTTGACAGACTACGAGGATGAAATCGTCTCTACGAATCCGAGCGGCGATTTCGATAACGACGGACTGACGAATGAGCAGGAAGCTACCATTTTTTATCCATCCACAGGCACTCGAACTCGGATTACACATGGTGACAGCGATGGGGATGGGCTCAAAGACGGGTATGAGGTAGCCACTGTTCGTTATAACCCTTTCTATGAGACTAAACTAGCGTCTGATCCAACCCTCGCCGTCTCATACCCTTCGTCGACCTATTTCGATGATGGCGATGATCCATCCTTCCTGTTTCCTTCAGACATTCGTCCATCGATAAACATCCTTGGGCCTGAGAGCCTCCCACGGGCTACCGTTGGAACCCAATACGTCTCTCCTGAATTTCTTGTCGAGGGCCACAGTGGCGGAGTGACCTGGAGTGTTATCGCCGGAGATTTGCCATCTGAGTTCAGCTTTGACGGGGCATGTTTGAAGGGCACTGGTGTGTCAGAAGGTGTGTATCATTTCACAGTCCAAGTCGTGGATGGCGACAATCGTGGGACGAGCATCAACCACGTTTTGGTAGTTGAGGCTCCGCCACCAGGGCCATTGGCGATTGTCAGTGATGCACAGCTCCCTGACGCGACCTATTCCCAGTCCTATGGTTGGTCATTCGCGGCAACTGGAGGAACTGGCGGATATACATGGAGCCTCCCCAATGGTGGACTGCCGCCGAGCTTGTCACTGTCGACTAACGGCACACTTTCGGGCACTCCTGAGGCGACCGGGCAATTCACGTTTGTTGTCCGCGTGGGGACGACCAACGCCAATGACGGTACATGTGATCAAGAGGTGACACTTAACATCGGAACGGCACCACCTGTGGACCTGCTAATCACGAGTTCAGCGACTCTGTCAGACGGTCAAGATGGGGAACCTTACTCCTGGTCGTTCAATGCACAGGGCGGAACTGGATCTTATACTTGGAGTATTGTTTCGGGGGCTTTGCCGCCTGGTTTGTCATTGTCCGGCAGTGAGATTGCGGGCAATGCCAGCCTGGGCGGAGGCGCTACTGGCACGTGGAACTTCACCGTGCAGGTCCATGATGGGGCAAATTCAGTTACCCAAGATGCGTCGATCAGTGTGGGTAACGCACCTCCACCAGGAGTGGAGATTTATATGGGATCGTACCCCGACGAATCCATCTGGACTCCCTTCTCCATCCAATTTGGATGCGTTGATGGACAGTCCGCTGCATGGAATGCGGACTCGTTGCCGGAAGGGGTCGCCATGAGTTCGTCGGGTTTGCTTTACGGTACCATGGGAGCCCAGGGATTCTCTTTCAGCGTCACAGCTACGAATGCTTACGGTTCGTCAGACACCAAGACGATTACGATAAATGGCGTGGACCGCGATGCTGACATGGACGGGCTGAACGCTAGTGTCGAGCATGATTTAGCCGTTACTTGGGAAGTGCCGATGCATGACGGAAGTCCGACTAGCAATGGTGGTGGCAATCCTGCACCGCATGACTGGCTGGTCTACTATTTCAAAGTCCTCGCAGTAGATGACACAGCGGCGGATGTTGATGGGGATGGCCTCGGCCCAGTATTGGAGGGATGGCTGGGGACCGATTCGACGAAGTGGGACTCGAATGATGACTTCTTTTCCGACCGGCTTGTCCTTTACTGGAGCTACCATTATTTCACCGATACCACAGACACTGACGGTGACGGACTTCATGCTGAGTTCGAGGCCGCTCTTGGTACGAGCGACAATCTGACAGACACAGACGGTGATGGACTGACAGATGAATGGGAGACCTATTATATTAGCTACAGTAGCCCCGCTGAAAGGGACACCGATGATGATGGTCTGTGGGACGGGGAGGAATTGACCAACCAAACGTATGCTCGTGATCAGGACTCAGATGACGATTACTTAACGGATGACGAGGAAGTCCATGCACACGACAAATTTGGCGTCGTCTTTGCCTTGAACCCGTTAAGTTCTGATAGCGATGGAGATGGTGTTCCTGATCACGCGGAAGTTGACCTGACCGATACTGATCACGGCGGTATCCCAGACCGTTTGGAAGACTTTTGGGGGCTGGACAAGACCAATGCTGATGACGAAAACGGAAACCTGGATTCCGACGAGTATACCAATGTGGAGGCATACCAAAGAGGGTTCGATGTGCGAGCAAATTGGCAGACCAAGTTCGATACTGATGGAGACAGCATGGACGACGTGTATGAACTTAGCCGCCCGACCATCCTCAACATGTCAGATCCACACGACGGAGCGGATGATCCAGATGGTGATTTCCTGACTAATGTCGAGGAATACAGAAACAAGACGGAACCTCGTTCCTTCCTCACTATGCAGGGACATACACTCTTGGATGTCAACGACAGGAATGATGTGACTGGCGAACTTGTCTTGATCGGCGGCCAACCAGTTTTGCGTATTGTTTTGAATGACTATGAGCGTGTATTCCGCGATGAGTTGCACGTTGCCGCTCTTCATCGTGACAACGGCTCCCTGGATTCTGCACGGGCCTATGACGATGACTGGGACCTGGATTCCGTGAGCAACTACGATGAGCTCTTTCCAATTGGCGGAACACCAACCGATCCGCGAAGTGCTGATCCCTTGCCAGCTTCGCCGGAAGGCTCGTTGGGAAATGCTGTTCATGGGGTGCCTTTCAGCGTGACACTTTCTCCGTCTGGAGGCCAGGCACCCTACGAATATCAGCTGGCATCGGGTTCCTCGTTGCCTTCGGGGCTATCTCTTTTGCAAGATCCTGAGTCACCACCTGGATCACCCATGTGGCAGATTACCGGAACCGTCGATTCGAGTGCAGGCGAAGGGGACATGAGCTTCGCTCTCGAACTCAAAGATGTGCGCGGTGTCACCAGAATAATCAACAACAGCATCAAGGTATGCTCCACCTTGGATGCATCTGCTGGGTTCGTTTACTACTATTCAGATGCCAGCGTTTCCGAACCGATTGTTCAGACTGGCGGTCTGCCACCTTATGTTTTTGAGCTTCAGGAGGACACGTCTGTAACGTTGCCTTCAGCTCTCACTTTGAGGACCTCTGACAGGTTTGGCCTTGGGGAAGGCCAGGAAGAGTACCCTCCATCTGGCAGGTATGTAGCATTGGTCAAAGTCACTGATGCCTTAGGCCAGTCGGTTGTGAGGAACATCGAGCTTTCATTCCGTGAGCAGGACAGCCCACCACCGCCACCCCCATTGAGCATGTCCGGAAACCTTCCGGCAGTTATCAAGGGAATCCGGTACGAGAGCGCTGTATCTCTAATCGGAGGCGCTGGCGGCTACCAGGTTTCTTTGGTCGCGGGAAGTCTCCCACCAGGTTTGGATCTTACAAGCTCCGGTGGAATCTCAGGGACCATGGTCAACCCTGGCGGCGAGCCAGGTTGGTCATTCACGCTTCGAGTCACCGACAATGCGGGGGCGTCTTTCTCGCGGCAGTTCTATATTGGCCGCGGTTTTCTGCCACTGACCTTCAACGCGACTTTCCCACCAGGAAGACCATTAATGCCTTACGGCCCTGTCGATTTGAAGGTGACAGGGACGGAGGGAGAAGTTCGTTTTGAAATGAGTGGATCGTTCCCCGAGGGCCTTGAAATTAAGAATGGCAAGGTGGTTGGCTCATTGTCAGGGAGCACGGACCCGGTGACGTTTACTTTGACAGTTAAGGACGACACGATCCGCAGTGTGTCAAAGACGTTCACCATTGTCTCAGCTGAGCCGCTTACTCTTTCGGCGCCATTCTTTCCAGCCTACCAAGGGGCTACAACAGCCTATGGGCCGGTGCAGCTGTCGGCGACAGGTGGACTTGGCCCATATCAATTCACATTCTCACCATCTCTTCCAGAGGGACTAACCCTGGACCCCGTCACTAACCAAGTGTCAGGAATGCTCGACCGCGACGAGCCAACTGTGTATGGGTTTTCCGTCACAGCCATAGACGCTTTAGGCAGATCAACACAGAGACAGGTATGGCTTGAAGTGCGTGAGGTTGTCGAAATTCCGCCTGAGGATCCGATCAGTATTCTGACTCCCTATGTTCCAGTCACGATGGAGGATCGTCTCGATGAGAATGAGAATACTTATCAAGCTAAAGTGGTTGATGCGGTAATTGCGGCCGGTGCGGGCATGCTGACGGTGGTGGACAATCCTGCACTGGACTGGCTGCACCTTCAAGGCAGGACGTTGCGAGGCGATGTGCCGGGAGGGTTTCATCACACCTATATTGACGTCGCGGCAACGCCGAATTTTGGCATGGGTAGTACTCAACGGCGACGTGTTCATATCGGTGTTCCCGTTGCTGAACTCGTGGTAACAGAGGGGGCTACTTCGGCTGTTTTACAGGATGAATTCTCGGTGACGTTTGAACTTCGGGACACATTCACGTTGCCCTTTGGTGTTCCTCCTCCTGAATTTGAAGAGCTGATTGTGGACGGAAGCAATTTGCCCGATTGGCTGAGTTTGACGCAGGATGGCCGTGTGGTGACAATCGAAGGCACCGCAGATAATGTCGGAACTATCGAATTACCCTGCATCGTGAGGCAGAAAGCATCCGCCTCGGAACAAACGCGTGAGTATGAGCTAATGCCAATTCGTCTGAGCGTGTCTCCACGGCCAGAAATCCGAGGTCCTATCAAAATCTATGATACGACCAAGGCTGTCGCTACCGGGGAAACCTTCAATCTTGCCATTCCGCGTTCAGGCGGGGTGGCAGGCGCCAGCCATTTCACAATCAAGACGGCTCCACCACCAGCTCCACTGCTTCCGCTACCTCAAGGAGTGGCGTTAAATGCTGAGACGGGAGTATTGGCGGGACAGATTAGTTCAGTCGGACAGTACGGTGCGATTGTCCGTGTTGAGAACAATGGGAAATTCTCCGAGGCATTGGTCAAGGTTGGATGCCTGGCTCCTCTAACATTGAGTGTGCCAACTCTGGTGTCTGGATACTTGAACCAGCCTTATCCATCGACGCAATTCCTCACCAACGCAGAATCTCCCGTTTTTCAAATCAAAGGAGGTTCATTCCCGCCGGGTATGGCGTTGTCCGCATCTGGTGTGCTTGGCGGAAGGCCAAGCCAAGTTGGCAGTTTTTCGTTTAGCGTAAGCGTCACGGATGCTTACAAGAGATCTTATTCAATTCCATGCTCGATTCGAATTCGGCCATCTCCGACTCCACCGGTCCCTCCCAATCTTCCTCCTGAGATCCCTGTTCAGCCTGGGGTGTTGCCTGTGGCCGCGGAGCCTGTCGTTCCCTCCGAACTGCCAGTAGGAAATCCAGGAAGTTTTGTTCTGGTGGACGACGTTCCAAAGTATGAGCAGCCTGAAGTGGAGGGCGGCGGTCCGTTCCTGGCAGTGGACAGGTACTTTGTGCCTCAAGGGCCTACCGGTATGTTCACGCGTTCTGACGACGGGGAGGCTAGTGTAGATAACCCTCTGACACGAGTTTTGGAGCATGTGCCTGACAAAGAAGTTCCTGATTTTGCCGGGGACACAACGCCCTGCCGTAATCATCCTGGAGAAACTTATGTGGGTGAGGAGTCCGTCGAAACAGTTCAAGAATATGAGATTATTTCATCCAATGACGCTGATTATGATCCAGATCTTCCCGATCCTCAGATTCGCTGGGGAATATTTAGAACTTTCGTGAACGGGCTTCACTGGGGAGATTTAGAAGAACATCTTCCCAATGAGAACGACCCTCCTCCTCCCAACGGCGGCGGCGACCACCCTAACAGTGACGCATATGCAATGGAGGTCCGCGTCGAGATAGAAGCGGACGCAGTTCAGGTTCTTCCTCCATTCAAGCTGCTCGTCAGGACTTATCGACTCAGGGCGAATGACGAACCTCAATTTCTTACTCAAGAGATTCAGGAGGTAGAGATCCCTCAAGGCCAAAATAAAAGTCAGCCCCTTCAATTCTCGCCTACAGATGGCAAGATGATCATGGTAACTCTTTGGGATTCAGGTGAGGCAGAGGATGGCGAAAGCGACGATTTCCAATTCAACGATGGTGCTGGCTCACGTTACCGCAAGGTTGGACTCAACGGGGTGCCCATGGCTGATTCGAAGCCGCAAGTCCAAGACGAAAGCGGACAACGAGGTGAAGAAACCTATATCGATGCCTATACCACGCAGCTCAGGCACTCGGTAAGCGACGTATTTGTTGAGGCGGAGGGCAGCTTGTTACCGTTGCAGGTGCGTAGAGATCTGGCTCCGAGTTGCTACAATGTCAGATCAGGTCTTCGTCCTTCTGAGAGACCTGATCTCCCTTTCGGGCCAGGCTGGTCATCCAATGTTTGCAGCTACATCACCTTCGAAGGAACCAAAGCGACGGTCGTTGACGAGGCTGGACAATCGCAGGTGTTCCAACATGTGCAGGGACCTTTCTGGTATCATAACTTTGCAGAAAGTGATGACGCCAAATCCAGTCAAAATGTGTTGGTGGGAGACGTCGTTACCGCCCCCGTCGTAGAGCTTCCTGATCAGCCTGGAAACCCAGGATCGGCCATGCGTTATGGCCACGCGTCTCTCCAGACAATGTCGTCTCGCGGCCAATTAACGTTGCATAAGAAATTCGGCACGGTGTGCACCTATGAAGAATTGCTGCCCACGGAGCTTAGCCAGTTCTATTCGAATGACAGAGTTGTAGGCTCCGAGTCAAAGACGCGCCTTCAGTATGCCCGTTTGATCAAGGTTAGGGATCGGCTCGGCAACGAGCTCCATTACCATTATCCATCGTACTCCACGTTGATTCCTTCCTCCATTGAAGACCTCAAGCGACCAGGATATAAAATCACGATCACTCAGGAAGGAGGCAAGGTCGTTGCAGTCAAGGGCCCTGGAGGTGATGTGACGAATTACACGTACTCCCAGTCAGCCGGTCTCTCCATCATCAGACAGGTAAGTGATCAAGCAAAGTTTACTCCTCAGGATGACGTGCTGTTAACGCAGGTGCAGCGTGGCTCTGCGGCAGTCCAGTATGGACATACATTGATTAACGAGGTGGAAGAGAATGACCTTTTGGGAGTCGCGCATCAGCACGTGGCTGTCTCCTCGATCACAGATGAACGCAGTAATACCTATGTTTTCCAGCTGCAGCCGTCTTCCGGCACTTTTGTTTCAGTGGCGGATGTCACAAAAAAGCTGCCGAAAGGATCGCCCTTGGTTCTCACGGCCGTTAGCCCGCCGGAGGGACCGCCTGTGATAATCACAAAGAAGACTGTGGCCGTCGCCCAGGGCGACAGCGAAATCACAACCTCGTTCACTGTCCGTCAGAGTGACGGTAAGGACCGTGTCTACCGATACGAATTTGCGGATCCCGTAAAGCCGATCCCCTATGCAATCACTGTCCCAGATGACGAGACGCCCACATATACATTCACCAAGATGAGGATCGTCGACCCGATGGGTGGAGTGGAGAAGTTCACGTTTCTTCCACAAGCCCATTTTGCGTTATCTGAATCTGAGGATCAAGACGGCCATAAAACGACTTTTGGTTACGGGGACAATTGCGTGGTGAAAGTTAAATACGGTTCAACTGTGGTTTCATTCGGTGTTGGAAAATATGACGATCCGACACTGGAGATCAACGCTATGGGGCACACGAAGAGTTTCACTTATGACCCAGCCACCAGACAGCTGGCCTCAGTGTCGCATCTCGCAGCTTCGGGGGAAGGTGTTGTGACGTCTTATGGGTTTGAGAACATGCCGACTGACCCGTTGACGCAGCCGTATGGGCGCAGGCTTTCTGAAGTTACGGGATACGGTTCACCAATTGCATTCAGCGGTGTTCCACACGCAGGAGGTTCCCGCAAAACAATGGAGTATGAGAACTCGTTGTTCCCGGGGATCGTGACCAGGGAGACTCTTTCGGCACTTCCTAGTTCCAACCCCACAGCCTCACAAGCTCCTTGGGATCAGCATGCACCTCCCGCAGGACTCGCGCCATCCATCGTCACCAAGCGCAATATTGCCGCATTTACGAACCAGAACGACTACTGGTGGCGGACCGTCATCGAAGAGCGGATCATTGATGGCCAGACCAGTACCACGAAGACGATTCATGATTTCAACGGCAACACTGCATCGACCGAAGATGCGCTCGGGCGAATCACACGCTTTTACTATGACTCGCGTAACCGTCTCACGCTGACCCATTTCCCGGATGGGGCTATCAAGCGTATCAAGTATGACCCCCATGGGAACATCATCCAGGAACAAGACGAATGTTTCAGGAATGTTTTCCACGAATACGATGCGCTGAACCGCAGGGTCAAAAGCACAGTGGACCTCAACGGGAACGGCCTCGCTGATGCAGCACCAGCAGACATTGTCACGTCCACTAGTTACAACGATCTCGGTCTGCCCGTTCGGCAAGTGGACGCACGCGGGACAGTGACAGAACTGACCTACGATCTGCTAGGCAGGCCTATTCGCTCGGTGACAAACGCCTCGGCCACAAATCCGGCAGAGCGCATCACGGTCTATTTTACGGACAACCACCTAACCACTCCTTTTGTTGACCCCGATACAGGGCTTTCTAAGAGCCGGTCACAGACCAAGGACTTCGTTGGCGGATCGGTGTTTGATGTTTCTGGATTCAAGCCTCTCCACGCCTTCGATGCTCGCGGGAATGAAACATACATCACCTACGACGCTATTTACAGGCCGCTGACGAAGCGGGCTCCTGATGCGGGTGTGGTTGTGTTCACTTATCGCAACATGTCAGCCTCACCTCAGCCTATCGCTCAGGCGGGGCCGGTAATCGGAGCCAACAAGGCTCTAATCTACGACTGTCAGGATCGCCTGATTGATACCTATTTTGCTGACGGTTCGCATGTTTTGCAAATGCTCACGCCTCATGGGAAACCCTGGAAGAGCATCTCCGAGGACGGTATTGAGACCACCACTCATTTTGATGCATCCGGGATGCCCCTGCGCATCAATGTGCAGAAGAATTCTCTTTCCACATCGGTCTTCACTCACTACGATTTGGTTGGCAATTCCACAAGTGTTACTGACCCTCGGGGTAATACCACCACGACACAGTATGACGCCCGTAACCGTCCGACCAGGGTGACACATCCTCTGGTTGTGGACGCCTCGCAACCAGTCGGATCACCGATGGTGTCGCCGATGATCAGCACAGTTTATGATCCCAGTGGACGTGTCCTTGAGGTGACCGACCCGCAGGGGGCAGTGACGACCAAGTTCTATGACCCTGCGGGCAGGCTCGTCAAAACGGTAGATGACTTCGGCAACGAGTCTGAGCTGACCTTGGACGCCCAAGGCAATGTGTTGACGACCACGAATGCGCTGGATCAAACGGTGACCAACGTTTACGATGCCTTTGGCAGGCTGATCGGCACCACGGACCACTCGGGCATTCAAAATAACTTCGCTTATGACGCCGCAGGTAACAGAACGTCCGTGACCGATGGACGGGGCAAGACGACGACGTTTGCCTATGATGCTCAGAATCGTCTCATTACCCAGACCTTCCAAGGATCACGCCTCAGCTATGGTGCGGACGCAGTTTCTGACGTATGGACTTATCGCTATGATGGTGCCAACAAGGTCTCCGAGACGTCACCGAAGGGTCTAACAACCGATTATGCATACGATCTGCGCAACCGTCTCAAACGAGTGACTTATGACATTGAAAATGCCATGCCCGAAAGTCCACGGCCTTACCGGGACATAGTCTATGACTCTGCCGGTCGTTTGACCATCGTCTATGAATCCAACGCCCCAGACGGGTGCCTGTCTTATGCCTACGATGATCTGGGCAGGATGATCTCAGAAACACGAGGCGGGATCACCTATGAGCCTTTCCGCATGGGGGGCAGGCGCTACATTGCAGGCGAGGGCGTGACCCACCGTTATACCTATGACCTTGCTGGCAACCGCCTGTCAGCAACGTTTGCGCATGGCCGCCGAACGGTGACAAGCTACGATGCGATCAACCGCCCCCTGAGTATCGATGAAGGCCCATTGACAGGCTTTGATGCGGCCAAAAAAACGACACGCTACGGTTATGACCTTGCCGGACGTGCCCTGACATTGTCCTCAGCCAACGGGCAGTCCACCCGCAATACCTATGACAGCCTTGGGCGTCTTACTCATCGTCAGCTTCTTGCTCCAGGAGCTGTGGATCCTCCATCGGCAGAAAGCGTGGTGGCAAGTTTTTCATGGACACATGACGCTCTGGGCAATGTGACCTCCCAATCCGAGCAATGGACAGGCAGTGGTGGCGGAACCGCCAGGGCTCGGATCACCTCGATGAGCTATGACGCGTCCAACCGCTTGTCCAAAGAGGAAGTTCGGGAAGCGGCTTCCCTGAGCCTGGCGGCCACTGCTCCTCGCCTGGTCACCGGTCATGCCTATGACAGCTCCCATAACCGAATCAGCAAAACGGTCACCCATCCAGATGGCACCGTAGCTGATGCCGCCGAGCCAACGAAATGGATTTACACCTACAACAACGCCAATCAGCTCGTCATTGCCGAAGAGCGCAGCCCTGCGGGGGACACATTAAAATGGCAAAACCTGACGTATGACCTCAACGGCAATCGTAAAAGCCTGCACTCCACGAACTACGATACGGGAGGCACGACAACGCATTCCAGTTCCTATACCTGGGACACATTCAACAGACTGGTTCAGGTGCACGATACCAAACCAACGGGAACGCAATTGTGGTTTCATCGTTATGACTATCGCACTCGCCGGATTCACACGACGCTGGCCAAGCCGGGTGAGCCCGTCAAATATACGGCAATCGTATTCTCTGGTGGGTTGAGTGTTTCTGAGCATGTTGCGGACAGTTCCGGAGCCTTTACTGCGACGACATCCGAGGTGGTCTATACACGAGGCCCAGACATGGGTGGGGGCGTGGGTGGACTGCTCTTCACGCAGCGAAGTGGCATTACCAAATTCAACCTCAGCAATGGGCGTGGAGACATCGTAGCACAGACTAATGCTTCAGGCGAGGTAACGTGGACCGCCAGCTATGAAGCATTTGGCAAGCGTACCAAAGAGACGGGAACGAATGCGGACAAACAACGTGGCAACAGCAAGGATGAAGATCCAACAGGCCTTTTGAATGAGGGTTTCCGCTACCGTGATCTGGAGACGGGCGTGTGGTTGAGCCGCGACCCCGCTGGCTTCGTGGACGGCCCCAACCTCTACGCCTATGTGAAGCAAAATCCGTGGACCGCTTTTGACCCACGTGGGCTGGCTCTTAGAGTGCCCCAAAAGGAGAAGTCGGCATTTGCCAGCTACATTACGGGTGCAGGTGTGTCGGGTCATTCCTCCAAGCCTGGCACAGGAACGACACTTAGCGGAGATTCGATCGTCATGATCACAGGAACTGCAAAGGTGACAACGACTCTGCAGTCCGAAATCGTTTCATGTTTAATTGCCTCGCCTCGAGAATTTAGCTTTAGAACAGTCGCTGATCTTGACGCCCACGTGAAGGCGAGAATTGCAACAGTGGAATACCTCGAGAAATTCGCAAAAAATGTTGTATTCAGTAGCGGTCGTGCTGTATATCCAGCTTCGTCTTGGAAGGAAGTTTTCACGGGAGGAAGACGCAAAGATGGTTCACTCAGATCCTACTGGGAACCTACAACGGATTGGAAGACCGCCCTAACTCAATTGAGGGACACACCAGGCGGAGCTATGGATTGTTCGAAGCCCGGAGAATTCGCTAGAATGATGGGGGACTATGCGGACAACAAAGGAACATATGACCCAAGGTCAAATTACAATGGTAACAATTCGAAGACTACTCCTGACGCGGTAGCCGACGATTGGATTCCAGGCGACACAGGAAAGCTTTGGAACAAAAATACGAATCCCCCGCCACCGTCCCATTGGGTTAATGAAAATTTCACATATCTAGGAAAGGACAGATATTATGCGAATGGCACAAGCATTGGGGGTAGTTATATTCATTCCTTTAAAGATGTATGTGACTATACGCAGAATTACCAACGAGCTCCAGGAACTGGAGTCCCTCCAACGATTGACCCGGGGCGTCTTAGCGTGAAAACTGGGCTGGCTGACCAACTTTAATCTCAACGACTATGCAACGTCACATCACTGTCATCATCGCTTCTGTGAGTTTGATTTTATGTGTCTTGTCGTGCGGCAAGTCTCATCCAGTTCCAGTAAAAGCGAACCAAGGGCAAATTGTGGTTGAATGGGACCATGGGCTAACGTTAAAAAGTGCTGAATATCGCCTAAATGGTGAGTTGATTGGACGAGGTAGTAAGGCGTTCGAGGTGTTGATGGCAAAATTGAAAGATCTTCCGAACAATCGGATAATTTTGTTTCGAGTTCCTTATGACATTGCATCGGCGATCAAGGAGTTGGATGGCGATTTTGAATGCTTGCCTCTTCGTCATGATAGTTCAGAAAAGGCCAAATTTGATCAACTTTTTGCGCAAAAGCAGCTGTCATTTGAGGTTGAGATGTACGATCCAATAGAGTTCCTATCTCCCGAGGCAACAAACTGGCTGTCCTCAAAATAGAGCAGGAAAGGGTCGGGCGTGAATGGCACTGGATTAAGGCATGTTTAGGACGCGTGAGCGAGGTCATCTTGGAGGGGGAAAGGTGTCGTGGTCTGGTCATGAACGTGTATTTGTTCTGCCGGTCTTTGCACACACGTGGCTCCTTTCGTCCGTAAGCGTAACGGGAAGCACCTTATGCCGCAGTTTGAAGGCGTGCGGTCACAGGCTTGGACGATGACGATGATCGCCCGGTCGTGTCGCGTGACTTGGCCTTCGCCCATATCTCCGGCATCACTTCCTCAATCTTGTAATGCTCCCCTCAAAGTTGGACAAGAGCCAGTGTTGATCAGGCGGCTTGTTTGTGGGGTGGGTTTTATATGGCTTTCTGCGGATGCAAATGCTTCAGCTCGCGTGGCCGCCTGGGCTTATGAGCGAGAAGGACACCATAGGGTAGCCAACCTTTGTGACACGCATGAAAAGGCAGTCTGAACCCTGACTGGCGTTTTCCTGACGATGAACTAGGTTCTCCAACCTCCCGCGCACCATGAAAACCACAATCCTCCTGATTGCCGCCGTCATAACGTGCCTTGGTCAGTGCCTTGCTGCCGACACACCAATGGGCATCAGCCTTGTAGATGGGTCTAAACTCAAGGGTCGAGTCATGTCCTCAACGGAGGTGGAAGTGACCTTGATGACCGATTTCGGCTTGGTTCGACTCCCGTTGGACAAACTCAGTTCAGAGTCTCGCCAGGCGATAACGGCCGGATCCAAGCCGGATTCTGAAGCTTTGTTGAGAAGGATATCTGAGCTCGAAGCAAAAGTTTCCCAACTACAGCAGGAGAACGAAGCCTTGCGTCGTCAGGTAGTCTCAACGCCTGCACCGACCTATCGACCTTCGACTGGATCGAACTCACTGACGCCCTCATCTCCACAGACGTCTTCGCCAGGAGCTAGTCACGTTATCAGCTCGACTGGAAAGCGACACAATTCCGGCTGCCGTTATTTTGGTTCGGGGAGGCCTTGTGGACCGACTGACGGAATAGCCTGTAAAGTATGCGGTGGTTAATCCTCTTCGCTCTTTTCTTGGGGATCAGTCACGGTGCTGATGTTGTTCGAGTCGTGACCTGGAATCTTGAATGGTACCCAGGAAAAAAGCCAGGTGCGACTCAAGCTGAACGTGATGCCCATGTCGTCGAGGTCTCCGCGGTTCTTCCTCAGTTTCGAGCTGATGTAATCGTTCTACAGGAGGTTCGGAATGCTGAGACTGCTGAACAACTGGCCAGACTTCTTCCCGGCTTCAGCGTCCATGTCACAAGCCGTTTCAAAGACAGCTTCAACGGTTCGATAGGCGAGCAACAGATAGCCATTCTTTCTCGATTCCCGGCTGATGGAGCGTGGGCAGAGTCGTGGAAAAGGGGCTGGGCCAATGCTCCTCGTGGCTATGCATATGCGAAGCTGATGATCTCAGAAAAGCCACTGCACGTTTATGGCCTCCATTTAAAAAGCAATCTTGGCAATCCGGTCGAGAATACGTCTAAACGTGAAGACGCGATGGAGCAGCTCATCGACCACGTGAAGAGCCAGGCCAAACCAAAAGAAAGCGTGGTTGTGGTTGGTGATTTCAATACCTCGAAGGAACAGCTCAATCTAGCCGGCGACAGAACTTTGAAGAAGATCGAGGAAGCTGGATTCTTCTGGGCTTTTGAGGGAATCCCAATAGAGCACAGGGTCACAATACCGGGGAAGGGAAGATATCCAGATGCCTGCCTCGATCACATCTATGTTCGAGATCTGGGTAGGCCTGCGGCAATGGTTCTCAAAGACACGCCTGGCAGTGATCACTTTCCGGTTGTGGTGGATCTTGTCGTGGAAGGAATGCCAGCGCCTAACAAATAGCTGGCTAACAGTCTTCCGGAAGGAGTATGCTTGTGACCTTTGGGCAGTGTCCTAACTTCCATTGTCCGCGAATCCTTTGATCGGCGTGCATCTGGTTATCCATGGAGTATTTACTCAGGATTTAAGATGCGTTTACAGCCCCCAAATATCAGCAAAGCCCCAGTTTTGCGAGCTAGGGCTTCGTTTCGGGATGCTGGATTAACGGTGGTAGTGATACAGACCTGTGCGGCTGTCAGTATGCCCACCGTTTTGATCCAATCCACCGCTATGACCTGCGTCGTGGGTGTGATTGGCCAACAAACTTTTGCCAACAGCGTAGCCAGCGACCGATGCAGTTACTATTGCGATAATGAGGATGATGCGTTTCATGGGAGGGAATGAGATTATGAAGGCACCCTAGCAAGTCAATTGTAAAAGTTGTTATGCATTATTACGCAAGGGTTAATGAACGGTTTCCGGGATATTGCCGGGGCAAATAATAGAACCCACTTTTCGCTTTTGGATTCGGATGGTCCTAAGCCCAACTGATTGTGTGGCGTTATGCTTGGGGGCTTGATCTGTTGTGGCGTGACAAAGATGCAGAATACTTCAATTCATCGTGATGCCACAGCTATAGCTGCCCGAGCTTGCATCTGTGGCAAGTTTCTGGCAGTGATTTCGATATGGCAAAAAAGAATGACGGTTGCTCAAACCTAATGATAGTTGGGATTGTCATGTTTGGCCTCGGACTCATGGCCAAAGGGTGTGGCGGCGACAAACCTTCAGGTCGTCCTCTCAACTATGCACAGCCAAGCAACTATCTCTCCCCGAGTGGCAGCCCGCAACAAGTGCAACCAGCGATTCCCGCATCTGGAGGTATCGCTCATACCCCTGAAAGCTATGTGCCAAAATTTATTACCACTCGACTTCCTGTTGAGGTAAAGCGGTGGGAAGGGAACAAGGCGGTCGGACTCAGGAAGCTTCCAGCAGGAACAAAGCTCGAGTTAAAGCGAATTTCCGGATATGATCTTCTCATTGTTCATGAGGGGCATGATGAAGTAGTCCCGGCAGACGCGACAGATTTGTTAGATCAGATGATCGAAAAGGATGGAAGCTGACTCACTGTATCAAACGGTCTGATATGGTCACTATATTTGAATGAAGCTGACGCGAAGAAGCCTGCACACTGCGCCTTCATTGCGCAGCCAGCACATTCGGGCATGTATATGTTTTTCCAGTCGCTTATAGACTGCTGTGCAAACGGCCAGATTTCCTCGGGAATCAAACACAAGGGCAGGTTATAGACCATCACCCTCATTCCGGCTGCAGCTAACATTGTGACAGCCTCTCTCAAAGCGTCTCGGTATTCCCAGGGATCAATCCATAGAACGCTCAGGTTTGATCGAGTAAAGCCAATGGTCTCCAGGCCCATGAATGCCACCTGTGACGCAAAGGGAAGATTGCGAGCTATGAATTTAGCGGTCTGAACAAGGCGTGAGACCGTCTGACGATGGATCACAAAACGAATTTCGAGTGCGATGTTGAAGCGGGCCAGGTTCATCATTCCCCTGATCGTCTGGTCAAAAGCGTCCCTTGCCTGAACGACAAAGTTATGAACGCTTGCAATGTCTGCATAGAGAGGCACCCCGATCATCAGATCGCGACAGCCTGCCTGGCTAACAGCCTTCGCGGTCGCACGATATGCGAATGCTCTGCCGTTACTGAGCATGTGCAGCGAGGAGTCAGGAAGATACCTCGACACAGCTGTCAGAACCTCGATGAGACGCCAGCCCAAAATGGTGGGCTCTCCGCCAGTGATACACAGCACCTTGGTATCCTGCGACATGAGGGGAATTGCCTCGAGGATGTCATCGATTAGATATTCATCGTCGACGTCCCGTGGAGGTTGCGAGCACATTAGGCACCTGCTGTTGCATCGCTCGGTAAAGAAAAGGACGTTATGATAGGAGCCCTTGCGATAAAGGACCCTGAGCTCACCAGCGAATTCATTGATTCTGACGATGTCACCATCATCAAGGTATGAAAACTCGTCGCCAAGAATCAGTTCCTCTTCCGAGTGGGCGGCACCGGCAATTCGAATCAATCCTTGATAACTTCCACTGGGAGCAGGTTCATCGCCACGCGATACGAGTATCTCGTCATCACAAAGAGGGCTGGGCAGACTTTTATCGTTCGTAAGTCTGGCAACGAAGCTTCGTCCCTCAGGACGCGATTGAAATTTGGCAGCTAAGGGAATCATAGCCAGGATTTGAGAATGGAAGCAGTCTCCTTGTCGTCCTCGAGCAACGTTAGGATGTGCTTGATGATGGCCATGTTTCGCTCACAGAATGAACTTGTTGGACGATGACCGATGAAGTCACCCTGAGTCCGGTGATGAAACACAGGATCTGATCCGCAATAGGGTTGGAGTGCGCAGTCGGTGCACCCTGGAACCCCTTCCAGCATCGATTCGTGAATCATTGGCAGAAGAGGACTGTCGAGAAACAACTTCTCATAGGTGTCATGAACTGTTCCAAGCCGGAACGTTCTGTCTCCCATCTCAGCCAGCATGCGTCCCTCGTCGGAGGAATAAACCTCGCCATTGTAGTTATAAACGATGCCACTTATCCCCATGCCTGCGGGCGATTGCAGGTCGATATAGCCTGAAGCGCCTGGCATCAGGATTTTCTGAAGCACAATCTGTGTATATGTCTCTCGGACAAAGATCCCACGTCTGTTGAGATCGACAATGTAGGCAAGACCTCTCTTGAAAAAGTCCACGAATTTCTTGGTCTCATAGCCAATTCTCGCCGAACTCTTCACGGCGAAGCCGTATGGGCTTATGTATCTCAGAAAGATGCTGTCGAAACCCATTCTGACATACTCGTCGATGATCCGTTCTGGCTGATCAAGGCTCGCTGCGGTCGTCGTCATTAACGCGGAAACCGCGTCCTTGCCCAGACGTTGACGGAGTCTCTCGATTCCTTCCTCTGTCTTTGCATGGCTATCTCGGCCCGGCCTGGGCCTATTTGCATTGTGTAGCGCAGCTGGTCCATCGAGGGATGTGGAAAATGAGATCCCATGCTCCTCTGAAAAGCTGAGGATCTCTTCTGTCAGATTGGCCAGATTGGTCGTGATCACGAACTCAAGCTGCCGGCCATCATTGCGGCGCTTAGCCTCAGAAACAATATACCGAACCAGATCGAAGTTGAGCAAGGACTCGCCACCTTGGAATTCGACCTTCAGACATGCGGAGGGGCTTTGGAACATTAAGCCAATGGCCCTGTCAGCAATGGCTGGGGTCATGTCAAAGCTCTCACGGTCTTCCGACACCCTGGAGACCTGGCAGTATTGGCAGGAATGATCGCATCGAAGCGTCGTAACGAACATGTGAAGCGCAGTCCAAGAGGGAAGCCGCGAGTGCCTAGTTCGATACTTGGCTGCCAGCAGATCCAGATGAGCTGTTGAACTGTCATCGGCGATCAGATGACTGGCCAACAGATCTGGGTATAAAGTGTCTGTCTGTTGAAGCTTGTGAGTGACGATGTCGTTCAGCTTTGTCTGGCTGAGAAACATGTAGTCCCCGCCCATGCTGGTAACTAGATATCTGTCATCCCTAAAGCGCATGAACTTCATAGGCAGGAGCCTGTAACTGCTGCCGTTCCGATACGACTCCGGCCCCTTAAAGCTTCGGTTCAAGCCATTCATGTCTCGTCAGGCGTGAGGAGGCCAACTGGATCTGTGAAAGCTTCTGCAGCCTCATATTCCTTCAAAAGGACTGGGTGTCTTGATAACGCATGAGCGAGGATTACATCCCGTTCCAAGCGAGACTCCTCGGCAATAATCTCCCGAAGCTTGCCGTCCAGAAGCTCGTTGAGAAACCTGCCTTCAAGGGAACTGGGCTCCTCACCTGCTGCTGATTTCGCCTTCAGGAGAATTCGAACATCCGTCCCGTCTGTGGCTTGCACGTCGATGAAATACAGGTCGGAAAAGCGGTGGGCCGTCCGAAGGATGTTATTCATGGAATAGACATCCTTATTGGCCAGCACCGTTACATCGTTTTGATACGTCGTTATTGGTTGGGTGTCCGAAGTCATGCCTCTGAGAGACTCAGCGATTGCTTTTTGGGATTGATTTTAGGTATAAATTAGCGTTTCCTCGAGCGGAACACACTAACAAAAATGCAGAATAGCATCCTCTTCCGCCGCATTTTTTCGCTGACCGGAGCCGTTGCAGCGCTTCTATCTCCTAGCAGCGGGGAAGCTGAACCTTTGGGCCGGACATTGATGTTTACGAGGAGAGATGAGTCTTCAAGCGAAGTAGATCCTCCTGTTGTACTAACTCCCTCAAGGGCGATGGAGAACGGCATTTTTCTTGTGGGACACAGGTCTCATAGTTCTCACCGGTCGCACTCTTCCCATTATTCATCCTCGCGATCAGGTCATTCTTCCCACAGCTCACACACTTCCCACTACAGCTCCTACGGGTCCTCTAGCACGCCATCCCGCACCTACACTTCACCGAGTCCATACTCATCCTCATCGGCTTCGCCATCATCCTATCACTACACGCCAGCGCCTAGCGTCTCGCTGGCCCCAGCGCCCGCGCCACCGCCTGAACCTCCCAAGGTCGAACCAGTAACGATCAAAGCTCAAAAGGTTGATCTTGCTTTCAACAACGGCTTAAAGGTTGCCGGCGAGGTTATTGGTTACACTAGCGACACTTTGCACGTGAGTGTTGAGAGTGGGAAGGTTTACAAGGTGCGGCTTAATTTGCTCACCCGAGAGTCCGCGTTGTCGGTCATCAACCGAATTGTTGCGTTGGTTGCCAACAAATAAGTCGGTTGAACATAGCTAGAATCTCCGCTCCTTGATTGTAATGACAAGTTGCGATTGACGGATGAGCATGACATTCGCCGCCTCATGTTGTTCGATTGGATGCCATGAGATGGATTGATTCCAAATCCAGCGCCCAAGTAGCAAGACACCGAGAGGCTTTTTGGGCGAAGCACCGAGGCGATTTAAAGGATGGTAGTTTCTGGGCCGATGACATTAAAGCGTTGAAGGATACACCCACAGAGCGTCTCGATCTAGCTTTGAGCAACCTTCCGCTCCCCGCAGCGTTTCGTGAGGCCTCTATAGCTCTCAGAGCCTTGATCAGAACTTGTAGAGCTAACGGTGAAGAATGGCATCCGTTTCTTGCGATGCTCTATGATCTCGCTGCCTATGAGTCGTTCATGCTCGATTACTCCCCTCGTCTGCGGCAGCCTGGTTACAATGTCATGGAGAGCATTCCTGGAAATGTGATCACGGCCTTGGAATACTCCTATGCTCGCCTTGGATACAAGAAGCTGCGGCTGCTGAACAAGACTGATGTTAAATGGCTGGTTGAGGCATGGGGAGAACCGCAGAAGCACACAACGTTGAACGCGCTTCACAAGGCTGTGTGGGATAGATTTGAAGCAACACTGCTCGGGAGAGCGGCAAAAGAATCGGACTTGAGCAACCTCCACTATAGCTCTATAATTTCTATAATGGAATCACCTCCACTCCCTAGCTACTACCCGCCGCCTCTGCCCACATCCATCAAACCCAAGTCCTCAGCTGCTAAAGCCGGCTGGATCTGCATAGTCATTGGAGTCCTCACTTTTTGGACTCTCATCGGAATGGTCTTCTTCTCGGTTGCGATGGTTCTAGGCGTGGTTGCGATGTGCAATAATCGGGTCGGTGAAGGCCTTGCAATATTGGTGTCTGCGATTGGTTCGCTTGCTCTGTGCGGCGTGCTTTTGATGACGTTGGTATTCGGCACGGTTCTCGGAGGAATGGCAGACGCGATGGCAAAGAGTCCAAAGACTCAAGTGCAAAGACTTCAGCATCGTTAGTGCTAAAGAGCTGAAGTCATGACCACTGAGCAATTTCGTCGTGAGCTGGATACGGCCGAGGGCTTCATTTCTCTCGGGATGCTAGAGGAGGCAGTGAATGTTCTCGAAGACCTACCGTCACAATTAAAGGTCACCACAGAGGTCATATCGCTGCACATCGCCATCCTGGTAAGGGCTGGAAGCTATCTCAAGGCCTCATACCTGGCTGAGACGTTGAGCTTTTCGGAACCTGGCTCTCTGGAGAAGGCTTTAGACGTTGCCAGCTATCGGAACACTGCTAGCGCCCCAAAGGAAGCCCTGGAGTGGCTAGAATCGATCAGGAAGAGGTGGGAAGGGGAGGCCGGGTTTCACTACTGCCTGGCCCAATGTCATTCCGCCTTGGGTAACGCTGAACAGATGAAGGCAGAGCTGAAGACCGCGTGTGATCTGGATGAAGAGCTAAAAATGAAGGCTGCCTATGATCCGGCGTTTGAGGAGATCTTTGGAGCCGAAAGTCGCTTGAAAACTTTGGGACCGCGACCGTTGGAGCTTTAGCCTAGCAAGCGTGGCCAAGTCATCCAGAATGACCTTGTGGACGTGATCTCGGTTCCTTTGCTTAACTTCAACGATCAATCCCTTGGAACGTGTCGCATGATGTGGAATCGCAACAACACCAAAGCCGACTTGAGTAAGGGGGCGGTCAGTGCCAGGAGCCTCGTGCACTGGTGTGAGATATCCTGTGCATCTTCAGCTCGAAGCCGTGGACCTTTAAGGGCTCGTTCAAATACACCTTCAACGGCCCACAACTGGACGACTTCCAGGTTGTCCCGCCTTCCCGGCCTTGACCTCAATAGATCCGCTGTGGCTCAGCCTTCACCCTTTCGTAGCGCTTGCGAATTTCCACATCGCTTTTGTCCAAGATTTCTTGCTTTCTTCGCACCTCGTCCAGCAGGGATCGCGTGTGCTGGGTGAGGTCGTTGATATGTGCGATGCTCAGCTGTGAATTAGCCAGGAGGGACTTTAGTTCGTGGTTTTGCATAGCGGAGCCTTGATGCATAAAAGTCTGTGCTCGATCAACCTGAAACCCTTATCAGGGCGGTCACGTAGCTTTTCTTTAGTCTGGAGCTTTAACAACCATGACGCTTGAAGGGCGGAGCCTGAAGGCCAAGCCTATGGGGTCCATGTCGCAGGAAATGATAATGGTCTTGCCAACTGAAATGTCGGTCAAGCCTCGGCCTTTTGGTCCCAGGACTGTTGCTTTAGATGAGGTTTGAGTTTTGGACGGATGATGTTGTCGGCAACTTCTCCCAGGTCGCGTTGAAACTGAGCCTTTGTCTTCCAGAACCGCACGCCTAGAGCTTTTCGGCCACTCCTGTCGACCCATTGTTCAGTAAGCTCATCGTAGTGCATTTCTACGGGATGGGGATTTTCTGTGTAAGCTAATACAACCTGTTGGCCCGAAGGCAGAGCGTCGTCAACACAGTGGCCTGGAGGGACGGGGGCCCCCACCTCTTACATTCAAACTCCGTCCTGCTTCGGCTTAGGCTTGGATGACAGGCTCCTATCGCGCTGCAGTTTGCCCGACCTTCGGGTATCACCTATTTTCTCAGAATGGTGTTCTTCCATGTGGTCCATGAACGCTAGCTTGGCCAACAACACGCCAGCTTCTTTGGTATCCCGGACAGCGACGTTAAAGGTTTGGTTACAAAAAGGGCAGGACCACCAAGCCTCGATTGGCCGGTCACTGATATTGATCTGCACATGTTCTCCCCACTGGGCCAAGGTCTTGGTCATTTGACAGAATGTGGGAGCCACTGAGAAAGAATTACGGGTAGCATTGTACCGAATTTGGGTGATGTTCACCCAAACACCGTAGGTGCCTGCAATCTTTCAAAAGTGTGTGCTCTGGAGCCGTACTAGCCACAGCCTGCAAGCGACGACACGAGGGCACGAGCTTACTGCCCGTGAGAGCATCCCTGAAGTAAAAGGCCTGAACTCCGTAGTGCCGCAGTGGCACCTGTAAAGCGGGTCAGATAGCGGCGATGCGAAACACCTGCCCTTCAAGCACCTCTTTTACCGATGAAGATACAGGATCAGCCAGATGAAGAATACTGGTCTGATTGGCGAGCGTAAGGCTCAAAACCTTCTTTTTCGGTTCCCACTTGGCTTGTACGATGTGGTCAATGTTGATGAAAACGGAGTGTCCGGATTGATCGAATTGAATGAATTTCATACGGCGACCAAGCACCGTGTTTACCTCTTATTTCTTGTCAACTATTGGCTCTTGCTTTCTCTCAATTTTGTCTATGGGGGCAGGACGGTCTACAGAGATGAAAACGAGAGTGTCATAACTTGACCCTGCAGCCCCGATAGCCCTTTCCATCGAGCAAAGACTGCAACATCAGGCGGCAACTGTGTTCTAAATTGGGGCGTGCTTGATGAGATATGGTCTTCACAATTGTGACAGATAATGTGCCAATTTTTCTCTCAAAACTTGTCAGGCTGACGGCCTCCTCTGGGGAAAGCTTTTGGCACGCCTTTTGATGAGGGCAGAAAATCGAGTGCCGCTTCCGCGCTCGAGAAAGAGTGCAGGAGGTCAGGTGCCCCCGGATTGCTGGAAGGATAGCCCAGCGGTGCCGGCAACTGTCGCTATCCACATCCCTACCATACAACATGAATAACACATTCGTTCGCTGGAATCCGCTGCGTGAGCTCGAGGAATTCCAGAATCGTATTCGCAGTGCCTTCAACACCACCGCGAACCATCGTGAAAACTCCAATGGTTCATCCTCCGGTCCGGCATGGATGCCTCTAGTGGATATCATGGAAGATGAACAAGAATACCGGATCGCCGTCGAGATAGCTGACGTGAACAAGGAAGATGTCAACGTCACCTTGGAAGGCGGCATGCTCACTTTGAGCGGTGAACGCAAGTTCGAGGCGGGCAGGGAGGACCTTCGCTATCACAGGGTGGAACGCCCTTATGGCGGCTTCTCACGCAGCTTCGCGCTTCCTGACGACGCTGACCCCGAAAGCGTGACCGCCGACTTCAAAAATGGTGTGCTCCGCGTCCGGGTTCGCAAAAGCGAGTCAGCCAAACCCAAACAGATCCAAGTAAAAGTTAGCTGATTGCAAGAATGGGCAGGCCTTTTGTGCCTGCCCTTCACCCATCCCTTTAAACTTTACCAACATCATCCAATGAAAACTCACATCCAACTTACCTTTGTTCGCCACATGGTTGCTGTGCTGTGTGTGGCGGGTTTTGTATCCTTTATTACCCTTCAAGGTCTGGCGGAGGACCCAAAAACTCCTCCCCAAAAAGAGCAGGCTCCGCCCGGCTTTATGGAGAAGATGAAACGATGGCAGGATGAGATGTCCAACATATTCCGTGACTCCTGGGGAACTGTTAAGGGTGCCGCCGAGGAGCAGTCTAGCTCGACGGCCTCGGTGGATCTGAGGGAGAAGCAGGATAGCTACATGGTGCGCTTGCATCTTCCGGGCCGCACCTTGGAATCCGTGGAAATCCGAAAGGACGGCAACTCACTGCACATCAACGCCCCGGCCGAAAGTGGCGCGGGTCGCTATGAACAGGTGATCAAGTTGGAACAGGCCCAATCTGGAAAGCCAATCCAGGTGGAACGCAAACAGGCCGATCACGTCATCGTGGTCACTGTGCCCAAGGGGACTGACGTCGCAGATTCGCTAGAGACGTTAAAACGGCATCCCATTGTGCCCTATGCTCCGTTGGACCAGCGGGAGCAGGACGTCTTTGCCCGCATGGAAAAGATGCGGCGGGAAATGGATCGTATTTTCAACGAATCATTCCACGAATTCCGTTTTGACGATGGCTTGCGAGACTTCTTCGACAGCCCGCGATTTGGAGCAACCGTCGATCTTCAGGAAGAGGCCGATAAATATGTTATCCGCGCTTACCTTCCAGACCGCAATATGGAGAACGTGAATGTGACGGTCGAAGGGGCCACCGTAAGAATCGAGGCAAAAAATGAAGAGGCTGCTAGGAGCGATAACAGCCAGGGCTACACTCAGCAGCGGACCCAGTATGCACAGCTCCTCACGATCCCTGGTCCCTTCAAAGCGGAGAAGATGAAAGTCGACAAGAAAGAAGCTCTCATCGTGGTCACGTTGCCGAAGTCTTGAGCCGAGAGCGTGCCATCGGCGTGAGGTCCAGTGCGGCCTCACGCCCCACACGAGCCATGTCTCAGATGCCACCCAATAGCTGGGCCATGTGAGTGAGGCTTGAACTATTCGCCGCAACATACCCGCATAGTCTCAGAAGTTTCGTCAACCATGTCAGACCCTTCGAAGTAGATTTCAGATGGCCGTGGATAACTTGCGCCATGCCTACGCGGCAAACCACATCGGATCTGAAGGAGCATCGAGAAAAGCGTCAATCCAACCAGTGTTTATCCGTCCGACCATGTCACTTCACATTCAAAAAGAAATCGTCTTGAATGAGGCGAGGCTTACCAGCGCTGAAACAATAGCGGACCAATTTCATGGTCTGCTCCGCGCCGGAAGTTTTAACGGGCCAACGGAGAGTGAGATCATTTTCGTTGTTGCCGATTTAGATGAGAAAATCGCGCTGCTCAAGGCAGCACATTCGCAGCTCTTGACTGCTATGCTTGCAAGGACAGAGAAGCCGCGGCCGCAATCTGATTTGCAAGAAACTATCAATCAATGCCTGACCCTTCGCATCGTGATTCGTGACCTTACTGCGAAGCTAAACGCATTAGGGCTGGATTTAGTCCAAGAAGCCACACGTGTTCCGACCTCTAGCGCCAAGCCAAGCGTCGAGACCGCTACGCCAGGAGCGTGTGAGTCGCGCTAAACCTTACACACGTGGCTATTAGGGGCATGACGTCGGGGCCTCCTACGTATTGGCCAAGCGTGGGGCCATCTGGCTCCTCTACCGCTGATCCGCCAGAAACATTTTTTCAAAACCGTGAACCATAAAAATCTCATCACTTACCTCACCGACCATCTTGCGGGTTCGGTCGCTGCCTTGGAGTTGCTCGACTCACTCATTTCGTCTGCTTCCGGCGACATCGAGCAGCTTACGACGTTGAGAGATCAAATCCGGAATGATCAGTCGACCCTCAAACAACTGAACGAACGGCTAGGCGGAGATGAGAGCGGATTGAAGAATGCGGGAGCGTGGTCTGTCGAGAAATTACTGCTTGGAAAATTGAAAGCCGGAAATGCTGCACTGGGACGCCTTGAAGCTTTGGAAGTGCTGGCATTAGGGATTGAAGGAAAGCTTCGTTTATGGCGATCCCTGCACGTTGTGGATGTTGGTCTAAACCTTCCAGAATTGGAAACAGCTGCGCTTCGACAGATCGAGCTTGTGGAGGCAATGCGTATCAAAGTAGCCCGTGAAGCGCTGGCCGATGAGTAGTAGGAGATCTCAGACGCAGCAGCTCGCAGGATATTGAGTTCAGCCACCTACCTTCAGTAGATCTTGACGCCCCGCGAATGATGCCGGTTAATTAAGGCCTATGGCAAAGAACACCGTGTTATCGTTGGAACAGCTCAAACGTGCTGTTGAAATTCATGAACAGATCGAAAAGTTACAGGCTGAACTTTCCAGTCTGTTAGGACAATCCGCAGGAGCTAAACGTGGTCGCAAGCCTGGTACAAAGGCTTCTGCAAGTAGTGGTGATGCAGTCAAAAGCATCCCTGCCAAAAAGAAGGTGAAGCGAGTTATGTCACCTGAAGCTAAAGAAAAAATTGCCCAGGCGCAGCGGAAGCGTTGGGCAAAATCGAAGAAAGCGACAGACTAAGTTCAAGCAGGGGAGAAGGCATCTGATTGACTTCTCCCCTTTTTATTAAAACTCAGCTAGACGACGATTTCGTGTGGAGCCGGAAAAGTCGCTTTGAATCCTGATGAGGCATGGATCCAGAAATGCCGCTTTTAAAGAAAGTTGAAGCCTATCGATTTGTACATTGACGGGTAGGTGAAAAACTTAGCTTCTCCTGGGCAACTTTGATTCAAGTCGCATCACGAAAAAGCTGTCGGCAAAATGCACCTTCAGAAATCCACGTTCAAGGCCTCTCCAGTGCCCACATTTCATGAGCACTGGAGAACCATTGGTCGATCCCATTTAAAGTCTCGCAAGCAAGGATAGGCTCTCTGATTCAAGTGGTCTCAAGTTGGTGACCTTCCTGAACGGAATAGCAAACCCAGGCCTTTGTTCATGAGTGACATTAAACTTCACTCGCTTTCCTTCCAGCATCGAGAGTTTCGATGAGAGGATATTTCCCTCCTCATCCGTCAGGTTCACTACTTCAGACCCTAGAATCCGAAAGAGATCTTCAAGGAGGCCATTGTTCTGATTTCCCCAGTAGTCAGCCCGAACACGAAAGTCATGGATTGGATCGTGGGGGAGGGGATCTACGGCGATGGTGATGCGGAGGTTTTCTCTCGTCTTCCCATTCTTGAAGTCCTCGTTCAGTGCTGCGCCTACTATTGTGCCTCTGAGACATCCTTCTGGTGCCTCGTATGATATTGCCTTGTTCAGTTTCAATTTAGCTATTCTACTTTTACGCTAGCCGTCACGAATCGAATGGCCTCAAAAGAGAGCCACTCATCCCGCGCTCACTGTGTTGGCAGCGAGTGAATAATCATGAATTATCAACGGTTATTCTATGATATCAAAATTGCCGGCCGATGTACAGCTTTGTCTGCTTTGCCATGAGGATTCTGCAGCTGGATCGGATGGATGATTGGTGGACCTCATTCCAAGTTCCCTGGATGCCGTCTGCTTTGCTCTCAGATGAGTTTTGAGGTGTTCTGGAGAAGGTTGAGGATGGTGACAGCGGAAAGGGGTGTCAACGATTCTAAAGTGCTGGAAACGTCAAGCCTTCAAAAGCTTGGTGTAGTCATAGGCATATCGATCTTTTAACTGTTGCGTGATCGTGTCCAAATGTTTGAAGAGAAAAGATAAGACGGCACCTTTCTCAGCATGCCAAGATGGGTCTTTGTCGTACCCATTTCCGGTCATCATATCAACTTTGACTCGCACGCAGTTATCAATGATGATCAGCAAGTCATTCACGCTTGTGCCGGGATAATCTTTGAACGTCTTCTCTGCTGCCGTCAGATCACCCTCTCTAAAAACAAGGAGAGGACGGAAATTAACTCCCACGCATTGAATTTCCCCCTTTGAGTTGCGATATTTGCGAGTGATTAGAGCTCCTGTCTTCACTCGTTCGATCAAGGCGTTCTTCAGGACTCTACACCTCTGAACTGGGGACAATCTGGCGTCATCCTGTTGATGGCGAGTTGGACTGGCAGACTGATCACGACGGTCCCAATAAATAGTGTGCACCCGAGCCACCAACAAGTCCTCTCGCGCCTTATCGGCCAGTTTTGAATGATCCACAATGGCACCATGAACCAAACTGATATGCCAAGGAGCGAACCCACATTTGCCTTCTGAAGGATCGGTTTGCTGGAACCCTAAGACGAGCAATTCAAGTGCGGCAAAAAATGCACGCTCCTTGGTGAACTCCTCATCGAAATGATCAGATCGAAATCGACGGCTCCAATGCTCAGATAAGTAGTTCAAATAGTCATCTGCAAGGAGGCGAAGTAATTCATCCGGATCACGGCATTTAACCAAGTGCTCAATTAATTCAGGATTTGCCGTCTTGATGAAATCTCTGAGAGCACAGGCAATGTTGGCAGCACGAGGTTCATGAGGTGTGCTGATCAAATCAAAGGCCGGACCGAATTCATCATTAGCCGTCATGACCTGATCCCATGTGTAAGCAGTCTCGGAAATAGTTAGCTCATCAACATTGAAGACTTCATCTTTGATGTCGTCGAGAGTGACGAGATGATCATGCTCTAACCGTAATGCCATGATGACCTCAGTGAGTGAATTATCAATAATTTCGTCTGGAGGAGGGTCTGCATCTATGAGATTGCACTCTGCATCAACGGCGGAGCCAGGCATGGGTTTTGCATCACACAGGATGAGCTCTTGTGACTGATCAACACTGGCATGATGAATGTTATTTTGAAGAGACTCCGCTTCGCGGACTTCTTTTAAATGTGCTTTCAATGGATCTTCCAATGGTTTCACAAAGGTTTACAAGGGGTAATGTCATCCTGATTCTGACTGATTGCGTCCTGATCCTGACCGAACTCATCCTGCATTTGTTAGGGGCATCCAGATTCCAACTGATTCCATCCTGATTCTGACTGGTTAGGTTTTGAGCTTAGCTTCACGTCTCAACTGCTGCATTTCACCCGGCGGCAGAGAATATTCGGACATGTTTTTGGAGGTCCTGATGATGGCTCCAGCCTTTTCCAATGTCTTCAACGCACTCTTGATGGTGGAAACTGAAAATGGGAGATGCCTATTCAGTTCCGATGGAGACATCTCGTGAGCTACATTGGTATCGGTTGCCTTCTTGAGTTCTTTCTTGATCCAATAGCGGAGATTGAATAGAAGCACAGCTGCGGGCACTCCGTGTGTGCGAGCATCATTGGGATCAAAGCTGACCAAGTCCTTATCGACTTCGTTTCTAATATGTGCGGGGACATGAAACCATCGTGTCCTGTCCTGCTTCCACTTATTGTAGCATCCAATTTCCAGGACCTCTTTCGCCTTCAACTTTCTGATATTTGCATCGATGGCGGAAGGGCTAAGGTATGGCATTTTTTTTGCCAGTTCCTGGGTTGAATTATAGCACCATTGCTTCTCGTTTCTCCAATTTTTGCTCCTTCCTACTTTGTATCCAAGGTGCTTGAGAATGATGGCTCCATTGACGGAGTGGCCGCGTGCGAACGACCGAGAGAAAGAGTGTGGTCTGGACATGAGCGTGGGAACGATTTTATTTAGAGGGGCCTGGGGATCATCAATTAGTGGCCCAGGCGTATTAGCCACCTCACTCCTCGGGGTGAAGGAGGTGGCTTTGCTTGTTAGTTTCCGCTGCTAGACATCGATGAATGTAACGTCAGCGTAGGCCTTGTTGCTCCCGCCCCCTTCATTCATTCGCGTGCTCTGGGTGGAGTCGTGAATGTGAAGCATGAGGTCTGGCAGTCGTGCATAGACAACATGAGACGATGCCGGGGTGACGTCATTGCACCGGCAGAACTCAACATACTTGCGGATGATCATGTCGTTCGAGAGAGCCTCGCTTGGAGCTTTAGCCACGTGCAAAGCAACGAAGATATCGAGACTCTTCGACGCAAGGACGATGAGATTAAAGGCGCGGCGAACTTGGTCAGGATTCGTCCGGATAGTTCCGTGTTTTGCGACTTCCCGCAGAAACTCCTGTCCACCTTCAATGAAAAAGTTGAGGATACCCTCGCTCTCTGTTGCAAGTAGTTGATCAGCGTAGTTGGCACTGCGCTTGCAAAGTTGTGCTTTCTGAAAGTCTAAAATTAGCAGGCGATCGAGCCATGCACCTTCATCATTCTCGCAGCTGACGCGCAGTTCACCGTTAGAGGTGATCACAATGAAGAAGCTACCGTGAATGTCGACCTTGCCCTTAAACTTCTGCTCAGCCTGCGTGACGTCTCCCCCACTCAGATGTTTCAGAGCTTTGGCCGACCGACGCTGGAGGGAATCTGCCGGTACATCCTTGGCAGATAGCTGCCGTGCCGACATAAAGAACGATTTTTCAAATCGACTACTAAGGGAGTCGATCCTCAAGTCACCCGTAAACCTGCGACCAAGCAGACTCTCTTGAAGTCGCATCAAAGTAGTTTTGCCGCTTCCTCCCAAGCCTCGAATCAACAGGATGCGACGAGTCGGATTCAATCCCGTGAAGGCACCGCCGAGATAGAGCTTGAGCACTCGTCGATCATCAGAGTTAGGTAGCACCTCCTCCAGGAACTTCTGAAATTTGGGGCATTTAGCTTCCGAATTATATTTCACTGGGCACTGATGGGTAAACCCGTGCTCGACTCGTGATTTCAGCAAACGGACCTTCCTCACGCCGAAGCGAATAACACCGTTCGCCACAGGAAATAGATTTTGGTGCGGATAGGATGGAAACGTGCTTGCTGATTTCACCACGCTCAGGATTGCTCGGATCGCCGAGTCGGTTAAGTTCAGCGAAGCCAGCGATACTTTTTCTCGGGCTGCGAGCGCTGCCACGAAATCACGCAGCAGCGTGATCACGGCCTCGATGGTTGCCGTTTCAAGAATGAACGATGTGTTTGCGACATGGTAGAACTGACTTTCTAGCGGCTCCCAATACAGTTTGGCTTTGCGGCCAAACAGGTGTGCGACGCAGGGGACGTTTAAGCAATATTTGCCTTTGTTAAGAATGAAGGGCCTGCCGTAGCGTCGTAACACGTCACGCGTGTTAGCTGCCACCGAAGCTAGGGGACTTGAAGGAGATTGCATGGTACAATGAGTTGTTAGACGTCTGGGCACAGTTCACCCATGCCCAGACGCTCAGTTTAGGATTAGGCTGCGGGGGCCAGTTTCTTCAGGACGGATACTGCGTTCTTGGTAGCGGTGACGAGATCCTTCCGCTGGTCCTTGGGAAGTTCCGTCAAAGTGCAGTCAGTGAGGAAGGTCGACCATGTTTCAGCCGCTTTGATGGCTGACTTGACCGCGATGACTTTCTTCTTTGCCTTCGAGTTCTTTTTCTGGACCTTAGGCACAATTTTTTCCCTAGCTTCAATAATCCGTTCCGCGGTTGGCTCTCCTCCTTCGATCACCTCTTCAAGGACTTCGGCGACACGATCATTCGGGACTTTCATCAGTTCTCGTGTTGCTCGTTCTGACGTCAGCTTGAGGATGTTGCTGTTTTGCGACGCAAGCGTTGAGTGATATTCGCTTGCTGCCATCAGCTGGTACGCTCGTTGCCGACTAAACCCGAATCTTGCGGTGACATATTCCGCAAAAGTATGGTGAGTGGCGCGAAAGAGCCCGCCACGGCAGATCGCAGCAAGTGCTGCACCCATTTCTCGAAAGCCGTCCATTGCTTTCTCAATGATGTTTTCTTGCTCTGCGAGTCTCGCCTTCTCTTCAGCGTTCAGAGCAGAGAGGCCACCTGGGCCAACTGTAGTAGGCAGGGTTTCGGTGGGCGCTACAGTAGGCAGAGTAGTGGCCTCGCGTGACTGCTCAGTCTCGATCGGGTGCTGATTCTGCACAGTCGCATCGTGTTTGAGCGCGGAGACACTGATCGTTGTAGGCTCACTTTCAGGGCTCGTGACAACCGTGGTTGTCATTTGGTCTAGTGTATTGGTCATGGTAATGATTTTTCGTTTCTGTCGCCAAGTCAAAGGAGGCTTGGCGTGTGTAGTTAACGGAAGCTGATGAGGCCATGGGAGCCGGGGACGGGACTGACCAGTTCTGTCCTCTCTGGACCACTTACCTGGTGGGGTTGTCCCCATTGATCAGTGCCTGGATTTGAATCACGGGAATCCTTAAAATCCGCAAGACACGAGTTGGCTTCAGAACGCCCTTTTCGATGAGCCGCCTCACTGTTTTCTCGCTAACATCAAGTAGTTGGGCAGCGTTTTGGATGGAGACCACCAGGGGACGCAAGCCCCTCTTTGGGTTATTGTTGTTAGGCGTGCTCATGGATGCTGTCCTCGGTCTGATTTTCAATCCAAGACAAAAGGGAGGGTATATTGTACAGACGAACACCCCTCTTTGCGTGCTTGGACGCTTTCAAGGATCTGCTCGCAACCGGCGGCTTGAAGCCATTTGCCCGACAGGGCGTACACAACTCATAAAGTTTTGATCTTGAAAGCGAGGTAATTGGACACCGGGCCGGGGACTTGGGAAATTGTAACCATTCGGGGCGTGAGGTTGCTGGGGGAGTGAGGCAGGATGTGTTTAGAGGTGCCATGTAGGGATGATGGTTCCGCCTGCGCCCTCATGCCATTGTCCTCCGTACCATGTGAAACACTCTCAAGTTGCGAAGCTGTTTCACATTTCGATAAATGGCCTTGACAGTAATTCTCCGAATAATTCATGGAGAAGCATGAGTGAGGCTAACCTAAGAATCATTGCACGTTACCTGGACGGAATGCTCGCGTATGACGAACTGGCCACGCACTGTTCGAAACTGGATGATGGTGCTAGTGCATCCGGTTGGTGTTCCATACCACGTCCAACTACACCAAAAAAGGAGACGTTGACGGTCCGGGGCACAGTTTTGCATTATCCTGGAACAAAACGGGTTTCCCGCTCCGGCACTTTTTTCCTCCAAAGGGCATCTCCTATCCCGGCACCAGGGGTAAGGGTCCTCCGCAACCGAGGGCGATGGGATCTCTGGCCCGTCATAGAGGTAACAGAGAGTCCAGAAGCCTGTTTGCTTCCGTTAGACTGTCCTTGGGTCGAGGTGATGTGCAGGCTGGTAGAACGGACTTTAAAACCACTCCTACATTTTCATTCTGCCAAAGATTGGATCAATACGGCCCTAGCTGCAGAGATTCAGGCGCGACTGTCTTCCTTTCTTTATAATGGACCCTACATGTTCTTTTCGAACTTTGGAGATGCAACTGCGTGGCTTTTTGCGAGCGAATGGGACCATTGGGAACAGAACCATGTCCCAATGTGTGACAGGCCGAAGTTTCTGTCGGAACACGTCAATCTCGAAGTCAAAGATATAGACGTCTTCAAGATGCACCCAGCGGCTATTGCCAGCCAGTTACGAAGCGGGAACGTGTCACTTCCTGTTATGGGAAGACCGGTCGAAAGCCGTGTAAAAAGTCAAGAAAGGGACCAGGTTGCAATGGCGAGTGGCCTGATTCCAAAAGATGCCTTCAATTTGAAGGGCGGAAAAGGATTCAGGTCACTGCCTAGTCAGCCCAAGGAGGACGATCTTGAAGGCAGTGGGCTGTGGTGGTGGCGTTGTCTAAATAGTCCCGAGGGAAAACAAGATCTGAATCTGTTTCTGCGGCAGTGGGAACGGAACGCTTTCTTTTACGAGTTCAGGGCACGCATCCGAAGCCTGACAGTGTATCCAGAGTGGGAGGCCTTTTGCTGTCCCTGGGGTGGTTTGGACACGACCCAAAAGGTAATTTTATACTATTTTTGTCCTCCCAGGGGTTATGTACCTGAAAGTCGGTGGATGTTCCACCATGATCATTCCAGATTTTTGGTTGAGGTGGACTTCGCTCGACCATTGGATGCCGTGCTCAGTGATGTTAAAACGAGGTGGGAGATGTTCGAACCAGAGTTGACCCATCTTTGGGGAATCGCAGAAGGCTATCAGCCGGCAGGTCCTTCTGCTCACGCCCTGACCTTGCCGCCGCGATGGGCGTTATTGGAAGCACTTGATAGGAGGCACTATTTAGGACTCAAACTATTGAATTGCGAACATACTCTACTCAGACGGCAGATGGACCTCTATAAAACCGACTGCGAAGAAGCCGGCATTACACCTTGAGACGCTAACGGGGCGAAGATTGTTACAACTGGGTTCCGTGGCTGCCCGCTATTGGAAAAAAGCTCCATCCACTCTGTTCAAATTGTTGGAATTAAATCAACGGCGTTTTTTAGTGTCTGCTTATCATGATGTGTATAGATCTGATGTGTCTTGTTGTCTAGATGGCCAGTGATCTTCTGTCGGGTCTCAGCTGGCACTCCGGCATTAGCAAGCGCAGAAGTGAAACTGTGTCGGAGGCTGTGAAATGTTAAAGTGTTCCGAGAGCGCCCCTCAACTCCTCCGGCCTTTATCTGCTTTCCTGAGATACCCGCGTTGCGCATTATTGTGGCAAAGCTGGTGCTCAGTCCACTCCTTCCACTGGTGGCCTTTCCATGAACGCTAGGAAATACAGCACTGTTGTCGCTCGGTCTCACTTGTTCCTTCAAATATCGGGTCACCATGGGATGCAAAGGAATCTGGAGTTGTTTGGACGTCTTTCGATCGACGAAAGTTAGCCATTCACATTGGATGTCCACGTTGCTCCACGAGAGTCCGGTGATGTCGCCCAGACGCATACCTGTGTAGTATCCGAAAAGAATCACTCCTTTCCAGTCCCCAGATGCTGTGTCGCGAAGCTTTGCAACTTGTCCTGGCTCGAACACATCTTTTTTCATTTTTGAACTTGTGACCTTATCAAATCCCTTTGCCGGGTTCGTTTTTATGAGACCAAGCTCGAGAGCTCTGTTTAATGCCATAGAAAGAGTCTTGATCGCGAGGTTTACTGTAGTGGAGGATTTGCCTGCCTCTTTGTTTGCTTTTTGAAAGGCGACCAATTCATTCATACCCAAGGTTCCCAGCGGGGAAGCTCTTCTCTCCTGGCTTAACGTATTGAGAAAGCTCTCAACCACTCCTGTGTATCTGACGATCGTTCCAGCGCTTCTATTGATGCTGGATTTGTAGCCAAGCCACTCTCTAAACCAGCTTTCAATAGTATAGCTCACAAGAGGTAAGCCGATGGCTATCTCCATAATCCGGCTTAGGTATGCGGTCGCTGTCGCCTGATTTAGTGTGCCTTTCAGAGCATTCCCATGAGCATCTTCGAGGATGCGCAGGTATTGCTTAGCTTTAATGTCACCTGCGCCAGCTTTGGCTCTGGCGTTTGTCTCCAGGGCTTTCGCCTCAACCATTGCGTCGTCGTATTTCAGTTTTCGCGTGGACTTTTTCAACAGTTTCCACCTTGTTTCGCCGTTCTCCCCAATTCCCACTGGAACGCGGTAGAACGCATAATAGAAATCGGAGCCTTTTTGTCTCGCAACTGAAGCCATACTAGACTAGTAACACTTGAGGTAACATCTGGCAACATTTGTCAATGTTTCGCTATGTTTGAAAACCCTCATTTTTAACAAGTTGTGGGGATCATTGGAGGGCGGAATTGAAACGTGGGTTCGATTCCCATCACCCGCTCTCTTCTGTAAAATCAAGGATTTGAGCCCTTGAGAGGGAATGACCTCAACCATGTCTGTTGAGATCTCTGGACGCGACCAGATGCTCTTGATAACAACTCCGCATGGAGGCTGACGTCCCAAAGATAAGAAGGCGTTGAATGGCAAAGTTGGTCATTGAGATTGCTCTATGAAATACATTTGCTAACCCATGCAAATGTCGTTCAAAGCGCTGGAGCCTCACCAGGATTGAACAGGCTAAACAATATCTCCCTATGCAAAGAGTTTCAAATACCGCCGTCGTGCTGCCTGTCTTCGCAATCATCCTGTGCTTCGTGATGACCTCGTGCGGCGGCATTGAAAAGAACCTCTCAGTGGTGCGTGACACTGACAAAGGATTTGAACTGGCAGGTGTATGGACCAGCAGTGGGCATCCCAAGCCCAAAGTAGTCCAGTCGGCAAAAATCGCGCTCCAAGATTTTGGTGCGGAAGCCGTGACCGTAGCCGCTCGGAAGCAGCGCACTTTGTCAAAGGTGATCCTGGAGCAAGCTGAACCAAGATATATTCTAGGTCAGGGGCTTTGCATCATTCAGATGAGAGGCATCGCTCTTTATGGAACCGGTTACGAAGGAACGGTGGAAGACCATGCTCTTCTTGGTGCTAAAGCGCTTGAAGAGCAAAAGATCAAAAATTCAGGTTGGTGGGCTGCTCAGGTTGGTGTTCGTCCTCCAAGTGCATCCGAACAGGAAGTGGAGAAATCGATACGTGTAAAGGCTAGCTTGTTAGACTGATTTTTGCGTTGAGGCCTACTGCGTATCAATCCCGTCACAGGAGATTTGTCATTTTGGCGATGGCGGTGCCGTGACTACAGATTGGCATCTTGCATGGTACAACGATAGCTATCTTGAGAAAAGATCGGGGCGAGGAGATGCGAATCAGGGCGCCTCGGCGAAGTATTTTGGGGCCAAAGCTTTAGGACTGTTAAGATCAATCGCACTCGATCACCCGTATCCCAGGTTGAACACTCCCGCCGCCTCGTCCATCCAAGACCGCCAGCTTCCAGCTATCCGCATCCTCCTTCTCCCAGCCATGAAACACCTTGGGTTCGCCCTTTCCGCTGCATTCCTTCTCTCGAGCTGCCTTGACGTCCCTCTGGATCACACTCGGCGGTTCTCGGCGGACCTCAATCCCCATACCCGCACCGGGTTGACCTTCCCGGACCGAGTGGGCGAGTTTTACCGCAAGATCGCCTGGGAGCGGGATAACGACATGTATCACATCCGTGCCAGCTATGGATATCACCTGCTGAAGAAACCTCAGGAGACCGTCGTCGTGGAGACCTCGCGTCTCGAGCCCCTGGACGTTCTGCGGACCAAGGAGCACCACTTCATCCACCGTCACCCAGATGCCATCCGTTCCGCCTCCGGCGCTCGCGAGGCGCAGGTCCAGCTTCCCGGCTGGAACATCATCGTCTTCGACTATCAGGACGAATTCCCGGAATACGAGGAGGAGATGCGCTTCCAGCCCGTCCGTACCCTCATGGCCACCAAGACCTTCCACGGCCGCACTGCCATCCTCGAGGCCACCTGTTTTTCTGGCTCCTGGTCCACCGGGTTCCTCTACGAAACCGGTCACTTCGCCCGCTTCATCTTCCCGCACTCCACCTCTTGGGACGGCTTCACGCAGAACTCCATCATCCGGGATCACAGCGGTCACCCGCACAAATAGACCCGTTCTCGAAAAGAATGTCCTTTTGAATCGGCGAGCGCAGCGGCCTCAATGGCAGGGCAGGCATGCCGCTCGCGGCCAGCCGCGCCTTCATGCCCAGTCCCGCCACCCCATCTCCCAAACCCAAGCCTTGGGTCCTCTACGTCCTGCGTTGTGCGGATGACACCCTCTACTGCGGCATCACCAACGACCTGACAAAGCGCCTCAAGCTCCATCACAGCGGCAAAGGCGCCCGCTACACCCGCGGTCGCGGCCCGCTGATCCTGCTCAAATCCTGGCCCGCTGCCAGCGTGTCCGCCGCCCTGAAAGCCGAGTTCGCCTTCAAAAAACTCAGCCGAACAGCCAAGGAGTCCAAACTCAAAAGCCGGTCCCGCAAAGACGACGTCTCCCTGCTACTCGCTGGCAAACCGATCACGAAGAAAGCTAACCGCAGATAACACAGATGGCCGCAGATGCTCAGAATCAAAACCATCTGTGCCCTCTGCGTAATCTGCGGTTAAAACTCTGGGAAACAAGGAGCCTTGAACCGCTGATAAGACGCTAATGAAACGCGAATAAAGAAGGGAAACCCTTCTGAGTATGAGCGTCCTATCAGCGTCAAATGAGCGGTAAAAAACAGGGCTCCGTGAACGAGTTACCCAAACACAAGTCAGCCCCGGCGATTGACCAAAGTAGTGCAGGGCTTTAGCCCGCACCCACCTCGATTAAGCGTGCACCGTGGAGCCGCCCCACCACCCTGCTCATCACGCCCCAAGACCTACCAAAACAATCACGCGCTAAAGCGCATGACGACTTTGCCAAAAAACAATTCAGCCCCGGCGAGATCATCACCGAGGCTGAAAAATGTCTAACAAGATATTATTTCGGACTGATCAGCCCAGCTTCGCCAGACTGTCATCCAGCGCTGCGATCACCGCGTTGATGCTCTCTTCGGTCTCATCACCCATGTTGCTGATGCGGAAGGTCTTGCCCTTCAGCTTGCCGTAGCCGCCATCGATGATCAGGCCGTGGTTCTTCTTCAGCAAGCCGATGAGAGCCGCCACGTCGATGCCCTTGTTGTTCGAAACACAGGTCAGGGACTTGGAGCGATAACCCTCAGGCGCGAAGAACTCGAAGCCATTGCGCGTCACCCAGTCGTGCACCAGGCCGTTCAGCTTGGCGTGGCGGGCATAGCGGTTGTCCAGGCCTTCAGCGATCATCTTCTTCAACTGATGACGCAGACCGTAGATCAGACTGATGCACGGCGTGGAAGGGGTCATGCTCTTCTCGCCGTTCGCCTTGAACTCCAGGAAGTCGAAGTAGTAGCCGCGATCATTGATCGTCGCCGCACGGGCCATCGCAGCCTCAGACGCGGTGAAGAGCGCCAGGCCGGGAGGCAGCGCAAAAGCCTTCTGGCTGCCCGTGAGCAGCACGTCCAGACCCAGCTCATCAAAGTTCACCGGCACCGTGGTGAAGCCGGAGACGCTGTCCGTGATGAACATCACGTCCGGATACTTCTTCTTCAGCGCGGCGATCTCGGCGATCGGGCTGAGCACGCCGGTGGAGGTTTCGTTGTGGATGAAAGTCACCGCATCGAACTCACCTGTGGCCAGGCGCTTGTCGATCTCATCGGCCATGACTGGCTTGCCCCAGTCCACGGTGTAGGCTTCCGCCTGCTTGCCGCAGCGCTTGGACACATCATGCCACTTGTCGGAAAAGGCGCCGTTGCAGCAGTTCAGCACTTTCTTTGCCACCAGATTGCGGATGCAGCCTTCCATGATGCCGAAGGCGGAGGAGGTGCTCAGGAAAACCAGGCCCGTGGTGCCAAAGAGCTGCTGCAGCATCGGATGGATCTCCGCATACATGTCAGAGAATCCCTTGCCGCGGTGCCCGATCATGGGCTGGGACATGGCAGCGAAGGTGTCAGCGCTGACTTCGACGGGACCTGGGATGTAGAGTTTGACGTGTGAGCTCATTTTTTGAGGGGAGGCAGGAAAAGGGAGGCGGAGAGTAGGGGCAAATGGGGGGATGGCAAGGACTGACACAATGTGACAAACGGGATTGCGCCCTTGCACCGGCTGCCGCCCTCACTATACCCTCGCCCTCCTATGGCAAAACCCGCACTCGGCAAAGGACTCGGCGCCCTGATCACCGCTTCACCAGCGGGCGCATCATCATTGCCTCGTATTCCTGCTCTCAGCCAGCCTGCTCCCGGAGACACCGTGCAGAAGGTCGGACTGGACCAGGTGGTGCCCAGCCCTCTGCAGCCTCGTAAAGAATTCGTGGCCGAGCAGCTCACGGAACTCATGGAGTCCATCCGCGAGCACGGCATCATCCAGCCGCTCATCGTCCGCCCCGTGAATGGCAAGCTGGAGCTCATCGCCGGTGAGCGCCGCTTCCGCGCCTCCCGTGAACTGGGTCTTAAAGAGGTCCCCGTCATCGTCCGTCAGGCCAGTGATCGTGATGTGCTGGAAATGGCGCTGATTGAAAACCTTCAGCGCGAAGACCTGAACCCCATTGAAGAGGCGCGTGCCTATGATCGTCTGGCGAACGACTTCCAGATGAAGCAGGAAGACATCGCCAAGCGCGTCGGTAAAAACCGCGCCACCGTGGCAAATGCCATCCGTCTTCTGGATCTGGCCGAGTCCGTGCAGGACCTCGTCTCCCAGGGCAAGATCACCGCCGGTCATGCGAAGGTGCTCCTGATGCTGAAGGAGAAGGAGCAGCAGATCAAAGCCGCGGACGAGGTGCTGAAAAAGAGCCTCACCGTCCGCGCCACCGAGAAGCTCGCGCATAACATCATCAATCCTCCGGCCCCGAAGCCCAAGTTCGATGACGCCGATGTCCTCCGCGCCATCGAAACCTGCGAGCAGCGCATGCTCCAGCACCTCTCCACGAACGTCGCCATCAAGCACAACGAGAAGAAGGGCAGCATCGAGATCGACTACTACGGCGTCGAAGATCTGAACCGCCTGCTCGTCCTCATGGGGGTGCCCGAGGAAAAGATCGAGCAAGAGTGAGTGACGTGACGGGCGCTCTGCGCGGAATAACGAAACCCGAAATCCGATCGAATGAGACACAAAACCCGAAGCGCAAAACTCAAGGCCAGGCATGTCATCCAGGGGCTGCTCTGCGCATTCACTCTCATCATCGCCTCCTGCACCCAGGCTGCTCATCAGGAGCAGGCAGGCGTTGAGGCCTTCCTGAACCGATACTTCTCCACCTGGTCCGCGAAGGACATGGACGGCTACGGCTCCTGCTTCCACCCCACCGCCCGCGTTACCTTCGTGGAAAGCGGCGGCAGCGCCTCCAGCCAGGGCCTCACAGATTTCCTCCACGGTCAAAAGATCGGTCACGAGCGCTCCCCTGAGCCCATGACCGAGGTCCCCACCGGCATGAAGATCTCCGGTGATGGCCGCGTGGCTCAGGCCGAGGTCCGCTGGAAGCTCACCAAGGGCCGCAGCACCGTCACCGGCACAGATTTCTTCACGCTCATCAAGACCTCCGAAGGCTGGAAGATCGGCGCTCTGATCTTCTACAACGACTGATCCTTCCGTCCAAGCCCTCCCCTGGAAACGAAGAACCAGGAACCAAGAACGAGGAACAAACCACTGCTTGGAAAACCGTGAACTGAGAACCGCGAACCGAGAACTTTTTCTGTCCCCATGTCCCGCCCTGCCCCCACTCCCTCTCCGCTACCCACCCGCCTGTATCTCGGAGCCGCCTGCTTCCTCGCCGGAGCCGCCATGATGGTCATTGAGATCTGTGCCTTCCGCCTGCTCGCCCCCATCTTTGGGAATAGCGTCTACACCTGGACCGCCCTTATCGGCGTCATCCTCATCGCCTTCAGCGCCGGTGGTTTCCTCGGTGGTCGGTTGGTGGACAAACACGCGCATCTTGGGTTGTTGGGCTTTTTGTTAGGCGGTTCAGCGCTGCTGACCTTCCTCATTCCGCCGCTGCATCTCGGCTTTGGTCAGAGCTTCTCCTCCAGTGGCATGATCGGCGGTTCCGTCATGCTCTCGCTCTTCCTCTTCGCCATCCCTGGCGCGTTGCTCGGCGCGGTTTCTCCTGCCGCCGTCAGACTCTATAGTCTCACGCAGAAAGACACGCATGTCGGCGCTGCCGCAGGCACCATCTCCATGCTCGGTTCCTTGGGCAGCTTTGTGGGCACCTTCCTCTCCGGCTTTGTCCTGCTCTCCCACTTCGGCGTGCGCAGCATCTTCCTCGGCTGCGGCGTGCTGCTGGTGATCCTGGCCCTCGTCGCCTTCTTCCTGAACAAGAGCACCAAGAAGGCCGGCATCCTCGCTGTACTTGCTCCCATCATCGCGGGCTTCTCTTCTCAGGCGAATGAGCAGCCTGGCAAGGACGTGCTCTTCGTGAAGGAGTCCTTCTATCACCGCATCGAAATCTCCGAGACCGGCGTTAGCCCGCACAAGCAGCGCCTGCTTCGTCTCGACTCCACCCCGGAAGGTGCCATGAACCCGGATGATGGCTCCCTGGTCATGGACTACCAGCACTACTGGCGTCTGCCGTTGCTGAAAGACCAGCCGAAGATCGACAGCGCCCTCTTCATCGGCGCCGGAGCCTTCGGCATGCCCGAGGCCCTCTCCCGCGAGTTCCCTGAAGCCAAGGTCGACGTCGCCGAGATCGATCCCGAGGTCATCGAAGTCGGAAAAAAGTTCTTCAAGCTCGCTGACCATCCCCGCGTGAATGCTCATGCCGGCGATGCCCGCCGCTTCCTCAATGAACAGACGAACCAAAAGTGGGATCTCATTTTTGGCGATGCCTACGCCGGCGTGCGCTCCATCCCATCGCATCTCGTCACCAAGGAGTTCTTCCAGCTCATTGCTGATCATCTCACCCCCGAAGGCACCTTCGTCATGAACGCCATCTCCGCTGCGAAAGGTGAGCGCGCCGAGCTCCTCTCCGGCCTCCTGGCCACGCTGCGCACCGTCTTCCCTCATGTCGAAGCCTTCGCCGTGCACGGCGCGCCTACCATGTCCCAGAACATCATCATCCTCGCCTCCCGCCAGGACTGGAAGCCGCTGCTCACCGACCGCTTCTACGCCAACGGCACCTGGCAGAACCGCGTCACCCGAAGCTACCTCGCCTCCAACCAGCTCCCCCTGAACGGCTCCGTCTTCACCGACGACTTCAACCCCGTCGACCGCATCATCGCCAAAGGCCTCCTCGAAGAATAATCTGCGAGCCCAGAATTTTCCAACCGCTAATTAGACGTTAATGAAACGCTAATAAAGAAGAGAAAACCCCTCTGAGTATTAGCGTCATATCAGCGTCTCATTAGCGGTTCAAAACTCTTGGTTAATCCACAAATCTAGGCACAAAAAAATGGCGGGCACGTATGCCCGCCATTCTGTTTTTCATCACTCCAAAACTCCATCATTCCAGGAGTTCCCTCCCTCAGCTCACTTCACTTCCTTGAGCTTCTTGATGAGATACTCCGTGGAGCTCGCCGGCACACCCGTGACACCGCTGTAGTAGAGGTCACAAGCCACGCCATTCGCCTTGCAGTGTTCCTGCAGCTTCACGCCGAAGTTCGCGGTGTGCGTCGGGTCCTTCTGCTCCTGGCCCAGGGCAGGCGGCGGACCGTAGTTCATGTAGATCGGCGGATCATCCGACGTCACCAGCGCATAGGGTGAATACTCTGCGATCCATGGAAGGATCTTCTCACGAGCCTTCAGGAAGGCCGCGAAGTCATTGCCCTCAGCCTTCGTCAGGAAGGCATGACCACCATACTTGCTGTTAGGGGTCCACTCCTTCATCTGCTGTGGGTCCAGCGTCGTCTGCGCACCGTTCACCGCCGCGCACCAGAGGCGTGTGGACTCACGGGCGATCGGATCTTCGCTCTTCGCATCCGCCAGGTCCGGATGAAAGGCCAGCCAGAGGCTGGAGCAGGCGCCTGCGGAGCCACCGCTCGCGCCGATGCGTGCCTTGTCGATGTTCCACTCACCCGCCTTGCTGCGTACCAACTGCAGCGCGCGTGCCGCATCATGCAGCGGCGCCTTCACCGGGGGCACCACTTCCTGCGCCTGGGAAATGTAGCGGTAGTTGATGGACACCACGGAGATGCCCTCCTTCAAATACGGCTCCACCGAGATACCTGCCTTGTCACCCGCCATCCAGCCACCGCCGTGGATGTAGAAAAGCAGCGGCGTGGGCTTGTCAGACTTCGCCTGCCAGAAGTCGAAGACATTCCGCTCATGCGGGCCATATTTCACATTGGCCGCCGTCGGCGTCGGGTTCTTTGGATAGACCTTTTTGGGGGCAGCCGCAGGCTTCTTGGCGGCTTCCGCGGGCTTCTTCTGAGCCGGGGTTTCCGCCGCAAAGGCGATGCTGGTGAGCAGGCAGAGGGATAAGACGAGTTTCATGCGTGATGTTGGCGTGTCGGGAGGCATTCCCAGACCGCCAGCATCAACGCCGCCTCACAGCGAAAACTTCCCGCCTTGTGCCATGAAAGTGCGCGGATTTTCCCACGCCACCTGCTGGATCATCTCTGGCGACCAGCCGCGCTGGCGCATGGCCTGCATAGTCTTCGGCACGGCCAGTGGATCACTCACACCCCAGTCACACGCGCTGTTCATCCAGATCCGCTCCGCACGGCGATGCTCCAGCATGTCGATCGCCCGATGTGGTGTGCATTTGCTCTCCGGATAAAGCGTGATGCCCGCCCAGAAACCTTGGTCCAGCACATGATCGATCGTGTGCTCTTCCACATGATCAATGATCACACGATCCGGCGTGATCTTCGGGAAGTTCTTCAGCGCCTGCACGATGAGCTTGGTGCCCTTCAGCTTGTCTTCCAGATGCGGTGTGTGGATCAGCACCAGCTGATTGTGATCCTGAGCCAGTTGCACATGCTGCTCAAAGATGCGCAACTCATTGCGGCTGTTCTTGTTCAGCCCGATCTCGCCAATGCCGAGCACATTCGGGAGATGTAAAAACTGCGGGATTAGAGCGATCACCTCGTCCGCCAGCTTCGTGTCCTCGGCTTCCTTCGGATTGATGCACAGCCAGCAGAAATGCTGGATGCCAAACCTCGCCGCGCGCTTCGGCTCATACTCCGTGATCTGGCGGAAGTAGTCGTAGAAGCCATGGGCGGATGCCCGGTCAAACCCGGCCCAGAACGCCGGTTCGCAGATCACCTGGCAGCCCGCCAGCGCCATGCGCTCGTAGTCGTCGGTGGTCCGGCTGACCATGTGGCCGTGAGGTTCGATGTAAGGCATGGCAGCGGGGAAGTTTACAGTGGTTGACGGTTGTTTACGATCGTTGACGGTAGTTTGACCAGGCCGATGAAGAAGATGAGATTTGTTGGTTAGGCCGTCTGGTGGTTTGGGAAACAACGGTCAACAACTGTAAACCATCGTCAACCACCGTGAACGGCTCCCTCGGCTATCCCTTAAAAGCGCCGATCGCCCCCTGCATCGTCGCCTTCTCAATCGGCTCGCTGCTCGGATCACTGAAGCTCAGCAGCACCTCCTTGGCGCGCGTCGGCTGGTCTTGCGAAAGCAGCTTGATCGCGTTCTTCAGAGCCTGCACGCGGAAGTCACCCTCCTGCCCAGCCTTCTGCACACGGTCCAGGAAGGCAGCCAGGTCGATGAGCTTGCTGCGTGAGTCCATGAACCCCAGATCAACGAGGTTCACAGTGTTCGGAGGTGTCCAGGAGGGCGAGTTCACGGTTCTCGGTTCTCAGTTCAGAGTTGATGTAGAAAAATGGGTTGGAAAGAGTGGCTGAAATATTTCTACCCTCATCTTTCTACATTCTTCAATGTTGGTTAACCGTTGGGGCGGCTAAAATCAGATCAGATCGTCATGGAGGCATAACCACCATCCACCACCATCTCATGACCGGTGATGAAGGAGGAGGCTGCGTTGGAGGCCAGCAGCAGCGCCGCACCCACGAGCTCGCGGGACTCGCCGAAGCGGCCCATCGGTGTGTGGCCCATGATTTTCGCCACGCGCTCAGGCACCAGCACCTTCTTGTTCTGCTCCGCCGGGAAGAAGCCGGGGACCAGCGTGTTGACACGGATGTTGTTAGGGGCCCACTCGCGCGCCAGATTCTTGCTCAGGTTGTGCACCGCGCCCTTGGACATGCTGTAGGTGAACACACGGCTCAGCGGGATCAGGCCGGACATCGAGCCCAGGTTGATGATGGACGCCGGGATCTTGTTCTCCACGAAGTATTTGCCAAACACCTGGCAGGCCAGGAACACACCCTTCGTGTTGATGTTCATGATGCGGTCAAACTCTTCCTCAGGGATGTCGAGGAACGGGGTAGGGGAGTTCACTCCAGCTCCATTGACAAGGATGTGGCAGCCGCCGGAGCGCTCCTGCACCTGATCCAGCAGCAGTTGCAGGTCCGCCTTGCGGCCAGCATCAGCGCTCACGAAGTAGCCTTCACCACCGGCGGCATGGATGGCCTCCAGGCGCTTCTCCGCCTTCGCCGGATCGCGGCCCACCAGCACCACCTCCGCACCTGCGGACGCAAAGCCTTCCGCGATGGCGCCGCAGAGTTCGCCCGTGCCGCCGATCACAACTGCGGTCTGGCCTTGAAGAGAAAAGAGCTCAAAAATGGAGGAGGTGGACATGGGGCGGTCAAATGGGGGGATCGCTGAATTTAGAGCAAGCGATACGGCGGTGTCGAATGGAGAAACACAACTGACAGGCAAGGAAGCTTGAAGATCAGTCGTTTTGGTGCATCTACCAGCGCTCCCAATACACCTCTTACATGAAGAACCTGTTAAAACACCTAGTCGTTCTCCTGGTGGCCTCTACCTCTGCATTTGCAGCGGTGGCTCCGGTCCTCCCTGCCTCCCACGTCGGTAGCTATGAAGCCCTCCTCTTCACTGGGGATGAGGCCACTGGCACACCGGCTGGCTTTATCACCCTCACTACAACCAGCACCGGCAAGGCTACTGGCAAGCTGACAATCGATGACAGCAAGGTATATCCGTTTTTGGCCACATTTGGTTATGACGCGGGATCGGATCTCGCTACGACCTCTCCAGCCGTGATCAATATCAGCCGCGGTGCTACTCTGCCCGCCTTTGGACTGTCTCTGGCGATCAAAAACCTGGGACAGGCCCTGGAATCCACCCTCACCCTGACAGGCGCGACCAATCGCGTCGCTACGACGGGCGCGAAGCTGACTCCCCGTGCCAAGACCGCCACAGACAAGTTGCCGGGTAAATACACCCTTGCTTTCACACCTTCTGGAAATGTGGCCGTCGGGCCTTCCGGCTCCGGTTACGCTGCAGGCACCGTGGACGCCGCTGGCGTGCTGAAGCTTGCGGGCAAGCTTTCGGATGGCACCGCCCTCACCGCCTCCCTTCTGCCAGATGCCAATCGTGGCTACCGCCTGTACCTGAATGCCTTGAGAGTGCCGGGCAGCTATTTCGCCGGCAAGATCAGCCTCGTCTCCAATGGTAGTGATGGATTCCATGTGGTCACCGCCACTGCGCCTGCGGCTGATTTCTGGTATGCCAAGCCTGGAAACCGCCCCAAGGACCCGTCTTATCGCGCTGGCTTCGGCCCGCTTCCCCTGCTGCTGACTATGGAGCCCTGGGTGCTTCCAGGCAAAGGTCAGACCCTTGCCCAATTGCTTGGCGTCATGACAGTCGGTGGTAACTTCCAGTTCGGTTTTGATGTGAGCGGTGCTGGTCTCGATCTCGACCAATATCTCGGCACGCTTCCCCTTAAGCTCACGATCGATGCCAAGAATGCTCTCGTCCCTGTCTTTGGTGATAATTCCGCCCCCTCTTCGGTGGCTGAATGGGCCAAAATCTGGACCGGCAAAGTCGATCCTGCGACGGGTGTCTTCAGCGGCACCTTCACGCTGACGGACATCTTTGATCCAGATGGTCCGAGCGCAGAGCCAATCGGCGTAGGGTTCCAGCAGCTCCCGCTCAAGATCGTGAAGCGCAAGGTCGCCTTCCAGGGCGTTCTCCTCAATACGGCCGAGGCCGGGGTGCCCCTTGCCGCTGGTAATTTCATTCTCCCTCCGGTGGATGCCAAGACTCAGACCACCCTCGCTGGCGACATCACTATCCCAGATGTCCTGACGCCACTGGGCACAGGAACTCCTCCTCCAGGACTCATCTCGTCCGGCACCGCGGGCACCTATGAGGTAAATCCGTTTCATCGGATTGAGGAGTTCGACTTGAGTAAACTCCCTTCAGAGGCTTTGGGTATCAAGGTTAACGGCAAGATGAGCGGATTGCCGGTCAACGACACGAAAGTGCCTTTCACCATTTCCCCCGACCTCACCACCCTCACGATCAATGGCCGGAAAGTGCCTCTCGCAGGTGACTCCCGCCCGGTGTCCTTGCTGTTCACTGATGCCACAAAAACGAACTACAAGAACACCCTCACAGTGGTCGTCTACCTCAATACTAGCACGGGGCAGGCCAGCGGAATTTTCGCCCTCTACGTTCAGCACTTGTCTGCCACCTATAACCTTGGCGCTATCCCTGGGCTTCCGTCTTATGTTCCAAAAAGCATTACTGCCCCTTTCCCTGCGCTTGCCATTTATGACAACCAGTCTGCCCCCGTGAAGGTCAAGTAACATCCTTCTGTCGGCAAAGACTTCCAACCCTCCGGCAGCAACGCCGGAGGGTTTTTCATGCTTCAAGAGGCTCTTTTCTTCACGGGCTTTTAGAGCGTCTTGCAAAACAGATTTCGAAACAGGAAGCGCTGAGAGCGGAGGTGCCAGTGGCAAGGAAAGTGAGCCGCCTGCTATTTGAAAATAACAGGCAAGCGCCTGACGCCGCCAATGGCACCTCCCCGCCGGTGCTTTTCGGAAAGGTGTTTTGCAAGATGCTACATCCAGCACTTCCTCCGGTAGTTTGGACACTACTTCTCGAATGGTCGAAGCTGGGTGCTTGACCGTTGTATAGCCGTCTCCCCCCTGAAGATATCGTCCTTCTGGACTCAAGGCGTTGACGCCGGGACCGTGAGCTCCACCTTGCCGGAAAGAATCTTCGTTGTGATGTTCTTCTCACCCACCACCAGCGGATCCGCCAGCTCCGCGAGGTTGAAGAAGCCCACGTTTTTTTGACACCTCTGTTAGGCGTGAACGCTTAACAAATGACTTTCCTGTCGTCATGTTTTGCGGAGTCGCCGACTTAAGCCATAGCAAGCCTTTGATGGCCGCTTGACAAGTGGCGCAACGGGACTACGGCCCCGCCCCCCCATGAAAAACGTACTATTTACTCTACTGGTTCCCTGGATACTGTTATTAACTACCTCGCTGCGAGCGCAGAGCGTGACGTTTGAGGTTGTCGAATTAGGGGGGGCGCAAATTTTCAACCTTGGTACCGCTGATTTTGGCAATGTAAAAACCCCATTCTCACTAGAAAGAAGATACCAAATCAAGAAAACGGCCGGAGGAGCGACTCCGTTAAATGTAGGTTTCTTCGAATTGAAGGTTCAACTTTCAGGTTATGAGAAACAAATGTTTTATCTCTCCGAAGGACTGACCTCAGATCTCAACGGCGGCTACTATTTCAGCATTAAGTTGAAGGCCTCCGCATCTTTGGCGGGAGACCACTGGATCCAGTTTGAGACCAACTCCGTCACTCAGCCCAACTTTCGCTTTGACCTTGTGAGGAGTCACGATCCTGCAACCTCATTCAATGGGGTTTGGATGCATAGTTACAAGAGAAAATATGATGGCTCCGCGCCGTCATCGACAGATGTGGCCTATGAACTGATCGAGTCTGGCCGACCAGCGCTCCGCGACAATCGGACAAACCTTGGCCATGTGGACCGCAACGGCGACGTGGATAATGTATACTATGTAATTAAAAATGACACAGCCTCCGCAGTTCTTGGTTGTAAAGCGACCATCACTAGTGCTCCAGGCGTAAGCCTAGTGTCGAGCTCCCCCGCGACTCTTTATCCAAATGGTGGCGGTCTTCAATTTCAGATCATTATTGATCCCTCAGTCTACGGCGCTCAGTCTTTTGAGTTTCGTATGCATGACTCGAGCAACGCGATCATTTATAGCTTTCCGATTACTTTCGTAGGATCTCAAAGTGAGATTTCGGTCACCTCAAATGGACTCAATTTGGCAGATGGCACGACGACTCCAACGGACGCCCTTGGAACAAATCAATATGTTGTGTATGATGACTACGCCGAGTTTGAGATCAGCGTAAAGAACGACATTTTGGCTGGTACGTCACCTGGTCCTCACGGACCCCTCACGTTATCATCGATATTATTCAGTGGCACAAACGGTGCCAACTTTAATTGCGTGACGCCTCTGCCTGTCATTATCCAGCCGTTGCAGACAGAGAAAATTGTTCTTCGGGGCAACCCGCTTGCAAGTCACCTAGCTAATCCCGCGACGACTAACGTGACAACGACTGTCACGATTGGCAACACCGACTCAAATGGAGGCGCATCCAGCCCCGCATCTCCAGAGGCGTCCTACACATTTGGTATTGCAGTGAAGCCAAGGCCAGCTGGTAAGCCCCTTTTTGTGTCAGACTACAATGTGGCATGGAGTGTTTACCATCAGCAGTATGGTGGCACCTATCCGCTTCTGCATCGGGCTAAATTTCCGACGATGATTGCTCCAGCCTCCAATCAAAGAATGATGTATGGAAGCTTCACGACCATCCAGACGATGGATCCGCAATGGTCAACTTACTACAACAGCTTTGCTGATAATTCGCCTACATGGCTAACGACGTCTGCAATTTGGCCGACTACTCCTCACGGCACGCTACCCAGGCCAGCTTACGTGTACTCTGCCCCTATGAGCATGTGTGTCGCCCAAGAGGGGTTTATACTAATGGGTTGTGGCCAAGGGCCTGGACTCGACGGTACCGGTATGGTGGGAGATTTTTCTAATTTCCGTAATGGTTTAACGATTGCCAACGGCACTTCAGACTCTGCGTTATCATACGGAGCCGCACTTCCGTTCCCTGAACTGCAATTCTCTTCAGCTGGGGCAACATGTATTCGGGAACACGTAAAGCTGGTTACGCCCTCCAACACCTATAAAAAGCGCACTGTCTTTGTGGGCGGATTTACCGCGACTCTGAATGGAAACACTTATCAAAGTATCATGCCAGTCGTCACTGAAGGTGTCGGTGGTTCATATTCCTTTGTACCTGACCCTGAATTCACCCCTCCAACAGTAAACGGATATGTGAGATGCGTCGAGTTTCTCAGAGATGGAGATATGTTAATCGGAGGTACGTTCACTACCGTTAACGGCCAATCGAGGCCATATCTCGCCAGACTTAACTACGATGGAAGTCTGGATACCACGAATGGCACGAATGGTGTGAGCGGCTTAGGAGTAAATATGTTTCCAGATGGAAGGGTTGATATCCTTCAGTGTAATGAGTCTGGTGATGTGCTTATCTGTGGAGAATTCACTTCCTTTTCAGGATCAAATCTCAGGGAATCAGTCGCAGTGGTAAGCCAGGATGGTTCAGGTGGTCCCGTGGTTCTCAATCTCAAACCCTTCCGCCTATCGTTTCTTCAGGGCACTCAACGAGGCGCCGTTTACTGTGCAGCCATCCAGGCTGATGGAAGAGTTTTCTTTGGGGGGGCTTTCACAAAAGTTCTCAGTTATGGGTTGAGTAATTCAGGAACTTTTAATAAAAACAACATCGTTAAAATTTCTGATTACAACCTTGGTAAGGTGGATGACACATTCAAGACATCGTTTAACGACAATGTTATGTCGCTCGCTATCGATCACTACGGACGGCTTCATGTTGGTGGTCTGTTCACAAAGGTAGCCATTTCACCTGGTAGTACTACGACTTACCCTCCGGTGAACGTTTCTTATAATCCTGATGGGTCCGCTTTCGGTTCGGCTGTTCTTGAGTTGACTAGGCCGGTTCTGGAATATTGGACAGCTCCAGCTGCACCGAATTCGCTTGAAACAATTCTATCCTGGCAGCGGTATGGATCAGCACCCTCCGTATCCAGAGTTGTATGTCCTGGGGCGGAGTTTTGGCCAGGTACTTCTCCAGCATCAATGATGCCCGAGTTTGATTCGTATTCGAAAACATGGAGAATACGTGTGAGCAACCCGAGTAATCTTTACCTTGAGGGAAGAGTATTCAGTGGTGGTCTGTTGGGATCGGCTGAAGGTACCATGAGACCTTAAATACGAGGCGATTGGTGTTCTGAAATGGGCGATAGCAGTTACCTGCTGTCGCCTTGGAACAAGTTAGCAGTCGGAAGGAAGCTATATCTTGTCCAAACAAGGTTTGCAAACCTTGTGTTAGGGCGCTGGCACCGGAGCGGTGAGCTCCACCTTGCCGGAAATGATCTTGGTCGTGGTGTTCTTCTCGCCCACCTCGTCAGCCAGCTCGGCCAGGTTGAAGAAGCCCACACCCTTGTTGATGTCCGGATGCGTCACCAGCACGCCATTGAAGGTCGCAGCGCGGCTGATCACCGCGATGGGCGGAGTCGCATCCAGAGGGTCATTGTCCTTGAGGGTGAAGCCACCGCTGATGAGGCCCGTGGCAGCCGCCAGCGTGAGCTTCACCGCCTTGGGATTGTCAGCCACCTTGGTGGGCATCTTCACGGCATTGACGGAGGTGACTTGGAAGAGCTGTTCCAGCGCCGCACTCAGCGGGGCGCTGCTGAAAATTAGCCGCGCGTTCGGCGTCGTGGAGGTGGTGGAGACCGGTGGCGTCAGGCCGAGCACCATCACACCCGTCGCTGGCTTCGAGTATCGTGCGCCGCGGACGTTCAGCGTGTGCAGGGGGATGCCAGCCCTGTAGCTGCGCGTGGTACTGGCGGACTTGAAGCCCTTGTACCAGTCCACCTCGCCCGTCACCTGCGTGTTGGCGATGTTGATCGTTGCCCAGCCCTGCGCGCTGCCGGCGTTGGCGTAGAGCAGCGCATGGTAGCACGTCTGGCCGTCGGAACCGAGCGGCGAGCTTCCCGTGATGCCGGTGCCGTCCGCCAGCTTCCCGCTCCAGGTCACCACGCCGGCTGTGGACAGGCTCAGCACAGCATAGCTGGTGCCTTGGGGGACCGCTGCATCACCCACGAAGCTTCCGGGCAGTTCCAAAGCGCAGTTGTACAGCGTGACAGCATTCACCGGCTTCACCTTGGCGCTCCAGGCGCCCAGCACACCGTTGAAGTTCGTGATGGACACCTGGCGCCCGTCATTGAAGGTTCCCGTGAACGTCTTGTTGGTTAGGCTCAGGGTGAAGGATCCCGTCATCGGAACGACACCAGCTCCCTGCGAGATCGAAAACTCCGTGGTGGGATTCACGCTGCCCGGCAGGGCATTGATATACCCTGAGCACGCCTTCGTCTTCGTGCCATACGTGAGGGTGCCCGAATACGAGCCCGTGCTGGTGACGACGATCTTGACCTTGCCGCCCAGCTGCTGGTTCAAGTCCATGTTCCTTTCAGTGATGCCCTGCCATGTGCCCACGGCGGCCGTCGGGAACTCTTCCACTGTCCAACCGTAGGTAATGGCAGGTCCCGTGCCGGCGCTGTTCGTGGCGGCGATCGTGAGGGAGTAGCTGCCGGGTTTCGTGGCGCGGCCGGTAAGGGTGCCGGTGGTCTTGTTGAGAATCACTCCCGGAGGCAGCCCGGTGACCACATAACCGGTTGGGCTGCCACTGGCACCGAGCTGGATGTTCACTCCCGTGCCCTTGACGGTATTGCCAAAAGTGGGTGTGACGACCTCGGGCTTCAAAACCACACTCACCGCCGTTGAGTTGGTCTCAAAGGTCTGGGCAGTGCCGGTCATGCCCACCACACAGGAGTAAGCGCCGGCGTCGACGATCTGAAGGTTGGAGATGTTCAGCGTGGTAGCCGTAGCACCGCTGATCACTCCCCCGCCCAGGCTCGGCCCGTTGGTCAGAGGGGTGCCATTACGCTGCCATTGATAGGTCAGAGCAGGACCGGTTGTATTGGCGGTGATGGCGAGCGTGGTGCCTTGTTTGAACGCTGCTGTGGGCGGCTGGGAACCGATGACTCCCACGGGGATGTCAGGGGAAGCCTGGTTTCCCGCTCCATTGTAAACGGTCACCCGGTAATTGCCACCCTGGCCGGTGACGATGGCAGGAATGTCCAGCGTCTTGGTGTTGCCGATGCCGTTGATATTGCCGCCATTGCGTGACCAGATGAAGGCCAGCTTGCCACCGCCAGTACCATCCGCCGTCATGGAGAGAGGATCTCCCGCCCTCAGCAGGAAGGGGCCTGGAGAGTGCGCGGTGATTTGCGGCGCCGGGTTTTCGTTCGTCCCGTGCAGGTTCAGGGTGGCGGAGAGGAAGATGCCGGTGATGCCTGGATCAAGGTCCTTGATGGTCAGAGTCCAGATCCCCGTGCCAGCTTCACCCCAATGGCGCACACTGTTGAACAACCAGTAGTCATAGTCATTGCCATCGTCCTCGAACTCCCGGGTGGCCAGGGTGCTGACGACGCCGGAAGGGGACTGCAGGGTGATCTCCAGATCACCACGGTAGCTGTGCGAGACATCCAACTCAAGGGTGGCATGCTCCACTCGCATGAGGCCCAGGGAACTAAAGTCGATGGGGATGCTGACGCCTGTGGTGTTATTGTCAGGAATGACCCGCGATGCAAAAGACGTGCGGGAAGTGCTGACCATGGGGCCCACGTTCACCCAGGTCTCCGCCATGGCCACGGCGGCCTGCGTGTCGATCAGACCTCCGCCGAACTGTTCATGGTGCTTGATCGGGGGCAGGGAAGGATCTCCGCCATGGCGGCTGACCCAGCCTCCTGCAGTCGGAGACAGAAAGGAGGGAACCTGCACCGAACTGCGGAGCAGGATTTCCTTCACATCCCGCCACGTCAGATTTGGATTCGCCTCCAGCATCAGGGCCACAGCGCCGGAAACCGCAGGTGTCGCGGAGGAGGTGCCGCCGAAGCTGCCCGTGTAGTCCATGTTGGCCGGCTCGCCACCGTTGCCAGTGCGGTTGTAGCCATTGTTCCCCGTCAGGTCGGTGGTGCAGACCCGCAGTGTTCCCGATCCACCGCTGGTGGGTGCCGCCACCACGACATGGGAACCGCCCTCGCTGTAGGAGGAAAGATTGCCCTTGTTGTCGATGCCGGAGACCGTCGTGACAAACATGGAGTTGGTGGATCCATCTTTCTGGCCCTGCTCGCCGTCGAGACGGCCATTGCCGGCAGCCCAGACATAGACGGTGCCCTTGCCTCCGCGTCCTGTGGTGGTCCCGGTCTGGCGGGCTGCTTCCAGCAGCGGGCCTGCGGGCGTGGTGACCCAGGCGGGTGCTCCGGAGCCCCAGCTGTTGTTCTTGATGTCGATGATGTTGTTGCCGCGTGACATCGCCTCAGCATCCTCGCTGTCATCCGTGCCGTCAGGGTCCTGGGCGGAGATCAACCGGAAGCCTACCAGGGTGACCTCAGGAGCCACACCGGACACGCCCAGGTTGTTGTTTCCCCGTGCGCCTGCCACACCGCCCACGGCTGTGCCGTGAGAGTCATCCATGCTCGCGTCGAGGGTCGGATTCGGCTGCGGATTTGTGTCGTGGGGCTCGTCATTCCAGTCGTAGTGGTTGTTCCCGCTGTCCACATTCGGAGACAGGTCCGGATGCAGCAGGTCCAGCCCGTCATCCACAATGCCGATGCGCACGCCGTTCCCTTTGTAAGTGCTCCATACATTCTCCGCATGCATGTCCGTGCCGATCTTGCCGCCGCTCAGGCCGGTGTTCTTCAGCCACCACTGCTGGGAGTAGAGGGGGTCATTCGGCGCTGCATACTTCTGATGATGGCGCCCCAGAAGAGGCCCTGCTGAAACGGTGCCAGGAGACTCTGCCAGCGCCGCCAGCGCACGAAAGACCGTCTCAGGTCCCCCGCTCACCGTTTCCACGATCAAACTGCCCGGAGCATAGTCAGGCTCGTCCACCAGCCGCAATCCCAATTGCTGGACCAGGGCCAGTGTGGCCGTGCGGTCTTGAGTCCGCACCTGGATGCGCTGACCTAGATAATGGCGCGCCTTGGGATCGCCCTCGCGGCCCTGGGGATAGAGGACAAGCTTGGTCTTGTCCCCACCTTCCTTGCGTGCTGCCTCCATGAGGCGCCGTGCATCAGGCTGCGGAGAAAGCTTGCGGAAACGTTTGTCGTTAGGCCCCTCGCTCACCACCACCTCGGACAATGACACGGTGAAGCGCTGGGCCTTGCCGTCTGCCACCAGCACAAAAGGCTGTCCGGCCAGGAAGTCCTCCAAAGCATGCTTCTGGGCCTCCGGTCTGGCCCGGTCCAGTTTTTGGGCCGAGGTGATCTTCGCCAGCTTCTGGGCGGACATCTGGGGCACGGCAGTTGCTTCATCGACGCTCTTCTTTTCGTGATCCCAGCACATCCAGGCCAGCAGGCCCAGCGAGGTCAGAGAGATGCTCCATCGAATCAAGGAATGCGCGTTGGGTCTGAGTGCCATACAGTGAGCTTGCGTTAGGACAATATTCCGGTCGGTTGGTACAACCGGTAAATGTTTTACCAGTTTGCACCTTTCTTGACCAGATGCTCTTTTTAATATTGATGCCCTCCCCGCGCCGCCTTCTCATTCTTGTATTGCTCGCCCTGCTGCCTGCACTGCTTCAGGCAGCTCCCAAGTCGGCCAAAACATCGAAAAAGCGCACGCCTAGTGCGGCCGGGAAGCCTAACGTGCTCTTCATCATCGCGGATGATCTGCGAGACTATGTGGGCTGGATGGGCGGGCATCCGCAGGCACGCACGCCAAACATGGACCGCCTGGCGAAGATGGGCATGCGCTTCACCAACGCCCACTGCAACTACGCTCTGTGCAATCCCTCCCGCACTTCCTTGCTCACCGGCATGATGCCCTCCTCCAGCGGTGTCTTTGGCAACGAGCAGGACTGGCGCCGCAGCGTGCAGATCACAGGCAAACCCACTTTGCCGGAGCACTTCAAGTCTCTCGGCTTCCACACTGCGGCCGGTGGAAAGATCTTCCACGCCAACCATGGTGGTCCTGAGGGCAGGCTCTCAGGCTGGCATGGGGGCCGTCGCGGCTTCGAGCAGGATGCCGCCTGGGACACCCGCTTCCCAGATGCCGGAGTGCAGATCCCCGATCTGCCCGTGCACACAGGTCAGAACTTCAATGGCATGAACATCTGGCACTGGGACTGGGGCCAGATCGATGTGCCGGATGAACTCACGGATGATGGTTCTGTCGTCGCCTGGGCTTCCGATCAGCTCGGTAAGAGCAGCAAACAACCCTTCTTCCTCGCCGTCGGTCTCTATCGTCCGCATTCGCCCTGGTATGTGCCCAAGGCCTACTTTGATTTGTTCCCCATCGACTCCATCCAGCTTCCCGAAGTGAAGGCCGATGACCTCGCGGATGTGCCCGAGATCGCCAAAGGCCATGAGAAGCCCGGCGGTCATCACGACGAGATCGTGAAGCAGGGAAAATGGAAGGAAGCCGTGCGCGCCTATCTGGCCAGTGTGGCTTTCTGTGATGCCATGCTCGGCAAGGTCCTGGATGCACTCGAAGCCGGCCCCAATGCCAAGAACACCATCATCGTCTTCACCTCGGATCACGGCTGGTATCTCGGTGAAAAGCAGATGTGGCACAAAGGCAAGCTCTGGGAGGAGACCACCCGCATCCCCCTTTGCATCGTGGCTCCCGGCATCACGCAGCCTGACACCGTCAGCGCCGAGCCTGTCTCGCTCATCGACCTCTACCCCACTCTCTGTGATCTCACCCAAACCAAGGCCCCTGAGCATCTCGATGGCACCAGCCTCGTGCCCATGCTCAAGGACCCGGCCACGAAGAGCGCACGCCCTGCCATCACCATCATGGGCGGTGGCAAGCAGGCTGGCTATGCCGCCCGCACGGACCAGTGGCGCTACATCCGCTATGCCGATGGCAGCGAGGAACTCTACGACCATCAAACCGACCCTCATGAATGGACGAATGTCGCCAACGATCCTGCGAATGCCCTCTTGAAGCAGGACATCGCCGCCTTCTTCCCCACCGAGTTTCGCAGCGCCTCTCGTCCCGTGGCCGAGATCCTTCCTGAGACGAGCTCAGATGGTTCCATCCACCTCAGTCTCGTTCCAGGAGATGCCCTGGATGCCAAAGCCTCACCACCTCTGACGGGCCGCGGCTTCTTCATCGACACCAGTTTCGATTACCACCCTCTTGTGGACCAGGACAGCACCCTCGTCTTCCAGGGCGATGCCAAGCTCGGCTATGCCCTGCATCTTGTGGCAGGCCAGCCCACTCTCTCCGTGTTTCATGACGGCAAAGTCACCACCGTTTCCGGTGATGGCCTCCAGCCCGGCACCTGCCATGTCCGCGCCGGCATGGATGCAGACGGTCTCATGTCCCTCGCCATCCCCGGCCGCAGCGAGATGCTGGCGAATGCCCCCTTCGCCACCGGCTTCCCCGGGCAGCCCGCCACCGGCCTGGCTGCTGGCCGCAGCTTCGGCCCCCTCAGCGTCAAAGACTACCCCAACAGCACCCCCTTTGACGGCACCGTCCACCGCCTCCGCATCACCCTCCTTCCGCCCAGAGAACAGGTCGCCAAGCCTGCCCCTGATCCACAATAGTCTAGTGATGACATTTGATCTCATCATCACTGATGGGTCAGATAAAAAAAACTGGTGCCATTTGTGCTACCTTCGCTATCTCTGCTTTTCTCCTGACCACCCCCGCAATGAATACCCCTCAGACCTTCACGACTGGCAACGGCTCCGCCGGCAAGTTTTACTCTCTTCCCGCTCTCGAATCCGCTGGCATCGGCAAAGTTTCCCGCCTGCCTGTTTCGATCCGTATCGTGCTGGAGTCCCTGCTGCGTAATCTGGACGGCAAGAAGGTCACGGACGCTGACGTCAAGAACCTCGCCAACTGGAACGCCAAGTCTCCTGGTGAGTATGAGATCCCGTTCACCGTCGCCCGTATCGTTCTTCAGGACTTCACCGGCGTGCCGCTTCTCGTCGACCTCGCTGCCATGCGCTCGAAGGTGAAGGAGCTCGGCAAGAACCCCAAGATGGTGGAGCCTCTCGTCCCGGTGGACCTTGTGGTCGACCACAGCGTGCAGGTGGACTACGCTGGCACCCAGGATGCGCTGAACCAGAACCTCGCGCTTGAGTTTGAGCGTAACAAAGAACGCTACCAATTCCTCAAGTGGGGTGAGCAGGCTTTCGATACCTTCAAGGTCGTGCCTCCTGGCATCGGCATCGTGCATCAGGTGAACCTCGAATATCTCGCCAAGGGCGTGCTGGAGAAGGATGGCGTGTACTATCCGGATTCACTCGTCGGCACGGACTCCCACACCACCATGATCAACGGCCTCGGCGTTGTTGGCTGGGGCGTGGGCGGCATTGAAGCTGAAGCCGGCATGCTCGGCCAGCCTGTGACCTTCCTTGTGCCAGAAGTCGTCGGCGTGTATCTCAGCGGCTCCCTCAAGGAAGGCGTGACCGCCACCGACCTCGTGCTCGAAGTCACCCAGAAGCTCCGTAAGCTCGGCGTGGTCGGCAAGTTCGTCGAATTCTACGGCCCGGGCGCTGTCAGCCTGCCCGTCACCGACCGTGCCACCATCGCCAACATGGCTCCTGAATATGGTGCCACCATGGGCTTCTTCGGCGTCGATGAGGAAACCATCAACTACCTGCGCGGCACCGGCCGTAGCGAGGAGAACTGCACCACCGTGAAGAACTACTTCCAGGCTCAGGGCCTGTGGGGCATCCCGACGGAGAAGGGCGTGCTCGACTTCACCACCGAGCTCGAGATGGACATCAGCACCGTGGAGCCTTGCGTCTCCGGCCCGAAGCGTCCGCAGGACCGCATCACCGTCAGCGCTCTCAAGCCCACCTGGAACGAGATGCTCACCAAGCCCACCCCTGGCGGCTACGGCAAGCATGCTGAACCCGCTGAGCCTCTCAACCTTCCGCCGTCCCTCGACTCCGTGCCGGACAATGCCGGTTCCGTGGCCGCCGCCTTCGGTGCCCAGGAAGGTGTGGTCACCGAGCCGAGCGATGACCTTGCTTACCCAAGCTACGAAGTCACTGTCGACAGCAAGGCTGGCGTCAAAGACATCATCTCCCATGGCAGCGTGCTCATCGCCGCCATCACGAGCTGCACGAACACTTCCAACCCAAGCGTCATGCTCGCCGCAGGTCTCCTCGCCAAGAAGGCGAACGCCAAAGGGCTGACCGTGAAGCCTTCCGTGAAAACCAGCCTTGGCCCAGGCAGCCGTGTGGTGACAGATTACCTCACCAAGACCGGCCTCCAGCCTGAGCTGGACAAGCTCGGTTTCCAAACAGTTGGTTATGGCTGCACGACCTGTATCGGTAACTCCGGCCCTCTCGATGCTGGCATCGAAGACGTGGTGAAATCCGAAGACATCGTCGCCGCCAGCGTGCTCTCCGGCAATCGTAACTTCGAAGCCCGCGTGCATCAGAGCATCAAGGCAAACTTCCTCATGAGCCCTCCGCTCGTCGTCGCCTATGCCATCGCTGGTACGGTCGATATCGACCTGAGCAAGGACGAGCTTGTCGCTGGCAGCGGCGTCTATCTGAAGGACATCTGGCCGACCCTCAGCGAGGTGCGTGACGCCATGGCTTCCGCGCTTTCTCCTGACGTGTTCCGCAGGCTCTACACGGACTTCGCTTCGCAGAATCCGAAGTGGAATGAGATCAAGGGCAGCGTTGGCGAAGTGTTCGAGTGGGATGGCAAGTCCACCTACATCCAGCATCCGCCGTTCTTCGCAGATTTCAGCATGACTCCTGTTGACATCACCGAGATCAAGGGCGCTCGTCCTCTCGGCATCTTCGGTGACTCCGTCACGACGGACCACATCAGCCCAGCTGGCAACATCAAGAAGGACAGCCCCGCAGGCCGCTTCCTCCTCGACAACCAAGTCACCCAGGCCGACTTCAACAGCTACGGCAGCCGTCGCGGCAATGACCTCGTCATGACCCGCGGCACCTTCGCCAACGTGCGCATCAAGAACCTCATGGTTCCTGGCACCGAAGGCGGCATCACCAAGGTCTACTCCAGCGCCGTCAACACCACCTCCCAGGCTCCACTCATGGCCCACGCTCATGAGTTGCCGAACGGTTCCGTCAGCGGCATCACGCCTAACAACGGAAGCGAAGTCCTGCCGATCTTCGACGCTGCTGAAGCCTACAAGGCCGCAGGCACTCCCACCATCATCCTCGGTGGTGAAGACTACGGCATGGGCTCCAGCCGCGACTGGGCCGCCAAAGGCACCCGTCTTCTCGGCGTGAAGGCCGTGATCACCAAGTCCTTCGAGCGCATTCACCGCAGCAACCTCGTCGGCATGGGCGTCCTGCCTTGCAACTTCAAGAACAAGGCTGACTACGACAAGGTTAAGGACCTCGGCGATGCCACCTACGACCTCCTGGGCCTGTCCAACGACTTCAAGCCCATGAGCGAAGCCACCCTGCGCGTCCACAAGGCCGACGGCACCAGCTTCGACATCCCCGTCGTCGTCCGCATCGACACCCCCGTCGAGATCGACTACTACCGCGCTGGCGGCATCCTCCCCTACGTCCTCGCCCAGATCCTGCGCGCGAATGCCTAACCATCCGTAAAACGAACTTTCCAGTTCGTTTTCATCAACGTCACGCCCCAAGCGGCTCCTCGGCAAACCTCTTGCCGACATGGCCCTTGGGGCGTTACTGTTTCCTCCAACGTTCCCAAACCGTCCACGGCGAGGTCTACATGATTAACAAGCTCTCCATCCGAAACTTCAAATCCATCCGCGAACTCGATCTCGATTGTCGTCGGGTGAATGTTTTCATTGGTGAACCGAATGCGGGGAAGACGAATATTTTGGAAGCACTTGGGATGCGTTCCAAGGGAGTATTAGCTCATTTTCGAGAGGCTTTGCGCGTTTCAGCAGTGGCCGACTTGTTTTGGGATCAAGATATTACAGGGCGTTTGGTGGTCACGTTGAACGAATCCCCTCTTTTTTTGAAGTTTGAAGCCGAGGAGGTGGTTGCCGTCCTGAATCAAGCAGTTGGAAGCGGTCATCAAGCATATCGAATGTCAAAGGAGCTGAACGTGATTCCGGAGACAATCGGTTTGAATGACCAGCGATTTCCAGACATAGTTCGTTACTATCTTTTCAAGAACCTACTCACGTTTGACGCATCCCAGCTTCGTTTTCTAGCTCCTCCCTTTGGCGACAATCTATTTGATTTGCTGTATTCGAGCAAAGAGGCTCGGTCTACAGCTTCTCGATTTTTCCAGAGTTCTGGATTTAAACTCAATGTAGACGTGTCAGAAAGAAGGATTGCTCTCGCGAAGCAGGTCGATGATTTTCTCATTTCATTACCTTATCATTCATGCTCGGAGACATTGCGCCGCATGGTGTTTTATTCCTTGGCGTTAGACACCAGCAGTGAACATGTGCTGGTATTCGACGAGCCCGAAGCCCACTCCTTCCCGCCTTACACCAAAACTCTCGCCGAGCGCATCGCACTCGATGATCGTGGCAACCAGTTTTTCCTGACGACGCACAGTCCCTACATGCTGGATTCGCTCCTCTCCAAGACTCCAGCGAATGACCTTAGTGTCATCCTCTGTCGCATGGAGAACTTCGAGACCAAGACTTATCCGCTCGATCAGGAGCAGATCGACCAGATCAAAGAGTGGAGCATGGATGCGTTCTTCAATTTCGACCGGCTCCTGCCTGAAGTGAAATGATTCACCTCGAATGCGACAACGATGAAGCTTTGATGCTGGCGTTGGGGAAGCCCATTCGCCAGATCCTTCATCACTCGGGCAAGGGGCGAGTGTCCAAAGGTCTCTCCAACTCCATTCGAGCTGAGGACTTTGGTTTAATTGATCAGGATCCTGGACAGCCAAATCCACCTTATCTGCGCGAATACAGAGTCGTGGAGAGGAACGCGAGTCTCGGCCTTGTGCTCTTCAAACATCCAAGCGAGGGCAAGCATCTGATTGAGATTCAGCCAGATCTTGAACCTTGGCTCTACCGAATTGGACCAGTGGTAGGTATCAAGCCCACGGATCATCGCCTTCCCGAGAAGCACACCGGTCTTCATCAAGAAGCCAAAAAACATCGCCAGCATCTCATCGCCTACCTGCAAGCCTGCCGCAAAGCGGGAAGTCTCCACCTAGCTAAGCTGGCCGAATGGCTTCAACTCCCCTAACAAATGGACATGAGCGCCTCCACCGTTTTCCCCATGATTCCTGCGGCCAGCAAATCGCTCTGGTTCTTCGCCATCATCGGCCTTGTGCTGCTCGGGGCACTCCTGCTGATGGGTTGGCTGGCCTGGTCCATGCAGCATGCGCGCTTTACGGTTTCCAGTGAAGGCCTGCGGGTTCAGGGGGATCTCTACAGCAGGACCATTCCGCTCAAGTCGCTCGTGCTCGATCAAGCGACGGTCACCAACCTCAACACGGACAAGGATCATCAGCCGAAGTGGCGCACCATGGGCACCGGATTGCCCGGTTATTCAGCCGGTTGGTTCAAGCTGCGCAATGGACAAAAAGGCCTGCTTTATGTCACGGACCGGACTCGGGTCGCACGAATCCCAACGACCGAGGGTTACACGGTCCTCCTGAGTGTGGAGGATCCCCAGGCTTTGATCTCTGCCCTGCAAGCACAGCGTTCTCCTCTCTAGTTTGCGAAAACCCGCCGTGAGTGACAATCCCCTTACAACGTCATCACCATCGCCTGACGCATTCATGTCCAGATGTGGCAGAATGCACCCAGGTAACGGAAGCGCCTCGCGGCCCCCTTCCTGCCAAAAATTTCTTCGTGGTGATCCTCCTGGCTGTTGGTAACCTTCGAAACAAGATCAGGGCGGACCGAGTGGTCCGCCCTGACTGTTTTTATGGTGGGAGTGATTGAATGAAAACCCTCACGAAAATCAGCCCCTTCCAGGAAAAGTGGATTGACCTTAGAGGCCCATTCCCGCTAAAGAATTATTTCTGATAATTTCCCTCCCATTTCCCCCATGAGCGAATCCGAAAATCTGCCAACGCCACCGCCTCCGAGCACGCCGAAGACTTCTGCCGTCCCGCTCAAGAAGGAAACGGTCCGCATCACTCTGCGCTCCCGTCCCGGTGAAGGTGCTGTGCAGCCTCGCGAAGCCACGTCTCCGGTGAATCCCGTCACCTCCAGCGTGCCCGTCCCCACGTCCAACGTGCTGCCGGCTCCTTCCGTGACGCCGAAGAAGGCCACGGCTCCGATCCAGCTTCCTTCCGCTCCGCTGCCACCTCCGGCTCCGAAGTCCGCTTCCTCCCCGGTGAAGCTGCCACCACCCGTGGCCCCTTCCGCTCCTCCGGCCCCGAGCGCGCCCATGCCGCCCCCAGCCCGCCCAGGTGCTCCGCCACCTCCGGCTGCCACGGTGCCCATGGCACCCCCATCCCCTCCTTCCGCCCCGCGTCCTCCAGGTGCTCCGACCGCTCCAGGCGCTCCGAAGGTCGAGACCGGCGCTGCCACCAGCCAGATCGCCAAGACTGTGCCTCTGAAGCCCATGCCCGCAGCTCCCCGCACTCCGGGAGCTCCTGGCTCTGGCACCGGCCCCATGGTCAGCGCTCCTGGCGGGGCTCCCGCCGCAGGTGGTCTGCCCAAGGCGACCGTCAAGCTTCAGCAGACGCAGCCCATGGCTCGTCCCAGCATCTCCGCTCCTCCGAGCGCTCCGGTGAAGCGCACTGCTGGCCAGGACTCCGAGCAGTTCTACAACGAGGAGAAGGATCCCGAGGAAGGTTTGGTACCTCTCTCCGTGGTCTGCCTGCTCCTCTCCGCCGTGCTTCTGGCCGTCCAGATGTTCGGCAGCGACCGAGTTTCCTCCAGCGAAGCCTCTCCAATCATGGTTCCGTCCGCCAGCCCGGCCAAGTGGGAGCGCCTGAACGAAGATCACTCCTGGAGCAATGACTTCGGCAAATATCTGCCTCAGGTTCCCCAGTGATTCTGGTGACTGATTGAAACCCTTGTCTTCACCTTTCCTCTAATAGCCGACCCCCATGCCTATCGCCCTTCTGGTTTTCGTCCTCGCTGTTGCCGCCCTGGCTCTGAACTTCCTCGCCAAAAGCGGCGGGGCTGGTTTCTAAGCACCTCCGGCTCTTCGCGTCCGCTCTCCGTCTTGGTGACGAGATGAGAGAACCTCAATCTGTGATCTGCCTGCTGTCTTCCCGATGGCAGGCAGTTTGCTTTTCAGGCATGACGGTAATGCCGACGCCAGGGATTCCCAAGAGACATGGGCATGTTGCATGCCTGCTTCGATCTCGAGCCACCCTTCACCACACCTCATCTCATGGCGGGAAATGACATGAGTGCCAGCTTCCTGTGGGATGTCATCGGTGTCGGCGCCGCCACCTTGGATGATCTCTGGCTTGTCCCAGATTTCCAGGCCACTGAAGGGGTTCACCAAGCCCTGGATCATGTCACCATGGGTGGAGGGCCTGTCGCCACAGCACTCGTCGTTCTGGCCTGGCTGGGCAGCAAAACAGCCCTTGTGGATATCTGTGGGGACGATGTGGCAGGCTTTGCGGTCACGGAGGAATTGGATCGGCTCGGTGTCCACACGGCTTGGGTGCAGCGCTCTCCCGCAGCCACCACCACCCAGGCGGTGGTGCTCGTTCGTGAGCCCGATGGCGCTCGGCAGATCACCTTTCTGCCATGTTCCGCAGGCGAGCCCGTTCTGACGGAAGAACTTGTTCAAGGCCTGCAGTCCGCCCGTCTTCTGCACCTCAATGGCCGGCATGAGAACCTGGCGCGTGAGGCCGTTCATCTCATGCAGGCGGTCGGAGGTGTCATCTCATGGGATGGCGGCGCGGGGAGATACCGTGATTCCATTCGTGAGCTTGTGGAGGCCAGTCATCTGCGCATTGTCTCCCGTGAGTTCGCTGAACGATACACCGGCCTCAAGGATTTGAAGGCGGTGATGCATGCCCTCATGGCGGCTCCCGCCAGACTCGTTGTCATCACGGATGGCATTCGCGGCAGCTATGGCTGGACCGGGGCAGGGGAGATCATCCACCAGCCCGCCCATCCCGTCTCCAGGGTTGTGGACACCACAGGCTGCGGAGACGTTTACCACGGAGCTTTCCTGCACGGCTGGCTGTCCGGCTGGGATCTGTCTCGCTGCATGGAGTTTGCCTCAAGACTGGCCGCTCAAAACGCGTCAGGCCTTGGCGGCAGGTTCGTATGCCACCCGCAACCGGGATCGTGAGCTACGGGCTTCTCGCCGAACCAGGGATCGGTCCGTCCGCACCCACCTTGAGCCAGCCTTGGCCGGGGATGTAGGCGCGTCCAATGGAAGTCCGCTCCACGTTCTTCCAGAGAGCAGGATCACCTTCCACTTTGATGCGGTTGGGATCACGAGGCGGCGGCAGGGCCTTCTTCTTTTTCTGATCGTTGGTCAGGATGGTCGAGTTCATGCCCAGGCGTGTCAGCGAATCACTGGCCGAGGTGTCAATCCTGGTGGCTGTGGGGCGGGAATAGATAGTGTTGCCTGAAGAACCGCTGCTGCTGGTGCTCTCGACGACTGACGGGCTGATTGCCACGCCTTCGGGCTGATAGCCAAAGCGCAGCCGGTCCAGCAAGGTGGACGGCAGGATGGTGGTGGGGACCTTGGACACCCCTTCCGAGTGTTGAAAGACAGTGATCTCAGGATCGATGGATTGGATGCTCGCCTGTTTCAGGGTCGTGCCAGTGGCCAGAGTCACCTCGGCCATCACCCGGCCCAGCAGGTCCCCACGGGCCCGCTCGATGCTGCCCAGAAAGACCTTCGCCACATCCACGCGCTGCTGCTTGAGCACCGCGATTTCATCTCTCAGCTTCTGGTTCTGCTGTTCGATGATGCCTGCTGCGGAGATCTGGGCGGATGCCTCTTTGCGTGCCACGATCCAGGCCTGGCCATGCTTGATGCCATCCTCCACCGCAGACAATTGCTGCCGGGCGAGTTCCACATTCTTGTGCGCCTCGTCGATGTCCATCGTGTAGGTCCAAAAACTGGTCCCGACAATGATGGCGAGCAGGCAGAGGCCGTAGGCAAAGATTTTTCCGTCCATGGGGGGAGTGGGGAAGAGATGTGAACGTGCGAGCGGATTAGAAACCCGTGCGCGTGTTCGTGTTCACGTTATTCATGTTCGGCATCTCCGACCTCTTTTTGACTTTGGAAACGGCATCCGAAGGCTTGGTTGGCATGCCCGTCGTGCTGCTGCTCAGAGATGGTGGAGCGATGTTGCCACCCGCTCCTGTTCTTTCCCAGCCTTTGCCTGGAGTGTAAACACGGCCCAAAGACTCTCGCTGCCCGGTCACCGGCGTGGTGGCAGGAGCTGCTGCAGGCTGGCTTGCCACGACAGGTGTTTCCGAAGGTTCAGGTGTCTGGGGCACGTTCATTCCTGCACGTGCCAGCCGGTCGCTCACCGAAGTGGAGAGGCTTGAGCTGCTGCCGGTGGCACGCGGTGTGCTGCTGGAGCTGGGCTCACCGCCTCCAGGCGTGAAGCCATAACGCAGGCGATCTTGAAAATCTGCAGGAAGACTCGCTGTCGGGACTTTGGAAACCCCTTCAGAATGTTGGAAGACGGTGATCTCCTGGTCCAGGGACTGGATCTTGGCATTCCGGAGTTTTACACCGGTTGTCAGGGTGATCTCGGCCAGCACTTTGCCGTTCATTTCATTGCGGGCGCGTTCGATCGACGACACGAAGACCTTGGAAACGTCTTTGCGTTTCTCCTGCAGTTGCTTGATCTCCGTCTTGATCTGCTCGTTGTCACCTTCGATGACCTTGGCGGCTGCCATCAGAGCGGCAGCCTCTTTGCGCGCTTCCAGCCATCCCTTGGTGGATTTGACACTGTCTTCCACCGTATTGACCTGGGAGCGGGCCAGCAGCATATCTTTTTCGGCTTCGTCGATGCCCATGGTATAGCGCCAGAATCCAGTTCCAGCGATGATGGCAAACAGGCAGAAGCCATAGACGATGATCTTAGCATCCATAGAGGCGTGATTTGAGAGAGAGGAGAGAGCTTTTACTGAAGGTGTCTGGCGCGGTACTCATCGAGCTCCCTTTGCAGGAGTTCGATGTCCTTGGCGGCATGATCTTTCTCTGCGGTGAGGCTCACGGTTTCCTCACGCAGCTGTTTGATGCGCGCGCGCAGCTGATCCATCTGAGCCTGCTGCGGGTAGTTGTAGTGGCCGAGGTTGCCGATCGCGGCAGACTCCGCCTGCAAAGACTTCAGCAGGGCATTTTGTTCGTTCGCGGCACTTTGCACCTGTGCGGCTTCAGCTTCGAGCTGGGCTTTCTTGCCGCAACTGGAGAGAGCAGCCGGGAGAAGGAGGACTGCACACAGGGCAAAGGGCTTTGAAATCGAATTCATTGGGACAGCATCTTATGTATAAGAACACGGGCAAATACGCAAGCATCATTCCTGCCATACAACGTATTTACTTTGAGGAACTTGGGGGACACCCGGGAATAAAAAGTCGCAACTTCATCGTCGCGTTGCCGTTACAGCCGCAACCACCCCGCTTTGAGTCTATGAAAACAAGTATCTCAGGTCTCCTGCTGCTCTCCCTCACTCTCTCCCTGGGAGCTGCCGAGACACCTCCGATCGCTTCCTCGACTCCTCTGCTGGCACCCGATGGCAATGCCAACTTCCGCACCTGGACGAACACCACCGGGAAGAAGGTGGAGGCCTCCTTCCGTGGCATCGAGAGCGGGAACATCTTCCTGCAGACACGGGATGGTTATGTCTACCGTCTCGCCCTGGACACGCTGATTCCCGAGGATCAAAAACTGGCTCAAAGCCTCAAGCCTGAAGGCCTGGGCATCCCCAAAGATCCCGGTCTGGCCCAGGCGGCCGCCATCATCGACAAAGGGGTGCTCATGGGACTGACCAAGGCCGGGCAGAAACCGAACCCGCTGGCCAGTGATGAGCAGTTCATCCGCCGTGTCTACCTCGACCTCGCCGGCCGCATCCCGACTCGTGAGGAGGCCCTCGCCTTCATCAATGACACCAGCTCCTCGAAGCGTGCCTCAGTCATCGACACCCTCATCAATGATGATGGCTTCACCTCACGCATGTACAACTACATGAGTGACATGCTGCGCGTCACGGATGATGCGCAGAAATCCAAGTTCTTCACTTACCAGGAATGGCTGAAGCAGCAGATCGCGGACAACCGCCCATGGAATCTTGTGGTGCGTGAGATGATGACCGCTGACGGCAAGCTGCTGGAGAATGGTGCCACCGGTTATCTGCTGCGGGATCGCGGCATGCGGCTGGACAATCTCAGCCTCACGCTCAGCACCTTCCTCGGTGCCAATGTGGCCTGCGCCCAGTGTCATGATCATCCCTTTGCAGACTGGACCCAGCGCCAGTTCTACGAGATGGCTGCCTTCTTCGGCGCCTCAGACACTTACAATAACCGCAAGGGCGGCGGCGCTCTTGGCATGAACCTGCGCAACCTGCGTGAGGAGCTCGGCCAGCAGGCCTTTGCCCAGGCCCGCAGGCTCATGTATGCGAACCAGCTCAAGATCGCAGACGGCGAAAAGAACGACACGACTCTGCCAGATGACTACAAGTATGTGAAGGACGGCAAACCGGGTGATGCCGTGGCGCCCAAGCTGATCTCCTGGACGAAGGAGGATCATCGCCTCCGCTGCTATCAGAACGTGGAGAGTGCCCTCAAGAAGGCGGATGACGACAGCCACCTGCGCGAGGTGTTTGCAGACTGGATGACCAGCCCGGACAATCCGCGCTTCGCCATGACCATCTCGAACCGTCTCTGGAAGCTCGCCTTTGGTGTCGGCATCAAAGAACCTGTCACGGATCTCGATGATCCCAATGCCAGCAGCAATCCAGCGCTGATCCATCATCTGGCCAACGAGATGGTGCGCCTGAAGTTTGATCTCCGCGCCTTCATGCGCCTGCTGTGCAACACACAGACCTATCAGCGCGAGGCCGTGACCGCCGAGCTCGCCATGGGCCAGCCCTTCTACTTCCCTGGTCCCATCCTCCGCCGCATGACCGCAGAGCAGGCCTGGGATTCCTGCGTCACCCTCGCCATTGGAGACAAGGTGGACCACTTCAAGATGAAACGTGCGGATACTTATGCGCAGGTCATGAACCTCGGCAGCGCGGAGCTTTCCATGGAAGTCCTCAAGGAGAAGCTGGATGCCATGCAGAACATGCGGCAGAGCTCCATGTTTGGAGATGCCCCCAAAGGCAAGGGCGCCAAGAAGAAGGGCAAGCGCGCCGCCATGATGCGTGAGGCCAGCGCAACCAATAATGAGGAAGAAGACTACAGCAAACCGCAGATGATGGGCGGTCTCGTGCTTGCCCGTGCCAGCGAGCTTCGCCAGCCGGAACGCGAAGATCATTTCCTCCGCATGTTCGGCCAGAGTGACCGCCAGATCGCTGACAGCAACAGTGAGGAGGGCAGCGTCCCCCAGGTGCTCATGCTCATGAATGGTGAGGCGCAGGAGGTGCTCAGCAGCCGCCAGGCCATGGCCGTCTCCGCCGCAGAAAAGCAGGAGAGCGCGCAGGGGCAGGTGGAGTCTCTCTACCTCAGCTTCTTCAGCCGTAAGCCGACTGCCGAGGAGCTCAAGTCCATTTACGAGGACATCAACAACGGCCTCAAGCCCGGCGACCTCGCCTGGGTGCTCTTCAATTCCCGCGAGTTCGTTTTCGTGCAGTGATCCTCCCTGTTTTGGCTAACCATTAATACGATCAAATTTGCAGCCATGAATGCTTCTTTCCTCGCCCAGAATCCCATGTCACGCCGCGCCTTCGCTGAGCAGCTTGCGAAAGCCTCCCTCGGCGTGACCTTGCTGCCACATCTGGTTCCGGCGGCGGAAACCGCGCCCGCCGTGGATCCGAAAACGCTGCCCGGCTTTGGCAGGGCCAAGAACGTCATCTGGCTGCAGATGATCGGCGGCATGTCCCATATTGACACCTTTGATCCCAAGACCGGTGACAGCAAGGGCGCGCGAGATGCCATCCAGACCAAGGCTGGTTATCAGCTTGGGGGCTACCTTCCCACCCTGGCCAAGGATCACTCGGACAAGATGGCCATCATCCGCAGCATGACCTCGAAGACCGGTGTGCATGCCTCGGGCCAGTACCTCATGCGCACTGGCTATGAGCAGCGCGGCACCATCAAGCATCCCGTCCTCGGTGCCTGGGCCCAGGAGATCCTCGGCAAGAGCAGCAAGACCCTGCCTTCCTCCGTCTGCGTGAACCGTGGTCCTGAGCATGGCAATGGCTTCTTCTCCGCCGCCTTCAGCCCGCTGCCCATTCATGATCCGGAGGCTGGCCTGCAGTACTCCCAGTTCGCTGCGGGACAAGAGGTGATGACCAAGCGCCTGGCCCTCCTGAACAAGGTGGATGCTGGTTTCCGCTCCAAGTTCCAGGACACGAACTTGAAGGCCTACAGTGACTTCTATGACGACACCTTGAAACTGCTCAGCAGCGAGGACTTGAATGCCTTCAAGCTCACCGACGAGAAGTCAGACGAGCGCGAGAAGTATGGCATGAACAAATTCGGCCAGGGCTGCATGCTGGCCCGCCGTCTGGTCGAGCGCGGCGTGCGCTTCATTGAGGTCACCCAGGGCGGCTGGGACATGCACAATGATGTGGATGACGGCATGGAAGAGAACGGCACCATCATCGACACCGCCATCTCCGCTCTTCTCAGTGATCTGAAGTCTCGCGGATTGCTTGAAAATACCATGGTGGTCCTGTGCTCGGAGTTCGGCCGTGGTCCGAAGATCAACAGCCGCAATGGCCGCGACCATCATCCGAAAGTCTTCTCCACCATGCTGGCAGGCGGTCCCGTCAAAGGCGGCACCATCTACGGCAGCAGTGACAAGGAAGGCTCCTCCGTCGCCGACAAGCAGACCACCATCCAAGACTTCCACAGCACCGTCGGTCACGCCATGGGCATGGACGTGAACCAGATCGTCATGTCCCCCAGCAACCGCCCCTTCACCGTCGGTGACAAGGGCGAGGTCATCAAAGACGTGCTGGCCTAACCGAATTTGAAAAGATGGTTCCTTTCGTTTTGGGCGACTTGCTCCCATTGGGAATGCGGGTGACGTCCGGAGCTGCGCCGTACCATCCCAGTCCAATGGGGTGGTGCCCCGATCCACCTGCCGACATGGCATCTCAAATGATTGGTATCGTGATTTTGACGATAACCCAGGAGCATCTTCAGCGTTCACGCACACTCCATGAAGAAGCTCCTCCTCACCCTCGGCCTGCTGACCGTCAGCACCCTGCTCGGCGCGGCCACGCCTAACGTATTGTTCATCATCGCGGACGACGCCTCGCGGAGCTTCGGTGAAGCCTACGGCTGCACCTGGGCCAAGACCCCCAACATTGACCGCCTCGCCAAGCAAGGGCTCGTCTTCGAAAATGCCTACACCCCCACCTCGAAGTGTGCTCCTTCACGCGCCGCCATCCTTACCGGGCGCAATCCATGGCAGCTTGAGGAGGCCGCGAACCACCAGCCTTACTTCCCCTCCAAGTTCATGGCCTTCACCGAGGTGCTGGTGAAGGCCGGCATCCCCGTCGCCAGCCAGGGAAAAACCTGGGGTCCTGGTGATGCCAGGCTCGCGGACGGCACCCCTCGCACCTTTGGTTTCGCCAGCACAGGTGGCAAAGGCAAGGGCGGTCCTCCCGGGGAAGCCTTCACGGCTTTCCTGAAGAAAAAGGAACCCGGCAAACCCTTCCTCTACTGGTTCGGCAGCGCCAACCCCCACCGCCCCTACAAGCTCGACTCGGGTCTCGCCGCCGGCAAGAAACCTGCTGACGTGACCCATGTGCCTGCCTACTGGCCGGACAACGACACGGTGCGTCGTGACATGCTCGACTACGCCGTCGAGATCGAGGCTTATGATGCCGAGGTCGGCCAGCTCATCGATGCTCTCGATGCGAGCGGCGAAAGCAAAAACACCTTGGTGATTGTCACCTCGGATCACGGCATGCCTTTCCCCCGCGTGAAGGGCCACACCTATGAGGAGGCTCACCACATTCCTCTGGTTGCTCGCTGGCCGGAAGGCATCGCCAATCCAGGTCGCCGTGTGCCAGACCTCGTCAGCTTCATCGATCTCTCGCCGACCTTCCTGGAGCTCTTTGCCATTGACGGCCCTGGCGCGGGCATGTCTCCCATCACCGGCCGCAGTTTCGCGGATCTGCTTGGCGGAGAACCCAAAGTTGCGCGTGATTTCCTCATCATCGGTCGCGAGCGCAATGACGTGCTGACTCGCCCCGGCTCGCCCGCAGGCCTCGGTTATCCCGCGCGCGGCATCCGTGAGGGCACCATGCTCTACATCCACAACTTCGCTCCGGACCGCTGGCCTTGTGGCGATCCCGGCACCGGCTTTAAAGACACCGATGACAGCCCCACCAAGGCTCTCGCGGATTCTCTCGGTGAGTCCTCACCCTTCTGGCAGTATGCCTTCGGCAAGCGTCCGCAGGAGCAGCTCTTCGATGTCAGCAAAGACCCCGACTGCGTGACCAATCTCGCAACGGATCCCGCCCAGGCTGCCCGCATGCAGTCCATGCGTGAAAAACTCATGGCCGAGCTCAAGCGCCAGAATGACCCCCGCGTCCTCGGTCAGGGAGATGTCTTCGACCAATACCTATCCCCCCGCACCAAGACCGCCGACAAGCCCAAGAAGAAAAAGGGCGATCCCGTGCCTTGAGTCACTCTGTCGACTGCCTCCTTGCCAGAACCGGGCGTCTTGGGCATCTTGGCACCCATGCTGAATGCGCGTCTTTTGATCTTCCTGAGCCTCGGAGTGGCATTGTTCGAGGGCTTGTCCCCGGCTCAGGAGCCGTTGATAACCGGGAAGATCAAATGGGACATGGATGCCAAAAGAAAGCCGGTCATTCCCGAGCTGGGATTGACCTCCGTGCTGGACATCGATGTCTCTTATGAGATTGCCGAGGCCGAGCCAGGGCATGTTCCGAAGCCGAAACCTCCAGAGACCGGGGTGAAGAAGTTCGGGAGCAAGTCACAGACGAAAACGATGTTCCGCGATGCCGAGAAGCGGCTCGTCTACGAGTTGACCAGAAGCATGATCTGGTTCCCCCTCGAAAAGAAAGGCCTGCGGATGCTGGATGAGATCAGCCGCAAGGGCTTGTCAGGTGACCTGCAGTTCACCATCAGATACAAGACCAAGTTTGACCCGAAGTCTGGCATCAAAGCCAGACAACTCAGCACTCCCGCTGGCGACAAAGGCGCGCTGGCCCTGGCATTGGTGCCGGGTGATCAAAGCAAGCTTTCAACCGTCTTCCTGATGGGTGGGCTTGATGATGGCTGGTCGCGGAAGATCGATGCCGGTGAGGACTATGTGGAGTGGTCTTACACAGGACGGCTTCAGGAGAACGAGGAGATCTATCTTTTGCATAGTGTCGCCTTCTGCAAGGACGCTGATCCCAAGGACCTGCAGGACACTTTCGATATGCTCATTGTCAACGGCATGCCTTTCGATCCGAGTCTGTCGGACAGGGTGCGTAACAACCTGGTCAACTTTCCTGTCACCATCAAAGCACAGGATGCGCCGGAGCCGCCGGAAGAACCTGTGGCTGAAGCAAAACTTGTTTGGCTGGACCGCGTTCTTGAACTCCTGAAACTGAACAGGAGTGACGACAAGGACCTCCTTCAATTGGAAGGCGGCGAAAGCGTGCAGGGAAGCTTTCACGGTACTACGATGAAGCTCGGTGATCAGGAGTTCAAACAGGAAGACATCGCTGCCATCCTCGGAGAGCAGGGGACACGTGAGTCGAGGGTGTTCCTGCGGGATGGCCGTGTGTGGCGTGGTCGTTTGGAATGGCAGGGCGCCCGGTTTGAAAGCGAGTCACTGGGCACCATTGTGCTGAAGGCAGATGCACCCGGGCGCATCATTCTTCGTCGGGGCAAGAGCGATGGAGTCATCACTCCGAAGCCTCTCGCATGGATGGCAGAAAGCCGTGATGGACAGGTGATTCCTGTGACGGAACTGCCCAAGGGGCTGCTCAACCTCCGCTGGCTCGGCGGGGCGAAATCACTGCCATGGCCGGAAGTGGTCAGCATTCGTGCTCTGCCACCGCCAGCTTTGGAGTCTGAGATCGCCATGGCGAATGGCACCCGCTGGCGTGGCTGGATCGAGAGTGCTGCCTCTTCTGGCATGATCGGCAGCTATTGGGCCAGGGATATGCCTGCCCTGGTGCGGCTTTTCGGAGATGCCCCCGTCCAGCCTGGAGTTCCAAACCAGCCTTCAGTGGTTCTTCAAGATGGCTCCATTTTTGTGGGCGAGTCTGCGACGGAGAAACTTTCCTGGCGCAGGTTCGCCGATGACATTGAGGTCAAGATGGCCGATGTGGCCTCTGTCAAGCGCCTGCCAAGTCGTGATGATGAGGCGGCCCCTGCCTTTGAGTTGCGCATGAAAAACGGCACCAAGCTTGTCGGCTCTCCGCTGGAGGGTTCGCTAGCGTGGAGGCAGGGTCCAGAGGTCTTGCGCATCGTCTGGTCATGGATTCAGAGCATTCAAATCACTCCTCAGGAGGCCGCGAAAAAGTCATGATACGGTTCCTCTCATTTTCTCTGCTGCTCACAGTGTCACTCGTGTTTCCCGCCAGGGCCCAGCAGCCTGCCCTGGTGCCTTACAGCCCGTCCATCATCACCGATGACAAAGGCCACGAATGGTACATCGAGCACAACGGGGCGCTGCAGCGGAACAGCAACGGCCCCTCCATGATCGGGAACTGCATGATCATGCAGTTTGGCGGCCAGCAGTTCTATCCTCAGCAGCCGATGATGTCTCCGGACGGCAAGGAGCTCTCCATGACCTCCCAGCAACCGCTTGGAGGACTGAGCGTCACCCGCCGCATCACCATCATGGAGAAGGAAGGTGTGCTGAGATATGTCGACGAGTTCCTGAACTCCACGAAACGCGATCTGACCGTGACCATCGACATGCGCCACGGTTTGAGCAATACTGCTCGCGAGATCACCAGCAATGCCGGACGTCCGCTGAAGGACTCCCTCGAAGCCGAGGAATTTGGCGTGCTCGCCCTGCCCCAGGAAAGCGAGGGGAATCCTCCGTCGCTGTTCTTCTCCGTCCGTGCTCCGAAGTCAGCCTCGCCACTGAAGCTTCGCATCCAGAACAAGTATCAGATATCCATCCTCCACACGCTCACGATTCCCGCGGGCCAGACTCAGACACTCATTCATGCTGTGTCGCAGATCGAGATCCCGGCCAAGGCCACGCCGGAGGACATCACCAAGGCCTGCGCACCTCTGGCCCTGAGCCGGCTCACCAAAGGCCTATCCAAAAGTGTGATCAAGATGGCGGCGAACCTTGGCCCTGCCACCGGCGGCTTCGGCCTGGCGGACTGGCTTCCGCAGCAGTACTGGGGACTTGCGCCGGCAAACTCGGACCAGCTTGCTCTCGGGAAGGACTCGCTCCTCAAAGGCAGGAGTGTCCTGACCCGTCTCGGCATGGTTCGTGAGGCCGGGCAGGCCTTTGCGAATCTGGAGAGCGCTGCCGCCATCGCCGGACCGGGCTTCACGGGTGATCAGAGCGGCTGGATCTGGCTGCGTGATGGCCAGCGCTGGCGGGGTGTTTTGGAGACACCCGAGCTGAAGTTCATCCTGAACAGCGGCGCCGAGCTTCCCGTGACCAAACTGGACAGGCTGGTGCTCGCCAAAGGCCAGCAGCCACCTGAACCGCTGGCGCATACCATGCTGGAACTCTGGTCCGGCGAGCGCATCGCCATCGAGCCGCAGGGGGATCTGCAGGCCAGCACACTCTGGGGCCGCCTCACGGTCCCGTGGTCAGAAGTCATCGTCTGGCAGAAGGCGGAGGCACAGGCTCTGGGCGGCCTGCTCTGTCTGCGCGATGGCACCCGCGTGCGTGCCCTGCCACAGGCTGGCAAGGTGAAGCTCAAGACCAAAAGCCTCGGCGAGCAGGAGATCGATCTCGCGGACATGCGCCGCCTGATCACACCCCTGGTCACGACGGTGAGTGATGAGGACTCAGAGCCTGCCACCAGCTTCCTCGAACTCGCGGGCGAGCAGCGCGTGGTGGCACGGGTGACCGCCGCCACTCTCACCTTGCTGACAGAGGGCGGACCTCTTTCACTTTCACCGGGCAGCATCCGCGAACTCCGTGACGTGAGTGAGGGTGAAGGCACCGCCGTGCGTGTTTTTGAGGCTGATCTTTGGGGCGGGGGCATCGTCAAAGGCACGCTCGAAAACAGCCGCCTGCATGTCGAGGGGCGCGGCTTGAACTGGGACATCCAGGCCCGGCAGATCCTGCGCATGAGCAATCCCGTGCCCGTGACCGATCACACTCTGATGCGCCGCATCGGCCAGCTCATCCAGGATCTGGGGAACGAGCAGTGGAAGACCCGCGAGGCCGCTTCCAATGCTCTGCGTGAGCTTGGCCCCCTGGCGCGCGCCAGCCTGCAGGAGGCCTTGAAATCTGCCACAGATGCGGAAGTGGTTCGCAGACTGGAAGAACTGATGCAAGATCCCGAATGAGCGACGACGAACACCCCCCTGAGGAACAACCCATCGAAAGAAACTTTGGCACCCAGCCCCTGGATGCCCTGATGTCCGAGCACTGCCTGGGCAATCATGACATCGTCGGTGCCTGTGACGAGCCTCTCACGCACAAGGCCGTGCAGCGCGCCCGCAAAGGCCGCCGTCTGACCAAGCACATGCAGCGCCGCATCGCCGCAGCCCTGAACAAAGCGGTGGCGCAGCAGGGAAAGACGATGGAACGGGAATGGCAGGTCAGTGACCTGTTCACCTACTGATCTCTCTTCCCGCCGCATGTCTGATTCCCCTCCAGTCGCTCCAGGCCGCTTCATCCGTTACGCCCTCGTCTTCCTGCCGCTGGGCTTGATCATCACCAGCATCATCTCGTTCGGCATCTGGTGGACCAAGAAGCAGAGCGTGGAGGAGCGCTCCTATGCCTACGCCACCGCTCTCCGGAGTGAGATGACTTTGCCGTCTCTGGAGCGCTACACCGGCATCCTGCGTGAGGTCATGCAGCCCCAGGGACTGGAGCGCCTGTCCGCCGTGGCCAGTTTCATCGACTCCTCCATGAGCGCGGAGAACATGGGCTACGCGCCGAAGCGTGATCGTTTCTTTGATGGCGGCCTTGAGCAGTCGAATGTCTACGTGGAGCTCACCGGCAAGCAGCGCCCCTATGAAGTGCGCCTGATCCTCGTGCCTTATGGCGCGCAGGGCAGGGGAGATGTGGAGATCCAGGCACTCGCCGGCATGATGTCCCTCGGTCATGCCCTGGCTGGAGCACGTGGAGACACCACTCTGCGCATGGCGGCTGTGCCTCTCGGAGTGAAGGATCCCAGCGGTCGCAATGCACTCGAGCGCCTCGCTGCCAGCATGCTGGACCGTCAGGAGCGCATCATGCAGGTCACCGTGCTCGGCGGTGTGGACGGGCCTTTGCTCGAGGAAGTCAAAAAGGTCTTCAAGACTTCCCAGACCGGAACCGTGATCGAGTCACTCCCTGCCACGCTGACTCACGAAGAAACGCTGAAGTCGATGACCGGACTGAAGGCTCGTTTCTAATCCTTGTTAGGTGGGGGTTGGTCACGCCCCGGCATTTGGTTCTGCATCATCTCCCGTTCTCGGATTCCGAAGGATTGCTCTCTTGCAGAAACAGAATGGTCGTGGCGCCTTTCCCGATGGCTCCACGGATCACCGCGGCCACCTCCCGCTTCAGATCTCCCACCTGCACCCGCACCACTATGCGCTTGGTCGGACTGGTCACGGAGAGGATGCTGCTGAGCTGCGCCGCCGATGTCGTGGGAATCCCCAGGATGTTGAGCGCCTGCTCCAGGCCGATGCTCCCTTCTGGCGGATCATCCTCCGTGTAGCGAATGCCATCAAACCCAGCGAACTGCTTCTGAAGGTTCTGGGTGCGTCCCATGTCAGCGCCGGTGAAGAGGGAGACGATCTCAGGTTTCGCTTCCGAGATGTCCAGCTGGCCGCTGGCATACACGCTGAACCAGCTGCGCCATTCGGGATAGGCTTTTTCCACCAGTTCCATGCCACGCACCATGCCCATTTCCTCCACAGAACGGAACGGCCGGTTGAAGGGCATGCCGTTGTTTCCATACGCCTTGCTCTCCGCGCCATTGATGTGTTTGAAGTCATCTCCGTCCACCCAGTCGAGCAGGCAGTCGATCACCGCGTCACACTGCGGCAGTGAGAGTCCCCAGTTCCGGAAGATGCGGCGGAAGGTTTCCCGATCCTCGCGCTGAAGCAGCATGTTCGGATTGATCAGGCCGTCCTCGCCGGTCATGTGCACCTCATACCTTTCGTCATCGGAGAACTGCCGGCGCAGCAGCGGCTCGTCCGGCTGCACGTCCGGATTCATCGCGATCGCCAGCGCGGTCTCCGCCAGCATGCGCGAACGGAAGATCTGCCTCTTCGAGGCTGCGGCATCCACGTCCTGCGTGATCAGCAGCGCCGTCGCTGCCACCAGCGTGATCAGCAGCGTCACCACCCACAGCACCGCCAGCAAGGCGGCGCCGGACGTGCTTCGGCTAATGGATGGCGGGCGGAGGATCATCACTGCTGGGGCTGCGGTGTTGGAACTGGACTTGGATTGTTAGGATCGTTGGGCAGCGGACCACCTGGACCCCCAGGTGTACCAGGTCCGCCTGGAGTGCCAGGGCCTCCGGGGCCACCTGGAAGACCCATGCCAGCGGTCGGATTCGGAACCACCGGCGGCAGCCAGAAGACGGAGCGGGATTGAAAACCGTCATCGAGCTGCAGGTTCATCTCCGCCAGCACCGGGCGGCGGGCCTGCTTCCAGTTGTTCTCCCAGCGGTTGGTGGCGGCATCGAAGAACTTCCATTCAAAGCGGCTCACGTTGTCCAGCAGAGGCAGGGTGATCTGATCATTGCTGTAGCGCACCGCCTGATTGCTCCGCACGGCCTGCGTCTGCTTCTGGTCCAGCACCCGCAGCATCACCCGCAGATAGCCGCCGGGCCGCTCCTCGGCGTAGAGATCCACACTCGTGTCTGGAGCCAGGGATCGTCCCGGTGTGAAGGAACTGCCACCGTTCACGAAGTTTAGCGTGGGCACATAGGTACCGCCTTTTTGCTTCACCGTCAGCCGCACCTCCGCCTCGCCGGGCAGCGTGCGGAAGGAGCGTCGCATGAACTCGATGAAGTTCTGCCGGATCGATGAGCGGTCCTGCGCTAGCGAGATGCTGTCCGTCAGTTCCAGCGTCGATTGCGCGATGGAGTACATGCCGCCGATCAGCAGTACGAACATGGACAGCGCCACGATCATCTCTAGCAGGGTGAAGCCTGCCTGCGAGCGCGGAGAGATGAATGTGCGCTTCATGGCTCAGTTGATGGGCAGATAGGCTCCTGCATAGCGCAGCGTCTCGGCGGAAAGCTCTGTGGGACCGCTGCCGTCATTCCAGCGGGCAAAGGCCCGGATGTGAAAGGTGTCCTGCAGAAAGCGGCCTTCCTTGTTCTTGAGGTCTTTGACCTGCTCGATCACCACCCGGTAGGCCACACCGTCAGGACCGGGCTTGATCTCCTCCTCCATGTCCCTCATCTGCGGCATCTTGCCATACTCATCGATGAGGGATTCCAGCCCCTGCTCGACCTCGAGGAGCTTTTGGGAATCCGTGGCCGTGTCGGCGATCTTGTTGATCGTGCCCACCAGGGCCAGCGCGGCGATGGAAAAGACCGCCAGGGCGATCACCACCTCCAGCAGGGTCATGCCCCGCGCTGCTTTGCCTAACCAATGATGCTGGTTTGGAAATCTCATCGTGTGATCCCTCCTGTCAGGGCATTGAACTTCACGTCACGGAAGCCTTCCGCATTCTCAAAGCGCACGGTGATCGGCTCGCAGATGCCCTGCTCGCCAAAGTGCCAAAGCTGGCCCTCGGCCTTGCTCCAGCCCTTGTCACCCCAGCGCTTGAGGAAAACCTTGATCTCCTTGCCGTGGCTGTAGCTGCCCAGGTCACCGCCGCCGCCGCCCAGCACGCCGAAGCTCTCCTTGTCAAAACCGATCGTCATGCCCCGGTGCTGGATCACCGCCGTGTTCAGCGCATGCTTGGACATCTGGCCCAGCGTCTGCGCTGGCTTGTCCAGCGGATCCTCCGCCTCAAAGTAGGCAAAGCTGCCCACGCCCACGCCGATGACGAGCACCATCACGCTCATCACCAGGATCAGCTCGAGCAGCGTGAACGCTGCGCGGGTGCTGCGGGTGATGGAGGTGAGCTTCATGGGCGGTTAGCAAAGGTTCTCGGTTCAGTTGTAGACGTCATCCGGAGTTCCGTCTTTGCCATCTTCGCCGAGCGAATAGATGTCATAGGGTTTGCCGTCTTTTCCAGGACTCTTGTACACGTATTTTCGGTCCCAGGGATCCACGATGCCTGTGGGCTCCATCACAGGCGGCGGCTTCACCAGGACATCAATCGAGGCCGGAAGCCGTTTGGTGTTCAGCTTGTAAAGCTGGACCGCGCTTTTGATGGCGCCAAGCTGAGCCCGGGCAGCAACGTTGCCGGTGGGGGTGGTCACATCTCGAAAGGTCGCCGCGCCGATGCCAATGAGAACTGCAATAATGGTGAGCACCAAAATCATCTCCATGAGTGTGAAAGCACGGCGAAGGCCTGGCCTGGCAAAGGGGTGTGGATGAGTCTTCATCGGACACCTTGGATGCCTGAGACCCTAAAAGGGTTCAGAAGTCGTCCTGATTGCAGCGTCAGGCGGCTTTGAGAAGCCTCCGACTGGCTCATGCGGCGAGATTTACTGCCCCGGTTGCTTCGGTGCTTCTTCCGGCAGGCCGATGTTCGGCATCCAGCGAGCTTCCATCAGAGTGTCGATGTAGGAACCGTTCTCCGCAGGCTTGAAGATGCTGGTGGCGCGTCTCACCCAGTCCTGGGCAGCCGCCTCTTCCTTCTTGTGAAAGGAGATCGCCGCCTTGCTGAAGTAGTAGGCCGGGGAGTCGTCCATGAAGGTGAAGTTGTCCGCCAGCGTCTTTTCAGCTGCGGGGAGCTGGCCCTGCTTCGCCTCGCAGACCAGACGCTTGAAGAGCACCATGTGGCGGTAGACCAGCGGCAGCTTCGGGTTGTCATCCAGTAGTTTTTGCAGGGCCTTGGCCGCCGCTGCCCAGTCGTGCTTCACAAACAGCACCTCGGCTTTGTTGAAGTGCAGGGGGAACTCGTTCGGGGCCAGCTTCAGCGCCTTGTCGAACATCTCATCTGCCTTGGCAAAGTCACGCAAAGCGGGTGTCAGGTAGAGAGAACCACGGATGTTGAGCAGCTCAGGCCGGTCAGGATACTTGGCTTCAATGTCGTCCAGCAGGCTCATCGCCTCCACATAGCGCTGCTTGACCTGCAGCTCCTGGATCTCCTGCATCTGCAGCATCACATCAGTCGGCAGCGGCGCTGCGGCCTGCTGGGCCGTGCTGTTGCCAGCCAGGATGCAGAGCGTGGCGAGAAGACAAAGAGAGCGGGACTTCATGCGGGCAGGATGATACGGGGAGCTTTCCAGGCAGGCAAGCGGAGACGGCATACCTCCTTCGGGGGCCAATGAAATCTGAAACTGAAAATTGAAAACTGCCGAAAGCGTAACACGGCTCTTCTTATGAATCGTCGTCGGCGGTGGATCATCGCACTCGGCCTGCCTCTGCTCGGGGCAGGGCTGGGCTGGTACCTGCTGCCCTGGTGCGTCAGCCTGCCGCCAGGGCTGGAGATTCCCAGGACGGCGTCGGTGCGCTACCTCGCTCGTGATGGCGCCCCCCTGCGTCAGCTTCTCACCGCGGAGGGGGATCGTGTCTCGGAGGAGGTGACCTTTGCCGAGCTTCCGAATTTCCTCATTCAGGCCACGCTCGCTGCCGAGGACCGTCGCTTCTTCAGCCATGGCGGCGTGGACCTTCTGGCCGTGGCACGCGCCTTTCGTGACAATGCCAAAACGGGCAGGGTGGTCTCGGGTGCCTCCACCATCCATCAACAGCTCGTCAAGGTGGCTTCCGGCCGCATGACGGGCCGCACGCTGGGAGTGAAGTTCCAGGAAGCCCTGCAGGCGCGGCGTCTCGCCATGGCTTGGTCACGGGAGGAAGTGCTCACAGCTTATCTGAATCGCATCCATTATGGCAATCTGCTGACCGGCTGTGCTTCCGCAGCCTCTGGTTATTTCAACAAGCCGTTGCGAGATCTCACGGTCGCTGAAAGCGCCTTCCTGGCCGCGTTGCCGCAATCTCCCTCGCGCTTCAATCCCTTCCGTGATCGCGATGCCGTGCGGCCCCGGCAGGAACGAATCCTCAAGGCCATGAATGAACTGGGGCACATCACCAGCGAGCAACTGCGTGTGGCGCTGGCCGAACCACTGGTGCTGCAAAAATTCACCGGCGGTTTTGCCGCGCCTCATGTGGTGGAGATGCTCCGCACGGAGCCTTCGGCAGGAACGGTGCGCACGACCCTTGATGCGGCTCTTCAGCGCCATGTGGAGCAGATCATCGCCACACGGCTTGCTGCCTTGAAGGATCGTCACGTCACGCAGGCTGCGGCAGTCGTGATTGACAATGCGACTGGCGAGGTCCTGGCACTCGCGGGTTCGCGTGATTTCTTCGCGGAGGAAGGCGGCCAGATCAATGGCGCCTGGGTGCCGCATTCACCCGGGTCGGCGGTGAAGCCCTTCACCTATCAGCTCGCCTTTGAGCGCGGCTTCACACCCGCCAGCATGCTTGCAGATCTGCCGGTGCAGTATCCCACCTCCAGCGGTGTCTATCGTCCCGAGAACTACGCGCACCGCATCTATGGTCCCGTGACCTGTCGTGATGCGCTGGGGAACAGCTTCAACATCTCTGCGGTGAAGCTGCTCATGAATCTCGGAGGTGCTGAGGTTCTGCTGACACGTCTGCACTCCCTCGGCCTAACCACTCTGACGGAATCCGCCGATCACTACGGTCTCGGCCTCACCATTGGTAATGCGCCTGTCCGCTTGATCGAACTCGCGAATGCTTATGCCTGCCTGGCCCGCCTCGGTGAATGGCGTCCCTGGAGCATGACCCTGGGTGCTGTCTCTGAAAAACCTCGTCGGCTGCTCGATCGCGATGCCTGCTATCTCATCGCTGATGTGCTCAGTGACAACCAAGCGCGCCTGCTCACTTTCGGTGCCAACTCACCGCTGCGCCTGCCATTCCGTGCGGCGGTGAAGACCGGCACCAGCCAGACCTATCGCGACAACTGGACTCTCGGCTTCACCCCTGAATACACCGTGGCTGTGTGGGCAGGGAACTTTGACAACACTCCCATGCAGGAAGTCACAGGTGTCACCGGCGCGGCACCCATCTGGCGGGACATCCTCATGCATTTGCATGAGCATCGCCCCAGCGTCTGGTATGACGAGCCTGCGGAGATCGTCCGTGCCCGCATCGATCCCCGCACCGGCAAGATGCTCACCGCCCAGTCACCACCAGCTCGGCTTAGCCGCGAGGAGGTCTTCATCAAGGGTGAGCTTCCGCCTGCCGCCACGCGCCAGGACTACGATGATCGCGGTCGCGTCATTCTTTCTTCCGAGTATGCCTCCTGGGTGCGCAGTCGTGACAACTGGCTCGGCGACCTCGTCTTCTGCCCAACCAATGATGCTTCTGAGAAGCCCTGGCGCATTGCTCATCCCGTTCCCGGCACCGTGATCCAGCTCGATCCCGACCTCCCCGGTGGTGGTAAACGGCTCCTGCTCGAGGCCGAACCCTCCAATGCCGAGGTCCAATGGTCCTGCGAAACCCTGCCTGTGCAGCATGATGGCCCGCAAGCCTACGTCATCCTCAGTCCCGGTCGTCACACCTTCATCGCCCGTGCAGCGACGGGACTGGTCCAGCGCACGCACGTCATCGTACAGGATGATCCGCCCTGATCAGATCAGCATGCTCACTCCACTGTCAGTGATTCCACGGCTTCCAGCATCTTCGCGGCTTCATCGCCCTTCACGTCATCGGTGAAGATGCTGACAACACTCAGAACCCCGGGTTTCGGCACGATCATGCCGTTGATGAGCGCCTTGGTATTCCCAGCCTCCTTCGGTTTGCCCACGAGACTGGCATCTGTGAAGGCAGCCACAGCGCCTATTCCTCCTTTGAGCTTCAGATCCTGGATCTTGGCATCCTTCTCAACTGTGGATTCTGCGACGACTTTCGTGGCACTCTTGACGGCCTGATGCAGGGCATCGCGATCCTTCGGCGGGTCTGGCACCTTCCCGATGGAGAGCATGCAGTTGGCGTTGGGGTTCGTCGCCGACATGAACGACACGGTGTATTGAGTCACCTCCTTCACACTGATGTCATCCGCCAGCACGTTGCTCATGATCCAGCCCGCAGGTGGAGTGATGCTGACAGAGCCTACGTCAGGCAGTTTGATCGTCTCACGCTTACCCTGCGTGGTTTCCAGCGGACCATAGGCCAGGCTCGCCGCCAGTTTCTTCAGCATGGCCGTGTCCGCAGGTGTCGGCTGGACATAGGACACATGCAAATCCACCCACTTCCCTTCATGCACAAAGTAGCAGTTGATGTTGCCCTGGCTGAAGTGCTCACCTTGGAAATCACCCTCGATCGTGTATTCGACAATCTCGCAGCGATCCAGCGTGCTCAGCTTGACCGACTCCACATCGATCATGGGATTACGTTTGCCCTGGGACCAGTAGTACTGACGGCAGGCACTGTGGCTGGACTCTTTCGCTTCGCCTGGTGGCGGCTCGACAAAGAGACTCATGTTGAAGAGTCCCGAGTTGCCTTTGTATTGAATGGACTCTTCGGTATAATCCAGGGATGCCTTCTTCAACTCTGGCCCTTCAAAGGTGATTTGCCATCCAAACCCGACGAGCGGAAACTTCAGCTCCGAGGCTGCCTGGACGCTGCTGACAAGAAAAAGGCAAAGAAGGGCGAGGGATGAGCGCAACATGACGAAGCCATGTTGTGATGACTTCGGGTTCGATTGGCAATCCAAAAAGGACTAACCTGGAGTGTGGAGTCACTTCAGGGCTTCTGAATCAGCTCAAAGCGATACCAGCGAGAGCCTGACTGGAGGTCTGGGATCTCGATCGAGTATTCCTCACCCGCGAGAGCCGCCTTGATGGCATCCCTCTTTTCAATGCCCGTGCCATCGCGCTTGAAGGAAACCATGACGAGCTTGAACTCGATCTTGGTGGGATCAATGCGGTCCACGCTCCGCGTGGCAGACTTGTCGTTGCCACGGTCGCCACGGGATTCTTTCCAGTTAGGCCGCCATGGCTTGCCATCCACAAAGGTGGGAAATTCCTGACCATTGTGTCTCCCTGGTTTGGCGTTCGGACCATTCACCCAATAAATGCCGTTCTTCTTCACGCGCAGTTCGGAGGGGCCGTCAATCAGGGCTTCGATCACAAAGGTCTGAGGTCCCTTGTCTGCCGCATGAACTGCGGAGGTGAGAAGCAGGGCAAGGAATGCGAGAGTCAGGATGAGTGCGATGGCTGAGGCTGATTTCATGGGAGCGGCAGGCTGCATTGAACTTGAGTTCGATGGATAAACAGAATGACGTTCTCGTGGTTAGGCAATTTCCATCATCCGCTGCTTCTTTGGCATGCTGGAGGCCGGTACCTTCTCCACATCCACGGCCACAACCTTGTATTCCGGGCACATCGTGTCCTCATCGCACTCGCTGCTGGTCACCATGTTCACGAGATTTTCGGGGAAGTGAAAGGTGGTGTAGAGAATGCCGGGCTTCACCTCGGTGGAGATCTTGGCCTTCATGTTCACCTCTCCGCGATTGGAGAAGATGCGTACCATGTCACCACTCTCGATGCCCTTCTTCGCGGCATCATCCGGATGAATGGCTAGAAGGTCTTCTGTGACGATCTGCGCATTGCCCGTGCGGCGGGTCATGGTGCCGCAGTTGTAGTGCTCCAAAATGCGCCCCGTGGTGAGGATGAAAGGGAACTCGTCGTGATGCTTCTCGATCTCCTTCGACTCTTGGAAGCGGAAAAAATGGAACTTGCCGAGGCCGCGCTTGAACGAGTCCACATGCAGGATCTCGGTGCCGATGCCGCCTTCCTTAATCGGCCACTGCGTGCCTTGATCCGTGAGATTCTCCCAGGTCGCCCCTTTGAAGAAGGGCACGATGCGCGCGATCTCCGCCAGCACGCCATCCGGTGTGTAGTCGGCCTGTGGAATGCCCATGCGCTGCATGATATCACAGACGATCTGGCCGTCCGACTTCGTGCCAGGGATCGGTGGGATGACCGCATTCACCCGCTGCACACGTCGTTCACCATTCGTGAAGGTGCCGCTCTTCTCCAGAAAGGAAGCCGCAGGCAGCACCACGTCCGCAAACTCCGCCGTCGGTGTCATGAAGAGCTCCTGCACCACGAGGAACTCGAGCGCATTGAGAGCGCTTTTGACATGCTCGGTGTTAGGATCCGTCTGCACCACGTCTTCGCCCATGATCCACAGGGCCTTCAGCTTGCCGGCGAGCGCCGCATCATACATCTGCGGGATCTTCCAGCCGATCTCATTGCTCATATGAGCGCCGTAAAACTCTTCGTAGAGCTTGTGATTGGCCTCATCATTCACCTGAAGATAACCGGCGCCCTGATGCGGCTGGCAGCCCATGTCGGCCGCGCCCTGCACGTTGTTCTGCCCACGCAGCGGCAGCACACCCACACCTGGTCGGCCGATGTTCCCAGTCATCATGGCGATATCAGCGATGGTCATCACCGTCTTTGAGCCATGACTGTGCTCCGTGACGCCGAGACCATGGAAAGCCATCGCCCCTTTCGCGCTGGCATACTCAATCGCTGCAGCGCGCACCTTCTCACGTGGCACACCATGCGTGCGCTCGGATTCATCGAGGTTCAGATTGCGCAGACCCTGCTCAAACTCCTCCCAGTTCTCGCAGCGCTTCTTGATGAAGTCTTGATCAATCAAGCCCGCCTCAAGAATGTAATACGCGAACATGTCCAGCAGCGCCACGTTGGTGCCGGGGCGCAGTTGCAGATGATGCTTCGCATACGGCACGAGCTCAATCTCGCGTGGATCGATGACGATGAGCGGCACGCCCTTCATCACCCGCTGCTTGATCTTGGAGCCTGTGACCGGATGCCCCTCGGTGGGGTTCGCTCCCGTGATCAGAATGCAGTTCGTGTATTCCAGATCCTCGATGCTGTTCGTGGCCGCACCCGTGCCAAAAGCTTTTTGCATGCCCCAGGCCGTGGGTGAATGACACACACGTGCGCAGGCATCGATGTTGTTCGTGCCAAAGCCTACGCGGATGAACTTCTGCATGAGATAGTTCTCCTCATTCGTGCAGCGCGCGGAGGAAATACCGCCCACCGCATTACCACCATGTTCCTCTTTGATGCGCTGGAGGTTCTTCGCAATGTAGTCGTAGGCTTCCTCCCAGGTCGCCTCGGTGAAATGGCCGTTGTAGCGAATGAGCGGCTTGCGCAGACGGTCCGGATGCTTGACGAACTTGAAGGCATAACGACCTTTGAGACAAGTGTGGCTGTGATTCACCTCGGAATCCGTCGGTGCTTGAATGCTCAGCACTTCACTGCCCTTCGTGGCCACATTGAGATTGCAGCCCACACCGCAATAAGTGCACACCGTTCGCGTCTTCCTCGTGGCCTCGATGGATTTCGAGAAGAACACATCACTGATGGCCGAGGTCGGACAGGCCTGCGAGCACGCGCCGCAGGACACGCAGGTCGAGTCCATGAAGGACTGGTCCAGCCCCTTGATGATGCGCGCATTAAAGCCGCGACCATGCATGGAGAGCACATGCTGCCCTTGCACCTCGTCACAAGCACGCACGCAGCGGGAGCAGTTGATGCACTTCGACAGCTCGCTCGTCATGTAGGGATGCGAGCGATCCTTGCTGCGGTTCAAATGATTCGCGCCCGAAGGATAGCGCACCTGACGGATGCCCACCTTGGCTGCCACCGTTTGCAGCTCGCAGTTGCCACTGACTTCGCAGGTCAGGCAGTCCAGCGGATGATCCGTCAGCACCAATTCGACGATGTTTCGGCGCAGTTTGCGGATTTTCGGAGACTCCGTGAAGACATGCATCCCAGCCGTCAGCGGCGTGTGGCAGGAGGCCACGACGCGGCGTGGTCCGTCCTCCTGCATGGCGACTTCCACGGAGCAGACGCGGCAAGCCCCGTAGGGCTCAAGCTGCGGCGCATCGCACAGCGTCGGCACATGTCCGCGGCCGCGATGCCGGTCGATGAATTTCAGCACGGTGTCGCCATCGTTGAAGCGCATCGGTTCACCATCGATGAAGGCGGTGAGGGTGGAAAGATCCTGGACCATGGGTGGGCGGGGGTGGAGATCTACGGGAGAAAACGGCGCTCACAGGGGCGCGCTTTCGCGGGTTGGAGCATCACGGGTCGGTCAGGCACAAGGCCGGAGAGGCCAGTGCACAGACGGCTGGCTAGGATGGTGCTCACGGGGGTATTTTTCGTGATTCGGCCTCAGTATAACCAGGAAGCCTGTGCCAATGCACTCCTGAAATGAACATCAAGCCGTTCACTGTTCGCCGTTGACGGTTCTCGGTTAAGCGAGAGAGGGCTCTCGAGTGCCTGTCAAAAGTAATGGTGTTGATGGACTCTGGCAGCCATGTTCGTTTTCTATCATTCTATGAAATTGCGCCCCCTCCTTCTTTGCCTGCTTGCTGTTTCCGGTCTGGTTCGTGCGGATCAAATCATCCTGGTGGCAGGAGGCACTCAAGATGCGGTGGACATCCCTGCCACGGAGGCCAAGCTGCTCGAGCCCTTTGCCGCAGAGTTCGACTCCGGTGGGCATCTTTGGATCGTGGAGATGGTCTCGGGAAACCGCCTGCTGCAGGTGGATGGCGGTGGCCAGATCACTCATGTCGCAGGTCAGTTGAAGCCCGGCTTCAGCGGTGATGGCGGTCCGGCGTTGAGGGCGCAGTTCAATGGCCCGCATAACTTCGCCGTGCTTCCCAATGACAATATCCTCATCGCCGACACTTGGAATGGCCGTATCCGCGAAGTGGATGTGAAAGCCCGCATCGTGAAGACCCTCGAAGGCTGGCAGGCCCCTGCGGAAAAAGCCCGTGGCAATGGCCCCTACTGCATCACTCTCACTCCGGACAAAAAGAAGCTGCATATTTCCGACCTGCGCCAGGTGCATGAGCTCGATCTCGCCACCGGCAAAGCCCGCGTTATCGCCGGCAATGGCAAAAAAGGCCTGCCGAAAGATGGCGAGCTGGCCTTGGAGCAACCTTTGGTAGACCCGCGTGCCGCAGCCATGGACCGCCAGGGCAATCTCTACATCCTCGAGCGCGGCGGCAATGCGCTGCGCGTGGTCGACAAAGAAGGCCGCATCAAGACGGTCGTGAATGCCAGCGGCAAAAAAGGTGGGGAAGGGGACGGCGGACCCGGTCTCGGAGCCACGATGAACGGCCCCAAGCATCTTTGCATTGATCAAGACGACAGCGTGCTCATCGCCGATGCGGAAGCCCATCTTGTGCGCCGCTATGTGCCTGCCACCGGCAAGATCGAACGCGTCGCCGGCACAGGCAAGTCCGGCAGCGCCGGCGTGGGCGGTGATCCGCTGAACTGCCAGCTCTCTCGTCCCCACGGCGTGACCATCCACCCCGAAAGCGGCGCCCTCTACATCACCGACAGCTACAACAACCGCATCCTCAAGATTCAGAAGCAGTAAGCGTCACTCCGCCTTCTTCGCACCCAGCCAGGCCCGCCAGTGCGGCAGCAGCCAGAGCACGATCATGAGGATCCACAGCGTGCCGAGGCAGCAGGCGAGGCCGAGGCTGGAGATGCCGCGATTGCCGGCAAAGAAGAGGCTGGAGAACCCGATCACTGTCGTCATGCCGGAGAAGAACACCGCGCGGCCGGTGGTGGCCTGCACGGTGCGGATGTCATTCCCCGTGCGTTGCAGCGCCAGCAGGATGTGAATGCCGTAATCAATGCCCGTGCCGAGCAGCAGCGGAATGGCAGCGAGGCTGGCGAGGTTCCAGCCCTGGCCAAGCAGGCTCATGGTGGCGGCCAGCGCACCCAGGCCACCCGCCAGCAGCAGCACGGACAGCACCAAGTCCCGCCAGCGACGGAAGGTGATGAAGAGCGTCAGGGCGATCAAGCCAACGATCGGCATCAACTGCTTGTTCAAATCCTGCCTAACCAGTGATGACAATGCGCCACCCAGTGTCTCCCAGCCTGCGACCCAGGCTCCCGTGTCCGGCGTCAGGATCTTCTGCAACTCGGCAAGCTTCGCCCGGTCAGGCAGTCCCGGTGTTCCCGGCAGACTGACCGAGGCCAGCACCACGCCCTCCCCCTTCGCCATGTCGGCATTCTCGGCACGTTCGCCGGTGGCCAGGATGCGATGCAGAATGGATGCTGCGGCGGCTTCGGTATCACCGGCCTTCCACACACCGCACACGCCGCGCAGCAGACCCATCGCCGCTTCGGTAAAGCCTGCCTCATCGATCTCTTTTTCCAGGCGCGGTTGCTCCCGCAGCAGCCATTCGATGAAGGCCTTGTTAGCTGCCTGAGCCTGCGGATCACTGACCAGCATGGTCGGCATCATGTGGCGCACAAGCGTGCCTGCCTTTACCGCAGCGTCCAGTTTCACACTGAGGGCCTCGGTCTTCGCGCGCAGATCAGCAGCAGGACCAGTGATCAGGACTGGCACACTGGCCTCAGTGTTTCGTCCCAGTCGTTCCTGCACCCACTGGAAAGTATCCATGGCCTCACTTTTAGTTGGGCGCAGCGCCTCGGCACTGGTCAGGAAGCTTGGCATGCCCTTGACCGCGAAGGTGCCCGCAATGCCAAGCACCAAAATCAGCGTGCCAGCCATCGCGATTCCGCGATTGGAATGCCACGCAGGTCGTGTTGTCACCATTTGCTCCATCTGCTTTCCTGCCGCCAGTTTCGGCGCGAAAAACACCATCACGCCCAGGCCCACGATCACCCCAATCGCGACCAGCAGTCCCATCTCTGCCAGTCCAGGCAAGCCGCTGAAGAGCAGGGAGAGAAACACCACTGCGGTGGTGCAGGCTCCTGCAGCGATCCCTGGTGCCGCAAGCTTTCTCAAAGCCTTCGCATCAAGTTGCGGGTGCTGTCTCGCCTCCTGAATGATCAGCACTGCATAGTCCACGATGATCCCCAGCACGATGGCCGCGAAGCCGAGGGACATGATGCTCAGCTTGCCCACGATCAAGCCACCGAATCCGAGTGTGAGCACCATGCTCAGCATCACCAGTCCCTGAATCCACATCAGCGGTTTCAATCGGCGAAACATGATCCAGAACAGCAGTGCGATGAACACCTCCGTCATGCCAATCGTGCTCGACATGTCCTTTTCAATGCCTGCGCCGATCTCCGCCTGAAAGGCAGGCTCGCCCGTGTAGCGCACGGTCACCGTTTCATCTTTCGTCACCTGCGCGATCTCGCCCTTCATCTGCTCCAGCCAGGCTCCCGCTGCCTTGTAATTGCCCACACCCGTGGCCGGCGTGACCATGAGCACACGAAAAGCCCCGTCTTCAGACACCAGTCCGAAGAGCGAACCTTCCAGCGCGCCCGCTGCCGAGGTGTCCAGACTGTCCAGCAAGCCCAGCGGATCATAAGAGGCACGCTGCACCTTCTCCGCATCCAAAGAGCCGCCCACGGACTTCAGCGCCTTCTGAAGCTGAGCCTTCGCTCCATCGCCTTCCAGGCGCGCTTGCACCTCCTTCAGCTTTACCGGGTCCGCATTCTGCACACACCAGGCTAGCAACGCGGCTCCCGATTCTGCCTGCGCCTCCATCGGCTGCGCCCAGCGCACCTCCTTCACCAGATCCGTGCGCTTCTGCAGACGTTCCGCGAGACTCGTTGTCAGTTCTTCGGACGTCGCTTCATCCTCTGCCTCCAGGGCAATGATCAAATCACTCCCGCCCGCAAACCCATCCCGCAGCAGCTTCAGCGCCCGCACCTCCGGCACCTCGGCAGGCAGTGTCGCCAGAATGTCCGTCTCGAGGCGCAGCCGCATGAATCCAGCGATGACGACTGGAAGAAGAACAAGCGCGGCGAGCCAGGATTTTTTCATGTAAGGGCGATGGGTGGCTGGGGACATGTGGGGATGCAAGCCAATGGTTTTTATTCGAAGCAAGGTCGGCGAGCTTTAAGCTTGCTGGGAAAGCGACGGATCGGCTAGCCTTTGCCGGATATGAAACTCCCCCCGGTGCTTCTTGTCTGCCTGATGCTCGCTTTTCAGAGTCCTGTGCGTGGATGTCTGTGGGATAGTGAGACGCTGGCCTCTGAAACGAAAAGGTTTCCCGATGTGTCTGCCCTGATTGCCGGCACGTTTGCGCGGCACTCGCGTGAGTTTCACCAGTGGCGAGTGGCGAAGAAGCAGACCCTGGTGAATGACAAGAAGGCCGCGGCTCTCGATTATGATGATCTGGCCGTGTCCCAGCATAAGTTAGGCGATCACAAGGCGGCCATTGCCACGATGTATAAGAAGGACAAGCTCATGCCGGGCATCTACGAGACCTATTCGAACCTGGGCACCTTCTACATCTATACAGGCGAGCTTCGCGAGGCCTTGAAACACATTGATCGTGCGCTCAGCATCAATGCCAACGCGCACTTCGGACGTGAGAAGTATCAAAAGTGGCTCGTGCTGTGGATTCTCGAAGAGAAGGGAGCCGTCGAGGATGAAGCCGGATTCAGGCCTGACATGCTTCGCGGTTTTGCCGCCATGGTGGCGCGCATGGAGGCTGGTGGCGTGTCCAAGGAAGCAGGGAAGAACCTGCGGCTTGAGGAGGCCCAGATTCAGGCGGCTGTGCGTGGTGTGACGGGGATGATGTTCTTTGCCGACTTCGACAACCCCATCTTGCTGGAGGCCCTGGGGGACCTGCTGCGGGTGGGAGCGACCAGGCAGGGGCCTTCTTATCTGGCCTCTCTTTGCTACATGCACGCCATGTTCAAGAGCGAGGATCCGCAGGCGAAGAAGCGCTACTCGAAACTCTTTGAGAATGCCAGTTCATCCACCCGCCGGGACGAGGCCTATTATAAGAGCATTCTTCAATCGGCTCTGAACCAGGGAGAAAAGCTCAATGAAAGCATCCGCGCCGAGGAGATGGCCTGGATTGCTGAAGGCAAGGACGCGGCCGTGGAGTTTCAGAAGAAGTATCTCCAGCCTGAGGCCAAGAAATGAATCTTGGTCTGTGGCCGTGAGGTCATTACTTCCCCGGATGCCAGCGATAGTGCCCGGTCAGCGGGAATTCAAAGAGCCGGTCCTCACACTGCGGGCCCTGGCCAATATTATGTACGATCCAGGGGCGCTCGCTGCCGTCCGGTGCTGGCACGACGATGGCGATGTGCGGCAGTTTGCCAGCCACGGTGCAGGTGATGAGATCTCCCGGCTTGTAGTCTGCAGGCTCTTGAGTCACGGGCAGGGAAGCCTTCTGTCGCTTGAAGAAAGCCTGAAGGTTAGGCACGCGACGGTGGTCGATGTTTTTGTCAGTTGTGGTTAGGCCCCAGTTCTTTGGGTAGGCGGAAAAAGCGCGCTTCATGTCCTCATGAACCAGCTTTTGCAGATCAAAGCCGAGCGTGCGGTAGCTGCGGATGACCTCATCCGTGCAGACGCCAGTGTCCGCAGGCACATCGCCTCCCGGATAAGTCAGGCTGACATAGGCCGGGTCATAGCGCACCGCCTTGTGGGGGCGGTCCAGGGCTGCATGAACCAGACGTGAGGCAAAGGAGCCGTCCTGTACCGCGTGCTGCCGTGCCTTCTCCGCAAGTTCACGGGTGTCTCCCCTGACGAAGGTGCTTAGCGCCAGCAGTGAGAGGGCTGGCAAGGAAGCGTAAACCAACCAGCGGTGTGCAGAGAGTCGTCCTCGGGAGATCATGGACTTGCTTCGACAGAGCTCACCGAATATTTGTTCAGCAGCTCTTTGCCTAAGGTTATTGTCGCGTCGATTCGTAGTGTTAACGTGGGCAAAATTCGATTTTGAAGAAACTAGCTATCACATTTTACACCCCTTTTGGAAATCGTTAATGCCCTCATTCAGAGGCAAGTAGCCAGGAAGCTCAGAGAAAAGTTGAGAAAGAATGTCATGTTGTATTTGCGTTTTTGTAAGCCCAGTGTAATTATTGTAAATTCCATAATCGAATGTCAGCCGTTGCCAGTCTCCCTCCTGTCACGACGCCGTTGCACTTCACGGCGGTAAGGGAAGACGTGGAGATAACTCCCCAAGCGGCACCGAAAGTTGATCCCAAGCTCCTGCTGAGAGCCGAGAGTTCCACCCGCTTTGTGGGGGAGATGCAGGGTCTGAACATTCGCAATGCCAGGCTGGGTGCTTGGTTTGTGATGGTGCTGGTGCCGTTTTGCTCCGTGTTGGATTGGTTCGCGTATCCTGATCATTTCTGGGACTTTCTCTTCCTGCGACTGATCTGCTCCCTGCTGTGCGTGCCGCTGCTGCTGGCGCTGGACCGGCCGTGGGCGGCCAAGTATCACCGCGTCTATCCCGTCATCCTGCCGCTGCTGCCAGCCATTGCGATCTGCGTGATGATGTATCTCTCAGGTGATGCCGGTTCAGGTTATTACGCGGGCCTCATTCTTTGTCTCATGGGCACCTCCTTTGTGTTCCATTGGACCTTCAAGGAGATCGGCATCACGGTGGGCCTCGTTTTGATCTGCTACCTCGCAGCCACGGTGCCCAATCTGGATTTCGCGGGTGGTCTGAAGGCCAACGGCCTCTTCATCAATAACACGCTCTTTATCCTGCTGACCTGTGCCATCCTATACTTCGGCGCCCGTCAGCACCACGGCATCCGTCTGCGGGAGTTTGTGCACCGCTGCAAGGTCGAGGCCCAGCGCGAGGAACTCAGGGATCGGAACTACGAGCTGACTTCCACCTTCAAGCGCCTGCGCGAGACTGAGGCCCAGCTCACCCAGAATGAAAAGCTCGCCTCGATCGGCAGGCTCAGCGCAGGCATTGTGCATGAGATCAACAATCCGCTGAACTTTGTGAAGTCGGCGGTCTTTGTACTGAAGAAGAAGAGCAAGACCATGCCGCCGGATGTCACAGAGCAGGTGGAGCAGATCCTGGCGGATATCGGAGAGGGAGTGGACCGCGTGGCGGGCATCGTTTCTGATCTGCGCACTTTTGCCCACCCGGAGGGCAGGGGAAACATGGTGCTCGATCTCAAGCAGGTAGCCGACCGCGCTGCCCGCCTGATGAAGAAGCAGGTGCTGGACTCCAGCGTGGATCTGAAAATCTCCATCCCCCAGGCCATCTACGTCCTCGGCGATGAAAATCATGTGGTGCAGGTCTTCATCAATCTCATCCAGAACAGCCTGGATGCCCTGGAGCGCCGAAAAGACCCCTGCATCGAGGTGAGCTTGATTTCCTACAAGGAAGAAGGCACCATGCTGAGTGTGAAGGATAACGGCACCGGCATCCCGACGGACGTTCTCCAGCGTATTTTTGATCCATTCTTTACCACTAAGGAGGTCGGAAAGGGCATGGGCCTGGGCCTCTCTCTCTGCTATCGCATGATGCAGGGCATGGGTGGCGGCATCGAGGCTCGCAGTGAGCCTGGCCGCTCCACCGAGTTCATCCTGAGTTTCCAACCCCCCGCATGATTCAAGAAAAGGTCAGCCGCTATCACATCCTGTATGTGGATGATGAAGAGAGAGCTTTGCACTACTTCCAGAAGTGCTTTGAGGATGAGTACGTCATCCATACGGCCACGAATGCTGCGGACGGTTACCGCATCATCGAGGAGTTTGGTTCGCGCATCGGCATTCTCATGACTGACCAGCGGATGCCTGGAGAAACGGGCGTGGAGCTCATGGAGCGCGTGCGCCTCCTCCAGCCTAACATGATCCGCATCCTGGTCACCGCCTTCACCGACTACGAGACTGCGGTGAAGTGTGTGAATGACGGCCGGGCCTGGCGCTACCTGCACAAGCCCATGGACCCAGACCACCTCGCCGCGGTACTGGCGGAGGGCATGGAGGCTTATCAGGCCATGCTGCACCGTGATCGCCTGCTCTATGAGAAGGCGGACGACATCCGCACGCAGCTCATGGCGGACAAGGTCAGCGGCATGGGCATCCTGGCCGAGGGGCTGAACCATCACCTGCGCAATGCGCTCACCGTGGTGCGTGCCTTCATTGATCTGGCTCCCATGAAGCTCATGGAGGAGATCGACGCGCGTCATCCCCAGGACCCTTCCTTCTGGATCGAGACCCAGGGGCAGGCCGTGAGCCAGCTGGACCGCATCCAGAACCTGCTCACGAACCTGGCTCATGCCTCTCATGCTCGCAAGCTGGAGCGCAGTGAGGAGGTCAACATGGCGGCGATCTTCAATGAAACGTATGCGGCCTACTCCGGGCACTTCATGGAGAAGCAGATCCGCTTTGATGCCGAGGTCGCGATCGGCATGCCCAATCTCTTTGTGCATGGCGAACGCTTCCGCCAGATGCTGCGTCTGCTCTTCATTGAGGAGATCACCCATCTCCAGCCCGGAGATCAGATCCTTCTGCGCGCCCACATCGAGCAGGATGGTCTCGGAGAGAGTTATGCGGTCATCACCCTCACAGACAATGGCTGCTGGGGTGGTCCGAACGACAGTGGTGCGAACCTCTTTGATCCCTTCTACACCCGCAGCCGCAAGCCGGATGACTTCGGGGTGAACATGATGGCCTGCTATGTCACCATGCATCTGCATGGCGGCACGATCTCCGCCAGGCGCCTGGAACCTCAGGGCCTCGAACTTTCCCTGCGCCTGCCTCTGGACCCGAAGAAGAACTGCCAGGAGGCGGAGCAATTCCTCCGCGGTACTCTGGCGGGAGATTCCCGGTGGAGCAGCCGTTTGCGCGCCGCGTAAAGCTTTGGGGTGGTCTTAGCGGCCACCCATGGGGATCTGTGGCTCGCCCTGGAGTTCCTTCCAGTTGTTGAGCGCCATCATGCCGAAAAAGAGTCCGGAAAGCATGCTGCCTCGTTGAAGGAAATAGATCCCTATTCCCACGGCGCAGACAATGCTGATGATCAGCGCCGTGCGCTTACGATTCGCCAAAAAAGCGCGGCAGATGTGTCCGCCATCCAGCGGAATGATGGGCAGCAGATTCAGCAGCGCCCACCAGATGCTCACATAGTAAAAAGAGTCGGCGAAGGAGAACAGGAAGGCATTGGAGCGACCCACCTTGGCGAACAGCAGATGGAAGACGAGACCCGCTGCGATCTGGACGGCCGGTCCTGCTGTGCTGACGATGATGTCTTCCCAGCGTGAGAACCACTGGCTGCACCGGGCCAGCCCGCCGAAGCCATAGAGCAGGATGTCCACACGCTTTGCCCCGAACCGGCGCATGGCAAAGGCATGCCCCAGCTCATGAATCACGATGGAGACAAAACCTGCCAATACCCAGCCGATCAGCGCCTGCACGCCACGCGGAGTATTGGCGTTCTCCGCGCCGCCCAGGATGGCCATGGTCACCCAGAACATCCAGTGAACGACGATCGGAAAGTCAAAGAGTTGGAAGCGCAGCATGTGCCGCCAATCTGCGGACACGGAACTTCATCTCAAGCCCTGTGTCACGAAAATGCGCTGTTCTTCAAGCAACTGAACTTGCCAAGCCCGCGCCTGGACTACCCCAGCAGCGCGCGAATCTCCGGCATCGCTTTCCGCACAGCCGCTTCCAGCAGTTCCTCCGCACGTGCGATGGCCTCTGCCAGCGGCATCTCCGCCGGCTTGATCGCGTGAGCGAGATCAAAGTGCGCCCGCAGGGCAGGGGACTCATCAATGGCACCGGCAAAGGCCGCCACGCGCCTGCCCATCGCCCTCGCCATCTGCGCCACACCCACCGGCCCCTTGCCATGCAAGGTTTGCGCATCCAGCCGACCTTCACCCGTGATCACGAGATCGGCTGCGGCGATGCGTTGTTTCAGATTCACGGCATCCGCCACAAGGTCAAAGCCGCTGACGAGCTCCGCTCCGCAAAATGCGATGAGGCCGTAGCCCAGACCACCTGCGGCACCAGCGCCTGGCACCTCAGCCGCATCCACACCTAGCTGCCGTTTCACCCCATCAGCAAGTTTGCCCAGGCGATACTCGAAGAAGTCAAAGCAGTTCACGCCCTTCTGCGGGCCATAGACGCGCGTGCAGCCCTGGGGCCCGAGCAGCGGATTATTCACGTCACAGGCCACCTGCACCTTGATCGGCCTAACCGGAGGTGTGGTGATGCTGGCGAGCTGGTCCAGATCCCGCGGCACACACTCCAGGGTCTTGCCTGCTGCATCGAGGAAGTGAAAACCCAGCGCTTGCGCCATGCCCGTGCCACCGTCATTCGTGGCACTGCCGCCGATGCCGATAAGGATTTTTTGCGCACCACGCTCAAGTGCATCCTGCATCATCACGCCCGTACCATAGGTGCTTGCCGTCGTGGGATCGAGCGGCCTGTCGCTCACCATCGCCAGTCCTGAGGCGGCGCTCATCTCCATCACTGCTTCCAAAGCATCTCCTGTTGAGATCAGGCCGTAGCGTGCCGTCACCGCACGACCTTGCGCATCAAACGTCGGCACCTCCACCCATTCGCCACCGAGTGCCGTGATCATCGCCTCCGTCGTGCCTTCACCGCCATCCGCGATGGGGCACACATCACAGACCACGCCGGGGATCTCCTTTTCCAAAACACGCCGCAGCGTGGCCGCCACCTGGGTGGCCGTGAGAGACCCTTTGTATTTGTCACTGGCGAGAAGGATGCGCATGGGCCCTCAAAGTGAACGTGTTTCCCTTGAATGCCAAGCACGGCGAGCTATCCACAATTGGCATTTGGAGGGCGGAACTATCGCGACATGCAGGCGGCCAGTGATCTGTGAGATTGATGTGGGTAGTCTCGCTTTAGGGCCGAAGGCCCGTCCCTCCTCAGCCCAGGGCAACGCCCTGGGATTTGGCGGGAAGATATGCTTTTACACGACATGGAGGCCTGAAAGGCCGATACTCGACGCTGGAGGTTGTGTCGGCGAATGTGCCCGAGGAGTCGAACATCGCACCTTCGGCGCTCTGGATCACACGAGGTGTCGTTATTCCTCGAAACCCAGGGCGTTGCCCTGGGCTAAGGAGTTTCGCCTCTTCGAGGCTTAAGACCACCGCGATATGGCCAGGCACATTTGAAATCAGGGTGCCAGATTCAGGCGTGACGGCGCAGATGGTATTGCTCTAGATTGACTGCATGCCGCAGTCTTTGTCTCAGATCCTGGTTCATGCCGTGTTCAGTACGAAGGATCGTCAGCCCATGGTTATTCCGTCTATGCTTCCGCGTCTCCATGCCTATCTGGCATCTGTGTTGGATGAGCTTGGCAATGTGTCAGTTCAAGTGGGCGGTACGGCTGATCATGTTCACGCTTTCTTTGCGTTATCGAGAACGATGACCGTGGCCGACACTATTGAGAAGATGAAGACGAGCAGCAGCAAGTGGATGAAGAAGGAAACCCGCTGCGGGTTTGGCTGGCAAAGTGGCTATGGTGCCTTTTCGGTGGCGGCGTCACAGAAGCGAACCGTCATCAAATATGTCCAGAATCAGGAATCTCATCATCGTGTGATCACCTTTCAGGACGAGTTTCGCACTCTGCTGACACGCTACGAAGTGCAGTGGGATGAGCGGTATGTCTGGGATTGATGCGGAGCTTTAAAGGGGCGATTCCTGTGAACTCCATGGAGCCTCAAAGAGGCGATGCTCCTTAGCCCAAGGCAACGCCCTGGGATTTGGCGAGTTCATTTCCCGTTAGAGGATGTGGAGGCCTGAAAGGCCGATGCTCGACGCCGGAGGTTGTGTCGGCGAATGTGCCTGAGGAGTCGAGCATCGCACCTTCGGCGCTCTGGATCACACGAGGTGTCGGTATTCCTCGAAACCCAGGGCGTTGCCCTGGGCTAAGGAGTAGCAGGCCGTTGGCCCTGGGAGACGGTGCCCTACTTCTTCTCCTCGATGTCCAGAATGCGGATAGGCGCCTTCATGTCTTGTTCGACGGCGTGACGGAGCTTGGCGGGCAGTGTCAACGCGCCCTTCTCACGCACGAGCTTCTCAAGGGTCACCGTGTGGTCGAGGCGCCCGATGATGATCTTGTCTCCTAACCACGTGCGGCCTCGCACAGGCTGCTTCTGCTTGTCCATCCGCCATGTCAGGGGCCAGGCGGGGTTGAGCGTGTTTTCAAAGACAAATGGAGCGTTGGTGGCAAGCGAGTCATTGTTAAGTCCGGCCATCATCATCCAGTGATTCTCTCCAGGTTGAAGTGCCTGGGCAAAGTTCGGCGCCGCACCGATTTGACCATCCGGCTTGAAAGGCGTGAGACGTGCTCCGAAAATCCTTTCATCGTGGATGATTTCATCGCGGATCAGAGTGCGGAAGACGTCATTGACAGTTGCCGTGGCGGGAAGCTTGGCATCAGGAAACACACCCTTTTCATCGGCTGCCCAGATTTTCATCGCCATGATGATTTGCAGGCAGTTGTTGATGGCGCTGGTCTGCTCAGACATGTGACTGATCATTCCACACGAAGGATAGATGAGAGCCCAGGCGAGCAGGAGGCAAACAATAACGACACCCCATTGGAGGCATACCCATCTTTGGCGAGGTGGCTGTGGATCATCATTCATGCGTGAATGCTAAAGGACAGCATCACCGCGAGACAAGCCCACAAACAAAAACGCGGACATCACTGTCCGCGTCGTTGTTCATGAATGGTTGGGCTAGGCTCACGCCATGCGTCCGCAGCACTGCTTGTACTTCTTCCCGCTGCCGCAGGGGCAGGGATCGTTGCGGCCGATGTTTTGTGGCACGGCGCGGCGCTGGGTCTGAGGGACACCTGTCGGCAGGATGAGCTTCGGCCCTTCGCGACCTGGATCAAAGGGCTTGGGGGCTTCTTCTTCCTGGGGCTTCGGCGCCTGCTGCTGGGGCTGGATCTGCACGGGCAGCTGGCCACCATCAATGCTGCTGCTGCTCTGCATCATGGCGAGCTGGGCCAGGAACTGCTCAAACGCGGCGAGCTGCTGGGTGCTCTTGAAGAGGTTGTTGACGATCTCGCCGTTGATGTTGCGCATCAGTTCGGAGAAGATGGAGAAAGCCTCCTGCTTGAACTCGATCAGCGGGTCCTTCTGACCGTAGCTGCGCAGGCTGATGCCTTCCTTCAAGGCATCCAGCGCATACAGATGCTCCTGCCAGAGGCGGTCGATGGCATTGAGAAGAATCATCTTCTCGATCTCCTGAAGCGCCTGTGGATTGGCGCCGCTGATCTTGAGATCATAGGCGGCCATCACCTTGTCCTTCACCCAAGTAGACTGCTCTTCGAAGCTGAGGCTCTTGAACTCCTCGGGGATCTCGCGCAGGCCGAGAGGGAAGGTACTGTTCAACCACTGAAGCAGGGCTTCGTAGTTGGGCTCTATGTCACTGCCCTTTTCGTTAGGCACGAACTCGCTCAGGCGCTCGGTGATGCCCTCTTCGACGGCGTCATTGATGAGCAGGCGCGGGTCATTGCTTTCCAGCGCATCGTTACGGCGCTCATAGATCACCTCACGCTGCTGGTTCATCACGTCATCATATTCCAGCACGCGCTTGCGCCAGACGTAGTTGCGCTGCTCCACACGCTTCTGCGCGGTTTCCACGCTGCGGTTGAGCCAGGGATGCTGCAGTTCCTCACCCTCGGCCATGCCGAAGCGCTCCATGATCTTGGTCATGCGCTCGGCAGCACCGAAGTTGCGCATGAGATCATCTTCAAAGCTGAGGAAAAACTTGCTCTCACCCGGGTCACCCTGACGGGCACAGCGTCCGCGGAGCTGACGGTCCACACGACGGGACTCGTGACGCTCCGTGGCCAGCACCATGAGGCCGCCGAGTTCGGAGACTCCCGCGCCCAGCTTGATGTCCGTGCCACGACCCGCCATGTTGGTGGAGATGGTCACAGCGCCTTTCTGACCGGCACGGGCCACGATCTCGGCCTCCTGGAGGTGATACTTGGCATTCAGCACCGCGTGCGGGATCTTCTGCAGCTTCAGCATGCGGCTGACCGTCTCGGAAGCTTCCACGCTGGCTGTGCCCACCAGCAGCGGCTGGCCCTTGGCGTGGCGCTCGCGGATCATCTCGATCACGGCATTGTACTTTTCACGGCGTGTCTTGTAGATGCTGTCGTTCTGGTCAGCGCGCAGCACGGCGCGGTTCGTCGGGATCGTCAGCACATCCAGGCCATAGATGTCATGGAACTCGGCTGCGTCCGTTTCAGCGGTACCCGTCATGCCGCCCAGCTTCTGATACAGGCGGAAGTAGTTCTGAATCGTGATGGTGGCGAGAGTCTGCGTCTCGGCATCGATCTGCACGCCTTCCTTGGCTTCCACGGCCTGATGCAGACCATCACTCCAGCGGCGGCCGGCCATCTTACGACCTGTCTGGCTGTCCACGATGATGACCTTGTTATCTTCGACGACGTACTCGACGTCCTTCTCATAGAGGCAGTAGGCACGCAGGAGCTGGCTGATCTGGTGGATGCGCTGGCCCTGGAAGCTCAGGCGGTCCTGCAGCTCGGCTTTCTTCTCCTGCTTCTGCTGCTCCGTGGTGGAGGCATCACCATCGATCTCGGAATACAGCGTGGCCAGATCTGGCAGCACGAAGGCATCTGGATCATCAGGGCTGAGGAAATTGCGGCCCTTCTCGCTGAGGTCAGCGTCGTGGCTCTTCTCTTCCATGAAGTAGTAGAGGTCTTCTTTGAGGGCAAAGAGGTCCTTCTTCTGCGTGTCTTCATAGGTGCGCAGCTCGGCCTTCTCGGTGGCGCGGCGCAGTTCGTGATCTTCCATGGCGCGCATCAGCGCGCGGTTCTTCGGCTGACCCAGCTTCACCTGGAAGAGCTTCTTGCCGGCCTCTTCCCACTCACCCTTCTCACCATGGGCCTTGGCCTCGCTGGCGAGCTGGTTGCAAAGAGTGTTCTGACGGCGCACGAGCTGGTCCACCAGCGGCTTGTAGCGCTCATACTGGTGATTGCTCTCCGCGGCGGCCACAGGGCCGGAAATGATCAGGGGTGTACGAGCTTCATCGATGAGCACGGAGTCCACTTCGTCCACGATGGCGAAGTAGTGGCCGCGCTGCACCTGCTGGTCCTTGCTGGAGGCCATGCCGTTGTCACGCAGGTAGTCGAAGCCGAACTCGCTATTCGTGCCGTACGTGATGTCACACTGATACTGCTGATGGCGGACGTGGCTCGGCTGGTCGTTCTGAATCACACCCACGGTTAGGCCGAGGAACTTGTAGAGGTAACCCATCCACTCCGAGTCACGACGGGCGAGGTAGTCGTTCACCGTGATCACGTGCACGCCGCGTCCGGTCAGTGCGTTCAGCGTCACCGGCAGAGTGCCGACGAGCGTCTTGCCTTCACCCGTGGCCATTTCAGCGATCATGCCGCGATGCAGGGCAATGCCGCCGACGAGCTGAACGTCGAAATGGATCATGTTCCACTTCAGCGGTGTGTCACAGACGGTGTGCTCCTGGCCACAAAGACGACGCGCGGTGTTTTTCACCACGGCGTAGACTTCCGGCAGGATGTCATTGAGCATCTTGGACTCGATGGCCGCGAACTTCGGCTGGATTTCGTTCCAGGCTTCGCGGGCGCGGTCGATGCGTGCTTTTTTGTCATCCAGGCTGGCGCTGCTCCAGGCGCTCTCGGCCAGATAGTCGCTCTCCAGGGAAGGGAAGTGGCTCTTCAGGCCGCCAAAGTAACCCGCGACATGCTTCAGGCAGGCGTCCACCGTCTCCTCATCCGCGATGCGCAGCGACACACCGCCCAGGAACTGCGGGGTGTGAAACACGCGGAACTGGGCTTTCCAGTTCGCGCAGCGTTCACGCAGAGCCTCGTCAGACTCGTTTTGGAGCTGCTGTTCGATGCGGTTAATCTCGGCCACGACCGGCTGCAGACGCTTCACAGTGCGCTGATTCTTGGTGCCGATGATTTTTCTAATGATCCAGTCAAACATGATAGGGAGGAGGCGGGGTCTGCCGCCACGGGGGGCGGGATAGTGGGCGGGATGGGGGCTTTGGCAAGCCCAGGAGGGGTGTTTACCGTGGTTTAGGGTTCTTTGATCCTGTGGCCGGGGGATGAACGAATCGTTAGTCAGGCTGGTTCAGGTTCTTTGGGGAACCGCTTTCAGCCCGGCCATGAGGCCTGGTCAGGGCGTCACCGTGATCTTCACACCGATGGTCTTGTAGCCATCCACGATCTCCTGCGCGAGCTTCTGATACGGTCGCTCGGCAACGAGAATACTGAGGTTTTTGAAGGGGGCGGTTTCGGAATTCATATCAGGCGGAGGGAAGTCGCGGGGGTAAGAGAAGCGGCCGCCGTCCATGCGTTTTACGCGTGGATCGGCAAAGAAGGCGCGCAGTTCGGCCACCTGGCCATACGCAGCCTCCATAAATTGGATGAGCCGGGTGCCTTTTCCGTCACCGTCCAGGTGGCAGAAGAAGTAGACCAGCAGTTGAGAGCGGTGGTACATGTCCCGCATCTTCTGGGGCGTGGAGCATTCAGCATCCCAGGCGTCCCGGCTCATGGTCATCATCTTCTCCAGGTTCGGGATCTGGAGGCTGAAGTGCTCCCGCTCTTCCCAGAGCTTGGTGTCTTCCTTCAGACCGCTCTTGTGAGCATCAGCCCGGAAGGTCCCGGACTTGTAAGGCAGCATTTCGGTATACTCAGCCGTGCCCTCGATGATCCACTTCGGCAGGAAGGCCAGGTAGTCATCCATGAGCTGGTGCGTGATCTCATGGACCAGCGTGCCGTTGCTATAGTTGTCGTCCTTGAAGTAAGTCTGCCCCCGCTTTTCCATGCCGAGGCTGGGGAAGGGGATCTTAAAGGTCTTGTCCCCGCTGCTGTAGACGCCGCCCGAGTTTTCCGGACCACCTGCGGCGATGTAGTCATCCCTCGTTTCGTAGAGGGCGGCCAGGAAGCGCGGCCTGCCCTGCGGTGGTTTGCAGACGATGCCCCAAGGCAGCGCATCGACCAGGGAACGAGTGGCTTCAAAGGTGCGGGCCACTTCCTTCATCACACTGCCCGCCAGCTTGGCCTGGGAAGTGAACTCGAAGGCTTCGGATTGATACAGATACTTCCGCTCAGCGGCATTTTCCGACACCACCGCAATCTCGATGGAGCGTGCAGGCACCTCGACCTGCTGCGGCCAGACTCGCTTCTCGATCGGCACGCGCTTCACATCCGCTGCAGGCGGTGCCGCAGGTGCTGTGGGGGACGCAGGAGCGCTCTCTCCGGCGGCCTGGGTTTGAATGAAAGCCTGATCTTCGGCGCTCAGTTTGGACAACGGATAAGGCACCGTCTGACCCGAGGGCAGCTTCAGCATCACGCTGTCTCCTCGCATGCCGGCGAACTCGGCGTCCACCTTTCGTCCCGTGACATCCGTCCATGACCGTGTCGCCGCATCACAGAGTGAGCAGGCGAGACCAATCGCGAGGACGGTCAGGCATGGAGTGGGGGAGGGCATTTAGAGGGGGAAAATGCGGGTTTACCATAACCTTACAACTCGTGGCAAGCATAGGGTTAGAATTTTAAGAACATGCTATTTTGTCAGCGAGACTGATCAACGATGGCTGCAGTTGGTCCTCGTCACCCTTCATGCAAGGCATGAAAACTTCGTCATTGCGCGGCCCTCGGGCTGCGTGCTTGATCGACCTCATGCCCACCGTCACTCACGAAACGCCCCTGATCCTTCCCTCCCTCCTCGCTGCCGACTGGTCCAAAGTAGGCTCTGAAGTGGCCCGGGCTGAGGAAGCTGGCGCCCAGTGGCTGCACCTGGATGTGATGGACGGCGCCTTTGTGGACAACATCTCCTTCGGTCCTCAGATGGTCGGCGTGGTGCGGAAAGCCTCTCCCACCATGTTCTTGGACGTGCATTTGATGATCCATCGCCCAGATCACTACCTGGAGCGCTTTTTGAAGGCTGGTTCGGATAATATCACCATCCACGTCGAGGCCCGTTACGACACCTCCGTGGCTGACACCCTGAAGCGCATCCGTGCTGCCGGGAAGCAGTGCGGTCTGGCCCTGCATCCGGACACCCCCTTTGATGCGGCGATCCCTTACGCCCACATGATTGACCTCCTTTTGATCATGACTGTGGTCCCAGGTTTTGGCGGCCAGCCCTTCATGGAGAAGGAAACCATGCCCAAGCTCGAGGCGGCGCGTGATTACCGCGATGCCCACGGCCTGAAATATCACCTGGAGGTCGATGGCGGCATCTACGCCAGCACCGCCCCCATCGCCAAACGCCACGGTGCCAACCTTTTCGTCTGCGGGACCTCGTTCTTCGGCCCTTCGGATGCCCGGACGGCCATGACGGATCTCACGGCGTCTGTGGCCTGAGAGGGGAGAGAGCCATCCTTTCTCTTTGACCCCGGGAGTGCGCCCGGCTAAAACCAGAGGCCCGAACCATGTCCGCCTCTGAACGCCAGCACACTCTCGCCAAGCCAGCCTCCATCACCGGCATCTCCCTCCATACGGGAGAGCAGGTGACCCTCACGCTCCAGCCAGCGCCTGAGGACTTTGGCTTCAAGTTCCGCCGCATTGATCTGGAGGACAAACCTTTCATCCCGGCCCTGGTCGAGAAAGTGCAGAAGGTCGAGCGCGCCACCACCATCGCCGAAGGCGGGGTGAACGTGCACACCGTGGAGCACGTGATCAGCGCCCTGACCGGCATGGGTGTGGACAATGCCATCATCGAGATGGATGCCAATGAGCCGCCGATCGTCGATGGTAGCTCGCAACCCTTCGTGGAACTCATCAAGAAGGCGGGCATCGTGGCCCAGAATGCTCCGCGCAAAGTCTTTGAGATCCGCGAGCCGATCTACCAGGAGACTCGTGACGGCACCATCCTGACCATCGTGCCTGACAAGAAGTTCCGCATCAGCTGCACGAACGTGGGCCCTGGCGGCCGCTTCACCCAGTTCATCTCCCTGGAGATCAATCCCGAGGTGTATGAGAAGGAGATCGCCCCGGCGCGTACCTTTGTTTACTATGAGGACATCGCTCCGCTGATGGAGAAAGGCCTGATCAAAGGCGGCACGCTGGAAGCGGCGGTCGTCGTTCGTGGTGAGACGCTGCTTTCCAAGCAGCCGCTGCGCTTTGATAATGAATTCGTTAGGCACAAGATCCTGGACATCATCGGTGACCTCATGCTCTGCGGTCGTCGCATCACGGGTCACGTGATCGCCGTGCGCCCAGGCCATGGTCCGAACACGGAGCTCGCGCGCTCCATCGATGCTCAATACAAGCAGATGCGCAGCATGGTGCCGCCGCCGCTGGCCATCCCGACGGGCGAAGCCGTGCTGGATGTCACGCAGGTGATGAAGCTGCTGCCGCATCGTTATCCCTTCCTTCTTGTGGACCGCATCATCGGTCTCGAGGGCGAGACCAAGTGCACCGGCGTGAAGAACGTCACCATCAACGAACCCTTCTTCCAGGGCCACTTCCCGGGGCATCCGGTCATGCCGGGTGTGCTGCAGCTCGAGGCCATGGCGCAAGTTGCCAGCATCGTGCTGATGAAGATGCCGGAGCATCAGGGCAAGATCGGTTACTTCATGAGCGCGAACAACGTGAAGTGGCGCAAGCCTGTCTTCCCGGGTGACACCCTCATCATCGAAACCGAGATGTTGAAGGTGAAGCGCAGCATCGCCCAGGCCACCGCACGCATCACGGTGAATGGTGTGGTCGTCTCTGAAGCCGATCTCATGTTCAGCGTCGTTGACCGCTGATCGTTGATTGTCCCAGCTAACCGTGAACTGAGAACCGATACACTGCGCATGTCGAGCATGATCCACCCCACCGCCATCATCCACCCCACCGCCAAGATCGGCGCCGACTGCGAGATCGGTCCTTACTGCATCATCGGCGAAAATGTGGTGCTCGGAGATGGCTGCTGGCTTCAGCATCATGTGACGATCATGGGCCCGAGCCGCATCGGCAAGGCTAACAAATTTTATGCTTACGGCTCCATCGGCCAGCAGACGCAGGACCTGAAATACAAGGCCGAGCCGACCTGGCTGGAAGTGGGTGACAACAACACCTTCCGTGAGTTTTGCACCGTCCACCGCGCCACCGCTCCTGAAGCGAAGACCATCATCGGCAGTCACAACAACTTCCTCTCCTACGTGCACATCGCGCATGATTGCGTGGTCGGGAACCATGTCATCTTCTCGAATAACGGCACGCTTGCCGGTCATGTGACGGTGGATGATCACGTGATCCTCGGTGGCCTCAGCGCGGTGCATCAGTTCTGCCGCATTGGCGCCCGTGCCATCATCGGTGGCTGCTCGAAAATCGTTCAGGACGTGCCGCCTTATTGCACGGCGGATGGCAATCCGGCCCGTGCCCGCGGCTTGAATCTCGTGGGCCTGCAGCGCGCGGGTTACACGCGTGATCAGGTCCGCGCACTGCGTCTCGCCTTCCGCAAAGTCTACCGCAGCGGTCTGAACAATGCGCAGGCGGTCGAGGAACTTCGCGCTGGCGAGCTCACACCTGACGCCAAGGTCTTTGTCGACTTCGTGGCCAACACCCAGCGTGGGATCGTCGCCGGTGGAAAAAATGTCACGGACGACGAGGATTGATCTGCCTTTCATAACTCCATGTCCCAGCCTCCGAAGAACCGCCTCAGCATCCCCGAGTATGCCATGGCGCTCGCCCATGTGGCCAGTCTGCGGTCCGAGGATCCTTATCGCAAGGTTGGCGCGGTGGCTTTGGATGCAGACAACCGTGTCATCGGCACGGCCTACAATGGCCTCGCCCCTGGCTACAATGCGCCTGAAGGTTTTTGGGATGATCGCGAAGCCCGGCGGAAGTACATGCTTCATGCCGAGGTGAATCTCTGCAGCCTCTTCACCCGAGGCTCGGCCAAGCTGATCGCCTGTACCACCATGCCCTGCACAAGCTGCATGCAGATGCTCTGCTCCTACGGCATCAAGGAGGTGTATTACCGTGACGTGTATCCAGATTCTGAATCTCCGCTCATCGCCGAGCGCTATGGCATCAAGCTGCTGCAGATGACCGACTATCCGCAGCTTTTGATGACCCCGGGACAGGCTTGAGGCGGGACCTCAAGCCTGCGTGCTTGGGGTGATCAGAAAGCGCCCGGCCCAGGCATGATCTCGACGAAGCCTGTGTAAATGGGAGCTGTGGTGACCGTGGTGACGCCGGGTTCAGGAAGCTGCCTCAAGGTGAAATAACCTCGACCGAGCTTGCTGCCATCAGGACGCTGAATGAACACACCCTGGAAGGACACACTGCGCGTGAGCTGGGTTGTGCCGGTCAGCGGATTGGTATCCTTGAGCGTCAGCGAACCGCTGAACTCTGAGGTGGCCGGCTTGATGGTGACTGAAACCTTGGCAGGGTTTTCCTCACCCGTTTTCATGGTGGTGCTCCCATTGGGCTGAATGCGGAAGATGGTGCCCGGCGGCGTCCCCGACCCCTCGATGCCGGCCGCTGCGAAATTGATGGCGGCGTTGTCAGCCTGATTGGCCAGGTCGAGAATGACCTGACCTGCTACAGGAGGTGTGAGGGAACGCCCGCCTTCAATCACGACCAGCGAGGGGCCGATGCCATTTCGATAAAGCGTTTCGCTGGTATCTGTTTGAGACGGCTTGTAGAGGCTGCCCTCTCCCAGCACAAAAACGGGCCCGTCGGCTGGTGCGTCGGGTTCGACACCCAGGCGCAGCCCGGCCAGGACGCTGCCCGGACGGGCATAGAGACTCTGGTAGATCACAAACTGGCCCTGTGGTCCCAGCAAGGTGCAGGAGGCAAAGGGTGTTCCATCTGACAGGCGGCCTTTCACTTCAAAAGGCGATCCATTTGCCGGTACCGTGCAGGTGGCATAGCCGACTCCGCCAGGGGAGCGGTCGGTGCTTTCCGTCTGAAGGGTGAAGGTATAGCTGCCTGCGTAGGCGGTGGCTTGACGGCTGGCGGACCAGGTTTGTTTCCACCCTTGAACTGGGACGGATGTGTCGAGCGTGCTGGAGATATCCAGTGCGCCACCCAGAGTATTGCTCAGCTCATCGAGCGAGAACTTGAAGAACAGCGGCTGTTTGCCAGTGCGCTGGATGATCGCGTTTCCTTCCTGCTGCATGCCGTGGGCGTTAAACAGGCCGCCCGTGAAGTTGTGTGTGCTGGTACCGTAAGTGAGCTTGCCACTGAAGTTGCCGCTGGCTGTCGTGGTAAGCTCGATGAGACCGCCAAACTCGGCGTCCGCCCAGGGCGCACGGAACTCCACCGGGATGCTGCTCACCTGCTCGCCCACATTCCGCTCCACATAGCCGCGGAAGGTGCCCACCGCGTAGGCTGGCAGCGCATCGATGGTGATCGTGGTGGTGCTGGTGTCCTGACCGGCGGGGTTGGTGGCCGTGATGGTGATGCTGCGGTTGAGCGCGGCCGCGGTCGGGGTGCCTGAGATAAGGCCTGTGACGGCATCAATGGTTAGACCTGCGGGCAGGCCGGTGGCGCTGAAGCTGGCCGGGCGGCGGTAGGAGTCTGTCTGGTAGTCTACCTGGAAGGCGAAGGGCCGCGCGACGGCTCCTGATGATTCCGGGAGGTTCAGCGGCGGAAGATCGACCAGCTCCGGCGCCTCTGTGACGATGAGCAGATGGTGCATAGGACTGTAAAACACGGTCTCCGGAATGGTGCCGATGGGGATGCCATTCTCCCACGCGATCTGCTCGGGTTGTCTGACCTCGCAGACATAGTCCCCCTCGTCATCAATGTCGGCATTGTTAATCTTGAGGGTCTTCGTGCTGGTTCCGGAGATGCGGGTGCCGTCAGACAGAGAGATGCCTGACGGATACTTCAACCACTGGAAGCTCACCGCGCCCGCAGGAGCGGTGATGCTCAGTGATAGGCTGGCATTCGCACCGCTGGCAATCGGGATGAATTTCTCACTGCTGTCGACGACGCTGATGTTGCTGGCCTTGGTCGTCACGCTGTTGACGCGATTCGTCACGACGACGTCATAGCGGCCGCCATCCGTCATTTTGAGCGGGGAGATGTTCAGCTCAGGCTGGATGGCACCCGGGATGTCCGCTCCATCCCGACGCCACTGGTAGGTTAGAGGCGTTGAGCCCGTCGCTTCTACCCGCAGGCCAACGCCCCCCTCAGTCTGTTCGAGGAAGCTTCGCGGCTGCTGTGTGATCTGCACAGCGGTGTCGTCATCCATGATGACGACGGGCAACCGGCCGGGCGAGACATTGTAACCCGGGCCGCCAGACAGCTTGAGGTAAAAGAACTCGTCCAGTTCATCGAGATTGTCGTTGATGGCAGTGAGCATCACGATGGCCTCCGTCATGCCGGGTTCAATGACGACTGAGGTGGAGGCAAGCGAGACATCTGAGGCGGAGCTCGTGACGTGCTGGATGCTCAGCGTGAAGCTCCGGCGCGTGGTCTGCGGCTCGGTCAGCCGAATCGCCACAGGAACTCTCACGGGACCGATGTTTTCATGCTCTGCCAGAACCATGACGCCGCCCTCTCCCACGGTGACCATCAGCGGTTGTGGTGCCTCAGGATTACGCAGCAGGGTGATCCGTCCTGAGATCGTCTTCGCATTCGCCACGGTCACCGGTGGAAACAGATCGGGACTGGGCATCTCCGGTATCGTGAAGAATCCCCGGCCGGCCATGGACTCGGGTCCGCCGCCCAGTGACGGGCTGCCGATGATGATGCCGAAGAAACGTGCACTGCGGGTGATGTAGCCCTGGGCACGAATAAGCCTGCCTGTGAAGTCATCATACAGAGGCGGCTTCGCAGGATCCTCATCCCGGCGGGTGAAGGCGCCATTGAACTGCCCGGTCGCGGCATTCAGGGTGAAGGTCAGCTTCATGGGGTTCGCCTCAGAACCGCTAGGCATCACGGCTTTGCCTGCCGAGGTGAGAGTCAGGTTTTGCGGCATGAACTCCGTCCCGCCGGCGGCAGCATAAAAGCTTAGCTGCGCGTTCAGTGTCACATCCGGAAGATCCATGACCACCGCACCTGCCTCCGGCGGGGTATACAGGCCGCCTTCCACGGTCAATGAGCTGATCCCGAAACCCTGCGGATAGGATTTGTCCTTGGGGTCTGCCTGCATCGGTTTGTTCCAGGTGCACTGAAGTTCATCGGGAGATGTCGGACCCGGCTGCAGGGACGTGACCACGCCAGGCTGCAGGAGGGTTTCAGGCGGGCCGGCCTGATCGGGCAGGACGACCTGGACGGCACCGTGAAGGCTGCCAGGAATCTTGAAGATCGGCTGGTAGAGCAGGAGCTGGCCATTGGGGCCGAGGAAAGTATTGCAGACAAACGCGGTTCCGTCTGGCAGCATGCCGGTAATGTTGAAGCTGCCGGATGCCGGGATGATGAAGGTTCCGTAACCAGTGCCTTCCGGAATCTCGCTGGGATCTCCCTGGCTGCCGAGGGTGAAATTGAAGCGCCCCAGATAGCGTGTGGCCGGGGTGGTTTTGGACCAGGCATTCCGCCAGCCTTGGAGCGGCAGGTTCACCCCGATGCCAAGTTCCAAGCCGTCGCGAACCTCGGAAAGATAACCGGAGAAAGTCTGCGTCCCGGGATCGAAGTGCAGAGTGAGATAGGACGGAGGCCCGCTCTTTCCGGCCAGCTGCACGGTGGTCAGCCCGTGCAGCAGCCCTGCTTCATCCATGCTCAGTTGACCGCTGAAAGGAAAGCTGGCGCCGTTCAGCAGCTTGCCGCTGAAGCCGCCTGTGTTGGAGACTTGCATTTCGATGCGTGCGCCCATTTCCGCTTTGGGGATGATGCTGAAACCCACTTCATCTCCCGCCCGACTCACGATCCCATGGAAGGTGCCGAGGGCACCGCTGGGGTAGGGCAGGATGGTGATCGTGGTCTGCACGCTGGTGGTGCCAACTGGATTGGTGGCGGAGATCGTCACGGCGGCATTCGTGACCACCGCCGTGGGAATACCGCTGATGATACCGGTGTTGAGATCGATGCTCAGGCCTGCCGGCAGTCCTGTGGCGCTGAAGTTACCCGGGGCTGACTCATACTCGGTGGCATAGAGGACGTCATAATGGTAGGGGCGCATGACCTGTCCTCCCGGAAGGGAAAGATCATCCAGGTCAGGCTTGGTAACGGGGAGGCGGAGACGGAATTCTCCCGAAGACAGCTCACCGCCGGAAGCTATCTGACGAACGACGCACACATAGTCTCCAATGTCTGCGTCCGAGAGGTTCTTGATGGTCAGGGTGGCGGTCGTGGCACCGGAAATGCGAGGTGTGGGGCCTGTGTCGTCTTCCACCTGCGAACCTTGGAGGATCCACTGATAGGTCAGTGTGCCTGGAGGTGCTGCGGCAGAGGCAGTCAGGGTGGCCGTGCCACCTGGGGCTAGTGCCATCAGTCGCAGACTTGTGGTGTCAACCACCGCGAGTTCGCCGTTGGCTGAGATTCCCGCGTTGATGTCATTGGACACCTTCAATTTATAGAGCCCGGCATGGGAAAGCTGGACGTTGTCGAGTTTCAGAGGATTGCTGGTGGCGCCTGAAAGGTTGGCGTTATTCTTCTGCCACTGGAAAACCAGATCACTCCCATCCGCCTCGGCCATGAGGGAGACACTGCTGCCCAGGGGAACGATCTGATGTGCCGGGTCTGAATAGATAGCGACCTCGTAGTCGTCATCATCAATGGTTATCTCACAGTAAGGCGGATCGGCAAGATCATAGCCAGGGCCGTCCACCAGCTGAAGACGGAAGGTCTCAGGCTCCTCATCGAGTCCGTCGTCTTTCACCGGCACAAGCACAGTGGCGAAAGTTTCACCTGCGGGGATGGTGATGTTGATCTTGGTGGAAGTGACGTCGGCGGCTGTGGCGGTGCCTGGGATGACATTGATGGTTAGCTTGTAGTCCTGATCCATCACGTCTGGAAGCATCAGGGGCAGGCTGGCCACGTCCCCCTCCGTGACGCTGATGCTGACGGCTGAAAAACCGAAAAACGCAGCAGGCGGTGCCAGGGGATTGGGGCCGATGGAGACGGGACCCATGGATAACCGGGAGTTTGTCAAGAGCACCGGAGGGCTCTCCTGTGCGTTTGGCATGCCAGGCAGGAGATAGAAGCCGCCGTTGCCTCCGATGGAATTGTTGTTGTCCACGATGAGGCCTTCATACTTCACACTGCGTCTCACCTTCTTGTAGATCGGATTGCCATCTCGATCGACCCCGGTTTCCTGGCTGTAGTCATAGTCGGTGAGAGTGAAGGAGCCGCTAAACTCCCCGGTGGCGATTTTGACGGCCAAGGCGGTCTTGGTGAGGTTGGCAGCGCCGGCGGCCATCGTCAGCTTGCCAGCTGAGGTCAGGGTGAAATGAGTGCTGGGCGGTGTTTCGGAGCTGCCTGCATCACCCAGGATTTCCACACGTCCGTTGCTGCTCACGTCATACAAGCCTGCGGCGATGTCTCCCGATGCCGGAGGTTGGTAAAGCGCGCCGTAAACCTCGCATCTCATATTGAAGCCTTCAGGGTAAAATCGATCACTGGTTGAGCCGGTGTCCGGCTTGTACCAACTGAGCGGGATAGAGGCATCCAGCCGGGGAAGCATTCCGTCTTCGGACGGATGCAGCCAGAGCGCGCCAGTCATGCTGCCGGGCTTTGCGTACAGCGGCTGGTACAGCAGCACCTGTCCCTGTGGTCCCACGAAGGTTGTTGTGCTGAAAGTGCTTCCGTCAGGCAGCTTTCCGCTCACCGTCACGGCACCGTTGGCTGGCACGGTCAGGGTGCCAAATCCCTTTCCCTCGCCCAGCTCCGTGCTGATCAAGAAGTTAAATCTGCCCAGGTAGGGCGTGGCGGGGCGCGCGGTCGCATGCCAGACGTTGCGCCAGCCGCTGAGAGACGCCATGCCCCCGTCCGGATGTGAAACGGCGCCTGTCAGCTCATCACTCGCAAATCCCAGATCCAGCGTCAGGGCAGGCAGGCTGCCACGGTTGATCGTCGTCGTGCTAGAGCCTTCTCCAGGACTTATCTCAACGATCGTGCCACTGAAGGTTAGAGGCGTTCCCTGGCTGATCAATTTTCCCGTGTAGGTTTTGTTGGCGGCCACGATGAGCTCAATCCTCGCCCCGAGGGTGGAGTTGGCCCAGACTTCGCTGGCTGTTCGATCCACCAGTCCATGGAAAGTCCCGATGAAGCTAGGGGCAGGGTCCTGCGCGGAGGCGGTGAGCACCGCGAAGCAGGACATCAGTGCCCGTAAAAGACGTGAGAACGCAGGGCTTGGGAGAGAGCTCATCGTAGTCATTACATGGAATTTACATGTGTGTTACGAGACTTTTTTCTTTTTTATGGGGGAGGCGCGCTGGCACGCGCTTTGCTTTGGAGATAGGTTACCAACCTCCCCCAGCATGGCCATTCACGTCGCTCTCCGTCACGTCACACGGTATAAATACGATCGTCCGGTAACTCTTTCCCCGCAGGTCGTCCGACTGAGGCCCGCTCCGCACTGCCGAACCCCGGTGCTCAGCTACTCGCTGAGCGTCACTCCAGAAAAACATTTCATCAACTGGCAGCAGGATCCGCAGAGCAATTACCTCGCGCGTCTCGTTTTCGAGGAGAAGACGACGGAGTTTGCTATCGAGGTCGATCTGGTGGCGGAGATGGCGGTCTACAATCCCTTCGACTTCTTCCTGGAGCCTCAGGCGGAGACCGTGCCCTTTCAGTATGATCCGGTGCTGCTGCATGAGCTGGAGCCCTTTCAGCGCAAATCTCCGGTGACCCCGCTGCTCAGCGCGTATCTGCGTCAGATCCGGCATGATGTGCTCAAGGACGGTAGCGTTCCTGTGCGCACCATCGACTTCCTCGTGGGCATCAATCAGATGCTTTGGAAGGACATGCGCTACACCATCCGCATGGAGCCGGGCGTGCAGACCCCTGAGGAAACTCTGGAACTGTGCAGCGGCTCCTGCCGTGACTCCTCCTGGCTGCTGGTGAACCTCTTCAGGCACCTCGGCATCGCCTCACGTTTTGTCAGCGGTTATCTCATCCAGCTCAAGCCGGACGTGAAGTCGCTGGATGGCCCCAGCGGCGCGGAGCAGGACTTCACCGATCTGCATGCTTGGTGTGAAGTCTATCTGCCAGGCGCAGGCTGGGTGGGCCTTGATCCCACATCTGGATTGCTGGCGGGTGAAGGCCACATCCCTCTCGCGGCCACTCCGGACCCTCAAGGTGCCGCGCCGATCAGTGGTGGCGTGGACAAGTGCGAGGTCGAGTTCGTCCATGAGATGGCGATCACGCGCATCTATGAATCACCGCGTGTCACGAAGCCCTATACGGAGGAGCAATGGGCCGAAATCGAGAAGCTCGGGCACCGCATTGATGATGATCTCGTCAAAAGTGACATCCGCCTAACCATGGGTGGTGAGCCGACTTTTGTGAGCATTGACGATGTGGAGGGCGACGAATGGAACACCGCCGCGGTCGGTCCCAAAAAGCGTCTGCTTTCGGGCGAGCTCATCAAGCGTCTGCGTGATCGCTTTGGTCCTGGAGGCCTGCTGCATTATGGCCAGGGCAAATGGTATCCTGGCGAGTCCCTGCCACGCTGGGCGCTCGGCTGCTACTGGCGCAAGGATGGTGTGCCCATGTGGACGGACGACTCGCTTATCGCGGATGAAGCCATCGACTATGGCTTCGGCGAATCTGAGGCGAAGAAGTTTGGTCTCGCCACGGCTGCTGCGCTCGGTGTGAATCCACGCTGGCTGAAGCAGGCCTATGAGGACGTCTACTACTATCTCTGGAAAGAAAAGCGTCTGCCAGTGAACGTGGATGTTTTTAAATCCAACCTCAGCAACAAGGAGGAGCGTGCCCGTCTGGCGCGCCTCTTTGAGCAAGGACTGGACAAGATCGTGGGTTACATCCTGCCGCTGGAGCGTGTGACTTATGGTGATCAGGAACGCTGGAAAAGCGGTCCGTGGTTTGTGCGGGATGACTCCTTGCATCTTATTCCCGGTGACTCGGCCATGGGCCTGCGTCTGCCGCTGGACAGCCTGCCATGGGTGAGTGCCACGGACTACCCGTGGATCTACCCCACCGATCCTGCCAGCGACTGGCCTGATCTCCCGACCCGTCCGGACAGCCGTCAGCATTATTTGCGTGAGGTCGCCGGATGGCTTCAGGACATGCCTGGATCCCCTGAAACACCTTCCAGTTACGCGGCCACCCGATACGCTGGCCAGGGCAAGCCCGAGCGTCGCAAGCTCGACCCGCTTGAGGCCTTGGAGGACGATGTCAATGTCGATCCATCAGCTCGCATGCCGCTGCCGCAGGAGTCGGCCTCGGCGGTGATCCGCACCGCCATCTGCTTTGAGCCGCGCAACGGTCGCCTGCATGTGTTCATGCCACCCGTCACCACCACGGAGGACTACATTGATCTCGTGGCGGCGATCGAAGACGTGGCCACGGCCATGAAGATGCCCATCATCATCGAGGGCACACCGCCGCCGTTTGATCCACGCCTGGATGTCATCAAGGTCACTCCTGATCCTGGCGTGATCGAGGTGAACATGCACCCGGTGAAGACCTGGAAGGAGCTCGTGAACAACACGACCATTCTTTATGAGGAAGCCCGCCTCACCCGCCTCGGCACGGAGAAGTTCATGGTGGATGGCCGTCACACTGGCACCGGTGGTGGCAACCACATCGTCTTCGGTGGTGAGCGTCCGAAGGATTCGCCCTTGCTGCGCCGTCCTGATCTGCTGAAAAGCTTGTTAGGCTTCTGGCATAATCATCCGAGCCTCAGCTATCTATTCAGCGGACTCTTCATCGGCCCGACGAGCCAGCATCCACGTGTTGATGAGGCGCGCAATGACGGCCTCTTCGAGCTTGAGCTGGCCTTCAAGGAGTTGGACCGCCACACAGCGGAAAAAGGTTTCACGCCACCCTGGCTCGTCGACCGCCTTTTCCGCAACATCCTCACCGATCTCACCGGCAACACTCACCGCAGTGAGTTCTGCATCGACAAGCTTTTCGACCCTTCCAGCAGCACGGGAAGGCTCGGTCTCGTTGAGTTGCGCTCCTTTGAGATGCCTCCACATGCGGAGATGAGCCTCGCGCAGCATCTTTTGTTACGCGCTGCCATCGCGCGGTTCTGGAAGGAGCCCTATGAGCAGAAGCTCGTCCGCTGGGGCACGGATCTGCATGACCGTTTCCTGCTGCCGCATTTCGTCTGGGATGACCTTTGCGATGTCCTTTCGGACATGCAGGACTTCGGTTATGACATCAAGCCCGAGTGGTTTGCGCCGCACTTCGAGTTCAAGTTCCCGGCCATCGGAGCCATCACCCAGCGCGGTGTGCATCTTGATATCCGCACGGCTTTGGAGCCCTGGCATGTGTTGGGTGAGGAAGGGACCTCCGGCGGCACTGCACGCTATGTGGACAGCAGTCTTGAGCGTGTGCAGGTCAAGACCAGTGGTCTCGTCCCTGGCCGCTACGTCATCACCTGCAATGGCCGTCAGGTCCCCCTGCATCCCACCGGCACCAATGGCGAGTTCGTGGCGGGCATCCGCTACCGCGCCTGGCAGCCCGGCGAGTGCCTCCAGCCCACCATCGGCGTGCACAGCCCGCTCACCTTTGACATTGTGGACACCTGGAACCAGCGCAGCCTCGGCGGCGCCACCTACCACGTGGTACATCCAGGCGGTCGTAGCTATGACACCTTCCCCGTGAACAGCTATGAGGCCGAAAGCCGCCGCCTGGCGCGCTTCTTCACCAATGGTCATACTCAGGGCAAGTTCACGCCGCTTCAAATCCCTCAGATACCCGAGTTCCCGCTCACGCTGGATCTGCGCTTGGGTTAAACCGAGAGGATTTTATCACTGTTCTCTCAATGTTGTCGCCCTCCTTCACTGGAGGGCGTAGCCTTGCCAAATGCCCAAACACGACACCGTCATCCATTGGTTCCGGCGCGACCTCCGCCTCACGGACAATCCTGCGCTGAGCGCAGCCGCGAAGGCGAGTGAGCAGGTGGTGCCCGTGTATGTGCTCAGTGACTGGAAGAAGGACCACGCCTGGACCGGCAGCATCCGTCAGCAGTTTCTCTGCGGGTGCCTTGACTCCCTGGCGAAGAACCTGCACGCCATCGACAGCCGCCTCATCCTACGCACGGGCCGGGCGGATCTGGAGATCGAAAAGCTGATCAAGGAGACCAAAGCGACGGCGGTTTACTTCAATCGCGACTACGACCCCTACGGTCGTGAAATGGAAAAGAAGGTGCAGGCGGTTTGTGCGCGGCATCATGTGGAATGTCTCAGCTTTAAGGACCGCGTGCTGCATGAGGCAGAAGAGGTGCTCACTGGCGATGGCGGACCTTATCGCGTCTTCACACCTTACTCACGGAACTGGCTCACGAAGGAGAAAACGGAGGCTCATGGTCGCTTGAAAAGCCTGGGCCCGGCGAAGCGAATCCCAAGTGATGAGCTGCCGACCTTGGAGCATTGGAAACTGCCCGCCACCGATGCCGATCTGCCCGCTCCCGGGGAGAAAGCAGCGCGCGAGCGCATGAAGGACTTCATCGAGAACGGCAGGCTCATGAGTTACCTCCAGAGGCGCGACATCCCTGCTGGATTGTCAACCTCCCGGTTAGGTCAGGATCTGCGCTTCGGGCTCATCTCGATCCGTGAGCTTTACACACGCTGCTCCGCTGCCATGGCCGAGGCGAAGACGCCGAATGCTCACAAGTCCATCGAGACCTACATCAAGGAACTGGCCTGGCGTGAGTTTTACATGGCCATCCTGTGGAAGTATCCCGAAGTGTTTGAAGAGGAGTTCGCGCCCGAGTTTCGCGGCATGCCCTGGCCGGGAACGGACAAGGACTTCGAAGCCTGGAGTCAGGGCAAGACTGGTTTCCCCATCGTGGATGCCGGTATGCGCCAGATGCTCGCCACCGGCTTCATGCACAACCGCGTGCGCATGATCGTCTCCATGTTCCTCACCAAGGACCTTCATTGCTACTGGAAGCAGGGCGAGAGCTTCTTCATGCAGCATCTGGTGGATGGAGAGAACGCCAGCAACAACGGCGGCTGGCAGTGGAGCGCTGGCACGGGCGCTGATGCGGCCCCTTACTTCCGCATCCAGAATCCCTGGACCCAGACCAAGAACTACGATCCCGAAGGTCTCTACATCCGCCAGTGGGTGCCCGAGCTGCGCGAAGTCTCACCCGCGCGCTTCCTGGCTCCGCCCAAGGATGGCAAGGCCCTCGCCAAAGGCTATCCGCTGCCCATCGTGGATCATAGCGAGGAGCGTGATCGGACGCTGGCCATCTTTGCGAAGCATCGCGGCAAACACTAGCGGGACTGTGACGCAATGAGCGTTGACGTCTGGAGGTCTGCCTGTCTAGGCTCTTCCGCCCAACTGTCCCTCGCTCATGGAGTTGTTTCCTTACTTCTTCGGCTTCTCACTCATCTGTTTCATCCTCAGTTACGGCATTCAGTGCCGTCAAGTCTGGGCATGGTATAGCAAATCACAGAAAGGATTTCCGGATGGAGCAAA
>NZ_BKAG01000013.1 GCF_007992435.1 Prosthecobacter gellanilyticus | reverse complement strand
CACCGTCTGGAATCGGCGGGAACACCGACGGCCCGCCGATCTTCTCGGAAAGCAGCCCGCTGCTGGAAAGGCACACATCCCGCACGATCTCCGCATCCAGCCGCAGCCTTGTCTGCCGGCCCAACAGATAGTTCTGCGGATCTTTCTCCCGTAGATCAGGCCGGTTCGCGCTGCTCTGCTGGTAGGTCTGCGAGGTCACGATGATCCGATGCAGCGCCTTCAGGCTCCACTTCTGCTTCACAAACTCCATCGCCAGCCAGTCGAGCAGTTCCGGATGGCTCGGCGGTGTGCCTTGCGATCCAAAGTCATTATCCGTCTCCACAATCCCGCGCCCGAAGTACTGCTGCCACACGCGATTCACGATCACGCGTGCTGTCAGTGGATTCTCCGGGCTCATGATCCACTTCGCCAGATCCAGACGGTTCGGCTGGCGCCCCTTCGCGACCGGTAGCGCGTGCAGCACTTTGGGTGTACCCGGCGTCACCTCCGCATCTGGTCGGGTGAAATCACCTTTGATAAAGATGTTCGTCTTCCTGGGCTTGGCCAGCTCCTGCATCACCAGCGTCGTGGGGCCTTTGTTCAGCTTGTTGTCCAGTTCCTTCCGGCGATCAATCAAGACCAGCAGTTCATCACCCGGCTCCGCAATGAGGGCGAAGAGATCGAGATCATCGGCAAGTGATCGTTTGTTAGCCGATTTGGCCAGAATCTTCCGGATGTTGGACGAAAGCTTGCGACGGTAGTCAGCCTTCATCCCCTTCTCCCACTCATCCAGCTCGCCATGGCGCGCCGTCACCAGGGTTTGCAGCCGGGAGTTCAGTTCTTTGAACTGCGCCTTCAGTCCCACCACATCCACCTTGGGGTCTGTGACCTTCATCACCGGTTCCTCCTGGCTGTTCAGGAAGGCAAAGAACTGGTAGTATTCCTTGTGCTCGATGGGATCAAACTTGTGATCATGGCACTGCGCACAACCGATCGTCAGGCCGAGCCACACCGTCCCCGTCGTCGCCACACGATCAAACACGCTCTCGATGCGGAACTGCTCCTTGTCGATGCCACCCTCTTCATTGATCTGCGTGTTGCGGTGAAACCCCGTGGCGATCTTCTGGCTCTCCGTGGCCTTTGGCAGCAAGTCGCCCGCTAGTTGCTCGATCGTGAACCTGTCAAACGGCATGTCCTTGTTCAGCGCCTCGATCACCCAGTCCCGATACTTCCACATCTGCCTCGGCGCATCGATGGAGTAACCATTCGAATCCGCATACCTCGCCTGGTCCAGCCACCACCGCCCCCAGCGTTCACCGTAGTGTTTGCTGCCCAACAGGCCGCTCACGATCTTGTCATACTGTTGGCTTGTCAGCTCTCCAGATGCCATCGCCAGATCTTCCGATGATGGTGGCAACCCCGTAAGATCCAGTGATACTCGCCGGATCAACGTGGCTGCATCTGCGCGTGGAGATGGCTTTAATCCCTCCTTTGCCAGCCGCTGCTGAATAAACTGATCGATCGGATTTGAATCAGGATTGAGGAATCCGGAATCAGGAGTTTTGGGCGGCACAAACGCCCAATGCTTCTCATACACCGCTCCCTCCGCCACCCAGCGTCGGAACAGCTCCTTCTGCTCCGCTGTCAGCGTCTTGTGAGACTTCTTTGGCGGCATCGGATCTTCATCATCGAACAACCGCTGGATGATCGCGCTCTTGTCCGGATCTCCCGGAACAATGCCGATGGTTCCTTCTGACGTCTCCTTGATCGCATCCTCCCGCACATCCAGTCTCAGCCCTGCTTCCCGAGACTTCGGATCAAACCCATGACAGTGAAAACACGTGTCCGACATGATCGGTCGGATATCCCGGTTAAACGACACGGGCTCCACCGCCGCAACCAAAGCGGGCAGGGAAAGGAGGCTGAGGACAAGCGAACGAAGAAACATGCTTTCCCCTCATTTCGGACTCGAGCTCAAATCTCACAAAAAATCTAAACTATCTTGGGATGAGCCGTCCGAAGCCTCGGAGAGGCGAAAGGAAATAGCTCACGGCTTCAGCCGTGAGAATGAAGGCGCACCACCATCTTGTGAGCCAAAGTCCCGGAAGGGACGAAAGAGGGGCAGCAGGCTCAGATGACCCGTTAGGGCCCTTTGACCACGATTTTCACCGGACCTTGCCCCGCCTTGCTCAGATCCGCCGAAAGCTTCTGCCCCTTCACCTGCACCTCATACTGCCCATAGAATCCGCGCAGCTTCGCCACTCCCTTCGCATCGGTCTGCAAACGCTCTTCCGTGTGCCACTGGCCTAACACCAGATCACGCCAGACCTTCGCGGCAGGCTTCTCACTCCAGTCCTTCCGCCAAAGGGCTGTCTCAGGCTTCCAGTGAGCACCTTCCCAGAAGCCCCACATCACAAAGCCAGTATACGCCGGATGGCTGAAGGTGGTGATGAGCAGGTCGCGTGTATAGTCTGCAGCCAGCTTTTCATCGCCGTTCGTGTTTACATCAAACTCGGTGATCTGTAGGGCTGGCACCAACGCGGCGAAGCGATCCGAGTTCGCCAGCATCTCCTGAGGCGATGGCAGGAAGCTGCTATGAAAATGCGCCTGATTGCCGATGCCATCTGGCTTGATGCCTGAGGCGATGAGCTTCTCGATGATCTGGAAATACTCTTCCTGCTGGCGGCCTGGACGGAAGACTTGGTCTTCATTGATCCACAGCGGCAACTTGGTCAGCTTCCGAGCCTCGCGGAAGACCTCCGCATAGAACTCACCTCCCAGGATAGTGTCGATGCAGTTGCCAGCCTCCCAGCCTGCGGGATGATTCAGCGCATCCCACTCGCACACCTGATCACCTATGGCAGGGGTGATCTCGCGCATGTAGGTCAGCACCTTCTCGCGGATGGCCTGCGGGTTGTCCTTCAGCTTCTCGGACCATGGTTCAAAGGGTGCCCAGCACAGGTAGTGGCCACGTGTCTGGATCTTGCGCTCGGTCAGCCATTGCAGGGACTTGTCGAGCCACACTTTTCGATACGCACCCGTCGTGTTCGGATCTTTGGACGCCTCCCAGGGGCCGGGCTTCAGATCGTTCTCAAACACCACGCGGCTGAAACACTCCTCCACGATGGCGCGGTAGCGATCTCCATCTGGCGAGGTGTCATTGAGCATCTTCGCCGTGACCGCCGAACCAAAACCAAAGGCATGCCGTTTGAGCATGACGCGCACCTCCGCATCCGTCACCGGCTTTCCTTCCGCATCTACCACAGCGATTTCAAAGTCGCCTTTGCGATGCTTTTCGATACGCGCCTGGGCCGCCTTGCGCCACGGCGCATCTGGCTCACGTCCTTCATAGGTGAAGCGAGGTTGGGGCAGTTTCTCCGCAGGGAAGTCCTGCCCGTAGTTCAGCAGCCGTAGTCCACCGATCTCCACCTTTTGCACCTCACCGCCCAGATGAATGGCGATGGCACTCAAGCCCTGTGGCCCCTCCTGACTAGCGGTGAAGGGCAGGAGCACCGGCTCCCACTTCGTGCCGACACGAAACTGCGTGCTGCCTAACTTCGGATACTCCGGTGGACGAGCCACCTCCACATTCGCGGAGCCTGAGGCCTTGCCCTCGGTCGCCCGCACATAGAGCAGCAGCAGGCACTTGTCTCCCTTGGCGATGGCCTCTCCGATCTTCGCGGTCAATTGCACGCTCCAGGTGTTGGCAGGGCGCTTGAGGATTTCAAAACGCCAGAAGGAAGTCCATGGTGCATCGCTGACGGTCATCTTCTCAGATGTCGCCTGACCAGGCTCCTTCGGCAGAAGTGGTTGTCCAGCATCCGGCGCCAGCAGATCGCGTCCACCGGCGGGTAACTTCACCGCCTCGGTGAGGTCAGCGGATTGGCCTGTGAGCGCGATGGCGGCCATGAGGATGCCGAGAACCAGTGAGGTGAGCTTCATGAAGTGGGGCGGTTGGTGGACCTGAGTTTTCCTGACTGAAAGTGAATCAGTTTCGGCCGGGTTCTGAAATCTCACCAAGATTCTGTGATTTTTTCTGTGAGAACTGCCCGTGAGGGCGAAACTGGAGTGCGAATGCTCGAATCCGACCAGCTCCATGCCACCCTCGATCACGTCCTGCGCGGGCAGTCGGACGCGTTTCTGGTGATCGTGCGGGCCTACGGGCCAGGGCTGCGGACCTACCTGGGCAGCCAGCTTTTTCATCTGGATGATGCGGATGATCTCGCCCAGGAGACCTTTATCGCTGCTTATCGCAATCTGAATACCTTTCGCCGTGGCGAGGACTTTGGTGCCTGGCTGCGTGGCATCGCCCGCAACAAACTGTTACGATTCTTCGAGCAGACGAACCGCCGTGTGGTGAATTTGGAGACCTTTCGCCGTGAAGCTTCGAACCTGCTTCAAGGTGAGCTGGAAGGCGCTGCCGCTGAAACGAAGTCCGAGCAGCTTCAAGCCATGCTCTCCTGCATCACCAAGCTCCCAGACCGCATCCGTCATGTCGTGCGTTCATTGCTAGACGGCAGCAAGGCACCGGCACTGGCCGAGGAATTGAAGACAACGACTGGTGCCGTTTATCAACTGCAATACCGCGCGCTCGGCATGCTGCGCGAATGCATCACCCGCGAACTCGCTGATGAACACTGATCTCCAAGATGCCCTCATCGCCTGGCAGGGCGGCGAACTGCCCGCAGGCCGCAGCGATGCGTTGCTTGAGAGGCTCAAAACGGATGCAGACTTCCGGCGCGAGCTTGCGGAAGAGGTGTGGACTCTTTCACTCACCAAAGTGGCTCAAGCCCCTGATCCGCGCTGGCTGGCCTTGCATGAGGAGATCGGGCTCATGGAGAGCCAGTTCAAAGTCATGGACGGCGGGTTTGAGGACTCCCTAATGAAGACCGTACGCCGTGAGCCGCTTCGTTTCGTGAATGCCTGGTGGCGCTGGGCTGCCACGGCAGCAGCGGTGGCTGTGGTCATGCTTTCGACAATGCTTTTAGTTCGGCGTGGAGATACCCCCATTACCTCGGGTGAGACGTTGGCGGTGCTGGTCTCTGGCTCGGCAGAGAACGCCAGTCGCGCTGTCGGTGCGGGGCCCGTGAAGGTCGATCGGGGCCAGGCGCGCCTGCTCTTCACGCATGGTGTGATCGTGGACATCGAAGGTCCAGCAGATCTCCAGCTGCTCAGTCTGAGCCGCGTGATCTGCCGTGAGGGGAAGCTGCGCACACAAGTGCCGAAAGGGGCGGAGGGATTCTGTGTGGAAACTCCGCGCGGTGCCGTGACAGATCTTGGCACAGAGCTGGGCATCTCGGTTTCGCGTCAGGGGCAGACGGACGTGGCTGTGTTTGAAGGTCAGGCGGAGCTCTCCGTGCAGATTCCCGGCCAGGAGGGCATGCGCACGGCTCTATTGAATGTAAATGAGAAGGCGGGCTTCCAATCCACCACCGGTGAAATTCGCACAATCGATCGATCAGACTTTCTCGACACGATCCAACCTCAGGCTCCTGAGCTGAAGCTGCCATCGGACTACTCCCAGCGCATCCTTGCCGCCAAGCCCGTGCATTACTGGCGCATGAACCGGCATGAGACCTCGATGATCCCGAACGAGATCGCGAGCGCTCCCTCTTTATTGATGGTCGGTGGAGCCAGCATTGATGCCGATTCGTACGGCCGTAGCAGCGCGCGCTTTCTCGGCCAGGCCCAGCCAGGAGTGCTGCATTTGGAGAAACCCTGGCAGATGCCTTCCGCAGCTCATGCCGTGGAGTTCTGGTTCATGGCTGACACGATGCAGCAGATGTCGCTCGCCGCTTTGACCACCACAGATGACATGCGTCCGCACATCGCGCTGGTTGAGGTGAACGGAAAGCGCCCCGGTGAGGCCGCAGGCGCGGGCATTCTGAGATACTTGCTGCGCTGGCCGCCCGGTCATCGCGATGGTATGAACCTCTTCTCTCCCAAAGCCGCGGCCTTGCCCTATCAGTGGCACCACGTCGTAGCGCAGCAGAATGAGGGACGGATGCAGATCTATCTCGATGGCCGCGCCATCGGTCCAGCGATCACGGATGCCAAACCAAAGGGAGGTGATTGCATTCTCCAGCTTGGTTGCCTGGAGTATCGCCCTGAGCAGGCCCTGGACAAACTCCGCCGCCCCTTCTCAGGGCGCATGGCCGAGGTGGCCATCTACGATCGCCTCATGACGGAAAAGGAGATCGCGGAGCACGCGGGCAGGCGCTGAGATACCATCTTGCCAAGCCTGCGCTCATCCTTCAGGCTGGCGGAATGAGACTCTTTTTGGTGCTGGTCACTCTTGGAACCTCAGTGCTGGCTCAGGACATCCTGCGCCCGCCGGGGCATCGCCCCCTGGAGTCTTCCGTGCATGCGCTGGTGGGCGCGCGTGTCGTCACCAGTCCAGGCAAGGAACTGGAGAAAGCCACCATCGTGCTTCGGGATGGCCGCATTGAGGCCGTGGGAGCCGATGTGCAGGCGCCTGCGGACGCGCGTGTGCATGACATGGCTGGCATGACCATCTATGCAGGCTTCATCGATGCGCATGTCTCCTTCGCCAAGTCCACCGCGCGCAAGGTCGAAGGCGATGAAGGCCCTCCCATTGATGCGCTGGATCTCACTGCTGGTGCGGGCAGCGGCTTTCTCGGCACTACCTCCGCGGCTGGTGAGCCCGGCACCAAATCCGTGGTCACACCTGAGCACCGCATGGCACGCGAGTATGCCCCTGAGAAGAAAGCGCTGGATGCCCTGCGCACGGAAGGTTTTACCGCCGCGAACATCGTGCCCAGCGCCGGTGTCATTCGTGGCATCAGCACCTTTGTGGCCTTGAACTCCAGTGATCCAGATGTGGCCATCATCAAGCCAGAGACCTTCCAGCACATCGCCATCGACACACCGAAGTCTGGCGATGATTCCAAGCCTGAAGCCTATCCAGGTTCCCTCATGGGTGTGGTTTCCGTGATTCGTCAGACCTTGCTCGATACTCAGTTCCAGGCGACGGACCATGCGCATTTTGCGCAGCATCCCAACGATCGTCAGCGTCCGCCTTTCAAGACCTCGCTGGATGTGCTGCTGCCCGTGACCAAGAAAGCCATGCCGGTGCTCTTCGAACCTGCGAGCGCGCTCATGGTCGATCGCTCCATACGCATTGCGAGGGAGTTCGGTCTGCAGCCGGTCATCCTGGCCACCGGTCAGGAGTGGCGCCGGCCCGATCTGGTGAGAGAAGCCGAAGCGCCTTTCATCGTGCCCGTGGACTATCCAGAAGTGCCGAAGCTTCCTGAAGATGAGGACTGGGCCGCCACGCCCTTGGATCAGCTTCGCGTCTGGGATCACGCGCCAGGGAATGCATCACTGTTACGCCGTGAAGGTCGTGAGATTGCCTTGACCACGCATGGCCTCGGCAAGAGGGCCTCATTCCGGCCTAACATACGATTAGCCATCGCCCGCGGCTTGAGCGAGAACGATGCCATTGCGGCGCTGACGACATCACCTGCGAAAATCTGCGGAGTTGCTGAGCAACTCGGCACCATCGAGAAAGGCAAGCTGGCGCATCTGACGATCTTTGAAAAGGGACGAGCCTTCGATGAAGAGTCCCGAGTGAACCAAGTGTGGATCGACGGTCGTCAGTTCCTGGCGCCGATGCGTGATGACAAGAAGCCCGCCAAGAAGGATGAGGAGGACGACAAGGAGAAAAAGGATGAGAAGGACAAACCCAAGCTCAAGCTGCGCCATCAACTCACGGCCTCTGAAGCGCAGAAAGATCGCGGACCATTGCTGACTCCGAAATCAGTCTTCATCAAGAGCGCCACGATCTGGACCTGCGGGCCTCAAGGGAAGATCGAGAGCGCGAGCCTGCTTATCACAGAGGGAAAAGTGAAGGTGGTGGGTCCCAACCAGGAGGCTCCAGCGGATGCGCATGTCATTGATCTTCCAGGCATTCACGTCACTCCGGGGCTGATCGACTGTCACAGCCACAGCATGATCATGGGCGGCGTGAATGAGGGAACTCTGCCATCAACCGCCATGGTACGCGTGGCGGATGTGATCAACTCCGAAGCTGAAACCATTCATCAGCAGCTTGCCGGAGGTCTGACCACCGCGAACCAATTGCATGGCAGCGCGAATCCTATTGGCGGCCAGAATTGTGTGATCAAGCTGCGTGAGGGCGAATCACCCGAGGGCTTGAAGTTTGCCGGTGCCATCGAAGGCATCAAATTCGCTCTCGGCGAGAACGTGAAGCAGGCGAACTGGGGGGATGCCTTCAAGAGTCGCTTCCCTCAGTCACGCATGGGTGTGCCAGCCTTTCACACGAACCGCTTCACGGCAGCGCAGCACTACATGGCAGCGCTTGAGAAAGCCAGGAATGGTGGGCCGCCAGTTCGCCGTGATCTCGAGCTAGAAGCCATCGCTGAGATCATTCGCGGCGAGAGGCTCATCCATTGCCACAGCTATCGTCAGGACGAGATCCTGGCATTTCTGCGCGTGATGGAAGGTTTTAAAGTTCGTGTCGGCACGCTCCAGCATATTCTCGAAGGCTACAAAGTGGCGGATGAGATCGCCAAGCATGGTGCAGGAGCTTCGGCTTTCTCCGATTGGTGGGCCTATAAGTTTGAAGTCATCGATGCCATTCCACATGCAGGCAGCATCATGCGTGAGCGCGGCGTGTTGGTGTCCTTCAATTCAGATTCTTCCGATCATGCGCGTCGTTTGAATCTGGAAGCTGCCAAGGCCGTGAAGTATGGCGGCACCAGCGAGGAAGAAGCACTAAAGTTCGTCACGATCAATCCGGCGAAGCAACTGCGCATTGATAAACAGGTGGGTTCACTGGAGGCGGGCAAAGATGCGGACTTTGTGATCTGGAGTGGGCATCCGCTTTCCACGTCCAGCATGTGCCTGCAGACCTGGATTGATGGGAAACAGTACTTCGAGCGTGATGCCGCGCATCGTCGCGCCGAGTCCCGCAAGACCGAGCACCTCGCCCTCGTCGAAAAGGCGAAGACACTCGCCTCCGATGCGAAGGCGTCGTCAGACGACGACAAGGCCAAGGGAAAATTCTTCTTCCGCACCCTGGAGCAGCGCCAGGGACACATGTGTGTGGACTGCTGCATGGACCGTGAAATGTCATGGAAAAACTAATCTGCTTCCTCCTCATCGCCTTCATCACCTCGGCATCTGCGGACTCTCTGCTGCTGAAAGGTGCGGTCGTGCACACGGTCACCCAAGGCATCCTTGAGCCCGGAGACGTGCTCATCCGCGATGGCAAGATTGCCGCAGTCGCAGCAAAGCTGGATGAAAAGGCTGACCGCGTCATGGATCTCAAAGGCCTGCATCTTTTTCCAGGTCTGGTCAGTGCCAGCACGGATCTCGGACTGGTGGAGATCGCCGGTGTGCGAGCCAGCGTCGATGATCGTGAGACTGGCGAGTTCACGCCGGAGGTGGAGTCGTGGCTGGCCGTGAATCCAGATTCTGAAATGATCCCCGTGGCGCGGGCGAATGGCATCACGCATTTTGCGCCTGTGCCGCAGGGCAAGTTCATCACGGGCACATCATCACTGCTGGCTCTGCATGGTTGGACGATTGAGGACATGCTGGTGAAGCGGCGCAGTGGCATGCATCTCTCCTGGCCGGATCAGACCCTGACCATTCCGCCCCCCGATGCTCCGCCAACCGCGAAGAGTCTGGAGGATCAAGCGCGCGAGCGCCGTGAAAAGGTGCGCAGCGTGGAGCAGTTCTTTGCAGATGCGGAAGCCTGGTCAAAGCGTGATCCAAAGAGCCCGAAGGTGCCCGCCTGGGAGGCCATGCAGCCAGTCTTGAATGGGGACATGCCTCTCATGATTCATGCGCAGGAAGCGCGTGAGATTCGCTCCGCTTTGAAGTGGGCCGAGTCGCGCCCGAAAGTGCGCGTGGTGATCGTCGGCGGTCGTGATGCCTGGCAGTTTGCGGCAGAGCTCGCCGAACAAAAAGTAGCGGTGATCTACAGTGAGGTCTTCAGCCTGCCTTCCCGTGCCACGGATTCCTACGACGTGCAGTTTGCCGCTCCGGGGCTTCTGCACAAAGCGGGAGTGAAGGTGGCCATCAGTGAAGGCCTGGATCGCGCCAGTGCTTCAGGGCAGCGCAATCTGCCTTACATCGCAGCACAAGCGATGGCCTTTGGTTTGCCGGCAGACGCTACCTTGGCGGCCATCACCCTGGTTCCAGCGCAGTTGCATGGGGCAGGGGACCGGGTGGGCTCCATCGAGGTGGGCAAGGATGCCTCCCTTTTCGTCGCGACCGGAGACATTCTGGATATCCGCAGCGAGGTGAAGTATCTGTGGATCAGTGGAGTCGAGCAGTCGCTCGAGTCACGTCATACGCGCCTCGCGGAAAAGTATCGCTCCCGGCCGAAAGCACGGTGAGGGTTTTTTAGCGCGAGAGATCACCCTGGCACATCACACGGAATCCGGCACGGCCCAGCACGTCGGCCGCGATCTCGATGTCATCGCAATGGATGGCGAGCAGCGGAAGCTGGTTCGGGCGCACCAGCAGCGAGTAGCAGAACTCGATGTTGAGCTCGGCCGCGAGCAGGCTGGAAAGGCAGTCTGAGAGACGATGGCGGGATTCGCTGAGCTCCACCACGACGATACGGCACTCCGCGTAGGGGATGCCGCGCTCGATGAAGAGCATGCCAGCGCTTTCAGGATCACTGAGGATCAGGCGGACGAGCGTCATCTCCGTGGTGTCCTGCATGGAGAGGCCGAGCACCTCGATGCTGTTGTCATGCAGCAGCTTGGTCAGCGCCATCAGGGATCCCACCCGGTTTTGCAGGAAGACGGACAGCTGCCGGATGGCCGTGCCTTCCGGACGGCTGGTGGACGTGGCTTGTGGGGCGGATTTCTCTTCTGGCATAACTTAAATGTGCTTCATCGGAAGCGTTCTTGCAAACTATCCCGCAGGACCTGTGGCAGAACGGCTCTCATCAAACAACGTCACGCGCAGCGGAATGGTCGTCACGATCTTTCCATCCTTCTCGAGCTGCCAGCTGATCAAGCCCGGGCGCTCAAAGCGGATGTTCTGGAGATTGAGGATGATGTTCCTCGTCACAAACGGCACGAAGGGGCTTGGAAAAACAACGTCGACGGCAGGATCCAGCGGCAGTGGTTTCAGCACCTCGTTGCCGTTGCTGTCCAGGCAGCGCACGGTGAAGCTGTGACGGCCATTGTCCTCGGGCGTGAACATCATGCGGATGACGAGCGCGCAGGCGGGGTGAGTCACGGGAAAGTGCCGCGCGCAGAGCATGTCAAAGGCGCCGAGCATGCACAGCTTGCCATTGTAGTCAGAGGCCGAGTCACACAGGGTGGCGATTTGAACGGTCATGGGAGAAAGAGAGCATCCGCAGTGTTTGCGGCAGTTCGGGAGAGAGGAAAAAAGCTTCAGCCGAGAGTAGAACGCTGAGCGCGGGCTCCTCAGTTGCGACGGAAAAGCTTCCGGAAGAAATTACCGAGGGTTTTCTTCTCAGGTGGCGGCGGCTCTGGGCGAGCCTGGGCCTTGCGGGTTTCCGTCGAGGGCCTCGAAGCGCCACCATCCAGTTCATCCTCACCATCCAGTGCCACCGCCTGCGGGATGTCCTTCATGGCGGCGAGCAGCGGATCATCCGCAGGCGCGCCTTCATAATACTTGGTGAAGACTTCATTCACGATCGGCGCAGCGATGCCGCCACCGCTGACCCGCTCACCCGGACGACCTTCATAGACCACTGAATAGGCGAGCACGGGCTGGCTGGCCGGGAGGAAGCCAGTGAACCAGGCGAGGTTCTGCTCTTTCGCGGGCTTCCACTGCGCGGTGCCAGTCTTGCCGGCGATCTGTGCCTGCTTGATGCCAGCGGCACGGCCCGTGCCACCATCACCGGAAACCACGGCCACCATGCCCTTCACCACCGCTTCGCGGGCGATGGGGTTCAGGTTCACCTGACGGCGGATTTTCGGCTCATAAGCGTCGACGATGACTTCACCGATGGTCTGAACCTGCTTCACCAGCAGAGGCTGGCGCATCACCACGCCATCGCCAATGGCCGCCATGCACTGGCAGACCTGCAGCGGTGTCGCGAGCACCATGCCCTGGCCGATGGAGATGTTCGCGATCTCACCGCCAAGGATCCGGTGGTCCGCATTGGTGGGCACATAGCCTTTGCCTTCACCTTTGATCGGCAGGCCGACACGTTCGGAAAAGCCGAGGCGCAGCGCCATATTGGTGATCGGGTCCGCGCCAGTATCAAGAGCAGCCTGGTAGAACCACGTGTTGCAGGAGCGCTTGATGGCGGTGATGACATTCATCTCACCCTCATCGTTCTTCGTGTGGTTGTGGAAGTAGCGGTCACCGACGAGCAGTGAAGTGCCGCAGTAGTAGCTGGTTTGCGGGGTGACCTTGCCGCTTTCCATCGCCCCAAGCGCTGTGACGAGCTTGAAGGTGGAGGCTGGCGGATACTCGCTGCTGAAAGCGCGACCCAAAAGCGGAGCTCGCAGATCCTGGTTTAGCTCGGCCCAGCGTGCTTCACGAATGCCGAAGACGAACTCGTTCGGATTGAAGCCTGGATTGGAAGCCATGGCCAGGATGTGGCCATTGCGGATGTCCATGATGACCATCGCCCCGCCATTGCGCGCATGCTTCTTCAGCGCGTTCTCCGCATGGCGCTGGAGATTGTAGTCCAGTGTGGTCACCACGGTGCGTCCGGGAGTCGGGCGGCGCAGCACTTCATCAGCCAGAAGATGTCCATCCGCATCGAAGAGCAGATTGATCTCACCCGGTGTGCCTTTGAGCGCGGCATCAAAGCTCAGCTCCAGGCCCTGGCGGCCTTCCATCTCTTCAAAGAGCGGGTCACCATCCATGATCGGTCCTTCAGGTAGGCGGCGCGTCTTGCCGGTCCAGCCCAGCATGTGGCAGGCGGTGTCTTCCTTCGGATAAAAGCGGATGTAGGCAGGCTGCAGCAGCAGCGCACCAGTCTCCAGCAGCGGCTTCAGCTTCTGCTGATCCTCATTGGAGAGCTCCACATTGATGCCGTCTTCGATGGAGAAGACCAGCGGCAGCCAGCGGCGGTTCTCATAGTGGCTCAGCAGCTTGTCATCCGGCAGGCTCCACTTTTTGCCGAGGATTTGGTTCGCGGCATCCATCTTATCCTTCGCGAAGGCCAGGATCTTCGCCGGAGTGGCATCACTCATGAAGGGGAAGTTCAGCGCCAGGAAAAAGACCACACGGTTCTGGGCCATCGCGATGCCGTTGCGATCCACGATGACTCCTCGCGGTGCCGGGATGCTGAGGCGCATGGTGCGTGCTTCCTTTTGTGTGCTGAGCGTGGCAGCCAGATCCTTTTTCTTTTTGCTGCCATCCAGTTCAGGGGCGCTTTCAGCGCCACTCACTGGCTGTGCTTTCGGAGCCTCCTGCGCCTGGGCGAGCACGGCTGCGGAGAGGAAGAGGGGGAGGCTTCGCCAAAAGCGAGAAGACATGGGCGTGGACAAAGTAGGATGACCTAGGGGGAGTGCCCGGAAGATGTGGGCAGGGCAGGGGGACGTCAAGACACAGCAGAGGCCATCGGAGCCTCTGAGCCGCCAGTCAGGAGGCGGAGCATTTCCGCCGCCAGGGCGAAACCGAAGGTGCCGGTGACAAAGGTCGCCGCCCCGAAACCTGCGGAGCAGTCCAGCCGCAGTCCGGTCTCCGTGGCGTCCGTCCGGGTGGCCGCGCAGGTGCCATCAGGCTGGGGATACACCGCCTTTTCCGTGGAGAAGACACAGGGGATGCCCCAGTGGACGGACTTGCCAGCCGGGCTTTTCGGGAAGCCATGCTCGTCCCGAAGCCGGCGGCGCACCTGCTGGACCAGCGGGTCACCGCCCGCATAGCCGAGATCGGCCACCTTGACCTGCGTGGGGTCCCTGCGTCCTCCGGCGCTGCCGGAAATGATCATGGGGATGCCCAGAGCCCGGGCTTTGGCGATGATCAGCGCCTTGATGTCTGTGACGTCCACGGCATCCACGATGCCGTCAAAGCCTGCGGAAAGGAGCCTGTCGGCATTGGATTCGAGAAAAAACTCCGTCACGGCGGTGCAGCGGCATTCCGGGGCGATCTGGCGCACGCGGTCGGCCAGGACCTCGACCTTGGGCTTGCCGATCATGCCATCCAGGGCAGGGAGCTGGCGGTTGACGTTCGTGATGCAGACATCGTCCATATCGATCAGGGTCAGTGAGCCGACTCCGCTGCGCGCCAGAGCCTCCACCACCCAGGAGCCGACTCCGCCCACACCGATCACGGCCACTCTGGAGGCGTGGAGGCGGGGCAGGGCCGCGCTGCCGTAAAGCCGCCCGATGCCTCCGAATCGCTGAAGATAGTCCTCTGTCATGGGTTCTGGGATAGACTCAAAGTGGGAGCCGGGCACGATGATTTCTTTGATACGACGCTCTTTGCTGTTTGCGCGGTCAGGTTTAGCGTGGTTTTAGCGCTTGCCACCCCCGCCGCACTCCTGATAATGCGCGCCCGATTTCTCGCCCACCACCCATGAGCGCAGCCAACCCTTCCGACATCTCTTTTGAACAGGCCATGGAGCGCCTGGAAGAGATCGTGGGCAGCATGGAGTCCGATCGCATGCCTCTGGATGAGATGGTCGGCTCCTACGAGGAAGGCATGAAGCTCCTCCAGGTGTGCCGCCAGCGCATCGAGCAGGCCCGCCAGCGCATCGAGATCATCAATATCAAGGCCGACGGCAAAGCCGAGACAGCCTCCTTTGACCCGGGCAAGGAAGACCTTGCCGAAGACAAGCCCCGCGCCAGCGCTCCTGCTGCCCGCCGCCGCTCCGCCCCTGCTCCTGCACCGAAGCCTGAGACTGGTGGTGAGGACGATGAAATCCGACTCTTTTGACTCCGACCAACGTGGATACCTCCCAGCCCCCCATCTCCTGTCCTGCCGATCTCAAAGCCCTGCCGCTGGAGAAGCTGCCTGAGCTTGCTGAACAGATCCGTCAGACACTCATCGCCACACTCGCTGAAACTGGCGGCCACCTGGGGCCGAATCTCGGTGTGGTGGAGCTCACCCTGGCGATGCATCGCGTGTTCGACACACCGAAGGACAAGTTTGTCTTCGACGTGGCGCACCAGGGGTATGTCCACAAGATGATCACCGGTCGTTGGGACAAGATCCATACCATCCGCCAGTTCCATGGTCTGAATGGTTTCCTCCTCCGCAGCGAGAGCGAGCACGACTGCTATGGTGCCGGACATGCGGGCACCTCCGTGGGTGCAGCTCTTGGCATGGCGACGGGACGCGATCTCAAAGGTTCGGACGACCACGTCATCTGCGTGGCTGGTGATGCCGCCTTCACCTGCGGACCTGTGTTTGAGGCCCTGAACAATGTGGCCGCGCACACGAAGCGCCTCATCATCGTGCTCAATGACAATGAGTGGAGCATCGACAAGAACGTGGGCGCCATCGCGGGTTACTTCAACGCCATCGCCACGAACCCAGGCTTTGCCAACCTGCATGAGAAGGCTGCCAAGTTCGTCGAGTTCATGCTCGGCGGTGGTGTGCGCAAGCTCGCCGAGCGTGTGGAGAAGACCGCCAAAGGCCTGCTGCTTCCACAGAGCGAAGGTGCGCATAATCGCAGCACCATGTTTGATGAGTTCGGCATCCGTTATTACGGCCCGATCGATGGTCACAACCTGCCGCTGCTGATCCAGACCTTTGATTTCCTGAAGAACCAGAACGAGCCCGTCATCCTCCACGTGCTCACGGAGAAGGGCCGCGGCTACAAGCCTGCGCTTGAAGATCCGCTGAAGTTCCACGGCCTGGGCAAATACAATGTCGAGACCGGTGAAGTAGCCGCCTCTGACAAGCCCACCTACTCGCAGATCTATGGCCGCAGCGTCACGGACTTCGCGAAGGAGGACAAGAGCATCGTCGCCATCACCGGCGCCATGCCTGGCGGCACCGGCCTCATCGTTTTCAAGAAGGAGATTCCCGAGCGCTACTTTGACGTCGGCATTGCCGAGGAGCACGCGGCGCTTTTCGCCTGCGGTCTCGCGGTTCAGGGGCTGCGTCCTTTCCTAACCATTTATTCGACCTTCATGCAGCGTGCCATTGACATGATCATTCATGACATGGCCATCCAGAACCTGCCGGTGCGTCTCTGCATGGACCGCGGCGGTCTCAGCGGAGATGACGGCCCTACGCATCACGGTCTCTTTGACATTTCCTATCTGCGCGGCATCCCCGGGCTGGTGCACATGCAGCCGAAGGACGAGGACGAGTTTGTGGACATGCTCTGGACCATGGCGAACTATGACAAAGGCCCGATCGCCATCCGCTATCCACGTGGCAACGGACCTGGCGTCACGCCGAAGCAGAAGCCGCAGTTGCTCGAGATCGGCAAGGGTGAACTCATCGCTGATGGCAGTGATGTGGCGCTGATCGGTCTCGGTGAGATGGTCCCGATCGCCCAGCAGGCGAAGAAGGTGCTGGAAGAGAAGGGCCTTTCTGTGGCCCTGATCAACCCGCGCTGGATCAAACCTCTGGATGGTGCGCTGATCGACTCCATCGCCAAAAAAGTGAAGGTCGTCTGCACGCTGGAAGACCACGTTTTGATGAACGGCTTTGGTTGTGGTGTCATCGAGCATCTTAACGATGCTGGCGTCAAGACCCCCGTGGTCCGCATTGGCTGGCCTGACGAGTTCGTCGAGCACGGCAGCGTCGGCGGTCTGCGCAAGAAGCACGGTCTCACGGTGGAAAACACCGTCGAGAAGGTGCTCGCGAAGCTGGGTTGAGCCACTCGTCGAGGACCTTCTCCGTAGCGCCAAAGGCGCGACCTATACCAGCCTGGGGTGATGAGCCCCAGGAAAAGAATGCGCCGACCACTCTTGGGCCGTTGGCCCAGGCTTGTATTGAGCGGGCACGTTGGCCCTCAGAAATCTTAGCTTTTGTCAGACCACGCCACGCACGTGCCGCCTCCATGTGCGGCGCCGAGACGTGGCGGCACCTGGATGGCTGGCATGAAGCAGACGCGTGCGGCGCTGAGATCCCGGCGGCGCGCGAAGACACCGGCGATGCCCGCTGCCACGGCTCCCGCGCCGAGCGCGATGCCAAACCAGCACAGCATGCGCTGGTAGCCTTGAGTAAATAGTTCGTTAGTCCGCTTCTCCTTGATCTGGAGGGCGTTGATCTTGTGCATGAGATCGAGCATCGACTCGCGCAGGTTCTGCTCGGGCGGTTTGGTGTCGTCCGCCATCTTGTCATGGACGGCCTCGCGTACACGAAACAGCTCCGCGGTGGGCAGCACGCTCCAGAGGATGGGGGCGAAGGTGACCATCTCCTGCTTTTTGGAGCGATCATAGAGAAGCAGCACAGCGGGGCGGTCGCCGCTCCAGGCCTGGCGCATCAGGCGTGCCTCGCTGCGCATGTTCTGGCCTTCACGGATGTAGGTAGTGGCGGCAAACCAGGCATCGATGCCATTGCTCGTGCGGAAGGTGGCGACCTCCCTGGCCAGCTGCTGATGTGAGTCCTCACTCAGGGCGCGCGTGTCGTCATAAATGCCGTCTGCAGGCGCGGGGGGCAGCGCCTGCCCCCAAACTGCACCCGCCGCGAGTCCGAGAAAAACCAGAAGGTGAAGAACTCCCATGGGAGATGAAGACCTGGAGATCATGCGGGCTTCTTGGTGGGATCAAAGAAGATCTTCACGTCCGCCTCCGTGGTGCCGAGGATCTGCTGGGCACGCTTCAGCGCATTGCGCGTGGCGAGGTTTGGGTTGCTCGGGCTGGCCGGGAAGATGTTGTCCTTGCCGATGGTGTCGATGAGGCCTGAGTCACGCAGCACGCGGTACACGTCCTTCATCACGCCACTGATGAGGAGTTCCCTTCCGTCCTTCCGGAGAAGACGCACCAGTTCCTCGATGGCAATGACGCAGGTGGCATCCAGATGGCGGGCATTCTTGAGGCGCAGGATGATGATGCGCAGGTTCGGATCCGCGCAGGTGCGCTGGATCTGGGTGCGGAAGAGGTCCGCCGAGCCGAAGAAGAGCTCGCCCTCCGCATGGATGATGGAGACGGCCGGGTTCTGCCGCTTTCCATGCTGGGCTGCCTCGGCCAGATTGCCTTCCTGGTTGAACTCATACTCCACCAGCACTGGCTGGCTGGCCTTCCGCAGATAAAGCATCACCGAAACGCCCACACCCGTGAAGATGGCCACATGCAGCGGCACCAGCAGCGTGGCCGCGAGGGTTACCAAAAACACCAGCGCATCGGATCCCGTGGCGCTGAGACAGATGCGGATGTTGCGTTGATTGATCAGCGAGATGGCCACGCAGATGATGAGCACGGCCAGGGAGGCACGCGGGATGTAGCCGACAAGGTGGCCCAGGGTCAGCGCGCCGATCAGGCAGAAGATGCCGTTGAGCATGGCCGCGACAGGAGTGCGCGCACCGCTTTGGAAATTGAGCGCGCTGCGCGTGAGCGAGCCTGAGCAAGGCATGCCGCTGAGATACGCGCAGCTCAGATTGGCCATGCCGAGGCTGAACATGTCCTGGTTTCCATCCACCCGCTGGCCGCTGACACTGGCGAGCGTCTTGGCCATCGAGGAGCTTTCCAGCGTGGCGAGGAAGGCCACGGCGATGGCCAAACCAAACATGTGACTAAAGTCCGAGAAGAAGCGCGGCGAGACGAAATCTGGAAAGGGCGGCAGGAGATCGAGAATGCCGAAGCGGGCATTCGCGTACGTGTCGATGGCGATTCCAAACCCGCTCAATCCCGCGGCGATCGCCGAGGCCAGGATGAGGCTGAGTGCCAGCGCAGGCCAGGCAGGCCGGAGCCGGCGGACGATCACGTAGATCAGCGCCGTGCCTGCGGCGATGGCCAGGCTCTGCCAATGCGCCTCCCGGAGATGTGTGGTCAGATGAATCAGGATTCCCGGCAAGGTGCGCCTATGAAGAGTGCTGCCATCTTCCAGAGTTGTCGTCATCACGATGCCCAGGAGGTTGGCGAGCTGGTTTGTGATGATGAGCAGGGACGCGCCAGTGACATAGGCCACCACCACTGTGCGGCTGATGTACTGGACCAGCTCCGCCACCCGCAGAAAGGCTCCAAAGAGCAGCAGAGTGCCCACCATGAAGACCAGCAGGGGCATCATCGCGATACGGTCCATGTCTGGATTCGCCGCGAAGTAGGAGAAGATCATGAAGGCCGTCGAGTTCGTGGGGCCCAGGACAGTGTAGCGTGAACTGCTGAAGAGAGAGCCTGTGATGGCCGCGATGGCGCTGCACATGGTGCCAAACTGTAGCGGCAGCCCCGCGATGGCCGCATAGGCCATGCCTTGCGGAAGGTCGAGCAAAGTCACGGAGGCGGCGGCCCGGGCGTCTGCCTTCAGCCGGCGCGGTCCGTAGCCTTTCAGCCAGCGACGGAAGGGCAGGGGATCCAGCGTGTTGCTGGCCAGCATTTCCCGCAGCCAAGTCCTGCCCTGCCAAAACAGGGAGTGAATGAGTTGTCGGAGGGACGTGGACTGGTGGCCTGACACAGTGGAAAGCTAACGCTCGAACCGGGTCTTGGCAAAGTCATTGGCCGCAACATGTCTGGCAGAAGCGATGACCAGCGGAACCCACAGGATGAGCGCCTCGAACCGAGGAAGGGTCAGCATGGAGAAGGCGCTGTCCCCATCAAAGAGCAGTCCGGTGATGCCAAAAGCGGCCAGCACAAGCCAGAGACCTTCACCTTCACGGGCCAGACGCCATGCCCGCTGGAGTCCCCACCCGATCAAGACCAGCAGACCTGCAAGGCCAGGCACTCCGCCGCGCACCAGCGCATTCATGAAGATGCTGTGCAGGTGCTCCGGATACCAGGGAAGAGAGCAGGACCAGCAGTCATTGTCAGCCCACAGCCCTTTCCCAAGCAGCCAGTCCTGCCAGGTCGTGAGGCTCTGGATGCCGGCACTGTAAATGATGATCCGTCCGTTGTCCGACCGCTCAAGCATGCGTGCCGCGGGGTTGGCTGCCACCAGGCCGTCTGCCACCATTTCAGGAGTGAGTTCGGATGCAGAAACTCCCATGCGATCCGAAAGCTCGCTCGCACCGATGTGGGCGATGACCGGGGCGCTGGCCTGGAAGACAAACACGCAGCCGAGCATGAGGAACAGTGGCTTGAGAACCCTGCGCCAGCCTCGCGCCAGCAGCCATGCACCATGGGCGACTCCGAGAGCCAGCAAAGCTCCGCGGCTCATGGTCAAGCAGGTGGCAAACATGAGCGCCACGGCGGCCAGGAGGTAGAGCAGGCGCTCCCGGCGTTCGCTGGAATGATGCCAGTTCCAGGAGGCCCAGACGGCTGCGAAACCAAAGGTCATGCCGGTGCAGACGGTATTCCAGCCGCCATAGATGAACCAATTTTGCAGCCGCTGGCCAAACAAGGCTTTCGGATCCAGGACATAAAACACCAGCATGCTTCCTGCGGCGGCGAGAGCTGCCACTCCTACCAGCGGCACGCCTAACCAGATCGGGGCACGCGGCTGGCGCGCCACGCTCCAAAGCGTCATCAGCACCAGCATGAGTAATCCCGTGCCGAACCAGCCCTGCCAGAAAGCCTTCACCGTGATCCCTGGAGAGTCGAGCATCGAGGAGCGGGCCAGCATCACCAAAAACAGGGCGGCCACGCCGACGAGCCAGCGGTCCAGGCGCAGGCTGTCGATGAAGTCCTGGAAGCCGCCTTCCCAGAACCAAGCCAGGGTCATCAGGCCTACCCAGCCCACCTGCACCCATTGGTTATGCATGCAGTAGAAGCCCAGCACGAAGCCGATGGAGCTCAGCGCCGCGAGCCGCTGGCGCAGGATCACATCAGCTGCCGGCACCAGCGGTGCGGCTTCACTCAATCGCCACGTCATGCTGGCGGCTGAGGGAGGGGGACGTTCGGACATGAGTTTGGGGAGACGTTGAAAATACACACCTTGGCGGACTTGTCATGAACCTCTTTATCAGGCGAGATTCCCTGAAATACCTATCAGGGGCCGGACGTGAAGATCTGCCCGCCAAGCCACCAGCCTCCACTTTTCATGAACAAACGCCGCACCCTTTGCCTTGCCGCCCTTTCCACCTTTGCCCTGAGCCTGCTGCCAGCCTCAGCCCAGGCTGGAGATGGTAAAATCTATGAACTGCGCACCTATGTGACCAATGAGGGCAAACTGGATGCCCTGCTGAAGCGTTTCCGCGATCATACCTGCAAGCTGTTTGAGAAGCACGGCATCACGAACATCGGCTACTGGGTGCCGCTGGAGAAGGCAGACGGGGCAGACAACACCCTCATTTATGTGGTTTCCCATGCCAGCCGTGAGGCGGCGAAGGAGAACTGGAAAGCTTTTGGTGCCGATCCTGAGTGGCAGGCGGCCCGCAAGGCCAGCGAGGAGGGTGGGAAGATCCTGGCCAAGGCTCCTGACTCCGTCTTCATGGACACCACTGAATACTCCCCGCCTGTCAAAATCAGCGCGGGAGACAAGGAGCGCACTTTTGAACTCCGCGTGTACACGACCCCGGCGGGCAAGCTGGACGCTCTGCACTCCCGCTTCAAGAATCACACCATCGGTCTCTTCACCAAGCATGGCATAAGCCACGTCGCCTACTGGACGCCGGTGGATGCTGACAAAGGTGCCGGCACGAAGCTGATTTACATTCTCTCCCACGCCAGCCAGGAAGCGGGCAAGGCCTCCTTCACCGCCTTCCGCGCGGATCCAGAGTGGGTCGCCGCCAAGGCTGAGTCCGAAAAAGACGGTTCTCTGACCGTCCAGCCTGACGGCGTGAAGAGCATCTACATGCGCCCTGTGGACTTCTCCCCCATCCGCTGAGCCTTCGGAGAATGAAGGTGGCTCGTGTTCTCTACTCTTGCCAGTTTTCATTCACCACCTAGCATCCCGCCGTAATTTCGAGGCAGGCGCCGCGTTTGACTCGACCCCCACAAAAAAACCACAACCAACGAACCAACGCACCCCCATGGGTCTTAACATCATCTCTCGCCGTCATTTCCTGGGCCGTACGGCAGGCCTCGCCGCCGGAACTTTCGCCGGTCCGAATCTCCTTTTGAAGGGGCAGAATGCGGCAGGCAAGAAGCTCCGCCTCGCTGTCATCGGTGCCAACGGCAAGGGCCAGTCTGACACTCAGGGCGTGACCCTTGACCACACCATCGTCGCCCTCGTGGACGTGGACAAGAAGCGCCTCGACGAAGCTGCCAAGAAGCGTGAGAAGCACCACTTGGACTCTGGCAAGGAAGCTCCAAACGCTCCGAAGCTCTATCAGGACTTCCGCAAGATGTTCGACGAGATGGCCAACGAGATCGACGGCGTCATCGTCTCCACTCCAGACCATACCCACTACGTGGCAGCGATGCATGCCATCAAGCACGGCAAGCACGTGTGCGTGCAGAAGCCCCTCTGTAACTACATCGCCGAAGTGCGTGACCTTCATCGCGCTGCCAAGGAAGCGAAACTGACCACCCAGATGGGTAACCAGGGCCGCACCATGGAAGGCCAGCGCCTGGCCAAGGAGTGGATCGAGCAGGGTGCCATCGGCACACTGAAGGAGATCCGCCTCTGGACCAACCGTCCGATCTGGCCCCAGGGCCCCCTGGTGAAGAAGGCCGCTGAGTGCCCAGCCGAGCTGGACTGGGACCTCTGGCTCTCCAGCGAGGCCAGCGAGCCTTACTTTGAGTTTGAAATCCCCGCCGGTGTGAACGGCAAGCGCGGCAACAGCGTGCACCCCTTCAACTGGCGTGGTTGGTGGCAGTTCGGCTCTGGCGCCCTGGGCGACATGGGCTGCCACATCATGGACGCCACCTTCTCCATCCTCGGCCAGATCATCCCTGAGAAGATCGACGCCACCTCCAGCCCGATCTCCGACACCTGCGCCCCGGTCTGGAGCGACCTGGTGTACCACATGCCTGCCGGCAAGCACGGCGCGCTGAAGGTTTCTTGGAACGACGGCTCCAAGGACGGCAAGCCGAACAAGCCAGAGATCTCCCCGCACATGACGAGCGAGCTCGCCAAGAAGGCTTTCGAGAAGGCCTCCAGCGGCATGATGTTCATCGGCACCGAAGGCACCGTCTTCGAAGGCGAGGCTTATTGCGGCAGCCCGGTCATCTACAATGAAGAGCGCTACACCCAGGTGCGTATCGACACGAAGGCTGGCAAGATCAAGAAGACCGAAACCCGCTCCGTGATGCCGAACAATCCGCAGGGCGAGTGGGCTCACCACGTCGTCAACGGCGGCCTGCCAAGCTCAAACTTCGACTACAGCTGCCCGCTGACCGAATTCGTGCTCCTCGGCAACCTCGCTGTCCGCGCCCAGCAGAGCGTGCAGTGGGACAAGCAAGGCATGAAGGTCTCCAACGCTGAAGCCCCGAACAAGTACGTCTCCCGCCCCGCCTACCGCGAAGGCTGGAAGCCCTGATTTGTTGAGGAGTCAAAGCCCCAGAATCACATCACCCCAGATCGCGAAAGCGGTCTGGGGTTTTTATTTGGGGAGTTTCAGGAAGTAGGTCATGACCCCAATGACTTCGCCATGGGCGTAATCTTCACTTTTCATCCGGGCGAATGCCCCCATAATCGCGCCCCTCAGCTACCTACATGGAACGCCGCTCTAAATCTACCTCCTGGTCCATCGAAGACAGTGCCGAACTCTACGGCATCCGCGAATGGGGTCACACCTATTTTGACATCTCTGCCAAGGGCGAGGTCGTGGTGAACCTCAAGGATGGCAAGAAGACCAAGCCGGTCTCGCTCGCCCAAATCGTCAAAGGCGCGCGTGATCGTGGCACCCAGCTTCCACTGCTCATCCGTTTCGGTGATCTGCTGCGCTGGCGCATCGATGAACTGAACGAAGGTTTTCACAATGCCATCCGCGAAGGCAAGTATCAGGGCGCCTATCGTGGTGTGTATCCCATCAAGGTGAACCAGCAGCAGGAAGTGATCGACGAGATCACCCGCTATGGTCGCAAGTATCACTACGGTCTCGAAGCTGGTTCCAAGCCTGAGCTCATCGCCGCGCTGGCCTACATGCATGACCCGGAGGCCTACATCGTCTGCAATGGCTACAAGGATGAGGAGTTCATCGACCTCGCGCTGAATGCCCAGAAGATGGGCATCCAGGTCATCCTTGTGCTCGAGATGCCCAGCGAGCTTGAGCTCATCCTGGATCGTTCCAAGAAAATGGGTGTGCGCCCCACGCTCGGTGTGCGCTTCCGTCTGAGCACGGAGAGCGCTGGTTACTGGAGCGGTTCCGGTGGTGATGCCAGCGTCTTCGGTCTGAACATTTCCCAGCTCATGCGCGTGGTCGACCACCTGCGTGACCAAGGCATGCTCGATTGTCTGCGCATGCTCCACTATCATCAAGGCAGCCAGATCCCGAATATCCGTGCCATCCGTCAGGCAGTGACAGAGGCCACTCGCGTGTATTGCGGCCTTGTGCAGGAAGGTGCCCGCATGGGCATCCTCGACCTTGGCGGTGGTCTGGCCATCAGCTATGATGGCTTCAAAGGTGCCACCTCGGCCTCCAGTAACTATGGAACCAAGGAGTACTGCGCGGACGTCATCGAAGCCATCTCCGAAGTGACAGCTGAGGCAGGCGTACCGCATCCGGACATCATCACCGAGTCCGGTCGTGCGGTCGTGGCCTACTACAGCGTGCTGGTGATCAACATTCTCGACGTCAACCGCTTTGAGCCTGCTCAGGGCAAAGTGGAACTTGGTAAGGATGCCCCGCCGCTGCTGCTCAATCTCGCCGAACTGCAAGAAGAGCGGCGCAAAGATGGCAAGCTCTCCCGTGAGCGTGTTCAGGAGATCTACAATGACGCCGTCTACTACCGCGACAAACTGCGCACTGAGTTCAACTACGGCAAGGTCTGCCTCCGCGACCGCTCCAAGGGCGAAGAAGTGTATTGGGACATCATGAACTGGATCTCCACGAAGCTCGAGTCCGTGGGGCATGATGGTTCGCAGATGGAGCGCCTCTCTTCCGTGCTCACGGACTACTACTACGGCAATTTCTCCGTCTTCCAGAGCCTGCCTGACCTTTGGGCCATCGACCAGATTTTCCCGGTCATGCCCATCCATCGCCTGAAGGAGAAGCCCACGCGCAATGCCGTGCTCTCCGACATTACCTGTGACAGCGATGGCAAGATCGCCCGCTTTGCCCATAGCAACGCCATCTGCGATTCCCTGCCGCTCCACGATCCTGAGATCGGCAGCGGTGAGGACTACATGCTCGGCATCTTCCTTGTCGGCGCGTATCAGGAGACTCTTGGCGACCTTCATAACCTCCTCGGCGATACCAATGTGGTTTCCGTTTCCATCGAGAACGGCAAGCTCAAGTACCGCCGTGAACAGGAAGGCGACAGCGTGGCTGAAGTGCTCAGCTACTGCGAGTACAACCCCAAAGAACTTGCCGACCGCTTCCGCGTCCTCGCCGAAAGCGCCGTTGTCTCCAAGCGCATCACCCCCTCCGAGCGCAAAGAGATCATGGGCGCCTACGAGGCCGGCCTCCGCGGCTACACTTACTTTGAGACCTGATCCGAGGATCGGAGTTTAAAGCGCAGCCTTCCTTCAGCGTGAATGCCAAGTGATGATAGCTTGGCACATCTCGCGCTGTTTTGATAGGCATACGCGCCTATGACCGACTCCCAAGCCTCCACGTCCTCCGCCGAGATCATGTCAGACCAGGAGGCCGTCGAAAGGCTCGCTGGTGCTCGTGAACGCATCTTTGCCGAGGTCGGCAAGGTCATCGTCGGCCAGCATGAAGTAGTGGACCAGATGCTCATCGCGCTGCTCGCAGGCGGCCACTGCCTCATCACGGGCGCTCCAGGTCTCGCGAAGACCCTGCTCGTCAAAACCGTGGCGGATGTCTTCGATCTCAGCTTCAACCGCATCCAGTTCACGCCGGACCTCATGCCCTCGGACATCACCGGCACGGAGATCCTGGAGGACACCGATCAAGGCCGAAAGATGGTCTTCAACAAAGGCCCCGTCTTCGCCCACATGATCCTGGCGGATGAAATCAACCGTACACCGCCGAAGACCCAGGCATCCCTGCTCGAAGCCATGCAGGAGCATCAGGTGACCGTCGCCGGTAATACCATGCATCTCCCCGAGCCCTTTTTTGTGCTCGCCACGCAGAACCCGATCGAGATGGAAGGAACCTACCCTCTGCCGGAAGCCCAGCTTGATCGCTTCATGCTGAACATCGTCATCGATTATCTCAGCGAGGACGAAGAGGTCGCCGTGGTCACCCGCACCACGAGTGGCAAAAAGGAAGCTGTGAGGCACCTCTTCACTGGCCAGGAACTCGAAGCCTTCCAGAAGATCGTGAAGAAAGTCCCCATTGCCGAAGACGTCGCGCGTTACGCTGTGAAGCTCGCCGCTTCCTCACGTCCGAAACGCGAGGGATCCCTCGATTTCGTCAATGAATGGGTCAGTTGGGGCGCAGGCACCCGTGCCAGCCAGAACCTTGTCCTTGGCGCCAAGACCCGGGCTCTCATCCAAAACCGCTCCCACGTCACCAAGGACGACATCCGCGCCCTCGCCCTCCCCGTCCTCCGCCACCGTATCCTCGTCAACTACCGCGCCGAAGCCGAAGGCATCACGGTGGAGAAAGTGATTGGGAAGTTGATCGAGAATCTAAAAAGTTAGCACGGAGATAATGACGAATGAGTAAGCCCGAATGACGAAAGAATGTCGAATGACGAAAGAATGTCGAATGACTAAGCTGACTCCAATGAGCGCCAATAGTGACAAGCCCTTCGATTTGGAAGAGCGGACGGCTGTCTTTGGAGAACAGGTCATCGACTTCGCCAAGGAGATACCCAAAAACGAGGTAACCAAACCGCTCATCAGTCAGATCGTTCGTTCGGGAACCAGTGTCGGTGCCAACTATGTGGAGGCCGATGATGCTGTCTCGAACAAAGAATTTCGGAACAAGATCGCCACCTGCAAAAAGGAAGCCCGTGAAACCAAGCACTGGTGCCGAATGATTGTTCGTGCTGCTCCAGAAATGCGAGAGAAGGCCAAGCCGCTCTGGCAGGAAGCCAAGGAACTCCATCTCATATTTGCCGCTATCCACCGAAGTCGCAGTGAATAGTTAACCTTTAGAGCTTCGGCCTTCGTCATTATTTCGTCATTCGTGCTTACTCATTCGTCATTCCTCTCCTGAAATGCCCACCACCCTTGATTCAACGGCCCTCGCCCGCATTCGCTCACTTGAGCTGCGGGCCAAGGTCATCGTCGAGGGGCTTTGGAAGGGGATGCATCGCAGTCCGTATCATGGCTTCTCGGTCGAGTTCTCCGAATACCGCGCTTACGTTCAGGGCGATGATCCGCGCTACATCGACTGGAAGGTGCTGGCGCGCAGTGACCGCACCTTCATCAAGAAGTTTGAGGATGAAACGAACCTGCGTTGCCAGCTCGTGGTGGATCACAGCCGCTCCATGAGCTTTGGCTCTGGACCGTTCAACAAAGCGGACTACGCCGCCACGCTCGCCGCCACACTCGCACTGTTTTTGATGCAGCAGGGGGATGCCGTGGGCGTCACCACCTTTGGCCAGACCTTGCAGGAACACATCCCGGCCAGAAACCGTCCCGGTCATCTGCGCAGGCTCATGCTCGAACTCGAGAAGCCTGCACCTGCTGGCACCACCGCGCTGGATCTCAGCGTGAGCCAGCTTGCTGATCTGGTGCGCAAACGCGGCCTCATTTGCCTCGTCTCTGATCTGCTCGCACCCGTTGAGAAACTAGAGCGCCAACTCGGCCTGCTCGGTGCCATGGGGCATGACGTGGTGCTGTTTCATGTCATGGACCGTGCTGAGATAGACTTCAGCTTCGACAAGTCCGCGCACTTCCGCGATGTCGAAACCGGCACCGAGCGTTTCGTTGATCCCAACATGGCTCGTGAGACCTACCTGAACCGTCTCAAGGTCCATCGCGACTTTATCCGCCGCGCCTGCGAGCGCCAAGGCATCGAATACCACTGGACCCCCACCGACACACCTCTCGAGCGAGTCCTCTTCGACTTCCTCTCCCAACGCCAGCGCAAAAAGGGAGGCGGCCGAGTATGAATAGTCTCGTGTTTCCTCAGGTTCGTCATTCGGATTTCGGATTTCGTCATTCCATCTTATGACCTGGCTCTTCCCACTCTACCTGCTCGGAGCGGCTGCGATCATCGGGCCGATCCTGATGCATCTGCGTCGCCGGCCGCCGCAGGACCGGGTGGAGTTCAGTTCGCTCATGTTCCTGGATGCGCAGACGCCCATGCCAGTGAGCAAGCGGAAGCTTGAGCATTGGCTGCTGCTCTTGCTGCGCTGTCTCGCCCTCTTGCTGCTGGCACTCATGTTCGCACGGCCCTTGTGGCGCGTGGAGAATGAAGCACCACTCTCCCAGCAGACAGCCACCATCATCTTGCTGGACCGCAGCGCCTCCATGCGTCGGGGCGATCTCTGGACGCAGGCGGTCGATGCCGCTTCCGAACGTCTGCAAAAGGTCGCGGTGACGGATCGTCTTGCGGTTGCAACGTTGGATAGGCAGACACAGCTGCTCTGGTCCTTTGATCAAGACCGTGGTGCCGCTAGCACACGCATGGCGACCTTGAAGCCGCAGTTAAACGCGCTGAAGCCAAGCTGGGAGTCGACGGATCTTGGGCAAGCTCTCGTGGATGCCGCAGGCTGGTTTGGCAGCGCGCAAGGGCTGAGCGGTCTTCAGAAGCGCATCCTGCTTGTCTCGGACCTTCAAGAAGGTGCAAAGCTGGAGGCGCTGCGCAGTCTCGTCTGGCCGGAGAACATCCAGGTGGAGGTCGTGCGTGTTGAAGTGCCGAACGCGGACAATTTTACCCTCTCGCTCGCAGCAAGCAGCCCAGAGGAACCTACAACGAAGGATAAGGAAGCTCAGAAGCCCACGGAAGCGGTCACTCGCGTGCGCATCTCCAATGCTCGTGACTCCAAGCTCTCCGACTTCAGTCTCGATTCCACGCCTGCGACCTCGGGATACATCGCACCGGGTTCGAGTCGTGTCATCACCGTGCCCGCACTGACGCAGCCGGAAGGCTCCACAATCACCCTCACGGGCGATGCCTGGGACTTCGACAACCGTGTCTACATCGCGCCAGCCCAGCCGAAGACCGTGAAGATCGTCTATATCGGTGATGAGAAGACCCGTGATGAAGCCGCCAGCCCGCTTTTCTACCTGAGCCGTGCCTTGCAGCCAACCCCGAGTCTGAAGCCCGAACTCTCCGTGATTGCGGCGAATGCCACGGCACTGCCACCAGACACGCAGTTAGTGTTTGTCTCCGGTGCCCGGCTCAATGCCACACTGGCCCAAAGTGTGCGCGCTTTGGCCGAGAAGGACGGATTGGTGGTCAGTGTGATTGCCGAACCAACTTCGCCGCAGGATCTCGAAACTCTCACGGGCATTGCGGCCAAGGATTGGGGCCTGAGCGCGAGCAAAGAAGAGGGTTCAGAGTCCTACTCCATGCTTGCGGATGTGCAGACAGCACACCCGCTGCTACGACCGTTTGCGGACGAGCGTCTGCGGGACTTCACCAAGCTGCGCTTCTGGCATCATCGAAAGGTTGCCTTGCCGAAGGAAAGCCCGCTGGAGGTCCTGGCCCGCTTTGACAATGGCGATCCGGCCATCCTCGGCAAAGGTCACCTCATCCTGCTGACCAGCGGCTGGCATCCGGCAGACAGCCAGCTGGCCCTGAGCACGAAGTTTGTGCCTCTGCTTTATGGCTGGCTGGAGGCGGCGGGATTTCGCAACGAACAGGCCGTTTCATTGTTGGTGGGAGATGTGCTTCCCCTGGACGGAGCCACGACGATCATGACACCTGACGGCCAGACTCTGACGCTGAAGCCCGGGGCAGCCCCGCGCGCTGAGATGCCGGGGATCTACAAGGTGGGTAAAGAACTGCGCGCCGTGAACCTGCCTCCGGAGGAGGGACGTATCACTCCCATGGATGTGGCCAAGCTCCGCGAACTCGGTGTCCGTGTCGAAGACGGCGGGCTGAAGGGCACGACATCTACCCTGGCCGAAGAAAAAGAGCGTCTGGCCATCACCGAGCAGGAAGGCCGCCAGCGCGCCTGGATCTGGCTGCTGGGTGCCCTTCTGGTCATCCTGGGCTGGGAAACCTGGCTGGCGGGAAGAATCCGACAGTCCGCGCCGCAACCGGCGTTTACCTCTGCATGAAAGGAGTCCTCTTATGATCGAAGCTGATATCCTCCGCGAAAAGTTTCAGGTCGTCAGTGACGCGATGCGCAAGCTCAAGCGTCAGCGCTTGGTCATTCTGCTGTTTCTTGGCCTCGGTGCGCTTTTGCTGGTCCTGAGCAATCATCCCGAATGGGTGCCCAGCAAGGCTTGGAAGGTGCGTTTGATTCAAGGTGTCGCCGCCTTGGTGGCTCTCGGCGCGCTTCTCTCCGCGGTGCTGTATCGCCGGAGAGTTTCAGAACTGGATCTTGCGCGCCGTCTGGAGATCAAGGATCCAAAGCTCAATGGTCTGGCTGTGACGGCTGCTGAACTGCTTCAGAAGCCCGAACCGACGTTCTTGGATCGTCGTGTTATCTCACAGTTCACGGATCAAGCCGCCACGCAGGACTGGCGCAAGCTGCTCATCGGCTGGCGTGGTGCCGTGTGGGGATCGACAAGTCTCATCGTGGCCACGGTGGTGCTCATCACCAGTGTCTTTCTGGCCAATCGTGCTCTTTGGAAAAAGAAGGACTTTCGAGCTGTGACCGAAGTGAAGATTGAGGAGCCAAAAACGACCGCCCTCGATTTCTCAGCCACCATCACCCCTGGCGATACCGAAGTCGAACGCGGGTCACGACTCATCGTCGAGGCAACCTTTGCCAAGGACGTGCCTGAGGATGCCACACTTGTGGTTAGCGAGCTCGATGGCAAGGAGCGTGACCGCATCCCCATGAAGCTGACGGTGGATGAGAAAGTCTTTGGCGGCATGATCGCCAGGGTGGACAAGGATGCGCGCTATCAGGTCGAGTTTGGCGAAGGCAAATCCAAGCAGCACACGATCACGACCTTTGTTTATCCGGCGCTGGAACGTGTGGATGTGAAGATCACTCCGCCAGCTTACACGAAGCTGCCATCGAAGGAGATCAAGAACACCATGAAGGTCACCGCGATGGAGGGAAGCTTCATCGACTTCACTTTGAAGGTCAACAAGGCGCTCAAGGAGGCGGAGCTGTTTGGTGAGGACAAGACAGCGCTGAAGCTCACGCCATCGCCGCAAGATCCGACCTTGCTCGTGGCCACAATGAAGGCCGAGAAGACGCAGAAGTGGCGCGTGCATCTGGTGGATGACAAGGACCGCGCGAACAAGAATCCACCGTGGATCAGTGTCACCGTGACGCAGAACCAGCTGGCGAAGATCGAGGTGGTGTTTCCGAAGCGTGATGTGCAGGTTTCACAGATTGAAGAGCTGCCCGTTGAAGCTCGCGTCTGGGATGACCTCGGGGTGATGAAGAGTGGCGCGAGCTTCAGTATCGCTGGCAAGACGAAGGAAGTGACCTTCAAGCACGGCACCACCGAACCTGCGAAGAAGCAGGAGGTCAAAGAGTTGCTGGCTTTGGAGAACGAAAGCACGCAGCCAAGGCAGCTGGTGAGCTATCACTTCTGGGCCGAGGACACGGGCCCGCAGGGCGAGGTGCGCCGTGCGATGAGCGACATGTTCTTCGCCGAGGTGCGGCACTTTGAGGATATCTTCCGTGAAGGTCAGTCTCAGCCCGGTGAAGAGAGCAAAGAGCCGAAGAAGGGCGAGGCCGACAAACTGGTGGAACTGCAAAAGCAGATCGTGAACGCGACCTGGCGCATCGTGCGTGACACGAATGCAGGCAAGACCATGGAGGTCGCTGCGGCGGATGCCGGTGTGGTGCATGAATCCCAGGGAATGGCTCTGGAGCAGACGAAGGAAGTCATGGAGAAGGTCGAAGATGCGCAGATCAAGAATGCGCTGACGGAAGCCTGGAAGAGCATGAAGGATGCTTTGGATCCACTGGAGCAGGCAGCCGAACAAAAGAAGCGGGCGTCTTTGAACCAAGCACTGACCTTTGAGCAGAGCGCGCTTGAGTGGCTGCATCAGGCGCAGAGTCGTGAGCACATGATCACGCGGTCAAAGTCCAAGAGCAAAAGCAGCGGCAAGCAGAAGCAGATGCAGAACCAGCTCATGAACCTGGAGCTGAAGCAGGAAGAGCAGCGCTATGAAGAGGAGAAGCAGGCCACGGAAGAGCAGACCGCTGAGCAGCAGGAGAACCTGCAGGTGCTGAACCGCCTGAAGGAGCTTGCCCGCCGTCAGGAAGCTCTGGCCGAGAAGATGAAGGAACTGCAGAAGCAGCTCGACAAGGCGAAGACCGAGCAGGAGAGGCAGGAACTGCAAAACCAGCTCAAGCGCCTGGAGCAAGAGCAGGAGCAGCTTCTTCGTGACGTGGATGATCTCCAGGAGCGCATGGAGAAGCCGGAGAACAGCGCGAACATGGCCGAAGCGAAACAGCAGCTCGAGCAAACTCGCGAGCAGGTGAATGAAGCGGCAGAGAAACTGAAGGAGCAGAAGATCGCCGATGCTGCCAATGCCGCCACGCGTGCCCAGCGCGAACTCGAGAAGATGCAGGAGGACTTCAAAGAGAAGACCGCGAAGCGTTTCACGGATGAAGTGAGGCAGATGCGCCAGCAAGCTCGCGAGGCCGTGGAAAAACAGAAGCAGATTGCCGAAGCTCTCGAGAATCAAAAGACACCTGAAGGCGGCCAGAAGGACACCAGCGCTTCTTTGGAGAAGATGCTGCAAGGCGGTGATGTCTCACGCCAGATCCAGGATCAGCAGGAGAAAGTAGCGAACTTGCTCGAGGACATGAAGCGCGTGAGTGAGCAGGCTGAGGGCAACAACCCGCTGCTGCATCGTCGTCTCTATGAAGCCGTGCGCGAGGCCAAGACCGGCGGGCTTGAAGAACATCTGGATGAGGCTCGCACGCAGTCTCGCTATGGCCAGCGTGCTGAAGCTCAAGATGCCGAGCGCAAAGCCAACACTCTGGTGGATCAACTCCAGCAAGGCGTGGAGAAGGCTGCGGAAAGTGTGCTCGGCAGCGAGACTGAAGCCCTGCGCATGGCACGCACGGAACTCGACAAGCTGATTCAAGAAGCCAGCCAGGAAGGTCAGAAGGGTCAAGCTGGTGAAACCAAGGGCGATAAGGCAACGGCGCAGGCTGGCGAGAAAGCGGGCGAAGAAGGCAAGAAGCCTGGACAGTCTGAAGTCGCGGGTCGTAAGCCCGGTGAGGAAGCCAAGGATGGTCAGCAGGCAGGAAAGCAGCCTGGAGAAGGTCAGCAGCCCGGCCAAAAAGGTCAAGACGGGCAGCAGCCTGGACAGATGGCTCAAGGCCAGGTCCAGCAACCCGGACAACAGAAGGGCGAACAACCCGGCCAGACTCCTGATGAAGGCAAGCAACCCGGCGACCAGCCCGGCCAGCAGCAAGCGAACGCGCAAGGGCAGGGACAGAAGCCCGGTGAGCAACCCGGTCAGGGCCAACAACAGGCTCAGGCTGGCGGCAGCCCCAAGGAAGGCCAAGGTCAGCAACCAGGACAGCAAGGGCAAGGTGGTCAGCAAGGTCAGGGACAACAGCCCGGAAGTCAGCCCGGTCAGATGGCGCAAGGTCAGGGACAGGGGCAGCAGGCTGGGCAGTCACCCGGTCAGGGGGGGCAGTCTTCAGGACAGTCACAGGGCTCTCCTTCGGAGTCTCAGCAGCGTGGTCAGCAGACGGCGGCCAATCGTTCGCCTAACCAAAATGGTGGTGGTAGGGAGAACTCAGCCGGTGGCGCCAGCGGAGGCGGTGGTGATGGTGGCGCGTTTTTCTTCGACCAAGGGGCCGAGGCGGTGAATGATCGTCCTTTCACCGGCGATGGTTATGATCGCTGGTCGAATCGCCTGCGCAATGTGGAGGAACTTTTGGAGCAGCCTGAACTGCGCAATGAAGCTGCGAAGGTGCTCGACAATGCCCGCGAGATGCGGATCGACCATGAGCGCAATGATGCGGCTCCGCAGGTGGATCATCTGCAGATGCGCATTGTGAATCCTCTCGTGGAACTGCGTGACCGTGTGGCCGAGGAACTGGCCAAGCGCGATGCGAAGAACCCCATGGTGCCTGTCGATCGTGACCCCGTGCCGCCCGCCTTCCGCGAGCTGGTGAAACGCTATTATCAGGAGCTTGGGAATGGGAATTAATCAATTAGCACAGAGGACTGTGCGGATCATCTTCGCATGACCCTCACTCTTCAGCATCCTGAGCGCTTGTGGATCGCGGCGATTTTGATCGCGGTGGTCTTGGGGGTGTTGCTGTGGAGTTACAGGAAGTCGCCTCTGCGCGGTGGCACGAAGCTCGCGGCCATGTTTTGCAAGCTCGCGGCGTGGAGCCTGCTGGCGATGTGTGTGACAGACCCAGTGTGGTCGCGCAAGCAGCCGAAGACCGGCGAGAATGAAGTCGTCATCGTAGCTGATAACAGCGCTTCTCTGAAGGTGCCTGAAGCTCCGGGTGGCACGACGAGAGCGGAGTCCATGCATGCTGCTCTCGGCAAGGATGGGAAAGCTCCGCCTTCATGGATGGATGAACTCGGTCGCATGTTTCGGGTGAAGACGCAGACCGTGGACGAGCGCCTGCAAAGCGTGACGGATTTCTCCAAGCTCGATTTCAGCGGCACGAAGTCTGAGCTCGGACGGGCCTTGAAGACGCTGCGTGCTGGTGGAGCGGGCAGCCGCACGGCAGCGGTGGTGCTGGTGACAGATGGGGCTGGGACTGACCTAGCTACGAATGCCTCCAACGATCCAGCCAAGCAGAGTGAAGGTGTCACGCTGGCACCCGTGTTTCCAGTGATTGTGGGCAAGGATGAGCCTGCGCCAGATCTGCGCATCGTGGAGCACTCTGTCACGCAGACTTCTTTTGAAGACACGCCGGTGACCATCACGGCGCGCATCGCGGGGCACGGATTTGTGGGCAAGCAAGTCTCGGCTGTGGTGCTGGATGAGGCTGGCAAGGCCATCGCGATCGAGAAGCTGAAGCTGTCCAAGGATGGTGAAGGCCAGACCGTGAGGTTGAAGGTGCCTGCAGTGAAGCCGGGGCTGTCTTTCTACCGCTTGACGGTGATGGATTCTGAACTGGAGAAGCAGATCGAGAAGGATGCCTGGAAGACGGCGGCGAAAGAAGCGACGCTGGCGAACAATGAGCGGCATATTGCCGTGGATCGTGGCGCGGGGCCTTATCGCGTGCTGTATGTGTCGGGCAGGCCTAACTGGGAGTATAAATTCATGCGCCGTGCACTCGCCGGAGACACGGAGGTGCAAATTCCGTCCTTGATCCGCATCGCGAAGCGCGAACCGAAGTTTGAATGGCGTGGTCGCACCGGTGAAACGAGCAACCCGCTCTTCCGTGGCTTTGGTGATCAAGGGGTGGCTCAGCGCTATGACCAGCCAGTGCTGACTCGTCTGGGCACGAAGGATGCGAAGGAACTAAGCGCAGGTTTCCCCAAGACTGCCGAGGACCTGCTGGGCGAGTATCGCGCCATCATTCTAGATGACATCGAAGCGAGTTTCTTCACGCAGGAGCAGATGAACCTCATGGAGCGTTTTGTCAGCGAGCGCGGCGGTGCCTTGCTCATGCTGGGTGGGCAGGAGAGCTTTCAGTTAGGCGGCTATGATCACACGCCAGTGGGCCGGATGCTGCCGGTGTATCTGGATCGCGTGTCGTCCGCGCCAGCGATTGAGAATGGCCGCTTTGATCTCACTCGTGAAGGCTGGCTGGAGCCCTGGACACGCGTGCGTGCGGGTCGTGAAGAGGATGAGAAGCGTCTGGCGGAGATGCCGGGCTTCTTTGCGGTGAACCAGACCTTTTCCATCAAGCCGGGTGCCAGTGTGCTGGCGATGATCAAGGCAGGTGGTGAAGAGGCGGGTTCGTATCCAGCCCTCGCCGCACAACGCTTCGGTGAAGGTCGTGTAGCCTCTGTGATGATCGGCGATCTCTGGCGCTGGGGTATGCGGGATGAAGAAGCGCGGAAGGATCTGGAGAAGGCCTGGCGGCAGATCATGCGCTGGCTCGTCGTGGACGTGCCGGACCGCATTCAGTTTGCCGCGGCTCCCGATGCTGAGCGCATGAAGCTGGAAGTGCGCGTGCGCGATGGTGCTTTTCGCGCGCAGGATGATGCCATCGTGAAGATTGAGGTCACGGGGCCAGGCGGGAAGAAGTCAGAGCTCTTTGCCGAGCCGAGCCTGCAGGAAGCGGGGCTGTTTGAAGCTGAATACTATCCCCGTGAGACGGGAGCGTATCGCGCCGTGGCCTCTGTGACGAAGCCAGCTGGCAATGGCGAGGAGGCGATGCCTCTCACGCAGGCCACGGGATGGGTTCATGATCCCACGGCGGCTGAGTTTGCCTCGCTGAAGCCTGGGCATGAATGGGCCGAGCGTGTGGCCAAGGAGTCAGGCGGACGTGTGTTGAGCCTGGATGATCTGCCGAGGTTGCCGGAGATCTTGAAGGACATTCGCGTGCCCGTGGAAGAGACGATCACCACACCTTTCTGGCATGCGCCGTGGGTGTTTGCCGTGGTGCTGGCGCTGCTGGGTACGGAGTGGTTCTTGAGAAGGAGAGGAGGGATGGCATGATGAATGACGAAATCCGAAATCCGAATGACGAATGGTTTAATCCAATCATTAGTTGGGTGTTGAGGTGCTCCTTGGTCATTCTCATGGCGTCTGTTAGCTTTGCAGAGGCTCCAAAGCGTGATGTGGATGTGCTCATTGTCACCGGAGCGCCGGGTGATGAGGAGTATGGGAAGCGGTTTGAGAAGCAGGTGACGACCTGGAAAGAGGCTTGTGACAAGGCTGGGATTCCGGTGACGGTGATCGGCAAGGATGATCATGATGCCGAGGCTCTGGAGGCGGCTTTGAAGCAGGCGGCGACGAAGACAGCGGGCCAGATGTGGCTGGTGATGATCGGGCATGGCACCTTCGACAATCGTGAGGTGAAGTTTAATCTGCGCGGGCCCGATGTGACGGCCAAGCAGCTCGCGGCCTGGTGCCAGCCGATTCAACGGGAGCTGGTGGTGATTGATGGTGGTTCATCCAGCGCAGGATTTCTTCAGCCCTTGGCAGGGAAGGGGAGAGTCATCGTCACCGGCACCAAGAGTGCGGATGAGATCTACTACACGCGCTTTGGTGAGTTCTTCGCGCCTGCCATCGCCGGAGATCTGACGGCGGATCTGGACCAGGACAAGCAGGTGTCTGTGCTGGAGGCCTTCCGCCATGCGAGCCGACTCGCGACGGAGTTTTATGAGAAAGAAGAGCGTATCTCCACCGAGCATGCGCTGATCGAAGATAATGGCGACGGGGTGGGCACACGCGCTGAGATCATCGCGAATGCGGACGTGAAGGGGAAGAAGGATGGTGCGCGCGCGGCTCAGGTGGCGCTTGTGCTCAGTCCTGAGGAGCAGATGCTCACGGATGCCCAGCGGTCCAAGCGTGATGAGCTGGAACGCAAGCTGGAGGCGCTGAAGGCCAAGCGCTCGGAGATGGAAGAGCCGCGCTACTATACCGAGGTGGAAAGCTTGCTGCGCGAGCTGGCTGGTGTTTATCAGGCACCGTGAACTCCACCACTCTCTGGCTCCATACTACAGCGGCGATCGCGGTCGCGGCGGGAGCATTGTGGCTGCATCTGCGCTGGCATCCACGGCGGCAGGAGTTTTCGGAGAGCTGGGATCTGGTGACGGGGCTGCCTTGGCTGACCGTGCTGCACGGGATGCTGCTGGTCGCGGGACAGTTGATGGGAGCGCCCTGGATCACGGGGAGCATGCAGGCGTTTGATCTGGGAACGTGGCTGGACATCGCGGGGCCTTTGTTCCTGGGCTCGTTGATGGAGAATGTGTCGCTCCAGCACTCTTTGCTGCCAGCGTGGCCTTGGGCCCTGTTTTTACCGGTGGTGCTGGCACTGCTGAGCTGGCGGGTGATCCGATATCCGTATCGCTACGGGCCGAGGCAGCAGCGGCCTGCTGAGAAGTGGCTGCTGGCCGGTGGCATGGTCATTTCCTGGGCTTGGCTGGTTTTGGAGATGCTGACGCTGGGGCACAAGGTCATGCCTGAATGGCTGGAAGGCCTGCGAGTGGCCATGCGGGTCATTTTTCAGGCTGTGACCATGGCTTTTACCCAGGTGGTGCTGGCGAGGCTGGTGATCGCCTGGATGGAGCCTGAGCAGCCGGATGATCAAAAGGATCTCGGTCTGGCGATTGAGCACACGTTTGCGCGCTGGCGCGGTGTGGCCGGGCTGGCGGTGCTGGATCTGCTGATTTTGCTGCTGCAAGGCACGGTCACTTCAGGGCGGGGGCTGCTGTTCTGGGTGCTCATGGAAGTGATGGTGCTCTTCCTGTTGTTTCCGGTGGCGGTGGCCCGTGTGCCAGGCACCTGGCTTGGGCAGGGAATGGCCGCCCTACTGGCCTGGAAGCGTGCCTGGGCGAGCATTCTCGGCGTGCTTTTAAGCGGGGTTTTTATCCTGGCCATCGTGCGTTATGCCAGCGTGACCATGCTGGAGGTCACGGGGGAGGGAACGTGGCGGACATTGCTGCTTCTGCCGGTGCATGGTTTGGTGCTTGCCACGGTGCGGAACTGGGTGTTTCTAGCCCTCGTGCTCACCCTTCTCCATCATGGTTTGATCCCTTCCTCCCGACGAGGACGGGCTGTCTCCTGACCTGCGCTCCTGGCATGTCTGATCCCTCCCCCGGCAGCACCTCTTCCACAGCGCAGATCGCCAAGCAGGCGAAGTCAAATCTGGCGCTCGCTCTCGCATGTCTGCCCCCGGAGCGGAAGCGCGACATGATCAGCTTTTATGCCTTCTGCCGCGTGGCGGATGACATCGCTGAGTCCGCCTCGATGAGCGAGGAGGAGAAGGAGCAGGAACTGGCCCGCTGGAAGAAATGCGTGCTCAGCGCCGAGGCTCCAGGCCATTCCGTTTTGGACGAAGTGATCGAGCTGCCCGGCAAGTATGGCTTTCCGCGCGCATGGCTCGCTGAGATCCTGGATGGCGTGGCCTCGGACATCACGAAGCTGCGCTATGAGACTTTTGAAGAACTGCGCGGTTATTGCTACAAGGTGGCTTCAGTGGTGGGACTTTGCAGCGTGCACATTTTCGGGCACACGCAGCCGCAGGCGCGTGAGTATGCCATCGCGCTGGGCTATGCGCTGCAACTGACCAACATCATCCGCGATGTGGGCGAGGATGCCCGCAGCTATGGGCGTATTTATCTGCCTCTGGAGGATTTGAAGCGCTTCGGAGTAACGGAGCAGGAGATCATGCTGGAGCGGCACAATCAGCGCTTCATCCAGCTCATGGACTTTCAATACAACCGCGCCATCAGCTACTACCGTGAGGCGGAGAAGCTGCTGCCGAAGGAAGACAAGGATAGTCTCGTGGCCTCTCAGATGATGGGGCAGATCTACTTTGAGATTCTGGAGAAGCTGCATGCCCAGCGCTATCCGGTGTTTGAAAAGCGTGTGCGCCTGCACTCCTTCCGAAAGCTGTTTATTCTGGGCAAGTATCTCCTCCAGGGCTGGCGCGCACAGCGTCGTGCCAAGGCGGCAGGCATGCCTCTGTAATCCTCTGTCTGGGAATCTGTTTTTCAGCAATGCTTGATCCCCTCCAGCTCCTCAGCGCCTACTGTGAAGGTGCCTTCCCGATGGGGCATGAGGATGGATCATTGTCATGGTTTCGCCCGCCGCATCGTGGCATCCTGCCGGTGCAGGAGTTTCATGTGCCGCGGCGGTTTGCGCAGTATCTGAGGCAGCATCCCTTTGAGGTGCGCTGGAACACGGCCTTTGGTGATGTAATGCGCGGTTGCGCGGACCGGGAAGACACCTGGATCAATGACTCCATTCTGGATAGTTACCAGGCGCTGCATGAGATTGGTTTCGCGCATAGCGCGGAAGTCTGGCGTGCAGGAAAACTAGTCGGCGGAGTCTATGGCGTGGCCATTGGCGGAGCGTTTTTTGGCGAAAGCATGTTCAGCCGCGAGACGCAGGCTTCGAAGGTGGCATTGGCTTCGTTGCAGGAGAGGTTGAAGCAGCGTGGCTTCATTCTTCATGACACTCAGTGGACCACACCGCATCTGGCGATGTTTGGAGGGCATGAGATTCCGTGTCGTGATTATCTGGACCTGCTGGACCGTGCGATTCGTCTGCCTGCGATCTTTGATGAGGAGCGTCCGCCAGAGGCGCAGTTGATGTTCCGATGAGACATCGTCGTTCGATGTTCGCGGCTGATGAAGGAAGATCTGTTGGTGAGTTTGCCGCATAGGTTCAAGCATTCACGCTTGGCTGCTTCATCACCTCATCAATGCGCATCGTTATCGCATGGTGAACTGAAGATGAGGTCTGTGAATGTGACGACATGATGCTTCAGAGAGAAGTCTTTTGAAGACTAAAACCGCTGATGAGAAGTGTCTCTCAAGCGAACCACCGAAACGACTTGTTGGAGTGTCGTTTGGTGGAGCATAGCGGGTTCGAACCGCTGACCTCCTGCATGCCATGCAGGCGCTCTACCAACTGAGCTAATGCCCCGGAAAATAAAAAACCGGCTCCCCTGGTTGAGGGGAGCCGGAGACTAGCGGCGTTGGCAGTTTTGACAAGCCGTTTTTACATCATTTCAGCGATTATTTGGAGCCGGACTTTTTGCTGCCGCTTTTCGTGGAGGGAGCGGTAGGTGCGGGGGCTGCAGGAGTGGCTGCGGCACCAGCGGCTGGCTTCTTCTTGCTGTCGTAGATTTTCTTGGCTTCGGCGATCTCGTCAGCCTTCATCTTCTTCTTGAGCTCGTCGCGATACTGCACGGCGATCTCAGCGTTGTTGGAGGCTTCGACAGCGAGGTCAGCGTAAGCAAGCGCGCGAGGAAGGTTCGGGTTGGCTTTGTTATCCTTGATGTTAGTCAGGCCGCGCTCGTTAAGGCTGGCCAGACGAAGCATGGCGAGAGGCACGCCCTGCTCGGCAGCGGATTCATACTGCATGGCAGCAGCTTCGAAGTTCGGGTTGCCGATGCCGGCGCCGCTTTCAAGCAGCTGGCCAAGAGCGATCTGGGCAGGTGCGAAGTTCGCAGCAGCGGAGCGCTGGAACCAAGCGAGAGCGGCGATCGGGTCCTGAGTGGTGCCGGTGCCCTGCTGATACAGGTTGGCGAGGCGGAACTGAGCCTGGGCGACGCCGGAGGTGGAAGCCTTCAGGAGGAAGGCGAAAGCCTTGGTTGGGTCCTTGTCGACGACAGTGCCGGTTTCGTAGTAGACGCCCACGTTGTAGAAGGCTTCAGCGGAACCGTTTTGAGCGGCGAGGCGATAGAGGTCGAGCGCGCTCTTGGCGTTCTGCTGGACCAGCGGCTCGGCTTTCTCGTCGGTGCCGTTCTTCAGACCGGCTTCGAAGTAGTTGCCGAGGCGGAAGAGGGCCTGACCGTCGTTGCCGTTACCAGCCTTGGTGTAGTATTCCACGGCCTTCTTGAGGTCGCGGGTGTTGCCACCGAGGCCGTTTTCATAGATGGCGCCGAGGAGACGATTGGCAGCAGCGAAACCGCTGTTGGCAGCGTCTTCGAAGAGCTTCATGGCCTTGGCCGGATCCTTGGTCACGAGGGGCTTGGCGTCACCAGTGGTTGGGTCGCCGTCAAAGAGGCGGGCCGCATAGGTGCTGAGAGCCACAGCGTTCTTCTGCTCGGCAGCCTTGATGAGGTAGTCGAGGGATTTCTGGTTGTCCTGGGCCACGCCGGGAACGCCTGCGGCGTAAAGCTGGCTCAGGCCGAGGGTGGCTTCACCGTCACCGGCAGCGCTGCCTTTTTCCAGGAGGGCCTTGGCCTTGTCCACGCTCTGCTCGACGCCGACATTGGCGGCACCGGAGAGGTGAAGGTTGGCGAGGAGGCGGCGGGCCAGCTTGTTGTCAGCGGCTTCGCCGTCCTTGATGAGCTGGACGGCTTCCTTGGCGCGGTCGAGATCCTGCGGGAAAGCCTGGAGCAGCACCTGGGCGAGCTCGACCTTGGCGAGGATATGCCCCTGGGCGGCGGCCTTGCGATAGAGATCAATGATGCTGTTGATGTTGCTGTTGGTCAGCACTCCCCAATGAGCCAGGACATACTGGGCGTCCTTGTCACCCTTGGCGGCCAGATCGTTCACCTTGCCGAGAGCGTCGTTGAAAGACTTGTTCACGTCCGGCCCCGTAGTTTTGTCCTGGACGGCCTTTTGAGCAGCAGCCTGGTCATCCGCCAGCTTTTGCAGCGCGGAGACGAGGTCGGCGCTTGGGTTCTGGAGCTCGGCGGTGTCGACGCCGGCAACGGCAACGAGGGCGGCGAGTTTTACTTTAAGTGCGGTCAGTAGCATATGGGGTTGGAGGTATTGGACACGGTAAGACCCGCCGTGACGGGAAGCGCTCATTTTTTCTGAAATTGTTCTGCCAAATCAAGGCTTAACCTCACTTTTCAGAAAAAAACGCCACAGACAACCTATCGGTTATGCGAGGGCGATCACACTTACTTTTTTGGCGGCACATTCCTTCTGAAGCTCGTCATTGCCGAGGACCAGGGTCTTTAGGGCCTCGATGGCAATGAGATCCACCCCGGCAGCAGCCGCATTGCGGATGGTGTCAGGCCCGATCACGGGCACGTCAAAACGCATATCTTGGTTAGGTTTGGAAACCTTAACCATCGTGGCACCACCACGGCCCAGGGAACCCCCGCGCTTTACGGCCTCATTCGTGCCTTCAAAGGCCTCCACGGCGAGCACGGTGCCGTTCTTCACGACCACGGTCTGTCCGATGTCCAGGCGGCTGCTTTCCTTGGCGATTTTGAAGCCGTACTCAGCATCCTCCCAGCGGCGTTTTTTGATCTGCGGCCCGGCCACGTGACCAGCAGGCGGCATGAGGCTTTCGAGGAAGGTGGTGGCAGGCAGAAGCGTGATGCCATCCTTGGCAAGTTCATCACCAATTCCGCCGAACAAAGTTTCTGCATTGCGCTGTTTCAATCGCGCAATCATGAGCAGCGTGCGCAGATCTGGACGCAGATCGAAAAGGTTCTTCGGCGCGATCTGGCCGACCATCACGGTTTGCTTGATGCCTTCTTTTTTGAAGAAGGTGATCATCTTGCTGAGCTGGCCCACGCGGAACCAAGCGATGGCATCGACTTGTGATGCGAGTTCGGGCTTGGTCTCGTTTTCAAAAGCTGCAGCGACCAGACGCTGCACACCTGCACGGCGTGCTGCCGCCACGAAAGTCTCGGGATAAATCCCGTTTCCGGCGATGAGGGCGATGGAGGTGAGGTCGACGGCCATGGAGCAATTATGAATGTGCCAGTTGAAACAGCGTGGAAGGGTAGTCAATGCCTCAGGAAACGGCAGTCTTCAAACCTTCACGCATGGCCTCCAGCGGAGCTGGGATGTCAAACCAATGCTCGAAGGAGATGGCACCCTGATGCAGCAACAAGCACATGCCATCTGCATGCCTGGCTCCGGCTTGCTCAGCCTGCTGGATGAGATCTGTGGGACCACTGGCACGGTAGACCATATCATAGACGAGGTGTCGAGACTGCAGGCCACCTGTGGCGAGCAGTGGCGTGTCTTCTACTTTCATGCCCACCGAGGTGGCATTCACGATGAGATCAATCTCAGGCAGATGCTGTGCGATATCGGTGTGATCGAGCGTGCAGGTTTGGAAAGAGACCGCAGATGAGATGGCGCTGAGTTCTGCTACCAACGGTGCCAGTTTCGACTCGGTGCGATTTGCCAACACGAGACGCTTGCAGCCTACGAGCACGCTCTGCACGGCCACGGCACGACCGGCGCCACCACCGGCACCGATGATGAGCACACGCAGGTCCTTCACCTCGCGGCCAAAGGCTTCCTTCACGCTGCGTAGAAAGCCCGGGCCATCGGTGTTGTAGCCGAACATCTTGCCATCACGAATCGCCAGTGTGTTCACCGCACCGAGTTGACGGGCGAGCGGGTCCACGACGTCCACGGCATCCAGGGCCTCAAACTTGTGCGGGATGGTGATATTCACGCCGAGAAAGCCCTGCTTCACCAAGAGGCCGAAGGCTTGCTTCACCTGGCCCACGGGCACCTGCACACGCACATACTGGGCCTCGATGCCGCAGGCTTGCAGAGCGGGGTTATGCATCTGCGGGGATTTGGAGTGGGAGATAGGATCACCAATGACTGCCAGCCGCGCGGGAGGAGTCAGGGCAGGGAAGTCGTGAAGCTGGTCGAAAGTGAAAAACGGGGAGGCCACGGCCCAGTCATGGCACGTTCGGGAAGGGATGGGCAACGATGAATTCTCTGAATCCCGCCGGAAACCCGAAACTCACGGTGGAAGTTCCGTTTCCATCTTTCCAGAGTCATCCACACCTGCATGTCCTACCTCACTGATCCTGCCCGCCGGGCTGAGTTGCACAGTTTTTATCGCGCCGCCCTGGTGGATGATGTGATGCCCTTCTGGCTGAAGCACGGCATGGACCCTGAGCACGATGGCATCTTCACCTGTGTGGATCGTGATGGCAGCCTGCTCGATTGCGACAAGAGCCTGTGGTTCCAAGGGCGCGCCGGGTGGATGTTTGCCACGCTTTTCAACACGGTGGAAAAGAAGCGTGACTACTTTGACGCGGCGGGCTCGTGTGTCGATTTTCTCGACAAACATGGTTATGCCACGGACGGGAAGCTCTTCTTCACTGTGACGCGTGAAGGGAAGCCGCTGCGCATGCGGCGTTATGTCTTCAGCGAGGCTTTTGCCTCCATCGCCCATGCGGCTTATGCCAAGGCGACGGGCGATGAGCACTACCGTGAGCTGGCTTTGAAGGATTTTGCCTTTTACATGAAGCACTCCTTTGAGCCCGGGGTGATGACGCCCAAGGTGAACCAGGAAACCCGTCCGATGATCGGACTCGGGCCGCTGATGATCGGCATTGTCACAGCGCAGGAACTGCGGGCGAATCTCGGTCATTTCGAGCACGCCGGCCGCACGGCCACGGAGTGGATCGACCGCTTCATCTTTGAAGTGCAGCGCCTGTTCTGGAAGCCAGATTTGAATGTGCTGATGGAGACCGTGGCTCCTGATGGCAGCATCATCGAGCATGCGGAAGGACGTCTCTTAAATCCGGGACATGCCATCGAGTGCGCATGGTTCATCCTGCATGAGGGGAAGCTGCGCGGTGAAAAAAGTTACATTCAGTTAGGCCTGAAGATCCTGGATGCCATGTGGGAGCGGGGCTGGGACCAGATGAACGGCGGTCTGCTCTACTACCGTGATCTGCATGACAAGCCCGTGCTCGAGTACTGGCAGGACATGAAATTCTGGTGGCCGCACTGCGAGGGTATCATCGCCACCGCGCTGGCCTATGAGCTCACGCAAGATCCCAAATACGCCGCCTGGCATGCTGCCGTGCATGACTGGAGCTTCCAGCACTTCGCGGATCCGAAATACGGAGAGTGGTATGGCTGGCTGCATCGGGATGGCCGGGTCTCGCAGCCTGCGAAAGGCAGTCTTTTCAAAGGGCCGTTCCACCTGCCGAGAGCGCTGTGGTATGTCAGCGAGTTGCTGAAGCTCGAGAAGGCGTGATCGAAGTTCGTGATTCAGGAATGCAGAATCAGTGTTTGACGCCTGCCCACATCCAGTCACCATCGCCGCCATGCCGAAAACCAGCCTCTCCAAAGACGACGTCAAAGCCATGCTCCTCCTCGCCTGTGATCGTGTGATCGCCGCCGAGCCGCAGCTCTCCGAAGCCGACCGCAATCTCGGTGACGGGGATCACGGCCTGGGCATGCAGCGCGGCATGACGGCTGCGAAAGAGAAGCTCGAGGCCGGTGAGGTGGAGTCCGTGGAGAAAGCTTTTGTCTCCGTGGGCACGGCCATGATGAGCAGCATGGGCGGTGCGAGTGGTGCGATCTTCGGCACCTTTTTCCGCAATGGCGGCAAGGCCCTGGCTGGCACGGAGAGTTTTGATGCAGCAGCGCTCGCGACCTTTCTGCAGGCCGGTGTGGAAGGCGTGAAGCAGCGCGGTGGTGCGGCTGTGGGTGACAAGACGGTCGTGGATGTGATGCAGCCTGCGGCGGAGAAAGCTGCGACGGTGACCGCGCTTTCGCTTCCGGAAGCCATCATGGCGGTGAACACGGCTTCGCTCGATGGCCTGGAGGCCAGCAAGAGCATGATCGCCAAGTTCGGTCGTGCTAAGACGCTCGGGGAGGGCTGCCTCGGCTTCCCAGATGCAGGCGGCCTGTCCGTCACCGTGATCATCGGTGCGTTTGTGGATTACATCACGGTTTGAGGCCTGGATTAAGATCAGGGGGTGGATCCGCAGTGACGAGATAGTTCTCGCGTCGCGGCTCAATCTCGGCCTCATACGGAGGCGAAGTCATTGCAGTTCTTGGAGAGCACGCAGGGATTGCGTCCCAGAATCCTGCCCCTTAGACTGTCCTCTGCCATGCTGACCCCTGAACAAGTTCAAGAAGTCCTGACCTCGACCGAAGCCGACCGGATCGAGCGGACACGCTCGACTACTAATACAACAAAGTTTCGGGAGGCAATTTGTGCCTTTTCCAATGATATGCCGGGACATGGAAAACCCGGATACCTTCTTATAGGGGTTGAGGACGATGGCTCTCTCTCGGCCAATGTTCCGATCACTGACGACCTGCAGAAGCAGTTTGCCGCCTATCGAGATGATGGACACATCCTTCCCCAGCCCATGATATCGGTCTTCAAGCAGCCTCATCCTGGTGGCGGGGAGTTTTTGGTTGTGGAAGTCCAGCCGTCAGAGATCCCGCCGGTTTTCTACGATGGGCGTGTGCATATTCGGGTGGGACCGCGCCGGGCAACAGCATCTGAGACGGAAGAACGTCGATTGAGTGAACGCAGAAGTGTTTACTTCCGCACTTTTGACGCCGCGCCGTCTCTAGGAGCCACTTTGGAAGACCTAGATCTGGATGCTTTTCAAAACACCTATCGACGAGAGGCTGTGGATGCTGAGGTTATTCGTGAGAATGGGCGCGGTATTGAAGAGCAACTTGCAGCGCTTCGCTTTTATAACCCGATCAAAAAATGCCCGACCAATGCTGGTGTGCTGATGTTTGGGAAAGATCCACTTAACTTTTTTTCGGGGGCATATGTTCAGTTTGCCCGTTTTGAAGGGCAGAACCTTGAGGACGGACCTCCGGTTGAAGAGAAGCAGTTTACAGGTCCCTTGATGGTTGTGTTGAGGGAATTGGACATGTTCATGAAGTCTCGCTTCACTCAACGACCAATCAAGGACACGACACTGCGTGAACGCTTGATCTGGGACTATCCAGAGACAGCTGTGCGCGAAATCGTGATGAATGCGGTGGTTCACCGCGACTATCAGTTCAATCGTCCCATTACTATCTACTTCTTTAACGATCGGATCGAGGTGCAGAATGCTGGCGGCCTGTATGGCCTAGCTCAAAGTCAGTTTCCAAGTCTCAACGACTATCGGAATCCGATAATTGCCGAGGCAATGAAGCCTCTGGGGTATGTGAATCGCTACGGTTATGGCATCCGCATGGCAAAGCGCAGCATGGAGGATAATGGGAGCCCTCCTATTGAGTTCACGCCTGCCCAACAGCATTTCCTCGCACTTCTTCGCAAGCATCCCCTCCGATGAAAACCATTGCCTTCTTCAACAACAAGGGCGGCGTTGGTAAGACCACGCTCGTTTATCACCTAGCCTGGATGTTTTCACGGATGGGCAAGCGTGTTGTCGTGGCCGACCTTGACCCCCAGGCCAACCTGACTTCCATGTTTTTGCCTGAGGATAAGCTGGAAGACATCTGGAGTGACTCGGGGCCAGGTAAAAGCATTTTGCTTGCCTTGTCACCGATCATTCGAGGCACTGGCGACATTGCTCCAGCACCGGTCCAAAGGATCCGCGATTCTTTACGTCTCATCCCCGGCGATCTCGGCCTTGCCTTGTTTGAAGCAGAGCTTTCAGAAGCATGGGGCAAGTGTCTGGAGGAGAGAGAGCCGGCGTTCCGAACTACCAGTGCATTCTACCGTATAATTCAAGCTGCCGGCCATGATGCGAAAGCGGACCTGATTCTCATCGATGTAGGACCGAATCTCGGTGCCATCAACCGGTCGGCTCTCATCTGTGCTGATGCGATTGTTCTGCCGTTAGCGCCAGATCTCTTTTCTCTTCAAGGCCTCAAAAATCTTGGGCCAACATTGAAGCGGTGGCGCTCAGAATGGAAAACGCGACTGAAAGTCAACCCTGCAGATGATTTACCCTTACCTGCGGGAGATCTGCGTGCTCTTGGTTATGTTATCCTCCAGTTTGGTCTGCGTGATTCGGGTTTGGTAAAAGCCTATGATCGGTGGGCGCAAAAGATTCCCGCCATTTACGAAGAGTTTATTCTGGGGAAGAAAGGATTGTCCCAGTCTTGGGATAGCGTGGAAGATCATCAGATCGCTATGCTGAAGCACTATCGTTCTTTAGTTCCTATGGCGATGGAAGCCCGTAAACCGATTTTTGAGCTCAAAGCTGCGGATGGTGCTATCGGTGCCCATAGCTATTCAGTTCAATCAGCATACGGAGACTTCCGTGTCTTGGCAGATGGTATCCTCAAGCGCCTTGATTGGTTCGATCTGATGTGATTGGGAATTATATAGTGCTCCCAAACCACCAAGATCAGTCTGGAAGCCAGCAAGAGCATGATCGCCAAGTTCGGTCGTGCTAAGACGCTGGGTGAAGGCTGTCTTGGTTTCCCAGACGCGGGCGGGATGTCCGTCACCGTGATCATCGGTGCGTTTGTGGACTACATCACGGCCTAACCAAAAGCTTTTAGATCGGTTCCAGGGCGCCGCGCTGGTTTTTGCTGCCACATGAGGGGCAGTTGGAGACCAGCGGGGATTTTTTCGGCAGCGCATAGGTGCAGTTGCAGATGCGGCACTGGATGGCGATGCGGCGGCGATGCACCTCGCGGCGGCGATCACGCCAAAGGGTCCATATCCACAGTGTCACCACAAGGCAGACGCCGATGAGCATGACGATGACGATCAATTCGCTGAGGCCGACGCGGATCATGGCGCGGCCTCCTTCTTCCAGGCGAAGCTGACTTCCGCCCATTCGACATCCTTTTTCTCCGGCGCAGGCTGGAAGCGGAGCTGGGTCATGGCGGAGTGCAGCTTCACCATGATAGCGGGGTCTTCAGAGGAGGACACGGGCAGGGCCATCACGACCTCTCCCAGGGAGCCGATGGCGACCCGGAAACGCGGCTTGGTGGGATCCATGAGCGGGATGTCCTTCAGATCTGCGCCGGAAAGCAGCGCGCGCGCGCCCTGCTCCTCCACCAGGGCTTTGAGTACGCTGGGCGGAGAGGTCTTCCGCGGGACTTTGGGCGCGAGAGCGGGCAGCGGAGGCAGGGCATCCAGGAAGTCCTGCTCCATGAGGCTGTTGTGATCGTTCGTGGCGATCTGGCTGCCGGCGGATTTGAGCTTCATCTCGAAGGAGCGGATGGCGGGCTGGAATTCTGGAAGCTTGGCTGCGGGAGGCAGGCTCTGGCTCACGGGGGAGTCTGAGGGCACCAGGGTGAAGCTGCGATCCTGCGCGCGATGGATGAGGGCGCGCTCCGCAGGGACGTCCGGATTCAGCACGATCATCTGCTGCGGGCGGGAGGTGATCTTCGGCGTCTCCGGCGTGATGATGCGAAAAATGATGAAGAGGGAGCCGATGCCTCCAGCCGTGAGGAGGAAGAAGGCCAGGAGCCAGGGGCCGCGCGCCTCCCGGCGATGCCAGTCAAAAACCAGGGCGGATTCGGGTGAACGCGCCTTTTTCATCGCTGCGCGGTGGCGGGCTGGGTGGGGGTGGTGGAGAGGGCCACCTCATACCCCATTTCCATGGCGAGGCTGCTGACCTCTGTGAACTTGCCGGTGGGGGCAAAGCGGTCGGCATGCAGGAGGATTCGACGCTCGCCGCTGCGAAGCTTTTCCAGCGTAGCGCGGAGCTCGTCCCAGGTCACCAGCTTGCCATCGAAGTACATGGCGGCGCTCTCACCTCCCGCGATGGTCACAATGTGGGCGCGGTCAAAGCCGGTCAGGCGGCTGCTGGAACGGGGCATCTCCACGGTGATGCCGGACTGGACCACAAAGCCGCTGCTAAAGAGGAAATACACCAGCAGCAGAAGAATGGCGTTCAGCAACGGCGTGATGTAGAGCCAGGGGCTCTGCTTGGGCAGGTGGCTCTCAAGCTTCATGGCGCGGCAAAGGTGCGGGGCTTCAAGACTGCGCCTTGCGCGGGCGAACACGCCCGGTGGCCTCGTCAGCGGCAGGCTGGCGGAACTCGACGATGTTGTCCGCAGACTTCGCGTCCTCGATCAGGTTCACGATTTCCACGCCAGCGCGCTCCAGGTCATGCATGATGGAGCGGGACCGGGCGCTCAGGAAGGCGAAGAAGAGATAGGCAGGGATGGCCACCACCAGACCGAGAGCGGAGGTGACGAGGCTCTGATACACCCCACGGGCCACTTCGGCGTGGGTGGTGATGCCGTTGGCGCTGGAGAGGTTTGTAAAGCTGTCCAGCAGGCCGATGACGGTCCCCAGGAGGCCGATGAGGGGACCGGCATGGGCGATGGCATTCAAGATGGCGAGGTAACGCTCCAGGCGGGGAACCTCGAGCTGACCGGCTTCCTGGACGATCTCCTTCAGCTGCTCGCGGGGGGAGTGGTGGCGGAGGAGGGCGGCGTGGATGACCCGGCCGGCAGGCACGCGGGTGGCCACGCACTCCTGGAGGGCCTCAGCGTAGTTTTTACGGCGGATCAGGGCAGCGAGACCGGCGAGGAACTCGCCTACGTTCATGCTGGCGCGGTGGAAGTAGGCCAGGCGCTCCAAAAAGATGGCCGTGGCAAAGCCCAGGCAAGCCATCAGCAGCCACACGAGGGGTCCGCCTTTGGAAATCAGTTCGGTCATGGTCGGGTAAGAAACAGGGGAAAGGGGTCAGAAAATGCTGAAGGAGTCCTGGCCGGGCCAGCGCGACGTCTTCACCATGAGCAAGATGGATGCCTCTTGATAAGAATTCCAAAAAACGCCACAAGTCCAGCCTTCATCCATCTGGATGATAATATTTTGAGCCTTCCTGCCTCCAGCACTCCGCCCACCCGGGTTCTCCTCGCCGAGGAGAGCCTGCCCTATCGTCGGGTGATCCGGGAGGCCCTGACCTCCTTCCGGCACTGCGAGGTGGATGATTCGCCTACGGCGGAGCGGGCCTTTGAGCTGGCTTTGTCCCGACCCTACCACCTGTTCATCCTGGCCATCCCCCTGCCGGATATGAGCGGGATGATGCTGGACCGTCTTATCTCCAAGGCCTACCCGCTGACCCACCGCGGCAGTCACACGGCTCCTCCGGTGATCTTTTTGGCCCGTCCGGAGGATGGTAATGCCCTTGCGGCCCATCAGCGGGATGTCCGCCTGCGTGGGATCCTCTCCTACCCGCCTAAACTGGACGCCCTGCTCAGCCTCACGGCCGGGCTGCTGCCAGAGGCTCCGGGCCGGGGGAGCCTGCCTCCGCTTTTCTGAAGCCAGGCCGCCTCAGCGGGACCGGGCGATGCCAGACCTGATCTTGCCAAGGGCCTTGTCGATCTTCTCAATCATCTTCGGTTTGTCCCCGGTGGTGGCATAAGCGATGGCCTCTTTGACCTCGCCCAGGGCATCGATGCGCTCGCCTTCCTTGTTGGGCCTGGCATTGGCCAGGGTCTTGCGGGCGGCTTGAAGGCTGGCGAGAGGCTTTTCGGCGGTCTTGGCAGCCTCCAGATGCTCGATCGCTTTCCGCATGCGCGGCTGGTCGTCCGGATTGATCCCATAAAGAGATGAGAGAGCCTGGAGACAGGTGAGGACTACGAGCAGCACGAATCGAAACGGGAGTTTCATGGGGATGAGCTTGAGTTGTGCTCCAGGATAGGCCGACCCTCCGTCGGGAGTCAAACGCTTCCAGGTCTGGCGGACTTGCTGGTGCCAGATTTGCTGACCTTCCGCAGGATCTCACAAAACCTCTCCCCGGCAGGCGTGACGTCACCTTTGATGGAACGGGCGATGCCGACACGATGGAACTCCTGGCAGTTGGAGAGTCGGCGGTAGACCAGCCGCTTGCCGGCGGCGCGCTGAAAGATCTCGCTGACGAGTCCGACACCTTTGCCAATCTCGATCTCCGTGATCAAGGAACTCACGCCATCACACTCGACGGCGATGCGTGGGCGAGGTCCTGGCGGCGGGTAGATGCTGTCGAGGATGCGGTAGTATTCCGAGTAGTCGAGGCGTCGAAATGCCACCAGAGCTTCCTCGGCCAGCCTTTCTACCGTGACTGTTTTCAGTTTAGAAAGCGGATGCCCAGCGGGCATGGCGACATAAAAAGGATAGCGCCGCAGCTCTTCAAACTCCAGCCCCGCACCAGATTCCAGGCTGGGCTGGATCATCACCGCGAGCTCCAGCGAGCCATCATGCAATCCTGAGGTGAGCTCATCTCCCGCCAGATCATGCAGCACCACTTTCACCGAGGGGGCGGCGGCGCGGAAGGCGGAGAGCGCAGGTGGGAGGAGTTCCAGACTCGGTGAAGGTGCGTAACCAATTTGTAGTTCGCCATATTCACCACGGGCCAGGGCGCGAACCTTCAGGACGGCATCCTCGACGCGCTTGAGCGTGTCCCGGGCTTCCTCCAGGAAGAGTTTGCCCTCGGCAGTCAGCGTGACACCTCGCGGGCTGCGCTTGAGAAGGTCCACACCGATCTCGTCCTCCAGATCCTGCACCTGCCGGCTGAGCGCGGGCTGGGCGATCTTCAAACGCGCGGCGGCCTTGGTGAAGTTCAGTGCCTCCGCCACGGCGGTGAAGTATCGAAGATGCCGGAGTTCCATGTCTGAGTTCATCATGCTTTAAAAGCATGGCTGCGCAAGGAAGGAGGTATTGGGCAGAAACTGCGACACAGACTACTGCATCCCCAGACGGACAACAGGTCCACCCCAACAACGAACTCCCAGAACATCATGAAAACGCTCAACACCGAAAAATTCAAAGGCAAGACAGCTCTCATCACCGGCGGATCCCGTGGCATTGGCGCGGCCATCGCCAAGCGCCTTGCGGCAGAAGGTGCCGCTGTGGCCTTCACCTATGCCTCATCTGCCAGCAAGGCGGATGAAGTGGTCAAGGCCATCGAGGCAGCCGGAGGTCGTGCTCTAGCCATCAAATCTGATGCGGCTGAGGCTTCCGAGGTCGTGCAGGCCGTTGCCGAGACAATCAAGGCCTTTGGCAGCATCGACATCCTGGTGAACAACGCCGCCTACCTCGCCGTGGCTCCTTTGAATGAGTTCAAGCTCGAGGACTTCGACCGCTCGGTGGCCATCAATGTGCGTGGCGTGTTTGTGGCTTCACAAGAAGCCGCGAAGCACATGACGGAAGGTGGTCGTATCATCACCATCGGCAGCACGAATGCGGAGCGCATGCCGTTTGTTGGTGGCGGGGTCTATGCCATGACCAAGGCGGCCATCGTCGGTCTCACCAAAGGCCTTTCCCGTGACCTCGGCCCCCGTGGCATCACGGTGAACAACGTGCAGCCCGGCCCGATCGATACCGACATGAATCCTGAAAGCGGCCCCTTTGCCGAAAGCCTGAAGGCTCTCATGGCCCTGCCACGCTACGGCCATGCTGACGAGGTCGCCGCCATGGTTTCCTACATTGCCGGTCCCGAGGCGGCTTTCGTCACGGGTGCCAGCCTGATGATCGACGGTGGTTTTTCTGCCTAACCAACAAGGCTGAGTTGTTCTGAATGGTGATGGGTGGCTGGCGATCTTGCAACCGGTTCAAAACCGCTGGCAGATCGTGGGCCATCCATCATCGCTTTCACTCAGTCTCCGGCGGCACGTAGAAGATGCCGTGCTCGGTGCTGATCTCGAGAATGCGCGGCATGTGAGGGCCGCCGGGCTGATGGAAGGCTTCAGCGATGCGCTCAAAGAACACCTCGAAGCCGGCAGGTGCGGCGTGGACGATCATGCGCAGCGGTGTGTCGCCACAATTGCGGTAGGTGTGCCTGGAGCCGCGAGGCAGGAAGGCGGCGGTGCCTGCGGGCACTTCCTTCCAGACGCCATCCATCCAGAACTCCGCGCGGCCTTCTTGAATGAGGAACCATTCGTCTTCCTTCGTGTGCCAGTGCGGAGGTGGTCCGCCGCCGGGTGGTGTGACCACCTGCACCATGGTAAAGGCGCCGCCGGTCTGCTCGCCACTCAGCAGCACGGTGACCTCGTCGCCGAGCGCGCTGAGGACCTTGCCCGAACCTGGAGTCGTGATGGAGGGGAGAAGAAAGGGCGGGGGATTCATGACGAGGTGCGATTTACTGCGCCGTCTTTTTCTCGCAAGTGTTGTTGTCTAGTCGTGGCAAACGCGCAGGCTGGGCGCATGCCCCACGTCCCAGGTCTCCGCAGTGTCTACGCCAAAACTGGCCGCCTCATCTACTTTGGGCGTATGCTGGACAAGATCCGCCTGCATGCTGTCGGCCAGCTTCCTGAGGATTACCATGCCCAGCTTGGCGATGCGCAGTTCTACACGCTGGATGGCCGCTGCTGCCGTTTCCTCGGCGTGCCGTATGCGCAGGTCCGGGAGCGCACTCTGCAAGGCGGCAGTGATGAGGAGATCCTGGCCTGGGTGCATACGGGTGGTAAAGAGCGCACGGATGAGGAGTGCCATGTGTGGAACCGGTTCATTGCGAAGCTCGGCTGGCGTGATGAACGCTCCGCTGTGCTGCCGCAGCGTATTTTGGACAGCGGTCTCACGGGCAAACCCATTGAGACGCTGATCGATCACATCGAATATGATGAAGGACGTGATCCGGTGGCGGATCGTGCCTGGGAGGGGATCTGACTGCCTGTGAGGCAGGACATAAGGCCAAAGCGGGCAGGCGGGACGAATAGGTTGACACCGTCATGCATACGTCCACCTCCGTGATGACCTCGATCCCGTATTCGCCGTCCGCTGTTTCTGTTCCTGCCAGTCCGCCGCGCGGCTACGAGGTAAAATCCCAGTCGGACTACGACCGCACGCATCATACCTTCAGCAACACGCTCTCGCAGAAGCTGATGAATGGGATTCAGAACATCCTGGAGGGCATCTTGGTGAAGTTCTCCGCCGTGGGAGACATGCCGGTGTTTGAGGCGAAGAATTTTCCCTGGGTCAGTGGAGTGGAAGCAGACTGGCACAAGGTGCGCGCGGAGCTGGACAGCGTGATGAAGTATCGTGATGCGATGCCGAGCTTTCAGGACATCATCAAGGAAGTGGCGACGATCCAACAGGATGATCAGTGGAAGACCTTTTTTCTGCGTGGAGTCGGCATGGACTGTGAGGAGAATGCACGGCGCTGCCCGGAGACGATGAAGGTGCTGGAGAAGATTCCGGCATGCAGCACGGCCTTCTTTTCCATCCTCTCACCGCGCAAGCACATCCCGCATCATCGCGGACCTTGGGCAGGTGTGCTGCGCATGCATCTGGGGCTGCAGGTGCCGGAGCCGGCGCATCAGTGCCGCATCCGTGTGGCGGATCAGTTTCATGCCTGGCAGGAAGGCAAGTGCCTCATCTTCGATGACACGTATAACCATGAAGTGTGGAATGACACGGATGGCTATCGCGTGGTGCTCTTTGTCGACTTCGCCCGGCCTCTGCGCTGGCCGCTGAATGTTATCAACAACTGGCTTATGAACCTCAGCGCCCTCGCGCCCTTTCTGCGTGAGGCAAAAGGCCGGCAGAAGGCGAGTGAGAAGAAGTTCTGGGCGCTGACGGCGAAGGATAGCTGATGCGCGTCAGGCATCCTTCGGTGGCCATTCCACGCCTGCGAGCTCTTTCGGCAATTGGGTAGGTTCCACGGGATAGATCACGGACAGGTCGGGTTTGACCGGAGCCGTGGGCAGCAGTTCCAGTTCCTCCGGCGCGCCGACGATGAGCCAGAGCACTTCTTCTTCCGTGTCATTGAATGTCTGGCGGATCTGATCTGGGCCGACCATCACGGCGCCGTATTTCGGGACAGTGAGTGTGTCCTCGCCCACGCGGATCCGGCCGGTGCCTTCGAGCACGAAATAAAACTCCTCCTGACGGATATGCTTGTGCAGGGTGCTGGCGCTCTTCGGCGGCATTCGCCAGAGGCGGGCACTGAGGTTCTCACTGCCCGTGCGCTCCAGATAGTCCGCATTCGGGATCTTCATGAGGTTCGACTTCCGCCAGAAAAGGTCCTGCGGCGTGATGAGGTGGTAGCCTTGGATGGGATTCATGATCGGAGGCCAAACTGCCACCGGGTTGGCGCGGTGCAAGGTTCGGACAGGAAAGGTCACTCAACCATTTGTCGACATTTTCATGGCAGCGCTATGATGGCGGCCTTCACCCGGGATTCGACATGCTGAATCTTTACCAAGCCGTGCGCGACAATCCGAGCTACAGCAAGCTCGTGATCGGCGACTTCTTGTTCGCGGAGTTCACCTGCGGCACGGACCAGAAGATGCTGGAGAACTGGACGGAGGCAGACTATCTGGTGCATGTCGTCACGGGAAAGAAGACCTGGTACACTTCAGATGGCATCTGGAAGGCGAGTCCAGGAGACACCTTGTTTTTCAAGAAAGGCGCCACCATCACGGAGCAGCACTTTGAGGAGGATGTGTGCCTCCTGATGCTCTTCATTCCAGATGCGCTCATGCGGAGCACGGTGCGTGAAGTGGTCGAGGCACTCGGGCTCCATGCCGCCAGTCGCACACCGGTCAAGACGGCGCTGCGTGTGGAGAACGATGTGACGCTGGCGGCGCTCTTCCAGTCCATGCGGACTTATCTCGCTGGAGATGAGACGCCGCCGGAGCCGCTGATGAGGCACAAGCTGAAGGAACTGGTCATCAGTGTGCTGACCAGCAGGACCAACACCGAGCTGGCAGCCTACTTCTGCACCACGGGCACCCGTGATGCGCCGTCCATCGCGGAGATCATGGAGGCGAATTTCCGGTTTAATCTTTCGTTAGAAGAGTATGCGAAGCTCTGCCACCGCAGCCTGTCCACCTTCAAGCGCGAGTTTCAGGCGCACTACCAGGAGCCTCCAGGAAAGTGGCTGCTGCAGCGGCGGCTGGATCATGCTGCGAAGCTGCTGCGCACCTCCCCGCTCAACATCACGGAGGTGACGTTTGAAAGCGGATTCGAGCATGTCTCGCACTTCAGCCGTGTCTTCAAAACCCGCTTCGGAGTGCCGCCGCTGACCTATCGGCAGGAAAAGGCCACGGTCTGAACCGCACAGTCAAAAGATTGAGCCGCAGGGCAAAGCAGGCGGAATGAGGATTCGCTAGGGTGAGCTCGGTTTAACGACCGAACAACCCATGCAAACACTAACCCCCCAACCGAATAAGTCAGAGACACGCACAGACACCGTTTCGATCCCCAACATCGAAGTCATCAAGGCCCGGCAAAAGATCACCTGGGAGTCCGGCGACTTCGGGCAGATCGCTCGCACGATTGAAAACGTCGCCGAGGAGTTCATGGCGCGGCAGCCACTGCGACCCGGCATGAAGGTGCTGGATGTGGCCTGCGGCTCAGGCAATCTGGCCATGATTGCCGCACGGCGTGGATGCTCCGTGAGTGGCATTGACGTCGCAGCAAACCTGATCACCCAAGCCCGTGAGCGCTCGGCTGCGGAAGGTCTGAGCATCGAATACCAGGAGGCGGATGCCGAGGCGCTGCCTTTTGCCGATAATAGCTTCGATCTCACCGTGAGCATGTTTGGCGTCATGTTTGCGCCGCGTCCGAAGGTGGCCGCCGCAGAACTCCTGCGTGTGACCAAGCCGGGCGGCTTGATTGCCCTGGCCAACTGGACGCCGGAGGGCTTCCTGGGGAAAATGTTCGCCATCTTCAAGGCGCATCTGCCACCGCCACCTGCGGGTGTGCCATCGCCCATGGAATGGGGCAGGGAAGCGAATGTGCGCGAGCTGCTCAGCCAGGGCTTCACAGATCTGCGCGTGATGCGCCACATGGCCGCAATGCGCTATCCGTTCCCACCTGCGGAGACGGTGGACTTCTTCCGCCAATACTACGGTCCCACGCTGCGCGCTTTTGAGTCTCTGCCTGCCTCAGACAGGCCCGCGCTGCGGGAGGACCTGGTGAAGCTCCAGACCGAGTACAACCGCTCCACCGAGCCCGGCACCACAGAAGTGGCTGCTGAATACCTGCACATCACGGCCTCCAAGGCCTAACTAAAAACAACCTCAAATTCAAAAAACACATCCTATGTACAACAAAGAAAATCTGACCAAGATCAAGACCATGAACGAGGCTGCACCGGAGGCCATGAAGGCCTTCTGGGCTTTCGACAAACTGGCGCTCGCCGAGGGAGAGATCCCCGTGAAATACAAGGAGCTCATCGCCGTGGCGGTGGCTGTGACCACACAGTGTCCGTACTGCATCGACATCCACAGTGCGAATGCGCGCAAGGCGGGTGCGACTGACACGGAGATCGTGGAAGCGACCATCGTGGCGGCGGCGCTGCGTGCCGGCGGTGCGATCACCCATGCCACGCATGCTCTTGGTTGATCGATGCTGAAGCGGACGATGCAGAAATCCTGCTCGTCCGCTTTCATCTTCACACTGACAGAGACTGCCTTTGAGCCACTTCGCGCTTCCTCAACTGACCGCAGGCAGCATCGATGTCCGGTCCGCGTGCACGGCGTAGATGGGCCACGGTGCCGTGGGCACGTAGCTCGGCGAGGAAGGCTTCCGTCTGCTCCATGGAGCTGGGGGCATAGGAACGGCCGCGCAGGCTCAGGCCGGTGGCATTGTAGCGCAGCAGATTCACATGCATGCGACGGCCCTCAAGCAGGCGTGAAAGGTCGCGGGCCTGGGCGAGAGAATCGTTCACGCCATCGAGCAGGCAATACTGGATGGTGGTGATGCGGCCACTGCTCTCCTGATAGCGGTCCACGGCCTCCAGCACATCTCTCACGTCAAAGCGTTTGCCCATCGGCAGCAGATCCGCGCGCGTGACATCATCAGGCGCATGCAGGGACAAGGCGAGGTGCACACCGAGGTCAGCTTTACGAAGCTCCTCAATGCCGGGAACGATGCCGACTGTGGATACGGTGACCTGTCTCCAGCCAAGCGCACCGAGCGCGGGATCCGCGATGCGTCTCACGGCGGCGATGACATTTTTAAGGTTCAGCATGGGCTCGCCCATGCCCATGAAGACGATGGTGCGCAGCGTGCGGCCTGCGGAGCGTGCCTCGCGGCGCAGGCGGATGAACTGCTCCACGATTTCGCCCGAACTAAGATTGCGTTCAAAACCGGTCTGGGTGGTGGCACAGAAGTCACAACCCATGGCGCAGCCCACCTGGCTGGAGATGCAGCCTGCGGCACGCTCGGGATGATAGTCTGGCATGAGCACGGACTCGACCGTGCGCCCGTCACTGAGGCGGAGCAGGAGCTTCGTGGTGCCGTCTTCAGACACCTGGCGCATGGCGAGGCTGGCGGCATCCAGAGCGAACTTGGACTTCACCAAGTCTTCGAGACCCGCCGGCATGCGGTCCTTGTTTGACGTGGCGCTGACCTCATACACCTGCCTGAGCAGGCGTGGGGCATGATAGGTATTGAAGCCATGCTCCTGCATCCACGCCGCCAGTTCCTCGGCAGAAAGGTCTGCGAGGGGGCGTGGCGAGGTGGTGGGTGAAGGCATCGGCAGCTATTCACTAACAAGCTCTGGTGACTCGTCGAGGACGAATCACCGTCGTGATGACCATGGCGCTATCCGAATAACTCGCGATCAAGGTCGCTTGAATGCTTTGCGCGCCTTCTCTGCCTTGGCTCGGATGATGCAGCCCTCGGCATGGTCGTTGATGAGGCCCATGGCCTGCATGAAGGCATACACGGTGGTTGGGCCGACGAACTTCCATCCGCGCTTCTTCAGATCTTTGGAGAGAGCGATTGATTCGGCCGAGGTGGAGGCTGATTGCGGCTCCGCTTGTTTCTTGTCATCAGGCTCGTGGCTCCAGATGTAGGCAGCGAGTGAGCCTTCCTGCTTTACGAGCTCCTGGGCGCGGCGAGCATTGTTGATGACAGCTTCAATCTTGCCCCGATGACGGATGATGCCCGCATCCTGCAACAGGCGTGCGACATCCTTTTCTGTGAAGCTGGCCACGCGGTCAAAGTCGAAGAGGTGAAAAGCAGTGCGGAAATTTTCGCGCTTGGTCAGGATGGTGCGCCAGCTCAGCCCGGACTGAAAGCCTTCCAAACTGAGTTTTTCAAACAGCCGATGATCGTCTGCGACAGGGAAACCCCACTCCTTGTCATGATAGGCAGGGAACTCCGGGGCGGAACTGCACCAGTGGCAACGCTCTTTGCCGTCATCGGCGATGTAGGTCTTGCTCATGAGGATCGGGAAGAGGATGAGAGTTGCTCGATCACCTTTGGTTAGGCTGCTCGCCCTGCCGAGAGATCTTGGGCTTCCAGCAAAGCCGATGGCAGGGCGATCGTGGTGATCACGGGCTGACCGATGCTGAGGACCTCGGCCTTCCACCAGAGAACTTGACGCTGCTTGCGGTCGCTGATGTCCGGCCATGGGATGAACAGGCGAGGATGGCCGATTTTGAAGAGCGGCATGACCTCGATGAAGAAGCCATCAGTATCAAGGTGTGCAGTCAAAGTGCTACGGTAGCTCACGCCTCCGACCATGCCGGTCAGACCGCTGTGGCGTGTGCCGGCGACGGGACGGCTGCCACTGGCGTAGCGTGGTGTCAGAGCCTGCCATCCGCCCATGTGGCTGAGCAGCCACACGACGAAGCACCAGATGGTGGGGAAGACGATGAGAAAGCCGCCCACGATGGCGAACGGCAGCCAGTAGGGGGCAGATTCGGCAGGGGGCGGGTTCATAGGATGAGTCTGCGCTTGCCAGTCTGTCTTAGCAGAATGGTGCAATCAATCTCATTCACGCGCATCGCAGGTGACCTCGAAATCGTAGGAGCGTCATGTCGGAGCGCGATTGTTTTGCCTTTTGACCGTCCGCGCTCTCTATTCACCGGGCCTCTATCACCCGCTCCCCCTACTCTCATGAACACTCTCGATGCCATCCAATCCCGCCGCGCCATCAAGCACTATGATCCCGCTCATCGCATGAGCGAAGCGGAGATCCGCCAGCTCCTCGAAACAGCCATGCTGGCGCCCACGGCCTTTAACATTCAGAACTGGCGCTTTGTAGCCGTGACGGATCCGGAGGTGCGCAAAGAGATCCGTGCCGTGGCCTGGGATCAGGCGCAGGTCACCGAGGCCTCGCTGCTGATCGTGCTGTGTGCGGACACGAAGTCATGGAGCAAAGATGCTGGCCGCTATTGGAAGAATGCGCCGCAGCCTGTGCAGGACTTCCTGGTGCCTGCCATCGGTCAATACTATGCGGGCCGCGAGCAGGTGCAGCGAGATGAGGCCATGCGCTCCTGCGGCATGGCGGGCATGACCATCATGCTGGCTGCGAAGGCCATGGGCTATGATTCCTGCCCGATGGATGGTTTTGATTTTGATGCCGTGGCCAAGGTCATCAACCTGCCGGAAGATCATGTGATCTCGTTCATGATCTCTGTCGGCAAGGGCACCCAGCCTGCCTGGCCGAAAGGTGGTCAGCTGGCCTATGAGGAAGTGGTGATCCAGAATCGCTTTTGAGAAGATGATGTGAAGCGCTCCCAACGACCATGAAAATCGCCATTGGCTCTGATCACGCAGGCTTTCGCTACAAGCAGGCCATCATCCAGCATCTGCGGGAGGGTGGTCATGAGGTGAAAGACTTTGGCACGCACTCGGATGAGGCGGTGGACTATCCGAAGTTCATCCGGCCTGTGGCTGAAGCCGTGGCAGCAGGCACCTATGAGCGCGGCATTGTTTTAGGCGGCTCCGGCAATGGCGAGGCCATCACGGCGAATCGTGTGAAAGGCGTGCGCTGCGGCCTGTGCTGGAATCTGGAGTCGGCGCGGCTAACCCGTCTGCACAATGACGCGAATGTGCTCTCGCTCGGCGAACGAATGATGGATCAAGAGACGGCGCTGAAGATCGTCGATGTGTTTTTGACGACCGCTTTTGAAGGTGGCCGTCATCTGGCCCGCATCCATCAAATCGATGAGTGAGGCTTCCATCAACGAGCCACTGCTGCGCGAGACCGAGACGTTCCTTCACGAGCAGATCCCGCTGACGCTCGCGATGGGAGTGATGGTGGAGAGCTGGGATGGGCAGCAGCTTGTGCTGCAGGCACCGCTCGCGCCTAACCATAACCATCTCGGCACGGCCTTTGGCGGCAGTCTGAGTGCGCTGGCCACTCTCACAGGCTACTGCTTGCTATGGTTGATGTTGGGCGACCGTCAGGCACACATCGTGGTGCGTGAGAGCAGCATTCGTTATCGCAGTCCTGTGCGTGGTGCGCTGAGGGCGACAGGGCATCGGCCTGCGGATCAAGACATGGAGGCGTTTCAGCTCAAGTTCACGGAGACGGGGCGTGCGAGCCTGACACTCAAGGCGGTGATTGAAGAGGCTGGAAAGGTCTGCGTGGAGTTTGAAGGCAGCTTTGTCGCGATGCGCGAAGGATGATCCGACCGATGAAACTGTTTTACCAACCTTGCGAATGAACTCACCGCATCAGTCTCGATGGATGGCCGCGATTCCGTGGTTGTTCGTGCTGCTGTGGAGCAGTGGCTTCATCGGGTCCAAGCTGGGCGTGCCGTATGCGGAGCCCTTCACCTTCCTGACGATGCGCTACTGCATCGTGCTTGCGATCCTGGTGCCGATCTCGCTGATCTCACGCGCTCCGTGGCCCGCAGGGAAGGGGCAGATGATGCACGTGGCCTTTGCAGGCCTGCTCATTCACGCCCTGTATCTGAGCGGCTGCGTGTGGGCGCTGAAGCTTGGTCTTCCCGCGGGTGTCGTGAGCCTGATCGTGTCCATGCAGCCTCTCTTCACGGCGGCTTTTGCGGGCGTGGCACTTGGTGAAAGAGTGCTGCCCCGGCAATGGATGGGTTTGGCGCTCGGCTTCATCGGCACCATCATGGTGGTGGCGCATAAGATGGGCAGTGGTGTGACTTTCATCATGACTGTTCCAGCCATTGCAGCGCTGGTGGGCATCACAGCGGGCACGATGTGGCAGAAGCGGCATTGCCCGGCCTTTGATCTGCGCACGAGCACGGTGGTGCAGTATGCGGCGAGCCTCATCATCACTGCCATTCTGGCCGTGACCACGGAGACCATGCAGGTGCAGTGGAGCGGGCAGTTTGTCTTTGCGCTGCTATGGGTGGCGCTGGTGCTGTCCATCGGTGCCATCACTCTTCTAAACTACCTGATCAAAAGCGGCACGGCGGTGAATGTGGCCAGCCTTTTCTACACCGTGCCCGCGGTCACTGCGATCATGGCCTGGGGTATCTTCGGTGAGACGCTGACCGGCCTGGCCCTTGTGGGCATGGTGGTGGCGGTGCTCGGTGTGTGGCTGGCGCGGGGCAGGTGAGGGCACTCTGCACCTTGACCCCTGGGCTCGCAGAGCGCACAGAGATGAAGTTCAACCATGCCTGCCCCTGCCAGCCTGCCCATCTTTGAGATCCGTGACGCCGTCCTGGCGCAGCTTCGTGACCCAGCCACGCCGAACCTGCTGCTCAAGGCGCCGACGGGCTCCGGCAAGTCCACGCAGGTGCCGCAGTTCGTGCTGGACTCCGGCATCTTAAAGGAAGGCCAGCGCTGCATCGTGCTGCAGCCCCGGCGCATCGCTGCGCGCATGCTGGCGCAGCGTGTGGCGAAGGAGCGCGATGGCCGTGTGGGTGGCGAGGTGGGCTATCAAGTGCGCTTTGACAATGTGACCTCACGTGACACACGGCTGGCCTATGTGACCGAGGGCGTGATGCTGCGCCAGCTCATGGAGGACCCAGACCTCTCGCGCGTGGGCTGCGTGGTCATTGATGAATTTCATGAACGTCATCTCGATGGTGATCTTGTGCTGGCCTGGGCTCTAGCTTTGCAGCGCGAGCGGCGGCCCGATCTGCGCATCATCGTGATGTCCGCGACTCTGGTGCCGGGACCGCTGACGGAGTTCATGCAGCCGGTGAAGCTGCTGGAGAGCGAAGGCCGGACCTTCCCCGTGCAGGTGCGCTATCAGGCGCCTAACAGAGATTTGCGTTTGAACCAAACCGAGGCCGTGTGGGATCAAGCCGCGAGAGCTTGTGAATCCCTCGCCACTGAACTTGGCAGCAGTGGAGACATCCTCGTCTTCATGCCCGGCGCTTATGAGATCCGCAAGACGATGACAGCGCTGCAAGGCCGAAGCTTTGCCAAGGGCCGGCGCATCGTGTCCCTGCATGGCGAGATGACGCCGCAGGATCAGGACTCGGCCGTGACTCCTGGCGAGCAGCCGAAGATCATCGTCAGCACGAATGTGGCGGAGACCTCGCTCACCATCGAAGGCATTCGCGCGGTGGTAGATGGTGGTCTCGCACGTGTGGCTAGCTATGACCCGCGCCGTGGTCTGAACACGCTGATCGTGCAGAAGATCAGCCGCGCCAGTGCCGAGCAGCGGGCAGGTCGTGCGGGCCGTCTTGGGCCAGGTATCGCCATTCGGTTGTGGGGCGAGCGCGAGCATCTGCACCGTGCGGAGAGCGAGCTTCCGGAGATTCAGCGTCTTGAACTCGGCGAGGCCCTGCTGGCGCTGCATGTCGCGCAGGACAAGGCCAAGCTGAAGATCGAGTGGTTCGAGAAACCCGCGGAAGCTGCGCTCACCAAAGCGGAGACGCTGTTGCATGATCTGGGTGCCATTCATGACCACCGTCTGACTCAGACAGGCATGAAGATGTCTGCCTTCCCCACGCATCCGCGTTTTGCGCGCATGCTGCTCGCCGCCGCTGACTATGGCTGTGTGCGTGAGGCCGCGATGTGCGCGGCCTTGGCGCAGGGACGCGAGATCCTGATGGTGGGCAAGAACAACTCCCACTTCAAGAACGAGGACTTCTGGGAGCCCAATGACGTCAGTGAGTTCCAGGCACTGCTGCGTGCCTTCATTCGTGCTTCGGCGCTGAACTTCGATCCGCAGGCCTGCATCCCGCTGAATGTGCATGCCGTGAGTGCCCGTGAGGCAGGACGCAGTTACGACCAGTTCCTGCGCATCGCCCAGCGTGCAGGGCTTCCGATCAATGATGAAGTGGCATCGCCCGAGTCTTTGGCGAAAACTTTGTTAGCCGCTTTCAGTGATCATCTCGGTGTCGAGACCAGCAGTGGCAGCCGCATTTATCGTCTGCCAGGCGGTTACAGCGGGCACATTGGCAAGGATGCGCACATCAAACCACCGCGCTTGCTTGTCGCCTCTGAGATCATGGAGGTGCAGGGCAAAGCACTGACCGTGCAGCTCAACCTTGTGACCAAGGTGGAAGAGGAATGGCTGCGCGAGATGTTTCCTGAAGACTTTACCAGCGGCAAGCGCGCGCAGTATGACAGCATCAACCGCCGTGTCGTGAATCTGGAGGAGATCCGCTTCCGCAGCCTCGTGCTCAGCAGCAAGGAACGCGGCGAGCCTGATTCATCCACCGCGGCCTCTCTGCTGGCTGAAGAAGTGAGCGCCGGCCGTCTGCTGCTGCCGCTTTGGAACGAGCGCGTGGAGCAGTGGATCACGCGCGTGAACTGCCTGTCCAAATGGATGCCCGAGATGGAAATCCCACCGATCACCGAGGATGATCGCCGATTGATCATCGAGCAAGTTTGCGAAGGCAGCGTGACCTATCGCCAGCTCAAGGACAAGGATGTCTTCCCGGCGCTGCATCAATGGCTTAGTCACTCACAGCGTGAACTGCTTGATCGTTATGCTCCTGAGCGTCTGCCGCTGAAGAATGGCAAGACCGCGCGCATCGAGTATGACGAGAAGCAGGCCCCGAGCGTGAGCGTGGTGCTGCAGCAGCTCTATGATGTGAACGAGAACCCCAAGGTGGCCGCAGGCCGCATCACCGTGGTCGTACACCTGCTTTCACCAGCGCAGCGTCCGATTCAGACCACGGGTGATCTCGGTCGCTTCTGGAAGGAAAGCTATCCTGCGGTGAAGGCGCAGCTTCGTGGACGGTATCCGAGGCATGAGTGGAGGTAACGGTTTCAAGGTTGTTGCTGAGTCAGCATCAACATCTACGATCAAATGAAGACCCTCCTCAAATGCTTGATCCCGTTGATTCTAGCTCTCGCAGGTTGTCGTGAATCGCGATGGCTCAGGGAGTTTGAGCTGAATGAAAAGAGCTTTGATTCGGAAGCGATGCAGATGGTTCAGGATCAGGCAAAGCTTTCTATACCGGCTGGCGCGCGGGGTCTGAACTTTCGATACAGTCCGCCAATTGATCCATCATTCATCGCGAGGATTGAAATCCCCAGAAGTGAAAGCGCGGCTTTTATCACGCAGATTGAGGCCATGCCGAATGAGGCGATCAATATTTCCGGAGGTCTGGTAGAGAAAGTAAAGTGGTGGCCTCCACCTGGAACCCCAACCCTGGTGGATCGCCAGCACAATCAGTCCGACGGAAGCTACCTTAGGCTTGTCGTGAGAGAAGAGGGCGGCCAGACCATCTTGTACGTTAGGCACGCTGTTTTTTAGACGGCGCGTTCTCGAATTTTGAAGACCCGGTTTTAGAATAGTTAATGATGCAAAAAAGAGGCGATGCTCTTGCATCGCCCCTCTGAAAAGAACCAGTCGGCCTAACTAATTACTGCATCCGATAGTACCCGTCGGGATTGTACATCCAGTAGGCATCCAGCGGATTCAGGCGGGGAAGCAGGGCCATGGGCTTGCCGCGTTCATCATGATCCGGCACCACGCCGGAGACGGCATTGGCATCGCCATCCGAGGCAAGGCGCTGCTGGCCGTTCTGCTGCTGGGCCTGCTGAGTGTCAGGATGACGTAGAAGAGCAGTCTCCTCGATGTCTTCCACGATCACGTCCACCCAGCCGAGCTTCTGCGCGTCATCTGCAAACTCGTTCCAGTCACCGGTGGAGGCTTCCTTGTACATGCGGGCGATGAACTCATCACGCGTGATGCCCATCTTCGCAGCCACAGGGTCAGCGAGACGCTTCCACCACTCTTCGAGCTCCTTCACGTTCTCACGATGCTGCGTGAGATTGCCCATCACACCCACGCTGAGCTGATGATGCAGGATGATCGCATTCGGATAGGCAAAGGACTTCTTCGACAGCGTGGTGATGCACGCCGCCATGCTGGCGGCGAAGGACTTCACCACGGTGTAGACGGGAGCCCTGGAGCCATGCATAGCCTTCAGGATCTTGTAGCCAGCCATCACACTGCCGCCGGGGCTGTCATCGATCACGATGAAGATAGGCGCTTGGTCATCACGGTTGTTGAAGTAGGCGATGCGGTCCGCAATGCTATCTGCGGTCTTAGAGGTGATCACTCCATTGAGTCCGATCGTGCGGTCAGAAAGCACCAGCTTCTTGCCCTGGAGGGGATCCAGAGGGTAGCTCGGAGCCTTGCCCACCGCGTAGCTGCGGGACTCGGCTTCCTTCTGCTGAAGCTCCATCTGCAGGCTGAGCGCGGAGGTCTTGCGACGCACCCCGTTCTCTTCCATGCGTGACTTGAAGCCGTCGATGTCCGTCTCGTTCTTCGCGATGGAGTAGTCGATCATCAGCTTCTCATTCTGACGACGCAGCTCCATCAGCGCAGGATCATCCTTGGCGCGACGTTCCGTCTCCGCGAGATCAAGCTTCGACTTGATCTCCTCCATCTTGATCTGTTGCTCCGCCAAAGCACGGCGGCGAGGCGCCAGTTGCTCGTCCTGCTTCGTCTGTTCGAGGGCAAGCTGGGCGGCGATCTTCTCTCGCTCGGCGTTCAGTTTGGCCGTCTCGGTCTTGATGGCCTCAAGCGGGTCCGGTTTGGCCGGCGGTTGTTCTTTCTGCTGCTGTTGTTCAGCAGCTTTGGGGGCTTCAGGAGGGCTGTCGGCCGGGGAAGTAGTCGTTTCACCGGCAGCGAGAGCGAGGCGGCACAGCAGGACTGTGGATAGGGCTAGGGTTCGGCGCATGTGTGTAATGGAGGGGACCCGGGAGATGACCCACTGACAGCATATAATACACCAATCCGGAGCCGATCGTTCAAAAAACTTCGCCCCCATCTGTAGCGGTTGCCGCCGCTACAAAGACTTAGTCCCTGACCCTGAGCCGAAAATGGCCCGACCTAGCCGTCAGGCTCACTCCCGATACATGAAAACGAGTGCTTCTAGCTGCGGAAAGCGTGACACGCATCCCGCCCCAAACGCCCGATCAAGCCGCATCCAGACCAAAGGCCGTGTGCACGGCGCGTGCGGCTTTCTCGATGTCACCTTCGTTCACGATGACCGCCGTCTTGATCTCGCTGGTGGAGATCATGAGGATATTCACGCTGACGTCCGCCAGGGCCTTGAACATCTTCGCCGCCACACCGCTGTGGCTGCGCATGCCAATGCCCACCACGCTGAGCTTGGCGATGCCGCTCTCAGTGCGGAGCGTCACTTTGTCACCCAGGGAAGGGAGGATGGCATTTAGAGCAGCTTCAGCCTTCGGCAAATCGGCACCGCCGAGAGTAAAGGAGATGTCCGTTTCGCCATCAAAGCTCACGTTCTGGACGATCATGTCCACCATGATGTTCGCGCCGGCGATGGCACCAAAGATGGCCGAGGAGATGCCGGGACGGTCAGGCACGTCATCGATCGTGACTTTAGCCTGGTTGCGCTCAAGGCTGACGCCGCGGACGACGACAGATTCCATACCTGGGGTTTCTTCTTTCACAATGGTGCCGGGGTTGTTGTTCATGCTGTTGCGGACTTCAAAGCGGACGCCGAATTTCTTCGCGAATTCGACGCTCCGGCTCTGCATCACCTTGCTGCCGCTGGATGCCATCTCCAGCATCTCATCGTAGCTCAGGTCCTCGATCTTCGTGGCGCACTTCACCACGCGTGGATCGCAGGTGTACACGCCGTCCACGTCCGTGTAGATCTGGCAAAGGTCAGCCTTGATGGCCGCGGCCATGGCGATGGCGGTCAGGTCACTGCCACCACGGCCCAGCGTGGTGATCTCGCCACTGGCGGTCTCGCCCTGGAATCCGGCCAGCATCACAATGTTCCCCTCGTCCAGCATCTTGTGCACGGCATCCGGGGTGATGTTCACGATCCGCGCCTTCGTATGCACACGGTCCGTGGAGATGCCCGCCTGCGCTCCAGTCAGGGAGACAGCCTTGCCACCCAGGGCATTGATAGCCATCGCCGTGAGGGCGATCGTCGTCTGCTCGCCCGTGGAGAGGAGCACATCCATCTCACGCTCGATGGGGTCGCGCTCCAGGGACACTTCCTTCGCCAGCTTGATCAGGCTGTCGGTCACACCCGACATAGCGGAAACCACGGCCACGACCTGATTTCCGGCACGCTGGGTTTCCAGGATGCGGCGGGCGCAATTGCGGATGCGCTCGGGATTGCCGACGGACGTGCCGCCATATTTCTGGACGATGAGAGCCATGCTGGTTGGGGGGAAAGGGCCGCGAAAGTGGCACGCGTGCCCTTTCCTGCAACGGGAAGTTTGCACACATGTGCCCCCCTGGGCCCAGGAGGCACTTGACACACGTTAACTGAGGGGCTTCCGGGTTCCGATCTTAGCGTGCCGAGACGGACTTCTCCGCGCTGCCCTTCAGCAGCTTTTCCAGGTTCTCGTCCGGGGTCACCCCCTTCTTCAGAGCCTCGTCATACTCAGCGCGGGCCTTGTCCCACTGCGGCGGGTCCCAGGTGGCATACAGCACCGCCAGGTTAAAGTGCGCCTCACCATAGCTCGGGTCGATCGCCAGCGCCGTCTTGAACTCACGCTCCGCGCGCTCGATGAAGTTCAGCTTTGTGGAAATGATGCCCAGGTAGTGGCGGCCGCGCGCATTCTTCGGGTTGATCGTCAGGCTCTTCTCAAAGGAGCCCATCGCATCATTCCAGCGGTCCTGTTTAAAGTAGGTCACGCCCAGGTGAAAGGCCGCCGTCTCATTCTCAGGCTCATAGACCAGGCACTTCTTCAGCGCCGTCTCAGCTTCCGCATACTTCTGCTCGCGCTCACGGGCATAACCCAGGCCCACCAGCGCCGTCGTGTTCTTCGGATCTGCGCGCAGCGCATCTTCATACAGCGCCGCAGCGTCCGGGAAACGCTTCGCGGAGAAGGCCTCATTGGCCTTGTCCAGCAGCGCCTGCGCAGGGTTCTTCGTCGCTTCAGGATTCTCATTCGCATCGCCGGGCTTGGACACGCGGGCGATCATCGTGCCCTGGATGCCACCGCTGCCCAGCAGTTCACGCACGGCCGGGTCGGTGAAAAGCTTTTCTTCATCCGGTGTCAGTGTCAGGCGGTTCTGCGTCAGATCCTCCACCTGGTTCAGCATCTTGTTAGACACGCCTTCCATCTTTTTCAGATCGGAGATCACCAAGTCCTTCGCCTGTTGCTGGCGGTACTGGCTGCGCAGTTGGCGCATGATGATCTCACGCAGTAGTGTGTTTTCCTTCGCCAGTTCCGGCGTCATGCCCGTGGGATCGCTGTCCTGGATCTTCTTCAGTTGCAGCGTCAGGTCTGCCACCTGGGTTTGATAGCCCGCGCTCTGCTGGCGCAGCGTTGCCATCTCGCTCTGCAGCGTGGTCAGCTGGCCGCGCAGCTTCACCACTTCCTCATCCTTGCGCATCGAGTCCGCCTTCAGCGTCACGATCTGCTTCTGCGCCTCATCAAAGTCCTTCTTCAGGTGCTCATAATCCGCCACGATCTTCTTCACATCGTTTGGCAGGATCGCCGTCTTCTTCTTCCGCAGGTCTTCCACCTCCGTCTTGTAGCCCAGCACCTGCGCGCTCAGCGCATCGCGCTCCTTGGTGGCGCTGTCAGCCTTCTTTTCAGCCTCGACCAGCGCCATGGACTTCGCGTCGCGCTCTTTCACGGCTGCATCACGTTCCGCCAGGATCTTGTTCCTCTCTTCTTCCACCGCGACGATGCGCTGGGAGGCCTCCGCCAGCTTCTGCGAGGCTTCCTTCGCAGCACTTTCAGCGGCAGAGAGGCGCTGCGCCGCCTTTTTGTATTCCACTTCGATGGCGATCTTCTCCTTCGTCAAAGCGTCGAGCTGCTGCTCGGAGGCGCGACCCGCGGCCACTTCCATCTTCATCACCGCGATCGCCTCATCCTTGGACGTCATCTGGCCTTCCAGCTTTTGCTGCTTGTCGCGGGAGGTCGTGATCTCACCGGACGCCCACTGATACCACTGCTGCCACTTCTGCAGGTCCACCTGCTGCGTGCTGTTCTGGCTTTCCAAAGCCGTCATGCGCTGGCGATACGCTGCCTCCCATTGGGACAGCACCTCGGCCAAGCTCGGCATGGAACCATTCGCTGCCGGAGCCATCGCTACACCACCGCCCAAAGCTGGCGCCGGGGCAGGGGAGGGGACTGCTGGAGCCGCTACCGGGGCACCACCGCTCGGCATGCCAAAAAGAGTCGTCGGAGCCGCGGCCGCTGGAGCCGCGCCTGCGGGTGCCGCATTCGGTGCCGGAGCCGCCTGCGGCTGCGCCAGCCGAGCCTTCACCCGGGAAATAGCCTGCTCCGTCAGCGCACGGCGATTACCCATCATCCCAGGCTGCCACTGCGGGTGCGTCACAGCCAGATCATCAAAGCTCTGCTTCATCTGCTGATACAGTGACAGCGCACCCTGGAGATTGCCCTCCTGCTCCATCTTTTCAGCGTCATTCTTCAGCACATAGCCTTGGAAAAACAGGTCCGCCGCCTCGTCCGTGCCGGAGAATTGTGCACGCGAATCATTCGCGGGCACCAGCAAAGCGAGAGCCAGAAACAGGGGGGGGCAAAACTTCATGGGGAGGCGGAATTTAACGGGAAGCTTAGTTTTTGTAAATAGTGCTGTCATAAATCTCAGGTCCCTCGCGAACAAAAGATGCCGTCAAGGCCCCGCTCCAAGCCAGTCCCGAGGCCGCACCCAGCCCCTGCCAGCCCGTCAAATCGCCGGGGCCACACTCCGACCACCCACCTCCAGATTCGCTCAAGTTCCCCTCGCCCTTTTTGACCTGGATCTGGTCGGATTAGGCTGGATCGCCTCCAAGTGGCAACTTTCTCCGCAAGCTGGCCCCACCTCTCGCCCTCCAGCTCCAGCCAAATGTCGGATCTGGTCGGATTAACTCGGATTCGCCCCCAGCCCCCGCCGCGAAGCACGTCAGCAAAGTAGCCATCACACTCCGTGTGATGAGCCCCACGCCCACGCCACCTCCATCCACCTCTCCCATCCCAAGCAGGTCGGATCCAGTCGGATTGACTCGGATCGCCCCTTCTTCTGAAACCATCGTAAACAACCGTCAACCACTGTAAACGACCGTAAACGGCTCCCGCCGTCCCGCCTTCCGCAGGCCAATACTCCCCCACTATGCAGTCCGTAGCCTCAGCGAAGGTCTGTCCAATTCTCCTGTAAAAAAGCGCACTCATAGCCCCTCAATCTCCACCACACCCATCCCCACCCTCAAGTGACCCAAGTGGACCCTTTGGACACCGCAAACCCAGCCAACCACAGGCCATCGCAGCCGCGATTCCCCTCCAGCCATGAGCATCCAAGTCTACGGTTGCAACCACGTCGCCATTGAGGTCGGCGATATCGAAAAGGCCGTGTCCTTCTACGAAGACGTCTTCGGCCTCAAGAAGCTCGATGAGGGCGAAGGCGATGCCTTCTTCAAGCTCGGCGAGCACCAGTTCCTCGCCATGTTCGAGCGCGAAGGCATGCAGCCCGACACCTCCGACCGCCACTTTGGCATCATGGTGCGCGACGAGTCCCAGCTCGCCGAAGTCCGCGACAAGCTCACCAGTAAATACGGCCTCAAACTCATCCAAGGGTTCCGCTGCGACTTCCGCGACCCCTGGGGCAACCGCATCCAAGTCGTCGACCTCTACGACGAGTCCCTCATCTGGCTCCTCCCCTACCGCGAAGTCCAGCACGCCGGCATCCAGTGGAATCAAGAGAAGCCGCCATCGAGCAAATAGTGGACACACCTTGCCTGACGAATTTTGTGTGTGGCAACAGCTGAGGTATCATCTTGGCTTATTACTCTTTCACAATGTCTACGAATCCACCGACCGTGAAGAAGCCTCTGCCCTATGCAGAGGTTCGCCGGATCTTTCGCGAAGCACGGCAGCAGCAACTACAGACTCAGGGGCCGATCACGGCACAAGCCATTCAGGAGATCCAGCAGAGCAGGAAATACGCGCGCTAGTTCGCCCATTGCGGCCCATGCTGCAGGATGCTTATGCAAAGCATTGAAGCGAAGCGGAGCGTGGCGGTAGACTTATGATTGAAAATACACCTGGTTAGGCAGTCGCGAAGCGTCCCGGAGTGCGGTGGCAGAGATGCACGGGCCACCGTGCATCGTCGACACCGCTTTCGTTCGCGCCCAAAGCCCTCCACAAAACCCACCCACCCCAATCGATCTCCATCCGTGTCATCCACACACAATTCGGCGGTGACAAGCCGAGCCCGTCACCGCCGCAAAAACATCTCAATGTCGGAGTCTCTTACAACCTCCGCTCCTTCACCTCGTCCGTCACTGCCGTGATGAACTCAGCCACAGGCTGCACGCCTAGGTCACCCTTCTTGCTATGGCGCACGGCCACAGCACCGGCAGCGGCTTCTTTCTCACCGATGACGAGCATGTAAGGAACCTTGTCGAGCTGCGCCAGACGGATCTTCGCGCCGATCTTGTCCGCGTCGTTGTTCAGCGTCACGCGCAGCCCGGCAGCCTTGAGCTGGCCAAAGACGTCGTTGGCAAATTCATCCGCCTTCTCACTGATCGTGAGGATGCGGATCTGCTCAGGGGCCAGCCAGGTCGGGAAATGACCGGCGAAGTGCTCGATCAGCACACCCGTGAAGCGCTCCATGCTGCCGAAGGGCGCGCGGTGGATCATCACGGGGCGATGCTGCTTGTTGTCCGCACCGGTGTAGCTCAGGTCAAAGCGGATCGGGAGCTGGTAGTCCACCTGCACGGTGCCCAGCTGCCATTCGCGGCCGATGACGTCCTTGATGACGAAGTCGATCTTCGGTCCGTAGAAGGCGGCTTCACCTGGCTCCTCACTGAAGGGCACACCCAGAGTCGCAGCGGCCTCGCGGCACGCAGCTTCGGCGCGGTCCCACTGCTCGGGGCTGCCGGTGTACTTGCCGCTGTCTGGATCACGCAGACCCACACGCACGCGATAGTCGCTCATGCCCAGGGTGTTGAGCACAATCTTCACCAGGGAGAGACAGCCCAGCACTTCCGCGGCAACCTGATCTTCCGTGCAGAAAAGGTGCGCATCATCCTGCGTGAAACCACGCACGCGAGTGAGGCCATTCAGCTCACCGCTCTGCTCCCAGCGATACACCGTGCCGAACTCGGCCAGGCGCACCGGCAGGTCGCGATAGCTGCGCGGCTGGCTGCCAAAAATCTTGATGTGATGCGGGCAGTTCATCGGCTTCAGCAGGAAGCCGTCCAGCAGCTTCTCAGCATCCATGATGCGGTCCGGCCCAATCATCTGACGTCCCGTGCGCTCGTTCATCTGCGCGGCAAACTGAGCCGAGCACGCATCGATACGCGCCGTCATCTCAGCGCAGCCGCAGCCTTCCGTGGCGATCTGCTCCAGCTGGTTCGGCTCCATGATCGCCGGGAACTGCGCATCTTTGTAATAGGGGAAATGACCGCTGGTTTTGTACAGCGCCAGCTTGCCGATGTGTGGCGTGAAGACCTGGGAGTAGCCCTGCTTGCGCAGTTCCTGGCTGATGAAGTCCTGCAGCTCCTGGCGCAGGGTCGCACCATTCGGCGTCCAGAGAATCAGGCCCTGGCCCACATCCTCATCGATGTGAAAAAGCTTCAATTCTTTGCCGAGACGACGGTGGTCGCGCTTCTTCGCTTCTTCCAGACGAACAAAATAAGCTTCCAGCTCTTCCTTGGATTCAAAGGCCGTGCCATAAAGGCGCTGAAGCTGCGGCTTCGTCTCATCGCCCATGTAGAAGGAGGACGATACCGAGGTCAGCTTCACGTTTTTGCACTTGCCGCTGTAGCCCACGTGCGGGCCGGCGCAGAGGTCGATGAAGTCACCGTTCTGGAAGCAGGAGATCTGCTCGCCCTCAGGGATTTTGTCGATCAGATCCAGCTTGAACACGCTCGGGTTGCCCGGGCGCTCAGAGAGGCCGCCCAGACGACCGCTCTCGGCCATCGCCTTGGCGTCTTCGCGGGAAATGCCCTTCCATTCGAACTTCTGGTTCTCCTTGGAGATCTTCTTCATCTCCGCCTCGATCTTCTCAAAGTCATCCGGCGTGACCCGGTGCTTCATCTGGAAGTCATAGTAAAAGCCGTTCTCGATCGGCGGCCCGTAGGCAAACTGGGCGTCCGGCCAGATGCGCAGGATGGCGGTGGCCATGATATGGGCACAGGAGTGGCGCAGGCGCTCGATGTCAGTCATCTGGGCGCGTTGTTCGAGGGTCTTGCGTTCGGTGGACATGGAAAGGGAAAAGGGCGCGCATACTGGCGCGGGAAGTCCCGAGCGCAAGGCCCGGGCTGGTCTCAATGCTGCTAAGGTGCTCCGCTTGGCGAGCCGGAGGCTCGCGAGAGATTAGCCGGCGGTGAAGCGAGGAACGAGCGAGAACCGCCGGAAACACCCACCCAATCCCGCCTCACGTGACCCGCGCCCTGGAAGGGCGCGAGAAGCTCTGCCATCGCCCACAACCCTCACTCCGCCTTCATCTGCACCTTCACCCGCCCCTCCTCGGTCTTGGCTTCCGCAGGCTCACTCGACGGCGCTTGCAGCAGAGCCGTCAGATTCGAGGCCAAAACATAAATCAGCGCTGCTCCCACTGCTCCACCGATGGCAATCAGCCTCCGCTGCCCCGGATTGTCCTTCGAGATCATCGTGTAAATGCGCAGACAGATCAGCGCCCACAAGATTGTGAGCACCGGCGGCACATAAGGTAGATAGCCAACATAGTCTTCCATGACCGGATGCTAAAACGCATTCCCACCCATCGTCACTCACTTTTGCAGCGGCTCTACCAGATCTGGCAGAACAAACAAGAGACCCCATTCATCTGCTCAAGGTTCTGGGCAAATTCAAAGGCATCGAAGGGCACGGTTCTCCTTCAGGTCATCTGCGCCCATCTGTGTTATCTGCGGTTAAAATTCACAGCTTCGCCAGCTCCCCCTCCACCCACGTCAGAATCCGTCCCACCTTCTCCACATCCTGGTTCGCCTTGGCCTCTTCAAAAGCTTCCTTCGCTCTCAGAAACTGCCAGATCAGCGGCAGCGAGACCACCTGCTGCCCCTTCTCCAGCACCACGGCATAGCGCTGGCGCAGCTCCTCCACATCCGTGTTCCCTGGCTCATACTTGGAAAAGTCCACCTCCTGCGCGCTTTCCAGCTCGTTCGCATGGCTGTCCTTCTCCAGCTTGGCCAGCGCGGTGTCCGCGCCCTTCCAGTCACCGGATTTCATGAGGCCCTCGATCTCCGCGCCACGCTCGCTGATCGCCGTGGTCGGCTTGATGCCCAGGGAGTCCAGCGCCGCGCGCAGCTTCTCTGCCTTCTGCCTCACCTTGGCCTCGATATCTTCGGACTTCGCCACACGGCCCGGCGAAAGCTGGGCCACTTTCTTCAACTGCTCCGGCGTCAGCACATCACGGAGTTGAATGAGCGTCCGTAACTGCAGTTGCTTCACCGGGGCCTCGGCCTCCAGCAGCTTCGTCAAAGCCGCACCCGCTTCATCAGCCGTGCTGGCCTTGTTGCGCAGCACCTCGTTCAGCCCCTTCTGACCTTCGCGTACCGTTTTCTCCAATGCCTCGCCTTCAGCACGCGTGGCCGTCACGATCGCCTGCATGCGCTCCTCCTGCTCGCTGGAAAGACCGATCTCGCCCTTCAGCGCCGTGATCTTCTCAGGCGTAATGGCACCGGACTGCAACCAGGCTTCAGCACCCGCATGAGCAAGGCTGGCAACGACAACGCTAAGCAGAGTAAGGAAGAGAGTTTTCATGGCAGTTGGATGGTGAGGTAAACAGGCAGAAGCGAATCACTGGGCATGGCGCTCGATCCAGAACCCGAATCGAGGCTGGCAAACAAAGGCTCGCCTTGAGGCGCGAAGAACTCCGGCAGCGCCGCAAGATCCGGGGTAGGGGAGGTCTTCACTTCATCCCGCAGCCATACGAGGCTCAGCAGCGCGCAGGCAGCCACAGCCGCCGTGATCGGCAGCCACATCGGCAGACGTCTTGTCTCCTTCTTCGATGGCGCACGCAGCACATCAGGATTCCATGCCGGAGCCTGCTCGTGGTCGGAGCGACGCTGCTGCGCAAACGCATCACGTAGATCGCGATCGTGATCAGGGTGGTGGTCAGGATTCATGGGCAAATACAGGGGATGAGGTTTGCAGCAGCGTGCGCAGTCGCGCCTTGCCGCGTTCGTAGTGCTGGCGGGCGGACCCGAGGCTGATCTTCATGAGGGTGGCCGCCTCGCTGATGGAAAGGTCCTGATAAAACACCAGGTGCATCACCTCGGCCTGTCGAGCGGGCAGTTGCGCCAGAGCCTCGCGCATGCGCAATGTTTGTTCGTCCAGATCGATCTTCTGCGCCGCTGAAGGGCGTGGATCGTGCGCATCGCCCGTGAACTGCGCCAGCAGCTTGCCGAGCAGAGATTCGCGATACCGCAGCCGCCGGAACTCCTCGTGCGCCGTCAGCCGGATCACCCCGAACCACCACGTCTTGAAGCTGGAAGCCCCCGAGTGAACCACGCGATCCGAGGCCGCCTTCAGATAGGCATTCTGCAGCACATCCTCGGCGCGTGAGTGATCGCCCCCGCAGCAATGCAGCGCCCAGCCAAAGGCGTCGGGATGCAGGGCTTCGAGTTGGTCGGCGGTTTCGCGCTCCATTCATTTCCCGGTGAGTGCCACGGGACGGGCGTATGTATGACAGCGGCTCGCAGGGAATCTCAAAACATCTTTCGTAAAACACCATCGGCCAGCAGAAGCCCCCTCCGATTTCCGTCAGCATCGGGTCATTGGCCGGGAGAGGGCTGCGGCGCCACTTTGCTCGTCTTGAACTCCCTCAGGTGAATCCAGTTTTCGGTGGCGATGTCCGGGTGGCGATACATGCCGAACTTAAAGTAGTGCTGGTAGCCGTTGTGCATGTTCGGGCCGTCAAAGGTCTTCACCGCTGTTGTCATGTCATCAAAATAGACGCTGGCCCTGCCATCGGCCTTCCTGGACCAACGGATCACCATCGCAATGCGATGCCACTTCCCACGTTGGATGAAAATGGGGCCGTGCTTCTGTGCCTGGGTTGGCCCATATTCGATCCCAAGGGCAAGCCGCCCCTGCCACTCGCCAAGGCCAACAAGCACAGGCGGACTGCGAGACGGAAAGCCCTCCCACGTCTCGCCCTGACGAATGTCCGGCTGGTCATGCCACTGGCCGATGATGCACCAACGGTTCCGGGGCGCGTCGGACTTGAAATCCTCGGGCACGCGGAACTGCCATTCGTAGCGCAGGGTGTCCCCCTCTTCAAAAGGCCGATCCACACTGACCTCAGCACGCACACCGCCGCTGCGCCGTTTCTGGCCGGGGATGGTGTGTAGTCCGAGATGCCTGTCCGCACCCTCACCGAGGATGGCGATGTTTTCGACTGCGGGCACCTCCACATGGGCATAGGGCAGCAAGTCTTCAGGCATCACAACACGCAGGTAGGCTAGCTCTTTTTCGCGTGCTTGTGGATCGGCTCCACGGTCGCACGAGGTCAGGACGAACACGACAATGAGGAGGATGCGCACGGCCATGAGTGCTCCAGAATGCCCGTCTATATGACGTATGGCGGCAGACCTGCTCTGCTCCGTAGGCACGCGCCCAAAGGACAGGCATCCTTCAAGGCGTCCGACGTCCTGGTGCGGAGCATTTCATGGCTTCACGCCTTCTTCTTCACCGGCGGCGCTTCCACAAACGAAGCAATCGCCAGCATCACCGCCGCCACCACCACGCACGAGTCCGCCACATTGAACGAAGGCCACGGATTGAACGGCGGAAACCCAAAATCAAACCGCAAAAAGTCCACGACATACCCTTTCAGGAACCCGCCGCCAAACAGTACTCCGTCATCCTCACGACGAAACAACCGGTCGGTCAGATTCCCAAAAATCCCCGAAACCAGCAGCGCCACCGCCAGCCGGCTCAGCTTGCCCGGAAACAGATTTGTCCGGCTGCCCCAGATCAGAAAAGCTAGCGCACTGAGTGACACCACGGTGAACACATAGTTCGCATACTGCGTGCCGTTGAACATACCAAAGGCCACACCCCGGTTGGCGATGTGGTGCAGCCAGAATGTGCCTTGGATCACCTCCTGCTCGCGCCCATGCAGATCAAAGTGCGCCACGATCCAGTTCTTCGACCACTGGTCGAGAATGTAGAGGGGCAGGGAAAGGCAGAGGATGAGCTTCAGCATGAGCGGCCCCCACTCAGCACTGATCCCCCATTCCGGCAAATCCAATCCAACGCTGGCACGTATTCCCAGGGTGACGAAATTTTTTCCTGCAACGCTTCACCCTGAAACCGGTAGATACACCTGGGCTTCCCTGGACCTTTGTTCACATTCTTTCAGATGCTCACAAAGGACCACGCATCGGTTGTAAATCGCGATTGCACGAAGGGCCGGAAACCCCATACTCGCTCCCCCTCTCATGTCTGACTCTGTCAAAGTTGCTGTTCTCGGTGCCAGTGGTTACTCCGGCATCGAACTCCTGCGTCTGCTGTTGCGGCATCCCAATGCCGAGCTCGTCGCTGTCACCTCGCGCACACTCGCGGGGAAGGCACTTTCTGCCGAGTTCCCGCGCTTCCGTGGCGTCGGCGTCGCGGACTCATTGAAGTTCACCAATCCAGACACTGAGACTCTCAAAGCCACCGGCGCTGAGATCGCTTTCCTCGCCTTGCCTCATGGCGTCTCTGTGGAGTATGCCAAAGGCCTGCTGGATGCCGGCATCAAGGTCATTGACCTCAGTGCGGACTTCCGTCTGCGCAGCGCAGAGCTGTATAAAGAGTTTTACGATCACGAGCATCCCGCGCCCGACCTTCTCTCCGAAGCCGTGTATGCGCTTCCTGAAGTGCGTGCGGATGATATCAAGAAAGCGCGCCTCATCGCCTGCCCAGGCTGCTATCCCACGAGCATTCTCGTGCCGCTCATCCCCTTGCTTAAAGCCGGGCTGTTGGGCGATGCACCTCTCTCTGTCTCCAGCATGAGCGGAGCCAGCGGCGCAGGCCGCAAGGAAAGCGTGCCGCTCCTCTTCTGTGAAGTGCAGAACAGCGTGCGCACCTACAGTGTGCCCAAGCACCGCCACCTCAGCGAGATCGGCCAGGAGCTCGAGATCGCCGCAGGCCATCCGGTGAAGCTCACCTTCGTGCCGCACCTGGTGCCCACGCACTCCGGCATCTGCACCACCATCTTCGCCAGCGTGAAGCCCGGTGTCACGCTCGACCAAGTCGGCGAGGCCCTCCAGACCTTCTATGCAGGCCAGCCCTTCGTGCGTCTGCTCGGCGCCAATAAGAGCCCCGACACCAAGAACGTCGTCGGCACAAACTTCGTCGATGTCGGCTGGGCCTATGATGCCCGCGCCGGCCAGCTCATTTTGATGAGCGTTGAGGACAACATTGGCAAAGGAGCGTCCGGCCAGGCCGTTCAGAACTTCAACCTCGTCTGCGGTTTCGAGCCGACCGCAGGCCTCATGAACATTTGATTTGAAAACGAAAACGCCTTCACTCCCGATGAACGCTGCTGTTGACCTCGACCCTTGCTCCAAGAAGAGCGTGCCCTTCAAATCCATCGACGGCGGTGTCACCGCTCCGCGTGGTTTCCGCGCTGCGGCCGTGGCTTGCGGCATCAAGAACCCTGAAGTGCTGCGTCTCGACCTCGCGCTCATCACGTCAGACACACCCGCCATCACGGATGCCGTCTTCACCACGAACAAGGTGCGTGCCGCCTGCGTGCGTGTCTCCCAGCAGCATGTGAAGCTGGGGGATGCCCGTGCCATCATCGCCAACAGCGGCAATGCCAACGCCTGCACCGGCCCGCAAGGCATTCAGGACGCCAAGGCCATGTGCAAGGCCACGGCTGAAGCCCTTGGTTTGAAGATGCGTGAGGTGCTCGTTTGCTCCACCGGCATCATCGGCATGAACATGCCCATCCAGCGCATTACTCCGCGTGTGAGCGAAGTCGCCGCCAAGCTCAGCCCCACAGGCAATGAAGACGCCGCTCGCGCCATCATGACGAGCGATACGAAGCCAAAAATCTACGCCATCGAAGTGCCGCTGGGCAAAGGCGCCAGCTTCCGTGTCGGCGGCATCGCCAAAGGTGCCGGCATGATCTGCCCGAACATGGCCACCATGCTCAGCTTCATCACCACGGACGCCAAAGTCTCCAGGGATGAGCTCAAGCGCGCCATGCGCTTCGCAGTCGACCAGTCCTTCAACCGCATCACCATTGATGGTGATACCAGCACGAATGACACCGTCATCGTCATGAGCAACGGCCAGGCCGAGGCTCCCGCCATCAAGAAAGGCAGCCCCGAGGCCGAGATCTTCCGCTGCGCCCTTCAAAAGGTCATGATGGAGCTCGCCAAGATGATCGTCAGCGATGGCGAGCGCGTCACCAAGTTCGTCGAGATCCGCGTGGTCCATGCCCGCACCCAGGCAGATGCCCGCAAGGCCGCAGAGACAGTCGCCAAGAGCCTCCTCGTGAAATGCTCTTTCAATGGCAGTGATCCTAACTGGGGTCGCATCATTCACGCTGTTGGTTATTCCGGCGCCCGCATCAAGGAGGAGTTGATCGACATCTACTTCAACGGCCTCATCGCCTGCAAAGGCGGCCTCACCTCCAAGACCGCCGTCTCCGATCTCGAAAAGGTCGTCAAGGAGCCCCGTTTCACCGTCACCATCGACCTGAACAGCGGCAGCGCCAACCACACCGTCTACACCACCGACCTCTCCGAGGCCTACGTGGACTTCAACAGCAGCGAATACGCCGCCGCCCTCCACGCCAAGCGCCAGAAGGGCTTGGTGTAATCTTGGTTCGGCGAGCCGGAGGCTCGAGAGAAATTAGCCGGTGGTGAAGCAAGCGCAGCTTGCGAGAACCACCGGTTTGAGGGGCAGTAAATCTCTCACGTTATCGCGCCCTGGAAGGGCGCGAGAAGGCCAGCTACCTCCCACGATCTCGCATGTCCGAGCGCATCACGACCTCACTCCACCACCCCCACCTGCGAAGGCTCCCGTGGCGAGATCTGCAACTGCTCCTGAAACTTCGCGACTTCGCCCGTCACCTGCACCGTCTTCCCCGCGAGATCATCCAGGTGCCAGTCACTGTTCTGATCCAGGGACCGCTTGCTGATGAAGACGTTGAAATCTGTCCCCTCAAACGTCAGCTTCTTGTGACCGCTGCTGCCCAGCGTGATCACCGTCTTCACCTTGCCGATCACCGTCCCGCGCTTGCCGAACTGGGAATCGATCATGTTCACATCCGTGGCATCCATGGCCCCCGGATCACGGGCCACCGTGGGCATCACCCCTGCCGTCGTGCTCGCCGTTCCAGGAGCCGCTTGAGGCATCGCGGGCGTGGGTGCCGCAGATGCCGTGGTAGCAGGCGCGGCCACCACCAGCCCCAGCGACTCGGCCAGTTTCTTGCGACTGTCATCAGACAGCTTGCTCGTCTCGATGCGCTGTTCCAGCCCGCTGGCCAGGGTGAAGATCGTCATGCCCGGCATCACCCCCTTGATCTGAGCTTCAAAACTCATGCCGTCCGCCAGCCCCCAGGTGTCGGCATGGGCGTTGGCCGTGAGGCCGGTCAGGGTGATGAGGAGATGGCGGAGAGCTGCTTTCATGGATTTGGTTAGGCGAGAGATTGACTGCTGGAAGATCGAGATCAAACAGAAGTCGGAGACAATTCCGAAACCAAACCTGGGCTGGACCGGGCCTGTCTACCCCCGCGCATCACTGGCCTTGCTCGGCGGCGCATAGATCGGCCTCGGCAGCGGTCCCATGCCCGAGTCACCAGACGCCGACTGCGTCTTGATCGCCCTCGCGATGGCCTCCGCCATGCGCTCGCGATAAGCCGAGGACGCCAGCGAGCTCGCATCCCGTGAATTCGTCAGATACCCGCACTCCACCAGCACGCAGGGGATCGTCGGATTGCGGGTCAGCCTCAGCCTCCGGCGCACAAAGCCCGCATTGCCGGATTCATGCGGACACACCGCATTCATGTTCTGGTGCAGCCTCCGCGCCAGCCCATAGCTGTCCACCCGCCACCAGTAGGTCTCCGGCCCTGCGCGATAACTCCGCCCATAGTTCAGGTGGATGCTCACCAGCACCGCATCACCGCTCCGGCTGGCGATCCGCACCCGGTCATCCAGTTCAATGAAGCGGTCATCACTGCGCACCATGATCACCCGATAGCCCGAAAGCTCAGCGCGCACCCGCTTCGCGATGTCCAGCGCATACGTCTTCTCTGTCAGCCCCCGGGCACGTGCGCCCGAGTCCTTGCCGCCATGTCCAGCATCGATCACCACCGTCCTGAAACCCTGAGGTCCCGCGCGATCACCATACGTGCTCCCGCCTCGGCCCATGCCGGGCAGACTCGGCGCCTGGCACGAGGCCAGGAACAGCACACCAACGACAGCAGTAGCAAGGCGGAGGAAGGTCATGCAGAGATCGTGGAGTAAGAACCCAGCCCTGCCAAGACAAAGGAGTGAGGTCTTTCCCTCACTTCACGTCACGCCAGAGCCAGCGTAAAGCATCAGGCAGAGCAGGAGCCATGCCTTTGCTGCCGTGAAAGCACTCCGTCCAGTCCATGCGGTAATCATACTTCATGTACTTCAGGCTCGCTTCCATCATCCGGTTGGCGATCGGCCAGTTGCCAAACTTGTTGTCCAGATCGTTCGTGCCATCCAGCAGGTACACGCGGATCGGCTTCTTCTCCGTGATCCTCACCAGATAGGGATAAGCATTGCCGCCGCGGATGTCCACAAACGTGCCCACCCAGCTCAGCACCTTGTGAAACTTCTGCGGCCGCTCCCATGCCGCCGTGAAGGCGCAGATGCCACCTGAGGAACCTCCAGCGATGGCCCACGCCTCGGGCTGCTGGCGGAACTTCACCTTCTGCCGCTTCTGCACCTCCGGCAGGATCTCCTCCAGAAGGAAGCGCGCATACGCATCACCCAGCCCGTCATACTCAAAGCTCCGGTTCTTCGCTTTCTCGCCAGCCTTTTGGTTAGGTTGGCGGCCAGGATCCACAAACACGCCGATCGTCACCGGCATCTCCTTTTGATGGATGAGATTGTCAAAGACGACGCTCACCCTCATCGAGCCGTTTGGGTCCACATGCCGGCTGCCATCCTGCCACACCATCAGGCAGGCCTCGCTGTCGGGCTGATACTGCTGCGGGATGTACACTGTCACATCACGCACCGTGTCCGGGAAGATGCGGCTGTCCTTCCAGGTGAACTTCTCCAGCCGGCCTTGCGGTACATCTTTCTTCCTCTTGCTGTCCGCCGTGTACTCATAGTTCTCCACGTGCACCATGCCACCCACACGCGTCGCACCACCCGCCACGATCTGGTATTGAAACTCGCTGAAGTTCGGCACCGTCTTCACCAGCACCTGCAGACCGTCATCACCGAGAGAGGTCATATGGCCGACCACCGTCCCATCAGCACGCACCACCTGCGCAGGATGCGGATCCATCACAGCCCAGGCCACCGTCGTACCTTCGATGCGCGCGCTCGCCTTGCCTTTGAGCAGATTCTGTTTTCCAAAGAGCCGCATCACCTGCTGATGCAGATCCTTCGCCGCTGTGTGATCAGGGGCAGAGGTCAGGGCCCTTTCCAAAGCCACCGGCGTGATCGCCATCGGCGCAGTTGTCTGGGCACACACACTGCCTGAAGCCACCAGCCACAAGAACAAAAAAAGAGGACGCATGATTATGCGCCCTCAAACGATGCATGTGAGCCATCTTTTCCAACGAATCACAGCGCCGCTGTGATCGGGCCCTGATATCCACCGGTCCGTGTGCTGAACATGCGCTCCTGGATGCCGCGCATCATCTCGCGCACATGCGGCCACTTCATGCGGTCGCGCATGATGTTCATGCTCTGCTCATACGAGCCCCACTGCAGTACTTCGATGTCCACATGCCGCACACCCCACGCATCCATCAAACCGCGGGTCGGCTTGTAGATGTCGATCGTGCCGGTGCCGACGAGGGCGCTGCCGTAATCATCCACCACATAAGTGACCCCCGGCTGACCGGCGATTCGGAATTTTGTGCCCACCGGATACATTGACCAATCTGCTGCAGCGCTGCGAATGTTCCCAAATTTGAGTGGCGTTCCCAAGGCGTTCTTGGCCCCGTAAACGATGTGATCGGACTCATCATGGCAGTAGGCCGTGGTGCGCACCTTCATGTGCTGTCCCGGAATGCTAGCCGCCGACATGAGCGGAGGCCGCGGAGCCTCCAGCACAAAATAGTAACGCTTCATCTCTGTCGGTTTGAAGGCCACGCCTGCGGCGAGAGCCTTTCTGACCTCATATTTCACGCCTGGCTGAAGCGGCACGCCGCTCACATTTTCAGCCTCTTGAGCGCTGAATCCACCTTCCGGCAGTGCGCAGGAAGACAGCGAAGCAAGGAGGGCAATGGTCCCCAGCAGTCCGGTCAGTTGGCGAGAGGCGTTCATGGCTTTATTTCAGTAATTATGGAATTAATAACTCAAATTTAGAAAATATCAATCTAAAAACCATAATTACTGAATTTTTAAGTTGTCTTGACCTTCAGTCGGCGGGGGTGCCGAGGGCAATCTGACCTCCAACCGTGCCACCCCATTCCAATGGGGTGGCATCCTGCCACCACCCTATCCTCCGCTCCGCCACTCCACCGTCCCCCATTTTCAGTCATCCCCGTTTCGCCCCCACAAGGCCGCCTCTTCCTAACTCCGACCTCCGCCTTCCGAACTCCGCACTTAAAGAGAATGAAGTTGCCACGCACCCATCGCGTACAGGATAGCTCGCCTCCTCGAAACTCCACTTCCCGCTGCCTTCATGCTCAGGTCCGCCCTCCTTCTCCTGTCCCCGCTTCTGATCCTCAGCACTGCCTCAGCGGCGGATACCGTCCCGCTCTTTGATGGCAAGACCTTCAACGGTTGGGAAGGCGAGACCACCAAGGTCTGGCGCATCCAGGATGGCGTGATCTACGGCGGCACTCAGGACGGGGAAGGCAACCCGCAGAACGAGTTCCTTGCCACCAAGAAGCAGTACCGGAACTTCCGCATCAGCCTCGAGTACAAGCTCGAAGGTACCGAAGGCTTCGTGAATGGCGGCGTGCAGTTCCGCAGCCTGCGCATCAAAGAGCCGCCGAACGAAATGATCGGCTACCAGGCGGACATCGGTGCCGGTTACAGCGGCTGCCTCTATGATGAGTCACGCCGCAAGACCATGCTCTCCAAACCTGCGGAAGAATTGATCAAGAGCGCCGAAAAGCCGGGCGAATGGAACAAGCACGAGATCAAGGTCGAGGACCAGCGCATCCAGATCTTCGTCAATGGCGTGCGCACCGTCGACTACACCGAGCGCGAGCCCGGCATCGAAATGAAGGGCCACATCGCCCTGCAGATCCACGGCAAGTGCAAGGCCGTCATCGCCTTCCGCAACATCCAGATCGAAGAGCTCCCCGACGCCATCGTCCCTGGCCCGAAAGACATCCTCAATCGCTTCGGCGATGCTGACGGCGCCACCACCGCCCTCGTCCCTTTCAAAGACAACCGCTTCGAAGTCACCAACAACGAAGTCGTCGTCCTCACCGGCCAGACCAATCTCGTCCGCGAACAAAAGGCCGGCGAACTCGAAGCCATCCTCTCTCATGGCCTCGCGGACAAGCAGCCCCGCTTCCGCAGCATGGCCTGGGAGGGTGATACGGTGTATGAGCAGTGGCGCGACCTGAACTTTGGCGACTGGAAAGGCCAGCTCGACGCCGTCGGTGCGGGCATCGTCATCTGCCAGTTCGGCCAGGTCGAGTCCTTTGATGGCAAGGCCCGCCTCGCCGAGTTCACTTCCGCGTATCATCGCTTGTTAGACCAGTTCCGCTCGCGTACCCCGCGCCTCGTCCTGATCTCGCCCATGCCCTTCGAGGCCACCGGCTCGCCGCATGCCCCGGACCTCACGAAGCGTAATGAAGACGTGAAAGCCTACGCCGAGGCCGTGCGCGAGATTGCCAAGCAGCGTGGTGCCATCTTCGTGGATCTCTTCACCACCCTCTCCATCCCTGCCGCCAAAGCCCGCATCACGGACAACGGCCTTCACCTCAATGAGTTAGGTCTGCGCACGGTCGGTCAGCTCATCGCCTCCCAGCTCGGTGTCTCCACCAGTGACTCCGATGACCTCTCCAAGATCCGTGAGGCCATCGTCGAGAAGAACCGCCTCTGGTTTGACTGCTGGCGCCCCGCCAACTGGTCCTTCGTCTATGGAGATCGCGTGACCCAGATGTTCGGCAAGCCTGCTGCGGATGCCCCATCACTGCGTGAAGCCTTTGAGAGCCACAAGCCGCTTATCGCCAAGATGGATCAGCGCATTCACTCCCTCGCTCGTGGCGAGCAGGTGCCACCTCTCGAGCCTGCGCCCAAGCCTGTGACCGAAGCCGTGCTCACTGCCGAACAGCAGATGGCTGCCTTCACCGTCGCGGAAGGTTATGAGATCAATCTCTTCGCATCCGAGACTCAAGGCGTGGCCAAGCCCACACAGTTCTCCTGGGATGAAAAAGGCCGCCTCTGGGTCACCTGCTCCCCCACCTATCCGCAGGCGCTCCCCGGCGTGAAGCCGAGTGACTACATCCTCGTTCTTGAAGACACAGATCACGATGGCGTCGCTGACAAGCACACTCGCTTCGCCGAAGGCCTCACCATGGTCCAGGGCGTCGAGCTTGGCGATGGCGGCGTGTACGTCTGTGACTTCGACCAGCTCCTGCATCTCAAAGATACCGATGGCGATGGCAAAGCCGACGTGAAGAAGGTTCTCTTCTCCGGCTTCGGGATTGGCGACACGCACCAGCTGGTGAATTCCATCTGCCACGGCCCCGATGGCTCCCTCTGGTTCACCCAGGGCCTGCATGCCTTCTCCCGTGTCGAGACCTCGCACGGTCTCGCCATCCTGGAAAAAGCCGGTGTCTGGCGCTACAACCCGCGCACGGAAAAGATGGAGGGCTTCTTCAATGGCGGCAAGGCAGGCCACAACTGCTGGGGCGTGGCCTTTGACGATTATAACCAAGTCTTCCACAAAAGTGGCGACCGCCCTGCAGGCTACTTTAGCACCCCTGGCCTCATCGCTATCAAGGACCCGGATGAGTACCACCCCACCGGCATGCTCTTTGACAGCAGCCCGAAGACCAACTCGCTCGACATCATCGGTACGAAGGCTCTTCCAGACGACATCCAGGGCTGCGCGCTCATTGGCGGTTACTTTGGCAGCGTGGTCGAGTTGCATCGCTTTGCGGATGAAGGCTCCGGCTTCAAGACCACCCAGCTTCCGAAGCTTGTGAAGAGCAGTGACACCTCCTTCCGTCCTGTCGATGTCAGCGTCGGTCCAGATGGTGCTATGTATCTCTGTGACTGGTTCAATCCCGTCATCGGCCATTACCAGGCCAGCTATGCCGATCCTCGTCGGGATCGCAGCCACGGCCGCATCTGGCGCATCACTGCCAAAGGCCGCCCCAGTGTGAAGCAGCCAGCTCTCGCCACCATGAAGCCCGCCGAGCTCCTGGAGCAGATCAAGTCCCCCGAGCGCTGGACCCGCTATCAAGCCAAGCGTCTCCTCTTCGATCTCCCAGCCAAGGAAGCCCTCGCCGCCTGTGATGCCTTCATCGCCAAGGAAAACGATGAGCGCGTGCTCATGGATGTCTGCGGCATCTACGAAGCCCATCAGTCACCCAACGCAGCTCTCCTCGCTCGTCTCCATCAGGCCAAGGACGGCCGCGTCCGCGCCTATGCAGCCCGTGTCATCGGCGCTTGGGCCAACCAACTCCCCAACACCTCCATCCTTCTCACCGAAGCCGCCAACGACACCCACCCTCGCGTGCGCCTCGAGGCCGTCGTCGCCAGCGCCCGCATCCAGAAGCCTGAGACCGTCACCATCACCACCCAGGTGCTCCAGCAGCCGACGGACAAGTTTATTGACTACGCCTTGAAGCAGGCCGTGCGTGCCCTCCAGCCGCAGTGGCAATCTCAGTTAGGCAAACTCACCTTCAAGAACCCCGCTCAGGCCGAATACGTCAAGAAGATCGCCAGCGCCGCGCCTGTCGTCGCTCATCCTGGCAAGGTTGTTTATGATGCCCTCTGCCTGAACTGCCACCAGCCGGAAGGGAAGGGCCTTCCCGGCGTCTACCCCAGCATCGCCGAGAGTGACTGGGTGAATGGCGATCCTGCCCGGCTCATCAAAGTCGTGCTCCACGGCCTCACCGGCCCCATCCAGGTGAATGGCACCGCCTTCACCCAGCTCGCCCCCATCCCCATGCCCCCCATGGGCCTCGATGACCAGCAGATGGCCGACGTCCTCACCTACGTCCGCAGCGAGTTCGGCAACAAATCCCCCGCCGTCACCCCCGCTCAAGTCAAAACCATCCGCGACGCGACTCAGCGAACCACCTTCTGGACCGAGCCAGAATTGAAATAGCGCCCCCGAAATCGCGAAGCGTCCTGGAGTGCGGTGGCAGAGATGCACGGGCCACCGTGCATCGTCGACACCGCTATCGTTCGCAGTCGACGTCTTCAATTTACCGCTAACTTCCTGCGCACTTTCTGACCTGCGACGGAAGCTTCTTAACCGCTAATATGACGCTAACCAGACGCTCATAAAGAAGTCCGAAACCTTCTGATATTAGCGTCCTATCAGCGTCTAATTAGCGGTTAAAAATGTCTGAGAAGGCACGTCAAAGTCTTCACTTCCCAAACATCGCATTCTCCTTGTTCCCGCCGCTGAGCACATAAGCCAGCAGATCCAGGATCTCTTCCTTCTTCAGCATGGCCAGCAGCATTGGCGGCATGGGGGAGACCGTGCTGAGCTCGATGCTCTTCACCTCTTTGCGATCCACGTTCACACGCTGGTTCGGATCCGTGAGATCCGTGTTCAGCGTCACGCCATCACCACTGAGGTTCACCACCACACCCGTCATGATCGTGCCATCGTTCTTCGTGACCACAATCGGAGCAAACTGCTCATTGATGACTGCGCTCGGGTTGATGATCTGATCCAGCAGATCATGCGGACTGTATCGACCACCCGCGCCCGTAAGATCAGGCCCCGTCATGCCACCCGCATTGCCAAAGCGATGGCAAGTATAGCAGGCGGAGGCACTGAACATCTTGCGACCGTTCTCAAAGCTCCGTCCCTTCAGGCCTGTCTCCGCAGCTTTGCTGAGCTCATCCAGCGTCCACATCGTCGGCGTGCGTCCCACAAACATCGCGCCCACGTTCTCAATCGCAGATTTCACCTCAGGCTTCTTGGCGATGAGTTCGGCGAACTGCGCATTTTCTTCCGGCGTGAAGGTAGAGAGCGAGTCCTTGCGGATGAAATCGATGAAGATGGCGAAGCTGCTGCCACCCTTGTAGTTCGCGGCCTTCAGGAAGAACTCGAGCTGTTGCTTGCGAAGCTCCGGTGTCCAACCCGTCTTCAGGAAGCGCAGGCTGCGCGCATACTCGATCTGCGGTTCCTGACTCTCAGCGGCGGCGATCAGCGCCATGCCTTTCTCCGCCGCATTCGGAGCCTGCAGATACGCCAGCGTCTCCGTCAGCAGCCAGTTCAACTCAAAGTTATCCGCCGGATACGCCGGATCGAGCTTCGCGATGATCTTGCCCACCGTCGCCTCATCCGGATTCTCAAAGCGATGCAGCACGATCTCCGTCAGCCGCACATAAGCCAGCTTCTGCTCAGGAGTCAGCTTCGCAAAGTCATGCTTCAGCAGCGCTGCCCAGATAGAATCACGCATCTTTTCATCCGTCCTGTAAGTCCCATCCGGCCTATGGGTCGGGCACACAGCGGTCCGTCGAGTCAGTGCCAGCAGCGCCTCAAGCTGAGCCGTGACATTCGTTTCATTCAGCGCCTTGTCCTGCCACTCAGCCAGCGGCTGATGCTCCAGCGCCGTGCGTGCCGCAGCACGAATATAACGGTCCTTGCTGCTAAGAGACGGCCAGGCCGTGGCGACCGCCTTCGGATCCTGTTTGCCATGGAAAGCTTCCAGGCTTGCACGCACATCTCGCAGTTCTGTTCTCGTCGAACTGCTTGGTTCCAAAGAAATCGGAGAGGTACTCTCTTTCCCCACATAAGTCACCCGATACAGTCCGCTCTGCACACGACGTCCACCAATGGTGAAATACATCGCGCCATCCTTGCCGATGATCGCATCACTGACTGGCAACGGACCACCCGTGACGAACTCTTCCTTCGTGGCCGTGTAGGTGCTGCCTTCGGGCTTCAGATGCACCGCATAGATTTTGCCCCAGCTCCAGTCGAGCACATAGAAGGCGTCCTGATACTTCGCCGGGAACTTCGCGCCATAACCAAAAGTGGTGCCAGTCGGTGAGCCAGGGCCGATGTTCAGCGTCGCAGGCAGGTTGTCGAAGTAGAATTCCGGGTACTTGCCCGCACCATTGCGCCAGCCGTACTCACCACCGCTGACGACATGGTTGATGCGGGTCGGGCGATACCATGAAGTGTTGAAATCATACTCCATGTCCGCGTCGTAAACAAACAGCTCACCATCGCGGTTCACACCACCGTCGAAGATGTTACGGAAGCCCGAGGCAAAGATCTCGAACTGCTTTCCATCCGGCGAGAAGCGATACACGATGCCGCCAGGCGCCATCACATGGCGGTTGTGACCGCGACCGTCCGGCATGCGCGGCAGCAGATGATCATCACCCCACAGCTTCGCGACCGGGGAGCTGTCCAGCGTTCCCACCTTCGGGCCTTCCTTCAGTACCGCATTGTTGCCGCTGATGAGGTAAAGCCCCTTGCCATCCGGAGTCTTCAAAATGGCATGCACGCCGTGGTCGCTGCCCGCGTCGAACTCACGCAGCATCTCCACCTTGTCTGGCATGTCGTCGCCATTGCTGTCGCTGATGCGATACACCCCGCTCGGGATCTTCTTCTCATAGTCGTTCACGCCGACATACAGCGCGCCGAAGGCAAAGAGCATGCCGTTCACACCACGGATTTCCGCGGGCACCTTCTCAATGTCTGCCGCGCTCAGCGTCTGGCCGGCCGCAGGAGCCTTGAAGCGATACAGCATGCCATACTGGTCGCTCGCATAGATGCGGCCCTGATCATCCGTGGTCAGGTTCACCCAGGAACCCTGCTCACCACCCGGCACGCTGTAGATCAGCTCCACTTTGAAATCCTTGAGCGTCTTGATGTTGCTCACCGGCGTCGCCACATTCGCGCCAATGGCAGGCCCCACCGCTTGCGGACGTGCAGCCTTCTTCTTGGCCCGTTCCGCAGCCTTGTCCTTCGCTGGATCAGGGGCAGGGGACGGAGCTGGAGCAGGTGCCGCCGCTTTCTTGGCATCAGCCTTCGCCTTGCCTTTGCCCTTCGCAGGCGCCTTGGCCTCGATGATCTGCGCATCACTCGGGATCGCCGATTTTTCAAAGGATGTCACGCCACCCTCGGGAAGCTCTTTGAGGACGACATCCTTGATGTGGACCTCCATGGCCGGGCCGCGATGAATCTGGAAGGCAATCAAACCTTCGAACGCACGCTTGGCCTCCTCGAAATCGGTGAGCTCCATTGTCGTCTTGCCATCGATCTGATGCACGAGGTGGTTACCCTTCGCGGTGACCGTGTACTCATGCCATTCGGCAATGTCGACCTCGACGGGATCATGCTCACCCGCGAGCCATTTCACACCTGCGGGGTCGATGACCACGCTCTGGCCATTCTGCGAGACGATGCCGCGACCACCCTCCTCATACATCATCGCGCGATAAGGCGCGTTCGGGTGGATGTCACACTGGTAGCCCCGGATGGACCACTTCTTGTCGGCATTCTCGCTGCTGCGGTATTGGATGCCCGTGTTGTTGCCCTTCTGGCGGATCTTCGCCTTGAGCTCAAAATTCTTCACCTTCCCGCCGCGCCAGATCAGGAACTGGTTGTAGGCCAGTTGTTCCGGTCCCGTGGTGGTGCCCACGATCTCACCATTCTCCACCTTCCAAAGTTCCGGATTCCCATCCCATCCCGAGAGGTCCTTGCCATTGAAGATCGGTTTGAAGCCATCCTGGGCAGGAGCGAGGCCGGCAAAGGCAAGAAAGGAGAGAAGAACGAGACGTTTCATAGTTGGTCGCGCACATCAACGCGCCCACCTTTCCCAATCTGCCAGCAAAACCTGTGTCGGATTTCGCAATCAGCGGCTCACACCCTCGCATTTCCCCATTGCAGCAAAGCCGCGCGCGCTTGTGCCCACACGCTCTCCGCGAAGTGATTCTCCAGGATATCCGAGTAGCGGGCCACCCCTTTCCTCCTCCATGCAATGGTCAGGCCTTTGGGTGCTGGATAGATTTCTTCCACCTCGTGTCTCTGGAGATTGAGGCCTGTGTTGGAAAGGCTCAGTTGAGTCTCCGTCAGCCGCAGGTGATGAGCCGAACGACGCAGCCGGTAAATCGCCCAGGCCAGCCAGATGCCAAGGACGACCAATCCCAGCACCCACATCCTGTCAGTAAGAGCAAACCAGATACCCAGCCAGATCACCACTCGCCGATCCCAATGCACTCGGGGCAGTCGGAGCAGCTCAAAGGATTGGTGGTTCATGCTGGGGAAAAGGGAAGGGCTCTTGATTGCTCGCCAGTCGTCCGATATCCTTTAGGGTAGCACCTTGAGCCCTTCAGCTTTGGCCAGTTGCCGTTGAGCATCGTCAAAAGATAACAACGCATCGCAATCCATATCCTTGGCGCTGGCGATATGCAGAATGTCCATGGCACCGAAACCTCTTTGGTTGGTGTTATGAAGGCTGATGCGACGAGCTTCGGCATGAATGCGCTTGATGGAAACGTCTCGGATCTCAACGAATCCTTCGAGCACGGCTCGTTTGAGTTTTTCCAGTCCCTCGAGCTCTTCCTCGGGTGTAATGCTGCGTCCAACACGGAGCACGCGGATGGCATTCTCCGCTTCAAAATAGGCAAGCCGGTTCGTATACATGGTCGTTCCCAGCTTTTCCCAGCACTCACGTGCCTTGCGCCGATGCTTGTCCCGCACGCAGAAGGAGATCAAGAAACTGGCATCCGCAAAATGCTTCATGAGCCACGACGCATTTTCGCCAGGACAGATGTCGCATCGATGTCGGGCTTCCCGGCCCAACTGGCCTCAGCGGCGTCAAAAAATGCCCTGAGCTTCTTCCGACGTGCTTGTAAAGAAAGGTCGTTGAACTTGGACACTGGAGTCCGAGCCACTCGTGTAGCTGCTTTTTCAGCGGGTTTGTTCGAGGCCTTTGCCATAACCAAAGTATGAAGGAACATCGCCATTTTGCAACGCCCCGTTTCAGACCGCAGCGGGAGCTGAAACTCCCGCTGCACTCACTGAAAATCACTTCCCGGCCACCTGCCCGCCACCGCTTGGCAGCGTGCGGAGATGCTGGGTCGGGCTGAGGCCGTATTTGTCGGGCTGGTACATGGCTTCGATCTTCGCGGGCGGGGCGATGGTGTCGCCTTCGGCGATGACTCGGGCGAGGTAGCGGAGCTGGAACTTGCCCTTTTGCGGCGCGTAGTCGGTGAAGAAGAGCGCGCGGTCCGCGTGGATCTCACGATGATCGCAGAACCAGGCTTCGATGCCTTCGGGGAGCTGGTCTTCACCACGGCTGTTCTGCGTTTCAAACTCTGGATTGATGGCCTCCAGCACGCTGGGCAGGGGATCATTGATCGCGAGATAGCGATCACCACCACCGATGTCGATCGTGAGAGAAACCACGACCATGTCACCCACGCGCAGATCCTCGGCCTCAGCCACGCTGCCATCGGGAAGCACCTTTTCATAGGTGCGCTCGATGGCGTAACCTTTGTTCTCGCCCTTGAACTCACGATCCTGCGGATGACTGCGCGCATCGATGCGCGAGAACAGCTCGCGACCGGCAGGCAGCTCGATCTTCATCGGTGTGGCCGTGAGCTTCGGATCAATCGGGAAGCTGACCTTCGCACTGCCCGGATGCGCCGGGATGTTCAGCTCAGGCTGCTGCGTGTCCCACAGCACCTTGGCCAGCACAGGCTCGGAGGTCTTCTTCAGACTGCGCTCATAGGCGGCAAGTGCCGTGAGCGTCCACGCATTTGAATACGTGTTGCCCCATTCACCGCGACCGTTGCGCGATTGAAGGATCGTCTTCGCCAGTTCTTCCGCATCACTGGTCAGGCCGAGGTGCGTGTAAACGATCAGACGCAGCGCGCGGTTCGCACCATTGCCAGCCCAGTGCGACCAAGCGGGCGCAGGAGGTGTGGAAGGCTTCGCGGCAGGTTTGCTCGGACTCTTCTTGGCCTTGTTACTGGCCGTCTTCTTGTCAGCTGCAGGCGGAGGAGCCGGCGGCTTCCAGCCGAGCATCTCCTTGATCTGCGCATCCGGCGTGTTGCTCAGGCACATGGCCAGGGCCGTGTAGAGACGGGCAGCCTCAGGCAGACGGTCGCGCTTGGCATGAAGCAAATTTTGGTAGGCCGGTTCAGGCTTCTTCGCCTTGGCCAGCGTGTAGAGAGCCAGCGCGGAGTCTGTGGTGATGTACAGGTCTTTCTCGTCTTCCAGGCCGCGCAGCTTCTTGGAGAGATAGGCTGTGAGCTTGTCGATCACCTCGTTCGGCACATTGGCGCCCGCATCACGTGCGCGCAGCAGCATGAAGCCGCCATAAGCACTGCCCCAGAAGCTCGACTCCTGACCACCCGGCCAGTAGGCAAGACCACCTTCATCCGTGACCATGGTCAGCAGACGGTTCACACCCTTTTGCACCGCTTCCTTCGTCTTGTCCGTGCTCAGCAGATCGGGGAACAGCGGCTGATATCCGCCCAGCGCCAGCCAGGGAAGGGTGGCAGAGCTGGTCTGCTCCACGCAGCCATACGGGTATTGCAAAATATACTCCAGGGCATCACGCGCCTCAAACAAGCGCGAGGTGCTGACACTCACCGAGATCAAGCCTTCACCCTCAAGCACGCTCGGATTCACATTCGCCAGCAGGTTCTCGACCGGATCCTTGCCAAGTCGGGCATAACGAACTTCGCGGAGTTCTGGCACCGGATGATTCACCGCCAGCACGGACTCCGTGCCGTCATCCAGCGCAGGTCCGCTCCAGGTCGTGGTGCGGGCGGTCCACTTCCACTTGGCATCACCGAGCTTGGTGAAGATAACCGGGAAGGATACGGCAGCGGTCTCATTCGCCTTCAGCGCCACCTTCTGCTTCCACACCTTCGGATCTTCAGGCGCCTTGATGGACGCCGGAATGAAGAAGCGCTCCTCACGGATGAAATCAGCCGTGGCATCGAGCTCCAGCGTGACCTCCACCTCGCCGGAAGCTGGTGTGGTGTTGTGCAGCACGGCTTTAAGCAGTGTCTCATCACCCAGACGTGCAAAGCGCGGTACCACCGGCTCCACCATCAGCGGCTTGTTGATCTTGAAGGCTGATTCGCCCTTCCCAAAACGATCCGCTCCATGCACCGCCACCGCCATCAGGCGATAACGTGTCAGGTTGTCCGGCGCCGTGATGTCCGTCGTCACCTGGCCGCTCGCGTCCGTCATCGCCGTGGCGAGCCACAGCGGGGTCGCCACGAAGTTCTTCCGTAGCTTCACCGGCGCATCGTTCTCATCACCACCACCACCGATGAGGAAACCTTTGTTGCCACGCTCTCGCGCGGTGAACTCCTCAGGCAGGATGTCATCATACGAAGCATAGTTATGAATCGCCAGCGGTGAGGGCGCATGGAAGAACGAGCTCGGATCCGGTGTCTCATGGTCCATCAGGCTCAGTACACCTTCATCCACGGCATAGAGGGTGATCTCGCTATTCGCGACTGGCTTGCCCTGATGATCCGTCACCGTCGCAGCCACTGCGAAATGCTCCGCAGGCTTCACCTCGGGCTTCGAGGGATTCAGCGTGACCTTCAGCTCCTTCACATGCGATTCCACTTCGAGCTCGCAGTAGCCCAGCTTGTATTCAGGCATCTTGTTTTTCTTCGGGCTGGCATCGCTGCCGCGCACAAGGATCACGGAGACATACACATTCGGCGCTTCCGCATCTTGAACGGGCACCTTGATCACCGGCTGCTCAGGCGAGATCTGCGTGAGAAACTGGTGATGGATCTTGTTGCGCTCCACGCTCACCAGCGCGGTGCCGGCGATCGGTGTCTTCACCACGATCACGGCTTCTTCACCCGGCTTCAGCTTCTTCTTCTCCGGCTGCAAAAGGATACGCGCGCCGTCCTCCATGGCCCAGGGGAACTCATCACCGCCGATGATATAAAGCGGCATCCGTGAGAGCACCTTGCGGCCTTTGCTGTCCGTGGTTTCAGCGGTCACAAAGTAGGTGCCGCCACGAGCTGGCTTGAAGGGCAGGGTGGCACTCGGGGCACTGCCTGCGCTGATGGGCTTCAGGTCGACCTGCTGCTTCAGTTCTTCACGCAGGATCACCTGGTCCTTCGTCGTGCTGCCACCACCAGCGGTGGCGATTTTCAGCGTGTGATATTCCTGGCGCTCAATGCGCACATCAATCTTGCTGGCTCCTGGAGCAGGCGCGCCTTTCGAATCAATGCCGATGATCTCCACGGCGGTGTCCTGACCGGAGCGGCCAAAGAACTGCGGGCCCTTCAGACCAATGATGAAGTCTGCCCCAGGCACCTCAAACTGCGTGGAGGCTGTGATCGTCTGCTGATTGATGTCCGTCACCTCCGCGCTCACCCGCACCTGCTGCGGCAGGGAAGCCCGGTCCGGCGGTGGCATCGGCATCTCGAGTGTGGCCGTGCCGTCATCATCGATCGAAAGATCGCCATTCACCCACCACTCACCTTCGGGATCGTTATCGCTGTCACTGTCGTCGTAGTAGCCATCAGCATCGCGATCTTTGCCATAGTGCGCCCAACGCGGCGCATCACCGAAGTGGTAGTCCTGGAAGGCTTCCGGCGGCGTGTATTCGCGCATGGAGGAGGCGCTCCAGCTCACCTTCGCGCGGCTCAGTGACTTGCCCATCATGTAGTTCGCGCTCATGGGCAGCTTCATGCGGTCCGCCAGGATTTGTACCTTCTCATTGTCCAGCTTCACCTCAAAGGTGTTCGGCTTGTAATCATCCACACGGAAGCCGTAGTCACCTCCGGACATGTCATTCGGATTGTCCTCACTGCTGTTGAAACGGATGTTGACGGAATACCAGCCGAGCGGCGACTCGGGCAGCTTCACATCATCAGCCCAGGAGCCGTTCGTGGTGAAGCTGATCTCCTTGTCCAAGATCACACGATAGCGTGCATCACGGATGACGAGGTGCGCTTTTGCGGCCTCAGGATCGAGCGTCAAATCATCGCCGCTGCTCAGGCGCGTGTGAGCCTTGAGATGCGCGGTGTCACCGGGGCGATAGAGCGGCCGGTCCAAGAACACAAAGGTGCGGCGTGCAGGCTTCCAGACATCCCGCCAGGCCGTGGGAATGTCATACGGGATCACCCCATTGATGCCGGAGTCATAGGTCTGGATGGCCGTGCTGTCGCCATCCTTCTCCGCCAACACCAGGGAAGGCTCGTTGCCTTTCAGCGTCGCGAGACCATTCGCATCCGTGTCCGCATAGCCGAGCAGCTTCTGCTCATGATCCACCATGGTCATGCGCACGCCAGCCACCGGTTTGCCGGTGGAGAGCGAGGTCGCGAAGACCATCGTCTCGCGTCCGTTGCTCTTCTGCAACAAACCAAGGTCGGTGAACTGAATCAGCGACTGTGTGATCACACCCTTCTGCGCCAGTCCTTCCGCGGCACGGCCTTCGATCTCGATGAACAACGGCGCTGTAGGCGCACCTGCCAGGATCTCCTTCCAGTTCAGTTTGATCAACTCGCTCTTGTCGAGCGGCTTGTTGATCGGGAAAGTTTTGTCCAGGATCTGGGTGCCTGCATACTCATCGATGCCCACCGGCTTGAAGCCCTGCTTCTTCTGATCCTCAACCCAGTACTTGGTGCGGTACTCAAAATACTTGCCCATCGCCTGAAGCAGTTCAGGGCCCGTGAGCTTCTTCACACGCACACGCACCTCGCGCACGTTCGCGGTGGAGATCTCATAATCACCCAGCCCCTTCGCCAGCTGCGCGCGCACAAAGGCAGGCGCGGCCACATAGGGTGGGTTCGGCACAAAGGTGATCTCTTTTTCTTCAGGCTTCTCCAGAGCCAGCCCGTCAGCAGAGGCCACACGTGGATCCACCACGATGCGGTAAGGCTTGTTCAGCTCAAAATTGCCCTCCAGACGCAGCGTGCGGCGCGTGAGCGTGGGCTTCACCGCCACATTCGGCTCAATGGCCACCAGTGCCGCCAGTTTCTGTGCGATGGGTTCCAGCTCCTCGTTCTTCCATTCCTCCTCACGATCTGGAAACAGCGCCTTGTTGACGTCGATGTCGATGTAGTAGCTCGAATCAAACGGCGTGTGCGCGGTGATGCTGTTCACGCCGAAAGGTCGCACCTCGCCGAGCGCGATGTCGTCTCCCTGCGCGAGTGTGTCATGGCCAGAAGAGTTGGTTAGGGTGGTGGCGATGGTGAGCTTCCAGTTCGTCGCCACAGCAAGGGGAGTCGCTGGCTCCACCACGATGGCGCTCAAGCGTGCCGCTTCCGGTGTGATCGTGGGTTTCACCTTGGCGATCTCTTCCGCCCAGGTCGGTTGCGGATTCACACCGGTGCCAAAATCCTTGCCAGTGGCATGACGGACCTTGGCACCTACTTTGAGCGGCGGCTTCTCCGACACAAATTGAATGCCCGCCGCAGCCTTCGTGACATCCACGGCATCATTGAACTCGAACACAAACTTCGGCGTGCGGTTCGCATCACTGGAATCAAACCACTTCGGCGATTGATCGATCACGCGGAACTGCGCGCTGCTCACAGAAGCGAGTTGATCCGTGGAGAGCGCCTTGCCCGCGAGATCTGTCAAACCTTTGCGCAGTGCGAACTCATAGCCCGTGTTGAACTTCGGTGCCTCCGTGAGTTTGAAGTGACCGCTTCGCGTGCTCACCCATTGGAAGTCACCCTTGAGCGCTGGACTGACCACAAGCGGTGAATCGGTCTCCGTGGTGCCGACTCGCTCCTTCGCGATCATCGGCGTGGGAAACACGACCTCGATCGTGCTCGCCGGAGACAGCTCCGGCGGATTCATGGTGAACTCCGCCTCGAGCACAGGCTCAGGTTTTGGGGCTGGTGGAGTCTTGGCTTTTTTAGCCGGTGCCGCTTGGGTCAGGCAAAGCGGCATGAAGATCGCAAGGCAAAGGGCTATCGTGAGCCCGGAGCGTGAAAGCAGTTTCATGGGGGTGCGGGGAAGGCGCGTCTGAGAATAGCATGCCTCGGAAAGCGCGAGGGCAGTTTTGCTGAAATTTTTCGGCAGGCTGGACTACTACCTTTGGATAAGGGCAGTGCCAGCACGTGACAACTTCCTGACATCCGACTTTGGGAGGAGGGAGCAGCGCACGCGAAAGCTCCGTTTGTGGCGTTTCCAGCTACCTGCGAGAGCGGGCGTCGAGGCGAAGCTAACCAAGTATGTGGTTCTCCAGCTTGGCTCAGTTCAGCTCATTCTCCGCCCACGGTAAAAGTCACGTCAGGAATGCTCGCGCGCTGCAGGGAGGCCAGGACATCGATGATGCGGCTGTAGGAGGCTGCCGGCTCGGCTTCCACCGTGGCCAGAATGTGGCTCCGGTCACGCATCGAGGCCTGCGCGAGCCGGTTCAGGGTGGCCGTCAAGGCTGGGAGGTTTTTGTCCCAGGGATGATCCATGGGTTCCTCATTGAGAGTCACCGTGCCATCCTCATGCACACCGAGAAGGATCTCCGCATCGGGCATGCGTGAGGTGGCATCCGCCGCAGGACCACCAGGCAGCTTCATCCTCAGTTCACGCTCCACTTTCACACTGCCTGCCATCACCATGAAGAAGAGCATGATCACAAAGATCACATCAATCATCGGCGCGATCTGGAAGCTCGGAGGGGCGTCGTCAGTTTGAGCGGCTTTGCGTGAGGCGGTGTGGAGGCGAGTCTTCTTCATGCCAGGTTGACTCCCGACGTGAAGGTTTCTTGGGGTGGACTTCCACAGGTCACCCGCAGGGCAGCCGCAATCTTGGTTAGCGGCCGTGCAGCTGTTGCACGATCAGCGAAAGCCTCCTCACGCAGGTCACGATGGCGCCAAAGAAGATCACGATGAGCGCGATCTTCAAAAAGCGAATGTCCGCACCGGCGATGGTTGGACTGAAAAGCTGCTCGCCGATGGCGATGAAGGTGCCCAGGGTCAGCACGGCCATGCGGTGCTGCTTCGCCATCGGTCCCATGAAGCTCTGCTGATGGGTGAGGGTGCCTTGGAGCAGGCGGATGTAGGCCGTGCCCATGGCCAGCACGGCGCAGGCCCAGCCTAGCGGCAGTTCGCCAAAGAGCTTGATCACCCCCGGCTCCACATTCGTGCTGTAGCCGGCACCCACGAGGATGAGGACATCCGCGATGCGATCCGGCGCTTCATTATAGATGGGACCCGTCACCGAGCCCTTGCCACCTTCCACAGCCACCATGCCGTCCAGCAGATTGCACAGCAGTCGAAACTGGATGCAGGCGGCCGCACCAAACCACATGAGCGCTGTTGCTCCAGATGTCTTCATCTCCGGAGCCAGGAGATAGAAGACCAGCGAACCTGCGGCGAAGAGGATACTGATGACCGAGATCGCATTCGGTGTTAGGCCGGAGGCGCAGGCTGCCTTGGCCACGGCTCGCGCCCAGGCAGTGTTGCGGGATTTCAGTTCACGGCGCGGTCCTGTGGGCTTCGGGGTGTCCATGGGGTTAAAGCTAAGGGCGGGCCGGATGTTTGCGCAAGCTCAAGAGCGAGCCTCACGGCGTGCTGGCTTTGCCACGTGCGGTGAACATCTCCCAGATGCCCTGCACATGCTCCCAGCGGCGGATGCCCACATCCAGCAGGAAGAGCAGCAGCAGTGCAATCACCAGCGGCGGCCAGAGTTCCACATACTGCACCGCGCGCGTGGTGCTCAGGTCCGGCAGCGCGGCGCTGGTCATCAGCGTGCCACCCGTGATCTTCACGGCTTCCTGGAGCAGCGCTTCATTCACCGTGCCGAGACTGGCCTCGGAGCTGGGATTATGCACCAGACCTGCGGACACCATCTCTGCACCGCTTTGCGCGCGCACCAGATACACACCGGGCTGATCCGGGCGGAAGCTGCCTTCATACAAACCCGGGCCGCTCTGGCTGAGCGGGATCTTTTGCAGCATCTTCAGAGGTGCACCCAGCGCATCTGCCGCTACAAAAAAGATCTCGGCATCCACCCGTGCATCATTGGCTCGCGTGCCAGCATCTTCCTGGAGGTCCACGCGCAGCCTGGCTTCATCACCATCGGTCTCGGCGGAAAGATCCATGTGCCGGCCCTGTGGCGGACGTGCGGTCTCACGCAGCACCTGGGACCAGAAGCGGCTGAAGCCCGGCCAGCGCGTGATCCATAGCGAGGCCCAGCGGCTTTTCGCATCACTGGTGAAGGCGGTGACCTTGCCCAGGCCAAAGCGCCAGTGCGCCAGCAGTGGATCACCCAGATCGGTGACCAGCGGGATCTGCGCGGTGGACTTGCGCAGTGTCTTCACATAGCCGAGCAGGGCAGGGGTGGTGGTCTCCCAGTTGTCAAAACCCGCGAGCATCGGATGCTTCTCAGCATACTTGGACTGGAAGGGCTCCTCGCGAATCATGCGTCCCGTGTGCATCAGCGTGTCCTGCGTGAAGATGCGCGTGATCGTGGCCGCATCCATCGTGCTGTAGGATTGACCGCCGCCTGCGCTTGCGATCGCCTGCAGCAGCGCCACGTGCGAGCCTTCGCCGATGGCCACCGTGGAGACCGTCATGCCTTCACCGCGACACTGCGATGCCAGCCCTTCATAGCCACCGCCTGAGGTCTGGCCATCCGTGAGGATGATCATGTGCTTCACCTTCGCCTTCACTCGCTGAAGTGCCGTGCGCGCCTGCTCAAAGGCCGGTTGCAGGTTCGTGCCACCACCCGAAGCCACAGCGGCGATCTGCCCCGCCACGGCGGCGGTTGAGGTCAGCCTCGTCATCGGTGCCACCACATGCGCCTCACTATCAAAGGCGAATACTCCGATGAAGTCATTCTTGCCCAGCACCTCCGCTGTCGCGATCGCAGCACTCTTCGCCATCTCCAGTTTCTCACCGGCCATGGAGCCGGATCGGTCGATGACCAGCGCCACCGCCGCGCTCTGCTTCTCTTCCTCATCAGGAGACTTCAGTCGCACCGGCAGGATCTCTTCAATCGGCGTGCGGTAGTAACCACCGACGCCAAAACTCTGCGGCCCACCGAGCATCACCAAACCACCGCCAAGCTTGTCCACATAGTCACGCATCGCGTTCATGGTCGGCTCACCCAGTTGATGCGCAGGCACATCACTGATCACGATGCCGTCATAACCCGAAAGCGCATCCAGCGTGCTCGGGATGCCACCCGGCTGGCGCAGCTCGAGCTGCACGCCTTCCTTTTCCATGGCCTGCATCAGATACTGGCCTTCCGTGGGATCACTCTCGATGTAGAGCAGTCTCAAGCGACCGCGCACATCCACCAGCGTCAGTGCATCATTGTTCGCGGGCAAGGTGTCTCCCGCGATGCCTTCGAGCACCGCGCGATACTTGTAGATGTTCCGCACGCCTGGTGTTCGCGTGAAAGTCTCGCTCTGTGGCTTGCCCGGCTTCAGCGAGACGCTGCGCTGCTCCACCTGCACTCCGTTTTCATAGAGCTTCAGCGTGCCCTGCGCTTCGATCGTCGACTCAAGTTGAGCCGTGAGTTTCAGAGTCGCACCTTCAGTTAGTCGCGAACGATTCGGCGCGAGCTGAAGCACCCGCGCATCCGGCTTTTGCGGTCCGGCGATGGGCATGGCGTGCAGTCTGGTTCCAGACACCGCCGCATCTCGTGCTGCGGCGAGCAGGCTCCCGCGTGTCTCATGCCCGTCCCCGATCACGACCAGATCACGGCTGGCTCCGGCTGGAAACAGTGCCAAGGCATAATCAATCGCCGCCGAGTAGTGGCTGTCGCCTCCACGATCCTTTTGCCACTGCAACTGCTGCTTCAGGTCCAGCGGGGTGTCCGTATTCAAAAGCTCCGGCTGGCTGCCGAGCCGCACCAAAAAGGTTTCTGCCGACCCTCCGGCCTGCTTCTGCACTGCCTGCGCCGCATTCAGCGCCTTGGTCAGGCCTTCCTCACCCATGCTCTGGCTGGCATCCACGATGATCCCCAGCGCCTTCTTGCCCGTCTGCGTGACCCGCGCCGGTCCTGCCAGTGCCAGCAGTGCCAGCAGCACGATCACCGCCCGCACGATCAGCAGCAGCCGCTTCCGCAAACCCGCCATGGGATGCACGGACCGGCTCTCAAACCAAAGCAGCAGCGCAAACGCGGGAAGCGCCAGCAGCAGCAGTTTCGGGTGGGCCCAGTCCATGAGTTGAAGCGGCTTCCATTTCAGCGGTGCGGCGGATTTGTGCAACCGCCATTGTGAACTCCTGTAGATGAGACAAGGCAATGCGGATCACCCCCGGGGTTGATCTCCCCCGCCATGCTGCTAAAGGCCCTGGATGTCCCAACCGCCCAGGAAGTTCAATCCCCACCCCTTTGCCTATCATCAGGAGCTTGATGTCCGTATCGAGAACCTGACCAATGAGGGGAAGGGCGTGGCCCGTGTGGATGGGTGGGTGGTGTTTGTGCCCTTTGCCCTGCCGGGCGAGCTCGTCCGCTGCCGCATCTTCCGGAACCACAAGAACTACAGCGATTCCGACATCGTCCAGGTCATCGAGCCTTCACCGCACCGTGTGGAGCATGTCTGTGCCGTCTTCGGCACCTGCGGTGGCTGCCAGTACCAGCACCTGTCCTATGACCAGCAGGTGGAGGGCAAGCGCCGTCAGGTGGAGGAACTGCTCCACCACATGGCGAAGATCGATCATCCCGTGCTGCCGGTCATCATCTCGCCGAAGCAGTATGGCTATCGCTCAAAGATCACCCCGCATTTTCACCGGCCGAAAGACGGTGAGCTGAGTGAGATCGGTTTCCTCCGTGTCGGCACGCGCAATGCCATGGTGGACGTGAAGGAGTGCCCCATCGCCATGCCGCAGTTGAACACGGCGCTCACGAAGGCCCGCGAAGCCGCCCGCGCTGGCAGCTGTAAAAACGGCGCCACCATTCTCCTGCGTGCTGCAGACAATGGCGTGCTGACTCGGCCCGATGCCATCGCCGTGGAGCATGTGGGGTCCATGAAGTTCGAGTTCCAGGCAGGCGATTTCTTCCAGAACAACCCCTTCATCCTTCCCGAGTTCGTGGGCTATGCCGTGCGCAAAGCCAAGGCCAGCGGCGCGAAGTATCTGGTGGATGCCTATTGCGGCAGCGGCCTCTTCGGCATCTGTGCTGCGCCTGAGTTTGAAGAGGTGATCGGCGTGGAGATCTCCGAGACCGCTGTGGCGAAGGCTGCGCACAACGCCGAGATCAACGGCCTAACCAACTGCCGGTTCCTGGCAGCGGATGCAACCGCCATCTTTGCCCAGGTGCCGCATGTGGGCAGTGAAACGGTGGTCATCATTGATCCACCGCGTGCCGGCTGCAGTCCGGAGTTCCTCCAGCAGCTCTTCGCCTTTGCTCCGAAGCTTGTCGTCTACGTCTCCTGCAATCCCGCCACCCAGATGCGTGACCTCGTGCTCTTCTCTGAAGCTGGTTACAATCTTGGCGAGGTGCAGCCCTTCGATCTTTTCCCGCAGACGAAGCATCTCGAGTGCGTGATGACGCTCTCGAAGCAGTCGTAGTCCGCGAGTCCCCTCGCGGCGGTTTGGAAAAACGGCATTACGACATGGTCCGCCGAAGTCGCGCCAGCGTCCCGGGGTGCGGTGGCAGAGATGCACGGGCCACCGTGCATCGTCGACACCGCTAGCGTTCGCATGCGACGTCTCCAATTTGCCAGATCATTTCTGCGCACACAGCGGTGTCGCGCCTGAGCGCTTCCCACCGCACTCCACGACGCTGCCGCGCAATACATGATGTGTCCCGTGACGATCACGAGACACATCTAATACGCCTAACTAAAATTACGCCCAAAGGTTCTGCGGATAAGCACCTGCATCCACCAGCGCGCGGATGGAGGCCACCACGTCAGCCTTGTCCTCAGGGTAGGTCACGCCGAACCAGGAATCATTGGACTCCAGCACCTTCACATCCGCTTTGCCGGTCTGGATGAGCACATCCACTTCCTTTGGCACATAGCACTCGGACTTCTGCTCCTGGCCGTTCTCCTTGAGGAAGCCGGTGAAGGCAGTGCGCAGGTGGCCGAAGATGTCTGGCGTGAAGCCGAAGAAGTTCATGGAGACGACTTCTTCACCGGTGAGCGGCAGAGCAGGATCGGTCTCGCGGTTCTCAGCACCATTGGCCGTCTTGAAGATCTTCGTCATCTCCGTGACGGAGCTGAGCGCACCGTTGCTGTCGCGGGTGCACACGCCGCGGGCCACGCTGCCGTGGTCGGAAAGCGTGTTCTTCAGGTAGAAGCCTACCATGGAGTAGTGGCTCTTGCCATCATTTGGACGTGGCGTGGTGAGATCCGCGGCGATCTTGGCAAAGGCATCACGGCCATAGAAGTCATCCGCATTGATCATGAGGAAGGGCTCGTTCACCACCTTCTCAGCAGCCAGCACCGCATGGGCCGTGCCCCAGGGCTTGGTGCGGCCTTCCGGCACGGTAAAACCTTCCGGCAGGTCATTGATATCCTGGAAGGCATAGTCCACCGCGATGCGGTCGCCAAACTTGGAGCCGATCTGCGTGCGGAACTGCTCTTCAAAGTCACGACGGATCACAAAGACGACCTTGCCGAAACCGGCGCGGATGGCGTCAAAGACCGAGTAGTCGAGCACGACTTCGCCGGAGGGGCCCATGGCGTCGAGCTGCTTGAGACCGCCGTAACGGCTGCCCATGCCGGCAGCGAGGATGAGAAGAGTGGGTTTCATGTAGAAAAGGGAAGGGGGGAGCGATGCTGTGATCGCTGTGGCGGATTCATGGACGGCAGAGAGGGCGCGTCAAACGCGGATGTGTCCCCGCTTGTCATCTCCTGTGCGGGGATTGGCCTGTCGTGACCCGGTCCCGTTTCATGGCCGTAGCAAATCCCAGCTTGCCTCATTTGACTGAAACCCTAGCCTCCGCGCCCGCGTTTTTTCACGTCCTCCCGACCACCCCCCAATGATACAAACCTCCCGACTCCTCGTCGTGGCCGCCCTCGCCATGGGCAGCCAGTCCCTGAAGGCTGATGCTCTCTCGGATTCCTTCCTCGCCATGTTCAAGCCGCTGCCCGCTGAGGCACCATCGGCCAGCAACGAGCTCACCGAAGCCAAGATCAACCTTGGCCGCATGCTCTACTTCGAAACCCGCATCTCCAAAGGCGGCAAGATGAGCTGCAACTCGTGCCACATGCTGGACAAATACGGCCAGGACAACCTGCCCTTCTCCCCAGGCCATGAAGGCAAGCTCGGCGGCCGCAGCTCCCCCTCCACCTACAATGCCGCTCTGCACGTGACCCAGTTCTGGGATGGCCGCGCACCCACCGTGGAAGAGCAGGCCAAAGGCCCGGTGCTGAACCCCGTCGAGATGGGCATGCCCAGCGCTGACTTTGTGGTCGACGTGCTGAAATCGATGCCCGGTTATGTGGATGCCTTCAAAGCCGCCTTCCCAGGTGAGTCTGACCCCGTGAACTACAACAACTTCGGCAAGGCCGTGGGTGCCTTCGAGCGCAAGCTCGTCACGCCCTCCCGCTGGGATGACTACCTCAAGGGTAAAAAGGAAGCTCTCACCTCCGCCGAAGTGAAGGGCTACGAAACCTTCGCCAAAGCTGGTTGCGCCACCTGCCACAATGGTCCTGCCATCGGCGGGGCCATGTATCAGAAGCTCGGCCTCGCCAAAGCCTGGCCTGAGCTCAAGGACATCGGCCGCATGGAGACGACAAAGCTCGAGAGCGACAAGCATCACTTCAAAGTCCCGAGCCTCCGCAACATCACCGAGACCGGCCCCTATCTTCACGACGGCTCGGTCGTGACGCTCGAGGAGATGGTCTCCAAGATGGCTGAGCATCAGCTTGGCAAGACCATCACCGCTGAGGAGACCACCAGCATCGTCACCTTCCTCAAGTCCCTGAAAGGCGACCTGCCGAAGGAGTACATCGCCGTCCCTAAACTCCCCGCCAGCGGTCCGAACACCCCGAAGGCCTGATTTCGGCTAACCAGTGATCATTCCACGAAGCCCGCCAGAAATGGCGGGCTTTTTTTGCCATGCCTTGATACGCATGGTTCGGTTGGGGGATTTTTGTTGGATGAACTTTGAAGTGTTTTAATGGGCTCTAAATAGTGCGGATGCCACCCCCTCGAAAAAGGATCTACAAGGAAATAAAGACGGCGCTTGACAGTCAGAGAGACTACGGTCTAGCTTATCAGTGTGATGAGGGTCTTCCTCTCTCTTTCTCTCCAATGAACTAAACTCGTCAAGTGCGAGCGATCGACCAGCGGGGCTTGAAGGAGAAATCTCCCAACAATCAAAAAACTTTATCCATATGGGAAGCGTAGTTAATGATTTTTCTACTCTGTCATGGCCCGGCAAAGTTCATGATGACCCGAAACCGTACGATATTGCTGCTCGCGGCAAAGATTCGATTTCTCGAGAGGAGTTGGCTGGTTTTGAGGCGAATATGTTAAAATTGATTAACGAAATTGCAGAGAAAGTAGCAAGAGATTGCCGCGAGGGGAAAGATTTCCGTCAGGAGAAATAGCTTTGAATGCCATTCCTTCCCGCGGCTGAACTGATTTCGATGCGTTCAGCCGCGGTTCTTGGGCAACTGCGCACGTATTAAACTCCCGCCGAACAAAAAATTCCTCATTTCACTGAGAGGAGCGCTGCACTTGGATGTGTAGTGTGCCGCAGTTCACCAAAAAATGACGGACTCTGTTATTTTTTGTCTTCTCCCCGTCTCATATTCAATGACAGGTATCCCCATCGAAAGGTCTTATTCTTTACTGGACGCGGAAGCAGCGTTGCTGGAGGAGCTTGAAGCCCTCGGCTTGAATTACGACATTGAGATTGCTGGTGAATTTATCCACACGGCTAAATGTTCCATCACTGATAAAAAGAGCGGCAAGTTCCTTGCCTCGGGAAATGGCAAAGGAGAATTAATGGCCTCCCGCGCGGGCAGCCTTTTTGAAGCTACAGAGCATCTGTTATCGAACTACCATTCGCTCGATCCGGACAAGATATTCTACATGAACAGTCTGGATTATTGTCGGGATAATCCCATGTGCGAACAGCTCCCGTTAGTTCTCTTAAAAGGCGGGGAAGGTGCTGATATTCCGTTTTTAAAACACCACGCTGTGAATGGCTGCCAGACGTGCTTCTATCCATTGGCGCTGACTTGCCCAGAGTATATTGATCTCCAGTTGCTGAACGGGGAGCTAAGGCGAAAAGATACCTTTAACTACGGGCGCCTGGAGCACTATTCCACGAATTCCGGGACTGCAATCGGGATGAATGCCGACGAGGCTGTGATCCACGGTCTCCTTGAAGGTATTGAAAGGACTTCGTTGTCCAAATTCCTGGCAGATGTCTTTCTGAAGAACAAGAAAGACTATTTACGGATGGTCAACCCGCTAACCTTGCCGCCTAACATCCGAGATGTTTTTGGCCGTCTGGAAGAGGAAATTTCCAGCAGGATATTTGTATTCCAAATGCCTAACAAATTTGGCGTGCCAGCCTATGTCAGTTGGATGGAACAATATGAATTTAAAATTGGTATAGCTGGCTATGGTTGCTCCCTTTCTGCGGAACATGCGATCTTGAGATGTCTTTACGAACTGTCCCAGTACTTCCTTTTGAGTAAGCACATCTTTGGGTTCGACTGGTTGAGATCCAAAAGCGAAGCCATACAAACAAGGCTCAAAGGACTCCCGTTACATCAAGATTGTGCCGTGTTTGACATGGGGTGGAAATGCCGGACGCTTGGTTGCGAAACGGTAGAGTACGATAATCTGTCCACACTTCCGTTCTCACACGATCCCAAGGAGTATCTGGCCCAACTGACTGCTCTGATTTATGAAAACGGAGAAGTGCCGTATGCTAGCGAACTTAGGGTCTTGGGGAATGGCATCACAGTGACTCATACATTCATCACTGGAGAGGACCGCTTTTTCAATGTTAAGAACTGCAAGTCAACCTTCCCGGCGAGTTTGAAAGATTTTGCGGGCTAGTCGTTATCGGCACCATCAAACTCCGTTGGTGCCCCAGGCCAGTTAAAGACAAGCCCCCACTTCTCGGCATTCTGTGCCTCATGAGTCGATATCACGGTGCGATGTGGCCAGAAATCATGGCGAAGACGCAGAAGGATATGCTGATAAGTTGTATGGTGCCGACTTCAAGCATTGCTAGATGAACACTCCCGGAGACCTGATTTCGGCTAACCAGATATCATTCTACAAAGCCTGCCAGAGATGGCGATTTTTTTGCATTGTCCTTCCTGCCACCTATCTTCATGCGGCGCTTGTTCAGCAGCGCCAGACTGAATGAGAATCTAGTTACGCCAGAAGGCGAACAAAAGGGATGCAGTCAGTGGCACCTATGGCATCTCTCGTCTCGCCGACGCTTCCCGCTGGCCATCGCCTGATCCAGAACGTTCGGTCAAATCCCTCTCCCGTCCGTTCATGCTTGCTCCATCATTCATTGTTCTGTCTCTGGTAGTCGCCGCAATCCTTGCGGTCACCTCACGCAACCGGTGGGTGGTGCTCGGGATCCTGGCGTGGCTGGTGCTCACCGGCATCCTGGCGGCCCGTGGCTCGCTACGCGATTTCAGTTCGCTGCCACCGGCGGCTCCTGTGCTCTTTTATGCGGGCTTTATCATGACCATGTGGGTGGCGCTTTCGAAAGCGTCCGCCTCATGGCTTCTTCTGCCGCTTCCTTTTTTTGTCGGCTTTCAGTCGTTCCGAATCCTGGTGGAGCTATGCATCCACGAGGCGGTGACAGAGGATATCGCGCCTCCCCAGATGACCTGGTCTGGTCTCAATTTCGACATTGTAAGTGGGGTGACAGCTTTGCTCCTTGCACCCTTTGCCGGGCGGGTCCCCAGAGGAGTTTTGCTAGCCTGGAACATTCTCGGTCTCTGCCTCCTCGTCTGGGTCGTGTCAGTGGCCACACTGAGCTTTCCGACCCGTTTCCAGATGCTCACCCCGGCCAATTCCTGGGTGGCAGATTTTCCTTATGTCTGGCTCCCGACGGTTCACGTTTGCGCTGCACTTCTGATGCATGTGATTCTGTTTCGCAGACTGAGACGATGATTCTGGCCACGCTCACATCTTTGAAGGTCGGGATATCTACTCGTCGGTCCGTGAGTTCCTCGGCTATCTGAGTTATTGGTTTTGGGAGTATGACTCTGCAGGCACCTCGCAGTGACCGTTGAAGAGACCGGAAGAATGCCGCAGATTGCGCGGACTGTTGCTTCCTCTACCCGCCTCTTATCAACGATGATTTCTAAGCTGCCTCGATGGGTCTGGACCGGTGCATGGGCACTGGCTTTCGTTGCGGGGATCGTCAACGTTGTTGGGCTGCTGGGATTCGAGCATCAGGCTGTCACTCATCTGACGGGCACCACTTCCATGCTGGGGGCGGCTTTGGCATCCCTGGATGGTGCGGCGGCTCTGCACTTCGCTCTCATTATTGGTTCGTTTCTCGCGGGCACGGTCTTGAGCGGCTTTCTCATCCAAGACAGCGTCCTCCAGCTCGGTCGCCGTTACGGTTTGGCCCTGCTGCTGGAGTCGCTTCTGCTTTGCCTCGCCGTCTTGCTGCTCCAGCGCACCAGCATCCTCGGCATTTACGCCGCGTCCTGCGCCTGCGGTCTGCAGAACGCAATGGTGAGTACTTACAGCGGTGCGGTCGTCCGCACGACCCATCTGTCCGGCATGTTCACCGACCTGGGCATCTTCCTCGGCCACACTTTGCGCCGCCTGCCCGTGGACATGCGCCGGTTGCGGCTGTGTTTTCTCATCATCAGCGGATTTTTATGCGGCGGCATCGCGGGTGCCGTGGCCTTCCATCACTTTAGCTATGCGGCCCTGTTCATCCCAGCAGCGCTCACGGCCATCACCTCATTGGCCTATGGCATCTACCACGTCCGTCATCGCCGTTCCGAATGAACAAGTCTTTTTCGATACGTCTGGCACAGGACGAAGACATCGCGGCTCTGGAGGCTCTCATCCCGATGTCCGTGCGTGTGCTTCAAGCATCGGTCTATTCCGCTGCGCAGATGGAGGCAGCTCTGGGTCCGGTGTTCGGCGTAGACCGCCAGTTGGTCGATGACGGCACCTACTTCGTGGTCGAGCATTCCGGCATCATCATTGGATGCGGTGGCTGGAGTCGTCGGCGTGCCGTCTTTGGGGGTGATGGCTCGCGTTTGGCCGATGAGGCTGTTCTCGACCCCGCTCACGATCCCGCGCGCATCCGCGCCTTTTTCGTTCATCCCGACTGGGCTCGTTGCGGGATTGGTCGCGCTGTTCTTGTGGCCTGTGAGGCTGCTATCGTTGCAGCCGGTTTCCGCCGCGGTGTTCTCGTTGCCACATTGACGGGGGAGCCTCTTTACGCGTCGTGCGGTTATACCGTTGCGGAGCGCTATGAGGTCCCGCTTTTCGGCGGCTTGACACTGCCAGTCGTGCGGATGGAGAAGAGCTTCACTCCCCAAGACCGCAAAGACTGACAAAGCAGTCTCACCGGATCAACAGCGTCGCCAGTCCCAGAAAGACGCCCATGCTGACCACATCCGTGGCGGTGGTGAGGAAGATGCTGGAAGCGGTCGCAGGGTCGGCGCCGAATTTGCGCAGGGTCAGGGGGATCAGGGCTCCACAGAGGCCACTGACGACGCAGCTGGCCACCATGGACATCCAGACCACGCAGGAGAGCATGATGGCATCGGCATTGCCCTGCATCGTCGCATAGATGAACATGCCAATGGCAGCGCTGAGGCCGACGAGCACGCCGTTGTAGAAGCCCAGCAGTCCTTCTTTGAAGACGAGCCTCTTCTCATCGCCCGCATCGAGATCGCCCATGGTCATGCCGCGCAGGGTCACGGCGAGAGCCTGACAGCCGGTGTTGCCAGATTGACCGGCCAGCACGGGAAGAAAGGCTGCGAGGATGACGATGCGCTCCAGCGTGTGCTCAAACACACCGACCACCGCAGCGGCGATGAAGGCGGTGAGCAGATTGATCTGCAGCCACGGATGCCGGAACTTTAAGCTGCGGGAAACGGGCGTGCTGAGACGCTCCTCCTTTTCCACACCGACCATCGTACCGGCCTGGGCACTGATCTCGATGGCGCGGGCTTCAAAGAGGTTCTGGCCGCGCACGAGACCCAGGAGGCGCCCCTGTGCATCACAGATGGGATACACCGGAATGTGGCGGTTCACCGTCAGCTTCATGGCGTCCGTCAGCGCCATCTCGGGCTGCAGGGCGAAGATGTTTGTGTACATGACCTCGGACAGAGGGGCATCGGGCTTGCCGAGCATCAGGTCACGGAAAACCAGCACACCGAGAAGTTTGTTAGACTCGTCCGTGACATAGCCATAGGTGATGAAGGCGCGCTTCGTCAGCTTGCGCAGCGCCTCGATGGTGTCGCGCACAGTCATCGTGGGACGGAAGACGGCCACGGGCGGTTCCATGAGCCAGCCCACGCTGTCCTCGGGATACTGTCGGTTGTGCATCCACTGATGCGCCTTCTCGATCGGCGCGGCGGCGATGAGTTTGCAGCGGTGCTCCTCCTGCATCTCATGCAGCACCTGCTGCGCCACCATGGGGTTCAGCGCCTCCAGCACAAACACGCCTTCCTCCGGGGCCTTGGTCTCGAGCAAGTCCGCCACGGCATGGGGGGCCAGGCTCTGCACTTCATCGAGAAGGGCTTCGCGGGTGTTGGTGATGGCGGCTTCGGCTTCGGAACTCATGTGTCGCGGAAAACAAAGCAGACGCAGACGGCTTGTCCACCCTCCAGGCAGCATCTACGACTAAAGTCGGAGGCGGGGTGGCCTGTTTGTGGAGCTTGGCGCTTCAGCCTGGGGCGGTGTTTTTGCCTGCGACAGTTCCAATTTTCATTTCGAGGTCGTCAGCCGGTGGATCAAAAATGCCGAATGACTTCCGGCGGCGTCATCTCCCTGGACCAGCGCTCCACCAGACAGGTTGAAAAGCTGTCCCACTTTGTTAAGCCTGGAAGTAGCCCTTCAGTTCTTCGTCGAAGTGCTGAAGCGCGTTCTTGATGGGAAGAGGCACTCCGCCACCGAGGGCACAGAGACTGGTCTGCTCCATGGTGTCCAAAAGGTCCGTGATGAGCTCGCGGTCGATCTTGTAGCTGCTGTCGTCACGGGCCTTGGCGATGAGCTCCTTGCCCCGTGTGCTGCCGAGGCGGCAGGGGAAGCATTTGCCGCAACTCTCATCGGAGGTGAACTGGAAGAGGTGCTGGATGTACTCGATCATCGGCAGGCTCTCTGGAATGCTGACCACACCCGCATGACCAAGCAGGAAGCCGGCCTTCTTGAAGCTCTCAAAGTCCACCGTGAGCTGGCTGACGTGCGAAAGTGGCACGATGCCGCCCAGCGGCCCGCCGATCTGCACAGCCTTGATCGCAGTCTTAAAGCCGCCCGCGAGGTCAAAGACGGTCTGCAGCGGTGTGCCCATGGCCACTTCATAGATGCCTGGCTTAACAAAATGTGAGTCAAGCGAGAGCAGCTTTGGTCCCGTGGACTGCGGCGTCCCGACCTGCGCATAGCCCTTGCCACCCATGGTGAGGATCGCGTACAGATTGGCAAAGGTCTCGACGTTGTTGACGATGGTCGGCTTGCGGAAAAGGCCCTCGATGGTGGGGAAGGGCGGTCGCGTGCGCACCTCCGGGCGCTGACCCTCGAGACTGGCGAGCAGTGCGGTCTCTTCACCGCAGATATAGGCTCCGGCACCTTTGATGCTCTTGAGGGTGAAGTTGAACCCCGTGCCCAGAATGTCCTGCCCGAGCAACCCCGCAGCGCGCAGGTCTTCGATGGCCTCGTTCACGATCGTGACTGAGTCCGGATACTCTGCGCGGATGTAGAGGATGCCTGTCTCAGCTCCCGCGAACCATCCCGCCACCATCATGCCCAGCAGCACACTGTGCGGCCGCTGCTCCATCAGGTATTTATCGATGTAGGCGCCTGGATCACCTTCATCCGCATTGCAGACGATGTACTTCACCTTGCCCTCCGCGGCACGGCAGCTCGACCACTTGAAGTGCAGCGGGAAGCCCGCGCCGCCACGACCACGCAAGCCGCTGTCCTTGAGTTCAGTGGCCAGCGCATCACGATCACCCGCAGTGATCAGCTTTTTGAAAGGCTCATAATAGGTTTCGATGCCGGGAAATTCCGCCGTGAGTTGTGCGGGTTGAAGGTGCGAGACCACGGCATAACGATCGATGTGATCACCCTGGCCGGTTTTGAAAAGATCACCCAGCGCGCTGTCCGTCTGTCCGGAGTAGTTCTTCCCCTGATACTGGAACGCACCGCCCTCATGGCAGCGGCCCAGGCAGCAGATGTGGCCGATCTCGTCCTTCTTGAAGTGGGTTTCGAGACTGTGATGCAGCTTGTCCTGCGTGCCCGCGCAGAGGCAGGCGCTGCCATTGCAGACGAAGACTTTTTTGCCCTCGTTCTCCTTCTTCAGGAAGTCATAGAAGGACACGGCGCCGAGCGTGAGGGCATCACCGAACAAATGATCCTGTCCCATGCTGTGCACGAGATCGTTCTTCTCGGCGGTGCCATGTTTTTCAGCCGCTTCGACCATGCGCTCGAAGACATTTTTTTCGACACCCTTACGAAAAGACAGCGCGCTGAGGTTTTTCGACATGATTTTGGCCCATACTACGGAACACCGGCGCATATTGCACGATTGAAATGCTCTGGAGGGCTCCCTGGAGCCTCTGGAATGGCCAATCAGGCGAAGCTGAATCTAAAATGTCCCGGCTGGCGTACATGGCGGCATGTTCCCCTCGCGTCTTGCCATCATCGGTTCCGGTATCTCCGGGCTTGGCTGCGCCTACCTGCTCCACCGGAAGTTTGATCTGACCCTGTTTGAGGCTGCGGACTACATTGGCGGGCATACGAACACGGTGACGGTGCCTGAGGACGGCCGTGAGGTGCCCGTGGACACCGGTTTCATGGTCTTTAACCACCATACCTACCCGCTGCTGTGCCGGCTGTTTGAGGAACTGGGGGTCGAGACAAAGAAGACGGACATGTCCTTCAGCATGGCCCACCAGCGCAGCGGCTATGAGTGGAATGGCGGCGGACTGGCCAGGGTCTTCGGGCAGCGCAGCAATCTGCTCAGCCCCCGCTTCTGGCGTTTCGTCCTCCAGATCAACCGCTTCAACTCGCACTGCCTCACCGCGATGAATGATCCGCGTTTTGAAAGCATGACCCTGGGCCAGTTTGCCCGCGAGTGCGGCTATGGGCAGGACTTCCTGGATCTCTACATCCTGCCGATGGGCAGCGCGGTGTGGTCCACGCCACCGGAGCGGATGCTGGACTTTCCCGCGAGGACGCTGATGCACTTTTGGTTCAACCATGGCTTCCTGGCCATGAACACCCGCCGCCAGTGGTGGACGGTGTGTGATGGCTCGCGGCAGTATGTGCGGAAGCTCATCCCGCCCTTTGCCGACCGCATCCGGCTGAACACTCCGGTCATGCAGATTGAGCGGCGGGATGGCCAGGTGATCGTGCAGCCACGAAATGGTCCTGCGGAAACCTTTGACCATGTGATCCTCGCCACGCATGCGCCCACCAGCCTGCGCATGCTTGCTCGTCCCACGCAGATGGAGCAGGAGGTGCTCTCGGCGTTTCATTATCAGTCAAACAAGGCCACGCTGCACTCGGACGAGCAGTTCATGCCCAAGACGCGTCGCTGCTGGGCCGCGTGGAACTACCGCATTGACCACGACTCGGCAGGAACCATGATCCCGAGCACGCACTACTGGATGAACAAGCTCCAGGGTGTCTCCGACAAGCGGAACTACTTCGTTTCCATCAATGCCCCGGACTCGCTGGACGAGTCCAAGGTTCATCAGCGGATTGATTACGAGCATCCGCTCTTCGACCTCGCGGCGATTGCTGCTCAGAAGCGCCTTCCTGAGCTGCGCCAGAATGCCTCCGAGACGCGTACTTACTTTTGCGGGGCCTGGGGCAGATATGGTTTCCATGAGGATGGGTTCATGTCAGCCGTGCAGACCTGCGAGCATCTTCTCGGCGGTGATCCCTGGACACTGCGAACCCCCTGAGCCGAGCCTTCACATCAAGCCCCTTTCCGCCATGCCACACGACTTCCAGTCCTCTCTCTATGAGTGTGATGTCGTGCATGAGCGTCTGCTGCCGCGGCGGCATGGGTTTCGCTACCATCTCTTTTTCATGGATCTATGGCTTGATGAACTGCCAGCGCTCGAGCGAGAACTGCGGCTCTTCAGCGTGGACCGCTTCAATGCGTACAGCTTCCGCAATGGCGATCATCTCGATCTCGGGGCGGGGCATCTGCGCCTGAACCTGGAGAAGTGGCTGCTGGAACATCACAGTGTGCGGCTTGAGGCCGACTGGCGGATCCGGCTGCTGACGTTGCCGCGTATCGCGGGGTATTTCTTCAACCCGGTGTGTTTCTACTTCATCTACGACGCCAGCGGGAAGGCGGTGCATGCCCTGTGCGAGGTGACGAACACGTTCCACGAGATGAAGCCCTACTTCCTGGCCGCTCCGGTGCGGGAGGGAGTCTTCGAGCTGATCGTGCCGAAGCACTTTTATGTCTCTCCGTTCTCCCGGCTGGATACCTCCTTTCACTTCAAGCTGGAGGTGCCTGGCCGAGAAATCCGGCTCCAGGTCGACGATCTGGAGAACAACCGCCGCACACTGGCGAGTTGGATTCAGGGCCGGAGGCAGCCGCTTACGGACAAACGGCTGGCCTTCTACTTCCTGCGCTATCCGGCGCTCACCCTTCAGGTCATCGCCAAGATCCACTGGCAGGCGTTTCGCCTTTGGTGGCGGGGCTTTGAGGTCTTTCGCAAGGGAAGCGACCGCCATCTGCAAACCGATCTGTACCACCCGCACCATAGTCTCACAGATTCCTAGACCCCCATGAACTCTTCCGCAGCCTTTCCCTCCATCGAGCCTCTAGAGATGCCACTCTCCTGCAACCGCTGGGCGCTCGCCATCTCCAGGCGATGTCTGCATCGTTGGTTAGTGCTGCGCGTGCTGCGCTCCTTCACAAAAGGCCGGCTCCGGATGGATCTTCCGGGAGGCGAGAAGTTCTTCTTTGGCGATCCCTCCCTCACTCAAGCGACGGCGCACATCCAAATCCGGAAGCCGCTGTCCTTCTTCGTTCACGTGGCCCGCTATGGTGGCGTGGGCCTCGGCGAAGCCTACACGGACGGATGGTGGGACACGCCGGACCTTCGCGCGGTGCTCGACTGGTTCATCATCAACATCCAGAGCAGTCCGGAACTCCAAGGCTCATCTCAGCGCTTTAAGATGATTGGTTTCCTGAGGTTTGTAAACCGCATGCAGCATCTGCTGCGGCCGAACTCGCTCAAAACGAGCCGTCGAAACATCGCCGAGCACTACGATCTAGGGAATGATTTCTACAAGTTGTGGCTCGATCCCACGATGACCTACTCCGCCGCCAAATTCACGTCGGCAGACCAAACCCTCGAAGAGGCGCAGATCGCCAAGTATGATGCTCTGTGTGACAAACTCTGCCTGAAGCCTGACGACCATGTTCTAGAGATCGGCTGCGGCTGGGGTGGTTTCAGCATCCACGTGGCAAGGAAGCATGGATGTCGCGTCACGGGAGTGACGATCTCCCAGGAGCAGTTTGACGAGGCTAGGAGGCGTGTGAAGGAGGCCGGGCTTGAGCACCTCATCGAGATCCGTTTCCAGGACTACCGGCATATCACGGGCCGGTTTGACAAGATCGCCTCCATCGAAATGCTTGAGGCCGTGGGTGAGAAGTATCTTGAGACCTTCTTCGCCAAATGCGCCGAGGTGCTTGAGCCGCATGGCATCCTGGCCGTGCAGATGATCACCGTCCCGGATCATCATTTCCGCCAGCTCGCCAAAGGCACGGACTGGATTCAGAAGCACATCTTCCCCGGCTCCCTGTTGCTGGCCGTCGGCCACGTGAACGAGGTCATTCGCAAGACCAGCAGACTCAGTCCGCTGGCTCTGGAAGACCTGGGTGGGGGCTACGCCCGCACCATGAGCGAGTGGCATAACCAATTCAATGCTCGTCTTGATGACGTTCGCGCCCAGGGCTTCAGCGAGACCTTCATCCGCAAGTGGAACTACTATCTCAAATACTGTGAGTCAGCCTTCGCCACGCGGAACATCAGCGTGGTCCAGGCCTCCTGGAGCCGCTACTGCCATGAGGCCATGCAGCCGCAGTCGTGAGCTTGAGATCACCCTCGGAAACGTCGCCTCATGATCACTGTCCTTCGTCTTTTCTTCATCCTCGTGCTGCTGTCCATGCTCGCGGTCACCTCGTGGGCGAGCATGGAGTGCGCCTTGTGGAAGACCCCGCAGGAGGTTGCCACGCATCCGTGGTTCATCGCCACGCTACTCGACACTTACTGGGGCTTTCTGACCTTCTACTGCTGGGTGGCTTACAAGGAGACCTCATGGCTGGCCCGGCTTGCCTGGCTGCTGGGCATTCTGCTGCTGGGTAACATCGCCATGGCCATCTACATGCTCATCGTGCTCTTCAAAGTGCCTGCGGATGCAAAGATCGAGGATGTGCTGCTGAGGGGGAGACCCGCATGAGTCTTCTCATCGCTGCCATCATTCTTATCATACTCTTCCTGGCCACATGGCGGCTGAGCGTGAAGCTTGATAACTATTCCTTCGTGGATGTCACCTGGTCATTGAGCTTTGCGCCGGTGGCGGTGTGGCTGGCGGTGGCGGGGCATGGCTGGCTGCCGAGACGCATCGCCATCGCGGTGCTGGTGGCAGCCTGGAGCCTGCGTCTGGGAGTGTTTCTTTGGAAACGCATCGCCAGTCATCATCCCAAGGAGGATGTCAGATATGCCGTGCTCAGGAAGAAGTGGTCGGCAAATCCTCCACGGGCCTTCCTCGTGTTCTTTCTAGCCCAATGTGTGCTCGTCTGGCTGCTGATGCTGCCGGTGTGGTTGATCGCCGACCGCACCGAGAGCCGCTTTGGACTGCTGGAAGGCATGGGCCTCGCGGTCTGGGCCATCGCTTTGATTGGAGAAGGCCTTGCCGATGCGCAACTGGCGAAGTTCAAGCGCACCCATCATGATCCCATGGCGGTCTGCGAGATCGGTCTCTGGCGCTACAGCAGGCATCCGAACTATTTTTTCCAGTCGCTACTCTGGTGGGGTTTGTTTCTGATGGCCCTGCCTGCGCCCTGGGGCTGGACCTCCATCATCGCACCGCTGGCGATGCTGCACTTCCTGCTCAACGTCACAGGCGTCCCGCTCACCGAAAAACTCTCCCTCGAGAAGCGCGGAGACCGCTACCGCGAGTATCAACGCACCACGAGCACCTTTGTGCCGTGGTTCCGCCGCCGCTGATTAAACTTTGATGTGAAAGCGACAATTCGGCCCGAGGTTAAATCCAATTCTGGGCCTCAATGCGTACAACGGCGTGCCTTGTTTCGTGACTGACGATCAGGCGGCTCTTCGCAACCCATGCTCAATCTCAACGACCTCCTCGCCAAAGACCTCCTGCCAGATGCGGTGATCCGCTTTGGCATCCGCCAGCGGCTCGCCAGTCTGCTCGCGAAGAACAAGGAGCCCAGCGTGGAGGGGCAGCGGGCGCGGCTGATGCGTCATGTGGCCGAACTCAAGTCCATGCCAATCGCCATCGCCACCCAGGAGGCGAATGAGCAGCACTACGAGGTGCCGACACGCTTTTACCAGCTCTGCCTGGGCAGCCACCTCAAATACAGCAGCGGTTACTGGCCTGAAGAGACGACCACGTTTGATGAGTCCGAGGCTGCCATGCTCAGGATGACCTGTGAGCGTGCCGAGCTGGCGGATGGTCAGCACATTCTCGAGCTCGGCTGCGGCTGGGGATCACTCTCGCTCTGGATGGCGGAGCATTATCCGGAGTCGCAGATCACCAGCGTCTCGAACTCACGCACCCAGAAGGAGTACATTGATGCCGAGGCTGAGCGTCGAGGATTCAAGAACCTCACGGTCGTCACCGCAAATGTAGTTAGGTTTGAGGGCTGTGGAGAGGCTGTCTTTGACCGCTGTGTGTCGGTGGAGATGTTCGAGCACATGAAGAACTACCAGGAGCTTCTTCGCCGCGTGTCCCTGTGGCTGAAGCCGGGGGGCAAGCTCTTCGTGCACATCTTCACCCATCGCGAATATGCCTATCATTTCGAGGTGCATAGTGATGCTGACTGGATGGCGAAATACTTCTTCACGGGCGGCCAGATGCCGAGTGACGATCTCCTGCTCTACTTCCAGGATCATCTGCAGATCCGCGCGCACTGGTGTGTGAACGGCATGCACTACAGCCGAACCTCAGAAGCCTGGCTGTCGCGGATGGATGCGGCCAAGGCTGAAATCATGCCGCTATTCCGCCAGACCTACGGCGAGCATGAGGCCGTGAAATGGTGGAGTTACTGGCGCATCTTCTTCATGGCCTGCGCCGAGCTGTGGGGCTATCGCGATGGCGAGGAATGGATCGTCAGCCATTACCTGTTCGTGAAGCCCTTTTAGTTAGGCTTCAAACCTTCTTGTAGCTGAGCGCAGCCCCTGCGCCTGCGGAAAAGGCGCCGCCAAGCCGCGCCTTCGTCTCATGTTCCGGCAGCATCCAGACCTCGCTGCCGGCCTGACGTGCCAGACGCGGCTTGATGACCTTGCGAAGCAGCAGCCAGCCCAGTCCGAGCACGGCGATGCCCGAAAGCACGATCTTCGTGACGGGGCTGTTCAGCCATAGATACAGCGGGGCAGGTGACTCACCCCCAGCGGTGACCTCGCGCAGTGTGGGTGATGCTGCCTGCGAGGCCGGTGTGGTGGGAATGGATTTCTGCAGCCAGAACAGACGCGTGGAAAGTCTCACGGTGTAGCGATGAAACTGCTCCATCGGCTCATCTGCCTCCTGCGCATCGCGGATGCAGTCCGCCACCATGTCCATGAGCATGTCAGGCTTCGCCGCGGCATGCAGCGGACGTGAAAGCAGCACACGGGCGCGCCAGGGTTCACCGAGCGGATAGATGGCGAGGCAGGAGTGCTGACGTCCTAGCGCACCGTGTGCGATCGTGGCTGGATCCAGCGTGTCCGGCAGTTTTTGATCTGCATCAAGCACCAGGATGTGCAGACGGATGCGCGCGTCCGAGTTATGAAACTCGAGCAGGCGCTCGATGTCCGCGCGGGCGATCTCAGGGACAAGATTCTGCGGATCGATGAGGTAATCGTTGGCCGGTGAGTCATCGAGAGAGGCGATGATGTCCGCAGGCAGATCCTTCAGGGCCATCACAGGCGTGGGCACGCGGGGTGTCTGCGCGGGCCGTGCCTGCTGGAGCAGACTGCCAGGCAGAAAGAGTGAGAGATCTGTGGCCCCGAACTGCGGATTCAAAGACGATGGCGTGTCCATCAGCCGCGGTCCGAACTGAAGCGCACCTGGATCCTCCGGCAGGGAAGGCACGAGTGACTCTCCAGGAAGCAGTGAGTTAAACTGGCTGCCGGGTCCCAGCGGGACGGGAGCACCGTTCACCAGCGGTGGCCGCTGATCCCAGCGCGGCAGCGGCAGATCATCGTCGATCGTTTGCGCGCCAGCCGTGAACACACTGCTCAGAAGGCTGAGCAGCGCGAAAGAAGCACTCCGCAGATGGAGGTCAGTGCGCACGGGGGATGAGAGGGTTGGAGGCGGGCCGTGTGGGCGCCGTGCCCGGGCGCAGGCTTTGCAGGCCCAGGTCCGAGGCATCTCCCACCATGGAAGGAGCACGCTCGGCGCGAGGTTTCTCACGGCGTCCTAAGCGGCGAAGCTCGCGATCGATCCGCGTGCATGCCAGTTCGATGCTTTGGGCGATCTGGCCCCGTTTCAGCGGGCTGCGCAGTTCGCCCAGGATCTTCGTCAGCACCGGTTCAGGCAGGATTTGTTCAAGGGCGTAACCCAGCGTTAGCGCCACTTCCTCGCGCAGCGGATCCACCAGCATGACGATGGCGAAATCATTGCGCCGGGTGAGTTGATGCGTGTGGAAAGCACCATGATTGATCAGCCAGAAGCCCAGGTCACGCAGCGTCAGCGTCTCTGGCAGCACGCCAACGTAAGCGGCCATGAAACACTGCGGAAAGCGGCGCTCGAACTCATCCAGCACCACCTCGATGTGACGTGTGTCACGCAGGTTCAGGCGATTGGACACATCTGTGATGCGCTCCAGCCGCACCCAATCAGATCCCAGATAAGCCCGGATGGCTCCCGCCGAAAATCCGCAGGCCAGGCAGGCACCCTGGCCTGAGGAGATGGCAGCGGAGCAATGCGGACAGTTCATTCGTTTAGTTAATCTCTCTTAAATTCCTCCATGCCGCAAGATTTTCATCGGTTCATCTAGAAGTCCCATAACCCAGGAACCTTCAAACGGTCGCGGGTGGAGTAAGGGACACCCATCGCCGGATTCGTCCAGGCAATGCCTGCCACCCTGAAAAAGGCTCCCAGCCCCACCTTTCATGATTGATGACAGGCAGCAAAAGGCGCGGCCAAATGCTGTGACTCTTCCAAACCGTCTCAGAAAACAGCCCGTGGAGGCTATTGCAACGGCGTGCCTCAGGGACTGGCACTGAACAAAGTCATTGCCGGGCGCGCTTTTCCGCATCATTCAGGCCGCCTGAACGTTTTCTCACCCGTCGTGAATCCTCCACCCAAAAAATCCAACATGACCTGGCTTACCTATGCTCTTCTCACCGTGCTCTCCTGGGGCGTCTATGGTGTCATCCTCCACGCCGCCCGAATGAAGATGCCCATGGGCCCTGAGATGCCGAATGCGAGCTTGAAAGCCTTTTTGTTCGTCTGCATCGCTTATGCGGCCATCGGCGTGGTGACTGTTTTCGTCCTGAAAAGCCGTGGCACGAACTGGAGCTTCACCGGTGCTGAAGGAAACGGCATTCCGCTGGCCACGCTGGCTGGCATCGCTGGAGCTTTGGGCGCGCTGACCTTGGTTCTCGCCCTGGGTGCGGCCTCTCCTATCTTTAAAGGCGCTGCGGCAGCGGCTGTCATGCCCATCGTCTTCGCGGGAGCGCCCGTGGTGAACACGATCACCGCCATGCTGGTGCATCCGCCGGAAGGTGGCATGAAGTCCATTCCTCTGCCTTTCATCATCGGTTGCGTTCTGGCGGTGTGCGGTGCCTTCATGGTCGCCAAGTTTGCCCCCTCCAACACCGGTGCAGGTGCCGCTCACAAGCCTGCCGCCGTGAGCGCCGAGCCTGCGAAGCACTGATTCCTCACACACCTCTTTTCGAGATTCATTCCTCAGGGCGCTCTGCCAGGACGAAAGTCCTCAGGGCGCCCTTTTTTTGTCCTGAGTTCTAGCACAAAGCAGGGAAGGCCTGAGGCAAAGACGAGCCTCCTTCACCAGAATGTAAAAAGGGTCACACGGAACTCGTGTGACCCTTCCTGAAGATCAAAAAGATTCGCGATCAGTCATTCACCAAGATCCGATCCAGCAGCTTCTTGAGGCGTTGGCTGAACTTGGGCTTGGCGACTGGCTCGAGAGCTTCCTTGGCCACGTTGCGCTCACGAGTGAAGGCTGCGGTGGCCTCTTCCGAGAACGGGCTGGAGCCCACGGAATCATGCACACTAGGTGGCAGGTCATACATGCCTTCCACGATGCGCGGCTGGATGAAGATGAGCAGCTCACGGGCGGAGGTGTCACGGGTGCGGGAACCGAAGACCTTGTTCAGCACGGGGATCGCGGAGATGATGGGCACGCTGGTGCGGGTCTTGTTTTCATCCGTGCGCACAAGACCGCCGAGGAGCACGGTGGACTGGTTCCGGCAGGCGATGATGGTATTCAGCTCCTGCTTGCTGATGATGGGGTAGTTGTTGCCGGCAATGGTCGTGTTGCCCGCGCGCTCGCTGTTCTGCTGGGAAACCTGCAGAGTGAGCTCATCCGCCGAGTTGATGAGCGGGATGATGTTCAGGCTCAGCACGATGTCCTGATACTGCACGTTCGACAGGAAGCTGTTGTTGTTCGCACCATTGACCAGGGAGCTCTGAGTGGAGGAGGCGATGGGGAAGCTCAGACCGCTGGTGAGCGTGGCGGGGGAGTTGTTCTGGGTGAAGACGGTGGGACGTGAGATCACCTTGAACTTGGAGTCGCCCTCAAGCATCTGGGCGACCAAGTCCAGACCTGCATGCACGCCGCCGACGAAAGTCAGGCCATTGCCCGAAGCGAGGGCGGTGGCGGCGCTCACGACGTTTCGTGGGTCAAGCGCGGACTGCGCGGGGTTGTTGCCATTGGCAGCCACGTCGGCACCGAGCAGTCCTGCGGCAGAGCCAGCCTGGCCAAAGAAGCCGCTGGAACCATTCGTGCGGCGGCCGCGGAAGGCGGTCTCCAGGGAGAAGCCACGGCCTTCAGACATCTGGTAGTCACCGATGAGAGCGGAGATGATGATCTGCTGCGGACGATGATCCAGCTCATCCATGATCTCTTCCATGATGCGCAGGTGCTCAGGCGGACCGGAGATGAAGATGGCATTCGCCACCGGATCAGAGATGAGCAGCGTCTTGCCGATCAGCATGGAGCTCGGGCCGTTGTTCTGGCGCAGAGGCTGGAGGTTTCCCCCCCCACCACCGAAGCCGCCAGAGGAACCTCCGCCGATGCCGCCACCAATGCCGCCGCTGTTGCTGCCAAAGCCGCTGCTCGTCCCGTTGCTGCCCATCGAGTTGCTGTTGTTAAACAGGCTGCTGCTGTTGTTGTTCCGGTTCTGGTTGTTGCCGTTCTGGTTGTTCGTGCCAGTGCCGCCTGCGGTGCCGCCAGAGCTGCCACCTTCACCATCTCCTTCGGTGCGGGTGATGGCATCGCTGATGACCTGCATGGCCGCATCGACGGCGAGATACTTGAGCGGACGTGAGATGAAGTTGCGCAGCTCGGACGCGGCATCGAGCTCCTCGATCAGCTTGCCGATGTAGTCGATCTGCTCGGCGGAACCGATGACGAGGAGGCAGTTACGGCGCGCGATAGAGATGATCTTCGGCGGTGCAGCCTCAGCTGAGCTTCCTGCGGTTCCCGCAATGTTGCCTGTAGGTATGTTCAACGGGATGTTGGGCTGCACGGGCATGGCCCCTGGAGTGTTCTGCGGAATGGCGGGGGTGCGGGTGTTACCGTTGCCGTTGCCGCCTTTTTCTTCCGTGCCCAGGATCTCATCGAGCGCCGTCTTCACATCCTCCGCATCACTGCGGCTGAGCTGGAAGGTCTTCTGGGTCGTCTCCGCCTGCTTGTGGTCCAGGCGCTCCATCAGTCCCACGATGGAACGGATCGTGTTGCTGTTTTCCGTGATGACCAGAGCCTTGGCATTCGGGATGGGGATGATCTTGCCGTAGGTGTGGAGAGGGTTCACCACTTCCTCGATGGCCTTCTTCGCGTCTTCGGCGTTGAGATACTTCAGCAGGATGACGTAGTTCACCACCTGGTCCGTCAGCGGCAGCTCCATGGCGGACTCGACGAGCGGGATGCCTTCTGTGATCGGCTTCTTCGCATCCACGGCGAGGAATTTCACCATGCCTTCACCGGCAGGAGCGAATCCATAACCATTCAAGAGGAGGCTCTTTTCGATGAAGAGGATGGCCCTCTCCTTCGGCAGGGTGCCAGTCGTCTCGATGGAGACCGTGGCCTGCTCGGCATTCGCATCACGGATGATCTTCAAACCGGTGAGATCTTCATACAGCAGGAGGATCTCGGAGATCGGAGTGTTCGGAAACTGCAGTTCCACCCCTTCGTCCGTGATGGCCTGATCCACATTGATGGCCTTCTTCTCACCGCCTGCGGTATTGCCACCCGCAGGGCCGGCATTGGCGGGGCGGGGCGGGGTTGGTGCAGGAGCAGGCAGGGCCCCTGGAGCACCTCCAGGACTTGGGCGGCTGAACGGGCGTGCGCCTCCGGGCGGCGGGATGGTGTTTGGGTTACGTCCGGGCTGGGCTGGGATTTGAGCGTAGCCTGGAAGGGCCAGCAGCAAGGCGCCGAAGGTGATGAAGGTGCGGTTCAAGGAAGACATGCCGGAGATAAGGGCGTGGGCTGGCGGGGGAGGCTACAGAGAGGTGAAATCAAGGGTTGCCCTGGGGGGCGACAACAGGCGCAGGGATCAGCTGACGACGGCGCGAGATGGTGGGCACGTTGCCTGGAAGGTTGGGGTTCATGCCTGGCTGCACCACCTGGCCATTCGCCATGGGAGCGGCGGTGGCTGGATTACCGCCCATGCCGGGGACCATCCCCGCCTGTCCGGCAGACATGCCGCCTGGCAGATTGGGGGCGTTGAAGACACGGCCATTGGACTGAGGTGCCAGTGGTTTGGTGATCATCGGCTGGCCGCCTGGACGGCCCGGCAGAGCTTGAGCCCCAGGCACTCCCTGCTGACCTGCGCCACCACCGGCAGGACGTGCGGTGTTATTGATCGTCACCGGCGCGGCATTCTCATCATACTTCAGCGTGGCCGTCTTGCCGTCTTTCTCGAGTTCCGCCGAGGCTTCCTTGCGGCTGCGATTGAAGTTGGCGTGCACGAGTTTGAATTCATCACCATCCTTCGGCTCGTTGGTGATCCGCTTGAGCTCGTTCGTCTGCTTGTTGCGGATGCTCACGCGGATCTTGCCATTATGGCTGAACATGCCCGCCAAAGCCCAATCCTGGCCCCAGTTGTTCTCTGTTGGGGCGGGGGGCACCACTTTGCGGGTGAAGGGGTTGTTCTCCCAAACGGAGTCGTAGCGAGACATGTCATAGGCGATGGGGATGGCTGCACCATCTTCCTCGGCTGCGGGGGGCTGGTCTGCAGCAGGAGCGTCGATGGTGGTGGTGCCGCCTTCAGGAGGTGTTTGCGCGGCGGGCGCGCTTCCGTCAGCAGGCGCAGCATCCTGGGCACGGACGGAGGTGCCGGCGGCCAGAAGCAAAAGGGCGATGAGGCAATGTGTTTTCATGACGGAGGCAGTCTGAACCATTTTTCGACTCTCATGTTCACTTCAATTTTCTGCGGATTCTCCTCGTTCGGAGTGATCGTCATGGCGGGCACGGAAACAAAGTTGGTTGGCTGCTGGAGTTCGAGCAGCCAGTTCATCACCGGTTTCATCTCTCCCTCCACCTTCAGTGTCACGACTGCTGCGGACATGCCTGCGCGTTCGACGGCTTCATTGGGCTGCTTGATCGGAATCTCGATGCTGTGTTTAGAGGCCAGCTCATCTGCCAGTGCGATGACATTCGTGATGGCCTTTCCCGGGGTGTCGAGCACGGGCTGCTTCTCCGCCAGCCAGGCGGAGCGTTGCTGCCAGAAATCCTGACGAGAGAGCAGATCGTCCGCTTCAGCGCGCCGGGAGAAAACCTCCGCGGCATGGCCGTCCACATGTTGCTTCCAGGTTTTCAGCTTGTTCAGGCCGATGAAGGCTCCGCCACCGATGAGGATGACACCGAGGCCGAGGGCGAGACGTTGTTCACTGGCGGTCATAGCGAGGTCACCTCCGTGCTGGTTCCATCAGCGGCTGCTTCAGGTGGGCGTGCTTCTGCACGGAAAGTGGCGCGGCCATCCGGCAGGCTGGTCGGGGCAGGGAAGTCCCACTGCCAGCGCTTGAAGGCTGGGGCGGCCACCAGCTTGTCACGGAACTCGATGCCATGCCCCAGCGAGGCTGCCTCACCATCAATCACGATTCCATCCGTGCGTAACTCAAAGCGTGTCACGCGGATGCCTGTCTGCGGCATCAGCAGGATGAGCTGGTAGATGGACTCCACAGGGTATTGATCCGGGGTCAGGGCGGGACGCAAATCTTCCCAGTTGGCTTTCGCATCGCGTATCGCCGTCAGCTCGGGCTCGATGGAATTCAAGCGCTGCTCTTCAGCGGCCAGCTGGCGTTCGCGCAGCAGCACGCGCATGGCAAAGGCTCCAAGCGCGGCGATCAGTACAAAGGTGAAGGCGGCCACGCCCATCATGATCATCCGGCGTTGCTGGCGCTCCTGACGGAGCTGCACCACCGGTGCCGGCACCAGACGTGTGGCCTTCTCCGGCATCACCGGCGGACCTGCCCGGCGCGTGATGACCGGCAGGTCCAGGCCTTCGGCAAAAGTGGCGGGGATGATTTCCTCCTCCTCGGTCGTGCTGGAGATGCAGACGGCCTTCAGATCTGGCAGCGCGCCGATCAACTCCAGGCCGGCCAGCACACGCCGGATCTCAGCCGCAGCATCTGAATCCAGCACACGGGCAGCGAGACCCTGGCTATGGATTGGCGCGCCGTGTGCATTTGGAACGGCCATGGCCAGACTGCCTGCCTCACGCCAGATCAGCACCTCACCGGGCTCCAGATGGTGAAAAGCGACGGATGGGACAAAGCGTGCATTGTCCGCGGCATCCAGCACATGCGGGGGCAGCGGCGCCACCTGGATCAGGGCGGCGATGGGCTGGTCCTTTTCGTCCGGACGATCATGGGAGATGATCTCAAAATTATGACTCTCGGCGGTCTCGCTGCTGAAACCTGCAGCTTCGAGCTCGAGCTGCGCGGCAGAGTCCCGGCGCGCGCCTTCCACGCCCAGAAAGCGCATGGGCACGCTCACCAAGGACCGGGCTGGCAGCGCCACCCACTCGGCATTCTTCCAACTCCGCGACTCTCCGTCCACGACCTGCATGCTCCCGCTTTTGGACCGCCAGGCACGGAACCCCTCTTCATGTGGCACAAGGAGGAGTTCGTCGGCTGATTTCATGCGAGAGATTTTTGGAAGTAAGGGGCGCGATACTAGAGGACTCAGCCCTAAGTGCAAGGCGGGAGACAGCGCCTGAGTGATTCAAGTTCAACAATCTCTAAACGACATTTCTGAAACGCCTCGTCTCTTCAGTCCTTCCAGGAGGTCTTCTTACGAGGCGCGGGACGCATGCGACCTTCCTTGACTCTCTGGCGGACCATGACGAAGCCTGAGGCTTCCAACCTGCCGTCCTGGGCCTCCCTTCATGCTGCCTGAGCAAGCCACTCGCCGTACCTTCCACAATGAATTGTGGCGGTCGCTACCCGCAGGTGTGCTGGATGCCATGTCATCCACCTTTGGCATGCTTGTGGCGGTGCGCGTGTTTCATCTCGGGCACGTGGAGAAGTCCATCTTTCTCAGTGCCACCAGCGGCGGCTTGATCACCAGTTTGTTCGTCGCGCCTCTGCTGCTGCGCGCCCGCAGCACCATCGCCCGCACGGCGGCGAAGGTGCAGATGCTCGGCGGTGCCTGCATGGCCTTGGCGGCTTTGTTTCCCCATGAGCCATGGGTCTTCATTCTAGGCCTCAGCTTCGGGCTCTTCTGCTTCTCCATGCAGATCCCGCTGATGACACAGATCTACCGGCTGAACTACCCGGAAGCACAGCGTGGCAAACTTTATTCCATCACAGGTGTCACGCGTTCTGCGGCCGCCGTGGCTTTTGGATTCTTTGGCGCCTGGTTGTTAGACCGGGACATCTCCAACTACACCTGGCTTCTCTGGTGCTTTGCCGCGAGCGGCTTCATTTCGGGGTCGTGGACCTATGGCCTTCCCGCCATTGCCTGGGACAACACGGAAAATGGTGACACCCGCCTGTGGTCAGCCTTGCGCTGGGTGCGGATTGACCGCGACTTTCGCACCTTGCTGATCTCCTGGATGATGATGGGCATCGGTAATCTCATCGCCGCCAGTTTGTTTGTGGAGTATCTGGCCAATCCCAAGCACGGCATCAATCTGCCGGAGCGTGAGGTGGCCTGGATCACCGGCGTGGTGCCGGTGGCCTTCCGCATGGTGAGCTCTTATCCCTGGGGCCTCATCTATGATCGCGTGGGGCTCTTCACCGTCCGTTCCATTCTCAATGTCATCTTTGCCGTCGCCATCCTCATTTTCTTCCTGGGGAAAAGTCACTTCACCTGGTGTCTCGGCATGGGCCTCTGGGGCTTGGCGAATGCCGGTGGGAATGTGACCTGGGGACTCTGGGTCACCAAGCTGGCCCCCAAGCATGCGGTGGCTGAATACATGAGCGTGCACTCCTTTCTCACCGGGGCGCGCGGACTCCTGGCACCTCCGCTGGCATTCGCCGCTCTGCAGGTGATGAGTTTTCAAACCCTTAGTATCTGGTGTGGCGCCGCCATCCTCAGTGCCAGCGCCTTCATCACCGTCCGCGCACGTGGCAGTGATGATGAGACCCGCCGCCGCCTCGGTCCCGGCGAAAGGCTGTAAATCAAAAACAGTTCACGGTTCTCCGTTCGCCGTTCCCAGTTGAGCATTGTCCTTTAGGGAGCTGCTACGCGTCCCTTGCTGTCCTTTTAGTCCTTTCGTTCGCCTCATTGAAGTTCCCGCCTGCTAACAAAAAAGGCGGCTCCATCTGGAGCCGCCTTCAAAGTTTAAACTAGACCGTTCAGCTTACTTGGAGCCGGTGTAGACTTCCTTGGCGCTGGTCTGCTCCACCATCTGATAGGCGGAAAGGTCTGGAAGACGCTTGCGCCAGCCGTGGCCAGGCATCGTGTTGTCCACGATGGTGTCATTCAGGCTGCCGACCATGTAAGGCTTGGTGTCACGCACGGTGCAGCGGAGCAGGCCGCCGAAGAGACCGCGTGTGGCGCTGTCCCAGATGTTGCCGTAGGTGGTCATCACGCCGCAAACGACGGTGCCGCCGGAATACATGGTGCGCTCATAGCCGTTCAGAACCCAGTTCGTGTTGTCGATGGTTTCGTCATGGATGAACTGCGTGCCGCTGTCATTCACATCATAAACGACTTCAGCCAGACGGGTGGCTTCCTTGCGGACCACGTTCGTGCCGCGGTTGGCGGATTTGAAAATGATGTTCGAACCGTCACGAGCGAAGCGGGTGGTGACGCCAGTGCCATAGTCAGAGGTGTCTTCCACGATGTCGATGGAGGTTTCGGCACCACGGCCCACGCCGCGCACTGGGTAGCCGAGTCCACGGTTTGTGAGATCCGTGCCATCCTCAGAGAACTGCTGGGACGGACGTTCAGGGATGTCAGAATACTTCAGGGGACGTGGAGTCGAGGAGCAAGAAATGGCGAAAAGTGGGAGGGCCGCGAGAGCGAGGTATTTTTTCATAAAAAGCGGGGCGAGGATGTCGAATCGCACTTTGGATGTCAAAACTAAAGTCGTCGATGGAAAGATTTTAGCCAGCCCTCACGGAACCAGCACACGCAGGCGGTAAAAAGTGGGCAAAACCCCTGCCGGTGACTGCACATTGAGCGTCCGGATGATGCCTGCCCCTTCGTTGATCACGGCCGGGCCCGTCGGCACCGTGCCATTGATGCTCGTCGCCAGGGGTGTCCAGGTGCCAAAATCCGTGGTGGATTCCACGATCAGCGTCAGCCCGCGGGCGAGGCTGTTGCGAGTTAATGAGAGGTGCGCGGTCTGGTTTCCCGGAGGTCCGCTGAGCTGGAGGCTGAGGGGCGTCATGGCGGCGCTGCCCAGGGCAAACTCGACCGCATTGGGCACGCCATTGCCATTAGCATCATGGCCGGGGCCATTGAGCTGGGGATCAGCCTGCTGGGCGGGGGTGAGATTCGTGGTCAGCCAGTGGGAGAAGCTTTGCACGTCTGGAGCCGTGTAAAGACCAGTGACCTCGGCGGCGGACAGGGCTCGGCGGTAGATGCGCAGGTCATCGATCTGGCCCAGCCAGGGATTCCCGCCCAGGGTGGTATCTCCTACCCGCAGCAGGCCGGGGTGGGTGCTCCCGGGACCGGTATTGAACTGGGTGAACTGAACACCGCCATCGTAGTAAAACCGGCTGCGCCAGGTGCCTGAGACATTCTCGTTCACCAGGGTCAGCAGGTGCCATTGGCCGTCATTGACAGCGGGGGAGATGCCCAACTGGGCGCTGAACTGGCCGCCCGTAATGCCCTGCAGGATGCCCATGGAGCCCGCCGTGCCCATGCGGATCTGGGCATAGCCGCTGACGATACCGTCGTCCTTGCCAAGGACCATGCGATAACCGCCAGCACCCGTGGTGCGGACCCAGACGGAGATGGTAAAGGCATCACCACGGGGTGTGAAATTCAAATCGCCCTGGTTGGCCGGGAAGAAGCGGTTGATCACGTTGCTGGCATCGCTGGGACCATAGGCTCCGCCAAAGCGGCCGCTGCTGACCCAATGCGCACCCGTTACTGTAGTGGCGTGGTTGTTGCCGGCAGTGGCGCTGTCCCAGACCTGCGTGCCGCCGCCTTCATCAAAGGTGTAGTGCAGGATCAGATCGGGATCGCTCACGAAACCTGCGACCGGCTGGACATCCAGCGTCAGCACCTGTGTGTCCGTGCCTGAGGTGTCTGTGACCCGAAGAATGAGGCCGGACAGCGCGGGAGCCACGGAACTGCCGCTGAGCAGGCCCGATGCGGAAAGCGTGATGCCCGGCGGCAGCACGCCGCCTTCGAGACTCCAGGTACGAGCCGAAACACCACCCACCGCCGCCAGATTCACCTGGTAAGGCACACCGACCGTGGCCGCTGGCAGCGTGGTCGTGGTGATGGTTAGGCTGGGATTGACCGTGACCTGGGCAGCCGTGGTGCTCACACTGCCCTGACCGTTAGTGATGGTGCAGATGTAAGTTCCGGCATCGCTCAACTGCACGGAGGGAATCGTCAGTTCAGGACTGTTCGTGCCCACCGGCGTGGCTCCACGATTCCACTGGAAGGTAAAAGGACCCGTGCCGCCAACAGCGACCGTGAAGTGCAGTGTGTTCCCCACGGCGAGCGTGATCGCGGAGGGCTCGCTGATGATGCTCGGGGCTAGCGGTGAAGGCGCTGCCGGAGGTGCCAGCGGCACGCCTGCCGCATCACGGCCATCGAGCTGCACCAGGTATGCGAGGAGATCACTGCGATCACCGCTGTTGAGCACATCCTGCACCAACCTGTGCGGCTGCGCGGTGGTGAGCTGGGGGGCATTCGCGACCAGCAGGGCATTCACCACGAGATCTCCATTGCCCTTCACAACCTCGATCGTGTTGGTCGCCCCTGCATTCAGCGAGACATTGACCGTCAGCCAGCGCCAGCCGCTGATCTGCCAGGAGTTGTCGGGGTATTGCCGCTCCACCGTCAGTTGCTGCTGCACTCCATTCACCCGTAGGAAAGCCGTGCCGCCATTGTACTGCCGGACATAGCGCATCGCGACTCTCGCGATGCCACCGCTGCCTCCGTTCACATTGTTGAAGGTCACGCCTGAGCTGCCTTCGGCGCCGCCAAGGTAAGCCGCTCCCCCTGCCAGCATGCCGCGATTGAAACCGCCTCCGCCCTGGGTGTTGTCATCACTCATCGGTCCTGTGGAAGTTCCGAAGAACTGTCCACTAGCGCCCGGCAGGAAGGTGCCTCCGGCATAGCCGAAGACATCTTCCAAGGTCGCCGCCTGGCCATGATGCAGATAGGTGCGTGTGGCATGCAGGCCATGCAACGTCGGGGTATCAATGCCTGGCAATGTCTGTCCGAGCCGCAGCCCGCTGATCGTCGACTGCGTGCCCACATTCACCAGTGTGCTGTTCGTGAAAGACGGTCCGCTATGGCAGGAGACACAGTTCTGTGAAGCAAAGATGGTTTGGCCGCGAAGAGCTGCCGCCGTGAAGGTGCCATTGGCATTTCGCGCCGGGCTGCGAGGTGTGTGCGCGGGAGTGAGCGAGGAAACATAGGCCGCCAGCGCATCCAGATCCGCGCTGAGGCCGGTCTTGCCGCTCGCCGGACTCGGATGCTGCGCGGCAAACTGCTGCTGCGAGAGATTCAGGAAGCCCGTGCCGCCGAAAGGACCCCGGATGTCATGTTCGAAATCCTGGATCTCGTCAAAGTTGCCACTCCAGTGCACCGCTCCATGGCCCATGCCGGTGCGACCGCGCAGATCCGTGGTGCGGCGAAGACCTTCACCACGACCGGTGAAGTCCCACACGCGACCGTCGTGACCACCATCCACATGGCAGGTGGCGCAGGAGATGTAGCTGTCCGCGCTCATGCGCGCATCGGCGGCATTGTAGAAGATGCGCTTGCCCTGCAGCACCTGAGTGCTGAGCAGTTCATTGCTCACCGCATTCGTGGTGACGAGGTTCGGCAGCGCGGTCTGGTTCTGACCCAGAAACGGCACGGCATTTAGCACCGTGATACTGCGGCCCATGAAGTCCTGCGTGAAGACACGCTGGCTCGTCGCATCCACCAGCACACCCTGCGGCGCAAGCCCGGTGCCCACATCCAGCGAGATCACCGCTGGCGAGGTGAAGGTAGAGCCGGTGGTGATCTGCTCCACCAACGGCGCGAGGCTGAAGGCATCCAGCCCGACCACGCGATTGTTGCCTTGCAGTGTGACGAGCAAGGTATCTCCCAGCGGCGTGTAGGTCACCGCGCTGGGGCTGTCGCTATTGTCAAAGTCACGTCGTGAGTGCGGGATCTCGGCCTGAGTGTTTGCGAGATCCAGCAAGGAAATGACCGCGCGCGAAGTGGTCTCATGCGTGAGGTTTCCCACGCCAAAGAAGGTGCCGCGCTGTGTGTTGTCCTGTTTTGAGACGATGGCTGCGCGTGTGCCATCCGGTGAGATTGCGATGCCAGACAAGTAGTTAGGCGTGCCCGAGGCCCGGTCGCCAATGTCAATGGTCGATGAAGCCGCGAGACGGAAGGTGCGCGTGAGTGTCAGCGCCCCCGAAGTGCCCGCAAACTCCGCCACCTCAGCTTCCAGTTCAGGTGAGATGAAGCGCGTGACCAGCACCCGTGTGCCATCCGCACTCACCGCGATGGCTCGTGCCGTGGTAAATGTGCTGCGCACCACCGGTGCCGCCGCCGGATTCGCCGCGCTGTAGCGATGCAGATGCCCCGAACCATAAAGCGTGACAAAGAGCGACTGCCCATCCGGTGAAGGCGCGACACCGAAAGGCGCGGCTCCATACGCCAGCGGGATCGTCGCATGCGTGCTGCCATCCGCATTCAGCACGCGGATCTCATCACTGCCATGGCAGGTGACCCAGTAGCGACCATTCGCATCTCGCGCGATGCTGCGTGGATTCACACCCACGGCATGCTCATGCAGTTTTTCTCCGGTGTCCGCACGGATCACGGTCACGGTGTTAGCATCCGGATTCACACTCCAAAGACGGCGCACACCTGCATCATCGCCAATCGCCATGGTGGAGCTCTGTGTCGGACGAGGTCCGCCCGGAAGCGCCGTGATCACCAGCAGCCGCATGGAGTTCGTGGCGATGTTCCCATTCGCATCCTGCACCTGCGCCAGCACGCGCGGGCGGCCCGCAATGGTATAAGTGAAGTTTGCCGTGGCGCTCGTGCTCCAGGTCGTCCAACTGCTATCGAAGTTGAAACGATACTGCAACTGTCCCGTGCCCGTGGCCGAAGCCGTGGCGGTGATCTGCTGGTTCGGCGCAGGCTGGTAGTTGCTCGCCGTCAGACTGGTGAAAACTGGCGGCAAAGTGCTGTTGATGCCACCGCCTGTGGAGAATCGATAGGAGTAAGGTTCGATATAGTTTCCCGCCGCATCTCGAAAGCCGATTTCGAGGCCAGGATTGGAATGGAAATCGACCTGATAGGTCGTGTCCGCTGCGAGACTCGCATCCGGCGTGAAGGTCATGTTGCCCGAGAAGTCATGCAGGAGGAATCCTGGCACAAAGGCACCCAGTGTGTCTCCTGCCTGCACGGGCCGGACGGTAAAATCGATGCCATTGCGCGGGCCACCATTGCGCGGATGTTCGTGAATCAGGAAGCTCAGCGGTGCATGCCGCGAGTAGTTCGTGCGGTTCACCTGCGGGATGTGAAAGCTCACACGCGGTGGTGTGGTGTCCGCGGCCTGCTGATGGACCCACACGCCCATGCCCTGGTTGAAATTTGGAATGGGATAACCACCTGTGAGCCAGAGGTTGCCGAGCGGCAGGGACATCTGCGAGCAGTTCACTCCGACCAGCGAACCTTGGGGCAGGGCAGGGGCACCGGCCTGCCTCGGCGGATTCGCTTCATTCAGCGTAAGCACAATCGGATTCGCATCGCCCGCCAGGAAGCGGGTCATATCGATCTTCCGGTTATGAATGAACCCAAAATTGTCCTGATACACCGGATAAGACGCATTACTGAAATCTGGCACGGTCATGCTCGCCAGTGTTTGAATGTTCGGCGTGACACCTGGCATCGTGGCGGAGGTGATGTCCGCGCCCATGAGGATGTTCGTCGTCGAGCCGATCACGAAAAGCCCCGTTCCATCGCTAAATAGGTTAGGCCAGTAGCCCTGGAAGCCGCCGCTGAGAGATCCGACATAGCTCGGTGTCACCACATCATTCGCGGCGTTGCCGTCATCCATGTTCAGGTAGTTCAGCCGATACACCACGATGCCGTCATTCGCTGCTCCACCGCTCCGGGCCATGATCAGCAGGTCACCAAAGATCATCGGGTGCCAGTCGCCGCCGCCATACGGCCCCACATGATCAAAGGTGCCGAGCGGTCGATTGATGACAAAGCCGTTTTGGCCGAGGTAGGAGCGGCTGATGGTGATGTCCGAGTCATCCGTGTCATACCACAGCAGCGTCGCATTCCAGGGTCCTGCTTGAGCTGAGCGATTGTACCACACGGGCAGATGCGCCAAGTCCGGAATGCCATTCGTGCCACCACGCTCCACGATGCCGCCAAACCCGTTCACGCGAATGGGATCCGGCAGCAGCAGATTGCCATACTGAGCCGTGCCATGGGCGTTCCAGCCGTAGTTCCCGTAGATCCATGAATTGTTAGGGTATTGGTTCGCAGGCAGCCCAAAGTCCGAAGGATAGCGCCGGATCGGGTTCGTCGGATCACTGATGTCATACACACGCATCAGCCAGTCCGAGCCACCGCGCGATCCGGGTTGTTCCGCGCCCACGATGATCCAGCCATTCAGATAGTTGATGGAAGTCGTGCGGCCGATCGGCTCGGAGCCGTTGGTGATGGGATGGCTCAGCAGTGTGCCGGGAGCTTCCATGCGCGGCAGGTTCTGGAAACCACTCGTCGTGACCTGTGCCAGAGCAGGCACGGTCAGACCGAGAAAGAGAACGATTTTCGAGAAAAGGGGGGGCATGGCTCCTGTTTCTTGGTCAAACCCAGCAGGCGGTTACACGGTACCCTCAAAAATCTTTCCTGCCACCACACATCACTCCGCCTCCAGCCGATACCCGATCCCTGGCTCATTCACGATCTTCGGCCCGGTCTCGCCGAGCTTCTTGCGCAGGTGGTTGATGTGCACGCGCAGGCCCTCGCTGGCATCGCTGCTCTGCCCGGCCCAGACCTGGCGGATGATCTGGTTTTGCGTGACGATGCGCCCGGCGTGCTCCGCCAGCACTTTGATCAGCGCAAACTCCGTGGGCGTGAGCTTTAAAGGCGCATCCTCCAGAGTCGCCTCATGATGCAAGAGATCCAGCACCAGCGCGCCTGCCGTGATCTGCGGACTCTGCCGGGTGAAACGACGCCGCTGAATGACATTCAGCCGCGCCAGCAGTTCCGCCGTGCCAAAGGGCTTGGTGACATAGTCATCGGCCCCGGCTTCCAGTGCCTCCACCTTCACGGCTTCCTGGTCACGCACGCTGAGGATGAGCACCGGCACATCACTCCATTCGCGTAGCCGCTTCAGCACCTCGATGCCGCTCAGCCCCGGCAGCCCGAGGTCTAACAAGACGACATCTGGACGATGAAACGCCGCTTCCTGCAAACCGAGCTGGCCGTCCGCGGCCTCGCACACCTCATGCCCGCGAGTTTCCAGCACCATGCGCAGCAGCCGGCGCATCTGCGTTTCGTCATCGATGATCAGGGCTTTGCTCATGGCTCGGGAGACTGGCGGATTTTGACCGGCAGGTGAAGCGTGAATTCAGCGCCGCCTTCCGGATGGTTTCGCACGGTGATGTCGCCCTTCAGTGCCCGCATCAGGCCGCGGGAGATGGCCAGGCCCAGGCCCGTGCCACCGGCGGGCGAACCAGGAGTGCGGTAAAATTTCTCAAACACGCGGTCGTCCACATCCTCGGGCAAACCAGGGCCATGATCACGCACGCGCACTTCCAGTTGCTCGTCCGCCAGCGTGGCGCTGAGCTCAATCGGCGTGCCCATCGGCGCATACAGCGTGGCGTTGTGCAGCACATTGCTCACGGCCTGGGCGAGCAGGCGGCTGTCCAGCATCAGCAGCGGCAGATCCGCAAACCCGCTGACCTTCAGCGGATGCGCGCCGAGCTCGCGCTTCAGTGTCCGCGTGGCTTGGTCCAGCACATCCGTGGCCTCGCACCATTCGGGGCGCGGTTTCACGGCTTCGGATTCCACGCGTGTGATCTCCAAAAAGTTCTCAACGATCCGCTGCAGCCTCCGGTTCGCGGTCTCGATCTCACGCGCAAAGGGATTCTCGGTGCCGAGGCCGTCAATCGCCGTGCGGATGATGGAGATCGGTGTCTTCAGCTCATGCGAGACACTGTCCAGCAGCGTGCGATGCAGCGTCTCCGCCTCCGCTAGCAGTTCCGCGCGATGCTTCTCCGCCAGGAGCTGCTCGCGCTCCTGATGATGCCGCTCCAGCGCCGCCTCGCGTTCGCGCAAGCGGGTCGTCAGATGCCCCATGCTCAGCGCCACGATGAAGAACATCACAAACATCACCACGTCCTGCGGACTCTCAATGTGCAGCGTGAACCTCGGCGGCACAAAAATGAAATTCCACACCAGCGCGCTTGCCACCGCCATCGTCAGCACCGCGCTGCGATTCCACCGCGTGCCCGCCAGCACGATCGCCAGCAGAAACACCAGCGCCGCAAACATGTGCCCCGTGTACGGCAGCACCGCCCAGCAAGCCGAGGCCAGCACAAACAAGGTCGTCAGCCCCCAGCTAAACTGCCCCACCACCGCCACCGCCACCGGCACCGGCGGGCGGGGTGGCTTGGGGGAGTGGGTCTCGGAGGAGTTCATGGTTCCATGGTGCCTTTAAAACATGGCGCCGCCAGTAAACAGGTGTGCTTAGGCCGTTAAGAAGCTGTGAAACAAGAGTACCCAAGGACCTCTCTGAGAGGGGCAAACCCGGGGTTGAGCTTTTGTCCGATAAGCCTAACTTATCCTTATGACGGCGACCCTTACCATTGACCAATCGGGCCAGATCGCGCTCCCGGAGCCATTGCTCCGTGTCTTTGGCTTGGCACCGGGTGTACGTATCCGTGCCGAAGTCACGCCGGGACGAATCGAGATCGTCAAAGACATTCCAGTTGCCACGGAAGCCATGCTTTCGCCCAGCGGCCGTCTGGTGCTCGCCCCGACAGGATTGCAGATGGATGTGGGGAGTGCCGTGCGTGAGGAGCGTGAGGCGCTCGCCAACCGTGCCCTCCGCAAATGACGCGTTATCTGGACAGTTCAATCCTGGTCTCATCGCTTCTGCCCGATGATCCCGACTATCCGGCTTGCGATGCACTCATGGGACAGGCTGGAATCTGGACAAGTCCCCATGCCCTCAATGAGACTTTTGCCACTCTGACTGGCGGCAGGTTAGGGACACGAATCGATGCTGACTTCGCGGCGCGGATGATCCGAGAAAGTATTCGTCCCTGTGTGCAATTCGTTGAACTCACCGTCGATGACATCTTGGATGCACAGGCTCAAGCGCGACAGCAAGGTGTTCGTGGTGGGGCCGTCTACGACTACATGCATTTCATCGCCGCCAAGAAAGTTGGAGCAGACAAGATCATCACGATCAACGTCTCCGATTTCGAATGCCTCAGTCGCGAAGGAGACCCAAAGGTTGAGCGACCTTCTTGAGTGGCCTCTGAGATGGAGCGAGAGATGGATCATCGATGCTTTAGACACTTTATATCTCCACCTGCTGCCCGAGCTCGATGACGCGGCCGACGGGGATTTGGAAGTAGGTGGCGGGTTGTTCGGCGAGGCGGCTGGCGAGGGCGAACATTTTGCCGCGCCAGCGGGCCATGCCGGGCTTGGAGCTGGGGAGGATGATCTCGCGACCGAGGAAGAAGGTGGTGGTCTCGGCGGCGACTTCGAGGTGATGCGCGGCGCATTGGCGGAGCAGGCGCGGGACATCGGGCTTTTGCATGAAGCCGTATCGACCCGTGACGCGCCAGAAACCTTCGCCTAGGGATTCGACGAGCACGCGACGGCTCGGCGGCACCCAGGGTTCGTCTTCGACGACGAGGGTCATGAAGATCACTCGCTGATGGATGGCGTGGTAGTGCTTCAGGCTGTGCAAAAGGGCCACGGGTGTGCGGCCGCTGGTGCTGGTCATGAAGACGGCGGTGCCGGGCACGGTGATGGGCTGGCGGCGCATGAGGCTGGTGACCAGCATCTCCTGCGAGAGGGCGCTTTCATCCATGCGGGCACGCACGAGGCGGCGGCCCGTGGCCCAGGTGGTCATGAGCAGGAAGAGGATGATGCCGACGACGATGGGGAGCCAGCCGCCATCGAAGAATTTGAGCAGGTTCGCGCTGAGGAAGGCGAGCTCGATCAGGCCGAACAAACTGCATAACAACAGCGCTTTCGCGATGCTCCACTGCCAGAGCGAACGTGCGGCGAAGTAGAAGAGGATGGTGGTGATGAGCATGGTCATCGTCACCGCCACGCCATAGGCGGCGGCGAGGTTGGATGAGGTGCGAAACACCAGCACGAGGGCGAGACAGGCCACCATGAGCAGCCAGTTCACCAGCGGAATGTAGATCTGGCCGCGTGCGTGCTCGGAGGTGTGACGGATGCTGATGCGCGGCAGGTAGCCGAGCTGCACCGCGCTGAGGGTCAGCGAGTAGGTGCCGGTGATCAGCGCTTGCGAGGCGATAACCGTGGCGGCTGTGGCGAGCAGCACCAGTGGGAGCGCGGCCCATGAAGGTGCCATTTGGAAGAAGGGCGCATGGGCTAGCTCTGGCTCATGCATGAGCATGGCACCCTGGCCGAGGTAATTCAGCGCCAGGGCTGGCAGCACCAGCGTGAACCAGGCGCGGCGGATGGGGCTGGCTCCGAAGTGGCCCATGTCAGCATAGAGCGCCTCGCCACCGGTGACGGCGAGGAAGACCGAACCGAGAATGACGAAGCCCTCATGACCACCCGTCATGAGGAAGTGCCAGCCGTGCCAGGGATTGAAAGCGGCGAGGATCTCTGGTCCGCGCAGAAGATGCGGAACCCCGAGTGCGGCGAGGCTGACAAACCACAGCGCGGTGATGGGGCCGAAGAATCTGCCGACCCGTGCTGTGCCAAGAAACTGCACGGAAAAGAGCCCGATCAAGATGCCCACGGTGATGATGACGATGAGCCACTGCGTATGATGTTCCCAGGCGGTGGCCGCGTGGAGATCTGCTGGTGCATGACCGAGCAGGCCGCCGTCCTTCAGACCTTCCACGGCACTCAAAACGGAGATGGCGGGCGTGATGATGCCATCACCAAAAAGCAGCGCGGCGCCGAACAAGCCGAGCAGCACGATCACCGCGCGTCGTTTGGAAGCTTCACTCAAGCCGTGCGCGGCCAGGGCCATGAGCGAGAGCACGCCGCCTTCACCCTTGTTGTCCGCCCGCAGCACGAAGACGAGATACTTGATGCACACGAGCAGGATCAGCGCCCAGAGGACGAGCGAAACCACGCCGAGAATATGCGCATGCGTGGCGGCGATGTGATGCGGGCTGTGCGGGCTGAAACACTCTTTTAATGTGTAGATAGGGCTGGTGCCGATATCGCCGAAGACCACGCCGAGTGCGGCGATGACGAGGGTGGAGGTGGAGAGCTTATGGAGACCGGGCTTGTCGGAGTCATTCATGACAGGCCCACCCTTGTTCAGCGGCCCCGCGCTACCAGTGAACGACCTGCGGAAGGGTGTTAAGAAAGTGTGAAGACCGGAATTTCTGCTCTAGGGTATCCGCACATGCCTGAAACCCTCCCCGCTGCTTTTAAACCCACCCGCTGGAGCCTTGTGCTGCAATCGCAGGGGCAGGGGGAGCTGGCGGCGCGGGCTTTGGGAGATCTGTGCCAGGCGTATTGGTTTCCGCTGTATTCGTGGAGCCGGCGATTCGGGGCATCGCCAGAAGATGCGGAAGACTATGTGCAGGGTTTTTTTGTGCAGGTGCTGACGAAGCAGCTCTTTGCCGCCGCCGATCCGAGCCTGGGCAAGCTGCGCACTTTCATGCTCACAGCGTTTCGCCGGCATGTGCATGACGAGCAGCGGAAGGAATCACGCCAGAAACGCGGTGGCGGGAACATCATCTCCTTTGATGCGGCTAAGGCCGAGGCTTGGTATGAGGTGGAGCAGATCGAGGGCGAGAGCGCGGATCATATGTATGACCGTCAATGGGCGCTCACGGTGCTGGATCAGGCGTTGGCGAGTGTGGAGCAGCATGTGACGGCGCGTGGCAAGTCCGCCGAGTTTGCGGTGATGCGACCTTTCCTCACGGGTGAAGGTGGTTCGGATGACTATGCGGCCGCGGGCGAGAGGCTGGGCATGAGCGCGAACACTTTTAAAGTGGCGGTGCACCGGCTGCGCACGCGGTTTCGTGAGTCGCTGAGGTCGGCGGTGGCTGAGACCCAGCCGGATGGTGCGCCGGTGGATGAGGAGATGGGGTATCTGATGCAGGTGCTGGCCGTCGCTTGATGGAAGCAGAATTTATTTACCACTAATGGCCACTGATAGGCACTTATGTTCCAAACCTTTATGGCTTGGTCATAAGTGAACATCAGTGACTATTAGTGGTTAGCTGGGTTTGCTTGCATGACCTGTGTCCCCGGTTCCCAGGTGAGGCCCCAGTCGCGGATGGATTTGAGGATGGGTTTGAGGGAGGTACCTTTTTCGGTGAGGGTGTAGGCGAGGCGCTTGGTGCCATCGGCAGCGGGGATTTGGTGAATGATGCCGCTTTCCATGAGGCGCCCCAGGCGGTCGCTGAGAATGTTCGTGGGGATACTTTCGGGGGAGGCGGTGAAGTCTTTGAATCTGGTGCGGCCGAGCATGAGGTCGCGGATCACCAGCAGCGTCCAGCGGTCGCCGAAGAGGTCCAGCGCGCAGGCCACGGGGCAGGGGGATCGGCGTGATGGCGGGGGAGGCGTCTTGGCGCGGGAGCGGGGTGTTGGGCGCTTCTTGGCGGCGGGCATGGTGACATGATCCTTTAGGAATGCTTGCATTTCAAAAGTTAATTTACTTGCAAAGTAAAAGTAAAATGGCAGCCGTGCTTTGCCATGAGCACCACCACCGCTGAACCCACGCTGGCTCCTCCGGGAGCAGGTCTGCCTGTCGTCGAGCTCTACATGGCCTGGCTGATGTTCGGGCTGCGCTGCCTTCGCGGAAGCAAAGAGAAGCACACGGCTGATTTTATGCGCGAGCGGGCTACAATCCGTGAGTTGGTGGATTCATGCGATCCTGCTTGGCGAGGGACTCGCGTGCTCATTCCGCGACCGCGAGGTCTGGAGGACAGCAGCCGCTACTGGTCGGTGTGGATGACGCTGGATCATCTGCGCATCACGAACATCTCCTTCGCGATGGTGATCAAGAGCCTGGCAAAGGGTGTGGTGCCTCCGGGGAAGGCGAGCACGGCAGCGGTGAAGCCTGATCCGGCGGTGACGCAAGATGTGGAAGCTGAGTATGAGAAGTCCTGCGGCTTCGTGCTTTCGGTGGTGGAGAGCGTGAAGGATCTGAAGACTCAGTCGCGCTTTGAGCATCCTTGGTTCGGCGCGCTTGACGCGGCGAAGTGGCATGCGGTGGCGGCCATGCACATGGCGCTGCATCGGGCGCAGATCAGGCAGATTATTGCGGGGCTGCGAAAGGCGGATTGAAGGCAAGGGCCCCCGGACGGGACTTGGCAAGTCCCGCTCCTTGATGGGGGGTGTTTGCGCAGTTGCAGGGGCGGGGTGTTTGCGGCAGCGGTATGACGAATGACAGACCGCACGCCACCGCATCGCCGACTCTCCGGGCTGGACCCGGAGGCGCTGATGGCGCAGGGGCTGGGATCGAAGTCTGGTTCTGAGGAAGTGGTGGTGCCTGGGTGCGAGATCGAGGCTCCGCTGGGCCGTGGTGGCATGGGCGCGGTGTATCTGGCGCGGCAGGTGAGCCTGGACCGTGAGGTGGCGGTGAAGGTGCTGGCGGGTGAGCTCGCGGATGATCCGCTGTTTTTAGAGAGGCTGGAGCGCGAGGCTCGACTGATGGCCAGGCTGCGACATCCGAACATCGTGGCCGTGCATGACTTTCAGAAGCTGGAAGATGGCAGCGCGGCCATCGTGATGGAGTTCATCGAAGGTGGCAGCTTGCGTGAGAAGCTGCGCCAGCATCCGAAAGGGCTGCCAGTGGATGAGGCGCTGCGCATCCTGCGGCAAATCGCGGCAGGACTGGAAGTGGCGCATGTCTCAGGAGTGATTCATCGGGACATGAAGCCGGAAAATGTGCTGCTCACGAGTGACGGCACGGCGCGCGTGACGGACTTTGGACTGGCGCTGCCTCTGCATGAAAGCAGCGCACGTCTCACACTCACGGGCACGACAGTGGGCACGGTGGACTACATGGCTCCCGAGCAGCTCAAGGGCGGCGTTCTGGATGCTCGGCTGGATGTCTTCGCGCTCGGTGTCATCGCTTATGAACTGCTTACTGGGCAGACACCTCGTGGTAGTTTTGATTCGCCGAATCGTGTGAGGCCTGAGGTGCCGGTGCATGTCAGTGAGGCTGTGATGCGCGCCATGAAGCCGAATCCAGAGGAGCGCTTCGCGAAGATCGAGGATTTCATTTTGGCACTGCATCGCCCGGCACGAACACGGTTTCGGCTGCCGCGTGCGGGCATCATTGGAGCCGTCGCGATGTTGCTTGTGCTGGGCTTGGGAGCTCTGGGTGCTCTGTGGATCATGCAGTCACAGAAGAAGGTCGTCGAAAAGCAGTTTGGACCGTGGCGCGATGCGATCGCCGGAGCGCGGATCTATGAGGATGTGGTCGGTGGTGACTGGAAGAATGACAACGGCATCCTGAGTTCCAATGACCAGATCTGTGCCATCATTCTGGAGCATGAGCTGCCGGAGAGTTATGATGCGCGGATGAAGTTCACGAGGCTCTCGGGGCAGTATTCCGTGGCGTTGTTTTTCATGGCTCAGGGCACCACCGGAAGCGTGGAGCTGGATGCGTGGGCCGAGGCCCTCGCAGGCGTGCAGATGATCGACGATGAGGACTTGAGAAAGGGCTACGGCTTCCGCTTTCCGCTGGAGAATGGGCGCAGTTATGAGCTTCTCCTGGAGGTGAGGCCGAATGTGGTGCGGGTAAGTGTCGACGGCGTGTTTCAGAAGGAGTTCGACCTTGCGGGCAAGAAGCTGAACACCACAGCGCCCTGGGAGTGGAACTCACGGGCGCGACGAGCAGCGCTAGGCGTGGGTTCCTACATGAGCCCGACAAAGTTTGATCGTGTCGAATGGCGGTCGGTGACCTTGGTGGAGCCCGCCTCGAAATAGTCTGACGGGCCTTTTAAGGCTGATGTGGCGGGGCGGGCTCAATGCGCTCCAAATGCGTCACCTGTGGGTCTTGATTCTTGTGATAGGTACCCTTCCACTCGGTGCCATCCAGGCCTTTCACCCAGACTGGGTAAGACTGGCTGTTGTGAGGGTTCAGGATGACGCCCTCAAAGCTGTCCGGCGTGCCGTCTTCCCGGCGGTGGATGATGACCAGCATCTTCCGCAGCTTGTTGATCAAGGCATTCTTGTTGAGCTCAGGCCAGTCGTGAACGGCGTCCGTGATGATGTCGCGAGCCAGGCCCTGGGCGTCTCTGCCCTCGACTTTACCCTCTTTGACCAGCGTCCGGGCATGATCAAAAAGCTCAGAGACACTGGGCAGGGATTCAAAAGGGAGCTTTTTCATATCGTGGTCGGTAGCGGGCTTGGGCTTCGCTGGCTTGTCCTTGCTGTGGCCGCGTTGGGCAGTGTGTGCAAGTGCGGCCGAGTTCCGCGGCGGGCTTGCAGCAAACTCGCGTGACCATGCAAAATCCAGCCAAGACGTCATTGAAGGGGGCTGGAGGACGTTGATGCTACCTGACACGCATGCTCGATCACCCTCAGCACGAATCTCTCCATACCACACGCCGCTATTTCCTGGGGCAATGCACCGGGGTTTCGGTGGGGGCGATGGCGCTGGGTTCGATGATGGGCAGCGCAGGGGCGGTGGAGTCGGGTGTCCCCGGGCTTCCAGGACTGCCGCACTTCGCGCCGAAGGCGAAGCGGGTCATCTTCCTCACGCAGTCCGGCGGGCCATCGCAGCTCGAGCTGTACGATCACAAGCCGGGCCTGATGAAGTGGGCGGGCGTGGAACTGCCGGAATCCGTGCGCAACGGTCAGCGTCTGACGACGATGACGGCGAACCAGAAGCAGCTCATCCTGCCGGGCATCACGAAGTTTTCCCAATGTGGTCAGAGCGGCGCGACGATCAGCGAGTGGCTGCCGCATCTGCAAGGAGTGGCGGATGACCTGTGCTTCATCAAGTCGATGACCACGGACCAGATCAACCATGCGCCGGCCATGACGCTGTTCCTCACGGGGAACCAGATCGCAGGCAAGCCGAGCATGGGCGCGTGGGTGAGCTATGGGCTGGGCAGTTTGAACCGCAATCTGCCGGACTATCTGGTGCTGATCTCGAAGATGCAGCGCCCGAGCGACCAGCCGCTCTATGATCATTACTGGGGCAGCGGCTTCCTGCCGAGCCGTTATCAGGGGGTGAAGCTGCGCAATTCCAAGGAGCCGGTGCTGTATCTCAGTGATCCAGACGGGCTGCCGCGCCATCTGCGCCGGGGCATGCTGGACGGGCTTGCCGAGCTTAACCAAAAGCGTTTCGAAAAGACCCAGGATCCCGAGATCCTCACGCGCATCCGTCAGTATGAGATGGCGTATCGTATGCAGTCCAGCGTGCCGGAGCTCACCGACCTGGGAGAGGAGCCGGAGCATGTCTTTGAGATGTATGGGCCGGACTCACGCAGAGCTGGCAGCTATGCGGCGAACTGCATTCTGGCACGTCGCCTCGTGGAGCGCGGGGTGAGGTTCATCCAGCTCTTCCATCCAGACTGGGATCATCACAGCCGTCTGCCGAGCTGGTGCACGGCGCGTTGCCGAGATACGGATCAACCGAGTGCTGCCCTCATCAAGGATCTCAAGCAGCGCGGGCTGCTAGACGAGACCCTCGTCATTTGGGGCGGTGAGTTTGGCCGCGGAGTGGCAGGGCAGGGGAAATGGGACAGCCCGGAGGCGGGAAGAGACCATCATCCGCGCTGCTTCACCATGTGGATGGCAGGCGGCGGTGTGAAGCCAGGCCTAACCTATGGTTCAACCGACGAGTTCAGCTACAACGTGGCTGAGAAGCCCGTGCATGTGCGTGACTTGCATGCGACCGTGATGCATCTGCTCGGCATCGAGCATGAGCGCTTCACGTTCAGAGCGCAGGGCCTGGACTTCCGTCTCACCGGCGTGGAGCAGGCAAATGTGGTGAAGGATGTGCTGGTTTGAGCGAGGCTCAAGGCACCGCCTGATCATAGGCCATCACACCGAGGAACACCGGATCGTAGACGAAGGTGTTGTTCCAGTTGCTGTTGCGGCCGTAGTAGGAGTGATTGTTGCCGGTGCCACCATCGACTTTGACGGAGCTCCGGAAGTTATTCCCCACGGTATCGGTGACGGGATTCCAGCCTGCCACCCAGTCATCATTGCCGGTGCCGAGGGAGATGCTCACCGCTCCATAGAACACGCAGATGCCGATGCTCTCGGTGGTTCGGGTGTCAAAATCCACGCGGTCGTCACCTGCACCTGTGGTGATGGTCACCGTGGAGATGCAGAGGGTGTCATTGATCACGATCTGGGCATTGGCCGCTCCTGCAGCATTGATGGTTAGGGCGCCGGTGACATAACCATCCTCAATGAAGTAGTAGTCGGAAGCCGTGGAGGCGGCGACGGCGCTCGTATGGGTGACCTTGCCGTGGACGATTGTGTCCGTGAGCTCCACATCGCTGTAGCCAGCGCCGGTGTTGGTGATGACGTCGCCAAGAACCGAGATGAGGGTGGAGGTGAAGTTCAAGTCTGCCCCCTCAGCGACACCGAGGTGAAAGATGTCCCTCCCTGTGGCACCTCCGATGAGTTCCACGGTGTGGAGGACGGCATAGTCGGAGTAGATGAAGACGCTGTCAGTGTTCGCGGCACCGGCATCCTGCGACTGCGCGCCCATGCCTTTGAAGGTGAACTTGCCGCCCACCGTCACCGCAGCACCTGCGAAGTCGAACCGGTCATCGCCCGTGCCGCCGGTGTAGGCGAGGGAACCGCCGATGAAAGTGCCCGTGCTGTTGAAGAAGCTCATGGCATTTTTACCTGCACCCATGGTGGCGGCGACATTTCCGCCGATGACGACCTCAGGGCACTCCAGATAGACCGTGTCCCTGCCCGCACCGCCCGTGTAGGCCAGTGAACCGAGGGTGAGCTGCACCAGGCGGGTGGCGTCGTTGTTGTTCGTGTCGATGCCATTGAAGATCCCGTTCGATCCCGCGCCCAGGCTGGCGGTGAGCGCGCCGCCGATCGAGATGCTGCCTGCGAGAAGCATGGAGTCAGCGCCTGCGCTGCCTGTGATGTTCAGGCTGCCATTGATGCGCAGGGCGTCATTGGCATCCCGCCCGAGGAAGTAGTAGGCCGCTCCGGCAGTCGTTTTGAGGGTCACATTCCCCGTGATGACACCGCTCTTGATACCGAAGTAGTAGTCCTGCTCATTGGTAGCCCCACCCGCGGTGGTGATGCTGATATTGCCAAAGACATTCAACGAGTTGTCGGTGAGCAGGGTGAAAACGTTGTCCCCGGTGCCGAGATCGGCCGTGATGCCTTTGGTGTAGTTTCCGGAACCGAAATAGACGGTGTCATTTCCCGCGCCGGTTTTGGCCGTGACGGTGCCGTTGATGTAGCCGCCGTAGACACCGACGTCATCGTTGCCATTGCCTCCATCAAAGCTCACGGCGCCGTTGTAGGTGCCGGAGATGAACATGTCGTCATCGCCATCTCCGCCCTGGAGTGTCACCGGGCCGTTGGTGAAGAGGTTGACCGCATCCACCTTGTCATTGCCACCGTTGAGCACGACTTTCAGGCCGGCGTAGGTGGGCAATTTCAGATCTTTGACGGCCGTGTCGACTGATTGCCCGGCAAAGACAAACTTGGTATCCAATGACGGGTCCTGCTCGCCGAGATTTGGATCCTGCAGCTGCCACTCATTGGCATGGGAAGAGACGATTTCGATCATGTTGGCCGCCCCATCCCCCGTCAGGGTCAGCACGCCTCCGGCGACGCTGACGGTCACAATCCCGGCCGGGGACAGACGAGGTTCCAGGGCTTCCAGAAGGGCGGAGGGCTGCTGAGCAGGGGTTTTCATGGAGAAGGCCCCTTAAATCATGGGTGGCGGCAAACAGGAAGGTTTTTGTCCCAGGGAAGATGCAAAACATCACTCGAGAAAGGTGCAGCGGCATTGTTCCTGCTTATGGAGTGGAGAATGACCCCCACCAACCCCCTGCGGGAGCGCGGCTTCCGCCTCCTGGAAGATGATTTGAGCTTTCTGATGACGGCCTTTGCTGCCGTGCTCCATCGCGTGGGTGAGGGTGGGCTGGCGGAGAAGCTGCCCTGGATTGGCCATTGCCAGACGGTGGGGGCGGAGCCGAACCGTGCGCTGGGGCAGGCACTGTCCATCGCCTTCCAGCTTCTGAACATCGTGGAGGAGCGCGCTGCCTCCCAGACCCGCCGTCTGCGGGAAAAGGAGCGCGGCCCTGAGTCTGAGCCGGGCATGTGGCCGGAGAACTTGAAGGAGATGAAGGCTCTGGGCGTGAGCGAGGCTGACCTGCTGCAGGTGCTGCGCGAGGTGTGTGTGGAGCCGGTGCTCACTGCGCACCCGACCGAGGCCAAGCGTGAGTCCGTGCGTGATCTGCATCTGGAGATCTACGCACTGATGAACCGCCATGAGAACAAGGACTACACGCCACGTGAGCAGGCGCGCATCCAGTCCCAGCTCGAGGTGCAGCTGGAGAACCTTTGGCGCACCGGAGAGATCCATGTGACCCGGCCCACGATCGATGCCGAGCTGCAAAACGCGCTGCATTACCTGCGCGAGGTGTTTCCTGAGGCGCTGTCCCGTGCGCACATCCATCTGCGCGAGGCCTGGATCAGTGCGGGGTTTGATCCTGCGGGTGTGGATGCCCTGCCGCCGCTCATTCGCTTTGGCACCTGGATCGGGGGTGACCGTGATGGCCACCCCTTTGTGACGGCGGACGTCACGGCCAACGCCCTGCGTGAGCTGCGCAAGAATGCTCTGCGGGTGCATCGTCGTGCGGTGGAGCAGCTGGCGCATCATTCGCCGCTGAGCTCTTTGTTCCAAAAGACGCCTCCCGTGCTGGTGGAGCTGACCTCCCGCCTCGGCACCGTGCTGGGTGGTGATGCCAATCCCGATGTGGGCTACATCCTGGACCGGAACAAGGAAGAGCCCTGGCGTGCCGCCGCTTACCTCATCCGGGCGCGATTGATCGCGGCTCTCGAGAAGCCGGGCAGCGCTGGTGCCTATACAGCTCCCGCCGAACTGCTGCAGGACATCAACGCGTATGCCGAGGCGCTGGAGAGCGTGGGTGATCATGCGCTGGTGGTGGAATACATCGTGCCTTTCCGTCGTCGCCTGGAGGCCTTTGGCTTCCACTGCGCTGCGCTGGATGTGCGCCAGAACTCCGCCTTCCATGAGAAGGCGCTGGAGCAGCTTCTGAGCGCGGCTGGTTTGTTAGGCGAGAAGCCGCTCAAAGACTGGTCGCTGGCGGAGAAGCGGGCGCTTTTGGAGAAGGAACTGCAATCGCCCCGTCCCTTCCTGGCCGCAGGCATGTCTGCCGGACCTGAGGCTGACACGGTGCTGGCCTGTCATCGAGTGCTGGCGGCTCACATCGCCGCTCATGGCACGGCGGGGCTGGGATCGCTGATCGTCTCGATGACCCGGAACATGGAGGACCTGCTGACGGTCTATGTGCTGGCCCGTGAGGCGGGTCTCATGACCTGGAGTGAAGGCGGCCTGCGCTGCCCGCTGCCTGTGACGCCGTTGTTTGAGACCATGGCCGACCTGGATGCAGGGCCGGGAATCGTGGACGAGTTCCTCCAGCACCCCGTCACCAAGCGCAGTCTGAAGGCAGAGAAGCCCGCGTTTCAGATGATGGTGGGCTATTCAGATTCTAACAAAGATTGCGGCATCATGGCCAGTCAGTGGGCGCTGCATCGCGCCCAGGCAGCCCTGTCTGCCACCACGGCGAAGCATGGGGTGGAAGCCGTTTTCTTCCACGGCCGAGGCGGCACGGTGGGACGTGGCGCGGGGCCGACCCACTGGTTCATGCAGGCTTTGCCACAGGGTTCGTTAGGTGGCTGGATGCGCATGACAGAGCAGGGGGAGACTATCGCGCAGAAATACGCGCACCTTGGCTCCGCCGTGTATCACACGGAGCTGCTTATGGCTTCCGCGGCCTCGGCCACGGCGCGGCATCGTCATGGCAAGCCGGCAGACCAGGCCCTGGCACGGGTGCTGGACCAGATCGCCAGTGACAGTCGCACGGCGTATCGCGCGCTGCTGGAGACACCAGACTTCATGCGCTTTTACCGCCAGGCCACACCGATCGACGCGCTGGAGAATGCGCGCATCGGCTCGCGTCCGTCACGCCGCACCGGCCAGGCCTCGCTGGATGACCTGCGTGCCATCCCGTGGGTGTTTTCCTGGACCCAGTCCCGCTTTTATCTGCCGGGCTGGTTTGGCGCTGGAGCCGCGCTGGAAAAGCTGCGCACCACGGATGCGGCTGCCTTTGCCGATCTGAAGGCCCGCCTGCATGACTCTCCCTTCGTGAGCTATGTGCTCACGAACATCGAAAGCAGTCTGGTGAGCACGAACATTGAGCTCATGAAGCTCTACAGCAGCCTGGTGGCCGAAACGGAGATCCGTGACCGCTTCCTGGACATCATCCTGGCGGAGTTTGAGCGCACGCGCACGGTGCTGGAAGACCTCTTTGATGGCTCGTTTGCGGCTCGTCGTCCGCGTCTGGCCTATACGCTGGAGATTCGTGAGGAGCCTCTGAAGGTGCTGCATGCGCAGCAGGTGAATCTGCTGCGTGACTGGCGTGCCCGCATTCAGGCTGGTCAGATCGAGTCGGCGGAGGGGATGATGCCGGATCTGCTGGTGTCCATCAATGCGCTGGCCTCAGGTTTGCGGACGACGGGTTAGTCCTGATGAGGTGCTGGCTACGCCATCCGCATCCGACGTTAGGCGGAGGCGGGCACTCTGGCGTTTGCAGGCGGGGGATTGGAGGTAGGATGGTTCATTCACGATGAACTCCGAACAGCCTGCTCTACCGCCGCCGCTTCCTGCGTCACGCTCCATTTTGGTGACCTTGATGGGGTGGCTGCTGGTCTTGATCGGAGCCATCGCCTCCCCAATGAGTCTCATTGCCGGTGCCAATCAGCTGGTTGGAGGTTATGGGAGCAATACCTTTGAGCTTTCAGGCTTCATCCTGATTATCCTCGGGCCGTGGATTTGCATCGGCACGGGCATTGGCCTGATCCGGCGCTGGCGCTGGGCGATCCTCGTGCTGTATGTGATGCTGCTGTGGTTGATCGTGGAAAGTGTGCTGGCCATCGTCAAAGGGCCGCAGCCTGAGAGGAAATACATCTCGGAAAGCGGCGTGCCGACGACGGTGATGGCCTCCGAGGTCAGTTCGATGGAGATGCCTTCGGCCGTGGTGGGTGGGGTGTTGCTGCTTGTGTTCCTGTCCCGACGGATTCGTTCGGAGTTTTGATGCGGGGTTTGTGACGAGTCGTCAGCCTCTTTCGTCCCTTCCGGGACTCTGTCATGGGTGGGGACGTGGCTCGTCGTGACGCATGGCTAAAGCCATGCGCTAGTACCTTTCGCCTCTCCGAGGCTTTCGATCTCCTATCGGTGCTCGATCACGTCCTTGCCTTCGAAGCGGACCTTGGGCAGGCCGGCGTAGCGGTCATCGGGGTGACGATAGCCGGCGGGGCAGAGGACGGCGGTGGTGTAACCGCTGTCGGTGAGGCCGAGGACTTCATCAAACTTGGCAGGCACAAAGCCCTCCATGGGGCAGGTATCGACCTCCAGGAGAGCAGCGGCGAGCATGAACTGGCCGAGGGCGATGTAGCTCTGCAGCTTGGCCCACTGTTCCAGGCCGCCCTTGGTCTCCATGCCGTCGCGGAAGCCGCTGACCATTTTGTGGAAGCCCGTGAGCGCATCGGCAGTGCCGCCGCGCACCTCGACCATGCGGGTGACGTTGGCATCGATGTGCCCGGGGCTCATGACTTTTGGCACCGTGATGACTACCAGATGGGAGCAGTCGGCGATCTGACGCTGGTTCCAGGCATGGGGGACCAGCTTTTCACGCAGGTCCTTGTCCTCGATCACCAGGAACTTCCAGGGCTGGAGGCCGAAGCTGGAGGGGGTGAGGATGAGGGATTGCTCGAGCTGCTGCCAGACATCGGCGGGGATCTTCCGGGTGGAGTTGAAGAGCTTGCAGGCATAGCGCCAGTTCAGGGCGGAGACGATGTCAGTCATGGGAAAAGGTCTGGGCAGGGATCAGGATACGCTCCAGTCCATGGCCGGGGGGCGAGTTTCGTCAACGGGTGCCTTGCTGTCCTCTTGCGTTATTCTTCTCGCTCGTGGAATGACTTCACGGGAAGGTTTCACACCGCAAGAGGAAGGGATAACGCAAGAGAGGGACAAAGACGGCTGTCGATTTACCCATTGATCTGGACCGGCGTTGATGCTCCCAACTACTACCTAACCATGAAAATCTTCGCCCCTCTGTTTTGCCTTGTGGCCGCCATCGGCCTCGTGATCGCGGCCCCTGCGGCCAAAAAGTCACGCATCCTCTTCTTCAGCAAATCCAGCGGCTTCGAGCACAGCGTGATCTCCTGGAAGAATGGCAAGCCCAGCCATGCCGAAAAAGTGCTGCAGGAACTGGGGGCCAAGCAGGGGTGGGAGTTCGAGTTTTCCAAAGATGGCTCGAAGTTCTCCAAGGACTACCTCGCGCAGTTTGATGCGGTCTTCTTTTACACCACGGGCAACCTGCTTGAAGAAGGCACGGACAAGCAGCCGCCGATGTCTGCGGAAGGCAAGCAGGCGCTGTTTGATTTCGTGAAGGCTGGCAAGGGCTTCATCGGCACGCATTCCGCCAGTGATACCTTCCATACTAACAATGAGTCTAAAAAAGGTCCGGACCGCTATCTCAATCATGGTGAGCAGGCTGACTCGTATGTGCGCTTCATTGGTGGCGAGTTCATCAAGCACGGTGCGCAGCAGGTGGTGAAGAACTCGGTGGTGAATCCGAAGTTCCCCGGCTTTGAAAAAGTGGGCGCTGACTATGCCTTCATGGAAGAGTGGTATTCACTCAAAGACTTCTCCCCGGACATTCATGTGCTGAGCGTGATGGATGCACCTGCGATGACGGGTGATGAATACAAGCGCCCTGCCTTCCCAAGCACCTGGGCACGCAAGGAAGGTGATGGCCGTGTGTGGTATACCGCCATGGGACACCGTGAGGACATGTGGACCAACCCCGTGTTCCAGGACATCCTCATCGGTGGCATCCGTTGGGCACTGGGTGAAGTGCAGGCAGAGGTGCCCGCGAACATCAAGGACGTGGCTCCCGGGGCCTACACGAACCCGCCTTACATCGAGCCGAAGCCAGCAGCACCTGCGAAGCCCAAAGCCAAGTAATCTCAGGCTTCACAGCGTATCCCTCGATCAAAAGCCGGGCTCACAAGGCCCGGCTTTTTCATGCCTGTTTGATGCTCTCAAAAGCCATGTCTGCGAAGGCATAATCAAAGCATTATTCGTCGACAAATCACTTGCTAAAGAATGCTTCGGATATGTGAAGGTTAAAAACTTTGTGGAACACCCAAGATGTTTCCCAAGTCTTTTTAAAGACCCTTAACTTTTACTTTGAATCGTGTCAGATTCGCCATAAACAAGGGGTGTTAATTTTTGAAAAAACAAGCGGCGCTGTTTCTCTCGATGCAGCGCCGTGTTTGTCCTCTCCCGAAACGACCTCTCTCGTCAGTCCAGCACCAACCATCAGCATTATGGAGACCGCATATGAAGCCACTCTTTCCTCCCCAACTCCAGATGCCCGCGACCTCGAAAGCTCGACGCCCGTTCTTGAAGTGCTGCCATCCCCTTGGGAACGCATCTGCACCATCCTTCTGAAGAAGCTCGGCAAGGACAACTACACACGCTGCTTCTCCGGCACCACAGCACGCATCAGCGATGATCATCGCGTGACGGTGCATGTGCCGAACCCGATCCATCAGCTGCTCATCGAGAGCAACTTTTCCGGCACCTTTGCCGATGCCGTGGCGCAGGTTCTCGGTGCTGCTGCCAGCATTCATTATGAGGTCGCCAGCGAGCCTCTGCGTCCGCTGCCTGCGGATGCCTCTTTGGAAAAGAAGGCCGCGCGTGTCATCTCCACCCGCAATCATTCCGATGAGCGTGCGAGCCCGCATGTGCATGATGACTCGCTGAGCATCCGCTCCTTTTCGGACGCAGGTCTGAACGCCAAGTTCAACTTCGACAGCTTCGTGGTCGGCAGCAACTGCAGCTACTCCGCCGCTGTGGCCAGGGCTGTGGCTGAGAAGCCTGGACGCATCTACAACCCGTTGTTCTTCCACGGTCCGACCGGTCTGGGCAAGACGCACCTCATGCAGGCCATCGGCCAGGAAGTGCTCATGCGGAAGAAGCGCGCTGTGGTGCGCTATGTGACCTCCGAGCAGTTCACGAACGAATACGTGGAGGCCATCAAGAAACAGACCTTCAGCCAGTTCCGCCAGAAGTACCGCAAGGTGGACGTGCTGCTGATCGATGACGTGCAGTTCTTTGCCGGCAAAGACAGCACGCAGGAAGAGTTCTTCCATACGTTTAACGAACTGTTCAACAGCCAGAAGCAGATCGTGCTGGCCAGCGACCGTCCGCCGGGTGACATCAAGGATCTCGAGGCACGTCTCGTTTCCCGTTTCGAGTGGGGTCTCACGACCCAGATCCAGGTGCCTGACTTCGAGACTCGTGTGGCCATCCTGCGCCGCAAGATGAATGACTACAATGTCACGCTTGAGCCCTGGATTCTCGAGTTCATCGGCCAGCGCATCCGCACAAACATCCGCCGCCTGGAAGGCGCTCTCATGCGTGTGGCCGCCCACGTGTCCCTCGAGGGACACATCGCCAACGATGCCGCGCTGGCCCAGCTTCTTCACGATGTCATTGATGAGGAACCCGCGAAGTCTGTGACCGTCGACCGTGTGCAGCGTGCCGTGGCCACGGAGTATGATCTCCGCGTCAGCGACCTTACCGGCCCGCGTCGTCCGAAGAACATCGCCGAGGCGCGTCAGGTGGCCATGTATCTCACCCGCCACATGGTGAAGCTGCCGCTGATCCAGATTGGCGAGGAGTTCGGTGGTCGTGACCACGGCACCGTCATCCACGCCTGCAAGGTCATCAGTTCCCGCATGAGCGAAACTGTGGAGTTCCGCAGCATGGTGGACCGACTGCAGTCCAAGCTGCTCGAGGCTTGAGTCGTCTGCGCATTTGATATTTCAAGGTGGTGGGCCGGAAGGCTCACCACCTTTTTTGTTAGGTGGACGTTGAAGGCGCGGAGCGTCGTGGAGTGCGGTGGCAGAGAGGC
>NZ_BKAG01000012.1 GCF_007992435.1 Prosthecobacter gellanilyticus | reverse complement strand
CTTCAGTCCGCGCTCCTTGACCGCGGCGGCCTGCGGCATCCCACGGTGTTGTCCCGCCTTATCGGGGACGATGAGCGTTCCTCATGGTGGTGAGCCTTGCAGGCAAAGCTCAGGGCTTTGCATCTGCGACCTTCACTCCGCTCATCGGGTAGTGAGTCACAGACTCCCAGGCAATCTCTTGCAATAGTTTGTTAAGCTCAGCCATCTGCGGCCTGTCCTTGAGTTTGGTCGGGACAGGAAGCCCCACAGGTGTGCGCTGGTAGATCGCGGCAAAGTGGCAGTAGCTGACCAGCAGCGCCATGACGTCGGAGGGATGGCCGTGGTCGTCACGGAACATCTCGCTCTGCTTGCTGAGGCCGGGGGCTTTGCCTTCAGCGACGCGTTCACGCAGCGCATACACAGCAGCACTCACGGGGAGGATGTGCACGGTTTCGTGACCCACGGCGGCGTTCAGCGTGGCGACTTGTGATTCGAGCTGCTTGAGCCAGCCATTGTGATGGAAGTCACGCATCTGGCGGATCTCATCGGCGGTCACCGAATCACGCATGGCGTTCGTAAACTCGCCGGTCTTGCCATCCTTCGGCACCCAGGAGGCCTGCACCAGCACGCGAAGGTTCGGGTTCTTTTCGAGACCGAGCTTCGTGTAGTTGTCGATGCCTTCATCCGGCATGAGCAGATGCGGTGAAAGCGTGAGCACATCCACGATGCCTTCCTTGAGCGCTTTCTTGGCCTGGTTCTGTGCATCCGGCAGATTCCAGTGCTGGATGACCTGCGAGCCACCGATCATCTGCTGCCCGGCTTTTAGATGAGACACGTGCGCCGCCTCGGCGAGCTGGGGCAGCCAGTCGGCGGTATAAATCATGTAGCTGTGCGCGCAGACAAAGACCTTCGTGCCTTCGGCCCCAGGGGCAAAGGAGGCTGGCTTGGAACTGCTTTTGCTGCCGCCGTTTTTGGCGATGAACTTGTCCTTCGCTTCCGGATGCTTTTCCACATAGGAGAGCGCCTCATTGATGGAGAGCTTCCCATCCTTGTCCGTGTCCGCATCCGGGAACATTTTGAGCGCCTGGGCGAGGCGTGCCTCGATCCCCGTTTTCTTCTCGGCGACCTGGCCGATGAGCTTGTAGGCTCCGAGGGACAGGGCAACGAACGTAAGGCTGAGGAGGACTTTTTTCATGGGCATGCTTTCTCAAGGTGACTCAGCGGGCTGTGGTATATGACACATCATCGAGAAATATTTTCACCATCTGGCCTCCAGCCTGAGAGGTGAAAAGGCCGAATCGGTCCAGCGTGGCACCCTGCTGTTTCTGGCCGGGCTTGAGCTGAAGCGTGGCAGTTGCAGAGCCAAGCGTCACATGAATCTCTCCCATGCCATGGTTGGCAGCAGGATCATAAACCAAGGACCATGCGAAGAGCTTGCCTGGTGTGAGCACAGGACCGCTGTCCACCTTGCCCTTGGTGCCAGTCGCTGATGCGAACTGCGGAAGGAAGTAATGCCCGATGCGCGTGGGGCCGCCCACATGGATGCCGACAAAGTTCCCGGCCTCATCAGGTGACTTGTCTTTCGTGGCGCTGCTGAACCAGCCGATGTGCATATCAGAGTCGGGGCCTGCGGTGACGAGCTTCACCTTGCCCTTGGCTTCGAGGCGCTGATCGAGATTCAAAGTGCCGACACGATCCGCGTAGTAGCCATAGTCTCCGCTGCGCCAGAGACCGCCGCCGACCTCGCCAGGCTTGGTGCCACCGGCATGCTGCGTTTTCTCGCTAAAGCCAAAGTTATGAGCGCCGACGACCTCATGATCCTCATAGGTGGTGCGATTGCCGGAGGCGGTCCAGCCGGGATCTTGGGTGAAGTCCTCATCCTGCTCCAGGAAGGTCACATCATCAAAATACATCATCACCGCGCCACCGGACTTCATCATGTTCAGCGCGCCGAAGCGGTCAAAGGTGGCTCCTTCCTCCTTGTAACCTGCAGGAAGCTCGATGACGAACTTCTTCGTGTTCGGAAATCGAGCCTGCGCCTCAGTCTCCGAGGCTGGAGGCAGCGCACCGTAATCTTCAAACGTGTGCGTGTCACTGCGCATGGTGAAGGTGAACTGGCCGCGCCCCTGCGCGCCTTGAGGCTCATAGCTGAGGGTCCAGTGATAGCGTGTGCCGTCATTCTTGATCGGTGTCGGCCGGAACTTGCCCGGCAGATACGGCGTGATGAAAGTGCCGCAGGATTTGTTGGTGTTCGTGATCAGCCGCGTGGCCAGACGGCCGCCCTTGCCCTCGAAGTCAAAATCGAGTCCGAGCGAGCCGATCGGCCGTCCGCTGCCTCCGGGTTGATTGGAATTGAAGAAGCCAAAGAACACACCCGCGCCACCTTCCGACTTCGTCAGGGCAAAGCTGCCCGAGGCGCTGAAGCTGTCATTGAGCGTCTTCACCGGGATCTCTTTCGCGTAATAGGCCGGTGTCGTAGAGCGCTGGATGCGGCCACCCAGTTCACCGGCGCCTTTTCCGGCAAAGTTAGTTGGGCTGAAGCCGAAGTCCTGCTTCACCATCAAGACGTTCTTCGGGATGATGTGGTTGTTGTGACCCTCCCAGCCCGGGTCGCGGTCAAAGGTCTCCGTCTTCACAGAGACCGGCTCGGCACCAACCAACGATCCAACCAGGACGGTCATGCAGGCGAGGTGTTGCTTCATGGCGCATAAAACGCCCGCAGGGATGCGCCTATTGCTTCTCCAGCATCGCTTTGGCCGCGAGAATGGCCGGAACATTGGCAAAGGCCTTGTTGTCCATGATGCGCTGAAGAAGCTTCTTCGACTGCTCCGCCCGGCCTTCCTTGCGATACAGCTCCGCCAGATAGAGCTGGGCCCGCACCTTGTCGGTGTTGATGACGTAGAGCGATTCTGCATGCTCCAGCAGCTCGATGGCCTCCGCATTCTTGCCTTCGCTCGCGGAGAGCAGGGCAGTCAGCTCCAGCAGATGCGGCTTGTTGCGGGTCTCGGCCAGTTCGGAGAGCGCCTGCTTCAGTTCCTGGCTGCCACGCTCCTGATACTTCATGGCGATGCCCTGGTAGAGCGCGTAGTCGCGGCCGCGACCATCATCGCCCATGGTGCTGCCGGGACCGCGCGCATAGGGACGGTAGAGCGGATCTCCGCAAACCACATTCATCCAGGAAAGCACCGGGGTCGCATTCCAGGAAGCCTCGCCGACCGTGTAGCCTTCCATCAATCGCTGGTTCAGCACATCAAAGTGCACCGTCAGGCTGAGGTAAGGCTCAAAGACATTTCCCAGTGATACAGCAGCTCCATGTTTCAGCAGCGGCCCGACCCAGTGACGATCCTCTGAACGAATGGCCGCGGCACTGTAGCTGTGCAGATGGCAGGCGATGGCACCTGGCATGAACTTGAAAGCGGGACTACCGACTCCACCGCTGACCGTGGCTGCATACCAGCCAAAATAGAAGGCCGTGTCTGGCAGCGGCCAGTGATCCGGAATCAGCGACTCCTCTTTATCAATGAAAACCGGCACCCCATGCTCGCGAAACAGAATGGTGCTGCGTGTCAGCCAGTCCTCACCTTCCTGGTAGGCGCCGGTCTTGAGCGCGAAGTCGATGACGGCACGTCCTCGCAATCCTTCTTGTTCGGCGTGAAGGGCATCATCAATCATGCGCTTCACGGTGTCCGCGTCCGGTGCATCCAGACGGCCCACGATCAGCATGCCCGGTGCACCCTGGAAGATCTGGAAGCGCACGTCCTGGTTGAAGTAAGGATTGCGGATGGCCCCGGCCAGCGGTGCGCTGGGCATGCCCAGGGTGGCGAGCTCGCTGTCCACGCTGGCCTCATCTTCCTTGGCTGTGGCAGGCTTCTCCTGCTCACGCCGGATTTGAAAAGGCACGCCACGCATCAGGCAGACCACACGCACACCGGACTCACCCACCAGCATGGCCTGGCGCGGCTTTGATGAAGCTGGATCGGTGATCTCGCTGAGCGCCAGCTTCCACCAGCCGCGCCGGACAAAGGTCTCAAACAAAGGTTTGCGGATCAGCTTCTCATACTGCTCGCGCGAGATGCTGTCTTCGAGGGGCAGCTCGAGCGCGATCAGGCGGTCTTTGGGGATGCCACGTTTCTCGGCATAATATTCCGCGAGCTCACGAGACTGGGAGAAATCCGGATTGTAGACCACCACGGTCTCGCCGGAGAGGTCCAGCGCCGGCTGCTCCTCATCGCTCTCTTGCGCAAATGCTGTTAGGCTGAGCAGCAGGGAGGCCAGCGCCGCCGGGAGAATCATCCGCCGGCGGAGTTGAGAGTGGCTTCCTGTGCGCGTCATTCTGAATGAAAGGCTAGTCCCAGGTCAGTTCCATACCGTCATAGGCGATTTTGACATCCGGCGGGAGTTTGGGCTCCTCACGCGAGTGCATGATCTCACACTGAAGATGGGTGAAAAACGTGCGCCGCGCCAGCACCTGGCCGTGCACTTCCAGGGCCTCGGCAAAGGTGAGGTGTGTCGGGTGTTCCGTGTGGCGGAGCGCATCGATGATCAAGGTGTCCACACCCGTGAGTGCAGTCACTGTCTCCGGCAGCAGCACCTTCACGTCAGGAATATACGCGCAGAGCTTTTGGTTATGCCGGGTGAAGAGGAAGCCGATGGCCTCCACCTTGCCATGCTTCACCGGCAGAGGCGTGACGAGAGTCTCGCCCAGCTGAAAGGGCCCGTGAATCGGTTTCGGGAAAGGTTTGAGGTAGCCTCGATAGTGATTCGATGGATCAAAGGCATAACTAAACATGCGCTGCAGCACCTCCAGGCAGGAGGGCAGGGCATACACGGGGATGAAGACCTCCGGCGGAATGGTGAAGCGGCGCAGCTCATCAAACCCGGTCAGATGATCCATGTGCGGATGCGTGAAGAGGGCGGCATCCAGATGGCGGATGCCGGCGCGCAGGCACTGCGTGCGGAAATCCGGGCCGGTGTCCACCACCCAGGCCATTTCCGGCGTGCGGATCCAGATGCTGGAGCGCAGGCGGTTGTCACGCGGATCGGTGCTGCGGCACGTCTCACAATCACAGCCGATCATCGGCACCCCGACAGAGGTGCCGGTGCCCAGGAAGGTGAGGCTGAAGTCCGACATCCCTTTTCCTTTAACCAAGGACAGCACATCGGGCACCACGTTTTTTAGCGAGTGTGCGTTTCTCAGGCGCCGTGGCATTTCTGGATCATCCGCACGGCCTCGGCGTTGGAGTTGAACGCGAACTCCTCCAGCGGCACCCCCGCCAGGGGCACGACCATCCATTCAGACACCTCGGAGGCCGCTGGCTGGACCCCTTCAAAAGAGGTGACTCTGGCCACGTAGAAGAGGTCCACCGTAGGCCACACAAACCCTTGGAACAGATAGCGGTTCGGCAGGGACACCACATAGCTGAAGGCCCCGGGTGCCACCGTCAGCCCCACCTCTTCCAGCACTTCCCGGGAGGCGGCTGTCTCCCCGGTTTCACCGCCTTCGATGACTCCGCCCGGCAGGCACAGCTTCCCTAGGCCTGGCTCATGCGCGCGCCGGATGACCAGCAGGCGGTTTTCAGCATCCAGCAGGAGCGCGCAGGCTGCGGGGATCGGCGTGACGAAGTGCCGGTAGCCGCAGGCAGGGCACACAAACTCGCGTTCACTGCGCGGGGTGAGACCTGTGGCGCCGCAGTCAGAGCAGTGTCGAAAAGGGTGATCCATCGGCGCATCCTGGCGTGCTTGTGACGGCCGCGCCACAAATGTCTTTGCATCACCGGACTCATCATGTATCACGATTTAAATTCACACCATTCATGGGCGAAAACACCGGAACTAGGAAATTTAGACGCGTTGTACTCAAACTTAGCGGTGAGGCTCTCCGAGAGCCCGGCAGCACCGACAACATCTGTCCTCCCATTGTTGAGGACATGGCGGCCCAGATCAAAGCCGCGCATCAGACAGGACTTGAGATCGCACTCGTCGTCGGTGGTGGCAATTTCTGGCGCGGCGTCAGCGCGAGCAACAAGGGCATGGAGCGTGCCACGGCAGACTACATGGGCATGCTGGCCACGGTGATGAACTCGCTGGCCCTGCAGAGCATGCTGGAGGCCATCGATGTGCCGACACGCGTGCAGAGCGCCATCGAGATGAAGAACGTGGCCGAGCCCTTCATCCGCCGTGTGGCCATGCGCCATCTGGAACTGGGCCGCGTGGTGATTTTCGCCGCAGGCACGGGCAATCCTTTCTTCTCCACCGACACCACCGCTGCGCTGCGTGCCAGTGAGATCGGCGCGGACGTGGTTTTCAAAGCCACCAAGGTGGACGGCATCTACGACAGTGATCCGAACAAGAATCCGAACGCGAAGCGCTATGACTGCGTGAGCTATCACGACTGTCTGACGAAGCAGCTCAAGGTCATGGATGCCACGGCCTTCTCCCTCTGTGAGGAGAACCACATGCCCATCGTGGTCTTCAGCATGAACGAGCCGGACAACATCCGTAAAGCCCTGGTGGGCGAGCCTTTGGGCACGCTGGTAAATTCCTCGGGCTGTCTGTAAAGAAACCTTCTTGCATGACTCACGTCCTGCCCGAAGCATGACGGAATGAGTGATCTTTCCCCCGAGTCCGAGCCGTCCCTGATCATCACCTCTGATGATCACTTCATGCGTGAGGCCCTGCGTCTTGCCCGCAAGGCAGCGCGGCTGGACGAAGTGCCCATCGGCGCGGTCATTGTGCATGAGCAGCGTGTCATCGCCCGCTCCTGGAACCAGGTGGAGACGCTGAAGGATGCCACGGCGCATGCCGAGATGCTCGCTCTCACCCAGGCACAGAGTGCCATGGAAGACTGGCGCCTTTCTGAGTGTGATCTCTATGTGACCAAGGAGCCCTGTCCCATGTGTGCAGGAGCCATCGTGCACTGCCGGGTGCGCCGGGTGATCTTTGGTTGCCCCGATGTCAAAGGCGGCGCGGCAGGTGGTTTCTGGAATCTGCTCCAGGCCCCGAATCTCAATCATCGCTGCGAGATCACACCCGGCATCTTGAATGATGAATGCGTGGGCATTCTCAAGGAATTCTTTGCTGAGGCACGTCGACGCAAAGCAGCCGGACTTCCGCATAAAAAGGGCGCTGCGAGCATTGATCCACCGTCTTCGGATCTACCGATCTTTGACGGCCCCTGATCTCACTCGTGATGCCGCAAATGTTCTGGCAGTGGATTCGTTCCGGTCACATCATGCACCTCGACGATCTTCCCATCATCCATGGCGGCGATACGGTCCGCATGAGAGAAAATGCGGTTGTCATGCGTGACGATGAGCACGGCGCGATCCGGACTGCGCGCCACCTTTTCAAACAGCTCCATGACCAGCGTGCCGTTCTTCGCATCCAGCGCCGCCGTAGGTTCATCACAGATGATGAGCCTCGGCTCATGCACCAGCGCGCGGGCGATGGCCACGCGCTGCTGCTGGCCGCCTGAAAGTTGAGTAGGCCGGTGCTTCATGCGATCACCCAGGCCCACTTGATCCAGCACCTCTCGTGCCCGCTTCTCTGCATGGCGGGTGCTCTTCCCCTGAATGAGCAGCGGCACGCTGACATTCTCCGTGCAGGTCAGCGTCGGGATCAGATTGAAAGCCTGGAAGATGAAGCCAATGGAGGTCGACCGGAACTTGGTGTTCTGCCGGCTGCTCATCTTCAGCAGATCCTGGTCAAACACCTTCACTTCACCTGAGCCTGGATCCACGCCCAAGGTGCCCGCGATGATGCTGAGGAGCGTCGTCTTTCCACATCCCGAAGGCCCCACCAGCATGGTGATGTCTCCACAGCGCACATCGAGATCAATGCTCTTCAACACCTGCAACCGCGAGCCACCATCGCCAAAGGACTTGTTCACGTTGCGCAGACGTGCAGCAAGGGCGTGAGGTGTTTTGGCAGGAGTGTCAGGCATTGTAAAACAAAGAGACTAGCCGCGGAAAACCATCGCGGGTTCCAACCGTGCGACACGCCAGATACCAAGCAGCGCGGAGAGACCGCAGATGAAGAGGATGACGCCGAAGACGATGGGCGGGACGAGTTCAGGCATGTAGAAGGGCGGCTGCTCGTTCTTCAGCGCCGGGAAAGCGAACATAGCCGTGCAAAAGAGGCCGATGCCATAACCAATAAAGCCGACGGTGAAGGCCTGGGTGAGCAGCATGAGGCAAAGAGTCCAGGTGGAGGCTCCCATGGCTTTTAGCGCGCCGAGGTGCTTCATGTGCTCCAGCACGAAGCTGTAGAAGGTCTGGCTGGAGATGGCGATGCCGACAATGAAACCGATGGCAACGGTGATGCCAAAGGAGAAGGGGATGCCGGTATTGCGCACATACCACCAGACGGTGGAGGTGTTGAAGTCCTGATCATCGCCAAAAGCAAAGCCGCGGTTGAGATAGGCTTTCAAGCCTGTCTCCTTGGCAATGTCCTGAGCGCATTGAGATTCGCTGATGCCTTCTCGCGGCGCAGCGATGACGGCGGAGAGCATCTTGCGCTGTGGCGGAGCATACTGCAGCGCGCGCTCATAGGTGGTCCAGACATAGGGACCTCCCGTGAAGCTCTGCACGGTATCGGCAATGCCGACGACGCGGGCTTCCTGGTCATTGATTTCAAAAGTGTCGCCGAGCTTCACCTCTTTGCCGCGCACTTCGGCGAGGCGTTTCACGGCGAGGTCATCGATGATCACGGCGTGGGGAAGGCGGAGGTCATGGATGTTGCCCTCCTTGATCTTCACGGGGGCGCCGGCAAACGTGGTCGCATCAATGCCGATCATCTGGATGATCTTGAAGCTGCCGTTGGCCAGGCGCGCGCGCAGGATGTTGGAGTAGATGGGCGCAGCCCAGGCGACGCTGTCGACACTGCGCACGCGGGCCACATCGGTATCGAGCAGCGGATTCGTTTCGTTCACCTGCTCCACCTTGGCCTCGACCACCCAGAGAGGCGCGGGCACGTTTTTCAGCGTGGCTGTGGTCCAGCTCATGAGCCCGCAGAACACCGCGCTCTGCTGCGCCATCAGGAAGGTCGCGAAGACAATGCCCGCCACGAGCATGAGGAACTTGGCGGTATCGCCAAAGAGCATCTTGAGGGCAAGGCGGAGCATGAGGGCAGGGGACTTACGCCTGTGGCATAGACCTGGGACGACCGCCAGTGCCTTGTGGACTCTTATTGTCGTGCCAGACGCATGTCCATCCACACGGCGGCGAGCAGCACACTGCCGCGGACGACGAGTTTATACTCTGGTGAGACGGACATGAGGGTCATGCCATTGAGCAGGGTGGCCATGATCAATGCACCGGCCAGCACGCCGAGCACGCTCCCCCGGCCGCCACGCAGACTCACTCCGCCGATCACGCAGGCCGCGACGGCATCGAGCTCCATCCACTCACCGAGATCCGTGGTGGAGTTGCCGGTGTAGGAGGTGAGCATGAACCCCGTGACTGCCACAATGCCTCCCATCATGGCAAAGGCGGTGATCACCACGCGACTCACGGGAACACCGGAAACAAGAGCAGCCTCGGCATTGCCACCAATGGCATAGAGATGCCGGCCAAAGGCGGTGTGCTGCGTGAGCACGAAGACCACCAAGGCCACGGCGGCGAAGATCAAGGCTGGAAGCGGAATGCCACGGAACTGATTTGTGACCACCACGAACAAAAGGATCGCCTGGGAGGCGATGAAGACTCGCATGAAGGAGGATTCGCCGTCCTCGACTTCGAAACCATTCGAGCGGCGCTCCTGGCGGCCTTTCAAAGTGGCCCACACAAGGACCGCGATGATCACAGCCGCCACGGCATACCCGGCCATGGAGGGCAGGTAATAGGTGCTGATGAGGGAGTAAAGGTTCGTCTGTCCACCGGGCACCACCGGGACGGTTTGATTCTGAATGACCAGCCAGAACAGGCCGCGAAACACTAGCAAGCCCGCTAGAGTGACGATGAAGGCCGGAATCCGCTCTTTCACGATGAGCAGGCCTTTTCCCCACCAGATGATGAGACCCGCCAGTAGACCCACCCCAAGCGCGAGTGGCGACGGCAAGCCTGCTTTGGTGGTCAAAACAGTCGCGATGCCGCTGAGGAGGGCCAGGCCACTGCCGACGGAGAGGTCGATGTGTCCCGGCAGAATGACGAGCAGCATGCCCATGGCCAGCGTGGCCGTGATGGACAGCTCGGTCATCAGCAGGGAGAGGTTTCGCGAGTCGAGAAATTTTGGCTCCACGATGCCAAAGAAGGCGCAGATGCCCAGTAGAGACAGGGCGATGGAGTAGTCGCGAAGGGAGAAGGTGCGGTGCATTGGCGGACGGCCAGAATGGTTTAGCAAAGAGCGCGCGCCTTTGTCACGGGGAAACCTCGCCCGCACGCGATGCCGCTGGCCGTGTGCGCAGCAGAGACATGGCCACGGCGGCGAGACAGGTTGATGCGGCGAGCATCCACAACCCTGCGCTGTTGGACTCGAAGGTGCGCTCGGCCCATTCACGAAGACTCGGGGCGCAGAAGCCGCCGAGGTTTCCGATGGAATTGATTAGCGCAATGCCACCTGCGGCTGCGGCACCGCTGAAGCGCTCCGTGGGAAAGGTCCAGAAAACCGGCTGCACGGAGATGAAGCCCGCTGCGGCCACACTGAGCGCGGCCAGAGCCACCACGGCTTCCGGTTGTCCTGCCAGAGCCAGACCTATGGCAGCGATCAGCAATACACAGACCGCTCCCTTCTTGCGCCGCTGTCCGCGCACGACTCGCGGCACGGCATACGCCGCGCACAAAGCACAGACCCAGGGGATGGCCGTGACGAGCCCCACGGTGAGCCCTGCGGATTTTCCGAGCAGCCTCTCCACTTGGCTCGGCAGGGCAAAGATCACCCCGTAGACGCTGATTTGGATCAGGAAGTAGATCAGGCATAGGTGCAGCACTCCCGGACTCCTCAGCAGATCTCCCACGCGATGAGGACCAGAGGCGGCCTTCTCGGCTTCCTCGGCATCCATCGCCATCTGCAGTGCCTGCCGCTCTTCGGGAGGGAGCCATGCGGCTTGGGCGGGCCGGTCTGTGAGATAGAAATAGGCCCAGACACCGACGATGGAGGCCAGCAGGCCCTCGATGAGAAACATCCACTGCCAGCCGCGCAGGCCTAACCAACCATTCATCTCCATGAGCCAGCCAGAGACAGGGCCACCGAAGATGAAGGCCAGCGGGGCGCCGAAGTAAAACATGCCCAGAATGCGCCCGCGCTGTGCCGCCGGGAACCAGTAGGTGAGATAAAGGATCACTCCTGGGAAGAAGCCCGCCTCCGCTGCGCCGAGCAGCAGGCGCATCACATAAAAGACTGTGTCACTCCACGCATGCATCATCGCCGCCGAAATGACGCCCCAGGTCACCATGATGCGCGCCAGCCAGCGCCGGGCACCCACCCGGTGCAGGATGAGATTACTCGGCACCTCCAGCAGCGCATACCCCACGAAGAACAGCCCGGCTCCAAAAGCATAAGCAGCCGCGCTGAGCCCGGTGTCCGCCATCATGGCCACCTTGGCGAAGCCCACATTCACCCGGTCCAGAAAGGCGAGGACATAAAGCAGCAGCAGGAAGGGAACGAGCCGACGGGTGGCCTTCTTCAAGGCGGAGTCCAGCGAGGCAGCTGCCTCTGAGGTCGGGAGGGTGGGCTCTGGCATGGTGGGGCAGGGAGGAGGCCTATTTTCAGGAGCTGGTGAGGAGGAAAAAGGAAGTTCGGCTCTCTGCCCATCTTTTTCTGCCTGGGGGATGACTGTTCAGCGTGTCTCCGGGCTTGACGGGGCCGTGAGTAGTGCGCAATGGAACACTCCCCTTTTCTAGAAATCGACCGCCCCTGACCTGCCTGTGGCCAAAAAAGCATCCTCCAAGCCCCAAGAGACCTCCCCGATCCTCGCTGATAGCGCCCCTATCGTCGAGAAGCCGGTGGACGAGCATTACAGCAACTGGTTCCTCGAATACGCCAGTTATGTGATCCTGGAGCGTGCCGTGCCGCACATCTATGACGGCCTGAAGCCGGTGCAGCGCCGCATTCTCCACTCGATGGACGAGCTGGAAGACGGTCGCTACAACAAGGTGGCGAACGTGGTGGGCAACACGATGAAATATCACCCGCATGGTGATGCCAGCATCGGCGATGCGATGATCCAGATCGGCCAGAAGGACCTGCTGATCGACACCCAGGGGAACTGGGGCAACACGCTGACGGGTGATAACGCCGCAGCTCCGCGATACATCGAAGCCCGCCTCTCCAAGTTCGCGCTGGATGTGGTCTACTCACCAAAGGTCACGGAGTGGGCCGCCAGCTATGACGGGCGTAACAAAGAGCCTGTCACCCTGCCGGTGAAGTTCCCGCTGCTGCTCGCACAGGGCGTGGAAGGTATCGCCGTCGGTCTGAGCTGCCGTATCCTGCCGCATAACTTCATCGAGCTCTGTGATGCCAGCATCGCCGCGCTGCGTGGTGAGGACGTGAATCTGGCGCCTGACTTTGCCACGGGCGGCATCATGGATGCCACGGACTACAATGGCGGCCTGCGAGGCGGCCGCGTGCGTGTGCGCGCTAAGATCGAGCTGGGGGACAAAAAGAACACCCTGCGCGTCACTGAGATCCCCTTTGGCACCACCACGGGCAGCATTCAGGACAGCATCGTGGCCGCGAACGACAAGGGGAAGATCAAGATCTCCCGAGTCGATGACAACACGGCGGAGAATGCCGAGATCGTCATCCAGCTTCCAGTGGGAGTCGATGTGGATCAGACCATCCAGGCGCTCTATGCCTTCACCGATTGCGAGGTTTCCCTGGCACCGAATGCGGTGGTGATTCAGAACGACAAGCCGCGCTTTGTGAACGTCAACGACCTGCTGAAGGAGTGCGCCGAGCACACGAAGAACATCCTTCGCAGTGAACTGGAGATCCAGCTTGGTGAGCTGGAGGAGAAATGGCACTTCAGCAGCCTGGAAAAGATCTTCATCGAAAACCGCATCTACCGCCGCATCGAAGAATGCGAGACCTGGGAAGCCGTGATCGAGGCCATCTGGAAAGGCCTGAAGCCGCACCTGAGCCTGCTGAAGCGCGAGGTCACGAATGAGGATGTGGCCCGCCTCACCGAGATCAAGATCAAGCGCATCTCGAAGTTCAACAGCTTCGAGGCAGATGAGGTCATCAAGAGCCTGGAGGAGGATATTTCGGACGTTCAGAAGAACCTGAAGCAGCTCACGCGTTACACCATCCTGCATTACGAGCGCATCAAGAAAACCTATGGTCCGGGCCGCGAGCGCCGCACCGAGATCAGCAGCTTTGACCGCGTGGCCGCAGCGGAAGTGATCCTGGCGAATGAGACGCTCTATCTCGACGCGAAGGAAGGCTTTGCTGGCACGGGCCTGAAGAAAGAGGGCGAGCCTCTCTGCAAGTGTTCAAACCTGGATGATGTGATCTTCTTCACGCGTGACGGCACCGTGACGATCACCAAGGTCGCCGCGAAGTTCCACGTCGGGAAGAACCCCGAATACATCAACCTCTTCAAGAAGGACGAGGAGGCGGTTTACACGCTGATCTACCGCGATGGCAAGAACGGCCCGGTCATGGCGAAACGCTTCCGCATCGGTGGTTATACCCGTGACAAGCAGTATGTGCTCACGCGCGGAACCCCGGGCAGCATGGTGCTCTTCTTCTCCCGTCATGAGACGGAGGAGGCCAGCAATGCGCAGAACCTCCTCGTGCATCTGAAGCCAGCTCTTTATCTGCGCCAGACGCAGCTCAAATTCCCTGTCGCCGCACTGCCGATCAAAGGCCGCGACAGCCAGGGCAACATCGTCACGAAGCACTCCGTGGACCGCGTGGTCAATGAGCGGAAGGGCGCTGAGTAAAGTAAGTTAGGCTGCAAGCCTGCGAGGGGAGCGTGGACACTCTTGTCCACCTCTCTGCGGCTCTCTCCTGAAATGGAAGGCAAGCCGGGGAGAGCGATGGTGAAGCGGACAAGAGTGTCCGCACTCCCTTCGATCGCTCAGCCGAGCAAGGCCCTGGCATTGCCCAAGCGAATCCCGTTTTGCTGATCCTCTGTCAGCACAGACTCCTGCATCTTCAACGCGGCAGACTCCCAGTAAAAGAATGGCGCATGACTGCCGAAGCAGAGTTTATCGGCAGGCCAGCTGGTGAGTAGGTTTTCAACACCAGCAACCCCTTCGATCATGGCGATGTCGAGCCAGACATTCGTGCATCCGCGCAGCGCTGTCGTGATCATGCTGGCGTTCGCATTCAGCACCATCACGCGTGACTCCGGCACCTTCTTCATGGCCTCGGCCAGCGGCTTGAGATCCACAGGAGGAACCTGCATCAAGGGGGATTGGGTGCGCTGGTCTTCGAGTTGAGCCACGATCTGCACGCGCAGTTTGAGCTTGGTAGCCTCAGTCAAAAGCTGCGCGAAGACATCATCCGCCACTGTGTAGCCGTGATGATTCGGATAGAGCCGGATCATCGGCATGCGATGCTTCTCCGCGCAAAGGCGGAGGTCGGTCTGCCAGGCGGGAAGACGAGGATTCACGCTGCCAACAGCACTAAGACGAGAGGATGCAGCGCAGCGCTTCACCAGGCGTTCGTTCACGGCTCCCATGTCTCGATGCAGCAAGGCCTCAAAGGAACCTGCCCAGGCTTCGGTGATGTCACGCTTGGCGAGGAAGGCTTCATCGATCTCGGGCAGAGCGCGTGTGGGGTGCGGGCCGAGGTGGAGATTGCAGTCGACGAGTCCGGATGGCTTGTCAGCGGCGGTTAGCAAAGGCGCGGCGGAGACGGCGGCGGCTTGGGTGAGGAAGAGTCTTCGGTTCATGCCTGGATTCCTTTCGCTTTGAGGATGGGGAGCATCATGTTTCGCAGGTTGTCACAGAAGATCTTCTGCTTGTCGGCATCGCTGATCTGCGCGCCGTGGACCTTGGCCAGCTGGCTCGCGAAGCTGCGCCCGCCGCTGTCGCTGCCATAGATGATGCGATCCGCGCCAAGCTCACGCACAGCCATCTCGGTGATGCCCCAGGTCGGGTCACTGCCGGCAAGATCCGCGAACAAATTTTTCTGCTCACGGATGGCGCGGATGCCGAGCTCCCAGGTGCCGCCGGTATGGCCGCAGATGATAGGCACTTCCGGGAAACGCTTCGCGAGGGCCACGAGATCATCCGGTGTGGATTCGCCTGCATAATTGGCCGTGGTCTTGAACCAGGTGTGCTGGAAAATGACGGCCTTCAGCTCGGCGGCGCGCTTGATGATGGGATCGATCATCGGGTCGTTGCAGCGCTGAGCCACCCAGAGCTTTACGCCGACCATAGGGCCGTTCGTCACGCAGCGCTCCAGCTCGCTGAGACTGCGCTCCACATGCTTGGCGCTGAGATAGACGAAGCCAAAGGCGCGGTCCTTGTGCTTCTCCAAAGCACGCAAGACATCGTCATTCTGCTTCCCCAGATCATCGGCGGAGGGATCCTGCGCCCACTTCATGCCCATGTAGACACACAGGCGCTCGATGCCGACACGGTCAGCATACTTGATTAGACTGCCGAGCCGTTCCTCCGGGGTAAGTCCGGCTACTCCGCTGAGGTGGCAATGAAGATCCCAGATGCGCATGGCATCTTAACGCAGGCTCACACTGATGTCCGTCATGGAGACTTTGGCGGCACGCAGTTTTTTGTTCGTGCTGGGGATCTGTTTGTCACCGTTGAGTGAATCATCGACGTCGCCTTCAGGGGAGAAGCGGATGGACACCTTGCCCTCCAGCTTGCCGCCTTCAAAGTTGGCCCAGCCACCGTAGTCCCAACCGAAGCCATTCACTTGATAAGGCTTGCCGTTGACCTTCTCGAGTTCGGCGATGCCCATCTTCTTGGTGAGGCCGTTCACAAACTTCCAGCCCTTGCCGATGATGCGGACATCCCAGATCTCTTTCTCATCGCCTTCAGGATTGAAGATGATCTCGATCTCACGGTCGGTGCCGCCGAAGAGGCGCACGCCATCGATCTCCTCGCCCTCGGCACCTGGAATTTTGACGGACTTCACCTTGCCGCCGCCGAACATGGTTTTGAGGCCAAACAAGGTCATGCCTTTCTCAATGGGGCCGACACGCTCGCCAACGATGATGGTGCTGTCATCGAGAGGGATCTCGGCATTCAGTGCGGAAGAAAGGCCCAGGGCCAACAGGCAGAGGAAGGTGGAGCGGCGCATAGTGAATGTTTGAGTAGACCTTACGATGAGGGGCGTCGTCAAGATACAACACAAGGCGAGTGCATCACGCCGCCACCTCAATGCGGCTTCTGCCGCCTGAGCTGCGAATGACCCGCACCTGAGTGGTCAGGCGTTCTTTGAGCAGATCCACATGCGAGATCAGGCCGATGGTCTTGCCACGTGAGCGGAGGTTTTCCAAAGCACTCAGGGCGATCTCAAGTGTGCCCGAGTCCAGGGTGCCGAAGCCTTCATCAATGAAGAGAGAGTCGATGGGATAGCGTCGGCTGGCTAGTTCACTGAGGCCAAGCGCGAGTGCGAGACTGGCGAGGAAGCTCTCCCCACCAGAAAGGCTTTCCATGGGACGATCCGCGTTGGCTTGATAGAGATCGACAATGCGCAGGTCGAGATCGCTGCCTTCCGCGGCGGTGAGGCGATAGCGTTCCGCAAGCACACAGAGGTGCTCGTTGGCGAGGCGGATCAACTGCCTCAGTGTCAGCGACTGCGCGAAGCGGGAGAACTTGGCTCCATCGGCCGAGCCGATGAGCTCTTTAAGTCGTCCCCAGCGCAGGGCCTCGGCTTCTGCTGCTTGAAGCTCAGCGCCTCCTGCCTCGCGACGTTTGCGCGCGGCATCGTCACTGCGAATCTGCTGCTCCATGGAGCCAACTTCCGTTCGCTGGGTGGCAAATTCGTCGTTCAGGCGCTTCGCTTTGGCTTCGAGTTCCTGCAAGGCCTCCAGGCCCAGCACGGGCTGGCCTTCATAGGGCTGCTGGCGCAGCTCGAGCTGTTCTAGCTTGGCTTTGAGCCCTGCGATTTGTGTTTGGAGGGTGTTGAGCTGGGCTTCGGCTTCGCGTGACGCTTTCTCGGTGGACGAAACTTGGGCTTCGTGCTGCTGACGATCCTCCTGAAGCAGTTTGCCGCCTAACAGAGTGTTGAGTGAAGCCTTGAGCTCGTCAGATTTGGTCCGCAGAGAGACCCCTTCGGCCTTCAATTCTTCCAGACGCTTGGTCTTGGCGATCTCCTCCTGCTTGGCGAGCTGGATGTCGGATTCGATCCTCTGTCTCTCGCCCTGCTTCTGGGTGGCTTCCTGCTGTTTCTTGGCAAAGGCGGCTGCGCGGCTTTGAAGCGCTTCGACCTCTTGCTCGGCGTGGTCTGGTTGGTGCGGCGGCTTGCCGGTTCGTGAGTGGGGCAGTAGTCCGGCATGCGCTTGAGAGCGTGTGGTGTGCTCGGCTTCTTCCAATGCGGGAACATCTGGCACCACCATCTCGGCGAGAGCTTTGCGGATCTCCTCGGTGCGCTTCATTTGAGCGTTGCTCTCTGCTTCCAGCTTCACGAGATCACGCTCCGAGGCATGGAGTTCGCGCTGAGTCTGGTCGTGCTGTTTCTCCAGCGAGGTCAGCAGCTTTTTGGCGGTCTGCAGCTGGGATTCAAAGTCTGCTTTGGCCTCGGCAAAGGGATGCTCCGTGGCACCGCAAAGAGGGCAGGGGGCGCCTGGTTGCAGATCGTGACGATGCTCGTCAAAGCCCGCGACCAGCTCCGCCTGCCGTTTCACCTCACGCTGCGCTTCGAGAGCCTTGGCGAGCTTCTCCAGTTCATTGCGGGCCTGGGCGGTCTTGGCAGTCTGATCGGATACTTTTTTTGTTAGGCTTGTGGTCTGGGCTTCGGATTCGGTGAGACGCTGATTCAGAGCCGAGGCTTCGGTCTGGCGCTTTTGGCCTTCGGCGAGCTTTTCAAAGGCGGTGCGCCATTCACGCACCGAAGCGCGCAATTTGGGCAGGCTGTCTGCGAGGCCTTCATCGGCTGCGTTTTGTTTTAGCCATACTTCAAGAGCTTGAGTGAGGTCCGCATGTGCGCTGAGAGCCTTCTCTGCTGCCTCACGACGAGATGAGGCTTCCTTCTGATCCTTGAGCCAGGTTTGGTAGGTGGCTCGGCTGTCGTTGAGTTGCTTCTCAAGCTGGGTGCTTTGAGCGGCCATGCCGGCGGCTTGCTCCCAGATGGGTTCGCGCTGCTGACGTTGGATTTTCGCTTGCTCGGCGATGCCTTGGGCCTCCGTGACCTTCTTCGCGGCTTCGGTCTGGCGATGGGCAAGCTGCTCGCTGGATTCATTCAGCCTAACCATCTCAGCCACGATGGCAGCGTGTTCGCGACCTGCATGAAGTTCGCGGGTGCTGCTTTGGCTCTCCGCGTTCAGGCGCTCGGCAGAGGCGCGAGACTCGATGAGCTTGGACTCCAGTTGTGTGCGAGCTTCATCATCCAGGATGATCACAGCACCGAGGTCGGCCTTGAGGCGCATCGCGGCTTCGTCCTTGGCCTTGTAGGTTTCAAAGGCGAGCACGGAGAGATCGCTATAGATCTCCGTGCCGGTGATCTTCTCGAGCAACTCGGCGCGCTCGGTAGGCTTGGCCTTCAAGAAGGCGGCGAACTGTCCCTGAGCGAGCAGGACGGAGCGCATGAAACGCTGAGCATCGAGCCCGGTCTTCTCTTCAATGAGCCGGTCGATCTCGCCCGCTTTCTCGGCGAGAATGTCTCCGGTGTCGACTTTCGCCAAGCGACGCTCCACGGGCTGCAGTTTGCCATCGGCCTTGCCGCGAGCACGGCGCATGCGCCAGATGGCGCGGAGCTTTTCGCCATTGGCTTCAAAGTCCACCTCGGCAAAACACTCGGCGGTGTGGCGGCTCATCATCTCCTCCGCCTTGTCATTCCCATAACGCGCGGCGCGTCCATAGAGCGCCAGCGTGATGGCATCGAGCAACGTCGATTTTCCTGCGCCTGTCGGACCTGCGATCAAGAACACTCCCGCCGAGTTCAGCGGCTCCACATCAAACCGCACCTCATGCGTGCCGCTGAGGGAGTTGAGGTTTTGGAGGCGAACGGCGAGTAGGCGCATGATGGGTCAGTTTTCGTCGATGAAGATATAAGCACCTTCGCCTAACGGGTAGTATCGTTCAAACGGGTTGAATCGTTCAAAATCGTGGGCTTCGTCATTATCGTCGCCGCCGTGGCTCGGATAGCCTTTGGATGGAATCTCCTCATTTGTAATGAGGAGGCCATGGTGTCCTATAAGTCCGCCGCCCCACGTGAGTGAAATCGTCAGAGGCTCCTCAGGTCCTTGGATGGTATAAGACACGTGACCAGGAAATCCCCAGGCCGAAGCTGCAACTTCACTTGGAAGATCCTCTGCACCCGGACTTCTCGGTTCACGTCTTTGCGCATTTTCAGGGATCTCGGCAAAAGCCCGCACTCTCTGCTTCACATCGGCAATCAGTTTCGGGGAGAACAAGCTTTTCACATGGTCTCTCAATCCCATCTCATAGTAGCCATCGTCCACAAAATTGGGGAGACTGATCACAAGGAAGGATAGCCCCGCGAAGAGACATCTTTTTACCCGCACTAGTGAGCGGGAGTCCTTGGAGAAAGACTTGATCACATAATAGCCGAGGAAGAGCAGGTAGATCAATCCTCCGACGAGGGCTGAGGGAAGAATTCTCAGCGGAAAAAAGAATCTGCCGTCGACGTAGGCAAGCAACGCAGTTGCTGCGACCAGGACGAATAGAACTATAGTGGAAGCTTGTTTCATTCGGAGAGCCTAATGAGTGACTTCCACCTCTCTGATCGCCAGCAGCTCATCAAACACCGCGCTGAGTTCTTCATCCTCGATCTGCTTTTCTTTGAGGAGTTCGCGGAAGACGTCGCGGGGTTGGAGTTCGCTGAGGGTGGGGGTGATGGGCTGCCAGGGGGTGAGTTCGGTGGCGGGGAGGTCGGCGAGGACCTTTAAGACATCGAAGCGTCCGGAGACGGCTTCGCGGACTTGGCGGTCGAGGTCGGGTTCGGGGGCGTCGAGTTTGACGGTGACTTCGGCCCAGGCATCGGCGGGGACGCTCGCGAGATCGGCGGCGAGGGTTTCGCGGTTGGCTTTGACGCGGACGAGAGCGCGTGTGACGGGAATGGGAAGAAGGGTTACACCGCAGAGATTAGAAGACCGCAGAGATGAGGTTGGGGGCTGGGAGTCTGGTGACTTATCAATGAGGTCTTGAGTGTCGATGATGACGACGGACTTGGTGTCGGCGGCTTCGGAGAAGCTGAGGGCGATGGGGGAGCCGCTGTAGCGCACGGTTTCCTGACCGCCGACTTTCTGCGGACGATGCAGATGGCCTAACGCGGTATAATCAAAACCTGCGAAGACATCGGCCCCGACAGCACCGAGATTGCCGATGTGAATGTCGCGCTCGCTGTCCGTGGTGGTGGCACCAAGGGCGGTGAGATGACCCATGGCGATGATGGGGCGAGCCTTGGCGATTTCTCGGCAGGCGCTGAGCTGGGCGGTGTAGTGATCGTGGATGGCTGCGCGGATCTGCTCATGGACAGTGATGAGAGACTCACCACTGCCGGCTTGGCGGAGATCGCGTTCGCGAAGGAAGGGGACGGCGGCGACAACGGCTCCGCCGAGATCGACAATGTTGTTTCCAGCATGACCAAAGACATGGACCTCGAAGCGGCGGAGGAGTTCGCGTGGGGCGTTGAGATGCGAGGCGGAGTCGTGATTGCCGCCGGTGATCACGGCCTTCACGGTCTTGAGGTCGGCGAGGCGCTTGAGGAAATCAAAGTAGAGCGCGACGGCATCCAGCGGCGGATTGGCGGCATCAAAGACATCGCCACTGATGAGGAGGGCATCGATCTTCTCGGTCTGCAGCGTCTCGATGATCCAGTCGGTGAAGCGCTCATGCTCGGACAGGCGGTCACGCTCGACGAGTCGAGCGCCGAGGTGCCAGTCAGCGGTGTGGAGGATGCGCATGTGAGGTCACTGGAAGCGTGGGGCTTTCGTCTGGCAAGCGAAGACCGAATGGTAAAAGCAACACTCAGACGAATGGCGGCGTTTTGTGCGGATGAGATCAGCTCTTCTCCTGACCACCCTTTGCCTTCTCAGCGGCAGCCTTTTCGCTGAGGAGTATTTCTCGACGGACTCGCGCAAGCTTTCTCAAGCGGGCAAAGCTGTGGTGGTGACTGACCTTTCGAAGATGGAGCCAGCGTCAGCGCTGATCACGGGCAAGCGGCAGAAAGGGAAGTGGAAGATGATCCCTTTCACCACGGCGGAGATGAAGGGCACGGCACTCTCCATTTATGGCGCGACGAATCCTCCGGTGATCAAGCTGCCTTTGGCGGAGAAGGGTTGGCATGGCGTGTATGTGGGGCTGGCGACCACCTCAGGTGGATTCAACATCGGCGGCAATGGCATCAAGGCGAAGCTGAGTGATGAGCCGGTGTATCGCCGCATGGCGAACAATCTGGCGCTGATGGAGAATCGGCGCGGGGTGATCCAAGAATGCTTTGTGACGGTGGCGGAGTTGAAGGGGCAGTCGCTGGAGATCGCGCCCATGCGGGGCCTGCCTGCGACAGTGTGCTACGTGAAGCTGGTGCCCATGACAGAGGCCGAGGTGAAGCGTAGCCAGGAGAAATCGAAGCACCGCACCTCCATCGCCACCTTTGACGGGCACAGCTGGATTTGGCCGTTCAATCCGACGACAGCGGAGGAACTGGCGGAGGAGTTTCGCGGCTATGAAAACACAGACATCGGCAAGTGGTGGTTCCAGGTGACGGGCAGTGATCTCGTCTGCTATCCGAGCAAGGTCGGCACCTATGCAGGCGAGGGCACGGTGGACTTCCCCACGGGGGCGTATTCGATCTACACGAAGTCACTCGAGAACATGTTCAAGAAGGGGATCAATCCGCTGAAGGTGGCGCGTGATGCGGCGAAGGCGCAGGGCACAGAGTTTCATGTGATGCTGCGGCCCGCAGGCTGGGTGGGATCCATACCGTATGAGGAGACGTTTAACAGCAAGTTCTACTACGCGCATCCGGAGTGGCGCTGCTATGACAAGGACGGCACGCCCACCTTCTTCATGAGTTATGCGGTGCCGGAAGTGCGGAAGCAATTGATCGAGGTCTTCCGTGAGACGCTGGAACTGCAGCCTGAAGGCGTGGGCTTTGTCTTCAATCGCGGGATGCCGCTGATGCTGTGGGAGGATGCTTTCTGCGAGCGCTTCAAGAAGATGCACAACGTGGATGCAAAGACCGTGGATGATGAGGACCCACGCATCCATGCCACACGTGCGGCGATCATGACGGACTTCATGCTGGAGGTGCGCGCGCTGCTGGATGAGACGGCGAAGAAGCAGGGGCGCACGGAGCGGTATAAGATCTCGCTCGGCACCTTTGCCAAAGAGCCGGACAATGTGCGCTGGGGCCTGGATCTGCCGAACTGGATTCAGAAGGGGCTGGTGGATGACATCGCGACGACCTGGTTTGCGTATCACACCTCGTTCACGAAGACCCCGGGCCAGATCGACATGGACTACTATCGCCGCATCACCAAGGACACGAACACGAAGGTGTATCCCATGGTCATCGCCTGGAAGACGGACAAGCCGAAGGAGCTATGCCAGAAGGCCGCAGGGTATCTGCTGAAGGGTGATGCCGGTGTCTCCATCTGGGATCCGCAGGTGATGAAGGGCTGGCCGGGAGGTGAGCCGGGGAATGTCTTTGATGTGCTGGGTAAGCTGGGCAGCAAGGACGACCTGCTGCGCTGGGCGAAGACCGGCACGCCGACACCGCTGACGATTCCGCTGACACGACTGGATGAGAACTATTTCAGTCGCTGGTTCCCTAACACTGGGTTTTGATGCGCTGAATTTTAACCGCAGATAACGCAGAGGGGCGCAGATGTCCGGAACCCAAACCTAGATGTCCTGAACTCAAACTTTATGAAGCTGACACTCTTTTTGTTTTCCTGCATGGCGATGCTTTCTCATGCGGATCCGCTCGTGCAGAGTCTTTGGCCTTCGGCACCTCCGGGGCCGGCTTCGCAGGTGCAGGGAGAGGAGCGGGATCTCACGAAGCCGGAGGACAAGCTCATTGCCGGGAAACGGATCATCAAACTGGGGCATGTGAGCACGCCGCAGATGCATGTGTATCTGCCTGCGAAGGAGAAGGCGAATGGTGCGGCGGTGCTGGTATGTCCGGGTGGTGGTTTCACCATCCTGGCCTGGGATCTGGAAGGCACGGAGGTGGCGGAGTGGCTGAACTCGCTGGGGTATGCGGCCATCGTGGTGAAGTATCGTGTGCCGACCGGGATGCTGGGAGATGAGCTGGATGAGTCCGGCATTTCGCCACGTCGTTCGTTAGGCCCGTTGATGGATGCCCAGAGGGCGATGAGCCTGACGCGTGCTCACGCGAAGGAGTGGAACCTGGACTCGAAGCGCATTGGCATCATGGGGTTTTCCGCTGGCGGTGCCACAGCAGGTCTGACGACGGTGCATGGCGAGAAGCGTGCTTATCCGAAGGTGGATGCCACGGACGAGGTATCATGCCGGCCTGATTTCGCGATGCTCATCTATCCGGCAGGTTTTGCGGACAAGACGACCGGGGCCTTGCGTCCTCATATCAAGGTCAGCAAAGACACACCGCCGGTGTTCTTTGTGATGGCAGAGGATGATCATGTGGACTGTGACAACTGCACAGTGCTCTTCACCGCGCTGAAGCATGCGAAGGTGCCTGCGGAGCTGCACATCTACACGCATGGCGGTCACGGCTATGGGCTGCGGCCAATGGACCTGCCAGTGACACGCTGGTCAGCCCGTGCGGCGGAGTGGCTGCAGGCGATGAAGTTTGACCAAAAGGGGCCGTGATCAGGCCCCAGCAAGTGCGGAGCCGCGATTGAGCAGATCTAGGAAGCGCTGCTCAAAAGGTTCCTCGGCACCGCACTGCATGAAGTCGATGCGGTGCGCGGCGCACTCACGGGAAAGCTCGTCACAGAAGGCATCGAAGGTATCGGTGTAGCGCTGGACATCGCGTCGCGTGAGCCAGAAGCGGCGTCGCTCGCCGGTTTCGACTTCATCAAGCTCGACCTCGCCTTCGAGAGTGGGCACGCGCTCCTCGGGATGGAGGATCTGCAGGAAGTGGCATTCGCCAGGCCAGGCAGCGGCGCGTTTGATGGATTCAGCCGCGGTGGAGACATCGCGACCGAAGAAGTCCGAGATCACGAAGATGACGCCGTAGCGCTGGCGTGTGGGATGGAACTCAGCGAAGCTGCGCTGGAGATCCGTGAAGCCGCCAAACTTCAGGCGTGAGGCGGTCTGGATGATCTTCTCGATGTTTCCCTGGCCACGCAGTGGAGGCAGCTCCTGGCGTATGGTGTCACTCATCGAATAGAGGCTGACACGCTGCTGACCGGCGAGGCCGAGATAGGCGAGGGCCACGGCAAAGCGGAGCGCCTGGGTTCGCTTGGTGCTGTAGGGCTCGGCCATGGAGCCGCTGGTATCCACCAGGAGATGCAGATTCAGCTCCTGGGTCTCCTCGTAAAGCCGAACAAAGAGTTTGTCCAAACGCGCATAGAGGCGCCAGTCGATGGCGCGGTAGTCCTCACGCGGCGTGTAGTGCCGGTAGTCCTTGAACTCACGGGTGAAACCCGTGGAGGGCGTGGACTGCGAACCGCGGCGGCTCAGGGCGCGACGCTTTCTCAGCCGCAGCGCCAGGGAGCGGAGGCGATCGAGAAAAGCTGCATCGAACAGCTCTTCCCGGGCGATGGCGGAGGAGTCTGGCACGGCGTGTTAAGATGGGGTGAGGCCGGCCGTGGGAAGATCCGGCTGATTACGAGCCAGGGGGCTTGGCTGGGGCTTCTGGTGTGGCAGGAGCAGGTGCCGGAGCGGGCGATGGTGCAGCAGCCGGGGCTGGTGCTTGAGCAGGTGCGGGCGTCGGTGCCGGGGTAGCTGGAGCCGCTGGGGCTGGGGCTGGAGCTTCATCACCGGTCTTCATCTCGATCTTCGGTGCCGGTGCTGGCGTAGGTGCAGCTGGGGCAGGGGATGGTGCTGGAGCCGGGGTCACCTGGATGGAGGGAGCGGCTGCAGGCGGAGGCGTTGGCAGCTTCGGTGCGCCAGCAGGTTGCAGGTTGATGACCGGAGCATTGGCATCGCCAGCTGCGGAGGGCATGATGGTCGGGGCGAGCGCACCACCGTTACCGGAGTTCAGCTTGATCTGAGGAGCGCCGGGAACCGGTGCGGCAGGGGCTTCGACCTTGGGCTTCGGCGGGCCGTCGACTTCCTTGGTGGGAAGCTTGGCGGAGATCCACTCAAGGCGGGCTTCGCCTTCCGGAAGGAAGGGATTGTCAGCGCTGATGGCGGCAAACTTGGTGGGGAGACCTTCGTAGATCTTCTTGGCCTCGTCTTCCTTGCCCTCTGCCCAGGCGATGTCACCGAGACGGAGTTCAGCGAGGGCGGCGAGCTCGGTCTTGCCGAACTCGTTGACCACGCGCTCGAAGACAGGCTTGGCTTCACCACGCTTGTCCAGAGCTTCCAGTTTCGTGCCGAGGCCCAGGAGAGCCTGACCGAGGAGCGGATGGCTCGTCTGGGTTTTCACGAAATCCTGCAGCACTTCCACGGAGGTGCTCTTCTTGTTGTCTTCCCAGAGCAGCTCAGCCTTTCTCAGCATGGCATTGCCAGCCGCGGAGCTGCCTTTGTGATTGGCGATGACCAAATCAAGGTCTTCCACCGTCTTGGCCGAGGCAAAGGCCGCGCCAGCTTTCTCCGCCGCAGCATTGCTGAAGTGACGGGTGAGGCCGTAGACGAAGATGACCACAATCGCAGCCAGGAAGATAAAGAGCAGTTTTTTGAAGTTCTTATCGAGAAACTGCTCCCAGGCTGGGAGGGCAGGGGCGGCGGGGACTGGCTGAGTGGGGGCTCCGTGAGACATGAAACGAGGGATCTATCTAAAAAGAAGTTAGGCCGGGTTGATCGGGAATGAGGGAATCAAGCGCCCACCTTGGCGCGAGCCTCATCTGCGAGAGCGGTGGAGAGGTAACGCTCACCTGTGGAGCAGGCGATGGTGACGATGAGCTTGCCAGCGTTTTCCGGGCGCTGGGCCACGCGGATGGCGGCGACGACGTTGGCACCAGTGCTGATGCCGACGAGGAGACCTTCCTCTTTGGCGAGGCGGCGGGCCATGGCGAAGGCCTCATCATTGCCGACCTTGACGCACTCCACGATCTGGGCGTTTCCGGCAGCATCCTTAAGGTGAAGGTTCTTCGGCACGAAGCCAGCGCCCGTGCCCTGGATCTTGTGCGGGCCGGGCTGCACAGGTTCACCGGCGAGGGTCTGATTGATAACCGGGGAAGCCTCAGGCTCCACCGCGATGGCTTCGAAGCTTGGCTTGCGAGGCTTCAGCGCTTCGCAGACACCGGTGATGGTGCCGCCGGTGCCGACAGCGGCCACAAGGATGTCCACGGCGCCGTTGGTATCTTCCCAGATCTCCTCGGCCGTTGTTTTCGAATGGATGGCCGGGTTGGCGGGGTTTTCAAACTGCTGGGGCATCCAGGCGTTCGGGGTCTCCTTCAGGATCTCCTCGGCCTTGGCGATGGCGCCTTTCATGCCCTGGGCTCCAGGGGTGAGCACGAGATCGGCTCCCAGAAGGGCCAGCAGAGTGCGGCGCTCCACGCTCATGGTTTCAGGCATGGTCAGGATCAGTTTGTAGCCTTTGGCCGCGGCCACGAAAGCGAGGGCGATGCCGGTGTTGCCGCTGGTTGGCTCGACAATGACGGTATCCTTGGTCAGGATGCCACGCTTCTCGGCGTCTTCGATCATGGCCATGCCGATACGGTCCTTGACGCTGCCGAGGGGGTTGAAGAACTCACATTTCAGAGCGACGGTGGCATTCAGCCCGGCGGTGACCTTGTTCAGCTTCACCAGGGGAGTGCGGCCCACGGTTTCGACGATGTTGTTGTAGATCTGGCCCATGATAAGGAGGTGCGGAGAGGTTGAAAAAAACGGGGGGATTCAGCACGCGCAGGTGATGCGCAGCGCGGGAGAGCGAGGTTATAGGAGGAAGCCCGGGGGCTTGCAAAGGAAAAATCCGGAGGCTACGTGTGGTTCAGGCAGCTTTCCGAGGCTGGCTCCGCGCTTCGTTTGCATTCGCTGGAAATCTGCGCGATGCCGACGTAATATCACTCACCATGCACCTTCCCGGCATCTTTCGCGCCCGCACCCTCCATGCGGCCCTGATCGGCACCTTCATGACGATGGCCACCCTTGCGCAGACTCCTGCACCCGTGCCACCGCCGCCCCCAGTCCCACCCAAGCCGGGTGAGGAGGCTGGAAAGGCCAAGATCCCTGAGGACCTGCTCGGTGACGAGCATATCCGCGAGGAGTTCGGCGTGAACCAGTTCACCACACCCAGCATTCGCAAGCTTTTCGAGATGCTGGATGGTCTGGGCAAGCTCTCCTACGATGCGCTGAAGCGCCCGATCACTCGCAAGACGCCTTCGGATCGCGTGCTCGTCTCTCTCGGACTGGGCAGCCTCATCGCGGATGGCTTTCTCATCGTGCAGTGTGAGAAGGTGGAAGCGATGGAAGATGTGGGCCGCGCCCTCATCAAATATGCCAAAGTGCTGGGCACGGGCCAGCGCATGAATCGTCACACCCAAAGTCTCTTTGAGCACAGCATCGAGGGCAAGTGGGACCAGCTCCGCAGCGAGCTGGCTCTGACCCAGGCCGATGTGGAGGCTGAGATGGTGACTCTTCGTGACGTCGACATCGCTCATCTCGTGAGCCTTGGCGGCTGGGTGCGTGCCTTTGAGATCGCCACCCGCAGTGTGGCAGACAACTACGCGCCGGAAAAAACGCAGCGTCTCATCCGTCCGGACATTGCCGAATACTATGCTGCCAGCCTCAGCAATCTCAGCCCGGCGCTGCAGGCCAATGAATCTCTGAAGGCGATTCAGGCAGGTCTCAGCGATCTGGTGCCGCTCATGGGCGGCCCGGAGGCGAAGAGCCTCACGGAAGAGCAGACTCAAAAGCTGGCGGACAAAGCCGCCGCCCTGGCAAAAATCGTCACTGAGCCGATGAAGGGCTGAGCCAGCAGGCTGCCTTCCCACGTATCTCGAAGTTAAAGGTCAAAGTTCATGTCGAATCTCACCCCGGAACAACTCGCCCAGGTCGAACAATGGGCCGCCGATGGCGCCACCCTCAATGATGTGCAGTCACGCTTGAAGAGCGAGCTTGGCATCGCCCTCACTTATCTCGAAGCCCGTCTGCTCATGGTGGAGGTGGGTGTGCGCATCAAGGACAAGCCGCGCGAACAGCCGAAGCCTGAGGCTGCGGCGCCAGCTGCCCCTGAGGAGACTCCTGGTGGCGAGGTTCCAGCGGAAGGGCCTGAGGAGTATGGTGATGGCTATGATGTCATGCCTGAGGGGGAAGCGGAAGCAGGGCCCGGTGGCATGGTGACGCTCATAGCGGACCAGATCACCGCTCCAGGTGCGCTGATCTCCGGCAAGGTGACCTTCAGCGATGGCCAGACGGCCAACTGGTCTCTGGATCAATTCGGACGCCTGGCCCTTGGCGGTGCTCCGCAGGGCTATCAACCGCCGAAGGGTGACATCCCGCAGTTCCAGCAGCAGCTGGACATGATCATGCAGCGGGCCGGTTTCTAAGATGGTGCGCTGAAAGAAGGTTGGTGTTTCATCGTTGGTTAGGTTTGAATTGGGGATTTTCCGATGATCAAGCCTCTTCATGTCCTTTTCTTGCTGGCGAGCTGTCTTGTTTTACAGGCAGCCGAGGACTCATCCGCGCTCTTTCAGGAGAGCTTTAATGATGCTGCTGTGGCCAAGCGTGGCTGGTATGATGACAGCGCCATTCGCATTGTGCCGGAAGGCAAGTCGGGTTCGTGCATCGAGTATGAGTGGACGGGGCCGGATGCCCGGGTTTCCGGCTCATCGGCCATGAGGCATGGATTTGAGCCCACGGAAGAGATCTTCATCCGCTACTACCTGCGGCTTTCCAAGGGCTGGGGATGGAGCGGGCGGACCTACCACCCACATCTCACCCACTTCATGACCACGGAGAATGGGAAGTGGTGGGGACCTGCGGCGAGCCATCTGACGCTTTACATCGAGCCAGTGGGAGGTCGGCTGCGGCTCGCGGCGCAGGATATTCAAAACAAGGACGCTCCGCATGGTCTCACCCAGGGGCCGATCAAAGGCGGCTACAATGGAAAGTTCTATGACAGTGCGGATGCCGTCTTCACGGATGATGCCTGGCACTGCATTGAGGCGCAGTTTAGGCTCAACAGCCTGGATCTGAAGAGCGACAAGTCAAACGCGGACGGTGTCGTGCGCGGATGGTTTGACGGCAAACTGGTCATCGAGCATACAAACGTGATCCTGCGCTCCACAGACTTTCCTAACATGAAGTTTGACCAGTTCTTGATGGCGCCCTACTTCGGGCCCGGGCTGGTGCCGCATGCCCAGAAGCTGTGGATGGATGAAATGGTGGTCAGCACACGGCGAATCGGACCGCTTGCGGAAGAAAGAAAGGTTCGTTAGGCAGCGTGTACACTGGTGGTTCTGTTTCACTTCCACCCATGGCCGCTGATGAAACGCACTCTCCTGCTTCTGGCCTGGGCCGCCACCTGGGCTTCGGCGTATGAACTTCGTGGCGCGGAAACTGTCAACTGGCCGCAGTATCGGGGGGCAGACTCGGATGGGCTAGGGGAGGGAGCAACGCTACCGGAGACCTGGAGCGCGACGGAAAATGTGGTGTGGAAGGTCGCCGTGCCCGGCTGGGGTTGGTCATCGCCGATCGTGTGGGGGAAGAAGATTTTTGTGACCTCGGCCATCGGTGAAAAGGAACTGCCGACGCCCCATGTGGGTGGATATCCCGGCGGTCATGTCGGCACCGCTCTGCTTCATGTGCCACCCCTCAATAAGAAACCGCAGGAAATGCCATTGGATGAATGGATGGATGAGCAGGCTGGAAAAACGGCGGGAACCACACTCAATGAGGAGAACTGGCTGCTCTTCCGCACTCGCCAGCTTGATGACAATGACCGTGTCTGGGTCGAGAAAATTGAGAGAAAAGGGAACGAGTTCATCGTGACCATGCATGAGGCCATCTGGCAGGGAACTTACTTCAAGACCTTCACCTTTCATGAGGTCAGTGCCGTGAATTTGGGAAAACTACCCACGGGAGACTACAAGGTGACCTGGATCGTGACGCCGTTGACATTCAAGACGTTGGAGAAGCCGCGCGAAGCTATCAACAACCATCAAACGAACTGGCCGATCGACGATCAGCCGGGCAAAGGCCAGTCCGCCCAGATCAAGGCTGCCTTTGCGGTTCGTTGAGGGGAGGCATGGCGGGTTGAATTGACCGAAAGCTGACATTCGTTGACGACTCTCCCGTTCGTGGTGTTGAATGAGGCCATGAACGACTCCATCGCTCCCGGCGCGCGTGAGTTCCAGACCACACGTTGGAGTGTGGTGCTGGCCGCTCAGCATGCGGGAGACGGGGTGAAGGCGCATGAAGCCTTGTCGAACCTTTGCCGAGATTACTGGTATCCGCTGTATGCCTTTGTGAGACGGCACGGCCACGCGCCGCATGATGCGCAGGATCTCACGCAGGCGTTCTTCACCTCCCTTCTGGAAGCCGGGGCCACGGCCGCTGATCCAAGGCGCGGCCGGTTTCGTTCCTATCTGCTGGGTGCCTTGAAGCACTTTCTGACGAATGAGTTTCATCGGGCGAATGCGCTTAAACGCGGCGGCGGAGTGCCGGTGCTGGAATGGGATGCGCTGGGCGCGGAAACGCGCTACGAGCTCGAGCCCAGAGATCACTGTGATGCGGAGGCACTGTATGACCGGCGCTGGGCGATGGATGTGCTGGAGCGCGCCATGAAGCGTCTGCGCGGTGAATTCGCGGCGAAGAAGAATGAAGCAGCCTTTGATGTCCTCAAAGGCACCTTGAGCGGGGTCGAGCAGGCCAGGGAAGAATTGGCCCAACAGCTCGGCATGTCAGAGGGTGCTCTCAAGGTGGCCGTGTATCGCCTGCGGCAGCGCTACCGTGAAGTCGTGCGTGCGGAGATTGGCGAGACCGTGGATTCTCCCGCAGATGTGGATGATGAAATGCGACATCTGATTTCGGTGCTGCGTGCGATCTGAAAGAGGCGTATCCCTGGTGACCACGACTCTCTTGAGTCATGGTGCGTGCAGCGCCGATTCATTCCCCCCCATGTCCGCCCCCTCCATCTCTCCCTCATCTCCCGCCGGCTGGCGCTTTGATCACTCCTATGCGCGACTGCCGGAGGTGTTTCATGAGGCTGTGGAGCCCTCGTCGGTGCGTGAACCGAAAATGATCGTCTTCAATGATCGTCTGGCCGCTGAGCTGGGCCTGGATGCAGGACTGGCGAATCATCCTGCTCTTTTTGCCGGCAATGAAACGGCGCCGGGTGGGCGATGGCTGGCCCAGGCCTATGCAGGACATCAGTACGGGCACTTCACCATGCTGGGGGATGGTCGTGCGCTTTTGTTAGGCGAGCACCTCACGCCGAAAGACGAGCGTTTTGACATCCAGCTCAAAGGTCCTGGGCCGACGCCGTTTTCGCGTCGTGGTGATGGTCGCGCGGCTCTGGGACCGATGCTGCGGGAATACATCATCAGCGAGGCGATGCATGCGCTCGGCATTCCGACCACACGCAGCCTGGCCGTGGTGACGACGGGGGAGGTGGTGTATCGCGAAGGCACCATGCGTGGAGCCGTGCTGACACGTGTGGCTGCCAGCCATATCCGCGTGGGCACTTTTGAGTATGCCGCGGCACGTCATGAGAAAGAACCGCTGCGAGCTCTGGCCGATCACACGATGCAACGGCACTACCCGGAGATCGTAAATGCGGAGAGACCTTATGTGGCCTTTCTCGAGGCGGTGATCGAGCGGCAGGCGGCCTTGATCGCGCAGTGGCAGCGGGTGGGCTTCATCCATGGGGTGATGAACACGGACAACATGGCGATCTCCGGCGAAACGATCGACTATGGACCCTGTGCCTTCATGGATGCCTATGATCCAGCCACGGTGTTCAGCTCCATCGACCGCCACGGGCGCTATGCCTATGGCAGGCAGCCTTTCATCGCGCAGTGGAATCTGGCGCGGTTTGCGGAGGCTCTGCTGCCGCTGCTGCATGAGGATGAGAAAAAATCGGTGGAGATCGCGAATGAGGCCATCGAGAGCTTTGAGTCTCGCTTTAAGCGTCATTGGTTAGGTGTCATGAGGGGCAAGCTGGGGCTGCTGACGGAAGAGGATGATGACGGGGCACTTGTGCAATCCTTGCTTGATTGGATGCTGCAGGCGAAAGCCGACTTCACGAACACCTTCCGTGATCTGAGCCGGGCGACAGCAGCGGCCGAAATGCCTGCCGAGCCTGAGTTTCGTGACTGGCACCAGCGCTGGCAGGCCCGTCTGGGTCGTCAGCCACAGACGCGGCAGGAGGTGGTCGCCTCCATGCAGCGGCATAATCCCGCCTTCATTCCACGGAATCACAAGGTGGAGGAAGCTTTGGCGGCTGCCGCCGAAAATGATGAACTGGGGGAGATGGAGCGGCTTCTGAGAGTGCTGGCGCATCCTTACGATCATTCGAAGCCGCATCCGGGATATGACAAACCGTCAGGGGAAGGAGACTACCGGACGTTCTGCGGGACTTGAGCCTGGCGTGCATCGGAGGAGGCCAGAATTAGTGCTTTTCACTTTCCGCACTTTTTCTGTAACCTGAGGGTGCTGGTCTTTCAGGAACTCATGGAAACCCATCCCACCTCTCCATGACCACTCCGAACTCATGCCCGAAATGCGGCGTCTCACTCCCGGCCGATGCCCCGGAAGGCCTCTGTCCTGCCTGCCTCATATCAGGGGCTCTGGCATCGAATTTTGAAACCGTGAAGCTGGCTGCACCTCCATGGTCACTCGGAGATCAGGTGAAGTATTTCGGCAACTATGAACTGCTCGGGGAGGTGGCCAAGGGCGGCATGGGAGTCGTGTGGCGCGCCCGCCAGCAGGCACTGAACCGCACGGTGGCGGTGAAGATGATCCGTAGCGGCCTCTTTGCGGACAAGGACGAGGTGCAGCGGTTTCACGCAGAAGCCCAGGCCGTGGCGCAACTGAAGCACCCGAACATCGTGAACATCCACGAGATCGGCGAGCATGAAGGCCAGCACTATTACTCGATGGACTTTATCGAAGGCGGCACGCTAGCGCATCAATGCCACGGCAAGGCGATGAATGTGCGCGAGGCTGCGGAACTGCTGAGCACGGTCTGTGATGCGGTGCATTTCGCCCATCAGCGGGGCATCCTGCATCGGGATCTGAAACCGCAGAACATCATGGTGGATGCCGAAGGCAGGCCGCACGTGCTGGACTTCGGGCTCGCGAAGCGGATCGATGAAGATCAAAGCCTAACCATGACCGGTGCGGTGCTCGGCAGCCCAAGCTACATGGCACCAGAGCAGGCTGAGGGACGCAATGATCTCGCGTGGGGCCGCACACGGACGTCTATGCCCTGGGTGCCATCCTTTACCAGATGCTCACCGGACGGCCACCGTTTCTGGCACGCACGGCGGCGGAGACGATGATGCAGGTGGTGCAGCGCGAACCAGCGGCGCCCTCCCGGATCAATCCTGACCTGCCGCGTGATCTGGAGACCATCTGTCTGAAGTGTCTGGCGAAAGAACCCGCGCAGCGTTATGCCACGGCGCGGGAGTTGGGTGAAGAACTGCGGCGTTTCTTGAAGGGGGATCCCATCCGGGCACGCCCAGCCAGCTTTACCCGCAAATCAGCCAGTTGGCTGAGGCGTCATCCCGCCTGGCTGGCGGGTGCGGCGGCGCTGCTGGTCTTTGGCCTGCTGTGCACGATCTTCTGGCTCTACCAGGAGAACGCTTTTATGCGGGCGCAGCATCTGAACCCTGCGCTGAAGCGTGAGCCTGGACCGCTGTCCCTGGCTTTGCTGAATTGGTTTGGCATGGGATCCCTCATCGTCATGACAGTGGGCCTGTGGGTGAATGTGTGGTTCATGAGCCATGCGAGGCGCACCACGCTGCGTGCCATGTTTGACCAGTCCAGATTTGTGCCCGGATCGCCAGTGTCGGAGTATGTGCGGGTGATCATGGCTCTCGCGGGACTGGCCTGTCTTCTGTATGGATTGGTGACCATTGCAAAGGTCATCGAGGCCTACGCCTGGGAGGGCTTCGGTCCTCTGCCGAACCGGCCGCAGGCCATTCCTTCGGGCTACCTGCCAGTGGCGTTCTTCATTATATGGCTGGGCTTCTGGATGATCGCCACAGCCTGGCTGAACCGTGAGCGCGGTTTGCATGGAGCACCTGTGCGCAAACTCGATGAAGCGATGCAGACGGAGATTCGCGCAGCCGTGGCAGCGGGCGATGCTCCGGCCGCGATTCGGCTTTATCATCGCGCTGCGCCTGAGGCTGGGCTGCTGGAGGCGCGTGAGCATGTGAACCGCTGCATCAACGATCTGCGCATGAGTGATCAGGCCAAGTTCCAGGATCTCTACCAGAATCCACGTCGCGCTCTCACCTTGCGGCCGCGCGGCTTGTTCGGAGTGCTGGTGGTTGGCGTGGTGCTTTGGATCATCCTGAAACCTGCGGCACCGCTGCAGGCGGCCTGGTATCTGGCAGGTGGCGCCCTTTACTTTGCCGTGGCGCTGATCGCCGCGCACATGAAGGGCTTCCTGCCGAGGTTTCTGAGCTTCATTGGCTGCTCGATGGTCGTGTTCGCCGGAGGCAACTGGGTCTTTGAGAAGGATCTGCCCGGTCATATCTGGCTTCTCATGGCCGGCTTGCTGGCGGCGATGCTTTCCCTGCGACCCGGGCAGAAGCTCCCAACAAAGTGAGCTGATTTGTTGCAATAGATGTTAGATTTTTCCTCGACATGCAGGCCTCGCCTCATTGGAATGCACGGAGAACAGTGACTCTCATGACTCTTGAAGAAACCATGAATCTGCTGGCCTCGAAGGGCACGGAGCAGACGAAGAAGACCTATCGGCGGCATGGTGCGCCGGAGCCGTTCTTTGGCGTGAAGATTGGGGACATGAAACCCATCGTGAAGCTGATCAAAGGCGATCAGGAACTGGCGATGCAGCTCTATGAGACGGGCAACTCAGACGCGATGTACATGGCAGGCCTCGTCGCCGATGGCCGCAAGATGAAGCGTGCCCAACTCGAGCGCTGGGTGAAGAACTCTGTGTGGCACATGCATGCCAGCTTCACAGTGCCAAATGTGGCCGCCGAACATCCTGATGCCATCGAGCTGGCCTTGAAGTGGATTGATTCACCGAAGGAGCTTGTTGCGTCAGCAGGCTGGGGCACGCTTTCTGCCGTGATGTGCATGAGGCCAGACGAAGAGCTGCCCATCAAACAGATCCAGGCGCTGCTCACGCGTGTGGTGAAGACCCTCAAGACAACGCCTAACCATGTGCGCTGTGAGATGAACAATTTCGTGATCTGCTGCGGCACCTATGTGGCGCCGCTGGCGGACGAGGCCATGGAGGCGGCGAAGAAGATCGGCAAGGTCGACGTGGACATGGGAGACACCGCCTGCCAGGTACCGGACGCGGCTTCCTACATTTTGAAAAGCCGCCGTGGCCTGCCGGTGGCTCCGAAACGGAAGACGACGAAGTGTTGAAATGACCGGCTTCGCGCGGCGTTGCTTCTCGTTCCTCTGTCATGTCTCGTTTCCTTCTATTCTGCGCTTTTCTCGGGTTCGCCTCTTCATCATCCATCGGCCAGGAGCCTGCCACGAAGGCCAAGGCCCCTGATGCCATGGACAAGATGGCAGCGGAGCTGAAGCCCTCGCGAATCCTGGTCTACAAGAAGATCGCCGATCGTGAGTTGCAGATGCACGTGTTTGAGCCATCGGGCTTCAAAGCGGGAGACAAGCGGGCCTGCTACGTCATCATTCACGGAGGCGGCTGGACCGGTGGTGCACCGCCACGCATGTATCCCTTTGCCGCTCATTACGCGAAGCTGGGGATGGTGGGGATCAGCGTGCAGTATCGGCTGCATAGCGCGAAGACAGGCGTGAGCGTTTTTGACTGTGTGAAGGATGCGCGCTCGGCAGTGCGCTACATCAAATCACACGCCAGCGAACTCGGCATCGATCCCACCAGGATCATCGTCAGCGGTGGATCCGCAGGTGGACATCTGGCGGCAGCCACGGCCTTGTTCGACAAGGTGAATGAGGATGGAGATGATCTCTCCATCTCGGCCACACCAGCGGCCTTGGTGCTGTTGTTTCCGGTGATCGACACCTCCAAGGAAGGCTATGGGCAGGCAAAGATCGGCGAACGCTGGCAGGAGCTGTCTCCCGTGCACAACGTGCGTGCGGGACTGCCACCGACTTTGGTCTTTCACGGCACGGGTGACACGGTCACTCCCTTTGCCGGAGCGAAGGCCTTTGATGAGGCGATGCTGAAGGCGGGCAACCGCTGCGAACTGGACGTGAATGAGGGTGGCACGCACGGCTACCTCATGCGGGACAAGGCGCTCTATGACGACACGATGACCAAGACAGATGTGTTCTTGAAGTCGCTGGGGCTGCTGAAGTAATCTGCCTCGCGCTCGCGGCAATGCGGGATGCACGGGCCTATTTCGGCTTCGAGAAGATGACCCGAAAGTTGTCGTCCTGAAGTTTTAGCCGGCGGTAGTCGCAGTCGTAATCTTTGAAAAGCCGCAGCTTGCCCTGTTCCTCCTGAGGAATGTGAATCACGTGGCTGCCTTCGGCATCGAGCCACTCAATGATGTCCGGCCGGCCGTCCTTGCCACGGAGGACGGTGCCGCGCAGGCCATCAGGTAGTTTGACCTCATCGTCCCGCACCTCGACCTCGAAGTTGTTCCGTTTGATAAAAGCCGGGGGACGCTGGCCGATCATGTGCAGCACGGGAATCTGGCCGAGGCCGAACTTGTCTTGGCGCACTTTGCCCGTGAGCTCGAGGCTGACCATGTGAGCCACCAGGAGCTTGCGCCGGGCGTCACGCGCGAGGGGAGGCTGGCGGGAGTCGATCCAGCGATTAATGGCCGTGTGGCGGAGAGTGAAGGCTGACTGCGGGCTGAGGACATCGGGATAGAGACGATCGGCCTCGGCATCATACATTTTCCGGTCCTCAGGCTTGTCGGTGAAGACGTCATTGGCATTCCACAGATAGGGGTCCTGATAGTGCGAGAAGAAACGCTGGGTCTCCATCACCCGGTTATAGACGGCGGCAGCGGGAGCCCCCTGATTCACCACCGTGCCGTTTTCGGCGCGGACGGCATTATTCGCCACGCCAGGGAGACGCCCCAGGCTTTCCCTCTCCTCCTGGGCTGGCAGAGCTGTGCTCTGTCCGCGGTCAAAGGCCCGCTGGCGGGAGGAGTCTCTCTCATTCGAGGCCTTGTCAAAGACGTGCTCGGAATTGGGGCCGGGGATTTTAGCAGGCCGAAGGCTCCCTGCCTGAGGTGTTCTCCGGGCTTCCTCGGCGCGGCGCCGGGCTTCTTCACCGAGTTTGATTTCTTTCTCACGGGCCTTGTTTGCCTCTTCGCGAGCTCTGGCCGCCTGCTCAAAAGGGTTCTGACTCTGCTGCGCATAGAGAGCCTGGCTCATCCATAAGCTGGAAAGCAGCAGGGCAGGGAGGGTGAAGCGCGGCACGATGAGGTTATTTCTTATCACGTCGCGGCATCAGTCCGCAATGCAGATCTGGTGACACTATGGCGCATTAGCCTGCTGCTAATGAGGGCACTTGGGTATCATTTTTTGTCATCGCCTCAGCGAAAGGTTGCCTCCCGCCTCCACGATCACTCATACTCCTTTCACGCCATGTCCTCCATCTTGAATCGCCGCCAGTTCGTTCACAGCACCGCCATCCTGACCGCCGCCACCAGTCTGCGTGCCCAGCAAAAAGCGGACTCCAATGAAACCCTCCGCATCGGTCTGGTGGGCTGCGGTGGCCGTGGCACGGGCGCGGCGAACCAGGCCCTGGGCGCTGAATACAATGGCAAGATCGTGGCCATGGCGGATGTGGACATGAAGCAGATCGACGCGAGCATCGCCTCCCTCACGCAGAAGTTTCCGGATCGTGTGGATGTGAAGGCGGACAAGAAGTTCATCGGCCTGGATGCCTACAAGCAACTGATCGACAGCGGTGTGGACGTGGTGCTGCTGGCCAGCCCTCCAGGATTTCGCCCCATGCATCTGCAGGCAGCTGTGGAGGCTGGAAAGCACATCTTCTGCGAGAAGCCGATGGCGGTGGACAGCGTGGGCTATCATGTGGCCATGGCCGCGGTGAACAAGGCCAAGGAGAAGAAGCTGAATCTGGTGGCCGGTTTCTGCTGGCGCTACAGCACCTCACGCCTCGAGGCCTTCAAGCGTGCGCTGGGTGGCGACATCGGCAAGATCACAAGTGTGTATGCGACCTACCACACCGGCCCGGTGAAGCCGATGCCACCTGCAAGCGGCCGCCCTGAGGGCATGAGCGATGTGGAGTGGCAGGTGCGCAACTGGTATAACTTCTCCTGGCTCAGCGGCGACAGCCTCGTCGAGCAGGCCGTACACAGTGTCGATAAAATTTGTTGGGCCATGGGCGACAAGCCGCCGATGTCCTGCATCGGCACGGGCGGGCGTCAGATCAAGGCGGAGGACGGTAATATTTTCGACCATTTCCACGCCGCCTATGAGTGGGACAACGGCCTGATTTGCAACATGGCGAGCCGCCAGATCAAGGGCTGCCAGGGGCACAACCAGGACGTCATCCGCGGTGAAAAAGGCACGCTGGTCATCGGCAAGGGCGGGGTGCCGTTCATCGATGGTGAGAAGCGCTGGCGCTTCCGCGGCGATGAGAAGAACATGTATGACCTGGAGCACGAGGCTCTTTTCAATGCGATCCGCAAGGGCGAGGTGATCAATGATGGTGACCGCATGATGCTTTCCACCATGGTCGGCATCATGGGCCGTGAGGCGGCGTATACGGGCCAGCTCATCACCTGGGATCAGATGCTGGCCTGCACGCAGGACCTGGCACCGGACACGCTGAAGTGGGGTGACAGCTTCAAGCCGACGCCAATGCCGCAGCCTGGTGTGACGAAGTTTGAACTACCCGAGGAGAAGAAGGGTGGGAGTGAGCCAAAGAAGGAGAAGGCTTAAAGGAGGTATCGGAGGCTTCCAGCGTCCCTGCCGGGACGCTGGGTTTGATGCGGTGTTTACTGTGCACGCATCCGGTGGTTCCCGGCCGCTCCGCGACCTCCACCACCGGCTACAGGCCGTCGAGCCTCCGGCTCGCTAATGCCTAACCAATAATGCTAGCCTGGGCATTACGGAGCCTTTTTCTTCTTGTGGGTGATGGTGCCCTGGAGGGTGGTCTGGCCTTGGTCGCCGGTGAAGGTGACTTTGGAGGTGAGGGTGTCCTTGTCTTTGCCTTCATCAGCAAAGGTGTCTTCCACGGAGATGTTGGCAGAGCCATTGCCGGTGATGGCTTTGAGCGTGAGAGCGAGAGGCTCCTCGGTAAAGCTGCTCTCAAAACGCAAGGGCTGTCCATCGCCGCCGGTGAGGATGGCTTCAAAATTGTCCGTGGCAGCGCTGCGGGTGTAGGTCCAGGTGAACTTCTGGGTGTCGCCATTGATGGTACGGCTGCCTTCGATGGAGAAGGTGTCCTCGGCATCCACGCGACCGGTCCAGGTTTCTTTGACCGTGACGGGGTCATTGTTCTCGTTCTTCAGCTCACCCTCAGCCTCCCATTCGCCGATGAGGTGCTTGAAGAAGGGATGCTGGTTCAGATCGGCAGCCGAGGCTTGCGATGTGAGAAGCAGACTGGCAGTGAGGAGGGCGGAGAGTAGGCTCTTCATAGGATGTTGTGGATGAGGTTACCTGGATCTCCAGAGGAAAGACAAGCCGCAAGTGACACGGCAAAAGACGACCCGGGAAGGTTTGATGTGCCACGTTTTGACAGGAAGGCTCTCTGCTGCCTCTTTGGCGGCATGACGCTCGCTGACTTCTGCGCTTACTGCCTGTCCCTGCCACAGGTGGAGGAGACCACGCCCTTTGGCCCGGACGTGCTGGTTTACAAGGTGGGCGGGAAGCTGTTTGCGCTGACCTCGCCGGAGGATTTTCCTTCGACAGCGAATCTGAAATGTGACCCGGACCGGGCCATCGAGCTTAGGGATCGGTATGAGGAAGTGCAGCCGGGCTACCACATGAACAAGCGGCACTGGAACACGCTGACGCTGGAGGGACGGCTGCCCACGAAACTGATCAAGGAGCTGATCGATCACTCCTATGCGCTGGTGGTGGCGTCCCTGTCACGGAAGATGAGGGATGAACTGGGGCTGAAATCATCTTGAATGAACAGCAAAAATCCCCTCGCCACGCCATCACGAGGCGCTAGTCTGACCCTGTGAGTTACCAGGTTTTCGCCCGCAAATATCGTCCTAAAACATTCGCTGATGTGCTCGGTCAGGAGCATGTCGTCCGCACCTTGAGAAATGCCATCGCGCAGAACCGTCTGGCGCATGCTTATCTCTTCGTGGGGCCGCGTGGCACGGGCAAGACGTCCACGGCGCGTATCTTTGCCAAGGCGCTGAACTGCCCGAACGGGCCGAGCATCGAGTTTGATCCCGAGGATCCCATCTGCAAGGAGATCGCCGAGGGGAACAGCCTGGACGTGCTGGAGATCGACGGTGCCAGTAACAACGGCGTGGACCAGGTCCGCGACCTGCGAGAGAGCGTGAAATACGCGCCATCCCGCTGCCGGTATAAGATCTACTACATTGACGAGGTGCACATGCTCTCCACGGCGGCTTTCAACGCGCTGCTGAAGACCCTGGAGGAGCCACCTCCACATGTGAAGTTCATTTTTGCCACCACGGAGGCGAACAAGATCCTGCCCACGATCATCAGCCGCTGCCAGCGCTTTGACCTGCGCCGCATCCCGCTGAACATCATCGCCAAGCACCTGCTGCACATCGCCAATGAGGAAGGCGTGGACCTGGATGAGAAGGCGGCGTTTGCCATCGGCAAAGGTGCGGACGGCGGGATGCGTGATGCGCAGTCCATGCTGGACCAGCTGGTGGCCTTCTGCGGCAACAAGATCCGCGAGGAAGATGTGCTGGAGATTTTCGGGTTCACCTCCATGCAGACCGTGGTGGGCATGGTGCAGCATCTTTTGGAAAGTGACACCGTGGGCGCTCTGCAACTGGTGCATGACACCAGCGAGGCAGGCAAGGACCTGGGCAAGCTGCTGAGCGACTTGATTCAACATATTCGCACACTTTTGGTTAGTCAGGCCGACCCCGAGGCCGGGGCCGAGGACCTGGAACCGGAGATCGCCGACCGTGTGGCAGCACAGTGCCAGATGGCCACGACCGAGCAGCTTCTGCGCGTGGTGGATGGCCTGGCCGAGGTGGATGCGCGCATGCGCTGGGCCACGAACAAGCGTCTGCACCTGGAACTGGGCGTGATCCAGGCGGTGCAGCATCTGAATGAAGTGAGCCTGAGTGATGTGATCGAGGCTCTGGAGAGCGGCACCACGGGTGGTCTGCCGAAGGTGACACCGCGTGCCGCCCAGGTGACCTCCGCACGTGCAGCGACTCCTGCGGCTGAGCGTGTGAGTGTGGCTCCGGCAAGAGTGGCCGAGCCTGCGCCTGCAGCACCCCCTGTTCGTGAAATCACACCTCCGACCGCGCCCCTCCCAGTGTCGCGTGAGCCTGAGCGGGTGATCGAACCGGCACCTGCTCCCGTGGTCGTGAAGGAGTCTGTGGAAGCCCCTGCGCCTGTCGTCAAACCCACACCTGTGGAGGCCTCAGCGCCGCCCATCGTTTCAGCAGCCCCTGAACGGACTCCGCCGCCTCCAGCAGCGACGATGGATATCGATCTGGGACAGTTCTGGGCTGACTTCACCAACATCATCCAGGAGCGTCGTGCTCTGATCGTGGGCTGGCTGAGGATCGGCACGCTGCTTTCGATCTCTCATGGGGTGGTGAAGATCGGTTTTCCGATCACCGAAGGTCATGCTCGTGAGAGCCTGAACCGCGACAACCAGCGCAAGTTCCTCGAGGCTGTTGCCGCAGAGATGCTGGGCATGGCGGTGAAGTTTGAAATGGTGCCGGATGCCTCCTTGGCAGCACCGATGGCGAGTGAGATGGGATTTGATCTGCTGGACGTGCCAGAGCCCAAACCTGCGGCGGCTCCTGAAGCCAGGGTGGACGCTCCGAAGGCCGCGGGCAGCGCGGCACCTGCCACAGCATCCGCTCCTGAAGCGCCAGCGGCTCCTCCTGAGGAGTTTCAGAATGATCCGCTGATCAAGGCGGCCGTGGAGAAGTTCAAGCTCAAGCTGGCGGCGAGGGCGTAGGCTGGTTTTCGAGGCCAGCACGGACGTTGCAATCGCGGCAGCGTCCTGGAGTGCGCCGGTCCTCCGGCGCTTTCCGACGAAGCGAGTGATCTGCGAATCTCTGAAGGCAGATGAACCTCGACTGACCTTCGAAGCCAGCTTGCGATTTATTTCGTTAGGCCTTCGAGAGCGCCAGAGGACTGGCGCACTCCAGGACGCTTCGCGACTGCCATGTCAGCGTGCTGACTGGCGTGGCGAAGGAAAATCCTTTTCGATGATCTGAACAGGTTTTGATGCATCGTTGGTTGGGCCTGGCTTGTCCTTGCTGGCGCCACAGGTGAACTGGTCCAGGAGCTCTTGCCGGCGTTTGTCGAGCGGGAAGTCACGGTAGGTTTTCACGAGGCGGGCGCGTCGGTCGAGGGCGCTGATCTCCGGGGTGGTGGCCTTGTTGGGATCAAAGGGAGCCACGCGCTGCTGGTCGAGTACCTCGGACTCGCGGGCGAGATCATCGCGACGCTTCTTCTTGCCATCGAGCTCGGCCTCAGCCGCGCCACTGGTGCGCTGGGCTTTGTTTTGCAGGTTCACCATGCTGGTGGCCAGCTGGGCATCCTGCTGCTGGAGGCCGGCGATCTGGGCCTGGATCTGCTGCATCTCCATCTGCACTCGTGGATTGATCTGGGGCTGCGCCGGTTGCTGTGGTGGCTGCTGGGGATCAAAGGTCGGGTTGTTGCCACGCTGCGGGACGCCTCGCTGGGGCAGGCGCTGTTGTTGGTTAGGCGGGAACATGGGCCGGACGCCTTCTCCGCTCCCGCCGCCCTGGTTTATCATGAGGGAGAGCTGCTGAAGCCGTGCCTGAAGCTGACGCATCTGCACGGCGATGGCCTGGCGCTGCTGAGCGAAGCCTGCCAGCTGCACGCGCAACTGTTGATCGACCTGCGTCATGCCTTGCAGCCTTTGAATGTCGGCATCGAGAGCTTTAACCTCGCGCTCAATGGTGGCCTGCCGAGCCTCGATGCGGGAGACGTCTTCTTTGCGCCTTGTGTCGGCATCGGCGAGGACCTTGTTGCGCATGCCCTGGGCAGAGGTGTTGAGCCTGGCGAATTCGGCGAGCACCCGGTCGCGCTCCCTTTCGGCTTCCTGACGAAGTTCACCACGGAGAGCATCCAGGAGATCACGTTCCAAGGCAGCGGCTTCCGTGGTTCCGACATCGGGTTTCCACGGGCCAAGCATCATGCCGAGAGCGAGACCGAAGGACTGCGCCGTGTCCCTGGATGCAGGAGTGACGGCGCGATTGCCATAGTGAATCCTGGCGAGGCTCCTTGCCTCTTTGATGGCCAGGGAAGGCTGATGTTGCAGCAGGAGCATCCAGAGCCGGGTTTCGGCGGCACGATCCAGGATTACACCCTCAGGCCTCGCATTCACGGACTCGGCCAGACTTCCGAGCGCGCCTTCATAGCTGCCTGCGCCGATCTGGGAAAGGCCGCGCGCATAGCTGGCGGCACCATTGTCCTTGCCCGCGAGCTTGGTGATGGACTGGCTGGCGCGCGCAGCGGCGGTCTTGGCCGGTGCTGATGTGCCCCAGCCATCTCGCAGGAGCACCCGGACGAGGCTGTGGAGGACTTCGTCACAGGGTTGAAGCTCAAAGACGATCTGGTCTCGTGTGCCACAGGCGACCTTGAGGCTGCCGATGAAGGTCTGGGTCTCGGGCGCATCGATGGAGACTTCGTAGTCACCGACGGCGAGGTCTTTTAAAAGGAGGTCGCCCTTGTCATTGCTGACAAAAGGTTGGTTAGGTGGTGCGGTGATCTTTGGCGAGGTGGGACGCAGATGCATCCGGGCGCCCGCCACCTGCAGACGGACGGATTCATCGGGCTTGTCACCGGTGCGCACTCGTTTCACGACGAGCACGGGAACGTCGCAGCGCTCCCGTTTCGCCGGTGGCTTGGTGAGGATGAAGTCGTGGACGTATTCTAACGAATTTTGCGGCACCTTGAAGCCCCGGCGGGCATCCTCGGTCTTGAAGCCGGCGCTGGTCACGCGGTAGGCGTAGTCTGCAGGAGGCAGATCCTTGATTTGATAATAGCCTCCAGGTGAACTGGCCGTGACGGTGGCGACGACGGTATTGCCCTTGCCGCTGAGCAGTTCAATCTTGGCCCCAGGAAGCGGGCCGAGATTGTTGCCCTTTTCGTCCTGCCCGTAGACACGTCCGTGCACGGCCGGCAGGGGAGCGGCGATGGATGGCACCACGAATCCTAGAAGCAGGAGGTGGAGCAAAAGCAGGTGTGTTTTCATGGAGTGTTGTCAGGGACGAGTCGGACTCCGATCACACCCACCGCATCCGTGGCATCCGTGGTGGTGAGGCGTATTTTATAGGTGAGTGTGACATACATGGTGCCCGTGCCGGCCTGGGCGGTGTAGGCGGGGCCATTGAAAGCAAAGTCGGCCGCCACCCAGCCTGCAGGCGGACCTGCGACGAAGTCCGCGCCGTGAATGGGATCGACCGGGTAATTGGCAAAGTTTGCCGCGGTCATGCGGTCAAACCGAAGGGGCATGTCGATGAGCAGAAGGGGCGAGGCTTTGTTCGCTGGCAGCGGATTCACGGCCGTGTGGAGTCTGAAGAAGGGCTGCGCGCCGAAGGGGAAGGGCATGAGATTGCCAGCCATGTTTCGACGAGTCGGCCCGCTGCTAAGTTCCGCGCGTGCATCGATCTTCGCCGTGGTGAGCGGCGATGAACCACCGACGAAGCCAATGTGCGCCACGGCCCGCAAACCATTCGCTGCGGCGGGCATGGGGACGAGTCCCTCAAACCGAATGGTGATGACCTCGGCACCATCACCCGTGGGCCGGATAGCCGTGCTCCAGGAGGGCAGATGAATGGCGGCGGGGATGTTTTCGTGACTGGCAAAGAGCAGGCCGAAGTGGCTGCCGTGCTCGGCCACGAGGCTCCAGGCATTGCGGATGGCCAGAGGATCTGCCAGCGGCATGCCTTTCCATGGCAGCGGCAGGGCAGGCAGAGGTGGTGTGACCTGGAAGGAAGGTGCCGAAGCATTTCCAGGAGGGAAGGGTTTCAACACACCACCACGGCGTGTGCCGACGGCTGGCACCGTGGTGCCGGATGGGAAGAGTGGCAGCATGGAGCCGTTTGCCGCCGTGATGACATTGCCAAAACCATCCAGCGCCGTAACACGCGGCTGCACATAAAGATAGAGTGCCTCTGCGCCGGTGAGCATGGCGGCGATATTTGCCCGCACGATGGGAGGCGTGATGCGGCTGACGTGAGTATCCACTCCTGGTGGAATGGGGCCTGAAGGGGTGAGCGGAATGCTGGCCAGCGGGATGGAAAAGACGGGCACGGGCTTGTGCGGCAGCACGCCGAAGAGATCGATGCGCCAGGCAGCGATCAGGCCAGTGCCGCCGCTGACGGTCCAGTCCACAGTCACGGCATCGCCATCACGCACGATGGTGGTGGCGGGATCAATGCGCACGCCGCTGATCAGGGGCTCGACCGGAGGGGGAAGAGGAAAGAGCAGTGCGGCGAGCACATCTAGCAACGAGATGAAGCCGCCTCCCGGTGGTGGAGGGTAGCCATCTGGAATGAAGATGCGGACGGGTGGCCAGAGTGGCGGTGGAGGCTCGATGGTGACGGGAGGCAGCGGAGGCTCCGGCGGCAGAGGAGGAAGCTTCTCTGGCACACTAGCGGAAGGTGTGCCCGCGAGCCAGACAGAAAGTTCGTTAGCCGTGGGAGGCGTGCGGACGACCTCGCCATTCTCATCGAAATGTGCGGAAGGCGTGAGCCACACGGCGGCGAGCACCTTGGCGTCATCGCCGTTCTTGTCGCTATCATAGACGGGTTGCGCATCGGCCTCGATGGCCACGCGTTGAAGCTGGGCACGGTCCGGCACGCGCTGTGCTGCGGCTCCACTGCCGAGGATGCCGATGCCGGGCTGCATCAGGGACTCACGAGTCAGTGGATTAATGGCTAGCTCGAAACTGGCAAGCTCATAGGTCTGAGGTGCGCCATCGTCCTGAAGGGGACTCAGCTCCGAACTGAGCAGGAACTTTCTGGCTCCGGCGAGGAGGTAGATGGGATGCCGGGTTCCTGGCTGTGCTCCTGCGCCAGTTTGGAGCGTGACGTGGACGTTCTGAACGAGCGTGCCAGTGATGGGGGCAGGCTTGAAGGACGGGCTGGATTCCTCCCACCATGGAAAGGCGCCGGTGACTCGGCCACTGAGTGAGCGCACAAGTTCGCTCTCGGCTCTGAGCGCGGCTTTCTCCGAGTCACTCGGTGAGGACTTGGCCGCATGAGCCTCATACTCCGGAAGCAGCTTCATGAGCTTGTCACGACTGGTTGAGAGCTTCTCCTGAGGGCGTGAATCAACGAGGCCATTCGCAGCGAAGAGCTTGCCATTCACCTCGATGCGATAGCCTGCGAGGGTCCAGTCGGTGCGCCCCTGGCTAGCGAAGCCGATGCGCTGGAGATCTCCACACTTCAGGCCGGTCAAAAGCTGCTGGCTGGTGTGCAGGGTATCGAGTCCTGGGTCATCGGCCTTCACTGTGAACTCAAAGGAGGCCATCTGCCCCGGCTGGATGTCTGTGGCACTGGCTTCGAGCGAAGATTTATGTGGGAAGGCTGCGAAGGAGGCATCGCGCTCAGCGCCGCCGAGGGGATGCAAACGTAGCGGGAAGCCTAACCCGAGATGCACATCCACGGGTTCAGAGATCGGCTCGCCTTTTGTGCCTGCGCCGAGGGTGATCTTGATGGTCTCCACAGGTTCGTCCGCAGGCAGCACACCCATTTCAAAAGGCGTCTGTGGCAGACCTTGATGCACGATGGGCTGGGGCTGCTCATCAGCCGATGGCGGGACTGGCTCTGCCTCGGGTGAGGTGGGAGATGGAGCTGGGGTGGTCGTTGTGCCGCCTGGGGAAAGCGCACCTTTGAGCCGGGCCAGCAGGCCGGGATCGACCTGGGTCACATAGAGGGCTGCCGCGCCGATGAGTCCGCCAAAGACGAGACCAAGGATCATGCCACCCCAACGTGACGGCGGTCTGGGGGCTGGGGAAGCGGGAGGGCCATTGCTCATAACAGGGGAGAACTGAAATCAAACAGGCACCGTGCAGGCCCATTGCCTGCTCCAGCTGAGATCAGAATACGTGGCTGGGCCCGAATTGGGAATGCCGATTATGTCAGAATTCGTTGAGCCACTACGCCGCTGACGTTGGTCAGGCGGAAGTTTCTACCACCATAGTAGTAGGTGAGCTTGGTGTGATCCAGGCCCAGCAGATGCAGGACGGTGGCGTGCCAGTCGTGGATGTGCATGGGATCGACGACGGCCTTGTAACCGGTCTCGTCAGTCGCACCGTAGGTTAGGCCACCTTTGACACCGCCGCCAGCCATCCAGATGGAGTAGCCTTTGTGATTGTGGTCACGGCCATCGCCACTTTGGGCATAGGGCGTGCGGCCGAATTCGCCAGCCCAGACAACGAGGGTGTCCTTGAGCAGGCCACGGGCTTTGAGGTCGGTGAGCAGCGCGGCGATGGGCTGGTCCGTGGCTCCGCAAGCGGTGGAGAGCTGATCGCGCAGACGGTTGTGATGATCCCAGTTCACGGGCGAGGCGATCTCGATGAAGCGCACGCCAGCTTCGGCGAGACGTCGAGCGAGCAGACACTGACGGGCGAACTGGTCCTTGCCCTGGCCGATGCCGTAGAGCTTCAAAATGTGCTCAGGCTCACCACGCAGGTCGAGCACGTCAGGCACCTCTGTCTGCATGCGGAAGGCGAGCTCGAAGGACTCGATGGCACCCTCGATTTCCGGATGATGGCCGTCACGCTCCATCTTGCGCTCATTGAGGCCGCGGATGAGATCAAGCTGCGCGCGTTGGAGGTCACGCGGGATGTTCTTGTTCTCGATGTTCTTCATCGGCGGGCCGGGAGCCACGTCCTTCTTCAGCAGGGCTGCATAGAGATCCGGAAGCTGGCTACCGCCGATCTTCGTGCCCTGGCAGATGGCGGGCAGGAAGGCACTGCCGTAGTTCTGCGCGCCACCATTGTCGGCCGGCGGATTCAGCGTGATGAAGCCGGGGAGGTTCTCATTCTCCGTGCCGAGGCCGTAAAGAGTCCAGGCACCGATGGATGGCCTAACAAATTGAAAGCTGCCGGTGTGCATCTGGCCGAAGGCCTGCGCATGATTCGGCAGATCGGTGTTCATCGAATTGATGATGCACATGTCATCCGCATGTTTCGACAGATACGGGTAGAGCGTGGTCATCCACTGGCCAGACTGGCCGAACTGCTTCATCGGATGCACGGGGCCGAAGAGCTTGGCTCCGGATGAGTCGCGACCTAGCGAGGCTGGCTTGCCATCGCGTGCGGCGAGCTCGGGCTTGTGATCAAAGAGATCCACATGCGAGGGGCCGCCACGCATGGTGAGGAAGATCACGCGCTTCGCCCGGGCCGGGAAGTGCGGGGACTTGGCGGCGAGGCCACCTTTTCCCTGCGCCAGCGCGGTGAACGCCAGCCAACCGATGCCCGAAGACATGGTCGTGAGCATGTCACGACGTGAGAGAAAAGGATTCATAGGTCAGAATGCTTGTTGGTTAAAACGTCCATCCCCGGCGGGTTCTTTGCAAGGTCACTCGCGTTTCATGAGGAGGAACTTCAGGAGTTCGAGAGTCTTGCGCTCAGGCAGGGCCTCCAGCAAGCCGGGAGGCATGAGGGAGGCGGGGAGCTTCTGACGCTCCTTGAGGTCGGTTTTGGAGATGATGACGGACTCGGTGACGGTGCGCGCGGTGATGGCCGTGTCGGTTTCCTGCTCGATGACGCCGGAGATGACGGTTCCATCCTTTTTGGTTAGGATGTGGAGTTGGAAATTGTCGCCCACGACGGCATTCGGATCGATGATGTTCTCGAGGAAGTAGTCGAGGCCATTGCGCCAGGATCCGGCGAGGTCGGGGCCGAGCTTGCCCCCGACTCCGCCCATGGCGTGACAGACGGCGCAGACCTGCTTGTAAGTCTCCTCGCCCGACTTGGCATTGAAGGCCCACATGGGCGCAGCTTGATAAGCCTGCTTGATCTTGGCAATGCTGGCCTTCGCGGCTTCGCTGGATTCATTGACCTTGCCCCAGCTGGCATCGAGCAGCGTGTTGATCTCAGGATGGTTCAAGCTGCGCATTTGCCGGATCTGCAAGGCGCTGAGATGCTTCTTGTCAAAGGTGCCTGATTTGACGGATTCAAGGAGAGGCTTGGCGAGTTCGGGGCGGCTGGTGAGGGCACCGAGCGCGGTGCTTTGATTCGTGGTGTCGAGTTTGGGGAAGAGATTGAGAAGGGCCAATGCCGTCGCGGGATCGTTCGAGCGGGAGAGCAGGGGAATGACGGCGTTGGTGAACTCAGGCTGGTTCAGCAGCTTGACGAAGATGGGTGTGGCTTCGGCATCGCCGACACGTTTGAGCAGATCAAAAGCTGCACGGCGCTGGGAGATGGGCTTGGTGATGTCTGCCAAGATGGTGCGCGTTTGAGCGAGGACGGCTTTGTCACCGAAGAGAGCGGAGAGCTGGTCTTTAGTCGGAGATGCTGGAAGCGTGAGGGCGGACCATGCTTTGGGCATGGTGACCTTGGCCTCGTCCTTCAGGCCGAAGGCGAGGAGTTGGAGATCGAGCTCGGTTTTGATGGATGGCACGAAGGCTTCACGACCTGAGGCGGTGGTGCAGGCATACCAGCGGATGGAATCGGCGAGAGATGGAAGTGGTGTCTTGTCGGCGAGAGCAAGTCCGCGAGACCAGTCGTCGGCAACGACAGGACCGAGGCCGAACCAGATCATCTTGGGAAGGAAGCGGTCGTCTTTGTCCTCACCATGCATCGCGAGCGCTGAGGCGACCTCCCAGACCGTGTTTGAATCTAGGTTAGGCAACGCTGAGGCGAGGGCGAGACGGACGGTCGGGGACGGGTCTGACTTGGCGAGTTTTAGCAGGGTCTCGCGGCTGATCTTGGGTTGGCCGTGTTCTTCGGTGGCGAGCTGGATGGCCCAGGAGCGGACGATGTCGGAGCGATTTCCAATCAGGCTCGAGATCTGGAGTTTATCGAGAGCCGTGGCAGCGTGAAGCAGCCACATCAGCCGGAGTGTGAGCTCTGGTGAAATACCCGGCTGTGAGATCATGGTCACGCCATTGGCAACGGCATCAAAAGGTGCGGGTCTTTCTTGAATCAGCTTCCGAGACATCCGGGCATGCCAGTCGTTCTCGCTGCTCTGCTGCTTGAGAAGTTGCGCATCGCTCATCTTCCCCAGGTCCACCTTCGCGGGCTTGTAGGTTTCCTTCCAGGAGATGCGGTAGATGCGGCCGTTGCTACGGTCCCATTTCTCGTCCTCGGGGTTGTGGCAGTGCTGGGTGTCGGTCCAGTCGATGACGTAGACGGCACCGTCAGGGCCGGTTTGCAAATCGACGGGTATGTAGGTCTCGTCACTGCTGTAGAGGAGGTCGTAACCGGCGTGGAAGGTTTCATAACCGCTACCGGTGCGGACCATGTGCTGGTGATTGATCTGATGGCCGTGCAGGTTGTGGGTGAAGAGATGGTCGCGGTAGATGGCGGGCCAGTTGTCGCCATTGTAGATCAGGGTGCCGACATGGGAGTGGCCGCCATAGACGGCGGTGGTGCCGGGCTTGCCTGCGCCGCCTTCGCCACTGTCGTAACGAGCAGAGGCAGGAAGGTAGTTTTGCAGGTCGGGGGCGAAGGCTGGGGCGGTGGCGGAGATGAAGGGAGCGTATTTGCTGTTCGCCTGGTTCCAAAAGTGGCCGTTGCGGATGGCGTGGGTGGTGCCGCCTTTGCCGAAGAAGCTGCGGCAGTGGGTCATGAAGAGGTGGCCGTTGCTGTTGTAGTCGAGTCCCCACTGGTTGCTGCCGCCGTGACAGAAGACCTCAAAGGTGTGGCGCACGGGATGATAGCGCCAGACTCCGGCATTCAGCGTGACACGCTGTTCGTTAGGTGTGCCGGGCTTGCCGATGAGGGACTGGGTGAAGACGCCTTGGTTGCCATAGAGCCAGCCATCCGGGCCCCAGGTGAAGCTGTTGAGGGTCTCGTGGGTGTCCTGGTAGCCCCAGCCGTCGAGGAGAATGTAGGCGGTGAAGGGGAGGCCGGGGGCTTGCGTAGCGGGGCCATTCTTGGCCCCATCAGATGCAGACGGGCCAGGAATGGCCCGGGTACTGTTGAGCGGCAGCGGGCTGTCTCCATCCTTGGGGATAAAGAGCAGATGTGGAGCGGCACCGATCCAGACGCCGCCGAAACCGACCTCGATGCCGCTGACGAGATTCAGACCTTCGCAAAAGACTTTGTGGGTCTCGAAAGTGCCATCTCCATTGGCGTCTTCGAGGATGCTGATGCGGTCTTTACCCTGGCCTTCGGGCTGGCGGTTCGGGTAGCTGAAGGCTTCGGCGACCCAGAGGCGGCCGCGCTCGTCAAAGCAGAAGGCGATGGGCTGTTTGATCGTTGGTTCGGCGGCGATGAGATCGACCTGAAAGCCGTCCTGGAGCTTCATGGCGGCGGTGAGCTTTTGAGCCTGGTCGTTTTGGACTTCGGAAGGTTTTGCAGGATTCGGGAGCAGGTGCCAGAGCACGGGGCTTTCATCGCCGCGCTTGCTTCGGTCGCTGCTGATGCTCAGAGGGCCGGTGCTCGCGGCAAAGACTGGCTTTTGGTCGTGGAAGACGAAGTCGTCAAAGTTCACGTGGCCCCACCCGGCGGTGCTTTGATCGGTGATGCGGATGAAGATGCGCTTGCCGAGCACGGGGTGGAGATCCACGGCCACACGTTTCATGTCCTCCTTGTCTTCACCGCTGGCGCTGAAGAGGACCTTGTTGTCAGACTCGCTGATAATCTCGGTCTTCACACTGCGGCCTGCGCCGACGAGGAAGCTGGCCCAGGGGTGCGTGGCGGTGAAGGGAGATGAGGTGAGGACTCCTTTGCCCTTGTCTCCAAGACGCTCGTAACCGCCTAACCAATATTTACCTGCGTGGCGTGAGTTTCCACGTTTGCGGATGGCGACGGTGTCGCCCTCGATGGGTTGCTTGTCCCAGGCATCGCCCTCAGCTTTCCAACCTTCGAGAGTGCCTTTCTCGAAGCCGAGATTCAACTCGGCGGGCGGGGCGATGCTGTTCGCCGTTGTCGGTTCACGCTTCTCGATTGGCTGTTTAGCCAATGCCTCGCGTTTGGGCATGGCAGTCTTGCCAAGGTGGATGAGCTGGATGTGGCGGAACTGGACTTTGGCGGGGCCGGGGCCGCTGTGGAGCTGGAAGGCGAGCTTGCCACTCCACTCGGCGGCTTTGGCCTCGTGGTCGTCGAGCACGCTCATGAGGGTGCCGTTGACGCGGACCTCGATGTGCGAGGCGGTGGCGGTGATGCGATAGGTGTTCCAGTCACCGGGTTTGATGACGGATTCGAGGCTCTCGGGCTCGGCGAAGACATCGGTCCAGCGTCGGCCATCTGGGGCGATGTTGACACGTGCGCCGCGCTCGACCAGCAGGGCGCGACCGTGCTCATCGTAGATGCGGCCGAGCCAGACGGCACCTTGATCGAGGTCCGCCTGATAGCCGCTGGCGTGGCCTTTCTCATCACGCTGGCAGCGATACTGGATGCCGCTGTTGGCGCTGGGACCGCCGGTGATGCGGAACTCAGCGGTGAGGTCGAAGTCATGCAACTCGCCGTCCCAGAAGATCCATTCGTTGGTTTTGAGGGTTTGATTGGCCGGGATCTCGCCAGTGATAGCTCCGTCCTCGACGCGCCAGTGCTCGAGATTGCCGGACCAATGGTCGAGGGTTTTGCCATCGAAGATCAGAGCAGGCTCCGCCGCTTGGAGGGTGGCGGCGGTCAGCAACAAAAGCAGAGGCTTCATGGTGGTCAGGGACGGGTTGGGCTAGTGACTGCTAGCAAACATTACAAAGGAGTCCGTGTCCGAAAGTAACGGACATCTTTTGGGCGGTATCAGACGCGGGGTGAATGTTCTGGTCTTAAATGCGGACCAGCAAGAGTCTAAAGGGGGTGGCGTATTTATCGCCATGCCGCTCTATCATCCAGCGAGTCGTCGCGATGTGTTGCAGGCCGGAGCGATCAGTCTGCTCGGCCTGGGGATGAATCATCTCACGGGATTGCGGGCGCTGGCAGCGCCTGGAGCAGCAGTGGCGGAGCCGCGAGCGAAGTCGGTGATCTACATCTTTCTTTCCGGTGGGCTGGCGCAGCAGGAGAGTTTTGATCTGAAGCCGGATGCACCGATGGAGGTGCGCGGTGAGTTTAAACCGATCCGCACTCGCACGCCGGGCGTGCATATCTGCGAGCATCTGCCGCGGCTCGCGAAGCTTTCCAACAAGTGGTCGCTGGTGCGTTCGCTGACGCATGGGAACAGTGATCACTCACAGGGGCATCATGTGATGCTCACGGGGCGCACAGACATTCCGCTGGGCTTTGATCCTTCGAAGCCGAAGAAGTCTGATCATCCGAGCATTGCCGCGCTGGCCACGGCACTGCTGCCGAAGCGGAAGGATAATCTGCCGCCTGCGGTGGTGCTACCGGACAAGCTGGTGCATCGCACCGGGCGCACGCTGGCAGGGCAGTTTGCGGGCACGCTGGGGGCGCAGCATGATCCGTGGTTCTTGGAAATGTCCCCTTATCATCCGAAGCACTATGGGGCCTTCCCGCAGTATCTGTTTCATCATGAACGCGGCTTTGAGACGGATGATGCGCTGCAGTTCCGCGCGCCGCATTTGTCATTGCCGCAGGGGCTGTCGCTGGATCGTGTGATGGATCGTGTGTCGCTGAGGAACTCGCTGGAACAGCAGACGGAGAATCTCACGGAGCTGGCCGGTGACACGTCGTTTGATTCGTATCGGCAGGCGGCGGTTTCACTGCTGGGGAACAAGAAGGTGCATGAGTCCTTTAACCTCGACAAGGTGGATCCGAAGATGCTGGACCGCTATGGCAGGCACAGCTTTGGCTGGAGCCTGCTGATGGCGAAGCGACTGCTGGAGAGTGGTGTGCGCATGGTGCAGGTGAACCTGGGGAACAACGAGACCTGGGACACGCATCAGGCGGCATGGCCGAACCTGAAGAACTTTCTTTTGCCGCCGATGGATCAAGCGGTGAGTGCACTGATTGAGGATCTGGATGCGAGCGGGCAACTGGATGAGACGCTGATCGTGATGGGGAGTGAGTTTGGCCGCACGCCGAGGATCTCCTCCATCACCAAAACGGCGCTGCCGGGGCGTGATCACTGGGGGCATGTGCAGAGTGTGATGCTGGCGGGTGGCGGCATCCAGGGTGGACGAGTGATCGGAAGCAGTGACAAGATCGCTGGGTATCCGGCGAGTGATCCGCAGACGCCGGAGAATCTCTCGGCGACGATCTATGAGGCGCTGGGACTGCCGAGGGAGCTGATGTGGCATGACTTCACGGGGCGGCCGCAGCCAGTGTATCATGGGGCACCGATTCCGGGGCTGGTGTAAGCGGGAAACCGTGCCATGCTGGGGTTTCCAACGACTCCCCCATGCGCATCGAACTCGTTAACACTGGCGACGAACTCCTTCTCGGCGACACCATCAACACCAACGCGGCCTGGCTGGGCCAGCAGATCGCGGCGCTCGGGCTCATGGTGTCCCGGCATCTGGTGGTTTCTGATGGAGCGGTGATCAAGGATGCCATCGCCGAAGCGGCGGGGCGCTCGGATGTGGTGCTGGTGTCCGGTGGGCTTGGCCCAACCAATGATGATCTCACACGGGAGTCGCTGGCGGAGCTGCTGGGGCTGCCTTTGGAGCTGAATGAAGGCATCAAGACGCATCTCGAGGCCTATTTTGCCAAGCGGAACAAGGTCATGGTGTCCTCGAACCTGAAGCAGGCGATGGTGCCGCGAGGCGCGGTGGTGCTGGACAATCCTTTTGGCACGGCGCCGGGCTTGTATTTCCCGGCGGAGCTGAGTCACTCGCGTGGATGGGACACGCATTTCTTTTTGATGCCCGGTCCACCGCGTGAGCTGAAGCCGATGATGGAGACGCTGGTGGAGCCGAAGCTGCGCTCGCTGCTGCCGGATGGTGCGAGCCGGGCAATCCGTTACTTCAAAGTCACGGGACTCGGTGAGTCAGACATCGTGGAGCGTGTGGAGAAGAAGCTGGAGGCGGTGCCTGGGCTCATTTTGGGATATTGCATCCGCCAAGGCGATGTGGATGTGCGGCTTTCGGGACAGCCGGGGCCGGTCGAGGCTGGCACGGCGATCGTGAATGAGCATCTCAGTGATCACATCATCTCCACGGATCGTCGCTTGATGGAAGAAGTGGTGGTCCAGGAGCTGGCGAAGCGTGGTCAGTGGCTGGCCACGGCGGAGTCGTGCACGGGCGGATTTCTGGCGAACCGCATCACGGATGTGAGCGGAGCCTCACGCGTGTATGGGCATGGATTCATCACGTATGCGAACGAGGCGAAGACGAAGCATGTGGGAGTTCCCTCAGAGTTGTTGGAGCAGCATGGCGCGGTGAGTGAACCTGTGGCACGGGCGATGGCTGAGGGGGCTTTGAAGGCTTCGGGCGCGGATCATGCGCTGTCGCTCACAGGCATAGCCGGGCCGACGGGTGGTAGTGAGGACAAGCCGGTGGGCACGGTGTTCATCGGGCTGGCCTCGAAGGATGCGGAGACTCGGGTGATCAAGGCCTTCTTCCCGGGCATGCGGGACCGGTTCAAGCTGCTGGCGAGCCAGACGGCGCTGGATCTTTTGAGAAGGCGGTTGTTTGGGTTGAGACTGGGGTGAACGCTGCGGCAATGACGAATGACGAAGCTCGAATGACGAACTTTGTCTGCATGGGCGTGCCTTTGGGGGCGTGCGTGCGGCACCCTCTTGGCGGAGGGTGGGCGTGACATGGCGCACGAGCGGTGTCGCCGAGGCACGGTGGCCCGTGCCTCTCTGCCACCGCACTCCGGGACGCTTCGCGACTTCGACGCTGCTTTTCGTTAGGCGGCGATGGGGGCGTCGAACCAGCGGTTGTGCTCTTTGATGAGGTCGACGAGGCGCTGGACGGCTTCCTCCTCGGGGATGTTGAACTTCACGGCGGTCTTGCCGACGTAAAGATTGATCTTGTTAGGCGCGCCGCCGACGTAACCGAAGTCGGCATCGGCCATTTCGCCGGGACCATTGACGATGCAGCCCATGACAGCGATGCGGACGCCTTTGAGGTGGCCAGTGGCTTCGCGGATCTTTTGGGTGGTGTTCTGAAGATTGAAGAGCGTGCGGCCACAGCTCGGGCAGGCGACGTAGTCGGTCTTGAAGATGCGGACGCCGGCGGCCTGGAGGATATTGTAGCTGACGCGCAGGCTCTGGCCGGGGGCGGATTCGCCCTGGACGATCACGGCATCGCCGATGCCATCGCAGAGCAGGGAGCCGATGTTCGTGGCGCCACGGAGGAGATTGGCGAGGAAGTCGGACTCGCTAGAGGAGTCGATGTTGTTGCTGGCAACGGTGAAGGTGTCCTTGAGGAGGATGGGGTGACGACTATCCAACTTTGCGGCAAGCAGACGGTAGGCGTGGATGGGAAGCAGAGGGCAGCCATCAATAACTGTCACAAGCTTGGCTTCGACGGAAGTGTTGACGGTCTGGATGGCGGCATCATCACGAGGATCGAGGGAAACGACACCGGCGTCCTCGATGACGACCTCGGGTTTGTAGTCGCCGAGCTTGTCGATCTTATGTGCGAGAGCATTCCACTTGGCACGTGAGGTATAGACGGGCACGGTGGCGCCCTGGCCGACTTCAACGCCAGCGATCAGCAGCCTGTTCGTGGCGCGGCGGCTGTAGCTGAAGGGATCATAGCTGATGGGAGGTGCGTCTTTGACGAGGACATCTTTGTCCGAAGAGACCTGGCTCTGCACAGACGCGACGAGGGCGCGTGCGACGGGGATTTCGTGGATGGCATCTTCGGTGAGGGAGACGCGGATGGTATCGCCAATACCGTCGGCGAGCAGGGAACCGATGCCGATGGCACTCTTGATGCGGCCGTCTTCGCCATCGCCAGCTTCGGTGACGCCGAGATGGATCGGGTAGTTCCAATCGCTACCGAGGGCATTGAGATGCGAGACGAGCAGGCGATAGGCCTCGATCATCACCTTCGGGTTGCTGGCCTTCATCGAGAAGAGGAAGTTATGGAAGTCATTCGCTCGAGCGATGCGGGCGAACTCGAGGGCGCTCTCCACCATGCCGTGTGGGGTATCACCATGACGATTCATGATGCGATCACTCAAGGAGCCGTGGTTGGTGCCGATGCGCATGGCGCGGCCGAGACGTTTGCACTCATCGACGAGGGGCACGAATTGAGCCTCCATGTAGGCGACTTCCTCGGCGTATTCCTCGTCGGTGTATTCCTTGACGGCGAACTTCTTTTTGTCGGCGTAGTTGCCGGGGTTCACGCGGACTTTCTCCACCCATTTGACGGCCTCCATGGCGGCGTCGGGTTTGAAGTGGATGTCGGCGACGAGTGGCACATCACAACCGGCCGCGCGGATGCCATCGCGGATGTTCTGGAGGTTCTCGGCGATGACGCGGGTCTGGGCGGTGACTCGGACGATCTCGCAACCCACGCCTGCGAGCTCCAGGGCCTCTTTCACGCAGGAATCCGTATCGCGGGTATCGCTCGTGAGCATGGACTGCACACGGATGGGATTGTTTCCACCGATGCCGACGTTTCCGACCATGCAGACGCGGGTTTCACGGCGCTGGTAGTGGTAGAGGTCGGGGCAATAACGAAGGGCTTGGGTGGAAGTCATCGGAGGGATGGTATGAAAGCCGAACGGGGGCGGTGTGCAATGGGGAAGGTGGGGATGAGGGGAGATGGAGTTTTGGAGTTCTGGAGTGGTGGAGTTTTGGAGTGGTGGAGTTTTGGAGTGGTGGGGGACTGCACTAGGCAGGGAAGCGAAGGGCCGATATAACTTTGGAAATATGATGAAAATGCTTCTGGCCAGCTTCGTGGTGCTTCTCAGCGCCTGTACAACACATCAGGTTGGAAGGGATGACTTTATTGACCTACAGTGCAAAGTGGTCTCACTGAGGCCGAAGACAAAGCTTCGGGTAACTGGAACTCCAGTGCTCGACAGCTGGCGAACTCTTTCCGGGCTCAAAATGCATGCTGACGGCGAGAGTTTAGTTCTTGAGCCCGTCATGAAGATCTCCTTGAATGAGCCCGTTATGCCTCTGTGTCCTGATGGAATGCTGGCTCTTGAATTTTGGCTGCCAGATTCGACCCGACGTGTTGTCCTGGGGCCGAAGAGGACGGTGATTTTTGAGCGTCCAGAAAGACCGGCTCTACAACAAGATCCCCTGGTCGTCCCCAAACCGTCAGACCGGATAGGAGATCTTTTCCCCGTCACTTCAGGGCTACGGCGTGGTGACAACTTTCTCAGCGAATTGGATTGAGGAAGCGATTTGCAAAAGAAAAAGGGCCGGGAGATGATCCCGGCCCTTGAAGAAGGGTATGTTGACGAATCGTTGAGGCTTACGCCTTGCCCACGGCGGCGACGATCTTCGTAGCGGCGTCGGTGAGGCCGTCGGCGCTGGTGATGGCGAGGCCGCTGTCGGCCAGGGTCTTCTTGCCGGCTTCGACGTTGTTGCCTTCCAGGCGGACGACGAGCGGGATGTTCAGGGAGACTTCCTGCGCGGCGGCGATGATGCCGTTGGCGATGATGTTGCAGTCCATGATGCCACCAAAAATGTTCACCAGGATGCCCTTCACGTTGGGATCGCCGAGGATGATTTTGAAGGCGGCTGTGACCTGCTCCTTCGTGGCGCCACCGCCGACATCGAGGAAGTTGGCAGGCTCACCGCCGTGGAGCTTGATGATGTCCATGGTGCTCATGGCAAGGCCGGCACCATTGACGAGGCAGGCGATGTTGCCATCGAGACCGATGTAGTTCAGACCGAACTCGCTGGCGGCGACTTCGCGAGGATCCTCCTCGGAAGTGTCACGCATGGCGACGACGTCCTTCTGACGGTAGAGGGCGTTGTCGTCGAAGTTGAACTTGGCATCAAGGGCCACGACCTGGTTGTCGGTGGTAATGGCAAGCGGGTTGACCTCGACGAGGGAGCAGTCGCTCTTGAGATAAAGGTTCCAGAGAGCGGAGAAGAGCTTCACGGCCTGATTGGCGAGAGCGCCGGTGAGACCGAGCTCAGCAGCCACTTTGCGGGCCTGGTAGGCCTGGAGACCGATGGCAGGATTGACGAACTCCTTGATGATTTTTTCAGGGGTCTTCTCGGCGACTTCCTCGATATTCATGCCGCCTTCAGTGCTGGCGATGAGGGCGTGGCTGCTGCTGCCGCGATCAAAGAGGATGGCGAAGTAGTATTCCTTGGAGATGTCCACGGACTTCACGACGAGCACCTTGCTCACCAGTTTGCCTTCCGGGCCGGTCTGATGGGTCACGAGGGTCTGGCCGAGCATCTTGCCCGCGATTTCCTGGGCTTCAGCGGTGGTATTGATGACGTGCACGCCGCCTTTGAAGCCATTCTTGAAGGTGCCTTTGCCACGGCCGCCGGCGTGGATCTGGGCTTTCACCACGAGACCTGCACCGCCCAGCTCAGCGGCGATCTGGCCTGCTTCCTCGGCGGTGGAGGCGACCTTCCCTGGAGGGGTGGCGACGCCGAATTTGGTGAAGAGTTCTTTGGCCTGGTATTCGTGGATGTTCATGGGGGAGTGGGGAAAAGGCGCCAGGGAAGCGGTTTGAAGCAAGGGCCGTTCCCAAAGAGGCGCGAGCATAGAAGGGCAGGGCAGGTGGTCAAGCCGGGCAGGATGAATATTTGCTGCTGCAATCCCCCATTTTTTTAATCGGAGATCGTGGGGGCGCGCCGTGAGTGTTTTAACCGCAGATGACGCAGAGAGCTCAGATGGGGACTTTGAAGGTGCTTTTAGCCGGAAACTTGGGGGCGGATGAGGCGTTTGATTGAGCGGCTTTGTCTGTCAGAATGCCACACACTCTATGAGAACTACCTTTCTGCTTTTTGGTGCCTTGATGGTCCTTGGATCTGCCTCGCTGAGCGTGGGGCAGGAGGTGAAGAAGGAGGGAGTGGAAACCACTGGTGGTGCAGCGCAGGAGGCTCTGGAGGCGGAGTTCATCAAGACGATGACGAATGCGACGATGAGCGGGCGCTGGTCGGGCATCAAGGAAGGTGAGCTGACGCCGGAGAAGACGGACAGCTATGAGATCATCAGCGTGTCCAAGGTCAGTGGCGACAACTGGCTGATCAATGCGCGCATCCGCTATGGGAAGCTGGACCTGGTGGCGCCCATTCCGCTGCAGGTGAAGTGGGCGGGAGACACAGCGGTCATTTGTGTGACGGACATGCTGATTCCGGGCAGCGGGACTTACAGTGCGCGTGTGCTCATTTATAAGGGGACGTATGCCGGCACCTGGAGTGGTGGCGGACATGGCGGGCTGATGAGTGGATTGATAGCGCCGACGAAGAAGTGATGTGGTGGTGGTCACTCTGGTCCGGCGAATTAACCAGCGGTCAGTGCAAATCCAGCGTTGCCTGCGGGTGGCATCTCCGCATCGTCGGGGCTCACTTTTATTTATGAAGATCGTCCTGCTCGACGCCCACACTGCCAATCCTGGAGATGTCTCCTGGTCCGCCCTGGAAGCCATCGCCCCCTGTGAGATTTATCCACGCACGCCGCTGGCGGAGACGGTGGCACGCTGTGCGGATGCGGAGATCGTGATCACGAACAAGGCGCCGCTGACGCGCGAGATCATCGGAGCACTGCCGAAGCTGAAATACATCGGCGTGACGGCCACGGGCTATAACATCGTGGATGTGGCTGCCGCGAAGGAGCGCGGGATTGTGGTGGCGAATGTGCCTGGGTATGGATCGCCCGCGGTGGCGCAGCTGGTGTTCGCGCTCCTGCTGGAGCTGGCGAATCATGTGGGGCATCATGCGCGGACGGTGCGTGAGGGACGCTGGGCGGAGTGCCCAGACTTCTCCTACTGGGACTTTCCGGTGGTGGAGTTGCAGGGGCGTACGCTCGGCATTATTGGTTATGGCGATATCGGCAGCTCTGTGGCACGCATCGCGCTTGGTTTTGGCATGAAGGTGCTGGCCAGCAAGCGTGAGTGGAAGACGCCACCTCCTGAAGGTGTGACCCCGGCGAGCATTGATGAAGTCTTCGCGCAGAGTGATGCGATCTCGCTACACTGCCCGCTGACGGACGCGACAAAGCATCTGGTGAATGAGCGCACGCTGGGGCTGATGAAGTCCTCAGCTTTCCTGATCAACACGGGACGTGGTCCGTTGATCGATGAAGAGGTGCTGGCAAAGGCGCTGAATGAAGGTCGCATCGCCGGTGCAGGTCTGGACGTGCTGAGCGTGGAGCCGCCGAAGCCGGGGCATCCTCTATTCACGGCGAAGAACTGTCTCATCACTCCGCACATCGGCTGGGCCAGCCGTGAGGCGCGAGTGAGACTGATCGATGCCACGGCCTCCAATTTGCGGGCGTTCCTGGATGGGAAGCCGGTGAATGTGGTGGGGTGAAGCTGAGAGCCTAGAGTTAGATCGAAGAGTCTGAGCTACCAGGGCAAGTTGCCCTGGAGACTTTGAAATCGGTGCTGAACACTATCAGCGAATGTGACAAATGAACAGTAAGTGTTACTGTTCATTTGAATGATGGAGCTGAATCGCAAACTCGAGATCCTGGCCGATGCGGCGAAGTATGATGCTTCGTGCGCGAGCTCGGGGGCGGCGAAGAAGGACTCGCGAGGGAGCACGGGGGTGGGATCGACGGGCGGGATGGGGATCTGCCATAGCTTCACGCCCGATGGGAGGTGTGTTTCGCTGCTGAAGGTGCTGCTGACGAATGTCTGTCTCTATGACTGCCACTACTGCATCAACCGGCGGTCGAGCAATGTGCAGCGGGCGAGGTTCACGCCGGAGGAAGTGGTGAAGCTAACGCTGGATTTTTATAAGCGGAATTACATCGAGGGGCTGTTTCTGAGCAGCGGCATCGTGCGCAATGCGGACTTCACGATGGAGCAGGTGATCGAGGTGGCGAGGCAGCTGCGGGAGGTGCATCAGTTTCGCGGCTACATTCATCTGAAGACGATTCCGGAGGCTTCGCAGGAACTGATTGAGAAAGCGGGGTGGTACGCGGACCGGATCAGCATCAACATTGAGCTACCGACTCAGGCGGGCCTGGACAAGCTGGCGCCCGAGAAGAACCTGAAGAATACGACGCAGGCGATGGGTGGGATTCGTCGACGGATCGAGGAGACGGTGGCGGCGAAGAAAGAGGCGCAGCAGGTGCGGAATCGGCCACGGGCTGCAGCGCCAGTGTTTGCGACGGGGCAGAGCACGCAAATGTTGGTAGGCGCGGACAGCTCGGATGACGCGCTGGTGCTGACTCGGGCGGATGAGCTGTATCGCGACTATCGGCTGAGGCGTGTCTATTACAGCGGGTTCAGTCCGATCCCGGAACCGAGTGTGCTGCTGCCGATCAAGGCTCCGCCGCTGGTCCGGGAGCACAGGCTGTATCAGGCGGACTGGCTGCTGAGGTTTTATGGATTCAATGTGCGGGAGATCGTGCCGGTGGCGCATCCGCATTTGGATCTGGAGCTGGATCCGAAGCTGTCCTGGGCGCTGAGGAACCGGGACGTTTTTCCGGTGGATGTGAATCGTGCCTCGCGCGAGATGCTCTGGCGCATTCCAGGTCTGGGCACGATGAATGTGGCGCGTATTCTGGCAGCGCGCAGGCATGGCAGGCTGCATCTGGCGGATCTCCTGCGCATGGGGATCCGGCTGAAGAAAATCATGCCCTTCATCATCGCCGCGGATCATGTACCGAGGGCGAGTCTGCTGGAAGGCGATCAGCTCCGGCAGCGCTTTCTTCCGGCTCCCAAACAGATGGAGCTGAACTTTCACAACCCACCACCCGCGACGCCGGAGGATGCGCTGATGGCGCGCAGCGGGCAGCTTTAAAGCAATCATGGTTAGAGCGATCATCGAACCGAACTATGCGGCCTGGCGTGACAAGGCGCGGGAGATGCTGGGGGCGCATGTGCGGCCGCATGAGGTGGACTGGTGTGATGCGACGCAGACGGGGAGTCTGATGATGGAGGAGCCGGGCTTACCGCGGTTCGTTGATCCCAGCGAAGTGAAGGTTCCGGCGGAGTTTCTGAAGCTGGCGGCAGGAGTGTGTGCGCACACGGATGAGCGGAGATTTGCGATCTTGTATCGGCTGCTGTTTCGGATCACCCGAGGTGGCGAGAGGCATCTCATGGATCATCCGGCGGATGCTGATATGACCCTGTGCCGTGGCTGGACGAAGGCGGTAGGACGGGACGTCCACAAGATGCATGCCTTTGTGAGATTCCGGCTGGTGGGAGTGAATGAGGAGACGGGCAGGGAGCAGTTCGTGGCCTGGTATGAGCCGGAATTCCGGATTTTGCGCATGGCGAGCTCGTTCTTTGAGAAGCGGTTCGCGGGCATGGACTGGTCCATTTTGACACCGGATGAATGCGCGCATTGGGATGGGCATGCGCTGAGCTTTAGTCCTGGTGTATCACGGCTGAGTGTGCCGGATGCGGATGCGCATGATGATCTGTGGCGCACCTATTACCGGAGTATTTTCAATCCGGCACGGCTCAAGATCCAGGCCATGAAATCAGAGATGCCGATGAAGTTCTGGAAGAACCTGCCAGAGGCGAGGATCATCCCGGATCTGATCAGCGGAAGCTCTCTGCGGGTGGAGGAGATGCTGGAGGAGCCGGAGCGGCCGGTGAAGCCGATGCCGAACAATGAATACATCAAGGCCCTGCACGCGAGACGCCTGCAGGGCCCTGGAGAATCTTGAATGGAGAGGTGGGATCAGCCGAGGGAAGCGGTGGCTTCCTTGCCGGTCAGCACGCGCTGCGAAGGCTCTTTGATCTCGTGGACGATGCCCACGAATTTCAGCATGCGCAGCACATAATAAGTGGGGTCGATCTCCCACCAGAAGAAGCCCTGGCGTGCGCAGTGCGGGTAGTAGTGGTGATTGTTATGCCAGCCTTCGCCCAGAGTCAGAATGGCGAGGATGAAGGAGTTCTTGCTGGATTCGCCGGTCTCATAGCGGCGCTTGCCGAGCAAATGGCAGAAGGAATTGATCGCGAAGGTGGTGTGATACAGGATCACGGTGCTCACGCAGAAGCCCCAGAGCAGACCATTCCAGCCCGTGGTGAGATACAGGGTGAGGGCCAGGACGGCTGGCGGGATGAAATGGTATTTGTCGATGAAGACGAGCTCGGGGAACTTGGTGAGGTCCTTCACGCGCTTGGAGTCATACTCATTGTAGTCGGGGGCGAGGATCCAGCCAACGTGGGCCCAGTAGAAGCCCTGCTGCTTCACGGAGTGGATGTCGTCCTCCTGGTCGGAGTGCTGGTGATGGTGGCGATGATGAGCGGCCCACCAAAGCGCACCTTTTTGCGCGGCGGAGCCACCGAGCCAGGCCAGCACGAACTGGAACCAGCGGGAGGTTTTGAAGGAACGATGGGAGAAATAGCGATGGAAACCACCCGTGATCCCGAACTTGCGGACCAGGAAGAGGACAGCGCAAAGGATGACGCTGGTGAGTGTAGGGGTCACCAGGAACAGCGTGCAAATAGCAGCGATGTGAATGGTGAAAAAGAGCAGGGCTCCAGGGCTTGTATAGGCGGCGACGGCGGTTCTAGGCACGAGATGTCGAGTCTGGGTTGGGGCTGGGGGGAGTCGAGTTTATACTTATTTGCAGGAGAAAATCAACTCCTGGTTCTGGCGGTGGTTTGACACAATGTTGTCACCCGAACAGTTCTCGCTCACGCGACGATGCCTTTCACGAGGTGTCCGTGGACGTCCGTGAGACGGTATCGACGGCCCTGAAACTTGTAAGTCAGGCGCTCATGATCGATGCCCAGCAGGTGGAGAATGGTGGCGTGGAAGTCGTGAATATGCAGGCCGTCTTTGGCCACATTGTAGCCAAATTCGTCGGTTTCGCCGTAGACGCTGCCTGCTTTCACACCGCCGCCAGCCATCCAGGAGGTGAAACAGCGGGGGTGGTGGTCGCGGCCGAAGTTCTCTTGAATTTTACCCTGGCAGTAGTTCGTGCGGCCGAACTCGCCGCCCCAGACGACGAGGGTATCGTCCAGCAAACCGCGCTGCTTGAGGTCTGTCACCAGGGCAGCGGAGGCCTGGTCGGTCTCTTGGCAGAGTTTTGGGAGCGCGTTTGGGAGGCCGCTGTGGTGGTCCCAGTCCTGATGATAGAGCTGGATGAATCTCACGCCGCGCTCGGCCAGTCGGCGGGCCTGGAGGCAGTTGGCGGCGAAAGTGCCGGGGGTCTTTACATCGGGGCCATACATGTCCAGGACGTGCTGCGGTTCATCGCTGATATCGGTGGCTTCGGGGATGCTGCTTTGCATCCGGTAGGCCATCTCATAGTGGTCGATGCGGTTCTGGATCTCCACGTCAGGTGTGCCTGCAAACTGGTGTTCGTGCAGGTCCTTGAGGCGGTCGAGCATCAGGCGACGGCTGGCGGTGCTGATGCCATCGGGATTGCCGAGATAGAGCACGGGGTCCTTGGCCGCGCGGAAGAGCACGCCCTGGTGTTTGGTCGGTAAGAAGCCGCTACCCCAAAGATGTGAGCCGAGGGGCTGGCCGCCTTTACCTTTGGTGATGAGGACGGTGAAGGAGGGGAGGTTGGAGTTATCCGCACCGAGTCCGTAGCTGAGCCACGCCCCCATGCTGGGACGTCCAGCAATCTGGGAACCGGTCTGGAAGAAGGTCACGCCGGGGCCATGATTGATGCTCTCTGTGAACATGGAGCGGATGACGGTGATGTCATCTGCGATGCCGGCGGTGTGCGGGAGCAGCTCGGAGAACCATCCGCCAGCCTGGCCATGCTGAGTAAACTTGAAGGGGGAGCCCACCATCGGAATGGAAGACTGATTGCCCGACATGCCGGTGAGGCGCTGGGTGCCGCGGACGGAGTCGGGAAGCTGTTCTCCATGGCGTTGGTTCAGGAGCGGCTTGTGGTCATAGAGGTCGAGGTGAGACGGGCCTCCTGACATGAAGAGGTAGATGATGCGCTTGGCCTTCGGCTGCCAATGGGTGGAGCCGAGCGAGCCGAGATCAAGGGAGGGTGCTGCCGCTGCGCCTTGAGCCTGCTCTTTCATGAGCATCTCAGCCAAGGCCACACCACCGAGGCCCATGCCGAAGCGGTTAAGCACATCGCGACGGGTAATCATGGAAGCGGACTTTTTTAACCACTGATGTTCACTAATGGGCACTAATGGTTCAGACATGGCAGGGGACAGGGTTGGGTTGGAGGAACAAAATTTAGAGAGCGAATCGTCTCCACTCGACGGTCTTGAGGGGAGCTAGATTGATGAGGTAGCCGACACGTTTTCCGGTCAGGCGCATGTAGTTGAAGAGCTGCGATTCATGTTCGGGCAGCAGCTTGGAAACAGCTTTCAGTTCGACGATGATGCCATCATGGACATAGAGGTCAGGGACGTAGCGACGTTGAAGTTCGATCCCCTTGTAGAAAAGAGCGATCTCCTGCTTGGCGGTGAACGGGATGCCTCTAATACGAAGCTCCTTCTCCAGACTCTCCTGATATACTTCCTCCGCAAGGCCGCCGCCGACTTCGTTGTGTACTTCAAAAGCCGCAGCCATGAGCTCGTAGCCCTCTTTCTTGAAGAGATCTCCGTAGGCTTGGGTGATCTGACTCTTTTTGCTCAAGTTCATGGCAATCAAGACATAACTAACAATCTCCATCGGCCGAGGACGGCCTTATCAGGTTCAGCTGGCTCGGAACATAAGTGCTCATCAGTGTCTATTAGTGGTAAAAAGATCTGGTTATTCTCAGCGTTTCACCACGCAGGCGTCGTGGTTCAGCAGGGCTTGGGCGAGGATGGTGGCGGCGGCGGATTCGGGGAGCGGGATGGACTTGTCGTGCGGAGTGTTGCCGGGCTTCAAGAGTGCTTCAGCCTCGGTGGAGGTGGCTTTGAAATGGGTGAGCTGCTCTTGGTAGAGTTGAGTGCAGATCTCGCGCTCCCTGGCATCGGGCGGGCGGCTGAGGCAGCGCTGGAAACCCAGTTCGATCATTTTGGTTAGGTCGCCTCTCGTTTCGCGGTGCAGGGTCTCTCCGAGAACGCGGGCGGCTTCGACGTATTGGATGCCGTTGAGGAGAACCAAGGCTTGCAGCGGGGAGTCGGTGCGCTCGCGTCTTGAAATGCAGACGGCTCGGCGCGGTGCGTCAAAGGCGACCATCGCCGGAGGTGGGCTGGTGCGGCGCCAGTTGGAGTAAAGGCTGCGGCGATAGACGGTATCGCCTTTGCCGGGCTCCACAGGCTTGAAGGCCTCGGTCATTTCATAGGTATGGACGGGCGGACCGCCGAGGGTGAGTTTGAGCAGGCCTGCGGCGGCGAGGGCATTGTCACGGATCATCTCGGCGGGCAGGCGGAAGCGCGGACCACGCGCGAGCCACTGGTTGTCGGGATCGTCGGTCATGGTCCTGGCATCGGCGAGGCTTTGCTGGAGGTAGACACGGCTGGTGACGATATCGCGAATGAGGGCTTTCATGTCCCAACCGCTCTGGATGAACTTCACGGAGAGGTGGTCGATGAGCTCGGGGTAGAGCGGCTTCTCACCCTGGCTGCCGAAGTCCTCCGTGGTCTTCACAAGACCACGGCCAAACAAACTTTGCCACAAACGATTCACAGTCACTCGGGCGGTAAGAGGCTGCTCGGGGGCAGTGAGCCAGCGGGCGAAGCCGAGGCGGTTCTTCGGCGAATCCTTGGGGAAGGGGGAAAGCCATGCTGGGGTGACCGGGCCAGTCTCCTCGGCGCGTTTGTCATACTCGCCACGTGTGAGGATGTAGGCCTTTTTGGGCTCGGGCAGCTCGCGCATGACCATCATTTCCTTTTGGGCATCTTGGAGGGCGTAGAGTTCGGTTCGGGCTGCTTTCAGCTCATCGCTTGGAGGAGCGTGGCGGGAGACGTCGACATTAAAGATGCGGAGGTCATCGATCATGCCGCCTTTGAAGCCGCGATCGCGGAAGCGCTCGCCGAGGCTGATGTTATCACCACCACCACCGAGGATGGTCTTGGTGAGGGAGTCGCGGATGATGTCCACCTCGGCGAGTTTGCCATTCACGTAGAGATGCAGGCCGGAGGCGCGGCTGCTGCCATCATTCGTGATGGTGACTTGTGTCCATTCGTTGAGCTTGAGCGGTTCTTTGGCGCGGATGGAGATGGCATTTCCGGGCCAGAAATGGATGAGCGACCACTTCAATTTCCCTTCCTCGATCAGCAGTTCGTAACCACGGCTGGCGGCATCAGTCCAGGCTCGTGAGCGATGCAGGACGACGGCGCGATCTTTGACATCGGGTGTCTTCAACCACAGCGAAATGCTGAAGGGCTCCTCGCGCTTGAAATTGCCGAGCGGGGTGTCGACAGCGTCATCACCCGTGAACTGGAGGGCCTGGCCGACCTTGCCTGCGGCGAGCTTGTTCTCGCCTTTGAGTGTGGCGGATGCTTTGGCATCCTCAGCGTGCAGTACATCCGCGAGCTTGTTGTTCTTCAGTTCATCGAAGGTGAAATGCGCCACTTCACCTTGCTCGAGATCCGGAGCCTCGAGAGGCTTGCCAACGGCTTGTTGTTCCAAGGTGGCGACCTTCTGTTTCAAGCCGGTCATCTTGTCCTTAGTGACCGCATCCATGAGCATCATGGCCGGGGTCGGTGGTGAGGGTGTGAAGTAGGAGTAGAGGCCTGCTTCATCGATGTTTTGGAACATGGAGAAGAGGCCGTAGTACTCACTCTGCGCGATGGGATCAAACTTGTGATCATGACAGCGGGCGCATTCGAAAGTGAGGCCGAGGAAGGCGGTGGCCACCGTCTGCACACGATCGGCGACATACTCGACGCGATACTCCTCCTCCACGCTGCCACCTTCACTCTCCTGCTGATGCAGACGGTTGAAGGCGGTGGCGAGCACCTGCTCATCCGTGGGATTCGGCAGCATGTCACCGGCGAGCTGCCAGGTGATGAACTGGTCATAGGGGAGGTTGTCATTGAAGGCTTTCACCACCCAGTCACGCCAGGGCCAGACCTCGCGCTCACGATCGACCTGGAAGCCGTAGCTGTCGGCATAGCGGGCCATGTCCAGCCAGTCCAAAGCCATGCGCTCACCATAGTGCGGCGAGGCAAGAAGACGTGTGACGAGCTTGTCGATGGCAGCCTTGGAGTCCTTCGCGTGATCAGCGACGAAGCTTGTGACTTCCTCAGGTGTCGGTGGCAGGCCGGTAAGATCAAAGGAAAGCCTGCGCACCAGAGTCTCGGGCGTGGCTTCAGTCTGGAGTGTGAGTCCGCGTGACTGCAGGCCATCCGTCACGATTTTATCAATGGTTAGGCCTTTGAGGGCTTCAGGCTTCAGCGGGATGAAGGACCAGTGGGCCTCATACTCGGCGCCTTCGCTGATCCATCGCCTGAGTGTGGCGATCTCGGCAGGGGTGAGTTTGCCGAGCTTCGACTTAGGCGGGGGCATGGCCTCGTCCGAATCATCGGAGAGGATGCGCTCGAGGATCATGCTCTTGTCCGGCTGGCCGGGTGTGATGTGTCCATCTTTGACGGCGGCCTCGCGGACATCGAGCCGCAGATCAGCCTCGCGCTTCTTGCTGTCAGGGCCATGACAGTGAAAGCATTTGTCAGAAAGGATGGGGCGGATGTCCCGGTTAAATTGCAGCTTCCCAGCAGCCAAGGCCGTTCCGGAGAACGCCATGATCAGGGCTAGGAATGGGGCTGGAGATCGATGAAGCATCACCGTCAAAGTACGCGGAACTTGCATGCCCTATTCCGGCAAGTCTGTGTCTGATCGTGACACGCGGGGGGTAACCAACCTCAAGTGATCCGGTAGGGCTGCACGGCCTCGGAGAATCCTTTGAGCTGCATGACAGGCAGGGGATGGCTGGTGATGCTGCCATTGAGCACCTGGACGGTGGCTGGGTCGGCGATGATCTCCCCAGGCTGGGCGATGCTGCACAGACGTGAGGCCAGATTTACATAGTGGCCGAGTACCGTGTAGTTCAGGCGCCTGTCAGACCCCATGCAGCCGGCCACCACCATGCCCGTGGCGAGGCCAATGCCCGTTTCCATGGGATGCTTGGCGGAGGCATTGAGCTCACGACGACGCAACTGCATGGCCTGGGCGCACCTGACGGCGCGCACGGTGTCATCCTCAGTGTCCTCCGGCGCACCGAAAAGCACCATGATCAAGTCACCGACAAACTTGTCCACCGTGCCACCGTGAGCATAGGCCACGTCCGTCAGCGCGGTCATGTGCTCGTTCAGCAGCTCGATGACATCATGCGGCGGCATCTTTTCAGTGATGGCGGTGAAGCCGCGAATGTCACAGAAGAGCATGGTGACCTGCCGCAGTTCACCGCGCAGCGCGCCGGGGTTTTCGATGAGGCGATCTGCCACGGTCCGGTCAGCGACAGTGTGCAGCACGCTGCGGTATTTCTCCTGCAGCGCCAGTCCGGCGGCCATGTCATTGAAGGCATGGGCCACCTGGCCAAACTCATCTTTAGTGACGGGCACACGCACGTCATAATTTCCGCGTTCAATCTCCTGGGTGGCATCCACGAGCCTGCGCACCGGACCGGAAAGACCGCGTGAGGCGAGAGTGACCCAGAGCAGGGCAATGGCGAGTGCCAGGGTGCCCAGCGCGATGGCACTGCGGCGCAGATCCTTGATCTCACCATGCAGCGGTGCCAGCGAGTAGAAGTTCACCTGGGCCGCCTGGGGAAATGGGCTGCCTGGATTCAGCACTCGGTAGATCAGACGGTGCTGGACACCATCAATGGGCATGAGGATCTCACGATGATCCTTGTCCGAGCGCTTCATCGACTGCTCCACGGCCGCAGCCACGATCGGCTTCACATGGTCTGGCACGGTGCTGGAGACTAGTTTTCCCTCCACGTAGACCCCGCCCATGATCTCCCCAAATTCGCTGCGCCGGGTTTGCTCATAGAGCACGCGGTCCGCCAGCGCGGGCAACGGCAGGCCAAAGGCAAAGGCACCGAGAAACTGCTTCGTTTCCGGATCACGCACAGGCGTGACGAAGACCTCGCGCACCTGCTCGCCCCGGCGCTCGCCAGCCTCCACCAGAAGGTAACCGACTTGCTGGCCGTTGAGCACGTCCTCGAAGTTGCCCTTGCCCAGCCAGGGAATCCTGGTGGACTTGCGGCTCACCGCCTCGGTCTCCGTGGGACGAGGCGTGAGATTTCTTGGTCCTGGCCCCGGAGACCTTTTCGAATTCAACACAAAGTCGCCCTTGGCATTCACCAGTTCGATAAACGGCGATGTGCCGCCACCTCCAGGTCCATTTCCGGGCGGTCCTGGGCGCTGAAAAAGATCCCGACGCCTGCCGACGTCATCGGTGAGTGGGTTCTCGAGCCTCGGGCCTGATTGAGACCGGTGGTCTGCCCGCGCGTCCAACCGCACTGGCAGCATGGCAAACTCACTCTGCAGGCGCTCCTGGGCCAGGGACTCCAGCAGCGGGCGCAAGGCCCCTCCAGCGGCATAAAAATCACCGTCCTGCATGTCTTTGATTACCTCCTTGTTCTGGGCCATGCGGTCCAGAACGGTGGAGAGTGCCTCGAAACGCTTGTTCTTCGCCTGGGTCACAGCGCTGATCTGCGCCTCAAACTGCTCCTCAAAAAGCCGTTGGTAGGTGGCGCTGAACTTCCACTCTGAGAGCAGCAGAACACCGGTCGTCACCCCGGCCACGATCGGGAAGATCGATAGGATGAGTCTGGCTCTGAAGGTGGAAAGGCACTTCATGCTCTGTGGATGGTCTGAAATGTCCAACCCTGCGTCGAGGAGAAAGTTGGGAGGTTTTCATCAGGGAAACCCTGATTTTATCTGCCCCTGATTTGTCTCTCCATGATCGCCTGCTTGACCCTCCCTCAGGTGCCCCTACTATCGCGCGCTCCATTGCTCTCGAATGCCTGCTTCTGAAACTCTCGCCCAGCTCGAACTCCGCGTCCTAGATCTCGTCCGCAATGAGGTGCTTCAGACACCCCCGGGCTTCACTGTCGAGTCAGACCTTTTTGAAGCAGGACTGGACTCCATGGCGATCATGCAGCTCCTGCTGCTTCTGGAAGAGCATTTTGGCGTGGCCATCCCGGTGGGCAGTGTCTCCCGGGCGAACTTCAAGAATGCCCGGGCCATCGGGGCGCTGCTGGTGGCGCAGGGATATGAGGTGATCGCTAGCAGCGAGCCGGAGACGTCACCAGCACCAGCGGCTGAACCGACGAAGGTTGACGCCGCTCCTGCTCCAGTTTCCGTGCCAGCACCTGCGCCCCAGACATCCTCCTTTATTCCCCAGCAGAAGCTGAGCACGCTGCCACTGCGGGACTGTGACTTCTTCACGCATGCCTTTGACGAGATGCTGCGCAAAGCGGGGCAGGGTGGTCACATCGCCCATTCCTTCATTGAGCTGGACCGCATCCCGGATGTGAGCGCCTTGAAGAAGCTGCTGATCGAGCTGCCCGGACACTTCCCGTTTCCCATCTTCACCGCGCAGTTGAAGCAGCCCACCTTCTTCTCTCTGCCGCGCTGGGAGCCAGCGCGCTTCCCGCGTCCGATAGAGCTGCATCTCTGGTCGCAGACAGGATCTCCTGGCAAGCTCTATGATGATGGCGCGGTCGAGTTTCTGGACCTGCAGACCAAGCTGGATGACATCATCAACACCTCCCTGCCGCAGTATGACGATGGCTGGATGAACGTGCGCTTTGATCTTGTGGAGAAAGCGGACGGCGCCTGTGTCCTCGTCTTCTCATGGAGCCATCTGATCATGGACGGCATCGGCGCCGAGTTCTTCCTGGTCGAGCTCAACCGTCTCCTCGGCGGCGGTGGCGAGCCCGTGCCGGCTTTTGACCTCACGGACATCTATGATCAACGTGGCTGGGGTGACCGCTGGAAGACGGCGAAGGTCATGCCAACCTTCTTTGACTCGGTGATGGACAAGCCCTTTGAAGCGCTGGGTTCCGCGAAGCTTTCCGAAGGTCGTGCGCACTTCCAGGTCATCACGCTGACCGAAGCGCAGACGATGGAAGCCGCGAAGCGCAGCGCTGAGATTTCCGGCCCGCTTATCAACATGCCCTTTCATCTGGCCTGCGCCATGCGCGCGCATCAGGCCGTGTTCACGCATCGCGAGATCAAGCCGGAGTCCCTCATGTGCTGCGTGCCGATCCAGGTGCGCAAGAAGGGCACGCGCGGCCCGCTGTTTCAGAACCATCTCACGATGTTCTTCTGCAACCTGCTGGCCAAGGACCTGACCACGATCGAGGCGGCCTCGAACTCTCTGCACCAGCAGCACACGCGCTTCATCAAGGACAAGATCGGTGATGCCTTCCGTGACCTGATGTGGATGATGCGCCCCATGCCGCCGTGGCTGCACATGTTTTTCATCAACTTCCACATGAAGGGCAAGTTCAGCTCCTTCTACCATTCGAACACCGGTGTGTTCGCACCTGAGCTCACCCGCTTTGCCGGTGCCGCGGTGACGAATGCCTACCATGTGCCGAGCTTCTCTGATCCTCCAGGAACGGGCGTCTTCGCGAACGAGAAGAACGGCCGTCTGGTGCTGACGCTGTGCTGGCGCGAAGGCACCCTCAACGAGCAGGAGCGCCGCATCTTCATCGACCAGCTGATGGGAGATCTGGGAACGAAGGCGTGACTTGATGGATGCGCACCGAAGGTGGTGTTTAACTGCTTTTCGTTAGGCAAATAACCCGTGAATCAACGAAAAGGCCCGCCTCATTGCTGAAGCGGGCCTGATGCCAGTTTTAAAGAAGGGCGCGAACCGTGTGGTTCACTTCACGACGGGCGTGAGAACCATGTTGCGGTAGTCCACGTTGGTGTGGTCTCCCTGGAGGTAAATGGGGCCTGGCTTGAACTCATCGCTGGTCATGGCACCACCGGTGCAACCGAGCACGGGCTGGTTGTCGATGATGGTCTTGCCATTGAGGATGACGGTGAGGTGACGGTCGACGAGAGTGATATCAAGCGACTGCCATTCGCCGATGGCCTTCTCCGCGTTCACGCTGGGAGTGATGCGGCTGTAGAGCGCGCCCATGTGGTGGGAGTCCAGCGGCTTGCCGAAGCTCTCCATGACCTGCACTTCATAGATGCCGCGCAGGTAGATGCCGCTGTTGCTGTTCTCCTGGGTGCGGACCTCGGTCTTCAAATTGAAGTCCTCGAACTCAGCATCCGTGCGCAGGTTGCCGAAGTGCTTGTCCTTCTCCTTCACCACGCGGTTCTGCAGGATGCCATCGACCACGCTCCAGCCGTTGTCGGCTTCTTTCAGGAGGCGCCAGCCGGCGAGGTCCTTGCCGTTCAGAAGCGGGATCGGAGCGCCATACTTGACCTTGGAGAGATCAGGCTTCGCCGGGATGGCAGGGATGCGCTTGCCGGTGAATTCGGCTGGCTGGCCCATGGTCTTGCCTTCCGCGTTCTTCTTGGAGGTGCTGAGCTTCAGCGCATCGCCATCAGCTTTCGCGGTGATGGTTTCGGTGGTGACTTTGCCTTCTTTGTTCTTTTGCTCACGGGTGACGATGAGGGTGTCACCTTCGACCTTGGTGGAGGTGGTGGGGACCACGCTGCCGCCGCCCCAAAGAACGCTGGAGGAGAAGGCACCGTCTTTCTCCTCAACGCCCAGCCAGCCCGCGCCACCACCGGGGATGGTCAGAGCCCAGCGGCCGGTGAAAGCGGATTCAGCGCTGGCCACGGAGGCAAAGCTCAGGGCGAGGAGAAGGGATGTGGTGATGGGTCGGATCATAGTGGGGTTGATGACGGTGGAAAGGAACGCGCGTCTTGTCGATCTTTATCGGAGATCGAGTCACCTGAGATGTCAGTTCCGTAAGAATGTTCCAGGATTCACTCTCGACAAAGGACAGCCTGCCAGCTTTGATCCGCGCGCCATGCCCCTTTCTCTCGATGAAATTCTGAATGCAGCGGATGAACATAAGGCCAGTGATGTCTTCCTGATGGAAGGCGAACTGCCCCGCATGAAGATCAACGGCCAGCTCATGCTCTTTGGTGACGAGCCCATGCAGCTCAATCAGATGGTCGGTCTCTGGCAGGCCTGCGGCGTCTCGCCCGAAGGTGATAATGACAAGGACTCCGGCCTCGTGTCATCCAGCCACACACGCTACCGCGTGAATTTGCACAAGGCCATCGGCCGCCTGGGTGTGGTCATGCGCCGCATCCGCACGGATCTGCCGGTGCTGGGTAACTTGGGTGTGCCGGACTGGCTGCTCACCAAATGGGCCATGAAGACCCGCGGCCTCATCCTGATCACCGGCCCGACCGGCATGGGCAAGAGCACCACCATGGCAGGCTTGCTGCAGTGGATGAACGAGACCTGCGCGCGGCACATTGTGACGATCGAAGACCCGATCGAGTTCATGTATCCGAACAAGTCCAGCATGTTCACCCAGCGTGAGGTGGGACGCGATACATCGAGCTATGCACGCGGTGTGCGTGCCGCCATGCGCCAAGCTCCGGACGTGATCATGGTCGGTGAGATTCGCGATCTCGAAACTGCGCTGACGACGCTGCAGGCCAGTGAAACCGGTCACCTCGTGCTGGCCTCCATCCACAGTGACAGCGCGGTGGATGCCGTGGACCGTCTCGCCCATCTCTTCCCGCCAGAGCAGTCCGCGTTGGGCCTGCATCTGCTTTCCCAGCAACTCATCGGAGCTCTCTGCCAGAAGCTACTTCCACGAGTGGATGGAGCCATGCACCTCGTCGTGGAGCATCTCGAAAACGGTGGCGCGGTGAAGCAATGGATCGCCAAGCAGGACATCGAAAACATCCGCACCTACATGCAGCGCGGCAACGACCCAAACTGCTGCACCTTCCTGACCAACATTGTGCGTGCGTATGAAGCGGGCTACATCTCTGAAGCAGAGGCCATCAGCGCCTGTGGTAACGAGGTCGAGTTCAAGCGCGCGGCTCGAGGGATCTCTTGATGATTGTTGCAGGGTGACCGTGTTCCGCGATGCGGAACCGGTCGTCTCTGCGAAGCTTGCAAAACGTGGGATACGCGAACGTGAGTTCTTGGATCAATCGGACAAGGCTGGAGGTATCCACCTCATCGGGGACGAGAGGGCTCCGCCGCCCTCGTGCTACGGCGTGATTACGCTTTCAAATGATCCACAATGATTTGGGACCAAGTCTCGAGCTGGTCACGCATGGCGCGGAGCTCGCCGAGGGTAAAGAACTGCAGGTCCTGGATAGCGTCCTCATTTGACTTCACCTCATTGCTACTGAGCTCAAAACGATGCACCACACCGAGGTGCACGCTGCCGACCTCGCTGGAATCATCATTGATTAGGCCAATCACTTCCTGCGTGTGGGTGCCGCCAATGACGAGCTCCTCGGTGATCTCACGCTCGATGCTGTTAAAATACATGGACTCGCCGAGGCCGTCATGGCTCTGGTCCACGGGATTGATGTGCCCGCCGATGCCCACGCTGCGTTTGGACACGAGGCGCTTCTCACCGCTTTTGCCACCGCGGGTGTAGCAGAGGTAGCGGCCATCATGATGGAAGATGGAATAGGGGATCAGCTGCTTGTGCGTCGGGTCCAGCTCAGCCGCAGGGCGCTCCATGAAGAAATTCGCCCCCGGGGCCAGCATGGCGGTCAAGTATCGGTCCACCTCAGGCTGGAAGCCTTGAAAACTGCCGAGTTGGTCGAGGAGGGCGCGGGTGATGACGAGAACGTGTTCCATGAGAGAAAGAGGTGCGCGAGAGTGCGCGGCATGGGAGCCGGGTCAATCACGCAGCACATGAAGCCGGAGTTTTTCTGGGAGCAAAAGCCCTCGATGCGCTTACTTCACCTCTTTCGCCGGCTGGTCGCCCAGCTGCAGGGTCGGCACCTTGGCATCAGCGCTGACATTCAGGCTGATCCAATGTCCAGCCACGCCATGGGAAGGGAAGCCACAGGCCAGGGCATATTCACCGGCCTCGTCTGCCGTGAAGCTGAACTCAGACTTGCCCATGGTCTGACCCACAAGGTGTTTCGGGCTCGCACCGCCCTTGAACCAAGGCTCGGCGATCTGCAGCTTCTTCGTGTCCGGCTTGTCGATCACGATGGCGCTGTGCGGCACCGGGCTGGGATTGATGAAGGTCACATTCACCTTGGTGCCCACGGGGATGGTCAGGATGGCCTTGCCATGCGAGTAGCCATTGAAGTTCATGCCGTAATTCGCCGCATTGAAAGTGGCCACGAGAGTGACCTTCACACTGTTCGGCTCGGTGCCCGGACGCAGCAGGTCGTCCGCAGTGATGCCTTCGAAGAGCTCTTTCTTCAAACCGGGAATCTCCATGCTGTGATCATGGCCCGGGGGTGGCGCGGCAGGAGTCTGGGCCTGAAGGCTAGCAGCAGCAACGAGGAGAGAAAAGCAGAGCGGTCGGATCATGGTGTGGAGGTTGGAGAAAGGGAACGTGGAGGTCAACGCTGATTCGAGGGCTTACCTTCAGCCGGGCGGGAAAATGTATGGGGAGGGTCACGAAAGGTCACCTGAGCGAGGCCTTCAGTCCGCTGCAGGTTGATAACTCTCACAAGGCAGCCTCAGGTCGGTGAGTCATTCAAACCGAAGACGTGGGCACGAATAGCACCCATGAAGGTGGTGAGCCTTGTGTCTGCGGTCGCGATGCTGCGGACTAAAGTCCGCGCCCCTTGGGTCGTTTGGCCTTAGGCGCGTGGTTTGAGGTCGCTCTCGATGTCGATGCGGTCCTCCCGGTTCCGGGCCTTGATCTTGTGATCACGCTTGTGGATGCGCTCCACTGTCATCTGGCGCTTCTTCTGGCGCTTCTTGAGCTGGGCGATCTCATCCTCGAGCTTCAGGAAACCCTCGAGCCGTGCGGCATCGAGAGTGCCGTCCGCCAGGGCGGCACGCAACGCACAACCTGCGTCCTTGCCATGCTTGCAGTCATGATACTTGCACTGCGAGGCGAGGTCTTCGATGTCGGTAAACGACTCGCGTAGAATCGTTTCATTCGTCCACATCTGCACCTCCTTGATGCCTGGATTGTCCACCAGGATGCCGCCGCGCGGCAGGAGGATCAATTCACGTGCGGTGGTAGTATGCCGACCCTTGCCGGTGGTCTCATTGACGTCTCCGACCCACTGCCATTCATCGCCGACGATCTCATTCACCATGGCGGATTTGCCGACGCCACTGGAACCGATCAAGGCCACGGTCACGCCTTTCTTCATGTAACCGCGCAATACTTTGAGACCTTTGTTTTCCAGGACGCTGGTGATGTGGACCTCGCACTCAGGATTGAGCTCGCGGATCTCGGCGGCGGCCTGCTCGTTCTCGGCTTTCGTAAAAAGGTCCGCCTTGTTCAGCACCACCACCGCCTTGGCACCGCTGCGCTTGATAAGCGTGAAGTAGCGCTCCAGACGGCGCAGGCTGTAGTCTGGGCCTGGCTCGGTGATGACCATGACCACATCCGCATTCGCCACCAGCACCTGCTCCTCGCTGCTGTTCCCGGAAGCCTTGCGTGAAAAGCAGGTCTGACGCGGCAAGCGCGCGCGGATGATGGCCTCCGTGCCGGTCACATCCAGGGCGACCCAGTCTCCGACTGCTGGCAGATCAGCATCCGTCTCAGCATCGTGATAAACCTTGCCACCGAGGATGCAGTCCAGCTCATCGAAATCCTTCTCGTCAAAGACGAGACAGCCATAACTAATTTTGTTATCACGCAGCAGCCGTGCAGGCTTCCAGCCCTGTTTGGCATAGGGTTGGAAAGCATCCTCGAAATGACTGTTCCAGCCGAGGTCTTCGCGTGTAATTTTGCGAGGCATGGGATGGAACTTAGTGAGGGTGTATCAAAGCAGTGTGTCGTAGGACCGGCCTTCTTTCTTCTCGTAGAAGTTGATGAAGGCGCGATTCACGGTGCCAAAGCCGCCTGGGGTCGGGTAGTCGCCGCTGAAATACCAGTCACCGAAACTTGGGCCACCGGCGATGTCGAGCGCGGCATGCAGGCCTGGGATTGTCTGGAAAATAACCTCCACTTTGCCCTTCCAAGGTGTCTTCGCCGGCGAGACAAGCTGGGCGACCTTCGCGGAGATTTCCTCATCGGTGAAAGGCGCGTAGATGGCCTTCACGGCATTGCGCATTTCATGGCGAGGCTTCTTGAGCTCGGCGAGACAGGCTTCATGAGTTTCACGCAGCACGTGGCGCATGTTACGCTCTTTCAGCAGCTCCACAGCGGCCTGGAAGGCGATGAACTTGCCGAGCTCGGACATGTCGATGCCATAGCAGTCCGGATAACGGATCTGCGGGGCGGTGGAGAGCACCAGGATGCGCTTCGGATTCGTGCGCGCCAGGATGCGGAGCAGGGAAGTCTTCAGGGTGGTGCCACGGACGATGCTGTCATCAATGACGACGAGGTTGTCCTTCTCCGTGACCGAACCATAAGTGATATCATAGACGCTGGAGACCAGCTCATCGCGCCCGGCATCTGAGGCGATGAAGGTGCGCATTTTGATGTCCTTGTGCGCGATCTTTTCCGCACGCGGCCAGTTGCGCAGCACGAGGTCGTCGAGCTTCGCTTCATCGAGCTCGCCCTTCTTCAGCATCTCCATCAGCGCTTCCTTCACGGCCACGCGGCGGCTCTTGCGGAGCCCATCCAGGAAGCCGAAGTAGGCCGTCTCCGCCGTGTTTGGAATGAAGCTCAGCACCGTGTGCTCAAAGTCATTGTCGATGGCTTCGACCACCTGCTCCACCAGCTGCTCGCCGAGGCGCTTGCGCTGCTTGTAGATCTCCGAGTCATTGCCACGGGAGAAGTAGATGCGCTCAAAGGAGCAGGGCTTCGGCTCGCTCACCTCGGTAAATTTTTCCGTGGTGAAGGTGCCGCAGGATTTCATCACGGCCACATGCGCCGGGGGCAGTTCCTTGACGTCTTCTTCCGGCACTTCGAGCACAGACATCAGTGCCACGCGCTCAGAGGCGAAGGCGAGGATCTCGTCATTCTCATAGTACCAGCACGGACGGATGCCGTTCGGGTCACGCATCACAAAGAGGTCACCGCTGCCGATCACACCCACGATGGCATAACCGCCATCCCAGATCTGCGCGGACTTGCGGATCATCTCACCCACGTCCAGACGCGCGCTGATATGCTTCGGAATCTCCGTCCCTGGCATGCCGCTGTCGCGGAGTTCGTGATAGAGCTGGGTGTGCGCTTCATCGAGCTGGAAGCCGATCTCCTCCAGCACGCTCTGCGTGTCCGTGCCGAAGACCGGGTGCTGTCCGCGCTGCATCATGACGCGATTCAGCTCACCAGAGTTGGTTAGGTTGAAATTACCCATCACCATGAGGCTGCGTGTCGGCCAGGTGGTGCGGCGCAGGTAGGGGTGCAGGCAGGCTTTGCCTAGACCGCCGGAGGTGCCGTAGCGCAGGTGGCCGATATTAATCTCACCGGCGAGCTCGAACTCGCGCTTGATGGCCTCGGGATCTTCCTCAAAAGGCAGATGCTCCACACCGGTCTCATGGCGCTCCTCACGGCGCTGGCCATCGATCTTGCGGGCGATGCGCTTGTAGTCCTTGCGGATGCCGCTGAAGACCTCGCCCATCTGCTCCACGGACACGTCGAAGCGCTCGCGGAAGAGGTAGGGAGTGCCTGCTGGCATGTCCAGCTTACAACAGCCGATGCCAATGCCGTCCTGACCGCGGTTGCGCTGCTTCGCCATCAGGGCAGCCAGCAAATTGAAGCCATAGAGGGCGGTGCCATAGTGCTCCTGGTAGTAGGCCAGGGACTTTTTCAGTCGGACGACGGCAAGGCCGCACTCGTGTCGGATGGGATCACTCATTCAGGGGTGGAAGAGCGATTACCCTTGGCAGCGTTTACGGCGAGCGCAAGGGGGGAGCTTGGACCAAATTTGCGGCCTTTTTGGGCAGCAAAGCACGTCAAACGGACGGTCAAGGACAGAGATGAGATTTTCGCCACGCCTGAACTACGCTCACTCCAGCTCCGGAGGTACATTTCCATAGGTCCAGGGCTTGGCAAAAGGCGGTGCCTTCGGCGCTTCCGGGGCAGGGGCTGGCTTCATCTCCTTCGTCAGGGCGATCCCAGTATCCGCAAAAGTGCGCCCGGCGGTGATCACCAAGTTTGAGTAGGCTGTGAGCCTCGTCTCATAGCCGCCGCCATTCGGGCCAAAGGCCTCCTCCGTAGGAACATAGCCCACAATGCCGTTTGCCAGTTCCACCGGGAAGGTGAAGGCAAAGGGGCTGCCCTTTTTGATATCCAGTCCGAACTGGCAGAAATACTCCGCCGGATTGCTCACGAAGGCCGCCGGTCCCACCTGGATCACCTGCACCTCGGATTCGACCTCTGGCGTGACCTTGCAGAGGTGGTCCAGCATCAGGATCTCCTTGGCAAACATGTAGTTCGTCACATCCCCCACCGGCTTCCCGGCCTCCACGAGAGCCAGGCTGTCTTGCACCCGTTTCGGTGAAGGCTTCCTCCTTGGGATCATCATCGTCTTCTGGCGCACATCCAGCACAGCTTCCGTGGCCTTCGGCATCGAGAGCAGCACGCGCACTGCCTCCGCCCCCACACGACCACCCACGAAGCGCGACCACTCCTCAGGGGCGGGACGGCGGTTCGGGCTGAGGTTGTCCACCTGCGTCACATCACCACAGGCTCCCTGGAGAAAAACCACCGGTGCATGGCTGTCCAGCGCGCCCTGAATGGTCTTTTCCAGGTAGTGAATCCAGTTCGCCGAGATGCCGCCCGGGTTCGTGGTGGCATGACAGGCATAGTTCACGATGCTGCCCAGAAGCTTCCCATTCATGTCCCAGGCACCGATCACACCGACCTGTGGATCGATCGGGCCTGCATACTCCAGGATGTCCGGATTACCCGCGCCTGGGTGGCTCCAGCTCTGGCCGTTCTTCATGCGCAGACGACGATTAAAAGCCACCTTGTCCTCATGCCCAAAGCCATAGCCGATCTGCGCCGGTTGCTTGGTCAGCATCGCCGCTTTCACACCCGCCACGATCTCGCTCGTGAGCCGTGTGAGGAAGCCTGCATCCGCGCATGAGCTCTCTTCATAGGCCAGTCTCTTCACCAGATCCGAGGCTGCATCAAACTCGCCCGGCATGACCATGCCGACTGGTCCGGATGAGTGGGAATGCGAGGCACCGATCATCACGCAGTCACCCGGGATTTTGAAATCCTTCTCAATCTTTGCCCTCGCGTCCAGCGTCACTTTCCTGGGCACCACTAGAGTATCGAGTCCGATCAGCACGACCTTCTTCTTCCCATCATCAAACAGCGCCACACGCACCTTGCAGGCATCATGAAACGTCAGGTGGTAGCTCTTCCCATAGCCGCCTGGCTGCTCCATGCCGATGTCAGGCGTGATGTCCCGCTCCGCAAAGCCCGCCTGGATGCTGGAGGTTGGAGCCGGTGTCGCGGCTGGCTGGCAATGGGCACTGGCACCCATGATCGTGATTAGAAGGAGAGGCAGTAAAAGACGAGACATGCCTTCTACTACGGCTTCACATCACCTCTGACCAAGCCTCGAATGCACGAATGACATGCAGAAGTGACTTGTCGGCACGTCACCGCACGCGCTGAAACTCCGGCAGCATGATCACCGTCCAAAGCGTGTCCGCGATGCTTTGCTCTGTAAGCGTCTCGCCCAGCGCACCCGTGATCTCACTGAGTTCTGCCGCACTCGGCTCACGGCAAAGGGTGGTCTGGTAGAGCCAGCGAGTGAAAGTCGACAGATCCTTCCATTTCTTCTTCGCAAGCAGGTTCTGCGCTCCACGTGCCAGAGTGTCCGTGAGGATGGCTCCGTTTGAGAGATCGATGGCTTCCAGCGTGGTCAGATCATCAGGTCTCATCGACACAATCTGATCTCGGTTAGGCCGGCCCAGGGTGCGCATGAGGAAGTTGCTCTTCACCAGGCTCGCACGCACCGGGTCCTTGCTCGTCTGTCCCGCCTGTGCCAGCAGGGCAGGGACGCTGCGATTCAGCACGGCGGTCCACGCAGCCACAGGTTTGACCACGGTGGCTGGCTTCCAGCCCTCCTTCGGTTGCGCGCCGAGACGGCCTTCCTTGCCCTCATTGGCATTGGGATGATACTGCCAGCTCGGGTCCGTGACGATGCTAATCTGGCGGCCGTCCTCATAACGGATGTGGGATTCAAAATAGGCACCAGCGGCATTCGGCCCGCTGCCCGCGTTCTTGGCGATGATGGTGATGTTGTTCGCGCCCTCCACCAGTGAGGCGTGCAGAGGCACCGCCTCGAACTGCTTCCAGTTGTCCCCCGAACTAACTTTGCGTCCATTCACATAAAGAATGAAACTGTTGTCTGCCGTGACCACCGCACTGGCACCACTCACGGGCGCATCAAGCTTGAAGGTCTTGCGCAGCATTACCGTCTCTCCAGCCGGTGGATTGCCTTTGCTGGCGCTGTCTCCCCAGATCCATTGCGCGCTGAGCTGAATGTCCTTCGCGGCGGTGGGATCCGCTTTACCACGCATGATGGGCGCATCCATCTTCGCTGGAGCCGTGCCGGTGAGATGCCAGATCACATCCACAAACTGCTCTGCGGTCAGACGCCTGCTGCGGGGGCCTGCGTAAACATAGCCATGGTCATCCGCGCCTTTCTCCACCACCTCGGAACGGCTCTGATAAGCCTGGCTTCCAGCGATGTGGGCCAGGGTCTTCTTCAGATCATACTTGTTGTCGCTCAGATACGTCGCCAGATAGTCTAGCAGGTCAGCGCTCCACGGTTCCGTCTGCATCGCGTCCAGCGGATGCACAATCCCGCGTCCCATGAGCCGGTGCCAAAGGCGGTTCACTAGGGTGCGTGTGAACCTTCCGTTTTGAGGATGGGTCATCAGTCCGGCGAGCTGCTTCAGCCGCTCTGGCTGCGTCGCCTTGGCATCGATCTGGCCTAACTCTGGAAACAACCACGAGGCCTGCGCGATGCGCCCGGTCGGCTTGTCACAGCGCGCGATGTCCAGCGGCCGCGTGGAGTAGACCGCCGCCAGACCATAGGCCTCATCGAGCTTCCAGCGATCAATGAAGCTGTCATGGCAGGAAGCGCACTTCATGTTGATGCCGAGGAAGCTCTGCGAGACACTCTGCGCGAACTGGATTTCCACCGTCTGTCCTGCGCTGACGTCGCCACGCCATTTGATGCCATCGATGAATCCTCGGCTACCATCTGAAGGTGGTGAGATCAGCTCGCGCGCCATCGCATCCGCAGGCATGTTCGTCATCAGCGCATCATAGAGCCACTTGCTGATCTGCTTGCGTCCGCCCGTGATGAAGCCCGTGCCGCCATAGTCATTGCGCAGCAGATCGTTCCAAAACGTCAGCCAGTGCTCGGCATAGGCGATGTCATCTCCGAGCAATGTCTCAATGAACTTCTCACGCTTCTGCGACTTTGGCGAAGCATCCGCGAGGAACGCCTTCAGAGACTCCGTCTCTGGCAGCAAGCCTGTCAGATCCAAAGCCGCACGTCGTGCAAACGTCGCATCATCAATCTCATCTGGCTGCGCCTTCTGATGATCCTTCAGATACTTGTCCAGAATGCGATCAATGGGATGATCACGCCCCGCCACGGATGCCGCAGGCAGCTCCGGATGCCGTGGTGCCAAAGGTGGCTCATAGGAAGGCTTCTTGAAGGCAAATCCCTCTTCCCACGGCAGATCCTCCGCGATCCAATTTTTCAACAAAGCTACTTCTGCCGCGCTGAGCCGGTCTTCCTTCGGCGGCATCTGCTCATCTGAATCCGTTGAGAGGATCACCTCGATCATCCGGCTCTTGTCCACCTTGCCCTTCACAATCACCGGCCCGTTCTCACTGCCTTCCAGCAGATCCGTCCGAGTGTTAAAAGAAAAGCCGCCCTTCTTCTTGTCCCCCGCATGACACTCCGCGCAGTGCTTCTTCAAGATCGGCACGATCTCATGCGAGAAGTCCACCGCGCTAGAAGTGAGGGTGGTGAACAGGAGAAATAGGCTCGGGCGGATCATCGGCACCTCATAACGAGCGCGAAGCACTGGGTTCTTGCGTCGCGTGAGTCACTTGACCTTTTTGCCGTTCTTGACGAAAGCTTGCAGCCTCATGGAACTTATCAACAACGCTACCGATGTCCCGACGGCTGTCGGCCCGTATTCCCAGGCTGTGCGCAGCAATGGTTTTCTTTTCTGCTCCGGGCAGATCCCGATCAATCCTGCTTCTGGCAAGATCGAGGCCACGGATGTGGAAGGGCAGGCGCAGCAGGTGCTGGCAAACATTCAGGCTCTTCTCGCTTCCCAGGGGCTGGACTTCACTCGCGTGTCCAAGGCCACAGTCTTCCTCACCAGCATGGCAGACTTCCCGAAGGTGAACCCGATCTATGAAAAGGCCTTCAGCGGTCACAAGCCAGCCCGCTCCACCATCGCGGTTGCGGGACTGCCTCTGGGCGCTCTCATCGAGATCGAGGTGATCGCGGAGCTCTAAAAGCAATCCTGGTCACTCCACCACAGAGAGCACGGAGGAACACAGAGGTCTTGATCAAGGCTCGTCTGTGCCCTCCGCGTTATCTGCGGGTAAAAAAATCTGAGCCCTGACCACGCTTTGATCCGCTCTCACTTCGCCGCCGGTGGCTTCATGCGGAAGCCCTGCACGCGGCCATCGCCACGATAAAGATAGATCTTCTCCACGTCCTCCTGCTTCATCACCAGCCAGGGGGAGAGCAGATTACGGCCGTTCTTTGTGAAGACCAGGTTGTCCGCCAGATACACACAGGAGTGATAGGCGTCACCGGTCTGCTTGCTGAGGAAGAAAAGGATGTCGCCATACTTATACGGCGGCTCGATGGGCTCAAACTTCTCCAGCACGGCGCTCGTGGCGAGACGTGAGTCCAGCAGGTATTCATGCGGATCGTAGTTGAAGAAATTCAGGCTCGTCCAATGGCAGTCCGGGAGGATGCCGTGCTTGCCCATGTCCAGGCTCGGGTAGGTGTAGATCAGCTTGCGCACCAGCGCCGGCAGCATGTGGGAAAGCGGCAGCGCCTCCATGCCGTCCGTGTCGATGATCGACTGAAGCAGCGGCTCCACATCCTTGCGGCGCAGGCCGAGCCCCAGGGTCCAGTAGTTGACCAGTTCCTCAATGTTCGTGCCACGATCAGCCTCGATCTTAACCAGCAGACCGCGGGTGCGGGTCATGGCTTTGAAAATGGTGCGCGCCTCCGAGTCAGACTGCGCATAGCTCAGCAGCAGCCCGATGTCACTGAACGCTGTCGTCTCTCCACGCTTGTAGGAGAGCCTTTCGACCTTCTGAATGATCTCCGGGCGCAGCTTGCTGGTGCGATACCACTCTGGAACTGTCTGGCCGATGATGAGCACTGGATCGACATGAAACTCATTGGCGGGATACTTCGCCAGCTCCGTGTAGATCACCGCGCGGTTCACTGAGGGGATGGCTTCCAAGTCAGGGGGCTTGGGGAAGAGATACAGCATCCCATCTGCCACCACCATGGTCTTCGGATCCATGAGGTCTGTCACCATCGCCGCCGAAAGCCCTGCTCCCTGAAAGAAAGCCGGGAGGCTGTCTCGCAGCGCCTCCGGAAATGCCCAGCGCGGCTGTGTGTTGGGCAGGGGAAAGCTATCGATCAAGCTCTTGGGAGCCTCCAGGTAGATGTAGGTGCAGCGCAGGTTTCCCCACGGACCTGGATTGGAATAGAAAATATTGGGATTCGTGCTGATCTTCGGCCCTGTCTGCACCGCCGGGGGGGCTGTAACGGCAGGGGCCTGCGTGACCAAAAACTGCTGCAGGTCCTCAATACTGGAAATCTGAGCTGTTAGCGAAGAAGCACCACCGAGGCAGAGGAAAGCTAGAGTGCGAAAAAGGGGGGGCCGCATGAACGATAGATTGGGGGGCGTATACGCGATGACTGTAGCGGATCACACTACATTTTGGAATGCATTTTGCATGTATTCATTCATTTTTTCATTCATTAGGGTCTAACCCCCTGGCCACCAACGGGATAGTTGTAACATCACTGCAAGATTACCTAGTCCAGCAAAGCGCCAAGGCGGTCCCAGCATGAGACAGCCGTCCTATGAGATCGTTTAATACCGTGTGATCGTTTCATGCAGATTCAGCACCACGCGGCAAACACTCGCCCAGGCGGCGAGCTCAGTATCGGCGTGAGCAGCGGGCGGCTGAAGACCTGTTTTCAGAAGCTTGGCAGCCTCCTCCGGTGTTGTTTTGAAAGTCTCCCTCTGGCTCGCGAGAAAGGTCAGCAGGCTGTCTTTTTCTTGAGGTTTCGGCAAACGTGCGAGCGCACGCAGATAAAGGGCATTGATCCTGGTGTCATCGTTGCCTTCAGCCGGCAGGCTGGCGGCCAAAGAGCGGGCCGCCTCCACAAAGGTCGGATCGTTCAGAAGGGTCAGAGCCTGCTGCGGTGTGTTTGAGACATTTCTGGAGCAGGTGCACTCATCGCGGTTCGGTGCATCAAAGTTCGCCAGCATGGGATGCAGGAAGGTGCGCTGCCAGTGCATGTACACGCCGCGGCGCCACTGGCCTGCATCCGCATCCGCCACATAGTCACGACTCGGGAACTGCAGGTTTTCGTAGTAGTTTGCGGGCTGGTAGGGCTTGGCGCTTGGGCCGCCGATGTCATCCAGATTCAAGATGCCCGCGATGGAGAGCGCATTGTCCCGAACAAACTCCGCGTCAAGACGACGCGGGTTTTGAAATGCCAGCAGCCGGTTGTTCGGATCCACCTCCTTCAATTCAGGCCGCGTTTTGCTGTCCTGGAGATAGGTGTGGCTTGTGACGATGAGCTTCATCATGTGCTGCACATCCCACCCTGAGTCACGAAACTCACAGGCCAGCCAGTCCAGCAGCTCTGGATGGCTTGGTGTTTCGCCTTGTGCGCCCAGATCATCTGTGGCGGCTGAGAGCCCCACGCCAAAGAACTGCTTCCAAAGCCGGTTCATGAAAGCACGGGCCGTCAGCGGATTCTCTGGCGAGCACAGCCAGCGCGCGAGATCGATGCGCGAACTTCGCGGACCTGCCTCCACCGCATGCAGAAACCCTGGAGGCGCTGGATCACAGATCTCGCCAGTCTCATCCATCCAGTTGCCACGTGGGAGTCGGCGGATCGGCATGGGGTCCTTCACCGCCACCGTGACCTGTGTCCAGGTCTTGCCGCCATTGCATTGCATGAACTCGCTGTAGAGCCTCCGCCACTCGGCATACTCAGAACTCTCATAACCTACCTGCGCCAGCCAGGCCTGCGGATTGGCATCAAAAGGCTGCAGAGGTTGCAGCGGTGCCACTCCAGCCACGCGGATGCGCACGCTGCCGAGCATGTGGTTAGGCACACGGACGATGAAGACGTCATCCTCACCCAGCACCGGTGCCTTCTCGATCAGCCAGACACTGCTGTGTGCCTTGTGCGCATCTGCAGCCCGTGTCTTCCAGCCCGACACCGTACCGATCCGTTCCTCGGTGCTGCTGTAAATGGGTTCCTTCAGGTCGGCATCCGCCTGTAGAAGGGTGAAGCTGGTTTCATTCTTCACGCCTGCTTTCTTCAGTGAGAAGGTCGGCTTGAAGTTCATCGCGGTCTCACCACCTCCGCGCACGATGCTGTCCTGATGCTCAGGTGTTGGCAAGAGCTCGATCTTCACCGCTGCGATGCGCTGGCCCTTGGAGCGAAAGCTGAAGCTCGTGCTTTGCATGCCTTTCGGGCCAAAGAAAACCTGCCCGCCGCTGCCCAAGCGGAATTCCGCTGGCGGCAACGCGGCCTTGGGCTCCTTGTCTTTGCCTTTGGTCTTCTTCGCCTGGTCCTTCGCAGGAGGCGGCTCCACGGACTTGGATTCCACCTCTGCCAGGAGTGGCAGCCAGGGATCTTCCTGGTTCTTGTGCAGAGCCACCATGCTAGCCGCGCGCCAGTCTTCATAGGCCTGGCGCTTCGCGGGATCCCTCAGCACGCCTTCGGCAATCGCCAACATCTGCGTGGCGACGCGTGTCTGCTTCTTTTCCAGATAAGGACTGTCCACCAGGATCTCGGGCGGGAAGGGGTGATCATTGGTGAAGCCCTTCAGTTCCTCGGACTCACCGGCACGATAGCTCGAGTAAACGCCGAACTGCTTGATGTCCGCGAAGTAGGCGGACATGGCGTAGAAGTCATGTGCCGTGAAGGGATCGAACTTGTGGTCATGGCACTCGCAACAGCCCAGCGTGGCCCCCAGCCAGGCACCTCCCACCGTGCGCACACGGTCCGCCTGATACTTCATGAGATACTCCTTGGCCTGCGCACCACCCTCACGGGTCATCATGTTCAGGCGGTTGAATCCTGAGGCGATGCGCTGCTCCGTGGTCGCCTCGGGCAAAAGATCACCTGCGAGCTGCTCCAGCGTGAATTGATCAAATCGTTTGTTCGCGTTGAAGGCATTGATCACGTAGTCGCGATACGGGTAGATGCGCTGGTTCTGGTCGCCGTGAAAGCCCACCGTGTCCGAGAAGCGCGCGACATCCAGCCACCACGCCGCCCAGCGCTCACCGAAGTGCGGTGACTTCATCAGTCGTGCGGTCTGCGCCTGGATGCCCGTGGAGGAAGGATCCTTGAGAAAGGCATCCACCTCACTCACGGAGGGCGGCAGGCCTACCAGATCCAGCGAAAGCCGCCGGATGATCGCTCGTGGATCTGCCTGGGGAGCTGGGGTGATCTTCTTCTCACTGAGTTCCGCCTGGATGAACGCATCGATGGGATTCACTCCAGCCTTCCCTGGCACCGAAGGCCTAACCAACGGCGTATACGCCCAGTGCGGCTCATATTCAGCGCCCTGCTTGATCCATTCCACCAGCGTCTGCTTCTGCGCATCCGTCAGCGTCTTCTTGGACTCTGGTGGTGGCATGATGTCATCCTCATCATGGGTCTGAATGCGCTCGATGATCGAGCTCGCTTCCGGCTTGCCGGGCTGGATGGCCTTCGCTGTGATCGCATCCGCGCGGATGTCCAGCCGCAGGTCAGCCTCGCGGTGGTTCTTGTCCGGTCCATGGCAGTGAAAGCAGTTGTCGCTCAGGATGGGGCGGATGTCCCGGTTGTAGCGCAGTTTGCCCGGCACCGGTGCTGTGGCTGCGGCATGGACGGAGGCGGTGAGAGCCAGAAAGAGGACAGGCGTGAGGCGCATGAGACGGTGCGAAGGTGGCACAGGAAGAGTACCGTGCGCTGCAGCCCCGGTTTATCAGCGGGTCTGGTCAGTTTCAGACCTTGGATCCCGGGAGAGCAGGTCGCGCATGGCCTCGCGGGCCGGTTTTCCCTCATGCAGGATGGCATAAATCTCCGCCAGCAGAGGCGCGCGCACGTCCCGGGCCTGGGCTGCTTCATAGAGGCTGGCGGTGTTTGGCACCCCCTCAGCCACCATGCGTGTGCTGGCGATGATGTCCGCCAACGACATGCCCTCACCCAGCAGCTTGCCCACGCGATGATTGCGGCTGTGTTCCGAGTAGCAGGTGGCGATCAGGTCTCCCACGCCAGCGAGGCCATAGCAGGTCTCCGGCCTGCCACCCATCACGGCGATCATGCGCACCATCTCCGCCAGCGCACGTGTCACCAGCGCGGCGATGGCGTTGTCCCCCAGCTTCAAACCGAGCGCGATGCCAGCAGCGATGGCGTAAGGGTTCTTCATCGCTCCGGCCCACTCGACTCCGGCCACATCATCACTCGTGTAGCTGCGGAACCAGGGCAGTGTAAAGCATGACTGAACGGCCCGGGCGGTCTCCTCATCCGCACATGCCACCACGGCGGCGGTGGCCAGCCTTTGGGCCACTTCCTCCGCATGATTCGGACCCGTCAGCACTGCATGCTGCGGCCCTGGCAAGGACTCCGCCAAAATCTCCGACATGCGTTTGCCGGATCGCAACTCGATGCCCTTGGCGCAGGAAACAACGACCTTTGCCGAAGCTTGCAAACCCGTGGCCGCAATCGCTGCGGCGGTGTCACGAATACCTTTGGACGGCACCACCAGCAGCAGCATGTCCGCAGGCTTCAAACTGGCCAGGTCACTGGTGATTGTGATGCCTTCCGGCAGATGCTGGGATGGCAGATAGCGTGAGTTTCTCCGCGTCTGCCGGATCTCACTCATCAGCGCTTCATCACGGCCCCAGAACTGCACCTGCAGACCGCGCTCATGCAGGGTGGATGCCAGACCTGTGCCCCAGCTGCCCGCGCCGAAGACGATGGCGCTTTGATAGGAGGGTGGCTGGGTGGTGGGCATGCTGCCTTTTGTGCCGGGGAGCATGGCAGGCGTCAAGCGCGGTGATGGTCGTGCCACGATCAATTCACCGACACTGCACCCACCGTGGGAACATAAATCTCGTCACCTTCTTTGATGGCCTTGTCAGCGCTCTGTTTGTTGATGGCGCGAATGTTCGCCGCGCTGGTGCCAAAGAGATTCGCCACGGTTTCGATGGTATCGCCACGCTGCGCACGGTAAGCCACAATGCCGCGCTGCATTTCCGGCTCGGCAGCAGGAGCCGCACTGGCAGGCCTGGTGATCGGTGGCAGCGCCGCGGATGCAGGAGGCGGTGTGGGAGCAGGTTTCACGGGAGCTTTCATCTCCGGCTCGCTGTCAGCTTCCACGAGGCGAAGGTTCGGCAGCGGCGTGGCGTCTTCCTGGGCCATGGGCGCAGGCTGGCTGATCGTGCGCGTCGTCTTCTTGCCAGGAATGATGAGCTTCTGCCCCTCCACGATCTTGTTCGCGTTCTTGATGCCGTTTGCCGCCATCAGCTTGGAAACCGGCACCCCATGCTTGGTGGCAATGCGCCCCAGCATCTCACCCTTCTTGACGATATGCGTGACATTGCTAGTGACCACCGAAGAGGTGGAACGAGTGCTCACCTGCCGCGGTGCGCTCATCGGCATGCGGCGGGGATTGGGAATGGTCAGGCGTTCGCCATTTCGCAGGTCGCTGGCATAGGCAGTCGGATTTGCCCTCGCGATGGAGTCTTCCGTGACTCCATACTGGCGAGAAATGGAGGCCATGTTTTCCTCGCCCGAGACCACATGGATCGCCGTGGTGTTCGCGGGCTTTGCGGACCAAGTCTGGCCATCGGGGATGAGCAGCGTCTCGCCGATGTCGAGGGTGTCATCAGACAGGCGGTTCAGCGAGCGCAGCTCACCCACGCTGGTGCTGTAGCGCGAAGCCACGCTGAAAAGGGTGTCACCAGGGCGGACGATGTGTGTTTTGCCGGAGGGCACGATATCAGCCACGCCACCGCCTTCGATGCTTGGTGGCAGCAGTCCGACATCACGCTCCAGACGTCCCAGACGGAGATCCTGGCGATGTCCATTGCTCTCAAGTTTACCCACACGCGATTCCAGGGAAGGTGCTGCCGTGGTCTTGGGCTTGGCTGTGATGCCTGTCTTGCCACCGGTGGCTGGACGATAGTTGCTCTTCGGTGCGGCGACTGTGGCTTTGGAAGTGCTCTTGGACTTCGTTGGGGACTTGCCAGGCGTCTGATAATGCATCGGGGCAGGGGCCACGGGCGCGCCCTGGGGGCCACGCATCGTCGGCGGGCGATACCCAGACATGTTATAACCCTGAGGCGGCTGACCCGGAGGAGGTGTGGGCGGCGTCGGAGCCACCGGCCTCTGCATTTGCATCTGATAGGCTGATGGCTGCACGACACCCGGAGCATAATAACCATTCAGGCCCGCTCCGGCAGGAGGGGCTGGCTGCGCGGAGGCAATACTTGCGCCCGCAGAGCCGACGAGGAGAGCGAAACGTGCTAGCGAAGTTGCAGAAGTGGGAGCCTTCATGCTATTAGTTTACTAGTCCGAATAATTCAGACCAAGGAAAATTTTAAAAATCTGAACAAAATTTCAAAAAAGTCGCTTCCGTGATGTCCCCCCATCGGCCCTTCCAGCTCTTCCTGAGGTGCTTCGGCTCTTCCCTGGCGCTGGCGGTTGCCTTTGGAGCCTTGGGCTGGCTGGCCCTGCAGATCGAAGCACTTCCTGAGGTCTCGCTGCCAAGTTGGGACGCTGATGCGGCTCCGCTGGTCGTCGTCGATGCTGGCCATGGTGGACATGACGGCGGCGCGGTTGCCAATGGTGTGACCGAGAAAGATCTCAGTCTGAATCTGGCCCGCCAGCTAAAGGCTCACCTGGAGAAGGCTGGGGTTCGAGTCCGCATGACGCGAGAAAAGGACCGTTTCCTGGAACTCGACGAGCGCTGTCAGATTGCCGCTGAGGCGAAGGCGGATGCTTTCGTGAGCGTGCACCTCAATACCAATCCAGCCAGCGAGATCCACGGTATCGAGACCTATTACGCCAGTTCAAATTCCCTCATGGCCCGCCCGATGAAGGCACAAGCTGTCTCCAAGCGTCGTCCGACTGGCGAGGCTCTCGCGCAGACCATCCAGCGTCAGGTCTGCACCAGCACGAAGGCCGAGGATCGTGGCATCAAGGACAGCCAGTTGATCGTCGTCATGCGCACTCCATGCCCAGCAGCTCTAGTGGAGTGCGGATTCCTCACCCATGCGGAGGAATCCAAGAGGCTGCAGCAGAAGGCCTATCAGGCCAAACTCACCCGTGGCATCTCTGATGGACTCGTGGAGTTTTTGAAAAGCAATGTCCAGCTCCCCGGCAAATCGCCAGCCAGGGTTGTTGCCCAATAACGCATCAGGTCTCTCAGATGATGCCGAGACCCGTTTGACGTCCCCTTGCCGCACGCTAGAGCAATGGGCATGGCACGCATCGGCACCCCACTTTCCTCCACCGCTACCAAAGTCATGCTCCTCGGCTCCGGCGAGCTGGGAAAAGAAGTCGTCATTGAGCTGCAGCGCCTCGGTTGCGAAGTCATCGCGGTCGATCGCTACGCGAACGCCCCGGCCATGCAGGTCGCTCACCGCAGCCACGTCATCACCATGCTGGATGGCGAGGCCCTGCGCCGCATCATCGAGGTCGAAAAGCCGAACTTCATCGTCCCTGAGATCGAGGCCATCGCCACCGAGACTCTGATCGAACTCGAAGCTGAAGGCTACACCGTCGTGCCCACCGCACGTGCCGCCCAGCTCACCATGAACCGCGAAGGCATCCGCCGTCTGGCCGCCGAGGAACTTGGCTTGAAGACCTCGCCGTATGTCTTCGCCAGCAGCGAGGAAGAGTTCCGTGCCGGCATCGCCAAGATCGGCATGCCCTGTGTGGTGAAGCCCATCATGTCCTCCAGCGGCAAGGGCCAGAGTGTGGTGAGGACGGAAGCCGACATCGCCTACTCCTGGCAGTATGCCCAGGAAGGTGGTCGCGCCGGGAAGGGGAAGGTCATCATCGAAGGCTTCGTCGAGTTCGACTACGAGATCACCATGCTCACCGTGCGTCACGTGGGTGGCACCAGCTTCTGCGCGCCAGTCGGCCACACGCAGATCAAAGGGGACTACCGCGAGTCCTGGCAGCCGCATCCGATGTCCCACGAGGCTCTCGAAGCAGCTCAACACATGGCCGGCGCCATCACCGAGGCCCTCGGCGGCCGCGGCCTCTTCGGCGTCGAGATGTTCATCAAAGGCGACGAGGTCATCTTCAGCGAAGTCTCGCCACGTCCGCACGATACCGGCCTGGTCACCCTGATCTCCCAGGACCTCAGCGAGTTCGCCCTGCACGTGCGTGCCATCCTCGGGCTGCCAATCCCGAACATCCATCAGCACGGCCCCAGCGCCAGCTGCGCCGTCCTCGTGGAGGGTGAATCCAGCAACGTCCAGTTCGGAGCTCTCGACCAGGTGCTCTCCGAGCCCGACACCCAGGTCCGCCTTTTCGGCAAACCCACCGTCAGCGGCCAGCGCCGCATGGCCGTGACCCTGGCCCGCTCCGGCGATATCGAGACCGCCCGCTCCAAGGCTCACTGGGCTGCCCAGGCCATGGAGATCCGTCTCTAATCATCTCCTCCATTCCCCCAACCAAAAGCTCGGCAGCATCCCCTCAAGGTGCTGCCGAACTAGTTTTGGTATACGAAGTCGCGGAGCGTCCCGAAGTGCGGTAGCAGAGAGGCAAGGGTGCCCTTGCCTTGGCGGCATCGCGCTTGTGCGCACAGACAAACCTTTTCTGAAAACGGCTCTCTCTGCGGACAGGAGACAATGCCTGGACATGTCATTTGGTTAGGCGGTTCCCATTCCACCCTTTAATGCCGTCTCCTCATTGTTTCCCTGGGCAGATGTCCCTTTGGCCAACCCCGCAATGATACTGAAATGATCTTGTGAGGCATCTGGTCATGCAAAACCTTTGAGGGTTTTAGGTCCTTCAGAAAAGGCTCACCGTCTTGGACGGTGGAGCGGGTGACGCGATTCGAACGCGCGACATCTTCCTTGGCAAGGAAGTGCTCTACCACTGAGCTACACCCGCTTTTCTGTTGGGCCGTTATTATGTAACAGGGTCGGACTCCTGCAAGTGCAAAGTTCACTTTTGTTGTTCTTTTTCTTCACTCGTTGCTGGCTTGAAAGCACGCGCAGCCCTGGCCTTGTCTTCGTCCGCACGATGACGGTCATAGGCCTCAATGATGCGCTGCACCACAGGCAGACGGACGATGTCCTTGCTGAGGAAGTTCACGAAGCGCACACCCGGCACATCCTGGAGATATTCCACCGCTTCACGCAGGCCTGATTTCACATGACGGCGCAGGTCCACCTGGCTCGGGTCACCTGTGATCACGCAGCGCGCACCTTCACCCAGACGCGTCAGAAACATCAGCATCTGCTCCGTCGTCGTGTTCTGCGCTTCATCCAAAATGATGAAGGCATTCTTCAGCGTGCGACCGCGCATGTAGGCCAGGGGAGCGATCTCGATGGCACCTTTCTCGATGAGGCGTTCCGCTTCATCAGGCTCCAGCATGTCATAGAGCGCATCGTAAAGCGGACGCAGATAGGGAAAGATCTTTTCCTTCAAATCACCGGGCAGGAAACCGAGCGCCTCACCGGCCTCCACCGCGGGGCGTGTGAGCACCAGGCGCTGCACCTGTTTCTCACGCAGCAAGTGCAGGCCTTGCGCCATGGCGAGGTAGGTCTTGCCAGTGCCCGCAGGACCGACACCGAAGACGACTTCATTGTCACGCATGGCCTGCACATAGCCCATCTGTCCGCGTGTCTTTGCGAGCACCGGCGGCTTCTTGGTGGAGGTCGTCAGCTTGAGCGCGTGAATGGCTTCCGCAGGCTTGTCACCATGCTCCGCCAGCACGCTTTCGCTCACGAGCCGAATCATCGCTGGCGTGATGTCACCACCACTGCGGCGCACCTTCTCGAGCTGCGTGAAAACCTCGCGTGCAGACGTTACAGCCTCTTCGCTGCCTTCCATCTTCACCCAGCTTTCGCGTGAGGTAATTTGCGCACCGGTGGTCTCCGCGATGACGCGCAGTCCGCTGAAATCGTGGCCGAGCAGCTTCTGCAGAAACTGCGGTGTTTCGTATGAAATGGTTTCTGTCATGGTGAGAGCGAGAAAGTCAGGTGGATGAGTTCTACAGGCACAAGGATGCGCGGTCGTGTTAGAAAACACCAGCCAATCCTCAGTCCGTCAGGACGGTCTATATCCTCAATACGTCATGCAATAGTTCCCAGCGTCCAAATACGCGGGGACTTCTCATAACGGACGACTCCAATGGGCATTAGAGCCGCGTCCAAAAAAAACCGCAGACGCACATCAGTGCTGTCTGCGGTCTGAATTCAGTGGCTCATCACCACCAGTAGGTTCAATCAAGCACCCACCAGCATGCGGGCCGGGTTCTCGATGCAATCCTTGATGCGGATGAGGAAGGTCACTGCTTCCTTGCCATCGACCACGCGGTGGTCATAGCTCAGAGCGAGGTACATCATCGGACGGGCGACGATCTGGCCATCCACCACCACGGCGCGCTGCTGGATGCTGTGCATGCCCAGGATGGCGCTCTGCGGAGGATTGATGATGGGAGTGCTCAGCAGGCTGCCATACACACCACCATTGGAGATGGTGAACACACCGCCGGTGAGGTCAGAGAGCTCGATCTTGCCGTCCTTGGCCTTGGCCGCGTAGGCGAGAATGTCTTTCTCAATGTCCGCAAAGCTCTTCTGATCCGCGTCACGGATCACAGGCACGATCAAACCGCGCTCGGTGCCGACAGCGACGCCGATGTCATAGAAGTGCTGCTGCACGATCTCTTCACCTTCGACGCGCACATTGATCTGCGGGATAGCCTTCAAAGCTTCCACCACAGCCTTCACGAAGAAGGACATGAAGCCGAGCTTCACACCGTGAGTCTTCACGAAGCTGTCCTGGAGCTTGGAGCGCATGGCCATGATGCCCGTCATGTCACACTCATTGAAAGTGGTGAGGATGGCGGCGTTCTGCTGGGCGCTGACAAGCTGCTCGGCGATCTTCCGGCGCAGCGGCGTCATCTTCTTGCGGGTGATGCGGCCTTCAGGAGCCGGAGCTGCTTTGGGAGCAGGCTTTGGTGCTGGCGCAGCAGCCGGTGCAGGCTTCGGCGCTTCAGCCGCTGGAGCTGGAGCAGCGGCTGGTTTCGGAGCTTCGGCAGCCACAGGTGCGGGAGCCGCCGGGGCAGGTGCCGCTGCGGGTGCGGCAGCAGCGGCACCTTCCGTGACTTGGCCGACGACGGCACCGATGGTGACATCATCACCTTCATTGGACGCGATGCTTGCCAGCACACCGTTGAACTCGGAGGTGACTTCAGCGGCGACCTTGTCGGTCTCCAGCGTCAGCAGCACGTCGCCAACTTTGACGGCGTCGCCAACTTTGAAGTGCCACTTGGAGATTTGACCTCCGGCGACGGATTCGCCGAGTGCGGGGATTTTGATGTCAGCCATGATCGTGGGGAAGAAAAAGAGCTAGAAAAAGAGATGAACGAGGGACGCAGGATTAACAAGAATTGATCAAACGCTGAAGGCGCTCTCCACCAGGTTCTCCTGCTCGAGCACGTGGATGGCCTTGGAACCAGCGGCAGGGCTGGAGGAGCGCTCACGTCCGGCGTAACGAAGTTTGTGGTTGGAAAGCTCCTCAAGGCGCGGGCGGATGTAGTAGAAGGCGCCCATGTTGCGCGGCTCCTCCTGGCACCAGATCCATTTCTTCTGCGCACGTGGATACTTGGCCACGATGCCCTTCAGCATCTCGTAGTTCAGCGGGTAGAGCTGCTCCACGCGAATGATCGCGGCGTTCTTGATTTTGTTCTTCTCGCGGAAGTCCAGCAGGTCATAGTACACCTTGCCGGAGCAGAAGATGAGACGTGTGACGCGCTCGGGGCTGATGGTGAGATTCTCGTCATCCAGCACCTCACGGAAGTGGGTGTTCTCAGCCAGCTCATCGAGCTTCGAGACGCAGCGCGGATGGCGCAGCAGGCTCTTCGGCGTCATGACCACCAGCGGCTTGCGGGTGCTGCGCTTCACCTGGCGGCGCAGCGCGTGGAAATACTGGGCGGGGGTGGTGAAGTTACACACCTGCATGTTGCCACCGGCGCAGAGCTGCAGGAAGCGCTCCATGCGCGCGCTGCTGTGCTCAGGGCCCTGGCCTTCATAACCGTGCGGCAGAAGCAGTGTCACATGGCTCGGACGCTGCCACTTGCTCTCTGCGGAGGCAATGAACTGGTCGATGATCACCTGCGCGCCGTTCACGAAGTCACCGAACTGCGCTTCCCAGCAGATCAGAAGGTTCGCGGCGAGCAGCGAGTAACCGTAGTCGAAGCCGAGCACCGCAGCTTCAGACAGCAGCGAGTTGTAGACGCAGAACTTGGCCTGGCCTTCCTCAAGGTTGTTCAGCGGGATGTGGCGTGCGCGGGTCTGTGTGTCATAGAACACGCTGTGACGATGGCTGAACGTGCCACGACGCACATCCTGGCCGGAGAGACGGACACCATTGCCTTCGGTAAGCAGGGAACCGAACGCGAGAGACTCAGCCGTGGCCCAGTCAATGCCTTCGCCGCTTTCGATGGCCTTGCCACGAGCAGCGAGGAAGCGCTTGGCGATGGTCGGGTGAAGATTGAAGCCTTCTGGAGCTTCCAGAAGCTTCTTGCCGATCTTGGTGAGCTGCTCACGAGCCACGCCGGTGTCGATGACATTGTAGTCATACGCAGCCTGTGGCTGCGCCGTGGAGCCTTCGAAAGGATTGCCACCTGCGCCATCCTTCTTGGCCAGATCGGTGACACCCGCTTCCAGTTCGTCCTCGAGTTCTTTCTGCAAAGCGTTGGCACCTTCTTCGTCGAGCACACCAGTCTGCAGGAGTTGCTGACGGAACAGCGCGGCCGTGGAGGGCAGGGAGCCGATGGTGCGCGCCATGTTCGGCTGCGTGAATGCGGGCTCGTCCGTCTCGTTGTGGCCGTAGCGGCGGTAACAAACGATGTCGATGAACACGTCACGGGCGAACTTCATGCGGAAGTCCAGCGCCAGGCGTGCGGCAGCCGCCACTTCCAGCGGACGGTCACCATTCACATGAATCACCGGAGCATCGATCAGCTTGGCGACGTCTGTGCAATAATTGGTTGAGCGGGCATCCGCAGGCAGCGTCGTGAAACCGATCTGGTTGTTCACCACCACATGGATGGTGCCGCCGGTGTGATAACCCGGAAGCTGGGAGAGGTTCAGCACCTCCGCCACGATGCCCTGGCCGGCCACGGCAGCATCACCGTGAAGGAGGATCGGGATCACCTGCTTGCGCTCGATGGTGTCGCCGAGGAAACGCTGGCGCGCACGCGCCATGCCTTCCACCACGGGATCCACCGCTTCCAGATGGCTCGGGTTCGGGGCCAGGGAGATGGCCACCTTGCTGCCACTGCGGGTGTCACGGATCGTTTCGAAACCGAGGTGATACTTCACATCGCCATCACCGCCCACGGTGTCTGGCACATAGTTCTCACTGAATTCATAGAAGAGCATCTCCAGCGGCTTGCGGAGGAAGTTCGCCAGCACGCTCAGACGACCACGGTGGGCCATGCCCATCACGATTTCCTTGCCGCCATGGGCAGGCATGCCTTCCAGGATGGTTTCCAGCGCCACCAGCATGGACTCGCCACCTTCCACGGAGAAGCGCTTCTGGCCCACGAAACGCTTGTGCAGGAAGCGCTCAAAGGTCTCGGCCTCCAGCAGCCAGCGCAAGGCATCCACCTGGGAATCCTTGGACGGCGCCGGTTCAAAGGTGCGGTTCTCGATGCGCTCTAGCAGCCAGTTACGCACTTCCGGATTGTGGATGTGCATGAACTCAAAGCCGCTGGTGCTGCAGTAGACAGTCTTCAGCTCACCCAGGAAATCCTTCAGCTTCATGGCCTGACCGCCGCGGAACATTTGCGTCTGCACCTCGCGGTCCAGGTCAGCCTCGGAGAAGCCGAGCGCCTCCATGGTCAGCTCTGGAGCCACGGGACCATTGGGGCTCAGCGGGTCCAGATGCGAGGCACGGTGACCGAGGGAGCGGAAGGTGAGCAGCGCATTCGTCACGCGCATGCGGAAATTCAGCATCGACTCCGAGAGTGTGGCATCACCAGCAGCGGCTGAGGAACCTGCGCCCGGGGCTGCTTTACGACGCGCCAGTTCGGCCATGCCCAGCTCGAATCCTTCAAAGAAGGAGGCCCATCCGGCATCAACGGAGGCGGGGTCTTTGCTCCAGTCAGAATATTTGGCGTCGAGAAGGTCTTGGTTCGCGCGGAACGGCAGCGTGGCACTCATGGGTGGTCTTGGGGGAGGCCAGAATTGCGTTCTTTCGATAGAGATGCAACTAGGGAAAGGATTGTTTTCTGATGAATGCGATGAATGCCGTCGATGAGCGGAACTTGCTCGCATGAGCAGAAAGCGCCAGAGATGGTCTTACCCTCCCACTCATGAAAGTCCTCCCCGTCTGTTTTGCGTTCGCCATCATGGCTTGGGCCGCCCTTGCCGCCCCGCCTCAGGGCAGTTGGATCGCGCCTGATGCCACTGGCAAGCCGTGGTTTCATGAACCCACGGGCCTAACCTTCCCGACCATGCTCGGAACGCACCGGCTGGCGGGTGAGTTCCGCTACGAGCAGGGCGGGGGACGCTTCATCCGCTATGAGAGCCTGGATGAGCGGTCCAGGGCGGACATCTTCTTCTTTCCCATCCCCTCTAAAAACCTCACGATGGAGGAGAAGCAGCGCCTGATTCTCCAGGAGATGGACAACGTGGTGAAGGACCTCGATGCCATGACCAAGGAGGGTCGTTACCGGAAGCTCAAGATCGGCGAGATCGGGGTGGGCGGCATCGAACTCTGGGACAAAGAAGCCATCCCCATGGCGGCCCGAATCTGTGAAATGACCCGCGTGGCCAAAAGCGACCTCGGTGTCGAGGAAGAGGTGCCGCTCAAGCAGTGGACCGGCATCATCCTTCTGGACAGCTACGTCATCACCATCCGCCAGATGCGTCCCGTCACTCCTGCGGACAATGGGGAGGCTGGGTTTCAAGCCTTCGCTCAAATGGTCGCCAAGATCATCAAGGACCCGCCCCTCCGCAAAGGTGTCATCGGCCTGATCGACCGCTACCTCGCGGACCCGTTCTCCGACGACAGCGTGCATGCCACCGCGGCCGTGCTCGCCTATTTGAAGACCACCACCGATCTGCCCATCAACATTCCCGAGTATCCGATCCAGGGCTGGCTTGAACATTGTAAAAAGGTCGCCCCAGGCACTGAGGAGCAATTGCTCAGCGCCTTCATGCTCGGCTCCGCCAAGGTCGCCTTCGCGGGTGGGGATGCCGCCGCCTGTCTCAACGCCGGCGCCACCCAGTTCGCCAAAGTCTACCGCCAGCTCCTCGCCAAACATCCTGAGATCACCCTCCCGCAGATCGATGCCTTCCTTGCCGCCGCTACCGAAAGCAAAGGCGGCGAATGGTTGCTGCGCTACTCAAGTTCCGGGAAGTGACGCTCCGATGGGGCACCCGCGCCCCTCACAATCCAATCTGGACCAGGTTGGATTAGCTTGGATCGGCTCGGCTGCTCTTCCCAAATCCCGTGTGAAAAACCTACCTGGATCAGGTCGGATTTACCCGGATCGCCTCTCGTAGCGGCTTGAGTAAGCCCGCCGTCCCTGAACCCATCTCCCCCCCCCCCAGCACCTTGATTCACCTGGATCAAGCCGGATCGGTCTGAAACAACGGTCAACCATCGTCAACAATCGTAAACGGCTCTCTTCCACCCCGATCAGGTCGGATCCACTCGGATCGTCCCTGACTGGCGTGCATCGAGCCACCAACCATCGTTGAACCTTTGGCCCGCGAGTGTCTGCACTCACAGCCCATCTCCTTCAAAAACCAAATCTTCCTACCCTCAATCTTTCTACCAAAAATCAAAGCCTCCGAGCCCCTTCTCACTGAGCCGAATCCTTCGCCTGCTGCTGGCTCGCCGCATCCAGCTTGCTCAGAGGATACGCCATCTCCTGGGCATTCGCCGGCATCTTCAGGATCACATTTTCACCTTCCAGGCGGAGGAATCCCGCCTTGATCTTCTTCCCTTCAAAATTCGTCCAGGTCATGATGGGGGGCAACCCCGGCTTTGCCAGGCCCCTCTTGGCCGTCGGCACCATCTTCGGCCCCTTGCCATCCAGAGAGGCGCCTTCCACGATCCACTGCCGCAGCTTCTCAATCTGGTCGGCGGGCAGATTCTCATCCGGCGGCATGTGCGCATCGTGGTTCGGATTTGAAATCACCTCCAGGAAATGGCTTTCACCGGGGTCGCCGGGAACGATCGCACCCTTGGGGCTGATGTCCTTTTGCAGTGTCTCCAGGTCATCAAAGACGTAGCCCGCCTTCTTCTTCCCGGTCTTGTTGCTGTGGCACTCATAGCAGTTCTTCTCCAGAATCGGCACAATGTCCTTCTTAAAGTCAGCCGCAGCGGCTGGCAGAGCAGAAATCAGGAGAAGGGGCAGGAGGGAACGGCAATTCATGCGTGTGAGTGGGGGAGACAATGCACCCAAACAAACGCCGTGAAACTCGAAACCTTAGGCCGAAGTATGCCCATCGTCCCAACCTCGCTCCCGCATTCGTCATTGATGCTTCGGATTTCGTCATTCCGTCTAGCAGCTCCTTGACCCTAGCACCTCCCAACCACACCTCTAGATCAACCGTCCATGCTCACCCAGATCGAAAGCTTCATCCTGCACCTCGCCACAGAGCGCGGGTTGTCGGTGAACTATCAGCTTCTGGTGCGGCGGGTGCTGGAAGGTCTCGCCTCATGGCTAAAAGAGCATCGGGAAGTCGAAGACACGGCTGCCGTGACCACAGCCATGCTCACGGACTATCTGGCACGGCGGAAAAAGGAAGGTCTTGCCGCCTCAAGCGCACGGGTGGAGCTTGTTGCCGTGAAGATCTTCTTCCGCTGGCTGGCGGCTCGTGGTAAGCGGGTGGGAGATCCGGCCGAGCCCATCCTCCCGCCGCGAGTGGAGAAGCATCTGCCCGGCACCCTGAATGAGGAAACCGCCCGGCAACTGGTGGAAAGCATCACGGGCAACAGCGCCTTGGATCGTCGGGACCGCGCCATCCTGGAGCTCTTCTATGCCAGCGGTCTGCGGCTCTCGGAGCTCGTCCATGCCCGCCTGGAAAACCTGAGCCTGGAGGAAGGGTGGATCCGTGTGGTGGGGAAGGGGAACAAAACCCGCCTCTGCCCCGTCGGCGGAGCGGCCAGGGACGCCCTGCAGGCCTACCTGGATCTGGCTCGACCGGAGCTGGTCGGCCCAAAATCTCAAAGTCACATCTTCCTTTCCATCCGCGGGACTGACCTCACCCCGGCACGGGTCCGGCAGGTGGTGGAGGAGCGGGCTACAGCTTCCGGGCTCAGCGTCCACGTGTATCCGCACCTGCTGCGGCACTCCTTCGCCACGCACCTGCTGAACAACGGCGCTGATCTGCGCGTGATCCAGGAAATGCTCGGTCATGCGGACATCTCCACGACCCAGATCTACACCCATGTAGACCAGAAGCGCCTGAAGCAGGTGCACCGGAATTTCCATCCCCGGGCCTGAAAGCACCCAGGCTGGCACTTTTCCGGAATAAAAGCTGCTCCGCTAGAGTCTCATAAATCGAACGTTTGAGTCTCTAGCAGCACAATACGTTAGTCCACCATGCCCGCCTCAGCCCTCCAGATCATGCTCGCCCTGCTCATGGCAGTGCCGCTGCATTTCTGTTGCTGGATGGGCCTCATGAAGCCAGCCGGGGGCGAGGAAGCCTGCATGTCCTGCCACCAGTTCCTGACGCCGGAAGAGCGTTCGGAGCTTCCCGCCGTACCTCCAGCCAAAGACCGCCACTGCGAATGCTGCGACGGTACGCTCCAGCGCGACCAGACACCGGTCGCCCTCAGCGCCCCGAAGGCGCTGCTGCATGTGCTGCCGATGATTCCCTGGGCAGAGGTCTCCTATGTGCTTCTGCCTGTTCTGGCACCGGTTTCCCAGAGGCACATCCTAGCGGATGAACGACCGCCGCCCGATCCCAAGGTGCCGTTGTATCAGCGTCACTGCGCGCTGCTCATCTGAAGCCATCGGGCTTTCACCGGCGACGATGAATCCATCGTGCCTGTGAGCACCCATGGTCGGGTGTGCCAAGCCCCGGCGTGAGACCCACGCACCGCCCTTTTGCGGGATGACCATGCCTGCATGCGTCAAGGACGACTTATCTCAGATTCAGATATTCAAACTCAAAGTCTAACATTCTTTAATACCATGAAAACGATTCTCACCACCCTCGCCATCGCAGCCCTCTCAACCGGCCTCTTCGCCGGTGAAGCCTGCAAGAAATGCTGCTCCGACAAAGGCAAGACCTGCGCCGAATGCTGCAAGGATGCTGGCAAAACCTGTGGCAAGGACTGCTGCAAAGAAAAGGAGAAGTAATCACGGCTAATCATCCGTGATCTCAAGCCGCCGTCATTCGCACCCCGGATGACGGCGGTTTCATTTGGGGGCAGTGTCACGCTTTGAGGCGTTCACGGCTTGGCGTCCGCCTTCGTGTTCGTGCTCTCACGCGGCGGTGCATTCCCCAGGGTCGGCCCGTCCGGCAGCTTCAGCGTGGAGAGATACGCGATGATATCCCACCTCTGTTCAGGCTTCAAAACAGTCTCAAAACTCACCATCGGCGTGCCATTCATCCCCGTGGCCAGCACCCGATAAACATCCTCCGGCCGATCCCCGCATCGCAGATGTGGCTGGCGCAGATCAGACGGACGCGAAGCCTGCCCCCAGATGTCCTTCAACGTAGAAGCCACAGGCCCTTTGCCATCCGCTTCAGCACCATGACAAGCCAGGCAGTTCAACTGGTAGAGCGCCTTTCCCGAGGCTGCGTGCACGGCCATTTCTTTATCATCCTCAAACCACTCTGGCTTTGCTGGAAGCACCATCGGCTCCGCAAAATTCTCCGGCTTGCGCCAGCGGCGTGAGAAAGTCTTCACATACTCCATCACCAGCGTGATGTCCCGGTCACCGAGCTTGGAGAAAGCACCCATCGCCGTGCCGGTGAGACCATGCTTGATCGTAAAGCGCAAATCATCATCCGTGGGCAGACGGCCAAAAGGCGTGGTGCGGAACTTGAACATGCCTTCGCGGAAGGAGCGCGGCTGCGGCACCAACGTCCCCGCCATCTCCCCCTTGCCATCACCACGCACGCCGTGACAGAGCATGCAGTTCCGCTCAAAGATGAACTTCGCCTCCATGTACCCGTTCAGATCCAGTTCCGCGGCGATGGCGCCACAGGCGGTGATGAACAGCAGGAGAACAGAAACAGAAAGACGCATTCGGTGGGCAGCACGCAGGCACACTGTATAACGCATCCGCCTCATCTCGCGAGTCCGCGAATGTTGCGCTCATTGAGGCCAGGATTGCATTCCCATCCGCCTTTGGCCGGAGGTCGGCTTTACCGAGTTGCCTGGCCATGAGTGTGGCTCATGGTGGCATCGTTCTCTTCGCCTCATGAAACCCTTCACTGAAACTCAGGAAAAGCTTCTGCTCGGCCTCGCTCTCTTTGGCTTCATCGTGCCCAACGGCATCTTCATCTACTATGCGCTGGCCGCTCCGGCCGTCATGATGGCGGCCCTGGCCAATGAAGTGTCACTCGTGTTCATCCTGGAGGCCTTCTTTCTCATGTTCCTGTTTGCCTGGCTGCTCCATCGCCGTGGCATCCGCTCTCCGGGCTGGCTGGCCTTCATCATCATGTCCTTGATCGGCAGTCTGGCCTTCAGCGTTCCAGCCTGTCTCTATTTAGTCAGCCGAAAGGCCCGCCGCGCAGCCCCCGCGCCCTGACCTCGGCGTAACAGGGTAAAAAAGACATCGCCATGGTGGAAGGTGGTGGGCTAGGCTGCGTTTCAGCCCACACATGCATTTGCTTTTCTCCCTGCTGAGCCTGCTCAGCGCCTTCCTTCTGTTTCAGGTCCAGCCGGTCATCAGCAAATTCATCCTGCCATGGTTTGGCGGCAGTCCTGGCGTGTGGACCACCTGCATGCTCTTCTTCCAGATCGTGCTCTTCGGCGGCTATGCCTATGCTCATGCGCTGACACGGCTGCGCCCGAAGGCGCAGTGGATCGTCCATTCGGTGCTGCTTCTAGTCGCACTCATCTTCCTCCCCATTGCTCCTGGCGACTTCTGGAAGCCTGCGGGCAATGAAGAACCTGCGGGGCGCATCCTGCTGCTCCTTCTAGGCACGGTGGGCCTCCCATACTTTGTGCTCTCCAGCACCAGTCCGCTGACTCAGGTCTGGTTCACGCGAGCCATGCCCGGCAAGTCGCCATGGCGGCTCTACGCCCTGTCAAACCTTGGCTCTCTGGCCGCGCTCCTGACCTATCCCTTTCTCATCGAGCCCAGTTGGGATGTCACCCAGCAGACCTGGGTTTGGTCTGGCGGCTTCGTGCTGTTTGCCGGCCTCTCCCTCTGGCTCGCCAAAAAAAGCGTGAGCCTGGCTCCGGTAACATCCGCTCCCGAGGCAGTCGTGGCCAGCGGTCCCGAAGGCTTGCTTGTGCCTCCAGCTGAACCGGAAGTTATCGAGCAACCTGCCACACCTCGCTGGTGGCAGCGTCTGCTTTGGGTGCTCCTTCCAGCCGCCGCCAGCGCGCTGCTGCTGGCCACGAGCAACCACGTCTCTCAAGACGTCGCCGTGGTGCCCTTCATGTGGGTGATACCGCTGAGCCTGTATCTTCTGACCTTCATCATCTGCTTTGAGCACGAGCGCTGGTATGGCAGCTGGTTCTGGGCGCTGCTGGCTCTGGGCATTCTCTTTGTCACAGCCGTCGGCAAGAAGCTCGATGTCACCGCCGAGCCGATGCCTAACTATCTTTTCTCTCTCGGCTGGGCCTTCGCCGCGGTCTTCGCCGCCTGCATGGTCTGTCATGGCGAGCTCGCCCGCTTGAAACCCCGCACCTCCCATCTCACTGAGTTCTACCTCCTCATGTCCCTTGGCGGTGCTCTCGGTGGCTTGCTCGTGAGCTTGGTCGCTCCGCAGGTCTTCGTTACCTATCTGGAGTGGCCGCTCGGACTCATCGTCTGCTTCGTGGTGGCTTGGTGTGCCTGGGCCGCCTGGGTCTGGCGCAGCAGCTTCCGGAGATTGGCCATCACTGTGGGCGCATTGGCACTCGCCGCTGGCATCGTGCATTGGAGAGCGAAAGCATACGTCCAGCCGCTCACCGATCAGCAGCACTGGAGATCTGTCCTCGCCGAGATCCTGGCCAGTTTGGACAAAGCTTTCTACAAATGGCTCAAGGCCCTGCCTTCAGTCACCCAGAACCAGATCATCTCTCTGGAAGACCCGAAGGAGTGGGCGCTCTACGCCTGTGTGACGGTCGCAGCCCTGGTCCTCGCCGTTCTGATTTATCGCCAGCCACGGCGCGCCGCGAACTACCTCGTCATCGTGGCCTCTTTCGGGCTCGCGGCCAGCGGAGTTTACTCTCTTCAAGACCAGACTCTCACCGTCGACAAGCGCCTCGAGCGCGTGCGCAATTTCTACGGCGCCTTGAATGTGGACGAGGAGTGGTCCGACGTGCTGGACAGCCAGTCCCGCACGCTGACCCATGGAGGCATCATCCACGGCAAGCAGAGCACGACCACGGCGCTGCGGGAGCAGCCGGTGACCTACTACGGGCATGAGAGCGGCATCGGCAAGGCGCTGGACACGCTGGTCAACCGCCCGGATGCCCGCGTGGGCATCGTCGGCATGGGGGCCGGCACCACGGCCTGCTATGCGCAGGCAGGGCAGGTCTGGCGCTTCTATGAGATCAATCCGGAGATCCCTCGCCTCGCCACCAAATACTTCACCTACCTCGCGGATGGTGAGAAGCGCGGCGCGAAGATCGATACCGTCCTCGGCGATGCCCGCCTTATGCTGGAGCGTGAACCCGACCAGAAGTTTGACGTGCTGCTGCTGGATGCCTTCAGCGGCGATGCCATCCCCATGCACCTGTTGACGCAGGAAGCCTTTGCCATCTACAAGCGGCACATGAAGCCGGATGGCATCATCGCAGTGCATGTGACCAACAGCTATCTGGCGCTGGCTCCCGTGGTGAACAAGCTCGCCGACAATATCGGCTGGAAGACCACCCGCGTGATCACCGAGGTGGAGGAGGAACGTGACCTGGACTCCACGGACTACGTGATGGTAACGGTGAACGAGCCGTTTCTCCAGGCGAACAAGCCACACGAGCCCGAGGCCAAGGAACCCGACGACGTCCCCCTCTGGACCGACCGCCGCCACGACCTCTTCCAGATTCTCATGGTGGAGTGAGGCGAAGTGATGGAAAGCCCCTCCAGCCGACGATTGTCCTGTGCAAGCCATGTCCCATCCCGCCTACGATTCCGCGGCGCATGCACTGAGTGTCCGCCGCCGCACCTTTCTCACCCAGTCCGCCTTTGGCCTGGGTGGCATGGCTTTGGCTTCGCTCATGGATCAGGCCCAGGCGGGGCAGCCTGGAGCCATGGGGAAACCGCACCTGCCGGTGAAGGCGAAGCGTGTCATCTTCCTCTGCATGGCGGGCGGTCCGTCTCACCTGGAGACTTTTGACTGGAAGCCGAAGCTCAAGGAACTGGACGGCAAAGCCTTTCCGGAATCCTTCACCAAAGGCCAGCAGCTCGCCCAGCTTCAAGGCGCCGAGCTCAAGGCACGCGGAGCCTTCTGCGAGTTCAAGAAGTGGGGCCAGAGCGGCCAGGAGATTTCCGAAGTCTTCCCGCACATCGGCTCCATGGCCGATGACCTCTGCATCATCCGCTCCATGCAGACAGAGCAGATCAATCATGACACGGCGCACGCCTTCATGAACACCGGCAGCATCATCAAAGGCCGCCCCAGCATGGGCTCCTGGCTGCTTTACGGCCTCGGCTCGGACACTAGTGATCTGCCAGGCTTCGTGGTGCTCACCTCCGCTGGCAAGACCGGCCAGCAGCCGGTTTCCGCACGTCAGTGGTCGGCCGGCGTGCTGCCCAGCAAGTATCAGGGCATCCTGTTCCAATCCAAAGGCCAGCCCGTGCACTACCTCGGCAGCCCGGACGGCGTCTGCCAGAGCATGCAGCGTCAGGTCGTGGAGGAAATCCAGCGCCTGAATGGCATGCTCGCCCAGGAAAAGCTCGATCCCGAGATCCAGACGCGCATCGCCCAATACGAAATGGCCTTCCAGATGCAGTCCAGTGTGCCGGACCTCATCGACATGAAGAGCGAGCCGAAGCATGTCCTGGAGTCTTACGGAATCAAAGAGCCGGGCGATGGCAGCTTCGCCTCCAACTGCCTCCTCGCCCGTCGTCTCGCCGAGCGCGGCACGCGCATGATCCAGCTCTACCACCGCGCCTGGGATCACCACGGCGGTATTGTGGAAGGCATCAAAGCCGCCGCTCAGGACGTCGACAAAGCCACGGCAGCCCTTATCAAAGACCTCAAGCAGCGTGGCATGCTGGATGACACCCTCATTCTTTGGGGCGGCGAATTTGGCCGCACGCCGATGGGGCAGGGGACTGGCCGCGATCACCACATCCTGGCCTTTAATGTCTTCATGGCAGGCGGCGGGGTGAAGCCCGGCTTCAGCTACGGAGCCACGGACGAGCTCGGTTACCGCGCTGTGGAAGACGTGGTGCACGTCCACGATCTCCACGCCACCATGCTCCATCTTTTGGGCATCGACCACAAGCGCCTCACGGTCAAATTCCAGGGCCTGGATGTCCGCCTCACGGGCGTGGCCGGAAACCTGGTCAAAAAGGTGCTGGCCTGAGGCCGCTGAGGCCCACTTTTGGCCCCCTTTCCAGGGAGGTTTGTGCATACCGGAAAATTCGGTTCCGGGAGGGGGTGAAAAAACGCTGTTCAAACGCATAAAACCCTTTGCACCGGGGGGCATCTTGCTAGTCTGAAAACCAGCCCATCGAGCACGTTTCTGGAGTGGTGTTTTGGACAGACTCAGGCGATGGCAACCCGACATCCTCTATGCCAGACGAAAATCTTGATTCTATCGGATCAAACTCAACCGCCGTTGCTGCTGACCAAGCCTACGGCGCCTCGCAAATCCAGCACCTGGAAGGCCTGAAGGCTGTCCGTCTCCGCCCGGGGATGTACATCGGCGATCCCGATGAGCGCGGCCTGCACCACTGCGTGTTTGAAGTCGTCGACAACTCGATCGATGAGCACCTCGCCGGTCATTGCAAAAACGTCTGGATCGCCATTCACAGTGACGGCTCGCTCAGCGTCGAGGATGATGGCCGCGGTATTCCCGTGGAAATGCATCCCAAAGGCATGCCGACGGTCGAGCTCGTGCTCACCAACCTGCACGCTGGTGGTAAGTTCGGCGATGGCGCTTATGAGTTCTCCGGCGGTCTTCATGGCGTCGGCGCGAAGTGCGTGAACGCCCTTTCGGATTGGTTCAAGTGCGAGGTCTATCGCGATGGCAAAGTGCACGCCATCGGCTTTGAGCGCGGCATCACCACCGAGCCCCTGACGGTGCTCGGTGAACTGGACGATCCGAAGCGCACCGGCACGAAGATCAGCTTCTATCCAGACGCCACGATCTTCACCATCACTACCACTTTCGTTTTCGAGCGCCTGCTGACCCGCCTTCGTGAACTGGCTTTCCTGAACCCAGGCATCCGCATCACCTTGGTGGATGAGCGCGGTGAAACGCCAAGGCAGGAAGTGCTCTTCTACCAGGAAGGCGTGAAGCAGTTCGTCCGCGAACTCGGCGCTGACAAAGACAAGATCCATCCAGAGCCGATCGCTCTCGCTGGTCGTCGTGAGGTGGTCATTGATGACAAGAACAAGTTCATCCTCGTGGACTGCGTGCTGCAGTGGAACAAGGGCCTCAATGAGCAAACTCTCTGCTTTGCCAACGCCATCCCGAATCCGGACGGTGGCACGCATTACAGCGGCCTGAAAGCCGCCCTCACCCGTGCGGTGAAGGCCTACATCACGAACAACCCGAAGAGTTTTAAAGACAAGCTGCCGGACATCGAGAGCGATGACTGCCGCGAAGGTCTGATCTGCGTCCTGAGCGTGAAGCTGCCAAACCCGCGCTTCAACTCCCAGACGAAGGTGAAGCTGGTGAATGGCGAGGTCGAAGGTGTGGTCAGCTCCATCGTCTATGAGGGCCTCATGCGCTTCCTCGATGAGACGCCGGACACGGCTGTGACGGTGATCAACAACATCATCATCGCTGCCCGGTCACGCGAGGCCGCCCGCAAGGCCCGTGAAGCCATCCGTAAGGACGCCATGAGCAGCGGTGGTCTGCCTGGCAAGCTGGCTGACTGCTCCGAGCGCGATCCGTCGAAGACTGAGCTGTTTATTGTCGAGGGTGACTCCGCCGGTGGTTCCGCCAAGATGGGCCGCAATCGTCACAATCAGGCCATCCTTCCTCTTCGTGGTAAGCTTATCAATACCGAGAAAGCCCGCCTGGAGAAGGTGCTCCAGAACAAGGAAGTGCAGACCATGATCACTGCCATCGGCACCGGCATCGGTGGCGACAGCGAGGTCGAAGGCTCCTTCAACATCGAGAAGCTCCGTTACCACAAAATCGTCATCATGACCGATGCCGACGTCGATGGCTCTCACATCCGCACTCTGCTCCTGACCTTCTTCTACCGTCAGATGCCTGAGCTCGTGAAAGGCGGCCACATCTATGTCGCCCAGCCACCACTGTATCAGGTCACACGTAAAAAGCGTGAGGAGTATGTGCAGGATGACAACCAGATGGAAGCCATGCTCCTTGAGATGGGCTCCGGCGAGATCAGCCTGCGTAACATTGCCGATGGCAGCAAGGTCGCTGACGATAAGCTCAAGGCCATTCTCGAGCAGCTGGTGCCTGTAGCCAAGTTCGCAGACATCATCCGCCGTCATGGTGGTGACTTCGAGGCCTATCTCCAGGCTCGCGATGAAGCCTCAGGAACACTTCCACACTACCTCGTAACCATCCGCGAGGGCAATGAAGTGGCCATCAAGTATTTCCTCGGCAATGAGCAGCTCGCTGCCTTCGCCCGCGAGAACAATGACCTGCATCTTTTCGGCAAACCCGAAGCCGATGAGGCGAATGGAACGACGGCACCGAAAGCCCACCGCCGTGCCCGTTTGATCGAAATTCACGAAGCCAACGGCATGAAGCGCCGCTTCAAGCAACTCGATGAACTCGGCCTGCATGTAGACCACTTCAGCAGCCAGGACAAACCACTCTTCGAGGTCATCGAAGGTGAGGGCGACCACGCCAAGGTTCACCCCGTCTTCAGCATCCCCGGCATCCTTGATAAAGTCATGGAGATCGGCAAACGCGGCATGGAGATCAAGCGATTCAAAGGTCTGGGCGAAATGAACGCCAAGCAGCTTTTCGAAACCACCATGGACCCGATCAAGCGCACACTCCTCCAGGTGAAGCTCGACGAGAGCAACGCTCAAGAGGCCGAGCGCATGTTCACCATCCTCATGGGCGACGTCGTCGAACCCCGCAAACACTTCATCGAAGAGAACGCCCTGAACGTGCGCAACCTCGACGTCTGATCCCTCCTCACTTTCGCCAAGCACTTTCGACTTACGTCCATGCAAGATTCCAATACCCGGCCCATTTCCGTAGCCGACGAGGTCAAGAATTCCTTTCTTGATTACTCCATGTCCGTCATCATCTCTCGCGCGCTGCCGGACGTGCGAGATGGTCTGAAACCCTCTCAGCGCCGCATTCTGTATGCGATGCATGAGCTGGGCCTCTATCCGCCGAAGAAGCAGATGAAGTGCGCGAAGATCTGCGGTGACACTTCCGGTAACTATCATCCGCATGGTGAAGCTGTCATTTACCCCACGCTCGTCCACATGGGCCAGCCATGGGCAATGCGTGAGACACTGATCGATCCCCAGGGAAACTTCGGTTCGGTGGAAGGTGACCCTCCGGCGGCCATGCGATACACGGAAGCCCGCATGACGCCACTCGGCGGCACGCTGATGTCCGACATGGAAAAGGACACGGTCGACTTCGTGCCTAACTATGACGAGCGTCTCACGGAACCCACCGTTTTCCCGGCTGCTTTCCCAAACCTGCTCGTTAATGGCGGCACCGGTATCGCCGTCGGTATGGCCACGAACATGCCACCTCATAACCTGGGCGAGATCGTCGACGGTGTCTGCGCGCAGATTGACAATCCAGCCATCACGGTCACTGAGCTGAGCCAGTTCATCAAAGGTCCGGACTTCCCCACGGGATGCGTCATTCACGGACTGGATGGCATTCGCGAATACATGGCCACCGGTCACGGCAGCGTGCGTGTTCGCGGTCAGGCAGAGATCGTGGACAACAATGGTCGCGAGCAGATCATCATCACGGAGATCCCTTATAACGTGAACCGCGCGGAGTTGGTGAAGCGCATTGCCGAACTCGCGAACGAAAAGGTCATCTCAGACATCGTCGCCGTGCGCGATGAGTCCGATGAGAACACCCGTGTGGTGGTCGATCTGAAGCGCGATGCCCGCCCGCAGGTGGTGCTGAACAACCTCTACAAGTTCACCGCGCTCGAGAGCAGCTTCAGCATTCACATGCTGGCCATTGATGGTGGCCGCCCGCGCGTGCTGAGCATCAAGGACGCCATTGGTTGTTACATAGAGCACCGCCGCGAGGTCATCATCCGCCGCACACGCTTCCTGCTCAGCAAAGCCGAGCAGCAGGCTGAAAAGCTGGAGGCTTACCTCCTCGCGCTTGGCCATCTCGATGACTTCATCAAGATCATCCGTGACAGCCGCAACCGCGACGAAGCACGCATCGGCCTGAAGGCTTACCAGTTCAGCACCGAGACCGCCATGCGCCTCGGCATCCTGATCCGCAATCAACCGAGCATCCAGGGTGACCGCTATGTCTTCACCGACACGCAGGTGGACCAGATCCTGGAACTCCGCCTCTATCAGCTCACCGGCATGGAGCGTGACAAGATCAAGGCGGACTATGATGAGCTTCTCGCCACGATCACGGACCTCATGGACATTCTGGCCCACGAGCACCGCGTGCTGACAATCATCAAGGACGAGCTCCGCGCCATCAAGCTCAAGCACGGCAACGGCCGTCTGACCCGCATCGATGCCAGCGGCGGTGGCATTGAGACCATCGACCTCATCCCGAATGACGCGAACATCGTCACCCTCACGCACCTCGGCTATGTGAAGCGCACACTTACTAATGAGTACCGCCTGCAGGCCCGTGGTGGCAAGGGCTTGAAGGGCATGGAGACCCGTGAAGCCGTGAGCAAGGAAGACAAGAACGACTTCGTGGAGACGCTCTTCAGCGCCAACATGCACGACTTCCTGCTCTTCTTCACGAACACCGGCCGTGTCTATGTGGAGCGTGTGTATCAGCTCCCTGAAGCACCGCGCACCGGCAAGGGCCGCAGCATCAAAAACGTGCTCAACCTGGGCCCTGAAGAGAAGATCAACAGCGTCCTGCGTCTGGAAGCCCAAGGAGTGGAAGACGACGCCATGTGGAGCCCCGAGAAATTCGTGCTCTTCGCGACCAAGGACGGCACCGTGAAGAAGACCTCGCTGGATGCCTTCAAGAACTACCGCAAGGCCGGCATGAACGCGATCAACATCGAGGAAGGCAACGACCTCGTGGATGTCGTGCTCACCGATGGCAAGAGCGAGATCTGCTTCGCCACTCGCGACGGCATGTGCCTCCGCTGTGAGGAGACAGACATCCGCGCCATGGGCCGTGGAGCTGCTGGTGTGCGTGGCATCCGTCTGGATGAAGGTGACTTCCTTGTCGCCCTCACCGCTGTGGTTCCGGGCACTCAGTTGCTCGTCGTTTCGGAGAAGGGCCTCGGCAAACGCACTCCATTTGAGGAGTACCGTCTCATCAACCGCGGTGGCAAAGGCGTGAAGACCATCGACATCACCGAGAAGACCGGCAAGGTCGTCGCGGCCATGGCCGTGCACAATGATGACGAGCTCATGCTCATCACCAGCAAAGGTCAGAACGTCCGCATCCGCGTCGGTGGCGACAAAGGCATCCGCGAAACCGGTCGTGTGGCCCAGGGCGTGAAGCTCATGGACCTTAAGAAGGACGAGACCATTCAGGATGTCGCCACGGTGATCGCTGAAGAGGAAGACGCCACAGAGACCGAGGCTGGTGAAACAGCCGAAGCCGCTGAAACTGGCGAATCCACGACCGAGTCACCACCGGAAGCTCCCGGCGAAACCTCCACCGAGGCCTAACAAAAATCATCCCACCTTTCGCCATGCGACGAGCCATTTATCCAGGTAGCTTTGACCCCATCACGAACGGCCATCTCGATGTCCTTCAGCGTGCGGCCGGCATCTTTGATGAGTTGATCGTCGCCGTGGCGAAGGACAATGCGAAGCAAAGTTTGTTCAGCGTGGAGGAGCGTGTGGAGATGCTCAGCCTCGCCACCGAGCATCTGCCAAACCTTCGCGTGCTGCCTTTCGAGGGCCTGCTGGTCGACTTCGCCCGCAAACAAAAGGCGATCGCGCTGGTGCGCGGCCTGCGTGCGGTGAGCGACTTCGAGTTCGAGTTCCAGCTCGCCCTCATGAACCGCAAACTGGAGCCGAACCTCGAAACCCTCTTCCTCATGCCCCGCGAAGAGCTGACCTACATCAGCAGCCGTCTTGTGAAGGAAATCTCTCGCCTCGGTGGCAACGTCAACCAGTTCGTCCCGCCACACGTGGTCACGGCGCTGAAAAAGAAGCAGGGGAAGAGGTGAGGTTCGGGTTATCGTGAAATGCCTAACAAGGCGCAGACGGCACAGAATACGCCAAGGTGGTAAAACCCCGGTGGCTTCCCGCTAAACACAACTCACATCACTGGCATTGTATCTTGGGAGGCCCTCATTTTCCGTCCAGGCAGGCTTTCAGCACAGCTTCGAGTGCCTCCTCACTCCACACGGCGGCCAGCTCAGCGGCAGATAGCGGTCGGGTGGTATCGAGGTCGGTCCACCTCAGATAGGCTTTGGCTGCTTCGGGTCCATAGTATTTCCCTGAAGCCATCTCCCAGAGTGTTACACCCTTGGCGAGAAAATGGAGCCGCAGCAAGGGCTGCCCCGTGGCGAGATCCACGAGAATGGGCCGGGCTCCATGGCCGCACAGCCATAGGTGCTTCTGGCTAGGCCCGAAGCCCACTGGCATGAGGCCTGTTTCGTCGGTAAAGCGCTTCCACGATCCGATCTGGTATTTCACCCGCCCTTCCGCATCCACCACAATGCCCGTGAAAGGTGACTTAAGGATCTGCCAACTGACTGCCAGACTTGGAGCGGACGAGTGCGTGAACCCATCCGTGTAGGTGCCGCTGGGAAGGGTGAACTTGTTCTCCGGACCCGCCGAACCAACTGCATAACTCCACCAGTGGCGCTCGCTATCAATCCACCCGATATGCCCTCCATCAGCGGATACCAACAATGCCTGTGGCATGCAGCGGGGCAGCGTAAACTCAGCGACGGCCTGCCAATCGGGCGCCCTCCTGAGCACCAACTTTTTTTCGTCCTGATCTTGGTGCAGCACCCATTGTGCATCCGGCGAAGCCATCCACCCCGTCCCAATGAACAGCGGGAAACTATGGATCGCTGCCTTTTTTCCATGACTGAACGAATGGACCGTCATCTCACTATTCGAGCGCAGCCAGAGTGAATCACCAATGCACTGAACATCAAAGACTGAAGACTCCCACTGAACCTCGAGAGGCTTCACGGTGCCATATTCGTAACGCTGCCAGCCGGTTTGTGTCGATAGGATGAAAGAGTCTGTCGAGGATGAATGCCTCGGCTGTGGCGAAGCTACGTCGGAGGCAGTCTTCCATTCCAGCGGATGATGGCAATCGACGATGCTCCAGTCTCCCTCAGGGGTCTTGATTGCCAGCATCCCGCCTGCGGAAGACAATGCGATAGATTCTCTGACATCCACGACCCTGTCACCAAGATGTTTGGTGCCAAACTTTCGGACAAGTTTTCCAGTGCGGGCATTGATGAGTTGAATGCCATTGCTGCTCGGCACAGCGAGAGTGCCGCTGTCTGCCGACCATGCCACACCTTCTTCGAACACCTTTCCCTGGAGGTCGGCGGCGGCTATGGACTTGCCGTTTGGATCATACACAGCCCATCGGCCAAGGGTGCCCCCCAACCAACGGCTGCCATCTGGCGATGGCAAGTACGTCCGTCCACGCAGGGATTCGACTACTTGGAAACCCTTCTCTGGCTCATCGGCATTGGCCAGCAGCGCCCCCGAAGAAGTGGCGAGACTGATCCAAGAGGCCTGCGACGTGCTATGGGAATAATAGAATGGATTAGGCTGTTGGGGAGCAAACCTTGCCGACTCCAGGAGGTCCTTGTCCAGAATGTATGTCGTGCGACCGCTCATGCACACAGCAGTCCGGCCCTGGCTGATGGAGTGGACACTGGCGCAAATGCTGTTGCTGGGTGCCTGCCATTGGGCGACGACTTTTCCCTCAGGCCACTGTATACGGGCCACCCGGCCAGCGTAGCCCTCCCGGTCAGCGAAGGCCAACGTAACGCTGGAGGACGTGAGGCCGGTGAGCTCCGTGGCGACCCCATCGGATGACCAAGCCACCTTTCGGGTTCTGCGATTGGTGATGATTGCCTTCCCATTCTCGATGGTTCCGATCCACTCGCCATCAGATGAAGCTACCAAATGTTTTGCCAATGGAACACCCGATGAAGGCAAAGTATGAAGCAGGTTACCTGTAGCCGTTTCCCAGACGCGCACTTCCCCCAGATCGCTTATTGAGATCAGGATCTGGTCATTGCGTGCCCAAGCCACCAGAGACGGATCTAGCCCCAGGGCCATCTCCACGGCAATCTCGGCAGGACTGGCGGCCGGCAGGAAAAACAGACATAGGCCCAGCCACAAAGACCAAAAACTTGACGGTCTGGCTTGCTTTCTTGGGTGAGATTCACGGCGGATCGTCATACCTTTGATCGCATGCTGGGCAGGCCACATGCCCGACTTGGCCGCAGCCTCAAGTTCAGGACTGTGTTTCAGCGCGACGGTGGATAATGCCGACAGAGCAGGGAGGGGAACGGTGGCAATGACTCGAGTTGAAAAAGAATGGAGGAATGCCGGAAGGTTCATGTGCAGCGCGGAAAGACTGGGCAGCAAGAGGGAAAGACTGCCAATTGTTTTTTGGGTGCATTACGCGGTTCACGGCGGTTGACACCTGAACAGAATCCCACACTCTCTCGTCTGAGGTTTCCACCCTCGCCCCCCCCCAAACGCCCTCATTATGAGCACCCTCGACCGTCTTGAACGCGTCTTCTTCTGGCTCGCCGGAGCCAGTTCCGATAACCTCGACGCCTGCCCGGCCTGGGAACGACGCAAGTACGTGGCCTTCGGTGCCACCGTCCTCGTTCCTTCCACCTTCGCCACCATCGCCTGCGCCTATGCCCTGTCCACGTTGACGGATAATTGGTTCGTCATCGGCGCCGTGTCCCTGGTCTGGGCCTTCATCATTCTCACGGTGGACCGCGCCCTGCTGGCCACCTACCGGGCCTACCAAAACATCTTCCGGAAGATGTCCCAGTTCGCCCTGCGTATCGTGGTCGCTGGCCTGATGGGCATCACCATCTCCCACCCGCTGACCCTGTTGCTTTTCCGGGACACCGTCACCTCCGTGATCGAAAAGGAGCGTGATGCCGAGATCGATGTCGCCCGCAAGGAAGCTGTGGCTCAAAAGGCAATCGTGGAAGCCCGCGTGAAGACCCTGGAAACTGAGATCGCCACGCAGCGCGAGGCTTGGAATGCCAGCTTCAATGCCAAGTTTCTCGATGAAAACGGCAAGCCCATGGAGAAGCCGCTGACGGACAACGAGAAGAAAGCCAAGGCTGAGCGCGAAGCCAAGATCGCCGAAGCCGTGAGCCCCGGAAAGCTCCGTCTTGAAACGCTCGACAAGGAGATGGCGAAGATGAGCGCCGACTACCAGAAGATCGCCGCCGAATTGAATCAGTGGCAGACTGACTTCGAGCGTGAAGTGAACGGCCAGCGCAGCGGCATTGTCGGCCTCGGCCCTCGTGCCAAGAGCATCCAGGAAGACCAGCTTGCCTGGCGCCGCGCCGAGTCCGCCCGCCTCAGTGGCGTGCTGGACACGATGACCAAAACCCGCGTGGCTGTCGTGGCTGAGATCAAGGCCGCCGAAGACGGCGTGAATGCCGCGCTCGATGCCAAGGCCGCGGATGAAGCCGCCAAGCTTAAAGCCGAGCAGACCCGCATTGAAGCCCTGCGCCAGCAGGTGCAGCAGCAGCAGGCTGATCAGTTCGTCGGCCAGCAGAACTCCATCCGTGAAACCTTGAAGGCGCAGATCGATGCCCAGCTTCTGCAGCTTAAAGGCCTTCACGATGAGATCACCCGCCTAGCCAATGATGAGGAAACACGCATCGCCGGCATCCGCGCCGAGCCTCGCCGTGACATCCTCGCCCAGACCAAGGCCCTGCATCATCTCTTTGAGAACGATGCTGAAGGAGGCCACTTCGCCTACATCGCTTACATCGTCCTCTCCTTGCTCTTCATGCTGGTGGACACCATCCCGCTGGTCGTGAAGTTCTTCTCGAAGCCCGGCCCGTATGACTGCCTGCTCGACTGCGAGGAAGTGAAGTTCTCCCGTGAGCGTCTGGCCTTCCTCAAAGGCTTTGACCGCTACATGAAGCAGCTTGTGGACAGCCCCTTCCTGCACATCACGCAGAACCGTCCGCTGGAGCGCGCCTTGATCGAAGGCGTGGACCGCAGCCGTGCGGCCAAAGCCTTCCTCGAGCACCTCATGGAGCTCGAGCAGACCTTCCAGGAAAAGCTACGCCTCGACCGAGAACGCCAGGCTACCCAAGGAGTCGGCGCTCAGGCGGAGATGCTGGAGGAAATGGCCGCCAAGTTCTATGGCGACATGCGCGAGCGCATGGAGTCCTTCTTCCGCGACGACGGCCGCCGCACCCCGGTCACAGCCAGGGCTTGAAGTCCTCTTTGTTAAGCCCGTGTAAAGTTTTGCGTAGCCGGACAGGCCTTCCTGTCCGGCTAATTGCGTTTTATACCCTTTTTTGTTAAGCCGGGGTAAAGTGTCTGGTCGTGTGAAGCGCTGCGGAGAAAATAGCATCGTCAAACAACCTTCCCAGTGCCATGAACTCCCGCCTTTGCACCCTCAGCCTGCTGCTGTTCACCTCCCTCAGCGCCACCGCCCAGGATGGCGTGGTAGACCTGACCAACCTCGCGAACTACGCCGCTCAAACCCGCCCGGGTTACATCGTGCGGGACAACACCCCAGGCGGTGCCGGTGCCAACCCCATCACCAATCTGGGAGCCACTTTGGGCAGGGTGCTGTTTTATGACAAACGCCTCTCGCGCAACAGCACCATCTCCTGCTCATCCTGCCATCAGCAGGCTGCGGCTTTCGGAGATACTGCCACGGCCAGCACAGGCGTGGCAGGCACCACCGGCCGCCATTCCATGCGCCTGGTGAACAGCCGCTTCGCCCAGGAGGTGCGCTTCTTCTGGGATGAGCGCGCCACCTCGCTGGAAAACCAGACCACCCGCCCCATTCAGGATCACACGGAAATGGGCTTCAGCGGCACCTCGGGAGATCCAGCTTTCACTGATCTCGTCACGCGGCTCACCGCCATCGAGGAATATCGCGTCCTCTTTGCCGCAGTGTTTGGAAACTCCACCATCACCGAAACCCGCGTTCAGCGCGCACTGGCCCAGTTCGTTCGCAGCATCCAGTCCTTCGATTCCAAATATGATGCCGGCCGCGCCCTCAATGCCGACAATCAGAACTTCGCGAATTTCACAGCTGCGGAGAACCGGGGCAAACAGCTCTTCCTCGCCCCTCCAGGCGGCGGCGGTGCGGGCTGCGCTGGCTGCCATCGCCCCCCGGAGTTTGATATCGACCCCAACAGTCTGAACAACGGTGTCACCACCGGTTTCAGCGGAACGGACCTCACCAACACACGCTCGCCCAGTCTGCGTGATCTCCTGAACCCTGTGGGTGGCTCCAACGGGGCATTGATGCATGATGCCAGCCTGGCCACGCTCGGAGCGGTGATCAATCACTACAACACCATCCCCGCTGACAACACGAACCTGGATCCACGCCTCCGCCGCCCGGGAGGTAACGTGCAGAACCTGAATCTTACCACCCAGGAGAGGAACGACCTCGTGGCTTTCCTCCGCACCCTCACGGGCAGCACCATCTACACGGATGCGAAGTGGTCCAGCCCCTTCAATGCCAGCGGCCAGATCAGCCTTATCGTGCTGCCTACAGTCGCCACGGACGTGCAGGCCACTAGCACAGGCGCTGCCACGGTGGTCTCGAAAGGTGTCCCTGGTCTTCCCTACGCCGTGCAGGCCTCCACGAATCTCAGCACCTGGACCACCATGACCACCATCACGGCCCCGGCGAACGGCGTGCTGCAGCATGCTATCACCACCACCGGAGGAGCCGTCTTTTACCGCTTCACCTACACCCCTCCGACATCATAAAACATGGGTTGGAGAAGTGTCAGGGCAGGGAATTCATCCGCAAAGGCCGTCTTCGGGCGGCCTTTGCCTTTTCCTAAGGTGGCGGGCTGAAAAACGGCCAATAGTACACTGCGACCGTTTCCCACACTTGCCGGGGGGCAAAAGCTCGTTTTCATCCGCCCCTCTCTCTCATGCCCACAGCTCCCGCCTTCGCCCCACGTCACCTCGGACCCTCGGCCTCGGAACAGGCCGCCATGCTGGAAACTCTCGGCGTGAAAAGCCTGGATGCGCTCATCGACCAGGTCGTGCCCGAGGCCATCCGTCAGCGGAGTGAGCTGAACCTGCCAACAGCACTGACCGAAGAGCAGGCCCTGCGCCGCCTCCGTCAGATCATGGACCGCAACAAGGTCATGCGCAGCTTCATCGGCATGGGCTATCACGACACCTTCACGCCGCCGGTCATCCAGCGAAACATCCTGGAGAACCCAGGCTGGTACACCGCCTATACCCCTTATCAGCCCGAGATCAGCCAGGGCCGCCTCGAGGCCCTGCTAAACTTCCAGACCATGATCTGTGATCTCACCGGCCTGGACGTGGCAAACGCCAGCCTCCTGGATGAAGGCAGCGCCTGTGCCGAGGCCCTCACACTGGCTCATGCCCAGGTCAGCGGCAGCACCCGTGTCTTTGTTTCTGATCACTGCCATCCGCAAACCATCGCCGTGGTGAAAACACGCCTGCAGGCTCTCGGCGTACAGGTTGTGGTCGGTGACACGCTGGAGTGGAAAAAGGATGGTGGCACAGTTGGTTATGCCGCTGTGCTCGTGCAGTATCCGGACACGCTCGGTGTCATTCACGATTACAGCGAGCTTGCCACCGAGGTGCATGAAGCAGGCGCCCTCCTAGTCGTCGCGGCAGATCTTCTGGCTCTCACTCTGCTGAAAGCTCCCGGCGAGTTCGGTGCGGACATCTGCGTGGGCAATAGCCAGCGCTTCGGCGTGCCTCTCGGCTTTGGTGGACCTCATGCTGCCTTCATGGCCGTGAAGGATCCCCTCAAGCGCCGCATCCCTGGCCGCCTCATCGGTGTTTCCAAGGATGCTGAAGGCCGCCCCGCCTATCGCCTCTCCCTGCAGACTCGCGAGCAGCACATCCGCCGTGAAAAGGCCACCAGCAATATCTGCACCGCCCAGGTGCTTTTGGCCGTCATGGCCAGCATGTATGCCGTCTACCATGGTCCGGAAGGCTTGAAAAAGATCGCCCTGCGCGTGCATGGAGCCGCCGTCTGGCTGGCTGCCGAACTCATGGCTGCGGAACTCGATGTCGCCGCCGACGACTTCTTCGACACTCTCACCGTGCGTGTGCACAAGGCGGATGAGGTCCTTCGCTCCGCGCTGTTGTTCGGCATCAATCTCCGGAAGATCGATGACACCCACATCAGCATCGCCCTGGACGAGCGTGTCACGAGTGAAGAATTGGTTAGTCTCGCCGCCGCCCTTGGCATCAAGACGCCACGCCAGGCCCCGGACCTCGATGCGGATGTCGATCCGCATTTCTCCGCGCTCTATCAGCGTGAGTCCTCCTTCCTGACGCACCCCGTCTTCAATCGCTATCATTCCGAGACGGAGATGATGCGCTACCTGCATCGCCTGGAGGCACGTGATATCGCCCTGAACCGCAGCATGATCCCGCTCGGCTCCTGCACCATGAAGCTCAACGCCGCGGCCGAGATGATGCCGCTGAGCTGGCCCGAGGTGAACGCCATCCATCCCTTCGCTCCAGCGAACCAGACGGAGGGCTATCGCGCCATGTTTGCCGAGCTTGAGGAATGGCTCGCGGAGTCCACCGGCTTTGATGCCGTGTCTCTCCAGCCCAATGCGGGTTCCCAAGGCGAGTATGCCGGTCTCCTGGCCATCAAACGCTTCCACGAAGCTCATGGACAAGGGCATCGAGATGTCTGTCTCATCCCCACCAGCGCGCACGGCACCAACCCGGCCAGCGCTGTCATGTGCGCCTTCAAAGTGGTGCCCGTGGCCTGTGATGATCAGGGAAATATCTCGCTCGAAGACCTGAAGGCCAAGTTTGAGGCCAATACCGGCAAGGTCGCCGCCCTCATGGTGACCTACCCGAGCACGCACGGCGTGTTTGAAGAAACCATCATCGAGATCTGCCGCCTCACGCATGAGCACGGCGGTCAGGTCTACATGGACGGCGCAAACATGAATGCGCAGGTGGGCCTCACCTCACCAGGCCGCATCGGCGCGGATGTCTGCCACCTGAACCTGCATAAGACTTTCTGCATCCCTCATGGCGGTGGCGGCCCGGGTGTCGGTCCCATTGCTGTCGCCGCGCATCTACGCCCACACCTTCCAGGTCACATCACCTGGACAGACAAGGCCGAGGGCGCCGTCTGTTCCGCCCCCTGGGGCAGCGCCAGCATCTGCACCATCTCCTGGATGTATGTGGCCATGATGGGCACCCAGCTCACCGATGCCACGAAGCTCGCCATCCTGAACGCGAACTACATCGCCAGGAAGCTGGCCCCGCATTTCCCCACGCTCTACAAAGGCGGCAACGGCTATGTCGCACATGAGTGCATTCTCGACTTCCGCCATTTCAGCAAGGTCACCGTCGAAGACGTGGCGAAGCGTCTGATGGACTTCGGCTACCACGCCCCCACCATGAGCTGGCCGGTCGCTGGCACCCTCATGGTCGAGCCCACCGAGAGCGAGAGCAAGGCCGAGATCGACCGCTTCTGCGAGGCCATGATCTGCATCCGCGGCGAGATTGCCGGCATTGAGGAAGGCCGCTTCCACGCCACAGACAATACCATGAAGCGCGCTCCGCACACTGCCGAGTTCGTGACGAAGTCTGACTGGCCGCACGCCTACACCCGCGAGGCCGCCGCCTACCCGCTCGCCTGGGTGAAGGAGTCCAAATACTGGCCCCCCGTCGCCCGCGTCGACAACGTCCACGGCGACCGCCACCTCATCTGCTCCTGCCCGACCGTGGAGGAAGCGGCGGCAAGCTAGTTATGTCGTCAGGCACCTGAGAGAATCAAATGTTAGGCGGATTGCTTTCATCATGCCATCCACCCACACATCGCTGCACTATCACTTGGTCTTCAGCACCAAGAGTCGTGAACCTTGGTTGAACCCGGAGGCCGCCAATCGCTTGCACCACTACTTGGGCGGCGTTCTTCGCGGGTTGGGCGCGCATTCACATGCGGTAGGTGGAGTGACCGATCATGTGCATGTGGCCGTTGGCCTGAAAGCCACTCACCGCCTTGCCGATGTCATGCGAGAACTGAAAAGCGAATCATCCCTCTGGATGCACTCCGAGATGAAGCTTTCCGGATTTGCGTGGCAGGACGGCTATGGTGCCCTCACCTTCGGCGCCCAGGATCTGGAAGAAGTCCGCAGCTATGTGCTTCACCAGCCGGAGCATCATCGCGTCCGCACCTTCCAGGAGGAGTATGTCGAGATGCTAAAACGCGGCATGGTCGAATACGATGACCGTTACCTCTGGTGAATGGTGAAGAGGCGAAACCTCGCCATCAGGCTCACCTCACACGACACGCCACCTTATTCGATGCAGTGTGACAGAAGTCCTCATGCCACTGGAGAGGTAGATCCGCACCGGGATGTCGGAATGGCACATGCCCCCGGCAGGGGGCAAAGCTGGTAGCCAGGGGTGGAGCGAGGAACGAGCGGAACCCCTGGACCCCGACGATACACCCGCAATTTTCTGGCCCGCGCCCTGGAAGGGCGCGAGAAAGGAACGGACGCCACGGTGCCTCCGAATGGACAGAGGGCTTCCGAACTTCTCGCGCCCTTCCAGGGCGCGCCAATCTTGTGGTTCGCACCTCCATCGTTCCAGGGGTTCCGCTGCGCTTCACCCCTGGCTACCAGCTTTCGAGCCTCCAGCTCGCATACCGGCCTGACGGGCAATTCCTCCACCGTTGCCCGGACTCCAACAGTTGACGGCATTCGTAACTTCCACGACATCCCGTCCCCCCATGTCATCCCCCAAAGACATCTCTCCGCAGCCGCCCTCGAAGTTCACTGGCATCCAGGTCGGCAAGACCAAGACCAGCGCTGCTGGCGTGCCTGCGGTCACGAACTCGCTGAAGCACATCTACGGCAGTGCCGGCCTGCTTCGTGGCACGGAGGCCATGCTGAAGCTAAACCAGTGGGAAGGTTTCGACTGCCCAAGCTGCGCCTGGCCGGATCCAGATGATCACCGCAGCGCCTTTGAGTTCTGCGAAAACGGCGCCAAGGCCATCGCTTCCGAAACCACGAAGAAACGTGTCACCCCGGAGTTTTTCGAAGAATACAGCGTCGCCGAGCTCGCGGGCTGGAGCGACTATGAGATGGACCAGGCCGGCCGTCTCACGCATCCCATGATTCTGCGCGAGGGCGATACGCACTACCGCGAGATCTCCTGGGATGATGCTTTCAATCTCATCGGCAAGGAGCTGAATGCACTGGCATCACCGGACGAAGGGGTCTTTTACACCTCGGGACGTGCCACCAACGAGGCGGCCTTCCTTTACCAACTGTTTGTTAGAAATTTCGGCACCAACAATCTGCCGGATTGCTCCAACATGTGTCACGAGTCCAGTGGCGCGGCCATGAATCAAAGCGTGGGCGTGGGGAAGGGGACCGTGACGCTGAAGGATCTCGAAACGGCAGAGACCATCCTCATCATCGGTCAGAATCCAGGTACAAACCATCCGCGCATGCTCAGCAGCCTTCAGAAGGCCGTGGAAGGCGGAGCCACCATCATCGCGGTGAACCCGATGAAGGAAGCTGGCCTCACCGGCTTCATGCATCCGCAGCAGGTGAAAGGAATGATCGGCAAGGCCACGGCACTGGCAAAACAATTCCTCCAGGTGAAGCTCAATGGCGACCAAGCCTTGCTCAAAGGCATCGCCAAGACACTCATCGAGGATAGAACGATCGATGAAGCCTTCCTCAACACACACACCAAGGGCTTCGAGACCTATCGTGAGCATCTGAAGAGCCTCAATTGGAACGAGCTCGAAAGCGTCTCCGGTATCGCCAAAAGCGAGATCCAGAAAGCCGCTCGCCAATGCGCTAGCGGCGAGCGTAAAGTCATCACTTGTTGGGCCATGGGCCTGACCCAGCATAAGAATGCCGTCGCCACCATCCAGGAGGTGGTGAACATCCATCTCATGTTAGGCGCGCTCGGGCGTGACAGTGCGGGTCTCTGTCCTGTTCGCGGTCACAGCAATGTGCAGGGAGATCGCACCATGGGCGTGTTTGAGAAGATGCCTGAGTGGTTCATGGACAATCTCGAAAAGGCCTTCGAGTTCAAAGTCCCACGCCATCATGGCTGGGACGTGGTGAATGCCATCAAGGCCATGCATGAGGGCCCGGGAAAAGTCTTCTATGCACTCGGCGGTAACTTCCTCCAGGCCACGCCGGACACTGAATACACCGCCGAAGCGCTGCGCCGCTGCTCATTGACCGTTCATGTCTGCACAAAGCTGAACCGCAGCCACATCATTACCGGCCGCACGGGCTTGATCCTGCCATGCTTCGGCCGCAGTGAGATGGACTGGCGAAACGGTGGTCCGCAGTTCCTCACGGTCGAAAACAGCATGAGTGTCGTGCATCAGTCACAGGGCCAGCTCGATCCCGCATCTCCTCATCTGCTCAGCGAACCTGAAATCGTGGCACGCACGGCGGCAGCGACTCTGGGAGAGCGTTCTTGTGTCGACTGGCGCTGGCTCGTCGAGGACTATGATCGTGTTCGCGATATCATCGAGCGCGTCGTTCCTGGCTTCCATAATTTCAATGAGCGCGTGCGTCATCAGGGAGGCTTCTACCTGCCGAATGCAGCTCGTGAACTGGACTGGTCAGGCATCGGAGGCAAGGCCATCATCTTCACCCATCCGCTGGCCTGTGTGCAGCCGGAGAAGGATCAGCTTCTGCTCCAGACCTTCCGCAGCCATGATCAGTTCAACACCACCGTCTATGGCTTGAACGACCGTTACCGCGGCATCGGCAATGAGCGCCGTGTCATCTTCATGAATCCACAGGACATGAAGGATCGTGGCATCAGCCCGGTGACGCCGGTGGACATCACCAGCCACTTCAAAGGTGCCACGCGTGAGGCCAAAAAGTTCCTCGCCATCCCCTACGACCTGCCCGCCGGCAGCACCGCCGCCTATTTCCCCGAGGCCAACGTGCTTGTCCCAATCGATAGTTATGCCGATGTCAGTCTCACTCCGACTTCAAAGAGCGTGGTGATCACGGTAAAAGCTTCGGAATCGTGATGCTTTGAAGGGAGCCGTGCTATCGGTTCGTTGTTGGAAGCACCTACTTCACTCTCACCATGAAAATACTCCTCGCCGCGCTTCTCATGATCGCCACATCGCTTCTCTCCGCAGACCTCCAGAGCATCGAGCTCAAGACCATTGACGGCAAAGAGGCCTCCTTGAAGGACTATGCTGGAAAGGTGCTGCTCATCGTCAATGTGGCATCGGAGTGCGGCTACACCGGTCAGTATGCAGGGCTCCAGGCCCTGCATGAAAAGTATAAAGACAAGGGTTTCGCCGTGCTCGGCTTCCCCTGCAATGACTTCGGTGGCCAGGAGCCGGGGAGCGAGTCAGAGATCAAAACTTTCTGCACCAGTCGCTACAACGTGACCTTTCCGATGTTCTCCAAGGTGAAGATCACCGGCGGGGACAAGCACCCCTTGTATGCTGAACTCACGGGCGGCACCGACGTGCAGTGGAACTTTGAAAAGTTCCTGATCGGCAAGGATGGCAAGCTGATCTCCCGCCATGGTTCGGATGCTGAGCCCGAGGGAGGAGACATTGAAACCGCGGTGAAGAAAGCTCTCGGGCTGCCTTGACCCTGCATGCGCCCTCGCCATCGCTGCCCAAGTGGAGTCTGACCGTCCGTTCATCGACCGAGCCCGCTTGCGCGCCAACCAATGGCGCAAGCTGAGGTCCATCGTGCTCCACCTCGCCACCTCGGAAGGCTTTTACGCCCAGAAGTTCCGCCAGCACGGAGTCCGCGTGACTTCCATGAACCGGCTCGAGGACTTCATCCAGCAGGTGCCCTTCACCACAAAGTCCGAGCTTCTGCAGGACCGTCTGGAGCATCCGCCCTTTGGCACGAATCTCACGCGTCCCATTGATCAATACACCCGCTTCTGCCAGACCAGCGGCACCAGCAGCGGCCAGCCCATGGCGTGGCTGGACACGGTAGAGAGCTGGGAAGCCATGCTGGCCTGCTGGCGCAGGGTCTTTGATGGCGCTGATCTGGCACGCGGACGTGACCGCATTTTCTTCGCTTTCTCCTTCGGTCCCTTCCTCGGCTTCTGGACCGCCTTTGAGGCTGCGGCCCGGGACTACATGGTGCTGCCAGGAGGCGGCCTTTCCAGCCAGGCACGATTGGAAATGATGGCTCGTTATGGTGCCACCACCCTGTGCTGCACACCCACCTATGCGCTGCGTCTTGGCGAGATGATTGGCGAGGCCAGCGGTGTTGAGCGCATGGCTCTGCGGGTGAACAAGATCATTGTCGCCGGTGAGCCTGGCGGAAGCATTCCAGAGGTGCGTGCGCGCATTGAGCAGCTCTGGGATGCTCGCGTGTATGATCACCATGGCATGACGGAGGTTGGACCGGTGAGCTATGAGATCACCGACTATCCGCGCGATCTCATCACCATTGAGGAAGCTTATCTTGCTGAAGTCATCCATCCCGAGACTGGCGCCGAAGTCGCGGAAGGTGAGCATGGCGAGCTCGTGCTTTCCACGCTGACTCGTGTCGGCTGCCCGCTGCTGCGCTACCGCACCGGAGACTGGGTGAAGAAGCTCGAACGAGGTGGTCGCCTCATCCTCGAAGGCGGTGTGCTCAGCCGTGTGGATGAGATGGTCGTCGTGCGCGGTGTGAATGTCTATCCCAGCGCTATTGAGGCCGTCGTGCGTCAGTTCACCGAGGTGGTGGAGTTCATGGTCGAGCAAAAAAAGGTCGATGCCATGGATGAGATCGAACTGCTCATCGAGCTTAAACCCGATGCCTCCAAGAGTCTTCTCAAACGTCTCGAGGCCCGCCTTCGCGATACCTTCTCACTGCGCATTCCTGTGCAACTCGTCGAGTGTGACACCTTGCCACGACACGAGTTCAAAGCCCGGCGCTGGCGGCGTGTTTGAAGAGTGCTCCGATGCACGTTAATCCTCTGCCCCTCATCTCATGTCTCTGATCACCCTTTCCCACATCTCGAAATCCTACCGCGAACCCGGGAGCGATCAGGTCGTGCCTGTGCTGCGGGATGTCAGCCTCAGTATTGAAGGTGGAGAGTCCGTGGCGATTGTCGGACCTTCAGGCTGCGGCAAGAGCACGCTGCTGAACATTCTCGGCACGCTGGACACACCCGATTCAGGCAGCTACGCCTTGGATGGCGCGAACATGGAGAAATGCACTCCACAGCAGCTCGCGGCCATCCGCAGTGAGAAGATCGGCTTCATCTTCCAGCTGCATCATTTGATGCCGCAGTGCACGGTTTTGGAAAACGTGCTGCTGCCGACGCTGGCTTTGAAGGCACCTGCAGATGACACGCGCAAACGTGCCGAGTCTCTGCTCGCGTCCGTGGGCCTCCAGGACCGCTTGAATTGGAAACCTGCGCAGCTTTCTGGTGGCGAGCGTCAGCGCGTGGCCGTGGTGCGTGCTCTGATCAATCAACCGAAGCTGATCCTCGCGGATGAGCCCACCGGCGCGCTCGATGAGAAGAATGCCGAAGCACTGACCACTCTGCTGCTGGATCTGCAAAAGACGACCGGTGTGAGTCTCGTGCTTGTCACGCATCATCCTGCGCAGGCCGCCCGCATGAGCCGCGTGCTGAAGATTCACGAAGGCATGCTGACGAATTGAGGCGCAATCTACGCCTCCAAAATGACCTTGGATGTTCGAGCTTTGTGACATCATCACCCGAGAGTGTGATGCCTTGTTTCACATGGTCGTTGTGGCGTGAAGTCTGCTCGTTAAAGTGAGCTTATGAAACCCCTCGAAGTTGTAGTGCTGGGCGGCGGATTCGCCGGCCTCACCTGTGCCAAGGCGCTGAATGATGAGCGTGTCCATGTGACGCTGGTGGACCGCTGGAATCATCATCTCTTCCAGCCCTTGCTTTATCAGGTGGCTAGCGCGGGGCTTTCCACCACGGAGATCGCACAGCCACTGCGTGCCATTCTTTCCGACCACAAAAACGTGACCACCTTGATGGATGAGGTCACGCATATCGACCTCGCGACTAAGCAGGTGCTCATGAAGGAGCACACGCTGGGTTATGACTATCTCGTCATCGCTCTTGGAGCCAAGACGGGCTTCTTCGGTCACAATGAGTGGGAAGCTCATACCATGGGCCTGAAGAGCCTGGACGATGCCATGCGCATCCGGCGTGAAGTCTTGCTCGCCTTTGAAAAAGCTGAGTCCGCCAACGATCCCGCGGAGACGAAGAAACTGCTGAACATGGTCATTGTAGGCGGCGGCCCCACAGGTGTGGAAATGGCGGGCGCTCTCGCCGAACTCGCTCAGGTGGTGTTGCGAGATGACTTCCGTCGCATCGATCCTACTCAGGCCCGTGTGCACCTCATCGAGGCCGGTCCGCGCTTGCTGCCCATGTTCTCAGAGGACCTCTCGGAATACACACGCCGGCGTTTGGAAAAGATGGGCGTGCAGGTGCATCTCAATTGTCCCGTGAAGGATGTAGGTGACGGCTATGTGCTCACCGCCGAGGAGCGCATGGAGTCCAGGCTGGTCATCTGGGCCGCCGGTGTGGAGGCCAGTGAAGTGACCCGGACCCTGGCGGGCATTCCGCTGGATCGAGGCGGCCGCATTCAGGTGCAGCCAGACCTCAGTCTTCCTGGGCATCCAGAGGTGTTCGCGGCAGGAGATCTTGTGAGCCTCACGGATAAAAATGGCGTGAAGGTTCCTGGTGTCTCACCCGCCGCCATTCAAATGGGGCAGCACATCGCCAAACTCATTCTCGACGAACCTTCCAGAGAGGCTCGTCCAGCGTATGGCTACTGGGACAAAGGCAGCATGGCCACCATCGGTCGCAAGGCTGCCGTGGCCATGTTCCAGGGCATGCATGTGAAAGGTTTCCTCGCCTGGCTCATGTGGCTTTTCGTGCACCTCATCTTCCTCGTGGGCATGAGAAACCGCGCCTCCGTGTTCCTGCACTGGGTGTGGTCTTACTTCACCTGGCAGCGCGGTGCGCGCATCATTCTGAACAAGGACTGATCGGCGCCCAAAAGGAGTAGGGAAGGGGGCTTGCATCTTGGAGGCGCTTGGCCACAATGGCGCCCCTTTTACCAACCTCATGCCCCCCAATGAAGAAAGCCCTCTCGAGGGCAAAACCACGTTGTCTGCCAGCGAAGAGAACTCTGGTTCGGACGCACTCCTGAAGGCCGCGCAGACCCACATGCAGCAAGGTATCGACCTGCTGTCCACCGGCAAAGAAGGCGCTGCCCAGGAAGCACTTGAAAATTTTGACAAGGCCATCGCCGCAGCCCAGCAGCTCCCATGGCAGACTAACGAAAAGTATCGCTGGTTGCTGGCAGCCTGCTGGATGAACCGCGGCGAGCTGCTCAGCAACGCGGACGATGGTGCAGCACTGGCCGAGGCTGTGCGCAGCTTTGACGAGGCGATCCCTCATCTGGAAAGCCTGCCGCATGACAAGGAAGCGCAGTATCATGGCACACTGGTGATGGCCTGGATGAGCCGTTCCCACGTGCTGCGCACTCTGGCCAACCCTGATGCCTTGACAGAAGCGCTGCTGTCCCTGGGACGCGCGGAGGAGGTCCGCAAGACAGGACCTGCCTCAAATGACGTGGGCCTGCGTGCTTCCATCATGATCAATCGCGCGGCGCTGCAACTCGAGTTCACACCACCCAATGCGCTGGAGTCTCTGCAGGAGGCCGATGCATTGATCGAGCTGACCTCTCCTGATGAAGACAAGCAGCCGATGGCCGCGGAACTAGGATTGAAAGCCCGGCATCTGTTCTGCCGCGCTGTGGATACGCTGATGCAGGCAGGACCGGAAGATCCTGCTCAGGCTGAGGAATGGCTGATGCGCACCACGGACCGTATTGAGGAAGCACTGCAACTCGCCGCACGCTGGCGTGAGCAAAACGAGACGCCGGCCTTTGAGAAACTCCAGGTCGAGTTCTTCCGCTTCGGCTGCCATCTCTACCTGGTTTCCCAGCCGCACTTCCTGGCGGAGTTTGTGCTGGATGTGCTGGATGCGGAGCGGGCCTCGCCCATGCATGCAGACTCCAAGGAACTTCGGCAGGCCGGACTGGAGATGCTGGCGGGGGCCAACCAGGCTCTGAAACAGCGCGGCCCTGCCACCTTCGGAGCGCAGAGGATGGACCGCCTGGTTGAGATCATCCAGTCCTTGGACGCTGCCGCCGAGAAAGTTCAAAATCTGCCTGGGCAGGTTCTGGTGGCCTGAAGACGCATGGCCGACAACCTTCCAGCAGACTCTCCTGTCGATCAGGCCAACGATGAGCTGGCCGTGACGGCCAAGACATGGATGCAGCGCGGCATCGCGCTGCTCTCCGCCGGCAGGCAGGAGGTGCTGAAGGAGGCTTTGCATTGTTTTGATCAAGCGCTGGAACGGCGCCGCCAGCTCCCCTGGCAGACTAACGAAAAGTATCGCTGGCTCCTCACGGCCTGCTGGATGAACCGTGGTGATGTGCTCACGCGTCTGGGCGAGCCTTCAATGCTTGTCGATGCCGTGCACAGCTTTGACGAGGCCATCACGCTTCTTGAGGGCCTGCCGTTGGATGCCGATCCGCAGTATCGCGGACGCTTGGTGCTCGGCTGGATGAACCGCTCGCTCGCCCTGCGCTACCAGGGAGGCCCGGAGAGCCTGGACGAGGCATTGTTTTCGTTGTCTCGTGCGGAGGATGCCTTGTTGCAGGGGACTCGGGCACCGGACCTCTCCTTGCTTGCGTCCATCATCATGAATCGCGCCGCTCTGCTGCTCGAGTTCACACCTCCACGTGCGCTGGAAGCGCTGCAGAGCGCAGACACCTTGATCGAGCTCTGCGGCCCCACGGAGGAAACAGATGAACTGGCTTCTGAACTGGGTCTGAAGGCGCGGCATGTGTTCTGCCGCGCCGTGGCCATCCTGCTGGAGACTCCGCCCGTGGATCCCGCTCATGCGGACGAATGGCTCATGCGCGCCACGGATCGTGTGGATGAGGCCATGACGCTCACTGCCATCTGGAGCAAGCACAACACGGCTCCTGGATTCCATGTCCTGCAGTTTGAGCTCTTCCGCTTTGGCTGCCACATGTACCTCGCCTGGCAGCCGCACTTCCTCGCGGAGTTCATTTTGGATGTACTGGATTGCGAACGCGCATCGCCCCTGTTTTCCCATTCGAAGCAGCTTCACGCCGCGGGCATGGAAGCTCTGACCATGGCTGCTGAAGTATTGAAGCGCCGCGGGCCTCTCGACCTTGGATTGAAAAAGGTGGATCGATTGATCGAGATCATCGCTGAATTAAATGCTGCTGCTGAGCGGATCAAAACCAGCCAGGGCATGTTGGAGGCGGGTTAAAATGTGTCCAGGGCAAGCCTTTGTGAGGCCTGCGGATTGACCTTTGTCGCGTGTGCCAGAAAACGAAGCGCGTCGTCGGAAATCGACACTCTCAGATTTCCTGCGGCACCACCACCCGCTCACACTCCCCATGTTGAAGAAGTCCACGCCCTCGTCTCCACGTCGTGCCCGCAAGCCAGCCGCAGAAGCCCTTTCTGTCGCCTCTTTGCTTTGCGCGGCTGGCAGCGTCACCGCCCAGACCGCCCCCACTCCCGTCCCTGATCAGAAGAAGACCGAGAACACCACGGAGATCAATGAGATCATCGTGGAGGGCCGCAAGGACGTCTACAATCCACAGCGCGTGCAGTCGCCCAAGTTCACGGAGCCGGTGCGCAACATCCCGCAGGTGATCACCGTGATCCCGAAATCCGTGATCGAAGACCGTGGAGCCTTCAGCCTTCGTGACGTGTTGAAAAACACCCCAGGCATCTCCATGCAGGCAGGTGAAGGTGTGAGCGGTGCTGGCACCGGTGACAACCTCGCCATCCGTGGCTTCAGTTCCCGCAGTGACTGGTTTGTCGATGGCATCCGTGATCTCGGAACCTATAACCGCGATCCCTTCAACCTTGAGCAGGTGGAGGTCGCCAAAGGCCCAGCCTCCACCACGACCGGCCGCGGCACCACGGGTGGCTCGATCAACCTCGCCACGAAAATGGCGACGCTGGATTCCTTCAACTTTAACACGGTCTCCGGTGGCACGAATGATCTCGTCCGCGGCACCTTTGACGTGAATGAGAAGCTGAGTGACCACAGTGCGATCCGTCTCAATGGCATGTATCACGAGTCTGAAGTCGCCGGCCGCGATGTGGTCCAGCAGAAGCGCTACGGCCTTGCAGCCTCGCTCGCTTTCGGCCTTGGCACAGACACGCGCTTTACCTTGAACTATCAGCGCATCGAGGAAGACAACATCCCTGATTTCGGCATCCCATGGATCCCGCTCACCGGGAATTTCATTGGTGCCGCAAGCAGCCTTGGGAATCATCGCAACAGCCCTGCACCTGTCGATTACGACAACTTCTACGGCCGCGAAGATGTCGATTTCCAGAAGACTCAGGGCGACATGATCACGGCGATCATCGAGCATGATTTCTCCGATCACCTGCACATTCGCAATACCACCCGCTACTCGCGCGTGCACACCAACAGCTTGCTGACCGCACCACGTTTCCGCGACCAGACTCCGGGAGGTGCGGTCAACTACGATGGTACTCTGTCTCGTGAAGAGCAGCGCCGTCAGATCACGAACGAGTTCTTCACGAACCAGACCCTGATCACGGCAGACTTCAAGACCGGCGCTCTCAAGCATGATCTGGTGACGGGTTTCGAGTTCATGGCTGAGCGCCAGCTCCTGGCCACACGTGCGGGCATCACTTCCTTCACCAACATCTTCGATCCGGATGTGGATCTGCCTCTCCCCAACGGGCAGACTAACGCCGGCCGTGACAACCGGACACAATTGCCGGGTGCTGCTGAAGCCCACCTGGACACGGTTTCCGCTTATGTCTTCGACACCATCTCCATCGGTGATCATTGGCAGCTCAGCGGTGGTCTTCGCTACGACCACATTGAGGCCGAGGCACGCGGACGCGGCACCGGTGACTTCTTCGGTGGATCGTCCGAAGGCCCCACCAACACGGATGATCTGTTCAGTTGGAAAGCCGCCATCATCTACAAGCCCGTGGAATACGGCAGTATCTACTTCGGCTACGGCACCTCCTTCAATGCCACGGTCGATGGTACCACGCCTGGTGGCTTGGGGCTGAATACTCCGACGAACCTCACCAGCGCCCAGCTGGACCCTGAGGAAAGTCGCAGCTATGAGCTGGGCACGAAGTGGGACTTGCTCAAGGAGCGTCTGTCTCTTTCGGCCGCCCTTTTCCGCACTGAGAAGACCAATGCCCGCACCACCTTTGCCGGCATCACCAGCCTGGCGGGTGATTTCGTGGTGGATGGCGTCGAGATTGGTGCGTCCGGACAGATCACCAAAAACTGGCAGATCTTCGCCGGAGCTGCCCACCTGGACAGCAAGATCAAGGACTCGTCCAACGCCATCGAAAACGGCGCGGCACTGCCGAGCACTCCTGATTACACCTTCAACCTCTGGACCACCTACAACATCATCGAGCCACTGCAGGTTGGTTTCGGATTCCAATACATGGGTGAGGTGATCGGTTCCTCCACCAATACCACCCGCGTGGTGCCAGATTTCTGGACGATGGACGCCATGGTCTCTTACCGGATCAACGACCACATCAGCCTGCGTCTGAACATCTACAACCTCGCGGATCAGCGCTACATCGAGACCAGCGGCAGCACCGGCCACTTCATCCCTGGCCCCGGACGCTCCGCCGCACTCACCGCCAGCATTAAGTTCTGATCCTGCCGGCAGAGATCAAGAACCACGGCCGGGAGGGATTTTCCCTCCCGGCTTTTTTATGCTCCGAAGTCCACGAAAAGCAGGTCGGCGGGCAGTCACGGGCGCTTGCATCCCCCGGCTGCCTCGCCACTGTGGCGGCCTTTTTCCCGTCATGGCCTACATCAACGAAAACTACAACAAGCTCAAAGCTGGTTACCTCTTCCCCGAAATCGCCCGCCGCGTGAAAGCCTTCACCGAGGCCAATGCTGAGGCCGCCAAGCGCCTGATCCGCTGTGGCATTGGCGATGTGACCGAGGCCCTTCCTCAGGCCGTGCGTGATGCCATGCACAAGGCGGTGGATGAGATGGGTGACCGCTCCACCTTCCGTGGTTACGGCCCGGAGCAAGGTTATGACTTCCTGCGCAATGCCGTGGCCGAGCACGATTTCAAGGCCCGTGGCATTCAGATCGAAGCGGACGAGATCTTCATCTCCGATGGCAGCAAGTGCGATACTGGCAACATCCTGGACATCTTCGGCGCAGGCAACAAGATCGCCATCACCGATCCGGTGTATCCCGTGTATGTCGACACTAACGTCATGGCCGGAAACACCGGTGATGCGGATGAAAGCGGCGCCTATGCCGGCCTGCACTACCTGAAGTGCAATCCTGCCAACGGCTTCGTGCCAGACATCCCGAACGAGCCCGTGGATCTGGCCTATCTCTGCTACCCGAACAATCCGACCGGCGCAGTGGCCACACGCGCCCAGCTTGAGGCCTGGGTGAAGTATGCCCTGGCCAACGGCACCACCCTCCTTTACGACGCGGCCTACGAGGCCTTCATCCGTGATCCCGAGCTGCCACGCTCCATCTATGAGATCGAAGGTGCCCGCGACTGCGCCATCGAGTTCCGCAGCTTCTCCAAGAACGGCGGCTTCACCGGCGTGCGCTGCGGCATCGTGGTCATTCCAAAGGGCCTCATGGGCAAGACCAAGGCCGGTGGCAAGCAGGCCATCCATCCGCTCTGGAGCCGTCGTCACAGCACCAAGTTCAACGGCACCAGCTACATCGTGCAGCGCGGTGCCGAGGCCGTCTACAGTCCCGAAGGCAAGAAGCAGGTCGCGACCCTGATCGAGCACTACATGGGCAATGCCGCCCTCCTGGTGGAAGCCTGCAAAAAGGCCGGTCTGTCCGTCTACGGCGGTGTGAACGCCCCTTACGTCTGGGTCGGCTGCCCGAACGGCATCACCAGCTGGCAGATGTTCGACAAGATGCTCAATGAGGCAAATGTGGTCATCACTCCTGGCAGCGGCTTCGGCAGCGCTGGCGAGGGCTACTTCCGCATCAGTGCCTTCAACAGCCGCGCGAATGTGGAGGAAGTCTGCCGCCGCATCGCCGCCCTGGTTTGATCTTCTGAAAGTCTCATGAAAAACGGCTGCCTCTCCGTGAGGCAGCCGTTTTTTTGTTGGGCATGTCTCACCTTCTCAGAAAGGGGATCCGGCAACAGCATCCGCCCCTCCTCCAGATTGTCTTGATCGTTTGAGGCAAAATTGCTTAAATCGCCTGAGTCTTAGGTGATTGGCCTCATTCTGACCTTCCATGAAACCCCGTCGGTCTCCCTCATTGCTCATGGCTTTGACGACGCTGCTCGTGGGGGTCACCGTGTCTGTTTGGAATGACCAGAAAGCTCCCTCTGACTCGATTCGCCAGCCGTCCCGGCAGACGACCTACAGCGAGGGCAGTCTTTCCGACACTTCATCACTCAAACCCGAACTAAGCGCGAATGAGAAGCAGACAGCGCTTGCAGAACGGCACCAAGTCACCAAGACCAAACTCGCACAACGGATCGAGCCCCCCGTTCCCGCCTTCCGGCTCATTTCTCGACTCACCCATCCGGTGGTCGTGAAGTCTCCGTTCCCAGACGATCCCGTTCCATGGGGTGACCAGGTGGTGACGAGTTCCAGTCTGATCGATCCCGCCTCCATCCGCTCTGAGGCGCTGCTGCAAAAGGGCACGAGCTTAAGTTTTCCAGTTCCTGAAGGTGGCTGGATTTCGGGAAAGATCACCTATCGTGAAATGGAGTCCACCACGGGCCGCTTGAGCATTGCCGGCCAGTTGGCTGACAGGCCCGGCCACTATTTCAGTCTGTTCCGAAAGGGTGCTGAAATCTCTGCCATGATCCTGCTCCCAGACGAGCGGCGTGCTCTCTTGATCCAGCAAGACGAAGCCGGACGTTTGCTTTTGCAGGAGAAGCCGATCGATACCGTCATCTGTCAAAACATGCCGGCAGAGAGCCAGGAGATGGATTCAGGAAGCGACAGCGCTGCCACCCCCGCTTCCATTGCTGTCCCCCTGCTGGACAGCCGTCCGTCCGCCACGGAAGTCCTCTATCTTGATTTCGATGGCGAGGCCGTGACGGATGCGCTGTGGGCGGGCGGCAACACCATCCTGGCAGCGCCAGCAACGATCGCAGGCAGTCCGATCACTCAGGACCAGATCAGACGTGTTTGGAGCATGGTCTCTGAAAACTTTCGACCGTTCAACGTGTCGGTGACCACGGACGCCAGTCGATACTCGGGCGCGCTGGCGGGCAGACGCATGAGATGCATCATCACACCCACAAGAACCGCAAACCCCGGCTCAGGCGGCGTCGCTTATCGAAACAGTTTCTCCAGCGCCGGAATTTCGTTCTCAGCCACCATCTCATGCTGGTCGTTCAATGACTATACCGTTTCTGACATGGCGCTGACGATCACCCATGAGCTCGGACACACGCTGGGCCTCAGTCATGATGGCATTGAGGCCACGAGGAACGAGCCCGCCTACGCCTACTACACGGGACATGGCAGCGGCATCACAAGCTGGGGGCCTTTGATGGGATCCCCTTTTGGCAAGGCACTGACACAGTGGTCACGCGGGGAGTATCTCGGTGCTGATAATAACGAGGATGACGTGGCTTTGATCGCGCGCACCGCCAACAGGTTCGGCTACGCTTCCGATGACATCGGAAACACCAAGGCAACGGCCAGGTTTTTGGACCTCAGCATGACGGGCACCTTTGAGGAAGAAGGACTGGTCCATCAGGAGAACGATGTGGACTTCTTCCGCTTCCACAGCGTCGGCGGCATTTTCACCGTCGCTTGCGCGCCAAGCGCCGACAAACCCAATCTGAATACCAGTCTGGAGCTGTATGATAGCTCCGACTCCCTCGTGGAGCAGTCGAGTCCAGCAGGTGATCTCAGCAGCAACATCAGCATTCGCCTGGCACCTGGAGACTACTTTTTAAAAGTCACCGCCCAGGGCGAGGGCAGCCCAACCAACGATCCACCCACGGGATACAGCCGCTATGGTTCGCTGGGAACCTACAAGCTCCGCCGCTCGCATGCCACCCTTCTGGACCTCAGTTCGGCTAACCAACATTTCGGCATCACGGGAGGCGAGCGAAGTTTTGAAGTGTCCTCGCTCAGTGGATGGAATTGGAGCCTTGATGAAAATGCACCCTGGCTGATCAGCCAGGAAGCCAGCCATCAAAACGGTGATCAGACTTTCACCTTCACGGTTCTGCCAAATTTCACCTCATGGCCTCGCCTGGCCACACTCAAAGTGGCCAGCGGCAGTTTGACCAAGGTTCATACGATCATTCAGGATGCCATGGTGATAGGAGGCAGATGGGAGTGGGGAAGGGTGACTGCCTGGGGGGATGGCGGCCGCGCCCAGGCAAGCATGCCTGACGGATTGGGAGGGATCGTGGCGATCTCCGGCGGACGTCAATTCACCCTGGCACTCAAGGCCAACGGCACGGTGGTTGCCTGGGGGGATGGTGTTTGGTTGTCAGGTCTTGAGATTCCCCAGGGACTCACTGGCGTCATTGCCATTGATGCTGGCGAAAGCCACTGCCTGGCGCTCAAGGCCGATGGCACCGTCATGGCGTGGGGGGAGGACACTGCCGGCCAGACGAATGTTCCCGCTGATCTCAATGAAGTCATGGCCATTGCCACAGGCACCCGCCACAGTCTGGCGCTCAAGAGAGACGGAACCGTCGTTCAATGGGGCCAGGAAATCCCGATGCCAGAGGGCCTTTCAGATGTCGTCGCCATCGCAGCCGGTTCAGGGAACTCCTTGGCTTTGAAAAGAGATGGCACTGTGGTGGCCTGGGGTGACAACAGCAGACTGACGGAGGTGCCCGCAAATCTCCGGGACGTGATCGCCATAGCCATGGGTGAATCTCATGCCGTTGCCTTGAAGGTGGATGGCACGATCGCCCAATGGGGCGCCGAGATGACGCAGCCAAATCTCGACGGCATCATGGAGATCGCCTGTGGACAGAATCACACCCTCGCCTTGAAGAATGACGGCACCGTGGTGGCCTGGGGTTCGAACTTGGCAGGACAGACGAGAGTTCCCACAGGCTTGAAGGGCGTGACCTCCATTGCAGCGGGCGCGGAGCATAGCGTGACCTTGAGCAACTCGCAGCCATTCACCACCTACCCGGCCAGCCGAAGCGTGATGGCCCAGGGAGGTTTGCGCAGTTGTGCATTGACCGCCATCGGTGACTGGTCGTGGAGCATCAGTCCGGGCAGCGATTGGATCACGATCACCAGTCCACCTAACCAATCCGGCAATCAAATCCTGCAGTACACAGTGGCCCCCAATGACCTTCCGGCCCGCCGTTCCGCAGCGATCACTTTTACTAATGGCATCTTCAGCACGCGGCATTTCATCACTCAGGAGGGAAGCGGAGTGGCTGGAGTGGAACGTCCCCTCGTCATTCTCCATCGGGAGGTGCCAGCCTTGCGGACGAGCTTGCCAGACACGGCTGGAATCCTCACATTGATCGGCACGCCAACCAAAAGTGTGACCAAACTCAAGCAGGGGATTGAGGGGCAGTTTTTCGCCATCCAGCCTGGGGCGGCGGTGATCGTGACTGCTGCGGTCAAGACGGGCCATGTCTTCAGTCACTGGCAGGGAGTGCCCGCTGGCGCGCAGGTGCGCGGCAGCACAGTCGCCTTCACCATGCCTGACCACGATGTGCCGGCATTGACGGCCACCTTCGTCACCAATCCCTTTGGTCAGCCTGGCTTCGCTGCCTTTCGGACGAGGCCTCAGTTCCAGGGCTTGCTTCAGCCAGATGAGACGACAGCGCCCGGCAATAGCACAGTGGGTTATTTAGCCGCCACTTTGGTGCCCACCACGGGCAGCCTGAGTGGCAAGATTTCGATGGACGGGCTTGTCACCACCTTCACCGGCTCCCTGTATGGAGATGGATCCGTCTGGTTCAGATCAGGCACCATCATGACTTCACAACTGCCCTTTGCAGGCCGGGAACTGGCGATGACCTGGGATGCAAACGAACTGGCCATGACCGTCACCGGGCCAGACACATCCCGAAGCACCGGGCGGGCGCGGCCTCCGCTCTATTCGGCCAGCCTCCCGGTCCGCCGTGGTCTGCTGGACAGCAAAGGGGTGAAAGGTTACTACACCCTCGCCTTGCCTGCCGTGCCCCAGACTCCGGACATGGCAAACACAGCCTGTCCGCAGGGCACAGGTCAGGCAGGGCTGACGCTCCTCAGCAACGGCACTTTGAATCTGGCGGTCGGTCTGGCTGAAGGAACGAAAGTGACCGCTTCAGGCTATCTGGCCAGCGGGGACGAGATGGACTTGTTTATCATGCTCGCCACTCCCGGAGGCACCACCAAGAAGGGCAGCCTGACGGGAACGCTTATTTTTGACGAGACCCAGGCAGACAGTGATGTCAGCAGTCAGGACATGCGCTGGTTCCGTCCGGCGGCCCAAAGCAAGGCGACGGTCACCCAAGCATACTGCTCAGGATGGCCCGAAGGCATCGCCCTGGGAGCCGTGGGGGCTCTCTATGACAGCACCCTGACGGTGGGAGCGACCCTCGGCTTGGGCTCGCCCGCCCAGGCAGGAAATACCCGGCTTCTGGTGACCGGAGGCAAGCTGGCAGAGGAGATGAGCATCCCCTTCAACCTGGAGGGAAACAAATACCTCAAGCTCAATCCCAAAGACACCACGTGGAGCCTCACTCTGCTGACTGCCACGGGCATGATCAGCGGCACCTTCGTTCCCTCTTCTACCGGCCCCGCAAAGAGAGCCGTCCCCTTCAGCGGGGTGCTGCTGTCCAAGGGCACTAACCGGGGAGGCTGGGGGCATTTTCTGAGCAACCAGGCGGGGGATCTGAACCCTGAAAGCGGCAGCATAGGCCTGCAAAAGCTTCCCTGACCTCCTCACATCTTGTTGATTCTGCCAGATCTGTGGAGCATTGAGTCAGCGGCTGACTCCTGCCAAGCATGAATGGCCATCTTCCACCACGACCATCCGCTGAGTGGTGACGTAACTTCATCGATTTCCAAACAGATCCTTCCTATGAGCCAACCCAAAATCACCGCCTACCTCAAAACCTACTGCGGCTGGAGCGAAGGCGTGCGCGCCATCTTCCGCAAGTATGACCTGCCTTTCGAAGAGAAGGACATCATCAAGAACCCCGCTTTCCGCTGGGAAATGGAGCAGAAGAGCGGCCAGCCCCTCAGCCCCTGTGTTCTCGTCAATGACGTCATGCTCGCCGATATCAGCGGCGAGGAAGTGGAGCGCTACATGATCGAAAACAATCTGCTGACTCCAAGCGATGCCGCCCCGGACGCGCCCATCGACAGCGCCTGCACAGATGCCCAGCACGCCGCCATGGCAGCCGGACAGGTCGGCAAAATCAGCTTCGTGAACTAAGTTTCAGAGCCAGCCGCAAATAAAAAAGCCCGAGGTGCACAATCTCGGGCTTTTTTGCTTCAAATATTCGTCATTCGGGCTTCGTCATTCCGCCGCCGCGAATACGTCCCAGACTACGCCAGCATCGGTGGGTGCATCTCGAAGCGCGGTATGCGCACAAATACCGGCCGCCCCTGCGTGGTCGTTCCAAAAAACGATCCAGTAGCCGTGCTCTCGGCCTTGATCACATGGTAGGAGTTGTAGCTGAAGGTCTGCCCGGGCTCGAGCTTCGGAAACTGGCCCACGACTCCGTCTCCCTCGACCACTAGCGTGTCACCATCCGTGTCCCGCACGATCCATTTGCGGCCAAAAATGTTCACCGTCTCCTCCGAACCATTGTGGATAGACACATGGTAGACGAACGGATGCGGACGGTCCGGCGGGGCAGGGCGGGTGGGGTCGTAAGCGACATCATCCACCGTGGCGGTCAAACCCGGCAGGAGATCAAAAGGAACGGTCATGTGTTAGACTAATATAGTGCCTATCATGTTCCGAACAAGAAGTGGAATGTTTTGTTCAGTTTGGAACCGGGCTAGGAATGAGAGCATTTCAGTTGGGAGGATACCTGGGTGCCCCCTCCTCGGCAGGGAATCACAACTTCTCCTCGGCAAGCTCAAAGCAAATCTGTGCATAGTGGGTGATGGAGGCACAGCCCGGCTCAAAAGGGTGTAGAACGGCACCCAGATTGGCGACCACATCGCAACCAGCCCTCCGGCCGGCTTCCAGGCCTGCAGGCGCATCTTCAAAGACAAGGCATTGGTCAGGGGGCACCCCCAGGCGGCTGGCGGCCAGGAGATATCCAGCCGGATCAGGTTTGCCAATCGCCACGTCTTCCGCTGTGACCAGCACGTCAGGGATGGGCAGACCGGCGGCGGTCAGCCGTCTCCTCGCGAGTTCACGGCCTGCCGAGGTGACCACGGCCCATCGATCTCCGAGCCTCGCCAGAATCTCAGCTGCACCAGGCATGGCAATGATGCCTTCCGTGTCAGCCACCTCCTGGTCTTCAATTTCTTGGGTCTCGGCTTCAATGTCCATGCCGGGAACCGCGAATTCAGTCACTGAATCGATCGTTCTACGCCCATGCGACACCGCCAGGATCCGCGACGCATCAAAACCATGCTTTGCCGCCCACCTGCGCATCACACGGTCCACCACCGCCCGTGAATCCACCAAGGTTCCATCCATGTCGAACAAGACCGCTGCATACTTTCGTTCGAGGGTAAGGACTGAGGAGGTGGGATTTGTCATGGGCTCTTTGATGTGGCGGAGGCGGCTTTGCTGGACCGTCTCCCTCATTCCACGAACACCTCAATGCCTTGGTTTTCCACCAAAAAACTGATGATCGATTCCTCCGAGGCCGAGTCATTTTCCGGAGCATCATGGGCGTGCCATTCGAAGCTAGGCGACCAAGATGCTTTTCATCCTTTGCTCTTTGAACTCCGGAGTTCATTCCTTACCTTTTATCCTGGGCGAAGAATGGCGGACAGGGAGGGATTCGAACCCTCGGAACGTTTTACCGTTCATACGCTTTCCAGGCGTACCCGATCGACCACTCTGGCACCTGTCCTTTTTTCGCTTTCACGCCGCTGCTGGTCGGGGCAACGGGCCGCGATAGTGCTGTGGGCGGTGGGTTCTCGCAAGCTGATTTTCACAAACTTCAAAGCTTCTGTGAACTTTGGGAGCCGCCGGGGTGGTTCAGCTCTGTTTCACTCACTCTTCAGATGTGGAAATGTGGACATAAAAGAACCTTGAACAACAGACTGCGGATCTATCGTTCAAGGTTCGAGTCCTTACGGGGTATGCCTCAGGAGCTGCTTATTTGCCAGGAAGAGCTGGCATCTTCATTTCCTGGTAGCCTTCAGGAGCCTTGAAGGTGTCGTCGGTCACAGGCTCCTGCTTGGCGGAGACGAGTTCGGACACGCTCTTCTTGCCCATGACTTCCATCTCAGACTTCACGACCATGCCGGGAAAATCGCTGTTCTGAGGGACGATGGATGCCATGGGATTGCCGATGGCCTTCATCATCTTGTCCTGCAGTTCATTCAGCGCCTTGGCATCCGGGAAGTCCTTGGCCACCCAGAACTTGCCATTGCCGATCTTGCCAGACCAAGTGTAGATCGTGCACTCGTTCTCGCCGACTTTTTCGGTCTTGTCCGTGGCCACTGGCTTGGCTGCAGGCTCACCACCGAGAGACTGGGCAGCCATGGCCATCATGGCCTTCAGGCTTTCCGGGCTGATCTTCATCATCATCTTCTGCTCATGCATGAACATGCTGGTGTCTCCGCTGGCGGTATCGAGCATGAGGCTCATTTTGTCACCGATGTCCATGCGTGACTTGTCGCCCTTGGCCTTGAGGGTCATGGTGGATTCTGCGCCGTCAGTGACGACTTTCTGAACGACCACCCAGTCGGCCAAAGCGGCCTGGAAGCTAAGGAGGGCGAGAGCGGGGATGAGGAGGAGTTTTTTCATGGGATTATTAGGCTAGCGGGAAATGCCTGAGGAGGTCAAGGCAACGCACTTCCGGGGAGTGTAAAAAGAATGACACGCATAGGAGAGCCACGCCCTATTGGGCTCAGCGCCCACCTATCGCGCTCCACCACTGCTTTCGCTCATCATCTCCACCTTTCCCCTTGTCCCAGCTCGCCACTTCGTGCCATTCAGTCAACTCATTCATGTTGCCCGCCGCCCTTCAAGAGATCATCGACTTCTTCGAGCACCTGCCGGAGCCGGAGCGGCGTGAGAACCTGATCGACATGGCGGACACTGCCGCCGCCTACCAAAGGAAGCACGACCAGGACTACGAATGGTCTGACATTCGCAAGGATCAAGAATGCTCGGACACGGTAGGCGTGTTTGTTCGGCGGGATGATGGCGGCCGAGTGTATTTTTCCATCGAGCTCGGCCCGAAGGTCCAGACCCTGACCCGTGCCATGACCGCCATTCTCTGCCGTGGACTGGCTGGCTGCACACCCGCGGAGATTTTGGCCGTGAAGCCAGACTTTGTCCCACGCATTGTCGGGGCGGAACTGGTGCGTCTGCGCAGCCAGACCATCTACTATGTCCTCCGCCGCATGCAGGAGGCGATGCCCCAACTGGAAGCCAAGGCCTGACGGACCGGGTTGGAATCCCCCATGATCATGCGGCGATCCGCCATGTCTGTCACGCAAGTGGAGGGCGGTGTGAACGTACTATCTTTCGTTGTTACCACCTCGCATGAACCGCCCTTTGCTGCTTCTCGTCACTCTCAGCGCCCAAGCTGTCGCCGCCGAACCACCGGTGCCAGCCAGGATCGAGTTCAATCGAGATGTGCGGCCCATCCTTTCTGACAACTGCTTCTACTGCCACGGACCAGATCCAAAGCATCGTGAGGCTGATCTGCGTCTGGACATGCGTGATGAGGCCGTTGCGGCAAAGGCCCTGGTTCCTGGCAAGGTTCAGGAGAGTGAGGTGATCGCGCGCATCATCACGGATGATGAAGATGATCTCATGCCGCCTCTGGATTCGCACAAGAAACTCACGCAGCGGCAGAAGGACATCCTGAAAAAGTGGATCGAACAAGGCGCGGGTTACCAGCAGCACTGGGCCTATGAAAAGCCCGCCAAAGCCAGCATTCCTGCAGGCAAAAACGGTGTCGACGTCCTGGTGCAGAAACGCCTCGCCGAGATCGGCCTCAAGCCCTCGCCCCAGGCAGACAAGCGCATCCTGATCCGTCGCGTGTACTTCGACTTGTTAGGCCTGCCACCGACACCGGAGGAGGTCGCCGCCTTCGAAAAGGACGCCACACCGGATGCCTATGCGCAGATGGTCAGCCGCGTGCTGAAGAACCCGCACTATGGCGAGCGCATGGCCATCGGCTGGCTGGATGTGGTGCGCTTTGCTGACACCATCGGCTACCATAGCGACAACGCGCACAACGTCTGGCCTTACCGTGACTACGTCATCAAGTCCTTCAACACCAACAAACCCTTTGATCGATTCACTATCGAGCAGATCGCGGGCGATCTCATGCCCGGCGCGAATCAAGAGACGAAAGTGGGCTCAGCATTCAACCGACTCATTCTCACCACGGAGGAAGGCGGAGCCCAGGCCAAGGACTACGAGCAGCGCATGCTCACGGACCGCGTGCGCGCCGTTGGCAATGCCTGGATGGGCCAGACCACCGGCTGCGCCCAGTGCCACGATCACAAGTTTGATCCCATCACCACGCGTGACTTCTATTCGTTAGGCGCCTTCTTCGCGGATATTAAAGAGCCTATCATCGGTCGTCGTGAGGCCGGCATCATGGTGCTGGATGGGGAAGGGGAGAAACGGCAGGCGGATCTGACAAAGCGGCTCGCCGCCCTTCAGTCTGAGTTTGCCAAGCCACGTCCCGATCTTGCGTCAGCTCAAATCACCTGGGAAAAACAAGCCCTGGAGGCCATCACGGCGAACAGCTCCTGGAAGCCTCTGAAACCGCTCTCTGCAGCATCCACGAAGAAGAACATCGGCCTCAAAGCTGGCAAAGACGGCATTGTCCGCGGAGCCATTGATGCCAAGCGCAATGAGCGCAAGCAGAACGACGGCACGGACACCTATGTCATCACGGCCAAGCTGCCCCAAGGCACCACTGGCATCCGGATTGATGCGCTCAAGGACAAGTCTCCAGGCATCGGCCTCGCCTCGAATGGCAACTTTGTGCTCAGCGAGGCAGCCTTGACGATCGGCGACAAAAAACAGTCTGAAGGCAAAGCCCTCAAAGTTTCTCATGCCAGCGCCACCTTTGAACAAGGGGGATTCAAGGCGGCTGACGCCATCGATGGCATCTCGGACAAGAAGGAGAATGGCTGGGCAGTTCAGGGAGGCACCGGCGCCGATCAATCTCTCTACCTCGAACTCGCCGAAGCCGTCACCGAGGCAGAACAGACTCTCACCGTCAGACTTACTTTTGGTTGGGGCGAGAACCATGAGATGGCCAACATCCGTCTCAATGCCACCACCGTTCCGAAGCCTATTCGTGCTCCCGGCGCAGCCCTTCCAGCCAACGACATCGTCGAAGCCCTCCAGGTTGCTCCTGACAAGCGGGATGCTGCCCAGCAGCAGAAGCTAGCGAATGCTTACAAGCAGATCGCTCCCGAGTTGAATGAACTCCGCATGAAGGTCTCCAGCGCCGAGAAGGAGAAGGCAGACTTCGAAACCAGTGCCCCCAAATGCATCGTATCGGTCAGCGACCCCAACAAGCGCACCGTGCGCATCCTCCCGCGTGGCAACTGGATGGATGAAAGCGGCGAGATCGTGAAAGCATCTCTGCCCGGCTATCTCCCCAAGACCAAGATCGAAGGTCGTGATCTCACACGCCTTGACCTCGCTCAGTGGCTCGTCTCCAAAGACAATCCTCTGACGGCACGCACGGTAATGAACCGTTTGTGGAAGCAGTTCTTCGGCACTGGCCTGAGCAAGGTGCTGGATGATCTCGGTGCCCAAGGTGAACCTCCCGTGAATCCTGCCTTGCTCGACTGGCTTGCCTGCGAGTTCATGGATAGCGGCTGGGATCTCCAGCACATGGTCCGCGTTATCGTTACCAGCGATACCTACAAGCAGGTCTCCACCTCCACGAAGGAGCTCACAGCGGCTGATCCTTACAATCGCGAATGCGCACGCCAGAGCGCCTTCCGTCTTGAGGCCGAGCTTGTGCGTGACAATGCGCTCGCCGTGGCCGGTCTTCTGGTGCAAAAGATCGGTGGTCCAAGTGTGAAGCCTTACCAGCCCGAGAAGTATTGGGAGAACCTGAACTTCCCCACCCGTGAGTGGCAGAACGACAGCGGCGAGAGCCTGTATCGCCGTGGCATGTACACCTGGTGGCAGCGCAGCTTCACGCATCCGGCCATGCTCGCCTTTGATGCGCCGAGCCGTGAGGAATGCACCGCCGAACGCAACCGCTCCAACATCCCGCAGCAGGCTCTCGTGCTGCTCAATGATCCCAGCTATGTCGAAGCTGCTCGCGCCTTTGCAGCACGTGTTCTGACTGATTCCAAAGGCGATGCGGCCCAGCGCATCACGTGGGCATGTCAGCAGGCCTTGCAGCGCAGTCCGAATGCTGAGGAGCTCAAGACGCTTGCCACACTTTTGGATAAGCATCTTGCTGATTACAGCAAGGATGCCGCCGCTGCTGAAGCTCTGGTGAAAGTCGGTGCCTCACCTGCACCTGCAAATCTCGACAAGGCCGAGCTTGCCGCGTGGACACACATCGCACGGGTCTTGCTGAACCTGCACGAAACCATCACCCGCTCGTGATTGATGACTACCGCTGAAACACGCCGCGCCTTCCTCCGCCGTGCCTCACAGGGGCTCGGCGGAGTGGCTCTGGCATCGCTCCTGAATCCTCGGTTGACTCAGGCGATGTCAAACGGCGTGTTAGGCAAGCTGCCACTGCCGCAGAAGGCCAAGCGTGTGATCTGGCTCACTATGGCCGGCGGGCCTTCGCAGTTGGAGCTGTTTGATTACAAGCCGAAGCTTGCGGAGATGGATGGCAAGCCGATGCCTGAATCCTTCACCAAAGGACAGCAACTCGCGCAGCTTCAAGGGCAGAAGCTTGTCTGCAAAGGCCCCATGTTTACCTTTCAGAAGTATGGCAAGTGCCAGACAGAGATGTCGGAGCTGCTGCCACACATCGGCAGTATTGCGGATGAGATCTGCCTGACGCGCTCCATGACCACGGACGCGATCAATCATGATCCGGCGCACATGTTCATGAACACCGGCTCGCAGATTGCTGGCCGTCCGAGCATGGGCTCATGGATCACGTATGGTTTGGGCAGTGAGGCTGAGAACCTGCCCGGCTTCGTGGTGCTGACGTCCACGGGCAAGGGACGCAACCCTCAGCCCATCGCTGCCCGCCAATGGAGCAGCGGCTTCCTGCCATCGAAGTATCAGGGAGTGCAACTTCGTTCGCAGGGAGATGCTGTACTGTATCTCACGAGTCCCAACGGCATCACGCGTGATCGCCAGGGAGCCGACGTGGCGGCTATCAATGCGCTTAACCAAAAGCATGCCATACTGTGTGATGATCCGGAGATCGTCACACGCATCGCGCAGTATGAGATGGCCTTTCAAATGCAGGCGAGCGTGCCTGAGCTGATGGACATCCGCCCCGAAGGTCCGAAGACACTCGATCTTTATGGTTGTCAGCCGGGCGATGGCTCCTTCGCCTCGAATTGTCTTCTAGCTCGTCGTCTTGCGGAGCGCGGCACACGCTTCATCCAGCTTTATCATCGTGATTGGGACCATCACAGTTTGCTGCGTGAGGAATTGCCATTGCGAGCCAAGGAAGTTGATCGCGCCTGCATGGCGCTCATCACCGATCTCAAGCAGCGCGGCATGCTGGATGACACGCTGATCGTCTTCAGTGGTGAGTTCGGCCGCACGCCGATGGCGCAGGGAAACAAAGGCCCCATCGGCCGTGATCACCATAACAAGGCCATGTCCATTTGGCTCGCGGGTGCCGGAGTGCAGCGCGGCATCACCTACGGTAGCACAGATGATCTGGGCTATGCGGCCCAGGAAAACATCGTCACCGTGCATGACCTCCATGCCACCATGCTGCAGCAACTCGGCATCCGGCATGATGCCTTTACCTTCAAATTCCAGGGCCTGGATGCCAAGCTCAGTGGCGTCGAAGGTGCCAAGGTTATCAAAGATATTCTTGTTTGATATCGGTGGAAGCTTCCGCGGTTTCGTAACATTTGGTCGGCGAGTTCCGTCATTCCTCGCCCCATTCATGAAAAGCCTCTTCCTGCTCCTCAGTCTCGCCTCCTCCTCACTCGCCTTTGACATCACGGTTGCCGAGAAAGACCATGTCGCCATTGCCAATGAGGGCAAGGTCGTGGCCAAGCTCATGATGGCGAATGATCTCAGCACGCCGGAGAAGCATCACGAAACCTACAAGCCCTATCTGCACGTGTTTGATGCCAGCGGTGCCACGCGTATCACCAAAGGGCCGGGCTTCAACTTCACGCATCATCGTGGCATCTTCCTGGGCTTCAGCAAGATCGCCTACAACGGCAAATCTTATGACCGGTGGCACATGACGAAGGGGGATCAGGTGGTGACCAAGGTCACTCCGGGCGAAAACTCCTTCACCGCCGCCATCGACTGGCAGGGCGATACCACAGCCCCATTCCTTACCGAAGAACGCAAGTTCACCTTCACCACTCCAGCCAAGCCCTTTTATTTGGGCATCGAGATGAACAGCGCCATCAAGACAGTGAGCGGTGAGGCAGCGATCAGTGGGGATCCCGAGCACGCCGGCGCACAGTTCCGTCCGTCCGAGAAGGTGGACACCAAGACCACGACTTACATCTTCCCAGGAGAGAAGATCGATGCTCACAAGGCCAAAGACCTGCCCTGGGCCGCTGAGGTCTTCACGGTCGAGGGCAAGACCTTCACGGTCGTGATCCTCAATCATCCCGACAACCCGAAGGACACCGCTACCTCGGCCTATCGCGACTACGGCCGCTTTGGCATGTTCCCGAAGGGCACAGCCACCGCTGAGTCACCTTTTAAACTGCGCTATCAGTGGCTTGTCGCCGAAGGTGACGTGCGTGACGCAGCCGTTTTCCAAAATGCCTGGAACAACTTTGCGGGGCGCAGCGAGCCAGTGCCAGCGCTGACCATCAAGCTATCGGATCAGCCGAAGCCGAAGAAGTGAGATCAGCGCCGTGCCTTGATTGAAACACACCTCTGCTTCTTCAACGAGCTACAAGCCAAGTTCCGGCCACTCGGTCCATGAGGCTGCGACGTGGGAGAAGCAGGGCGCTGAGGATGAGGATGACCATCGCGGGAACCCAGATCAGGCACGTCTCCTGCAGTGTTCGGATTGGATTATGGCCGGTGAGGCCAACGCACATGCCCATCACAAGGGCGGGTGCGCACAGCAGAGTCCAGCCGATGAGCCAGCGCCAGATCATGCGCAGACGTCCGGCAGGACGTTCGCGGGCAGAAACAACCACGATGCCGCTGAGACCCATGAGCAACGGCGAGCCGCTGATGATGATAGCGAGCAGTTGAAAAAGAGCCGTCATTGCAGCCCCGAGTAGCGAAATCACCGCGACGGTTTTTCTGATCAGAGCGTCATTCACCCAAACATGCGCCAGGGCGCCCGCTTTCGGGAGCGAAGCCAGCCCGGCTCTTACTTTGTCGTCAGCTTGCGCGAGAAGTTCGGCGGAGGGAACGGGTTCGGTTTTGAGGATATCCGCCAGAACTGTGCGCATGGGACGGGCGAAGCGAAAATCCTGCGGCACTCCGGAGAGTTCACCGTCCTGGATGAGGGATGAGTAATGACCGGCCACATGCTGGCGGATGCTCGTTCTCAAGGTCTCGTCCGTTCCAGGCTGGTCGAGCAGCTGAATCACGTCAGGCAGTGCGGGCTGGTCGGGATAAGCTTCGGTCCAGGCCTCACGCTGGACCTCGGGATATGCGACCAAGATGAGTGCCATCAAGAGCAGGCACATCAGCATGGGAGCGAGCACGACCGCTGCGCGCACCACCTGGCTTACGGTGCTGCGCCGCTGCCGGAGGTAGGCGAGATTGCCGCAGACATGGCTGGGGCGCTCAATGCTGCCACCTTGAAGACCGCTGATGAATGCATCCGCGTGAAGCGGTCTGCTGGTGGCGGGTGAGCAGGAGGTGAGGTGATGCAGAAAAGCCTGCGGCTCCGCTGTGCGGAAGCCATCATCCGCAGCACCGGGCCAGGCACGATCCAGCAGCACCGCACGTCCACTTGTGGTGATCCACACCTGGCTCGAGGAGAGCACCAGCGGCAGTGTGCCGTCCTTCTCCGCAGCATCGTGTTCCGCGCCGAGGTCCTTTAGCCAGAAAAGCAGTTGCTGCCATGACGGGGTCTCTTTGGCCAACACGGCGGAAAGCAGCGCGCCTGCCGGTGCCTGCCACACATCCCAAAGGTTGCCCGCTGCATCGGTCACGCTCTGCAGCCAGCGCAGGCGGCCACCACGCTGACAATCACGACGCGCCACCGAAGGACCATCGCCCTCACTTCTCTCCAGAAGCACTGGCCTCCGCAGCACCGGGTCAAAGCCGCAGCGCATGCTCTCCGTGAGAATGGTTCCTGGATGAAACGGCCCCCACATGGCATTGGCTCTCTCTACGGGTGCAGGCAGAATATTTGCCGCTGCGAGCGGCCGCGTGCCCGCATCTCCACGACGCCACACACGCAGTCCGGTGAGCTTGTCATGCCAGGCCAGCTTTTCACGATGACGCAGCGCCCTAATGAAGAGCAGGAGCTGGCCGTTGGAGATGATCATCAGTCCAACCATCCAGGAGATCAGTATGATCATGTGCGCGGTCGTTTCCTCGTCGGCCCCGTAGACATCTTCTGGTGTGAGTCCTTCAAAAAGCATCCCAGGCAGCAGCGAAGCCAGTAGATAAAGGGAAGCGCGGCAGGCGGCCCTGAGAAAGTCCGGCCTCCCGCCAGCCGCAGTGCGCACCACCAGACCGAGCAGCGCTTTTCCTGGCGTCGTGCCAAAACGTGACTCCAGGCCGGCGAAGAAGAGCACGCCGACAGCGAGGCTGATCAGCGAATACCAGCCGAGAGAAATCCAGCCGGTGTCAGCAGAGGCTTCCGATCCGGGCAGTGACAGAATCTTGTCCGCCAAGTAAGTGAGCAGTACAATCAGCACCCCATCAAGGATGCCCGCGAAAAGGCGCAACCGTAGTGGTGCTGGCTCTGGTGTGATGGAGCTGAAAGGCATCAGCGCCTGCCGCATCTCCGCGTGTGAGGCGGGCCGCTTCGCCGCATCAGCAGAGAGGCAGCGCATGACCACAGCGGCAAGATCCGCAGGCACATCCAAGCGCAGCTTGGCCAGCGGCGTGATGCGGCCCTCCAGCACCGCAGCCACTGTTTCGACAGGCGAAGTCGCTTCCACAGGAGCCTTGCCCGTGAGCAGATAATACAGCGTGCCCGCTGTGGAGTAGATGTCCGCCCGTTGATCCAGCGGCTGGCCGCGGAGCTGCTCTGGCGGCGAAAACGCGGGCGTGCCCATGATCATGCCGCTGCGTGTGAGATGACTGCCGTCACCCGCTGGCTGGTTTTGAGAAATGGAGAGCCCGTAGTCGCCCACGATCGTTTTCCCATCGCTTGTGACGAAGCAGTTCGAGGGCTTCATGTCTCGATGCAGAATGCCTTTGGCATGAGCCGCCTCGAGCCCATCGAGAACACCGAGGATGGCATCCACCGCATCACGCACTGGCAGCGGCCCGCGTCGCTTGAATTCATCCCGCAGCGTGCCGCCTTCGGCCAGCTCCATGGCGATCACGGGCACTCCTTCGATCTCCTCGGTGCCGAAAACATACACGCTATGCGGATGATCGATCGTCGCCGCCAGACGCCCTTCGCGCAGGAATCGCTGGCGCTGCTCCTCGTTGTCCAGGCTTTGGTTCAGCACCTTCAGCGCCAGCCTGCGGCCACCCGCGAGTTCCTCCGCCTCATAGACGATGCCCATGCCTCCCGTGCCGAGCTTTTTTAGCAGCCGATAGCCACCGAAAACACAGGGCAGCGTGGTGATGCCGGCGCTTACGGGTTGGACCGGAAGTGTGGCAGTGCCCGCGCTCAGCAGGCAGGCGGGACAAAGCGTGGCTCCGGGTTTGATCGTCGCGCCGCATTCAGGGCAGTTGGAGGAGTTCATGGTGAGGATATGATTGGGGTTCACCAGAGTCCTTTTGAGTTCGCAGCGGCAGGTTACAGAAAAAGATTCACCGCCGCAGGCAGGCCACCAGATAGGCCAGTTCCGCATCCACCTCCGCCTCGCTTTCCACTGTCTCCGCCACCGCCGCACGGAGCAGCTCGCGGTAGCGTTTGCGCAGGCGGTGAATGGTCACTTTGAGCGCGCCCTCATTCATCCCGGTGGATTGCATCAGTGCTGCGCGGTCCTCGCTTCCCGTCAGAGCTGGAGCCAGCAGGTCAAAGCGGGCATCATCCCTTTGTTCAGCGCGGAGCTGCTGCATCGCGCGGTCCAGCATGCTATGCGCCCAGCTTTGGTCGAAGACCTCCTCGTCGCTCGTGCTCATCGCCTCCACTTCCAGGCGATACCTCTCCTCCGCCTCCAGCGCATCCAGATGCACGGCCGCCAGATGCCCACCACGGCGCAGCGCATTCCGCTTCTGCCATTCATTGCCGAGGAAGTGCTTCAAGCAGCCCAGCAGGTAAGAACGAAAGCGCCCGCGCTCCCGCCGAGCCTGAGACATGAGCTCATGCGTGAGCAGATGCTGGAAAAAGCCCTGCGTCGCATCCTCCGCGTCTGCCGCGCTCAGGCCCACCCGCCGCACAAACGCATAAATCGGAAACCAGCACCTCTGGCAAAGCTCCCCCAACGCCACCTGTGCCGCCGCCTCATCCCCGCCTGCTCTCAGCTGGGAAACGAGGCTCCAGCGCGTGGTGTCAAAGCTATGATCAGTGGTTGGGGACATGGTCAATGATTCCAGGACTCTAATGGAACGGGCGCAAATGACAACGCTGGCACCATGATGCGCGCAAGCGCCAGGCCTAACGATCAAGCCTCCGGATCAGCCGAAACCAAAAAAATAAGTCCATCATTTTGGCGGAAGCTGCGCACAAGGATATGCGTTGATCCCCTTGACCGTCAGGCTGCTAGAGCGCAGCCTGCGGTTTCCCCCCCCCCCGCACCACCCCCATGCGTCGTTCCCATCAGATTGCCATCGCCTCGATTGCCGCCCTCTCACTGCCCGTTCTGGCCGTGAACAAGAAAAATGCCGGACCGGACAAGGTCGAGCTGAAGTTCAAGCTGCCTCCACCGGCTCCGCTGAGCCCCGAAGAAGCCATGAAGACCTTCAAGGTCGAGAAAGGCTTCCGCATCGAGCTCGTCGCCTGCGAGCCGATGATCCAGGCGCCGATTGCCATGAGCTTTGACGACCAGGGACGTCTCTACGTGGTCGAGATGCGCGGCTACATGCATGATGTGGAAGGCACCACCGAGAGCCAGCCCACCGGCCGTGTCTCCCTTCTTGAGGACACTGATGGTGATGGCCGCATGGACAAGGCCACAGCCTTCCTCGATGAAGTCGTCATGCCACGCGCCGTCATGGCTGTGAATGGCGGGGCATTGATCGCCGTGCCGCCTAACTTGTTTTTCTGCAAGGACACGGATGGTGACGGCAAGGCGGATGTGAAGGACATCGTGGCCAACGACTACGGCACCTTGGGCGGTCAGCCTGAGCATATGGCGAACACCCCGGTGTGGGCGCTGGACAATGCCATCTGGAGCGCTGGCTACGGCACGCGCTTCAAGCTGCGTGGCGGCGTGTGGCAGAAGGACAGCGGTCTCGGCCGTGGTCAGTGGGGGCTGTGCCAGGACAACTACGGCCGCCTCTACTTCAACTACAACTCGGACATGCTGCGTGCGGATCTGCTGCCCACGGAAGCTTTCACCAAGAATCCTCTGCTGCGCAATGCCACCAGCATCAATGCCAAGCTTGCCGCCGATCAGAACATCTATCCTTCCCATCCGACGCCCGGTGTGAACCGTGGTTATGATCCGAAGACTTTGAGCGCTGATGGCCGCCTAACCAAACCTACCGGAACGTGTGGTGCGCTCATCTATCGCGGCGATGCTTTCCCGGCCGCCTATCGTGGCAATGCCTTTGTGCCCGAACCTTGCGGGAATCTGGTGAAGCGCTTCACCATGAGTGAGAGCGGCGGCATGGTGAAGGCCACGAACACCTACAAGGGCAGCGAATTCCTCACCTCTACCGATGAGCGCTTCCGTCCCGTCACGGCAGCGGATGGTCCTGATGGCGCTGTTTACATCGTGGACATGTATCGCGGTATCATTCAGCACCAGAGCTTCCTCACCCATTATCTGATCGCGAACATCAGGGATCGTAAACTTGAGCAGCCCATCAATCAGGGCCGCATCTGGCGCATCGTGCCGGACACGAAGGAGCGTCCGCAGCCGGTCAAGGCCAGCAAGGATGTGAAGCTGCTCTCCCACGCCAATGGCTGGGTTCGCGATGCTGCGCAGCGCCTCATCGTCGAGTCGGGCGATGCTTCCGTTGCACCGGCCTTGAAGGAATTGCTCGCCAGTGAATCTGCGATCGCTCGTCTGCATGCGCTTTGGACACTCGATGGTCTCATGGCCGCGACGCCAGATGTGATCAAAGGCGCGCTGAAGGACAAAGATGCCCAGGTCCGCGCCGCTGCCGTGCGCATTGCCACTCGCGACCTCGCACCAGACCTCATTGCCATGACGGCAGAAAAGGATGCGCTGGTGCTGGCGCATCTTGCCATCAAGCTCACGTCCCTCAATCTGCCGGATGCTGATGTGGCCACAGCGAAGCTGCTCGCGAGCAGTGGCAAGAACACCCTGATTCGTGAAGGTGCGATGACGGGGCTGCGGGGCAGGGAAGCAGCCTTCGCAAAGCTGCTCGCAGCTCAACTGACCAAGGACAACGGCGGGCAGATCATGCCGGTGATTGAGGCTCTCGGCACGCTGCTCGCCTCCGCCAACAAAGCGGGTCCATTTGAAGAGATGCTTGAACTTGCAGCTTCTCAGCCTGCCGGCGGACAATTCCAGGCTGCAGCCATCAAGGGCCTTTCCAGCAGCGGTGGAGACACGAAGACCAAAGCACCTGTGAAGCTGCTTTGGCTGGATGCAGAGCCAGGCTCCCTGAAAATACTGAAGGCAGCGATGAGCGACAAGGCCAGTGCGAAACTCTTCGCCAGTGTCGAAGCCCGTCTCGCCTGGGTCGGCAAGCCTGGCGCGCCGAAGCCTCCGGTGATCAAGCCGCTGACGGAAGAGCAGACTGCTCTCTTTGAGAAGGGCAAGACCATCTACCACACCCTCTGCGCCGCCTGCCACCAGCCTCATGGTTTCGGTCTCGATGGCCTCGCACCGCAGTTGGTGGACAGCGAGTGGGTGCTTGGCAAGCCTGAGGTGCTGGCCCGCATCGTCATGCACGGTCTTGCCGGTCCTGTGAAGGTCGCTGGCCGCACCTACAACCTCGCCATGCCACCGCTGCCCCAGCTCACCGATGAAGACATCGCCGGTGTGCTGACCTACATCCGCCGCGAATGGGAGCACACTGCGTCAGCTGTTGATGCCAAGGCCGTCACCACCATTCGCGAGCAGGAGAAAGGCCGCATGGCCATGTGGACGGAGCTTGAGTTGAAGAATCTTGGCAAGACAACTGCTAAAAAATAGTTAGGCCAAACGAGCACCCGTTCATGCGTCCGGCGGTCACACGACTGCCGTGATCATGGATGGCTGCGGGTGATGCCCAACGAGAGGATCTCGGTGATGCCGCCAGGAAGATGCACGCGCACATGAATGATCTGCCCATCGGTGTTAACCGGCACTTCAAAGGTTTGCCAACCGTTGCTGGCTTTGACTTCGAAGGTCGCGCGATTTGCCGGAACGAAGTCCTTCCCCTCACTCAAGCGCCAGGCGATGGCTGCGGGTCCCGAGGTCTGTCTCGATTGAAGGAAACGGATCCCTAGCAGGAACATTCCCGCAAAAGATGCAGTCGGATAGTGCATGCGGCCATTGCTAGGAGCAGGGGGTGAAGTGACGTTTGTTGAAGCTACATGCAGTCCCCTCTTTTTCTGAACCGTCGCGCCATGCTGAGCCGCTCCTCGCAGGGGCTGGGTGCCGTTGCGCTCGCTCCGCTTCTGCGACCTGCCATGGCGGCACCCACGGCAGGGGTGCTTGAGAAACTGCATCTGCCACAAAAGGCGAAGCGGGTGATCTGGCTCACCATGGCGGGTGGTCCGTCACACTTAGAGACTTTTGATCCGAAGCCAAAACTCGCGGAGATGGATGGCAAGCCGATGCCGGAATCCTTCACCAAGGGGCAGCAGCTGGCGCAGCTTCAAGGCAAGCCGCTGATGTGCTTCGGACCGCAGCACAAGTTCGCCAAGTTTGGCAAGAACCAGACGGAGATCTGTGACCTGTTTCCGCAGATTGGCAGTGTGATCGATGACATCTGCCTGATCCGCAGCATGACCACGGACGCGATCAATCATGATCCAGCGCACATGTTCATGAACACGGGTTCGCAGATCGCCGGACGTCCGAGCATGGGTGCCTGGGTGACCTATGGTCTCGGCACGGAAGCTTCCGATCTGCCTGGCTTTGTGGTGCTGACGTCACTGGGCCGTGGCGGACAGAACCAACCCATTGCCGCACGGCAGTGGAGCAGTGGTTTTCTGCCCTCCAAGTATCAAGGGGTGCAGCTTCGTGCGAAGGGAGATCCAGTTCTCTATCTGACGAATCCAAACGGCATCAGCCGTGACCAGCAAGGCGCGGATGTGGCGGCGATCAATGCGTTGAACCAACAGCATAACACGCTCATTGATGATCCTGAGATCGCCACGCGCATCGCGCAGTATGAGATGGCTTTCCAGATGCAGGCCAGTGTGCCGGATCTGATGGATCTGAGCAAGGAAGGGGCGAAGACGCTGGAACTCTATGGCTGCCAGCCAGGTGATGGCTCCTTTGCTTCAAACTGTCTGCTGGCCCGTCGTCTGGCGGAGCGCGGCACGCGGTTTATCCAATTGTATCACAAAGACTGGGACCACCACGGTGGCGTGAAGGAAGGTGTGGCCCTCAAGGCTGAGGAGATCGACCGGGCTTGCATGGCACTCATCACGGATCTCAAGCAGCGCGGCATGCTGGAGGAGACGCTCATCGTGTGGGCCGGTGAGTTTGGCCGCACACCGATGTCCCAGGGCGGCAGTGGTCGTGACCATCATAACAAAGCCATGTCCGTCTGGATGGCCGGTGCTGGCATCAAAGGCGGTCTCGTGCATGGTGCCACGGATGATCTGGGCTATGCTGCGGTCGATAAAGTCACCACAGTGCATGATCTGCATGCGACGATGCTGCATCAGCTTGGCATCAAGCACGAAGCCTTCAGCTTCAAGTTCCAGGGACTCGATGCGCGCTTGAGCGGAGTCGAAGGGGCGAAGGTGATCAAAGAGGTACTGGTGTAGGCAAGCCTAACCAATAATCACCACTTTAAGCTCGTCACCGGCTTCCGCTCATCGTTGCGGTGTTCCTTGATGATCTGGCCGTCTTTCAGATGCAGCACGCGGTCTGCCATGTCCGCCATGTCAGCATTGTGTGTGATGATGACGGCGAGAGTGCCGAGTTCACGATTGATGCGCTCCACAGCTTCCAGCACGGTGATGCCGGTGTTCACATCGAGGGCGCCGGTGGGCTCATCGCAAAGGAGCACTTCAGGCTTTTTGGCAATCGCGCGGGCGATGGCCACGCGCTGCTGCTCACCGCCGCTGAGCTGACTGGGGAAGTGATCCATGCGGTGCTCCATGTTCACCATGGCGAGCGCATCTTCCGGCTTCATGGGATCTCGTGAGATATCTGTGATCAGCGCCACATTTTCGCGAGCGGTCAGACTCGGGATGAGGTTGTACAACTGGAAAACGAAGCCCACGCAGTTGCGCCGGAACTGGGTGAGAGTGCGCTCGTTGCCATCGGTGAGGTCCCAGCCCTTGTAGCGAAGCTGGCCGGTGGTCGGCACATCGAGGCCGCCGAGGATGTTTAGCAGGGTGGACTTGCCGCTGCCGGAGGCGCCCAGCAGCACGACGAGCTCGCCCTGCTTGAAATCGAGGTCCACCTTTTGCAGCGCGACGACGTCGAGCTCGCCGGTGTGGTACACCTTGCGCAGTCCACGAGCCTCAAAGATGGTCATGATGAGCGGGGGCACGCCGATGACGGATCCATGATCCGTCATTCAGGATTACTTACAGCCGCAGCCACCACCGCAGCATCCGCTGCCCATGACTTCCTCAGCCGCAGGCACGCTGCCTTTTTCAAGCGTCTTAGCGATGAAGGTATTCAGCGTGTTGGCCAGATTCTGGAGCTTGTCTTGAGCGGCCATGAAGCTCTGGATGCCTTCGTGCTGGTCAGCCTTCTCTTGCAGATCCTGAAAGCGGTTCACTTCAGCAGGCTCCAGCTCGGCACCGCTGCGGTGACGCTGCTCCAGGCTGCGGCCGAGGGTCATCACCTCGCGATAGAGGGACACGCCGCCTTCATCCGCCAGGAAGGTTTCCGCAGCATTGCGGGCGGACTGGATCTCTGGATCTGCGACGATGCTGGCGCAGAGGGCTTCAATTTGGGCGGAAATGGCAGGGGCGAGGGCTGTGGACATGATGCGCGAAGCTATCTCGGGAAACGCCGGATGTCGAACGCTGGGCGCGATTTTCTTATGCCAGAATTGCGTTCCGACACTCATGCAGGCCTTTGTAGCGGGCGAGGGGCTCGGGCATGGTGATCAACGCCCGGCGGATGCGTTCACGGAGCCCAGGCAGGGCAGCCACCTGGTCCAGCCGATGGCAGGTCACCCGGATACCAAAAAGGATGCAAAGGGTCTGGGGCAGCCGCGTGAGGAATTGATGCTCTAGGCGGATCCAGGTTGTCTCAGGACGGGCATCTGAGTGCAGACGAAGTCTTGGAAGGGAGGGGTGATGGTTGAGCTCAGCATCCGCCGCGAGCCCCCAGTTTTCCCGCTCCCAAGCAGCCTCGGGCTTGAGCCGGGAAAGGAAACTCTGGATGCCAGGGCCGATCTGCTCTGACAAACCGGGCACGGGCGAGTGCACCGCACTCATGGGCAGGCCGATCTTGTCCCGCAGCGACCATGAGGATGGGAAGATGACCTCCCCGGCAATAGCTCGCGGTTCCTGCTGAGTGTCTGCTGACATGATGACCCAGTCTGGCTCTGGAGCAGCACTGAATGAGTGCATCCACTCTAGCGCCTCGGCGCGTGATTCCTCACCTTCGGGAAGGTAAGCAGTGTAGTCCTGCGGCGCATTCTCCAGCCAGTACTGACGTTGAGCATGGACGGCGCCGCTCGGATCCCAGTCGCTCCAAAATCGCGAGGCATCTCCGGGTCGCAGCCCCATGGACAGCCTATAATCAGCCTCCGGAAAAAGACGATTCCAATCCGGAGTCACAACACGGTTAGTTAGGCTGAAGGTTGGACGGCTACTCTTCCACCAGTTTGCCTTCCTTGAGGATCAGGCGCCGGTCACCGCGCTTGGCCAGGACCTGATCATGCGTGACGACAACGAGTGTCTTCTTCGCTTCATTCACGATCTGGAGGAGCATGTCGATCACACCTGAGCCAGTGGAGGCGTCGAGGTTGCCGGTGGGTTCATCGGCATAGAGGATGCCCGGATCGTTGATCAGCGCACGGGCGATGGCCACGCGCTGCTGCTCACCACCGCTGAGTTCGGTGGGCAGATGGTCCAGGCGTTTACTAAGCCCCACTTTGTCCAAAAGCTCACGGGCGCGCGCCTCGGCCTTCTTGCCACCGATCATGGCTGGCAGGCAGACATTCTCTAAGGCCGTCAATTCAGGTAACAAAAAGTAGTGCTGAAACACAAACCCCATCGTGGTATTGCGCATCTGCGCACGTGCCTTGGCCGGGCCGTGATAGAGTGACTTGCCATGGACCAGCACATCTCCCTGAGTGGGCTTTTCCAACCCGCCGAGCACATAGAGCAGGGTCGTCTTGCCCGATCCCGACTGGCCGCAGAGGAAGATCTTCTCGCCCGCCTGCACCTGCAGGTCGACCCCACGCAGCACCGGCAAATCATGCCCACCTAAATGATAAGTGCGGTGGACATCCGTTGCGGTCAGAGGTGCAGCAGTCTGGCTCATGAGTGGGTGATTTTCTGGTCTAAGGCCATGCGGCCGAGAGCAAGGGAGCCAAGCAAACCAGAGCGGCTGCCGAGACCTGGGGAGACCACGAACTGGTCGATCTCCTTCCCAAGCTGCGGGATGAGCAGGTAGCCATTGAGATGGCTCATGAGCTTGCCGCGGATGAGCGGGATGAGCTGCGGCTGCTCCATGACACCGCCGCCGAGGATGATGCGCTTGGGAGAAAGCGTGAGGCAGATGTTCATCAGCGCGTGCGCCATGGCATCAGAGATCTCTTCCCAGGCTGGATGCTCCAGAGGTAGTGTATCTGCGCGCACGCCCCAGCGTTTCGCGATGGACGGGCCGCAGACATAACCTTCGACACAGCTTTTGTGGAAAGGGCACTGGCAGTCGCGCTGCACGGCGAGACTGTTCACGGGTGGAGGCACGGCGAGGTGGCCGATCTCAGGATGCAAGGCACCATGAAGAAGCTGGCCATTCACCAGCACACCACCACCGACACCTGTGCCGACGGTGATGTAAACGAGAGGGTCAATGCCCTGACCTGCGCCCCAAAGGTATTCACCGAGCACAGCGGCATTCACGTCGGTATCGAAACCGACCGGCACCTTGAAACGGTGCTTCAGACGCGTGACCACGTCTGTGTGCTGCCAGCCTGGTTTCGGTGTGCTGGTGATGAAGCCATAGCTCTCGCTCTTCGGGTTCAAATCCACAGGACCGAAGCTGCCCACACCCATGGCTTCGAAAGGTCCATGCTCCAGCTTCATCTTGGAGAACCAGCGGCAAACACTTTCCAGAGTTTCTTCCGGCGTCGTGGTATCGATGCGATGCGTGGCGAGGATCTCGTGAGGACCACGGCCGATGCCGCAGACGAATTTCGTGCCACCTGCTTCAATGGCGGCGATGAGAGGTTGTTGAGAACTCATGCGGAGCGGACTGCAGAAGAATCACGGATGCCCAGGCTGGCGTAGATCTCACGGGTAGCGTGGGATTTGTTCAGGGTGTAGAAGTGGATGCCATCCACACCGTTTTCGAGCAGGTCGCGGCACTGCTCGGTGGCATAGTGCACGCCCACGCGCTGGACAGCGGCCTCATCATTGCCAGCACGCTGGATGGCGCGCAGCAGCTTGGCGGGATAACGGGCACCGGCGGCCAGATCCGCCATGCGCTTCATGCCGCTGGCACTGGTGATGGGCATGATGCCGGCGATGATGGGGATGGTGATGCCAGCGAGGCGGCAGCGATCACGGAAGTCCAGGAAGTCGTGGTTATCAAAGAAGAGCTGGGTGCAGATGTAGTCCGCGCCTTCGTCACACTTGGCCTTCAGGTAGTCCATTTCCAACACTCGGTTAGGCGTGTTAGGGTGGCCTTCAGGAAATCCGGCGACGCCGATGCCGAATCCGCGCTTGTCGGGATGCGCGCCGCTTTCATTGAACTTCTTGATGAAACGCACAAGGTCGGCGGCCTGCTGGAAGGCATCTTTTTTGCGGTCGTAACCTTCCAGGTTGCGAGGAGGATCACCACCCAGGGCCAGGATGTTGCTCACGCCAGCCTCGGCATAGCGCTCGAGGATGGAGGCAATGTCAGACTCGCCATGACAGACGCAGGTGAGATGCGGCACGGGGTCCAGAGTGGTGGTCTTCTTGATGCGGACGACCAGGTCATGCGTCAGCTCACGGGTGGAGCCACCCGCGCCATAGGTCACGCTCACAAAAGAGGGCTTGTAGGCCTCCAGTTCGCCGATGGTCTGATACAGGGCCTCAAAGGCCTCGTTGGTCTTGGGCGGGAAAAATTCAAATGACAGCGTCGGGCGCTGCTGGTTGAGAATATCGGCGATGTGCATTCAGGGAGGGCGGGAGGTATAGAGGCGGCCTTAGCAGGGTGCAAGATCAACGGGCTTGAAAGGCTCGTTTGCATCGGCGAACGGCCCAGCTACACCTCCGCCCCTCCCATGCCCAGCGAACGCATCCTTTCCCTCTACGGCCCCGGTCTCCTCGGAGGCTCGGTGGCGCTCGCCGTGCAGGAGCGGATGCCGAAGGTCAAACTGCGCTTCTGGGCGCGACGCGAGTCGGCTGCGGAGGCCATCCGGGCGCGAGGGATCCAGGCAGAATTCTTCACGGATGCCGCAGCGGCCGCGGCTGGAGCCTCACTGATCATCCTCTGCACGCCGGTGGAAACCATGGCCGGACTGGCGCAGCAGATCGTGACGGCGGATCTGGCGGAAGACTGCCTGATCACAGACGTGGGCAGTGTCAAAGGCAGCGTGGTGCGGGCTGTGGAGCCTGTCCTTGGCCACCGTTTTATCGGTAGTCACCCCATGGCGGGATCTGAGAAGACAGGTGTCGAGGCTGCTCGTGGGGATCTGTTTCAAAACGCTGCCTGCCTGCTGACTCCCACGGATCTGACCAGGCCTGAGGATCTGCAGCGTCTGCGGAACTTCTGGGTGGCCCTGGGCTGCCGCCTTCTCGAATTTGGACCGGACGAGCATGACGTGAAGGTGGCCCGCATCTCTCATCTGCCGCACATGATGGCCGCCATCACCACCCTGGCCGCGCTGCGGGGGGATCCTGAGGCTGTGAAATGCGCTGCTGGAGGTTTTCGCGACACCACCCGCGTGGCGGGAGGCGACCCTGGTCTTTGGAATGGCATCGCCATGAGCAACCGGCCAGCTCTCATCGCCCAGCTTCGTGAGGCTTCGGTGGCTTTGGGCGAGCTCATGCACATCCTGGAAGGCCAGGACGAAGCTGCCCTGCGCCAGTTTTTGACAGAAGCCAAGGCCCTGCGAGACACCCTGGTGCCCGTGAAGCCGGTGATCTGAGCAGGGCACTGAGCCTGACGGATCAGTTGTCGACGGCGGGAGCTGCGGCTGCTTTTGAGGCAGCCTTCTTCTTCCGTTCCTGCCTGAGTTCTTTTTTGGACTTGGGGGTAGTCTCGGGCTCGCTAGGCGGCGTGGGGGTGGCTTTGCTAGCCTCCATTCTCTTACCCTTACCCTTGGCCTTCTTCATCTTGTGCTTCGCGCCGAAGGCAGGTGCTGTGAGTGAGGTGTTCCAATCGTCCCACAAGCGTTTGAGTTCAGCGGCTTTTTCTGGCTGCGCGGAGGCTAGGTTCTTCGTCTCGCCGATGTCAGCAGCAAGATCGAACAGTTCAGGCTCGCGACCTGCCTCGGCTGAGACGAGCTTCATATCACCGTGGCGGACAGCCCACATGTTGTCGATGCGCCAGTAGAGCGTGGGATGAGGGCGCTCACTGTTTTCACCTTTCACAAAGGGGAGGAGGTTCACGCCATCGAGCTTCCACGCAGGATCCACCGTGCCTCCGGCTGCAGAGACGCAGGTCGGCAGCACATCGAGCTGGATCACGGGGCGGTCTTCGATTTTGCCTGCGGGCAGGGTGCCCTTCCATTGCATCAACCAAGGCAGGCGAATGCCGCCTTCCCAGCAGGTGTGCTTTTTGCCGTGCAGGGGACCGTTCGCCTCGCCACGATCATTCGGCGAACCGTTGTCACTGATAAAGTAGATGAGAGTGCGCTCCTCCAGCTTCAACTCACGGACCTTCGCGAGGACCACACCGACAGCATCGTCCATGGCGGCAAGCATCGCATCAAACTGCCGGCGCTTCGGATCGCTGATGTGGGTGAAGCGTTGCAGATACTTCTCCGTGGCTTCATGGGGTGAATGCACGGCATTGAAGGGCATGTAAAGAAACCAGGGAGCTTCTTTTTTGCTGGTGATCCACTCGGAGGCGCGGGCGGCGAAGGCATCGGTGGTGTAGAAATTCTCCGGTGCCTTTTGCGGTTCGGCGGAGATCTTTGAATCGATCAGTCCCTTCGGTGTGAAGTAAGAGCCGGGGTTGCCGAAGACACCGAAGTAGTCGTCGAAGCCGCGTTTCATCGGCAGATAAGCTGGATCGTTGCCGAGATGCCATTTGCCGACGGCTCCCGTGGCGTAGCCAAGCGCTTTCATGCGGTCGCCGAAGGTCTTCTCGGCGATCGGCAGGCCCTTCTCGGCGGTCATCATGTTATTCTCATGACCGAAGCGCTGCTGGTAGCGCCCGGTCATCAGACCCGCACGCGAAGGCGAGCAGAGCGGCGCGGAGACATAACCGTTGGTGAAGCGGATGCCGTTGGCAGCGATCGAATCAATGTTCGGCGTTGGCACCTCCTTGAACCCGTAACAACCGAGCTCGCCATAGCCGAGGTCATCGGCATAAAAGAGCAGGATGTTAGGCCGGGATTCCGCGGCGGACGCCGAATGCAGAAGGACGGCTGAGGAAAGAAGGATGAGGAGTGCTTTCATGAGGGGTGGCCAAGCGCCATTTCCCCTGAGAACGTTGCCATCCTTCGTTTCCAACAAAAAATAGAAGTGGGTCGGCCTTCATAAGCCGGATTTTGTGCCTGCGACCTTTCGGCCTCAGGTGTGATCATTTATCTGACGACTCCTCGCGGAGCCGACTCCTGCTGACGCAGGATGCAACTATTACCCGGAGCTATCCATCCTGCCGCCGAAGCGACAGGACTTGTGGCCAGGCGGGCCATTTCTCCTGTTCTGTCTTGCACCGCGTGGGGTTTGTCATGCCTCCTTCATTACTGTCGGAGCGGTGGGCTCTTACCCCGCCTTTTCACCCTTACCCTCCTTTGCTCTTGCGAGCTCCAGAAGGCGGTTTGTTTTCTGTGACACTTTCCATTGCCCTGGGTTGCCCCAGAACCTCCAACGCTTGCGCGCGGCACGCTGCCTTATGGTGTCCGGACTTTCCTCTCGTCCGCATCCTGCCGAAGCAGGACCGACGAGCGACCACTCCGGCCGACCCAGCGCTTCCGTAATGCTTAAATGTGCCGAGGAAAACACGAATTTCACTTCTCCGCGTCTAACAGGCGAACGGTATGCCAGGTGCGCTGACCACAGGCAGGGCAGGGAAGCCATGTGCGGGGATGACCGCCCCCTTTCCAGCGGATGCCGCCCAGATCCCAGATGGAGCGGGCATGACCACAGGGGCAGCAGGCATGCCAGCGACGGGATTCCGCCTCCATGCTGGCCGCCCAGGAAGCGGGCACCAGACGAGTCACGAGCTTTTGAAAAGCGCTCATGAGCCAGGATGCTGACTGAAACCGCCTCTGAATGCAAGCCTCGAGACTGATCACCAGAGCAGCAGCGTGGCCGCAGGACCGTCCTTCACGGTCGAAGCGGCTTCCGTGCGCACCACGGCCTCAATCTGCTTCGCCCACTCGCGGCAGGCTTTGCGGAAGTAGGTGTAGGTCGTGTAGTCGTGCACGTAGAGGATGATGCCGGAGCGGTTCTGCTCCGCATCCGCGAACTCATAGAGCACCTGCTTGGTCTTGAAATCCATGAGCCGCCCCTCGATGGCCATGTTGCCTTTGAGCTTATGGGAGACAGCGGTTTCTGCTCCAGGCCAGAGCAGGATGTTGATGCCTTTGCGCACCAGGCCTCCGATCACGGGGTTAGGATTGAACTCAATGATCGCCACTTCGAGCACAAGAGAATCAGCATCCGCAGCGGGAACGACTTCGCGATTACCAGGTGGTGCGCTCTTGAAAGCTTTCACGATCTCCTCGTGAAAGTAGTCTCCCAGCTTGCGCACATTCTTTTGCCGGGACTTCTCAGTGACCTCGATCTTGGAGAGGGTGCGCGACATCGGGCGCAGGTGGTCAAGGCCCACAGGAGAAATGTAGATGCGTTTGCGCTTTTCGGCCTCCGTCCAGGCTGCGGCGTCCTTGTTGCGCCAGTCGCGAAGGAATGGGGACTTGGCAGCATCCGTCTTGATCAAGGCATGCTGGTTCACCAGGAATGACGATGGCTCGGCAGGGAAAGCCTTCACCAAACGCTGGGTCGAGCGGCAGGAAGCTCCCGCAGTAACAAGAAGGAGGGCGAGAAGGAGGCGAGCAATCATCAGGCCGTGGAGGGGAATGAAGATATGCAAATTACTACGTCATTCCCTGTCTGGCTGGTGAAAAGAATGTCATTTTGAGACAACCTTTCTCGACACCCGGCATGCCACAGGGAGCGTCTGTTTCAGCGCCCCTGGCGGGCGAGTTTGGCTGCGAGCTCATAGTTTCGCCTCACCTGGGAGCCAAGCTGACGGGAGAGCCGCGTCTCCGCCACCTTGTTTCGCGAACGCAGAATCTGACTGATGTCTCCCAGGGCCAGATCGTAGCGAACCGGGGCGAGCTCATGGAAAACCGTGGTGGCACGCGGAGGGAAGTTGCCACGCGCCAGATGCTTCCAGGCGGTCTTCTGCTCCTCATGCGTATCCACGCACAGCACCCGAAGCAGAAAGCGCAGAGAACTGAAGGCTGAGGCCGTCCAGGGAGCGTGATAGACAAAGGCACGAGCCCTGTCATAGGGCATGACCTGCGCGTCACTCATCAGCGCGAGGCGGTCCGGCGTGTAGAAATCACGGCGGACGGGCAAACGGCGGAGTGCCAGCTTTTCCGGACCTCCTGGCGTGCCTGCCCGATAACCCCAGAGGCGCTGCCCGGGTTCACTGAGCACGAATTCCATGAAGGCAGTGGCCAGCTCTGGATCTGGCGCGCCACGCATGAGGGCGATCGGGTCCACACTGATGGAGGTGCCCCCGACCGGCATGATGAACCCGACACGTGAGGTGCCATCGGCACGCTTCACAGACTCCTCGGCCGACCGGCCATAGAAGTCGATGCACATTCCCGCTGCGGCGTCACCGCGCAGCACATCCAGCGGGATCTTCGTGGAAGTATCGCTAAAGTAGCGGGCATTGGCGCTGATGCGCTGGATCAGAGCCAGCCCAGCAGTCCAGCCCTGTTGCACGGCGGTGTCTTCGATTTTCGCCGGTGGGATCCTGCCCGGGTCCATCATCAACTTGGTCAGGGCATTCTGCATTTCCTGCTGGATGAGCATCTCAAAGGCCTTCACCACCGAGCTGCTGCGGCCAGGATCTGCCAGAGCCACCATGCCCTGCAGCTTGGGATCGGCGAGATCACTCCAGTTCTCAGGATCCTTCTCGATGCCGAGCCGGCGCAGAACATCACGATTGAAGACAATGCCGAAGCTGGACAGGCAGGTACCGCACCAGCGGTCCCTGGCATCGCGAAAAGGCTCGCCGCTGAGGTTTTCGGGAATGATCGCATCCGTGAACCAGTCGGGATGTTTTTTTCGCAACGCTGCCAGGCCGGTTCCTGGACCGACCTCCGCCACCAGCGTGCCAGCATCTGCCTGGATCTGGAAGTCAAACCCGCCGCCGCCGAAAAACAGGTCGATACCGATGCCCACGTTGGAACGCAGGAACTCCGCCCGTGCCGGGTCATTGGGAGCGGCCCTGGCATTCAGGCAGGCCTGAGCGACCTCAGGCGTCCAAGGCTTTTTTAAATTCCGGGACCAGTGATGTTGAAAGGCAGCCGTGTAGTCGGACTTCATCATCATGGCGATCTCCGATGTGCCGCCGGGAACCCGCCAGTCGATAAAGATGGTTTGGCCGGTCTCCTCCTTCCAACTGCGGGCAAAGGCGCGCCCGAACTCCTCGCGGATCAACTCATGGTGCGGGGTGAGGATGACCAGACGCCGGTCAAATTTAGCGGGAGCGGTGCTCTCTCGCGGCTTGAGCACGAACGGCCCCAGCAAGGTCACCAGCATCGCCAGCAAAATGGCGGCTTCCTTTCGCCAGGTGAGGAGGAACGGAAGCGAGCGCATGGGCGATGTGGTGGACCTATCCAAGCGTTGATACAACCAATCGGCAAGCATCGTTAGTGCCGCTCCGGCTGGATGTGCCGATTTCGCCTCGGTAGATTATATCGGAAATCGTCTTGCCGAGTGCTAAGAAAGTGGTTAATCTTGCGTTAAGGAGTGCGTGGCTTCCGGATTGTTTGCTTGATATCCGGCTTTCGCCCTTCCTTCGCGCCTTTCTTTACTGCATGATTTTTGTCCCTCGTTTTCACACCATCCCGCATGATCGGGACCGGGAGAAAACGTCCATGCTGCCGCGAGTCCGTACGGTCTGATATGTTTGAATTCTACCGTACTGTCCGCATGAAAACTTTTCAGGGTGCTGGTTCTACCGGCCTCTTGAATCCCGAATCCATCCAGGAGGTCTACTATTAGCAATCCATTCCAGAATCTGAGCAGCACCCAGTACGGCGGCAGGCCGGGCCAGGGCAATCAAAACCAGCAGCCCGCACGTCCGGCCGGCACTCCGCCACCCGCAGGTGCCCCAGCAGGGCCTCCAGGAGCAGGCGCACCGCGTCCAGCAGGAGCGCCTCCACTGGGACCGCGCCCACCAGGAGCTGGCGGCTATCAGGGTAATGGAGCTGGTGGATATCGTCCTCCCATGGGAGGTCCCCGTCCGCCGATGGGCGGTGGTGGCCCGAACCGTGGCGGCCGGCCGAACAATGGCCGCTATGTCGACCAGACCCGCATCAATGAGCGCATCCGTGCGCCCAAAGTGCGCGTGGTTGATGGCGTGAACCATCAACAGTACGGTGTGCTGCTGACCTCCCAAGCCATTCGCATGGCCAAGGAGCGTGGCCTTGACCTCGTGGAAGTGGCGCCAAACGCCGAACCGCCGGTGTGCAAAATTGTCGACTACGGCAAGTACAAGTACACCCAGGAGAAGCACAAGAAGGAAGCTCACAAGCACCAGAAGGGCGGCAAGGTGAAGGAAATGAAGTTCCGCATCGGCATCGACCCGCATGATTATCAGATCAAAATCCTCCATGCTGAAGATTTCCTGGCAGAAGGGCACAAGTGCCGCATCCAGCTTCAGTTTCGTGGTCGTCAGATCGCCCATCAGGAGCTCGGTCACAAGCTTGCCAAAAAGATCAAGGAAGACCTCCTGACCATGGGACATGTCGACCAGGAGCCGAAGATGGCCGGTCGTAACATCAACATGCAGATCAGCCCGCTGCCTGAGCAGCAGCGCCATCGCAAGTTCAAGACCCATCTGAAGGGCGTGACGGAGCATAAGGACCCTCACTACCAGCACGGGCACGATCCTCGCGAGAACAAGCATGACGAAGAAGACCATCACGATGACGATCATCACGATGATCACAAGAGTGACGGTCAGTCGCCACCAGCTGCTCCCCCGGCCGAACCCGCTGCTGAGAGTTAATCTGTCTGCGCGTTGAGGATGAAACTCCTGATCACGGGCACCACCGGGCGTCTAGGTGGTGTTCTGGTCAGGCACTATACCTCGCGTTATGATCTGTTGACGCCAGGACGTGACAGGCTGGATTTGTCCAAGCCCGAGTCCATGACCACCGCTTTGCGGGACATGGACTTTGACCTGCTCATCAACTGCGCAGGGATCACCAGTCCGGATGTCTGCGAGCGTGAGCCTGAACTTGCCGCACGCATCAACGCTGAGGCACCGGCGGTCATGGCCACAGAATGTCAGCGCCGCGGGGCACGCATGATTCAAATCAGCACGGACTATGTCTTTGATGGTGAGACCGAAGACCTGCTGGATGAGACTCTGATCACAAATCCCGTCAATCACTACGGGCGCACAAAGCGCGATGGAGAAACCACAGTGCTGCGAGAGTGCCCGGAGGCACTGGTAGCGCGAGTCTCATGGCTCTTCGGCGGTAGCAACGGGCCCAGCTTTCCCGATCAAATCCTCAATGAGGTCAGGCAAGGAAAGAGTCTGCAGGCCATCGGTGACAAATGGAGCGCGCCGACCAGCGTGCATGACATCGCCTCCTGGCTGGAGTTGCTCTGGCAAAAAATGCCTTCCGTTTCGGGGCCCCTCAATCTCTGTAACAGCGGTGTGGCGACCTGGCAGACCTATGGGCAGCAGGTGGTCGATTTCGCGGTCGAGCTGGGACTTTTAGCCGAGCGTCTCGAGGTGAAGGGAAACCGCTTGGATGATTTCCCGAGCTTCATTGCACGCCGGCCACGGCATACGGTGATGTCGAATGCTCGTCTGGCAGAGTTGCTCGGGCATCCCGTGCGCTCCTGGAAGGAGGCTTTGCGGGAATGGCTGCAGAGTCTGTGTGCCGGTGCTTGACCATGCGGCGACTTCACAGCAGGTGAGAAGCATGCCCGACCTCTCCGCCTCTCTTCAGTCCCTGCGCGCTGCGCGACTCTATGGCATCGTCGATCTTGGTTACGTCAAACCGGAGAACGTGGTGACCATGACACGGGCGCTTGCTGAAGGTGGTGTCGACATCCTGCAACTGCGAGCCAAGGGCGCGACACCGGCGGAGGTGGAATCGCTCGCTCGCTCCATGCTTCCTGTGACCCGTGAACTCGGCGTGCCCTTGGTCATCAACGATCATCCGGAAGTGGCTGCCATCGTCGGCAGTGAAGGCGTGCATGTCGGCCAGGATGACGACTCGGTGGCGAAGGCGCGTGCCATCGTCGGTCCCGAGATCTTCGTGGGCAAGTCCACGCACAGTCTGGATCAGGCTGTGGCGGCTCAGGCTGAGCAGGCGGACTACATCGGCTTTGGACCTCTTTATGCCACTGGCACCAAGCCTGACTATGTGCCGATCGGTTTGCAGGACATCACCCGCGTTCATGAGCTGGTGAGCCTCCCGATCTTCTGTATCGGCGGGGTGAATGAGGCGCGAGCTTCTGAAATATTGCAGGCTGGCGCACGTCGTGTGGTCGTAGTTTCAGCGTTCTTGCTCGCCTCCGATGTGCGCGCTGAAGTGAAGCGTTTGAAGGCCTTGCTGCCTTGAGACGTCACATTGTCCTCCATTTTCCTCAGTATCTTCCATGCGCCCGTTTCTCCTCGCCCTCGTCATGCCAGCCCTCGCATGGTCGCAGGCCGTGACTCTTCCCAAACCGACTGAGCCGATTCCTGCCGTCATGATGGACTGGGCTGCGGCCCAGAAGGATTTGCCAGACATGGTGGTGAGCTTCCGGCAGACGCGCAATCTGCCCGCGCTGAAACAGCCCGTGGTTTCCGAGGGGCGCTTCTGGCGCTTTCAGGATGGTGCGTTCCGTTGGGAGCTCGGTGACACCTCTCAAGCAGTGACCGTGCTGGTGCATGATGCCCGTGAGTTTCGGGTGAAGGAAGCACCGGACGCCCCATGGAAGGAGCTGGATGAAAACGACTCCCGCTACCGCATGTGGGCGCGCTTTCTGAGCGGCCGCGAGGCCAGTCCGGATGAGCTGAACCGGCACTTCCTGGTCAAGGAAAGCGAAGACACGCCTGGCATCTCCACCATCACGCTGCGGCCCAAGGCTCCGTTTGTGAAACGTCACCTGAAGCAGCTCGATCTCCAGATCAACCGCGGCAACAAACGTCTCGTGCAGCTGCGCATTCTTCAAGGCGATGGTGCAACGGTGCTCATGCAGTTTGACGAGCCCAAGCCGGTCAGTGCCGCTGAAAAGACTGCGGCACTGGCACGTTAATCAAAAGTTGGTTGGGCATGCGGGTGAGGACACCCCCCCCGCATCACTCCTCCACGATCTTGGCCTTCCACTCGTCAGAGTTGCCTTTGAGTTCCGGGGCATACATGGCCTCGATCTTGGTGGGCAGGGCGCTGAAGCGGCCGGGGATCTCGGCCTTCACGCGATAGCGCAGATTGTGAGTGCCCTTGGGCAGGCGGTCGGCAAAGAAGGCCACGCGTTCATCGCGATACTCCTGGTAACTCGCCAGCCCATCGTAGTTCCAACCGCTGCGAACCTCGACAGGCTCGAAGCCTGCAGGCTTCATGTCCTCGATGAGCACGTACTCATAGTCGTTCTTGCTCTCGATGCTCAGCTCGACTTCGATGAGGTCGCCACTCTTGATGGCAGCATCGCTGGCGACTTCCTCGCGGCGATATTTCAAACCTTGTTGGGTCACCACCTGACCACGCGAGCCGGCCACCTGCTGATCAGGCTTTTCTTCGATGAGCTTGTAGAACTTGCGGCGAGCCTTCACCTCGAGTCCTGCGGCGGGAATCATGTCCTCCTTGGAGAACACGGTGAGATAAGCGTTCGCATACAGAGGGGATTCACCCAGCTTGCGCAGTTCCACCGTGTGCTCGCCAGTGCTGAGATCTTCACCACTGAGAACAAAGGTCCCGTTGAAGCTGAAGAGATTCTCCTTGGTGATCTCCACTTTCGTCCGGGATTTGCCGTCGACCAGCAACTCCACGGTTTGCTGAGGTGCGGATTCACCGCTGGCCTTCACGAAGTCTGCCATCGCCTCGATGACCGCAGCGGTGTCCTTCGTGCTGTTCCAGTAGGTGCCGTTGCGGCGGTTGTTGAGCAGATACTTGGCGATGCGTGCCGCAGTCTCGCCTTTCGGTTCGACGGCGCTCAGCAGGCGCAGGAAGATAGCCTGGGTCTCGATGGCATCATCCCACCAGTACCACCAGCCACCCTGCGGCAGTTCCAGCCAGGCGGTTTGGTTCTCATCATCCTGCTTCAGGAACTGGCGGAGATTACGCAGGCACATGTCACGACGGTCTTTCTCGCCGACAGCATGGCAGGCCATGCCGAGCAGGGCCACGTTGTAGCGTGAAAGGTTGTTCCGCTTCTCATAGAGGAAGCCGCGCATCTCCTTGTTGCCCTGGCCGTGCTCCACCAGGGTGCAGTGAATGAGGGCATCGAGATGATCCGGGCTGCTCTTGTGATCCTTGTGCTTCTCTGGAAGCTTCAAGCAGCGGAGTTCTTCGGCTTCATGGCTCTTGAGATAGTCCAGGCCCTGACGCACGGTGCCGTCGTTGACATCCAGGCCAGCCTTCTGCGCGGCTTTCAAACCATGCAGTACCAGTGCGGTGATATGAGGTGAAGATTCACGGCCACCGGGGAACCAGCCCCAGCCACCATCTCCATTGCGCATGGCTTCGAGACGCTTCAAACCGGTCTTGGCCATCTTCATGACCTCGTCTTCATCGAAGACGGCTTCTTTCAATTTACCCTCGCGATCCTTGCCCTGCCAGCGTTTGGCACGCTTCGCGGCATCGCCGATTTCCTGGGCATTGAGGTTCGTGCGCTTTTCACGAATGGTCTTCAGATCCACGCCGAGGTTTTTCAGCACATTCAGCGTGATGACCGTCGGCACGAAGCGATTCAAAGTTTGTTCGGTGCAGCCATAAGGATAGTCAGCGAGGTAGGGCAGGGCATCCACGAGTGCCATGGCCAGCGTGGGTGAGTAGCGCACTTCCAGGCGTGACTGCTCAGGCTTGCGCTCCGCAGGCACTTTGACGGTGACCTTGCCACTAGCTTGATCGGGTCGCAGGGCCAGGCTCCAGGAATCTGTCTTCAGCATGCCGTGCGTGTAGGCGGGGAAGGTCATCTCCATGGCGTCGCTGTCCTTTTGCGCCAGCGCTTTCACGCGGATCTTTGCCTCACCTTCGGCCACGACTTTCACGCGCCAATCAATGCGGGTTTCACTGTGGGCAGCAACTTCACGTGGGGCGGGAGTTTTGGTCTCGGCTTCGATGAACTCCAGGACACCGCCTTCGAGTTCGAGCACGGCCTTCACCTGCTGCGAAACATCCATTTCGTTATGCACGTTCGCGGAGATCACGACCTCGTCCTTCTCCACAAAGAAACGCGGAGCTTGCAAGCGAACCATGAGATTTTTTCGCGTGATCACCTCCACGCCAGCCTCACCGACCTGCGTCAGCGGTCCCATGACCCAGGAGCGCAACTTCCACGTGGTGAGGTTCTCCGGCAGGTTGAAGTTCAGCTCGCCCTCGCCATTCGCATCGGTCTTGAAATCTGCCACCCACACCGCGCTGTCAGCGAGGTTGCTGCGGATCATGGGCTGTGGTCCGTCCTGGCCACCCTCTGGTTCTGGCGCTGGTGGGGGTGCGGGCGCTACCTCTGCAGCCATTAAGGGCGCAGGTGGCGGCGGTGGTGAGCCAGGTGCAGCCGCAAACTCGTCTGCCGCCATGGACATCGGGGCTGCAGCCTTGAGTCCCCGGCTTCTTCCGAAACCGCCACCTCTCGCGGCACCTCCAGCGAGTGTCACGACACCTTCGTCATCGGCCGTTGCACTTCCAAAGGCGCCGAGAAACTCCATCGAGAGCTCGCCCTCGCGCAGCAGCCTGGCTTCCATGCGGCGGAGTGAGTCGTTGACCTGCGTGTAGTGACTGCGCTTCCAGCCCCAGAAGAAGGGGCGGATGTCCTCCTGGTTGCTGCCGCCGGAGATGTACTCCAGCGCCTTGTCATAGGCCGTGAGCACCACCTGACCTGTGAAGGGATTGCCGTTGGCATCCTTGACCTTCACTTTGACCTTGGAGCCTTGACCCGGAAGATAGGTTTCTGCATCCGGCGTCAGTTCCACGGTGGCGATGCGCTTCTGCGGAGGCACGATGATCTGGCGGGTCAGCTTGTGCAAACGCGCACCGCTGACGGTGTAAGCCTCAATGAAGATGTTAGGCTGATCGGCCTCATCGAGCTTGAAGCGATGGGTGATGCTCTTGCCTTCCAGTTTGAGCCAGACGGGCTCGGGATAAACGCTGTTCTGGGCGCGCAGGAACAAGGCCACGGTGCTGCCCATGCGGTTGGTATTGATGGTCACCTCAACCTCCTCACCAGGAGCATATTCTTCCTTCTCCGTGAGCAGTTCCAGATCATCAAAGCGGAAGTCACGGCCTTCATTGAAACCCTGACCACGAACGGTGAGGAAGGTGGAGCCTTCGATCTCATGTTTCGCCTCGTCCTTGAGCTTCACCGAGACACGATACTGGCCGCCCTGGGCAAAGGTGAGCTTCTCCTGAGCCGCAGGCTTGTCGCTGGTGAGGCTGATCTGCACTGTGTGCACCGCTTCTTCAGCTGGAGTGCCGTCTTTGCCATAGGTCACGCGGTAGAGCACGACCTCACCCGTGGCCTTGACCTCGCGGCCGTCCAAAGTGCGCGCATGAACATTCACCGTGCCTGAGTCGCCGGCATTGTAGTAGCCACGGTCCGTGGACACATAGACTTCAAACGGACGACGGGCGGCGAGCACGCTGCCTTTACCAAGGATGGTTCGGCGCGACTGGTCCGTGACCTCGGCATCGATCTCATAGCGATGATCTTCATTGCCATGCAGTTCCTTGGCGAGAGTGGTGTCCACCTTCACGGTGAAGGTGCCGTCAGCATTCAGCGGTGCCTCGCCTTCGGCCACGAGTTCTGGCGGATCGCTCTGCCAGCGGAACCATGGCCAGCGGGGAACGCACATGCACCAGCGTGAAGAACCTGGATACCAGTCATAGTAGGTGGCCTGCCAGCCATAACCGGCACCAAACAACCAGTCCCAGCGTCCTATGGGGAACCAGCGGTCGGTGTGTGCGCTGCGCTGCACTTTGTACTTCACTTTACCCTGCTTCACCGGACCACCGAAGTAGTATTCAGCCTTCACCTTCACCTCAAAGGTATCTCCCAATGCCACGGGTTTTTCCGGGGCTTCCACCTTCACCTCGAATTCCGGTTTCTTGTATTCTTCGACACGGAAGGAATGATCGCCCAGATGCTCGATAGTCGTCCCCCCCTTCGACGCTATCGAAAACGAAATGCCGTACTCGCCTAGTGTGGCATCGTCAGCCAGTGAGAGCACGTCATTGACCGCGCCGGAATCATCCGCCGTGTAAATCTTCTTGGCGATTTCCTCGCCGCGCGGGTCTTGAATGCGGACCTCCACGTACTTGCCAGCAAACTTGTTCGTGTTCAGCTTGGGATCATAGCCCACGAGGCGAGCCCAGGCCTTCCATTTTACTTCCTGACCGGGACGATAGACCGGACGATCGGTGATGGAGTAGAGGCGAGTCTGCTCGCCGAAGCTATCACTGCGATCATAGAAATAGGCGGACTCAAAACCATCAAAGGCCAGTCTGCCGTCCGCCGTGGTGGCGCGGATGAGCCACTGATGATCGTTCAAGTTTTCCTTCACCTTCACCACGCCGTTTTTGTCAGTGGTGGCTTGGAAATCCTTGAAGAAATACAGCATCTTTTCCCGCTTCAGCAGGCCGCCCCGGCCCCACTGGGTGCGGTAACCAAAAAAGCGTACCGTGGCACCGGCCACAGGCGCACCGGTCACTGCGTCCGCCACGAAGTAGTGCAGACCATTCGACTGACTGGTCCTCACAATGACGGTGCCTTCCAGCCACACCAATGCGCGCGTCCAGTGACCGCCTTCAAAGGTGCCTTCGACAAGATAGGCGCCTGCGTCTTTAAGCGGAGTTGGCACTTCCACGCGCTTGTCCCAATGGTTGGCACGCGGCTCCAGATCCTGCGACCACTCAGCGACGGGTTTGCTGAGATACTTGTCACCGCCTTTGGCGAGCAAGCGCTGGCCGATCGTGTTCAGATTGGCCCGCTGCCAGTCAAACTCACCAGGCTCGCTGCGCAGATAGGCCTCGGCATCGGCGAGCAGCTTTGCCACATCCACCTTGCGTGCGGCGAGGCTGACTTTCGTGGCATTGCGAAAGACGAGCTGGAGCTTCGCCTCCTGGTCGGCCGGGAAGGATTGCTGAGGCTCGAAGTGGCCCCAGTTGCCGGTGACCTGCTCAATCCGCTTACGGAGGTTCTCCTTGCCAGCCGTATCGGTTTCGAGCTCGAAAGCCTTCTGCAAGGCCTCGACCGCACGTGGATGCTGACGGCGATTCAGCAGTTCCTGGGCAATGCGCTCCCAGGCCTCCTTGCGTGAGTAAGCAGGTGCCTGAGCGTCCTCTGCGATGCCCTTCCAGATGGTCAGGAAACTCCACTCCGGCGGCAAAGTAAACCTCTTCGGTCCAGTGGCGAGTTTGGCAACGGTCTCATCATCCTTCAGCGTGTGCAGTGTGGCGATGCTGCTCTTGGAGTCAGCAGCGTCATCGTTTTCGCCAAATCGGAAACCATATTCCGCGAGAGTCTGGACTGAGAACCAGCCGGTGGCCACTTCCACAAGCTCACGGCGGGCTTTGAGTGCTTCATCTGCACTGAGCTTGGTGCGCTCGGCTTGCAGCCAGCGCAGCCGTTCACCATCATTCTTCGCGGCCTCCCATGATGCAGGCACCTGGAAAAAAATAGGGTCACCTTTCTCATCCACGGGATAGCCGCTGGCAGGTGAGTCGAGACCGCTCTCATCATCGTAGTCGGGCAGGGTGGTCAGATCCGTCAGAGCCAGGAGCGACCACGCATTGAAAGCGCCGTGATGCCCCTGCATCAGAGTAGTCGTCAGAGCCTGAATTAAGGCGCTGCTCTCGGCGGTCTCGATGTCGGCGGGCAAAGCCTTCCAGGCAGCCTCCAGCAGTTGCAAGGAACGCACACGGTCCTTGAGCTCGGTGCCCTTGCGGTTGTTCCAGTTATCACTTTTACCGCGAACAAACTTTCCGTCCACGACCTCGCCGTAATGGACAAGCTGAGTGAACCAAAAACCTCCCACGGACAACACCTCCCAGGATTTGGCATGTGCCTTGACCGTTGCCTCGATCACCTCCTCCTGCTCCGGGTAGGCACTGAGGTTGCCCAAGGCCTCCAGCGTCGCGACCATGAGTTCCCCGGAGACATCGGGTTTGGCGAGCGCCGCCTTGCCGAGGTCCGCCGCCTCGCGATGGTTGCCCTGCTCGGTGAGCTTCCGCACCTTCGCGAGGGACTCGGCGGCTGTTTGAGCTGGGGCAAGGGAGATGGACACGGCGGCGAGGAGGAGAGAGAGGAAAAGGCGTTTCATGACCGTGAGGTGGTGACGATGAAGCATGACGGGAGACAAAGGCCTGCCTTGGGGCGTTCACAGTAAAGCGGATGTAAAAGGGCAGGTGCCATACTCCTATGGTAGGAAGCATGGCATGAGGTTGTCGAGCGTGTTACGCCCGGGAATCCAGATCAGCCTGCGCTATAGCATCTTTGCTCAAAGCTTGGCGACACTTGTGCCACCATAGGCCTCGGCGATCTTCTCCTGCGTGAAGTGCGTTGCCACGTCACCAAAGGTGATCTGGGTCTTCTTGATGAGCAGCACGTCATCATAGTAACCGGTGACGGTTTGCAGATCATGATGACTGGCGATGAGCAGCCGCCCTTCCGCGGTGAGTTCTTTGAAGAGGCGGCTCAAGTTGTCTTGCGCCGGTTTATCGAGACCGGTGAAGGGTTCATCCAGCAGAAGAACGTGGGCTTCCTGCGCCAAGGCACGAGCGATGAAGGTGCGCTGCTGCTGGCCACCGGAAAGGGCGCTGATCTGGCGATCTTGAAGATCCAGCAGGTTCATGGCGGTGAGAGCGCGCTGCACGATGTCACTGTCATGCTTCGAGTAGCCACGCCACCAGCCGAGGTTGGGATAACGTCCCATCTCCACCAGGCCGCGCACGGTGATGGGGAACTGCCAGTCGACATCTCCCCGCTGCGGAAGGTAGGCGATCTCATGACTGCTGCGGGTGAGAGGCTGGCCGCGCCAGATGATGCTGCCGCTTTCCATGGGCAGGAGGCCTGCGAGCGACTTCAGCAGCGTGCTCTTGCCGGCGCCATTGGGACCGATGAGCGCGATGCTGCGTCCGCATTCGGTGGCGAAGTTGATGCCATCCAGCGCCAGCACCTCACGATAACTCACACGGAGATCACGTACCTCCAGGCGGTGATGGTGGGCATGCGCGCAGCCGCCGCCCCAGCAGACGTGTTCTTTGGGAGTGGATGCAGACATGGACATTACCAGATAAGAGTGAGGATTTCGCTCAGCGTGGGGCCGCTGGACCAGCGGGTTTCACGGCGCGTCTCGAAACCTTCAGGTTCGATCTCGACCGTCAAAGCCGTGTCAGGTGTGCCTTCCGGCCACTTGGCCTCCAGGCTCAGCTCGTTGCCGTCATGGGAGACTTCGACCTTGGCTTTGACCTCGACCACCGCTTCGGAGAGATCCAGTTTCGTGAGCAATTCCTCGCCGTTGCTCTTCAGGCTGACTGAGAGCGGCTTGTGCGCATAGCGCAGGCGGATCAGGGCTGGAACCTCCACGTGCTTGTGCTCGCCCTCGGGGTGCTGATCGCCACCTTTGACCTCCTGGGTGCCGTGCTGCGCCTGCGCCTGAGGCACGTCCTCATTCTCCGCATGCCGGGGCGCATTTCCCGTGAGCTGCACGAGCGGCACGGCCAGCAGCCCAAAAAGCAGGCCGAGGACGAAGATCTGGATGGGGGGGAAACCGCGCATTGGTTGCAATAAGTCGAAGAGATGGCTTGCGACGTCAACCTCTGTCACGCAATCCTGAGGCTCTCAATTTTGCAGTCTTTTCGTTTTTCACGACATGCCCGGACTTCTCCCCCCACTGCTTCGGATAACCGGCCTGATGGCCCTGGTTTTGTTGACCTCCTGCGGCACGACCAACCGCCTGCTCAAGGCCAAGCCCGCCAAGCTTTCCGCCTTCTTTGAGCAGCCCGAGAAGGCCATGGACACCCGCAAGCAACTGCCCTTTCACAAGCTTTGGATGACCACAGACAAGGAACTGGAAGCCGGGGTCATCAAGAAAACCAAGCTCTATGTGGCACCTGTGACTCTTCAATATTTGCGCCCCATCCAGAAGCCTCTCGTCAAAAAAGAGGTGCAATGGGGGAGCATTGAACGCCGGGAAAACGAGATGGCGCTGCGCCTGCGCAATGAGTTCGCCAAAGCCTTCCTCCGATCACCGCAGTCCCGTTACAGCATCGAGCAAAAGCCCGGGCCCGACACGGTGACCCTGGAGCTTGCCATCGTGGAACTGAACCCCACAAGTCCGAAGGGCAATGCGGTCAAAACGGCGCTCAAGTTTGTCGTCGGCCCCGTGGCGGGGTTGGGAGGCTATTTCACCAAAGGCAACATGGCCATCGAAGGGAAGGTGAGAGATTCGAAAAGCGGTGGCCTGTTCCTCCAGTTTGCTGACAATGAGGCCGATAAAATGACCTTCTACAGTCTGAGGGACTTCAAACCGTATGGTCACGCCACTCAGGCCATGCTCAAGTGGTCTGAGCAGTTTGAGTTGATGACACGCACACAGCCCGGACAGAAGATCAAGGACACGTCCTTCATCACGCTGATGCCGTATTGACCGTGAAGCGTGGATAAAAGTTGTCCACGTTTGACCAAGCTTGGCAAGGGGTGGCGGCATTTCCCGCCGTGATTTTGATTCGTTAAAAGGTGATTTCGCTGCGATTCCCTACTTGCATGAACAGGGAGTAGTTCGCTATTCTGAAGGAAAGAACCTTTTTTGACCATTCATGGATCCCAAACAGCCACCTTCTGACCAGCCCCAGCCTCCACCGCCCCCAGGAGGACCACAGCCGATTGGTTATCCTCCTGGTTATCCCATGCAGCCTGGCATGATGCCGCCGCCCGGGTATCCGATGGGCTATCCTCCAGGCTACCCGATGCAGCCTGGGATGATGCCTCCTCCAACGGGAGCGATGCCGCAAGGGTATCCACAGCCCATGGGCTACCCGCCAGGCTACCCGCAGCATCCGATGGGTTATCCAGGGCAGCCGATGGGCTACCCTCCAGGTTACCCGCAGATGCCGATGCCACAGCATCCTGGCATGATGCCGCCTCCACAGGGCATGCCCATGCCTGCGCCCGCTCCAGCAGTTCCTACTCCAGTTCCGGCTTCGGCCCCTGCGCACATGGCTCCGCCAGCGCCAGCAGTGGCACCCGAGCCCACGCAGACGCAGCCTTATAACTTTTCTCCTCCCGTCAGCCTGGCTCCTTCGGACAGTCATGAGACTGTCGCTGAGGATGCAGGCCTTCATCAC
>NZ_BKAG01000011.1 GCF_007992435.1 Prosthecobacter gellanilyticus | reverse complement strand
TGAAGTCCGCAGCAGGTTGAACGCCCGAGTGATCTCTTCATCCGTGCTCATATTCTTCGAACCCACGTCTTCGTCTTGAAGACATCGCCAGTCACAGGGCACCTACGATAGCGAATGATCCGCTGCGGACTGAAGTCCGCGCTCCGTCAGTCATGCGGACTTCAGCGTTCGTGAGTGTTCACCAATCTCACCGAGTCACGAGCTCGCCCATCTTCACGACCTCCAGATCCCTTCCCTTCACCCGGCGGATCGGCAGCAGTGACTCATGCACCCAGCGGTCATCGGGAGCACCGCTGATGTACCAGTCACCGCCGTTGTCTGCGAGAATGAGCCCGTGCTTCTTCAAGCCTTCCAAGATCACCTTGGCCGGGCCTTGGAAGGGGGTGGTGTCAAAACTGGCCTTCAGCCGCACGCGCATGCCCATGGGCGGCAGATTTTCCTCCATGTGAGGGCTGGCAAAGTGTGAGGCTGGTGACACATAACCATGACGAGATTTCCTGACCGTGAACCGCAAGGCATGACGCAGGACCCCTGCCCCGCAGATCTCATCATAGCGCGCCAACCCTGGTAGAATGGGCAATCCAGCCGCATCCGCACTGGTCCAGCCCGCAGGGCGTGGCTTGGGATTTTTGAGATCAAAGATGGCTCCGCTGGACGCTTTCCAAGATTTGCCGCCATTGACTGGGAAAGCATGAAAGAGCTCGTAGAGCTTCATGGCATCACGATCCAGCACGAGCACGTGACGGTCGCCCTCGGCCTGCGGACCACCTTCGATCCATGCATCCGGCGGGATGGGATAGGGCCCCGGATCACTCTCATCAGCATAGCGAAAGGTCACGGGGACACGCGGTTGGTCACCCTTCACCACATAGTAGGGAATGCCGCCCGGCGCGCCTTTCCAGATCAGGCCGAAGTCTTCATGCAGCGGCTTGTCCGCGCCGATGCTGGCAATGATGGCCTCACTTCTCGGATCCACCTCATCACTCGACACATCACGGTTCCATTCATCTTCCGAAGGCAGCAGCAAGCGGCCCCCAAGATCTGCATTCGGCCCCAGCGGCAGTGACGTTTCTCCCCACAAGGGCGAGCAGGCTCCGCCAACCAATAATGCAGAAGCGTTGTGAAGAAGATGGCGGCGGGAGAGAATGTGCTTCATCAAGGCTTGAGAGAGCCGAGAGGTGTTCTTATTCCCTGGTGAGCATCCTCAAAGATGATTCACGGCTTGCCCAACACCTGCTCGATGACTTGATAGGCCTCAAACCTCTCCTGGTCAGGAAAGTCATGCTCGCTGTCCGGATGCCGCACGGTGATGCCGTCCGGCGCGCCAAAGAGGCTGAACACGGGCTTCGCTGCCGCGACGACACGGTCCACGCTGTCCCACTTGAAGTTCTTGTCCCGCAGCGGTGCATTGATGAAGACTCGCCGGGGAGCCAGTGCCGCGATGAGTTCATAATAGTCAAAGGGCACGTCTTGCGGATGCCCCAGGTAGTCTCCCATCTTCAGCATGTAGCGCTCCTGCACCCAGCCTTTGATGTTGCCGCCGTAGTAGTCGAGCACTGAATCAAACCCGCAGCTGGTCACAATCACCTTCAGCCGCGTGTCAAAGGTGGCCGTGAAGATGCTGTTATGTCCGCCTAACGAATGGCCGATGGTGGCAAAGCCCGCCTCCTTTCTCACCTCCGGCATCGACTCCAAAAGATCCAGCCCGCGAATGTTGTCCCAGATGGCTTTCATGGTGCCACTGCCGAAGCCTAGAGCTTTGAGATCTGGCTGATACTGCGCCAGCAAAGGATAGCTGGGTGCCAGGGTGATGTATCCCCGCTCCGCCAGCTCGGAGGCATATTGACGGTTCTCTTTTCCCCCGAGGCCGACGACCACCTTGTGACCGATCTTGTTTTCCGTGGGATGCAAACACAGCACCGCCGGCGCCGGCTTCTTCCCCGCCAGCACAGCTTTCGGCAAACATAGGTAGGCCGGCACACGCCCACCCGGACTGGATTGATAGGTGATCAACCGCCGGATGTAAGAACCGCAGTCCACCTCTTCCTTCACCTTCACGTCCAGGGGACAGCGCTTGTCATCTCCTGGCAGCGGTCCTGAGACGGCCTCAAAAGCCTCCTTCGCCTCCTTTCGGCGAGCCTCCCATTCTTCAGGCGTGGCGGCCTTCTTCAGCTGTCCCTGCTCATCCCGCACCTGCAGCAGATCGGTCCGGCTCAATCCACGAATCGGCGGGATGTCCGCAGCCATGAGACAGAGAGGCAGCAAACCGGCGGCAAGAAGGATGGAGCGCATCTGAGAAATACGTCATGGCCCCGCCGCAATCCTACAGACGACCTTCACCTTCCAGCCGAAATGCATTTGAAGCCCGGCGGATTGAGTTCATGTCATGATCACCCGGTTTCCCGTTCCCGCCATGCCATCCGCCACTCGTGTCATCCATCTCACCCTGCCAGCCGGTGCTGAACCTGCGAACAATGACTCCCTGCCCGGCCATCTCCTCACAGCCATCAACGACAAGATCTGGGAACTCCCCTTTGAAGCGGTCTGCACGAACGGCGGCCCCAAGACTGATGAGAAAACTGAATGCTCTGATCTCCGCTACGAACGGCCAGCGCCCAACCAACTGCGTGGCAGCTTCGCGTATGCCTTCACGGAGGAGACGAACATCGGCTGCTCAGACCAGCACTACACGGACCGGGTGAGAGGCCGCTACTATTTCTCTTATGATCTGCAGACCGGCGTGATGAGTGTGGATATACCGCAGATTCATGCGGACTATGATCCGGAGGAGATTTGAGCTGTCTCAGTTCGAGTCTGATGTCGCTGGATTCTTGCCCGGAGGATCAAACTCCACATCGATGCCAGCTTTGTTCAGGCCCTTCTTCACTTCATCGGCGAGCTGGGCGTAGCTGCGGCCGCGCATGAGGTGTTTCTCAATCAGCGCCTTGGCATCAAAACCACGCTCCGCCGTCTCGAGTTCTCGCAGCCAGGCAATGACATGAGCCGCGTCACCCTTGTCGTCATGGTGATAGAAGAAGTAGGTCAGCAGAGCTGCTGAACCATAGTTCTGGCTGGACTGGCTGGCCTCGCCTCCGACCACATTGGGAGCCTTCACTTTCAGAGTCAGCGCAGCGGCCCAGGCACCGCCTTTGATCTCCATCAGTTCCTGGATATCCAGCATCTTAAAGGCACCCTGCTCAAACCGGTTCTTTTGGAGGGCGTAGCCCTCAAGCCTCTTCCGCAGGCCCGTCCAGGCAAACCTTCCCGTGGGAAAATACTCGGGCAGCGTGGTGTAGTCGGCACTGCCCTCGATGAACCATGTGGGCAGCTTCGCCAGCCAGTGATTCATCATCTGGTGGGTGATCTCATGGATGAGCGTCGCATTGGCGTCGTCATCCGCCTGGTCAATGCTGACCCGGCTGCCGACCATCTTCACGCCCAGGCTCTTGAGCGGCACCGAAAGCGCTTTCTGCCCACGCTGATAAACCCCGGCGGATCCAGGCATGCCACCCTCTTTCAGATAGTCTTCCTGATTCGTGTAGAGCTTGGCCAGGAAGAACTCCCGCAGCGGCTCCGGCTTGGGCCTCAGGTCCAGCGGCAGCTTGCAGTTCAGAAGATAGGTGGCCTCAAACATGCGCCCGAATTCACGAACCACGTTCGCGCCTAACTTGGAGTCGCATTCGAACTCATAATGCGGCGAACGATAGACGAACTTTTTCGCCTTCTCGTCCTCCATGACCACGGTGACCTGAGGCTTGTCCGCGATGGATAGACTCTTGGGCCAGGCCGCATCAGCAGCGGGTGACTCCGAGTTGCCTGCCGCGCCTGTGGGAGCTGCTGCTGGTGCACTGGCAGCCTGCGCCTTGGCCCAGGTCTGATCATCCGCCGAGAGCCGTTCCAGCGGCACGGAAAAGATGGCTCCGTTTCGCCCCTTGATCTTCACGCTGGCACCTTCCACCCCGAGAAAGGCAGCTTCCACGGTCTTCCCATCCGTGCTTTTCCAGACACGAAAAGCATCCTGCTGGGCCTGGACGAACAGTGCGGGAAAAACGAGGGCAGCTAACAGCAGACGAGTGGCGGTTGCAGTCATGTTCGTGCAGGCTAATAGGCACAGCTCATTCCTGACAAGGCAAAACATCCGTCAGGCTCCCAACCCCTGCCATGCGCGACTATCTGAAACTCCACCTCGTCATCGTGGCGTGGGGCTTCACGGCGATTTTGGGGAAGCTGATCGACATGCCGCCGATTGAGATGCTGGTGTGGAGGACGGCGCTGGCGGCGGTGGGATTCACGCTGGTGGCGCGGTGGCAGGGGCAGAGTCTGGCGATGTCCAAGGGCGAGCGTTCGAGGATGATCCTGCTGGGTGGCTTGCTCGGCCTGCACTGGATTTTGTTTTTCATCTCGGCGAGGCTTTCGACCGCCTCCGTCTGCCTGGCAGCAATGCCGACGGGGATGCTCTGGTGCTCGCTCGTCGAACCCTGGATCAACAAGACTCGCCGCTGGCGGCCTCTGGAACTGGTGGTTGGTCTGGTGATCGTCGGCGCGGTGTGGCTGATCTATGAGGTGGAGTTTCGTTATTGGTTAGGCTTCAGCGTGGCGCTCGGGGCCGCGTTTCTGGCGGCCTTGTTTGCGGTCATCAGCAAGCAGCTCGTGGCCCGCTGCCACTATGCGGTGATGGGCACGTATCAGATGAGCGGCGCTTGTGTGGTTTCGATAATTGGCTGGCTGGGGCTTGAGCATGGGCATGTCACAGTGCCGGGTGTGGATGACCTGCTCTGGCTGTTCCTCTTTGCCTCCATCTGCACGGTCTGGGCCTATGCGGGTTACATGGATGTGCTGAAGCGCCTGTCCATGTTCACGGTGAATGTGATCTACAATCTGGAGCCCATCTATGGCATCGCTCTCGCAGCGCTCATCTTTGGGCAGTCAGAGTATATGAGCACGGGCTTCTACATTGGGGCGGCGATCATCATTGGGAGCGTGGTCCTGGTGCCATGGCTGGAAAGGTGGGTGGATGGGCAGAAAGCCCGAATGACGAAGCCCTAATGACGAAATCAGAGTGGAGGCAGCAGAGCATTCGTGTGCTGAATTTGGTCACTCTTGGTGAGGAAGTGCGTGTTTTGAGGACGTTGGTTTGGGCATGACTTCTCCTACCCGGCGCTCCTTTCTGACCACAGCGATCTCCAGCGCGGCTGTTTCTGTGTTTGGCCAGACGACTCCTGAGACGGCCGCAGAGCCGATTTTTGATATCCATCAGCACACGCACTATCATGATCGCAGTGATGAGCATCTCATCGCGCATCAGCAGGCCATGGGCGTAACGCGGTCCATTCTGCTGCCGGCGGGCACTCCAGTGGATCGCGAGTCGACTCACAAGGGCAAGTCCAATGGTCTGGCGGCGCGCTGTTACAGCAATGAGTCGTGCATGAAGATCGCGAAGGAGAATCCGCAGGCCTATCTCTGGGGCGCGAATGAGGTGACGGATCTGGATTCAGCGCCTGCGGAGATCGAGAAATGGCTGAAGCTCGGAGCCTGCATCATCGGCGAGCAGAAGTTCGATGTGGAGTGCGACTCCGCTCACAGCCAGAAGCTCTACGAACTGGCCGGGGCCTACAATGTGCCCATCCTGCTGCACTTCCAGTTCAACACCTACAATCGCGGCTACGAGCGCTTTCACACCATGCTGGCGAAGTATCCGAAGACGATCTTCATCGGCCACGCGCAGACTTTCTGGGGCAACATCGACAAGGCTCACGAGCAAAAGGTTTTCTACCCCAAGGCGGGTTCCAAGGTCACTCCCGGCGGCATCACAGATCGCTACCTCGCCGACTACCCGAACATGTATGCGGACATGTCCGCCGGATCAGGCCTGCTGGCGCTGACTCGCGATGAAGAGCATACGACAGGCTTCTTTGACCGGCATCAGGACAAGATCCTGTATGGCAGCGACTGCGCGGATCATTTTGGCCGTGGTCCAGGCTGCCAGGGCGCGCAGACCATCGCGGCCATCCGGAAGCTTTCACCTAACAAGAAGGTCGAACGGAAGATCCTGTGGGAGAACTCGCAGAAGGTGTTTCGGCTGGGATAGGGTGGGGCGAGATCCTGAATCTTAACCATAAGTTCATGCATGAGGGTGGATCTAGGTTTGGTGAACCACTCAGTGGTTCAAGGCAGAAGGCCCCGATGCACAGGTTTACCGGGCGTGGGGAAACTCGAGACTGCATCATGCATTCCGTCTCCTCAGCTCATCTCTCGGAGAGAGATGGCTACTTTACTCAAACCCGGAACTCGCGGTTCAGCAGCAGCTTCAGGACTCTCAGATCCTCTTCCAGAGCAGCATCTGGATGGTGCTCCAGCACACGCCGCGTGCGTTCATCCAGAGAGTCTTGTTCAGCTTCGTCACCGAGCTCCATGAGGTTCGCATGAACCTTGGCTACCAAAGTTTGAACCTCCGTGATCTTGGCCATGGCATCGCTTTCGGTGATCTCTTCAGCCGCCAGGAGCTTAAGCTGCCGGCATTCGAAATGCCGGCAGCGCGTGGGACGCTGGGCATAGATGGTGCAGGTGCAGCCCTCCAGAAACCGGCAGGGCTGTTTGAAGTAGGGTTCCTTCTTCTTGCGGTAGATCTCCATGCCCAGGCGCTCCAGGCCGCGCATGTCATCCTGTGGTTGCAGACGCACGATCTCAAACAGCACCCCATTGCAGCACATGCCGCAGGCCGTGCAGAGACGGCTGGCGGCATCACGAAGATCATCCTCTCGGTTGGCGGATGTGTCGGCCTCCGTCATGCTAGTCTATTTTTGGGTTGGCAGGGCAACAGCGCGGAAGGTTTGCGAATGAGTCGTCTAGTCATACTCGCTCCAATCAATGGTATGCTCTGGTGCCAGCTCATCAAGATAACGATCTCCGTCAAATCCATATGCTCGCGGGACGCTATTTCGTGCCTCATCAATCTCGCCAGAAGTCCAAGTCACCGTCACTCTTGAACGAGCCACTCGATGCGGACTGGCCAGGACAGCCTTCCTGATGGCATCTCGGAGGCTCTCTGCGCTCACAGGCGGGACAGCACTCGCATTAAGGGTGATATGCTCAGCCGAAGCCAAGAAACTGACCTCGCCAAGAAACCCACCGTCATTCGAGTGACAGGTAAATCCGAGGTAGAGGTCGTTCCCGTCAGACCCCTCGACGAAGTCATAAGTGTAAGGCATCCGGCCCCGAGTCATGGAACAAACTCTCGCCAGCAGCCATGATGCCACCGGCGCTCCTGAGAGATCGGGAAGACGTGAATCACAGCGAGCAAATTGAAGAAAATCAAAAGGGGGACAAGATGCTAACCCTGGCACTTGCGCTAGTGAGTGCTTCGTCAGAAACCAGTAGCCGCCATATTGAAACGCTCCGGGGATTGACTTGGGCTCAGCTGGCATCACGGATAGCAATATTGGTTGGCCTAACAGATTAGATGAAGGAACACTTCGAAGCAAGAAGCCAGGCATTCCACCCGGTTTCGCTGAAGCGCAGGATTAAGCGTCAGTTGCTTCATTCAAGACGATTGTGTCCTTCGGAAACACGCGGCGCAATGCCTCTTGAAGAGCAATCGCGTCCTGCCTCGCGGAGGAAGAAAAAGATAGAACAATGAGTGCGACGTTGCCTGATGAATAACGCACCAAGCAATGTAACCGTGCGCTGCTGCGAACCGACTCCATCGTGTAGTCCTGCACAGAATCTGGGAATCCCGTGATGAGCGGTGGACGTGACTCAGGCCGAAACCACTGCCGAACGCGCAAACTCAACGGCAGGCAAACTAGGTCGCTTGATTCGGACTGCACCGCAAGCGTGCGAAAGCCTGCAGCCTGAACTGCGCCCGGCAACCGTTCCTCCAATGCCTGCCATGTCGTCGGAGTCGTGATTGCAGTTCTGACAAGCAGCAGCAAAACGACGAGAGCAGCCAAGGCAACCGCAGTTATGAGTGTGGCCTTCTTCACGGGCACAAAAGCAGCCTGACGGTTTAGATGACTGACTATTAGTTAGGCTCCCGCCTGCTGGCAGGCCTTGATCGTGTTCGCCATGAGCATGGCGATGGTCATGGGGCCGACGCCGCCGGGGACGGGGGTGATGGCGCGGCACTTGGGGGCGACTTCGGCAAAGGCAACGTCGCCGACGAGCTTGTAGCCTTTCTCGGTGCCGGGGGCTTCGACGCGGTTGATGCCGACATCGATCACGACGGCACCTTCCTTGACGTGCTCGGCCTTGATGAATTCGGGACGGCCGATGGCGGCGACGATGATGTCCGCCTGACGGCAGATGGCGGGGAGATCCTTGGTGCGGGAGTGCGCGACCGTCACGGTGGCATCACCACCCACGCCTTTGGCCATGAGGAGGAGCGCCATCGGCTTGCCGACGATCATGCTGCGGCCCACGACGACCACATTCGCGCCCTTGGTTTCGATGCCAGCATCGACGAGGAGCCTCTGGCAGCCCAGGGGGGTGCAGGGCACGAAGCCGGAGGAGTCTTCCAGGGCCAGCTTGGCCACGTTGATGGGGTGGAAGCCGTCGACGTCCTTGGCGGGGTCGATGGCGCGGACGATGGCCGCTTCGTCGATATGCTTGGGCGGCGGGCTCTGGACGAGGATGCCGTGGATGGCCGGGTCGCGGTTCAGAGTCTCGACATGGGCGAGGAGCTCTTCCTGGGTCGTTTCGGCCGGGAGTTCCAGCTTCACGGAGTGCAGGCCCAGATCACGGCATTTCTTGTCCTTGGAGCGGACGTAGGCGCGGGAGGCGGGGTCATCCCCGACCAGGACCACGGCCAAGCCGGGCTTCTTGCCGAGCTTCGCCAGTTCGGCGATGTCACGGCGGCATTCTTCGAGGACTTTTTCAGCGACGGCGGTTCCAGAAATGAGGGTCATGAGGCGGTGGAAAGGAGCGCGGATGCGGGTGTCCGCAAGCAAGTTCCCTGTCTCTTGCTCCCGCCTGGGCTTTTCCCAGGGGAAAAACATTCCAACTTAGGCGCAACTCCGCCCTGTCTCCGGCGTTCTAAAGCCGCCCCCATCTGCATGACTTCCACCTCGCTTCCTGACGTCCTCCTTTCCGCCGCCCAAAACGCCGGCTGCCGTGACCAAACGAAGCTCCGGCATGCCCTGGATGATGCCACGGACAAGCGCCAGCCGCTGATCGAGGCGGTGCTGGACGCGAATGTGGTGGATGAGGAGAGCTTTTTCTCCCAGCTGGCAGACGCCCTGCGCATGCCCTACGCGAAGGAGGACGGCGAGCCGCAGGAGGGCCTGCACAATCGTTTCCCGGCCAAGCTGGCGCTGCGCCACCGCATCTACCCGGAGCATGTGAGCGCCGTGGAGGCCACGCTGCTGACCTACAATCCTTTTGACCTGGGTGCCCGTCAGGCCGTGGGCCAGGAACTCCGCAAGCGGGTGCGCTGGAAGGTCGCCAGCCGTCATCGCATTTTGGAAGCGCTGCATCAGGGCTATGGTGTGGGCGCTGAGAACTTCGAAGAACTGCTGGAGGGCCGCGAAGGCCAGCAGGAGGACGACGACATGAAGCAGGAGACCACCATCCTGGATGAGGCCGATGAAGAGGCCACAGTGATGAACTTTGTGAACCAGGTCTTCCGCGAAGGTCTGAAGGAACGCGCCACGGACATCCACGTGGAGCCGCTGGAGCGCGATCTGCGCATCCGCTATCGCGTGGATGGCAAGCTCATCGAGGTGCCGGTGCCGCCAAACATGCGCCTGCTGCAGGCCTCGCTGATCTCGCGTCTGAAGATCATGGCGCATCTGGACATCGCCGAGCGCCGACTGCCGCAGGATGGTCGTATCAACCTCGAGCTGGATGGCGAGCCGATCGACGTTCGTGTGGCCACCATCCCCAGCGTGAATGGCGAGTCCGTGGCTTTGCGTTTGCTGACCCGCAAAAAATTCGACATGGGTGCCATCGGTCTCGATCCCGATACTGAGGCGAAGTTCCGCAAGCTCATCGCCGCGCCAAACGGCATCATCCTCATCACCGGTCCCACCGGTTCCGGTAAGAGCACCACGCTCTACACGCTGCTCAAGGAGCTCAACACCAAGGAGCGCCGCATCGTCACCATCGAAGACCCGGTCGAAAACAAGCTCGATGGCATCATCCAGATCGCCGTGAAGCCGGAAATCGATCTCACCTTTGCCGCTGGCCTGCGCTCCATTCTCCGCGGTGACCCGAACGTCATCATGGTCGGGGAAATGCGTGACCAGGAGACGGTCGAGATCGCCATTCGCGGTGCGTTGACCGGTCACTTGGTGCTCTCCACGCTGCACACGAATGATGCCGTCGGCGGCATCTCCCGTCTGCTGGATATGGGCATCGAGCCCTTCATGGTCTCTTCCTCGGTCCGTGCCTTCCAGGCCCAGCGCCTCGTCCGCACGCTCTGCCCACATTGCAAGGAGCCTTCCCAGCACGAGGAAAGCTATCTGAAGGCCATCGGCTTCCCGATCGAGTGGAAATCCAAACTCTTCCGTCCTGTGGGCTGCCGCTCCTGCCGAAACACCGGCTTCACTGGCCGTCTCGCCATCATGGAAATCTGCATGATGACCGAGCACCTGCAGGAGAAGATCAACCTGCGTGCGACCGTCATGGAATTGAAGGCCCAAGCGCTGAAGGATGGCATGGTCCCCATGCGCCAATACGGCTTCCGCAAGGCCTCTGAAGGCATCACGACTCTCGAAGAGGTCATGACAGTGACCGCCGCGAGTGAGTAACCGGTGGACGGTAAGCAGTAGGCGGTGGGCAGTCAGCAGTAGACGGTTGAAGCAGTTCCAGACAAAGATCATCCTATGAACCCAGAGCGCAAAAATCCGATTGTTCAGAGCTATCGCGATCTCGAAGTCTACAAAGCAGCTTTTCAGTTTCAGCAGGCCATCTTCCAAGTCTCCAAGAGGTTTCCCAAGGAAGAGATGTATTCACTGACAGATCAGGTTCGCCGGAGTTCGCGATCCATTGGAGCCAACATTGCTGAAGCCTGGTCGAAGAGGTCCTATGAAGCTCACTTTCGAAGCAAACTGACCGATGCTGACGGCGAGTTGCAGGAAAGCACTCACTGGATTGATACTGCCATTGCTTGTGAATACATCACCGAAGAGCAATACCAGAACCTTTTGAACCAGCTCGGCTCTGTGGGAGCCATGCTCGGCCGAATGATCGCCAATCACCGCGCGTTCTGCTATTGACCCACTCTAAGACCGCCTACCGTTCACCGTTTACCGCTCACCCTCTTCTGTGCCCAACTTCGCTTACACCGCCCTGAATACTTCCGGCCAGACTGTGTCCGGCAGCCTTGCCGTGGGATCACGGGCCGAGGCTTATCGGAAACTGGAATCGCAGTCCCTGACACCGGTGAAAGTAGCGGAGGAGTCGAAGTCCGCGAAAGCTGCCAGTAGTGCGGCGGCGAAGGCCGAGGACAACACTCCCACCAAGCTCAAGCGCAGCCAGGTCATCCTGTTCACGGAAGAGCTGGCGGACATGCTGGATGGCGGTTTGCAGATCGACCAGGCGCTGCGTGTGATCACGGAGCGTCAGGAAGATCCGGCGCTGAAGAAGGTCTCAAACATCCTTCGTGATCAACTCCGCGAGGGCTCCACGGTGGCCAAGGCGCTGAAGAAGGCTTCGCCGAGCTTCGATGAGCTTTACTGCAATCTTGTGGCTGCGGGTGAGGTCAGTGGATCGCTCGCGCCCATTTTGCGTCGTCTCGCGCAGAACCTGACGGTGATCGCGGAACTGCAGTCGAAGGTCACGCAGGCCATGATCTATCCCGCTTTCCTGGTGGGAGCTTGTATTGTGCTCATGATCGTCTTCATGACGGTCATGGTGCCGCAGATCACGGACTTGCTGGACAAGAACAACCAGCAACTGCCGATGGCCACGCAGATGCTGATCACCTTCAACACCTTCTTTATGAAGTGGTGGTGGGCCATGCTGGCGGTGATCGTCATCGTCTCCCTGAGCTTCAAGGCCTACATCGCCACGCCCAAAGGTCTCATGTGGTGGCATCAGACCAAGATCAATCTGCCGCTTTTCGGCCCGGTACTGGCCACACGCTTCTACGCTCAGTTTGCCCACAGCATGGGCAGCCTGGTGGGTCATGGAGTGCCTTTGCTGAATAGCATCCGCCTAGTTTCCAAGATCTCCGCGAATGTCTTCATCCAGTCCCTGCTGGCCAGGGTGACGGGCCTGGTCGCGGAGGGCAGCTCGCTGTCCTCTTCCCTGAAGAAGGTCAGCCATTTCCCCATGATGCTGGTGGACATGATCGCCGTGGGTGAGCAGACCGGCGCGCTGAGCAAGTCCCTGGAAAAGGCCGCCACGCGTTATGACAAGGAGCTGGATAAGCGCATCAAGCGCATGACCGCCATGATTTCTCCGATCATCATCCTTTTCATGGCCGTCATCGTCGGCGTTGTGGCCTATTCCATCATCTCCGCCGTATTCTCTTCTGTGAACGGCATCCGTGGCCGGGTGTAAGCTCCAGCATTTTTTACCACTAATAGACACTGATGAGCACTTATTTCCTGAAACCCAACCCGGACCTCTGCGGTTTGGGACATTAGTGCCTATTAGTGGCCATCAGTGGCAAAAACTTCCGCCTTTTCATCGCCTCCCAATTCCGTCAGAATCTTGTGTCCCAATAACTCATGACCCCAAACCTCCCCACCTCACGTCGTCTGGCCCGAGCCGGTTTCACCCTGATCGAAATCGTCATCGTGCTCACCATCATCTCCATCCTCGCGGCTGGTTCCATCTACATGCTGAAGGGCAACGTGGATGTGGCCAAGGAAAGCCGCGTGGATAGCGACCTCTCGAACATCATGACCCAGCTTCAACTCTATGAGGCCCGGAATATGCGCGCCCCTACCACGGAGCAGGGTCTAAAGGCACTGGTGGAACAGCCGAACACCGAGCCTCGGCCTGAGAAGTGGATCCAACTCCTGGAAGCCGTGCCGAAGGACCCCTGGGGCATGGAGTACAAGTATCGTTACCCAGCCCAGAAGTCCAAGAAGCCTTATGACGTCTACTCCGTCGGCAAAGACGGTGCTGACGGCACTGAGGACGACCTGGGCAACTGGCCGCAGAATACTGCGGCGAAGTGATGTCTGAATATGAATCCTGATTCCAGATCCTTCAAACCGAGACCGCACTTGCACTTGCGGACCTCTGTTTGGAATCGGGGATCAGGATTTACTTTGGTGGAGATCGTCATCTCCCTGACGATCATCATCGTCATCGCCGCTGCGGCGGTGCCGATGTTCAAAGGCTGGCGGGATGAGCAGATCGCACGCAAACCAGTCATTGAACTGGTTAGGCTGGCGAAGGAGGCCCGCATCCGGGCCATGCGTGAAAAGCGGCCTTATCAGATCGCTTTTCACGAGCACGGTTTTGTGGCCTCACGCTACTTCAGTCCCTATCTCCAGCTCGCAGAGCTGAATGAATTTCTCGAGCGCGCGGAGACGGGGGAGTTCCGCCTCAATCCCAATCAGGACGATGACGACAGCGACCTGGATGCGGGTGCTGGCGAACAGAAGAAGAGCGATCTACCGCTCGCGCCCACGGCACCAAAACTGGACAACAACTGGGAGGAACACTACGAGCTGCCCACTGACACGCAGTACACTTTGAAGTTCTGGAACGAGGTGCAGGAGACACTCATGGGCGGTGACATCGTCAAGCTCTGGGTCTTCCAGCCCACGGGCATCTGCGTGCCTCTGAAACTGCGCCTCGAGCGGCAGAGCGCGACCTTTGACATCGAGTTCAATGCCCTCACCGCTGACATCACCAGGGAGATCGTGGACCAGCGATGAAAACGAACACACGACATCTGCTCCGGAGCGCGGGAAGAGGCGCCATGCGTGGCTACATCCTCTTTGAGCTCATCATTGCCCTAACCATCTTTTCGATCGGTGTGCTCGGGCTCGCGCAGACTTTGAACGCCTCCATGGAGGTGGCGAACATCCTGAACCTGGAGCAGAACATCCGCCGGCATCTGCGCACGGCCGTGGAGGTGCTGAAGCGCAAGCCTCTCACCGAAATGGTCTGGACCGAGGCCGACACGGCCACGGGAGTGACTTATAACAGCACTGTGGAACCCGTGACTCTCAACATGACCAACGGCAATCCTGTGAGTGACATGTACAACCTTCGCGTCATCGCCACCTACACGGTCGGCAATGAGGCGAGAGATGAATCTGTGGACGTCTATGTTTACAAACCCCAGCAGCAACAACAGAGAAGAAGGTAACCGGTCACTCCGGCCCGGCTTCACTTTGATGGAGATCGTCATCGCCATGACGATCCTGGGCATGATCACGGGCACGTTGTTCGCGCTGATTCAGGGCAGCGTGAAGGGAGCGGCGCAGATCGAGGTGATCCAGCGCGAGAACGACTCCATCAACCGCCTGCTGGACATCTGCCGCAAGACCTTCACCACCATGCCGAGCACGGCCACGCTGACGCTCACGCTGCTGGATCCCAACTCCCCGGGCAGCTCCGCGCAGGAACTCACCATCGCTGGAGCGCCTCACAGCTTTGGGTTCGGCTTCAATCCCCTCTCCTACAAGGACACCATCCTGGGCCTGCGCCCTGATCCGAGCGGAGCCACCGATCAGAACGGCGCGGTGATGAATTACCTCTGCCTCTCGCGGGAGGATCTCATTCCGCAGACGGATGAAAACGGCATGGCCTTGCGCCAGGAGACGACGGGGCTCTCCGCGCCTGATGAGCAGGGCCGCTATTGGATGCCACTCCTGCCGAACGTGGTGTCACTGAAGTGGCTCTTTTACAAAGAGGCGGATGACACCTGGGTCGAGGAATGGTCGGAGAGCAACTGGCCTGACCTGATCAAGATTGAGCTCGTCATGAAGGACCGCACCACCCCGGTCACCATGGCCTACAGCGTGCCGACCCTGGTGCTGGTGGCTGGAAACGGCACCTCAAGCACCAGCACCTCATCGTCTAACAATAATAGCAATCAGGGCGGTGGCGGAGGAGGAGGTGGTGGTGGAGGCCGGGGCAATCAAGGGGGCACCCCCAATACACCAAGGCCACCGGATCAGCCGCAAACCCCTAACCCGCCCCGGCCCAATCAATGAGGCTGCTCACCATGGACATCATGAAAACTCATTCCTCCATGACCCGTCACACCAGCCGCTTGCTCATGCGGAAGGCGGCTCATCAGCCGTCTTCACGAGGCTCCGCCCTCATGCTCATGATCTGGGCGCTGTTGCTCATGTCCATGGTGGTCATGGGACTTTCCCAGTATCTCAGTTTCAGTGCCTCGGAGGCCATCATTGATGCGGCAGATTTTCGCGCGCTGCATCTGGCGGAAAGCGGGCTCGCGGTGGGGCTGCATCCGGACATTCGCCGTGGTGACAAGGCGCTGAAACAGAAGATCGGCACAGACAGCGGATTCGATGTGGTCATCAACTACGAAGGTGCGCGCATCCCGATCAACCTGGTCACTGACGACCGTCTGCGCCAGGCCATCTATGATCTCTTCATGCGCTGGGGGCTGAACGGTGACGAGGCCAGCATCGCCACAGAATCCCTGGCCGACTGGGTGGACCGCAATGACGACGGCCGCTCCAATGGTGCTGAGCAGGAATACTATGAAGGCCAGGGCTATAACGACCTGCCGCGCAACACCGGCTTCACACATACGGATGAGATGCTGCTCGTGCGCGGCATGGGCGTGGTGGACCGCCTGAAGCCAGACTGGCGCGAGTTCTTCAGCGTCTATGGAGATGGCACGATCGACCTCCGCACGGCTTTCAAGGAAACGCTGATCGCGGTGACGGGTGCGGGTGAGAAGGACGTGGAAAGCTTCATCCTCAAGCGTGATGGCGCGGACGGCATCCCGGGCACAGAAGACGACCAGCGCATCTCCGACAGCGAGGCTTACCGCATGCTGAATCTGACGGGAGACCGCGCTCGCGAACTGCAGAGCATCCTGACGAGTGAGGACACGCTGCGCCGCATCACCAGCACCGGCTATGTGGGAGAGAAACGGAAGCAGATCATCGTGGTGGCCCGGCGAGGTGAAGACCGGTCACTGACCTATCTGGCGCGTATTGAGGAGTAGAAGAACACGGGCATCGGGGGCGATGGAGTGGTGGAGTATTGGTATTGAGATCTAAAGCCCCTCTACTCCACTGCCCCACCGCTCCACTGCGGGGACTGATTTCCTCATTCGCCATTTGCCCGGCTCCGCCATCTCGGCACGCTGAGGCTTGGCGCTGAACCACCCGCGCCTCTCTAATCACCCCATGATCGCCTGGTTTGCCCGCAATCACGTCGCCGCTAATCTCTTGATGCTGGCGATCATGGTCGCAGGCGGGTGGACCCTTTACCAGGACAAGATCCCGCTGGAAGTCTTCCAGGACATGCCCTCACGGTTCATCTCGGTGAACGTGCCCTACCCTGCCTCCTCGCCTGAGGAGACGGAAGAAACAATCGTGCTGAAGATTGAGGAGGCGATCCAGCAGGTGGGTGGCATCAAGCATGTCAACAGCACTGCGGGCAGCAGCGGTGGCAGTGTTTTCATCGAAGTGAATGAGGACGATGATCCGCGCCGCGTCATGGAAGACGTGAAGATCCGCGTGGATGCCATCCCGAATTTTCCCAGCCTGGCAGAGAAGCCCGTGATCCAGCTCGATGACAGCTTTCATTCCGTCATCACCGTCATCCTCAGCGCCGACATGGCTGAGCGCGATCTCAAGCGGCTGGGTGAGCAGACCCGGGATGAGCTGGCCTCCCTGCCTGGCATATCCCACGCTGACATCACCGGCATCCGCAATGAAGAGATTGCCATCGAGATCTCAGAAGACCAGCTGCGCAAATATGGCCTGACGCTCGAGTCCATCAGCAAGTCCATCCGCGACAACGCCATCGACATGCCTGCCGGCGTGGTGCAGACGGAGGCGGGAGATGTCTCGCTCCGCACTCGCGGACGTGCGTATACCGGTGAGGATTACGCGCGCATCCCGCTGGTCACACGCACGGATGGCAGCAAGGTCACGCTCGGAGAGATTGCCAAGATCCTCGACGGCTTCACGGAGAATCCGCTGATCACCCGCCTGAACGGACGCCGCTGTGTCATGATCAGTGTCATGCGTGAGGGGAAGCAGAACGCCATCACCATCGGTGAGCGGGTGAAAGACTACATCTCTGAGATGAACCGCAAGCTGCCTAGTGGTGTGCGGCTGGACTACTGGAATGACCGCTCGAAGATCGTGAAGGGCCGCATCGACCTGCTGCTGCAAAACGCCCAGAGCTGCCTCCTGCTCGTCTTCATCTGTGTGGGGCTTTTCCTCCGGATGGAGGCCGTGATCTGGGTCGGTGTGGGCATGGTCATGAGTTTCCTCGGCTCCATCGCGCTGATGCCTTACTTGGACATCTCCATCAACCTGTCATCACTCATGGGCTTCATCCTGGTGCTCGGCATCGTGGTGGATGATGCCATCGTGATCAGCGAGCACTGTGACCACTTGCGCACCACCGAAGGGCTCACTCCGCTGGAGGCCGCGATCGCTGGCACCCGGCGCATGGCTGTGCCGATCACCTTTGGCGTGCTGACCACCGTCATCGCCTTCCTGCCGATGGCGATCGACTCGTCAGACTGGGGTTCGATGTTCAAGCCCATCGCGCTCATCTTCATCACGGTGATGCTCATCGCGCTGATGGAGACGAAGCTGATCCTGCCGAGCCACCTCGCCCATCCATTCCTCGGCAGGGCTGGTGACCTCCTGGCGCCCATTCACCGCACCTCGGACCGCGCTTTGCAGTGGTTCGTGCGCACCATCTATGTGCCGCTCATCCGGCTCAGTGTCAAAAATTGCTACACCGTGCTGGCCCTGCTGTTTGGCGGGCTCGCCGTGATCGGTGGTCTGTATGCCAGCGGGCGCATCTCCACCACTTACTTCCCACGCGTGCCCAGCGAGCGCATCGACTGCCGCCTGACCATGCTGGACGGAACTCCCGTCGAGATCACTGAAAAGCACATCGAGCGCATCTACCAGATCGCCCTGGAGATGCAGAAAGAGTATGTCGGTCCTGATGGACGCAGCGTGGTGAAGCATGTGGTCTCCACCATCGGCACCACGCTCTCCGGCCGCGGCTCTCCGTCCGGCACTGGCAGCCATGTGGGCGGGGTCACCATGGAGACCTTTGGTCCTGAGGAGCGCAGCCGCGATGCCAACACGGTGGAGATGGCCAATGAATGGCGGCAACGAATCGGCAACATCGTTGGAGCCGAGGAACTGACCTTCCGCGCCGAGATCATGCGCGGTGGGGACCCGATCGACATCCAGCTCACCGGCACAGATCCCAAGGAGCTGCTCGGCGTGTCTGAGAAGATCAAGGAGAAGCTCTCCACCTATCCCGCGCTCTTTGACATCAATGACTCGCTGGATTCGGGAAGAAACGAGATCCAGCTCAAGCTGAAAGCCGAGGCCCAGCAGTTTGGCATCACCGTGACCGACCTGGCCCGCCAGGTGCGGCAGTCATTCTATGGAGATGAGGTGCAGCGCATCCAGCGCGGACGGAATGAGGTGAAGGTCATGCTGCGCATGCCAAAAGCCAACCGGCAGAATCTGGCCACGCTGGACACCATGCGCGTGAGGACCGCGAACGGCCTGGAGGTGCCCTTCAGCCGTGTGGCTGAGGCCAAGGTCGTGAAGAGCTTCACCAGCATCAAACGTGTGGACCGGCGCCGGGCACTGAACATCTCCGCTGATGCTGACAAGGGCAGCGTGGATATCGCAGCCCTGCGCGCAGAGCTCACCACCTTCCTGGACGAGCTGCTGGCTGACTCCGGCCATATTCGCTGGAGCTTTGAGGGGGAGGCCCGCTATCAGCGCGAGAGCCAGGGCAGAGTGTTCGTCTCTTTCATGCTCGTCATCGCCGCCATGTATGGGCTCATGGCCATCCCCTTCAAGAGTTACACCCAGCCGCTCATTGTCCTGCTGGTGGTGCCGTTTGGCGTGGTCGGCGCGGTGATTGGCCACCAGTTTCACAACCTGCCGGTCAGCATCATGAGCTTCTTCGGCATCCTCGGCGTCTGCGGCGTGGTGGTGAATGACACCCTCGTGCTCGTGGATGAAATCAATGACCTGAAGGCTGGCGGCATGCCGCTGAGAGAGGCCGTGCAGCGAGGCGGAGTGCTCCGGTTCCGGGCCATTTTCCTCACCCAGATCACCACCTTCTTCGGGCTTGTTCCGCTGATCTTTGACGGCACCTGGCTGGCGCGCATGGTGCCCTTCCTGTTTAGCAACGGCGCGCAAAGCACCCACGCGCAGTTCCTCACCCCCGTTTCCGTGGCCATGGGATATGGCAGCCTCTTCGCCACCGTGATCACCCTCTTCCTCGTGCCGCTCTGCTATCTGGCGGTGGATGACATCGGCCAGGTGCTGCGCCGCTTGTGGAAAGGCGATGAGGCCAAGCTCCCAGACTCCTCAACGACAAGCGTCCCGGCGTAAACGCGCCAGCATGCTCACGCGAGGTTTGATGACATGCCGTCTTTCTCCACCAGCCCAGTTCCGCAACCTCTCTATCTGCAGATCGCTGATGCAGTGGCGAAGCTGATCGCGGACGGTGTGCTGCGACCGGGTGAAAAGACGCCGTCCTTGCGTGCGGTGTGTGACCAGCATGGTGTGAGCATGAGCACGGCCGTGCAGGCCTTTGTGGAGCTGGAGACACGCGGCTTGGTGGAGCCCCGGCACAAGTCGGGCTTCTTTGTCAAACAGCCCGCCAAGGCGCGGCTGGACCTTCCTGGGCCACCCCGTTTTCCGATGGCCGGAAGCCTCGGCAACATGCACGCCAGCCTCTTTGATGCGGTGTTCTCCGGCAATGTCATCGCACTCGGTGGTGCGGTGCCGAGCGCGGACATCCTGCCCACGGTGAAGCTGAACCGCATGCTGGCGGAAAAAGCGCGCCACGCCGGTGAACGAGGGGTCATGTATGATCTGCCACCTGGATCAGATGCTCTCCGGCGGCAGATCAGCAAGCGCATGATGAAGGGCGGCGCCGTGGTGGCACCGTCCGAGATCATCACCACCTGCGGCGCCACGGAGGCACTCATGCTTTGTCTCCGCGCGGTCACTCAGCCAGGTGATGTCGTCGCGGTCGAGTCCCCCACCTACTTCGGCATCCTGCATGTGCTGGAAACACTGGGCTTGCGAGTTCTGGAGATCCCCACGGATCCGGTGAGCGGCATGAAGATCGATGCGCTGGAGAAGGTGCTGAAGAAACAGCGGGTGAATGCATGCCTTGTTCTTCCCGCCTTCAGCAATCCGCTCGGCGCTTCCATGCCGGACGAGGCCAAACAAAAATTGGTGATGCTTTTGAAGGCTCATGAGATCCCCTTGATCGAGGATGACGTCTTCGGTGAGCTGCACTTCGGCCCGAAGCGTGGCAAGACCTGCAAGTCCTTTGATGACTCGGGGCTGGTCCTGTTTTGCAGTTCGTTCTCCAAGACACTGGCGCCGGGATATCGTGTGGGATGGGCCATCCCAGGGCGCTTCTATCATGCGGCACGCATGGCCAAACTGACGCATACACTCGCGACCCCCACGCTGCCGGAGCTGGCCATCGCCGGCTTCCTGGCGGAAGCAGGATATGATCATTGGTTACGCAGTGTGCGCAAGATCTACAAGGATAACGTCACGCGCATGCGGAAGGCCATCCTGGAACACTTCCCTGCGGGAACGACCGTGACCTCACCGCAGGGAGGCTTTCTTCTATGGGTGACCATGCCGCCGAAGGTGAATGCGCTTGAGCTCTATGAGCGCGCCCTGGCCAAGGGCATCAGCATCGCGCCCGGGCATCTGTTTTCACTGGAGCAGCGCTACACAAACTGCCTGCGCATCTCCTGTGGTGAGAGATGGTCCCCGCGTCTCGATGCCGCCATCCGGACGCTGGGCAGGCTTGCGGGACGATGAGAGACTCTCTCCATCTCTAGTCCTCAAACATCCACGCGTCCTTCTTTCGCTGCTCTTCCAGGTATTCCGGCGTCATGAGTTGGCCGAAGAAGCCGCGCTTGACGCCACCTGCCTCCGACGGGCTGTTCTTCTGTTCCCAGCGCCGCGCACGGTCCACCTCGCCACGCAGATTGTTCAGCAGGGTCACCAGGTCATGGCGCAGGAGGTTCCGGTTGGCTGCCGGCGGATAATGCGCCGCGTAATATTTCTCCAGCACCTGGAGGTCCTCCTCCTCGATTTTGCCGGTTCTTCGCAGCGCCTTCGTCTCGTTTGGGGACCACTCCGTGGTGGCCGGGCGCTTGAAGATGGCCGCCAGCCGAAGCGCGTGCTCGCACCTCGGCAGGCGCAGCACCTCAGGGTCACGGGGCCGCTTCTCCCGGCGCTGGCGCCCGGGCCTGTCACTCCTTCCTCGGCGCCTCCCCTGCGGGGGCCTGTGACCGCTGCCGCTGCTGATGCCAGCGACGATGGCGGGGACCGATGCGCCAGGCCCTTTGCCAGACATGTCGTTAGGCCGGGCGATGGTCAGGACGACGCAGGTGCCACGGCCAGGACTGGCAGTCAGGTGCTGAGCCTGGCTCTGGTCAGGAGTCTGGCCTTGGGTCTGGGCTGCCTCGGTGATCGTCCCGGCGTCAGCCGGGAAATGAACAACATCCCCTCCCCCGTGGGTGCGCGTTCCATCCCCGGGTGTGGGTGGGTGGGGATAGGCGGGAGAAAGGGGAGTCTGAGGGGGAAGAGGGTGGAAAGGGGCGGGAGGGAGAGGGGCCTTGTCCGCAGACGTTTCTGACGTGACCGACGTTGCCGTTTCCGTTGCCGGTGTTGCCATGGATGTTGCCGATGTTGCCACGTCCGTTGCCAACAGGGCAGAAGCCCGCGTGACCGGTGTGGCCGCAGATGTGACCGTTTCCGTTGCCAGCGTGGCCATGTTCGTGACCGCCGCGACCGTAACCACGGACTCCGGGTTCTGCGCATGCTCATCGCAGTCTGGCACTCCGTGCACCTCATCCTTCCGAGGTTCGTGAGCGGCCGTGAGAGTTCTTTCCTTCAGCCTCTGCCGGTAGCGTGCCTGGTTCACGGCCTTCCTGCTGCGTGATTGCATCGCCACCTCCACCGGCACCTCCGGCATGCGTGGCAGCAGCCCCTCCAGCGCCTTGGCCACAGCGGCGGCGATCAGACCAGCCAGTTCATCGGGAGTCAGTTGGATCACGTTCATAGGTTTTGGTCAGGAAGGAGCTAGGCCAGACCGGGTCGACTCGGCTCACGCTCAATACTACTCTTTAGAACAGTATACCTTACACCAAGAGGCACTTCAACAATGAAAACACTTGCCGCTCTGTGCTGGTCAGGAATGCGGCCATCTGTATCTGGTGGCATTTTCCGGGGATGCGAAGGTCCTCCCATGAACCCCCACTTCATTCCCCTGTTGGCGGCGATGGCTCCGGAAGGTCTGCTGTTGCTGAGAGTCCTTGGTGCGCTGGCCTTCGTCATCCTAATCCCGGTCGGCTTCATGCTTTTCAAGAATCAGGATCGTTGGTTCGGCCACACGGCTGAGATTCCCACGGAAACGAGCGGCAGCCTGGGCTATGGCCGTGCACAGGCCTGGCTCCTCTATATCGGAGCTGTGCATCTGGCGCTGTTTCTGGCACTGGGGCTGTAACAGCCCTGACCTCAAGGTGAAGGCAGGATGGAGAAATCACCGCTCTCGGTGCTGCCCGTGAAGTAACCGGCGGCAAAGGTCTGGCCCTGCATGAGCACGCCTTTCAAGGTGCGCGTTGTGTTGGCATCAGCCTTGAAGCTGCCGGAAACGAGTCCGGTGGCTCCGGTGAGGGTGAGCTTCAGCGAGTTCGCATCCACCGGGGTGGTGAACTTGTTCGCGGTGTCCAGGGTGACGTTTTTCATGATCGGCGCCAGCAGATTGCCGAACTCGGCATTGAACTGGGCGTTCGGACTCGTCGCTGGAAAATTCAGCGCACGCTGACCCGCGAGCGGTGCGAGATAGAGAGAGCCTTCCGCGTTCACGCCCGTCTTGAAATCGGCCGGATGAAACGAACCATTGGTTAGGGGCTTCCCCCACACCAGGGAGCCCTGGATCGCCAGGCCGCCTTGGTTCACGAAAGCAGTGCTGCCAGCCAGAAAGCCCTGGTTGGCATGCAGTGCCACAAAGAGAGGCCAGACATTCGGCCCGACGATCTGGGAGCCTTGCGTGATTGCAATGTCGTTCGGAAGCTTACCCGCCATGGTGATGATTCCCTTGTTGCTGACAGACACGGTGGCATAACCCGTGCCCTTGGGGACTCCAGCGCCCGCATTGGCCTCGAGAATCATCGTGTACTTGCCGATGAACCCCGAGCCGATCAGCCGTCCTCCCAGATTGAAGAAGTCTGCCTGCAGGCTGACGTCTGAGGGAGTGCCCCCCACTCCGCTGAGTGATCCGAGGACGGCCTGCAGACTGCCTTGCGTGTCGATGTTGATATCGAGGATGTAGTCGGTCAGCGGGGTCTTGCGATCAATGGTGATGGGGCCGCCCTCCAGAGCTCCCGAAGGCAGGAATTTGCCGGAGAAAGGGAGAGTCGATCCCTGGATGGTGACCTTGCCGCTGAAGGTGCCGTTGGCGAGGAGCTTCAGGGTGATGATGCCGGTGTTGGCGACATCAGGACTGCTGTTGGTGATCAGCCCTGTGTAGGTGGCCGCCAGATGCGGGGACAAGGGCGGAGTGATGGTATTCACCCGGGACAGGAGGCTGCCGTTCTTGTCATAAGCATAACTGGTTCGGCTGTTGCCATTGTAGTTGGCCGCGACCATGCGCCCGGCTGCGTCATAGGTGTAGGAGATGCGCAGCGCACTGGCGGCGCCAGGAAAGAGCATCAAAACGGCCACAAGGCGGAGGAAGAGAGTTTTCATGAGGACGTGCAGGTGGAAGTTGGTGTTCTCAGAGGCTTGATGAAGACGGATCTGTGTCAGGCAGGGTGCCGCCCATCTTCTTGATGATCTTGCCCATGGCTTTGCGCTGCTTTTTAAAATCTTCCAGCGCGCGGGCTTCCTCCTCGCTCAATTTGAAGCCATTCTGCTGGGCTTTGATCATGAGGGCATCCTCCGCCATTTTATAGGCCCGGTAGATCATCTTGTAGACCTCGATCATGGCGGCCTGATTGATGCCGCCTCCGCCACCATCAGCCTGCTGCGCTTGATCTTGTGCAGGGGTGCCTCCCGGGCCATCGCAGTTGATGGTGTTGTTCGTTAGAGGGGGCTCATTGTCGTGAAGAAGAAGGCCGCCAGGATTGCCACTGGCATTGAAGACCGTATTTCCGTAGAGTGGGTGATAGCCAGGAGGCAGTTTCGGAGGAAAGTCAGAAGCCAGGATGTCGTCGTTGACCTCCAGAACCAACGGTGGATCACCAAAGGGAATGTCCGGGAATGCGATGTGCCTGAGAATGAAGAGGTCAAAACCACAGTCGCCCGTGGATGGATCCCCAAAGACGTTTGATCCCAGGGGCATGAAGGGCGGCTCAAACGGCGGGCAGAAAGGCAGCCTGTCTGGTGATGGGGGCGCTCCTCCGAAGCAACCGTTGCCGCCAAAATAGTTGTAGGAGACGAAGATGCGGTCGATCGGCTTGGGGCTGTCATCCATGGGGGTGGCGACCTTCAGGAAATTGAGCGCTGGTCTGCGCTGGGAGGAAACTCCCAGCCCTTCCACAAAAGGCGCGCAGACGAGACCACCCTCCGGATCGATGTATCTCAGAGGATTCTGTGAGGCATAACTATAAGTGTGGGTGGACTTGGGATCCGCGAGACGGGGCGGCATAGGGTCACGGGAAAGGAATTGAGCCGCGGTGGGATCGTAGTAGCGAGACCTCATGTGATACAGGGCTCCTTCCGTGCGCACGCCATAGCCACCGACATACGTGAAGGGCTGGGTGCTGCCGCCGGTGTGCCCCAAAAGCTCGCCATAGGGACCATAGGCATAACTGTCCGTCACGGTGCCCGCTGAATCTGACAGCGCCAAGGTGGAGCCGACGCGGTCAAAATGGTAAAACGTGGGGTCCCCGCTGCCGACATCGACGCTGTAAAGCAGCCTGCCGCCAGGAGTCCACACATACATGCGATCCGAACCCGAGGGCAGGTCTTCATACACGATCGGGGAGAGATTCAGCGCATAGTGGTGGTAGAAGCGCGTGGTCTGGGCTGTCTCCGTGCGTGTGACGATGTCTCCCACGCCATTATAAGCCAGGGTGACGCCGGAGATGTCGACGAGCTGCGAGGCGCCATCCCACTGATAGGTTTTGCCAGGGGAGGCAGTGAGCCTGCCTCTGACATCATAGGCATAATCCGTGGTGGTGATCTCACCGGCCTTGCCGTGCTTGAAGGTCTTTGTGGAGGCTGCCACGCCCGGAAGTGTGGGTGCGGTGATGTCCAGATCCACCACCTCCGAGGCGGGATTGAGGCCATAGTTCAGCGTGGCGGCTCCCCCTTCCAGAATCTGCGTGAGCCGTCCTGCCGCATCGTAGACGTAGCTGCTGTCGATGCCCGGAGTCCGTGTCTGGCTGGTAAGACGCCCGGCATTGTCATACCCCATCACGATGGAGGTGCCTTCACTGTCCGTCACGCTGGTGAGGCGGTTGCGGCTGTCATAACCATAGGTCACGGTGAAAGCACCATCCAGGTAGCTCACCGTCTGCAACCGGCCGCCATTGTCATAGGTGGCCGTGAAGTCATGCGTGTTCTGCTCGCAGTTGGTGAGACGTCCCTCGGCATCGTATTCAAAGGCCACGCCATTGGCCGAGGTGAGCCGGTTCAGATTGTCATAGGTGAAGAGCAGATTCGGCCCGGCGCTGAACACGCTGCTCGTGGGATTGCTCGCCGCATCATAGCCCATGGTGCAGGTGTGGGCATCGGCGAAGGTGGAGGTCAGCGGACGGCCGCGGGAGTCATAGGTGATGGTGGTGGCCTTGCCCAGAGGGTCTGTCACTTTCGTGAGGCGCCCGGCCTTTTGATACACCATGGACCAGACACCTCCGTTCGGATCTGTGAGCTTGGTCACATGCCCGAGCCCGTCACGATCATACTTGGCCGTTCCGGTCCCCTGCTCTGTCGCGCTGACGAGATACCCCCGCTTGTCAAAAGCAAAGTTGGTTACCCGCCCCAGTGGATCGATGGACGAGGTGACCCGCTGCATGGCATCCCGCGTCAGGTTCCGCGTGTTTCCCAGCGGATCGACCGACTGTGTCACAAAGCCCAGCTTGTTGAGCTTCCGGACATCCGGAGGATCCACGGGTGTCTGGGTGGTGACCAGGCGCCCCTCGTTGTCATAGGTGAACAGCCAGTCCTGGCCGCCAGCGTCCTCAAGCCCGGTCATGCGCCTGCGATCATCATAGGTCAGATTGATCACGCCCCCATTCGGATTCGTGAGGGAAGACAGCAGACGCCGCGAATCAAACGTCATGTTTGTGGGCTGCGAAAGGCGGTCAGTGCTGGATGTCATGCGGTCCAGCACATCGTAGCTGTTGGTGGTGGTCTCGCCGTCCGGATCGGTGACGACGGTCAGGTTGTTGTTGTTGTCATAGGTATACTGCCAGACGTTGGTGCGCTCGTCCGTCTGCGAGATCAGACGGTCCTTGCTATCATAGGCCAGGGTGACCTGGGCTCCACCTGGACGCGTGATCTGCGTGATGCGGTGACGAGCTAGATCATAGGAGTAGCTGGTGGTGCCCATCTCAGGCGGCTGCACCGTGAGCAGATTTCCCGCAGGATCATAGGTGCTGGTCATCACGCCGCCGAGCGGGTTGGTGGCCGTCAGGACCTGGCCTTTGCCGTTGTACGTGTACTTCCAGACCTTCCCCGCCTCATCGGTGATCTGGGTGATGTTTCCCTTCGCATCATAAGTGAAGGAGCGCGAGGCACCGTCCGGGTAGGTGATCTTGGTCACATCATGGAAGACGATGCCTGCCACGGTGCGTGGTTTGTAGGTGTAGCTGGTGACCTTTCCCTCGGTGTTCGTGATGGTCTGCGGTCCGCCGCTGCCGGCATGATAGACAATGCTGGTCTTGTTACCCAGCCGGTCCGTCACCGAGCTGCGCCGGCCAGCGCTGTCATAGGTCATGGAGATGGTCTTGCCGCCCTGATCCGTGTGGGTGATGAGACGCCCCAGGAGGTCATATTCATCCACCAGGGTTTTATTGAGAGGGTCCGTGAAGGTGGTGGTGGCCGGGTTATAGAGCAGCGTGCTGATGTCTGTGCCGCGCTCGGTCTGTGTGGTGACCTTGGCGCCCGTATAACTTTGAGTGAAGGGAACATTGCCCACCGGCAGCATGTGGGAGACAGGAAGTCCGCCACCGTTGGCCGTGTAGGTGGTCGTGTGGCCGCCGTAATCCTGCACGGAGACCAGCACGCCACCAGAGTAGTTGTAGTTCACCGTGCGCGAGGCGGTATGATCTGTGATGCTGGCGATCTCCGTGCCGGGCTGGTTGATGGTGATGGTGCGGCCAATGCCGTCAGTGACACTGCTGAGCTTGCCGCCCGTGTAGGTGAGCGTGTGCTCGTTCCCCTTGCCATCCTCGATCTTGGTGAGCTTCCCCGTGTTGTCATACGTCCAGATGTGCTTTGTCTCGGGGTTGCCTAACAAAAAGTTTCCAGCCGTCTCAACCAGTTGATAAGGTGTGTCCAGCGGATGGGAGAGCACCCACTTTGTGCCGCTCTTGTCAAACTTCAGCACGGCTCCGGAAGGCAGCACCACCTGCTTGATGACAGGTGTGACGGTGATCATCCGCGAGGCAAAATTGTGCGAGCGATTGCCTCCCAGGTTCGCCTGCACAAAGCCGTCGCTGGCGAGCTTGGATGCCACATAGCGGGAGAAGGCCAGCGGCATGGGGCCGCCCAGGTCCAGATCCGTGCCTTCATTGCCAAAGTACTCGCCGGTTTTCGTGCTCACCGGATCTCCGCCGATGCCCACGAAGGGGTTTTGCGCCACCGTGCCGGGCCCCGGAATGACATTGAAGTTGAGGCTGCCGAAAACGCTGCCGCCATTGTTGGTGCCCGAGAACCCCACACTGCCGGAGCCTGCTGTGACACCAATCAGGATGACACTCACAGAGCCCTTGCCGCTCTTCGGCAAAGCCTCACCCAGCGCCACCTGCCCGCTGCCACTCGAAAAGATGGACTGCAGGTTGACCGTGGCGGACGGGGAGCTTCCCTTCACGGTCACGGAGATCGACTGGCCGACCATGACGAGGAAGCCATTGATGAGAAAAAAGAACCCCGGAGCCGGAGGGACGGCCACAAACAGCAGGAGGAGCGCGATGTGCAGGAAATGCACACGACGTGCCAAAAAAAGAGGAGATTTCATGGCGGTTCGTTTTTTGGGGTTAGCTTGTTATGTGCCAATCCAGCCAGCCGCGATCAGCAGGCTTGAGCGTCTCGTGAAGAATGGAACTTCCCGGCCTCATTTGTGCGCATCCTACCCAACCAACTGTGTTTTGGCGAGATCAAAAAAAAGCATCTTTGGTTAGCCGCAGCCCAACAAAAAAGCCGTCAGGGCTGGCACCCTGACGGCTCACTTTGACTTTTTTTTAGATGCAGGCCTGATCTTTGTCTTAAGACAGAACCCGCGATGTCACCTCACTTCAGCCTGGCGAGTTCGCGCTTGATATCGGCGGCCTGCTGGTCGGTGCTGGCCTGGTAGTCCTGCCAGACGACCTTGCCGTCCTTGACGAGGAAGGCGCTGCGCTTGGCCAGGGACAGCACTCCCTTGAGCATCTTCTCGACCTTGAAGGCCTCGACGATTTTGCCATCGGGATCGGCGATGAGGTCATAGGGAAGCGTGAACTTGTCCTTGAAGGCTTTTTGGGATTCCGCCTTGTCAAAGGACACGCCGAGCACCTGCACGCCTTCCTTGCTCAGATCCGCAAAGGCATCACGGAGGGAGCAGGCCTGCTTCGTGCAGCCGGGGGTGTCAGCCTTGGGGTAGAAGAAGACCACGGTCGGGCCCTTCTTGTAGACGTCCGCGAAGTTCACAGTGGCACCGTCCTGATTCACGCCGGAGACAGCCGGGGCAGGATAATCAACTTTCTGACCTTCGCCGGCGTGGGCGCTGCCGAAGATGCCGGCAAAGATGGCGGTGAGGAGACGCATGGTTTTTTTCATGATGGGGAATGAAGATGGAATGACTGACGCTTGAGTTCCCGAAACGGGAACATGGCAAACGTGTGGAACTGATTCGTTCTGGCAGGGTATTCGGATGCAGGATCCCTCACTGCGGGTCATGCCCGGCAGTCTCGACGAACTGCTGACGCAGCAGCTTATACCGCCGGTCATACTCATGGATGATGTTCTGCGCCTCCATCAGCTGGCGCTCCAGGACCTGCACACGCTGCTGCAGGACGTGGTCATTGCTGGCCTTGTCCAGCTCCGGCCACTGCGCGCCGACCAGGGTGGTGTGGGCGCTGCGGATGTGATGCGGGCTGGCCTGGAAAAAGGCCTGCTCAGAGAGACGGGATTCCGTGCCCTTGGTGCAGTCGATCACGGTCACGTCGCCATCGACCTGGCCGGTGGCGAGGAACTCCTGGATGGTGGCCACGTTCGTGGGACCATAGAGATACTGGTCTGGCATCTGGATGAGCCAGTCCATTTGCAGTTCCTTCACCATGGGCGCGCGGCGCCAGGTCCGGCGACTATCCTCCGAGAGCTTGTCCATGGGAGAGATCTTCGCCTCGGAGGCCAGTTGGATCAGGGCTTCCTGTGAAAGCGGACCGTATTCCTCGTTGGTCGAGGCCTTGATGAGATGCCAGGTGCGGTTGGACATGATATCAAGATTACGAGGAAGCCCTCGGTGCTGGGAAGAAGAAAGTCGCGCCACCATGAAAATGGCGGAGCCAGACGAGCCTACTTCAGGCGCTCCAGTTTCACCCGGGCGACGCCCTGCTTCCGGGTGAGTCCGATGGAGCTCGCCGCTGCGGGTGTGAGGTCAATGATGCGGCTTTTGATGAAGGGGCCGCGATCATTGATCCGCACGATGGCGGAGCGACCGGTGCCGAGATGGGTGACCCGGACGCGGGTGCCCATGGGCCAGGTTTTGTGAGCTGCCGTCATCGCACTGGAGTGGAAGCGCTCCCCGCTGGCCGTGCGCCGGTCCGTGTAGACAGAGGCCATGCCCTGCTGAGTCTGCATCACGCCAAAGGACTCCACCGGCTCCAGAGGCCGGTGGAAGGGCGCGAGCCTGCCGCCTCCACAAGAGGCGAGCACACCGGCCAGCAGCAATGCCGCGGCCAGACGCAGGTGGCTGGGAATCATCGCGCCCATTCCACCAAGCCCAGCCTCCGGCGGCAATCCCCAAATTTCATCGCATAGTGGCAGCGAGCCGCTCAAAGGCGGCCTGCACCTGGGCAGTAATGGGTCCTGGAGCATTGAGCGCACGCCCATCGATCTCGCTGATCGGGTGCACGTCACGGGTGGTGGAGGAGAGGAAGGCTTCCTCGCAGGTGGCCAGGGCTTCAGCGGACACCGTTTCCTCATGGCAGGATAGTCCAGCCCGCAGACAAGCGGAGAGCACCAGCCTGCGGGTGACTCCAGCGAGACAGCCTGAGGACAGTGGAGGCGTGATGAGCCTGCCATCGACCACGATAAAGATGTTTGAGCCGGTGCCCTCGCAGAGCTCGCCCTTGGTATTGGCCAGTATAGCCTCTCCGCAACCCCGCGCCTTGGAATGGGCCAGAGCCAGCACGTTTTCGCCATAGGAGGTGCTTTTCACCCCCGCCAGAGCGCCTGTTTCCAGTCTCGGCCACGGAACCAGGCAGACTTTCTCCGTCGGGCCCCAGCCCTTCAGAGGCACGGCGGTGACCAGCACGGTATTCCCCACATCTCCGCGATCCGAGCCCAGGGGGCCATCTCCGCTGCTAAGGGTGTATCTGACACGGGCATCCAGGAGGTCGTTCGCTTTCAGGACAGCGTCCATAGCACCGATGAACTCCTCCTCCGTGGTCGGAGTGAGGCCCATGACCTCGCAGGAATGCACCAGGCGCTCCCAGTGCTCCTGGGCGGCGAAGAGGCGGCCACCACGGGCGACGAGGGTTTCAAAAACGCCATCTCCCACCAGAAATCCATGATCCAGGGGGGAAATACGGGCCTCCTCCAGAGGCACCAGGGAACCATTTAGCCAGACAATCATGCTCATGAGGCGTATTGGAGCCTCTGGCTGGTGCCAGCGCAAGTCTGCCTTCCGCCTTGTGCGCACCCCATTTCGGGATTACTCAACACGTTCATGTTCGTCGATCAGATCAAAGTTTTCGCGCGCGCCGGTAAAGGTGGCGATGGTTCCATGCACTTCCACCGAGGTAAATTCCGCCCCAAAGGCGGCCCCGATGGCGGGGATGGCGGCAAGGGTGCCAGCGTGGTGCTGCAGACCGACCCCAGCACCAACAGCCTGCGCCAGTTCTTCTTTACCACCAAGCTCCTGGCCAAGGATGGTGACAAAGGCGGTGCCAACCAGTGCACAGGCCGCAGCGCCGAGGACGTGATCTACAAGATCCCCGTGGGCACTGTGATCAGCAAGATCGTTGAGGAAGAAGATCCTGAGACCGGTGAAACCAGCATCCGCTACGAACCTTTTGCCGACCTCGCTGAGCCGCACCAAACCTTTGTGCTTTGCAAAGGTGGCAAGGGCGGCAAGGGCAACGTCCACTTTAAAACATCCACGCACCAGTCGCCCCGTGAAACGACCCCGGGTGAGCCTGGAGAGGAAGGCCGCTTCCACTTCGAGCTGCGGAGCATCGCGGATGCAGGCCTGGTCGGATTCCCGAACGCAGGCAAGTCCACGCTGCTTTCCAAGCTGAGCGCGGCCAAGCCGAAGATCGCCAACTATCCCTTCACCACGCTTCAGCCACTGGTGGGAGTCATTCACTTCGGTGATCATCGCCGTGGCACCATGGCGGACATCCCGGGACTCATTGAGGGTGCCAGCCAGAACATTGGCCTCGGTCATGACTTCCTGCGCCACATCATGCGCTGCCGCACCCTGCTCTTTGTGGTGGACACGGCGGGCACGGAAGGACGTGATCCGATCTCCGATCTGGAGACCGTGCGCAAAGAGGTCAAACTCTACTCCGACGAGCTGGCGAAGCGCCCGTGGATCATTGTGGCTAACAAAATGGATGTCGAAGAGTCCGAGGAGCATCTTACCCGCCTGAAGGACCGCTTCAAGCGCATCAAGATCTTCCCGATCTCCGCTGAGTCCGGCCTTGGCATGGACAAGCTGCGCGCACATCTGGACAAGCAGATCGGCGTGGACACCCTGGTCAGTTTCGCCCCTGCTAGCACTGATTCATAAGCCAAGCGCCCTGCCCTGCCATGCGCCGCCTGTTCTGGATCACCCTCACGCTGATCACGGCGGGCTACTTGTTCTTCTGGTTCCTGCTCATCGCCGCCACGGCAGGCTACAGCACGCCTGAGGCCTGGCTGCAGACGGTGATGAAGCCGGAGATCAGGCATGCCACGGGCCTGAGCCTGCTGACATGCACGGCAGCGGCAGGGACCTCCCTGCTGCTGGCCATCCCGATCGGCTACCTCATGGCCCGGCATGAGTTTCGCGGGAAGACCTGGGTGGACGCCGCGCTGGACATTCCCATCGTCCTGCCGCCGATGGTGGTGGGCATCTGCCTGCTGATCTTTTTTCAAACTTCGTTAGGTCAGGCGATTGAAAAAGTCATCCCCTTCACCTACACCGTGGCTGGTGTGGTGCTGGCTCAGTTCGTGGTCGCGGCTGCCTTTGCCATCCGCACGATGCGCGGGACCTTTGATCATCTTTCGCCGAGGCCTGAGCAGGTGGCGCTGACGCTGGGTGCCACGGATTTTCAGGCGCTCTGGCATGTGGCCCTGCCTGCGGCCAGGCGCGGCATGCTGGCGGCCTTCTGCATTTCCTGGGCGCGCAGTCTGGGGGAGTTCGGGCCCATCCTGGTCTTCGCCGGGGCCACGCGAATGAAGACGGAGGTGCTGCCGACCACGGTGTGGCTGGAACTCAGCGTGGGCAATCTGGAGTCTGCCGTGGCGGTGAGCCTGGGCATGATTGTCATCGCCGTGCTCGTGCTGGTGACTGTGCGCGCCACGGGTGAACGTGTCTAACCATGAGTGCATCATGATCACCCTCGACTCCATCTCCTGGACAGCCCCTGGCGGTCGATTTGCACTGCAAAATGTATCGCTCGCCATTCCTGACAACACCTATGCGGTGCTCATGGGATCCACGGGCTGCGGCAAGACGACGCTGATCGAGATCATCTGCGGTTTGCGCCGACCGAGAGGAGGTCGTGTTCTGCTGGATGGCCGGGATGTGACACGCCTGGAACCACGCGAGCGAGGCATCGGCTATGTGCCGCAGGATCTGGCGCTCTTTCCGGCCAAGCGGGTGCGTGAGCAGATCCACTTTCCGATCAAGATGCGCGGGATGAGGGATGGAGAGAAGATCGTTCAAGAGCTGGTCGAGGAGCTGGGTATCGAGCATCTGATGGATCGCCTGCCCGACATGCTTTCGGGTGGTGAGAAGCAGCGCGTGGCGCTGGCGCGTGCCCTGGCGGCCCAACCAAGAGTGCTGCTGCTCGATGAACCGCTTTCAGCTCTGGACGAGACCACGCACGGAACCGCTTTGGAACTGCTGCGAACCTTGCAGGCGCGGCATTCGTTGACCGTGCTGCATGTGACGCATTCACCGAGTGAGGCGGCGGCGCTGGGGCAGATGAGGTTGCGACTGCTGGATGGGTGTGTGGTGGAGGTGGCGACTGGCAGCGCGTGAGGGAGTCCAAATGACGAAAGGAGCGCGGCGGCCTTCGACACTCATACGTGCACAAGCAAGTCTCTTCACTTCGCAGGCAGCTTCGAGAGTGCTGCCGCAGGCACTTCGAGCATCTTCTGGCGGCTGCCTTCGCCGCGAATGAGGGTGACCTGGCTCTTCGGACAGTCCAGGACCTCGGCGATGAACCTAACCAATTCCGCGTTCGCCTTGCCATCGACGGCGGGGGCGCCGAGTTTCAGCAGCAGGACGGACCTGCCCTTCTCATCCATGCCCCAGTTCATGATCTCCGAACGACGGGCGTTCGGGGTGACACGGACAGTCAGCTGCGCGGTGGCTTCAGATGCAGCACTCATGAGCGGGAGGCGATGATGCCCCTGGCAATGGCGGTGGCCATCTCCTGGCGATGATCGGCATCGGCACAGCGACGGGACTCAGTTTTGTTGCTCAGATACCCGCCCTCCACCAGCACGGCGGTCATGCTCGTGGCACGGAGGACCTTGTAGTCCTTGTAGAAGACACCGCGCTTCACGCCTTTGAGATTGGCATCCATGCTGTTGAGGATCTTGGTGGCCACATACTTTCCGGCCGAGCTGCGGTAAAACACCTCCATGCCGCTGACACTGCGGTCCCGGCAGGCATTGAAGTGAATGCTGACGAACAGCGCCTTGCTATACTTGTTAGCGATGGCGGCGCGATCACTGAGCTCGACATAGCGGTCGGTGCGCCGGGTCATCACCACCCGGAGGCCCCGGGCCTTCAGCGCCTTTTCCAGACGCAGCGCGACGTCCAGGCAGAGGCGCTTTTCAATGAGGCTGTTGTGCACGCAGCCGCCGTCCTTGCCACCATGCCCGGCATCGATGACGACGGTGTTGAAGCCGAGTGCCCAGGCGGGCACCTGACTGATCCACCCTAGGATGAGCAGGCAGGCAAGCAGTCGGTTCATGCGCGCAGCATCACTTCGGAATTTTCAGGCTCTTGCCTTCGCGAATCATGTCGGAGGACATGCCGTTAGCCGCTTTGAGTTTGGAGACGGTGGTGCCGTTCCTGGCAGCGATGGCACCCAGCGTGTCACCCTTTTTAATGGTGTAGGAACCGCCGCCGCTGCTGCTGCCTTTGGATTTTGATTTGCTGGATGAAGCGGTGGATTTTTTCTTCGTCGAGGAAGAGGTCACCTTCTTCACGGGCGATGGCTGCTTGCGCGAGACACTGCCTTCATGAGAGGACTGCCACGAGGAGTAGTCCGAGTCCGAAGACGAGCGACCATCCGAGGCCCAGGAGGTGACATAGTTGCCAGAGCCAGGCTCAAAGGGGTAATCACTGCGCGCCATGCTGTGAGACGGCGTCTGGGAGCTGCCGTAGAGCTCGATCTTCGGTAGATTGCGAGGCACACCGCGCACGCGAGTGCCGCCCGTGTCGCAGGAGGCGAGCAGCAGGGAGGTGAGGACAATGCCAGTGGCGGCACGGAGGGGGGCGGAAATCATCACCCGGCATTTTGATCGGAACCTGCCCCGGCTGCAAGTAAATGCGTTGTGAGGCTTCTTGTTGTCCGCTTCTTGAGCACATTGCATTGCGAGTGCAGCAACCCGCTCTAGCATCTGACTCCCCCCAACCCCATGCCCCGGACCACGAATGCCTGACGCCCCTGCCACCAAGAAAATCTGGGACCGCTCGGCCTGGCGCGACGCTGCCTTTTTCCTGCGCTACCTGCGACCGCACTTCAATGTCTTCATCCCGGCCATGGTGGCCCTGGCGCTGACGGCAGGGCTGACGGTGGCTTTCATCTATCTGCTTTCGGACTTGGCTGGGAAAGGTCTCGCAGGAGCACAAGGCCCAGGGTGGATCGCCGAGCTTCACCAGACTTTGCTGATCATGCTCGGTCTCGTGACCGCCCAGGCGGTGATCGCCTTCTTCCGCATCATGCTGTTTGCCAAAGCCTCGGAACGTGCCCTCGCACAGCTCCGGATGGACACTTTCAGCCGGATCATCCGCCTGCCGATGGACACGCTGAACAAACGCCGCGTGGGTGAGCTTGCCTCCCGCATCGCGAACGATGTGGAGTCCATGCGCGAGACGCTGGTGATGACCATCCCGATGCTGCTACGCCACACCGTGATGCTCACCGGCTGCCTCGTTTTGGTGACGCAGATTTCCATCAAGCTCGCACTCATCATGGTCGGCACCGTGCCGGTGGCCATTGTGATGATCGCGCTCTTCGGCGCTCGCATTCGCAAACTGGTCCGCAAGTCCCAGGACAATCTCGCCGCCACCCAGGTCATCGTGGAGGAGGGCCTGCAAAGTATCATTAGCGTAAAAGCCTTTTCCAATGAGGTCCACGAATCAAATCGCTACAACACCAGGCTCAACGAGTTTCTCAACATGGCGCTGCGTGCGGCGACTCCTCGCGCGGCCTTCATCGCCTTCATCATCTTTGCCTTCAGCGTCGCGCTCATCGTCGTCGTCTGGGCGGCCCTGACCATGCTGGCGGAAGGAGAGATCGCCACGCCTGCCCTGTCACGCTTCGCCGCACTCAGCGGCATGATCGCCGCCTCGTTTGCGCAATTCTCTGAACTCATCACCCAGCTTCAGCGCACCCTCGGTGCCACGGATCGTGTGCGTGAGCTGCTCTGCGAACCCATGGAACCCCAGGATGAATCCGTGCAGATGCGCCGGTTTAAGGGGGAGATCCAGGTGCGGGACGTGAGCTTCGCCTACCCCACCCGGCCCGATGCGGTGGTGCTGCGTGAGTTTGGCTTTAAAGCCGAAGCCGGTCAGCGGATCGCGCTGGTAGGACCGAGTGGCTCTGGCAAAACGACCACGGTTTCTCTCCTGTTCCGGTTCTACAAGCCAACGAGCGGCAGCATCCAGATCGACGGGCAGGAAACAAAGGACATGCCTTTGACTCTACTGCGAAAAAACCTCGCGCTGGTGCCGCAGGAGGTGCTGCTGTTTGGCGGATCCATCCGCGAGAACATCGCCTATGGTCGCCCTGGAGCTTCGGAGGCGGAGATCGTGGAAGCGGCGAAGAAGGCGAACGCGCATATGTTCATCGAAAAACTGCCCGAGGGCTATGACACCCTGGTGGGTGAGCGCGGGACGCAGCTTTCAGGCGGTCAGCGGCAGCGTATCGCCATCGCGCGTGCCATCCTGGCGGATCCGGCCATCCTGATCCTGGATGAGGCGACGAGCAGCCTGGATGCGGAGAGCGAGCGCCTGGTGCAGGATGCCCTGGACAAGCTCATGGAAAACCGCACGAGCATCATCATCGCGCATCGTCTGTCCACCGTGCGGCGCTGTGACCAGATCCTGGTGCTCTCGGGCGGCACCATCGTGGAGCGGGGCACGCATGACGAACTTTTGGCCAAAACGGGCAGTCTTTATGGCACCCTGGCGCGTTTGCAGTTGGAATAAATCGCCGTTTGGCACGTCTTATCCCAGTCCCCCAACCTATCTCTGATATGAAAAAGCTCCTCACCTTCCTCGCCGCCGCGATCATGCTGCCAGTTATGGCCAGCGATTTCCCCGCAGGCAGCCCCAAGTTCGGCACTGACTACAAGGCCGCCCTCGAAACCGCCAAAAAAGAAGGCAAGCCGGTCGTGCTGGTCTTTTCCGCCGCCTGGTGCGGCCCCTGCCAGTCCATGAAGAAGAATGTCTACCCGAGCGCTGAAGTGAAGCCTCTCCAGGACAAGTTCGTCTGGGCCTATCTGGATACCGATGTGGAAGCCAATGCTGCCGCTGCTGAGAAGTATGGTGTGTCCGGAATCCCGCACGTGCAGTTCCTGAACAAGGACGGCAAGGACATCGGCAACCAGGTGGGTGGCGTGTCCCCGGCCGAGTTCGCCGGCATCCTGAACAAGGTGGCTGAGAAGGCGAAGTAACTCACCTAACCAACAACGATTTAAACGATGAAGGGAGGCCTCGCGGCCTCCCTTCTTTGCGTTTCAGGATGTGAGATGAAACATCACACCACGATGTTCACGAGCTTGCCGGGAACGACGATGACTTTCTTCGGGGCCTTGCCTTCCATGAACTCCTGCACGCGGGCACTGGCGAGGGCGATCTTTTCGATCTCCTCCTTCGTGGCCTGAATGGGCACGCGGGCTTTGTCACGCAGCTTGCCGTTCACCTGGAAGACGACCTCCACCTCGTCCTCGATGAGGGCGGCGGGATCGTAGGTGGGCCAGGTTTCATCGCTGAGGAAACCCTTCGCGGCCAGGTCGGGGAACTTGCTGGCGATGCGGCGGTTCAGCTCTTCGGCGAGGTGAGGCGCGAAGGGGCTGAGGACCTTCAGGAAGGTCACGATAGCACCCGCTGGCTTCACTTCAGCGCCGGTGAAGGCATTCGTGCAGACCATCATGGCACTGATGGCGGTGTTAAAGCTCAGCTTCTCGATGTCTTCGCCACACTTCTTGATGGTCTCATGAAGGGCTTTGTTGAGCTGTTTGTTAGCCGGGATGTCCTGCAAGGCGCTGGAGACGGTCCAGACACCTTCGTCACCCTGCTGCTCCATAACCAGACGCCAGACGCGGGCCAGGAAGCGATACACGCCTTCCACGCCCTTCATGCTCCAGGGTTTCACCTGTTCCAGCGGGCCCATGAACATTTCATACAGGCGCAGCGCATCCGCGCCGTATTCACGCACGACGTCATCCGGATTCACCACGTTGCCGCGGGACTTGGACATCTTCTGGCCGTCCTCACCCAGGATCAGGCCTTGGTTCACCAGACGCTGGAAAGGCTCCGGCGTGCTGACGTAACCCAGATCAAAGAGCACCTTGTGCCAGAAGCGCGCATACAGCAGGTGCAGCACAGCGTGCTCAGTGCCGCCGACATACAAGTCAACGCCGCCGGGCTTGCCGCCGCCCATCCAGTAGTTTTCTGCTGCCTCGCCGACGAAGCGCTCGCTGTTGCGGGCATCGCAATAACGCAGGTAATACCAGCATGAGCCAGCCCACTGGGGCATGGTATTCAGCTCGCGCTTCGCGGTCGCGGAATACTGCACCCACTCGGTGGCTTTCGACAGCGGTGGTTCAGGGGTGCCGGTGGGCTTGAAGTCTTCCAGCGTGGGTGGCATCAGCGGCAGCTCGCTTTCAGGAATGCTGCGGTGATTGCCATCTTCCCAGACGATCGGGAAAGGCTCGCCCCAGTAGCGCTGACGGCTGAAGAGCCAGTCACGCAGCTTGAAGTTCGTGGTGCCTTTGCCGAGGCCTTTTTCTTCCAGCCAGATGGCGATCTTCTTCTTCGCTTCGGGGGTGGGCAGGCCATCCAGGAAACCGGAGTTGATGGCGATACCGTCATCGGTGTAGCCCTGCCAGTCTTTGCCTTCCGGTGGCTGCACCACCTGATTGATCGGCAGATCGAATTTCTTCGCAAATTCAAAGTCGCGTTCATCATGCGCGGGCACGGCCATGATGGCGCCGGTGCCGTAACCCATGAGCACGTAGTCAGCGATCCAGATGGGGATCTGCGCGTTGTTCACGGGATTGATGGCGTAGGCGCCGGTGAAGACACCGGACTTGTCCTTGGCCAGTTCCGTGCGCTCGAGATCGGATTTGGAAGAGACGCTCTTTTGGTAAGCTTCGACAGCCGCGCGCTGTGCATCCGTGGTGATCTGCGGCACCAGGGCATGCTCAGGGGCAATGACCATGTAGGTCGCTCCGAACAGAGTATCCGGGCGAGTCGTGAAGACGGTGATAGAGTGTGGTGCAGCCGTCCCGGCTGCTTCTGAGGGCAGTCCAGAGGACTGCACCACATTAAAGGTGACATGCGCGCCTTCGCTGCGACCTATCCAATTACGCTGCAAAAGCTTGATGCTCTCCGGCCAGTCCAGGCCGTCCAGCTCATCGATCAGGCGCTGGGCAAAGGCGGTGATGCGCAGCATCCACTGGCGCATGGGGCGGCGCTCGACGATGTGACCTTTAGCCCGCCACTCTTCTACTTCCTCATTGGCCAGCACGGTGCCGAGGTCAGGTGACCAGTTCACCGGTGCGGATGACACGAAGGCGAGGCGCTTCGCGTCGATCTCATCATGAGACAGACCTTTGCCTTCCAGCTCACTGATCGGATGCGCTTTGCCGTCTTCACCGACATAGGAATTGTAGAGCTTCAGGAAGATCCACTGGGTCCATTTGAAGTAGCCGGGATCCGTGGTGTTGACCTCGCGGTCCCAGTCATAGGCGAAGCCCAGGCTCTTGAGCTGCTTGGTGAAGTTGGCGATGTTTGCCTCCGTGGTCACGCGAGGATGCGTGCCGGTCTTGATGGCATACTGCTCCGCAGGCAGGCCGAAGGCGTCCCAGCCCATGGGGTGCAGGACATTGAAGCCGGACATCTTCTTGAAGCGGCCGATGATGTCCGTGGCGGTGTAACCTTCCGGATGGCCGACATGGAGGCCGTTGCCGCTGGGATAGGGGAACATGTCGAGCACGAAATACTTCGGCTTCGAGGCGTCGAAATCGGCGTCACCGGGGTTCGGCGTGCGGAAGGCCTTTTTGGCCTCCCACTCGCCCTGCCACTTCGGTTCAAACTCGGAGAATGGAAATGCTTTGCGCTGCTCGCTGGACATAAGGGGGCGGGAAGAAGGCGAGGCGGGGGGCGCGGTCAAGGTGGCTTTAGAGGCGGAATGGATGGGTGGGTGACCGCGCTGAATGACGAAATCCGAATCACGAATGACGAATGACGAATTTTCGGAGCCGGGGTTTGGTGAACCACGGAGTGGTTCGCTATGAATAGCCAGGGGTGACCGAAGGGAACCCCTGGTAGATCACCATGAATGCACCACTCAGTATCAATCCCATAGGGATTGCCCAATGCGTGGAGCGTTCACGTTATTTTCTCGTGCCGTTACCTCTCACAGACGGTTGAACTGTCACCCTTATCCCTGGGAGAATGTGTCACCCATGTGATTGGGACCTACCTGAAGGGGTCGAACACGCCTGACCCGGGGTTTCGTGCGCTGACGCTTGCTTCACCCCGGGCTACTCATGGGGAACCACTCCGTGGTTCAAGGCAGGAAACCTCGATTTTCGGAGTGCATCAACTTATGGGTAAAGCTTGGGGCCTCCATTCCTCATTGCATCATCGCCTGCGAGGTGTCGTCCTGGAAGACGAAGGGGCGGATCTCGGCGAAGCGGGGGGAGCGGAGGAGTGGGTCGGCATCGAGGGACTTTTCGGCGAGCTGACGGGCGAGACGGACGAGGCGGGTGTCGGCGAGGAGCTCGGCGAACTTCAGCGGCGCGGCACCACTCTGGGCTTTGCCCATGACATCGCCGGGGCCGCGGCGCTTGAGGTCTTCTTCACTGATGCGGAAGCCATCGGTGGTTTCCTCCAGGATGGCGAGGCGGCTCTTGGCCTCGTCGTCCTTATCCGCGACGAAGAGCACGCAGTAGGAGGTGTGCTCGCCACGGCCGATGCGGCCGCGAAGCTGATGAAGCTGCGCGAGGCCATAGCGCTCGGCGTGGTTGATGAACATGACGGTGGAGTTTGGCACATCGACTCCGACCTCGATGACGGTGGTGCTGACGAGCACGTCGATCTTGGCGGCGCGAAAGTCCCGCATGACGAGGTCTTTTTCCTCGGCGCTGAGCTTGCCATGGAGTAGGCCGACCGTGAAATGCGGCAGCAGTTTGCTCCACTCCTCATAGCCTTTCTTGGCGGCGGTGACATCGAGCTTCTCGGACTCTTCGATGAGCGGATAGACAATGTAGCCCTGGCGGCCTTCCTCGAGCTGCTCGCGCAGGAATTTGGCGGCATCGGCCTGCTTCGAAGTGGGGCGAACCTTGGTGATGATCTTTCCGCGTTCTTTGGGTCGCTCGTCCAGAGTGGAGACATCGAGGTCGCCGTAGATGGTGAGGGTGAGCGTGCGCGGGATGGGAGTGGCGGTCATCACCAGCACATCGGGCGTGTTGCCTTTTTGGATCAGCTTCGCGCGCTGGGCGACACCGAACTTGTGCTGCTCATCGATGACGACAAGCCCGAGATTCTTCACCAGATCTTCATCATGCAGGAGCGCATGCGTGCCGATGACGATCTGGTTTTTGTCAGACATCTTCTTCGTGAAAAGCTCCACGCCACCTTCCTCGGCACGAGTGCCGGTGCGTAGCGCGACATTGAGGCCGAGAGGCTCCAGCCACTTGCGAGCCGTCTGAAAATGTTGTTCGGCCAGAATCTGCGTGGGGGCCATGAGGGCGGCCTGTCTGCCGCTCTCCACGGCACCGAGCATGGAGGCGAAAGCGACGACGGTTTTACCGCTGCCGACATCGCCATGCAGCAGACGATTCATGGGCGCATTGGAAGCCATGTCGCGCTGGATCTCGAGGAGAGATCGCTTCTGAGCGCCGGTCATCTCGAAGGGCAGCGCCTTCTCAAAGTCCTGCACCAAAGGTCCTGCGACATGCGCATGACCACCGGACTCCATGACGGCACGTCGACGGCGCACCACGCGAAGCTGATAGCTATAGAACTCTTCGAGCGCGAGGTAGCGGCGGGCCTTTTCCAGATCCTCCATGGTCTCGGCGAAGTGCACGACCTTGAGGGATCGGGCGCGGCTCCAACCAGCGAACTCGCCCTTCTCACTCGGGCGCGGCAGGAGGTCCTGGATAAAGTCATCGCCGAGTGCTTGCACGACATACCAGGTGGCGGTGCGCAGGGTCTTTTGGGCGACACCGGCTTTCAAGCGATACACCGGGGTGATGCGGCCGGAGTGGATGGTGGAGCCTTCCTCATCCTCGATGACCTCATACTCGGGATGATCAATGGAGAGGCGGCCTTTCCAGTCCTTGATCTTGCCGTAGATGATGAGGCGCTGGCCTTCGGCGATGACGCGGCTCATGAAGGGCATATTCCACCAGCGCAGGGTCATGAGCTGTCCGCCCATGAGCGAATCACCCGCAGGCTCCACCTGCGCCTCGAAGGTCCCTGCCCCGCGACGTTTGCCGAAGTATTTGGTGCCCGCCTTGGTCACAATGACCTGATGGCAGACGGGAATCTCCGAGGCCTGAAAGCCGGACGGGTCCGTGCGTGCGCGGTCCTCATGGCGGAAGGGCATCCACAGCAGTACGTCTTTTACAGTCGTCACGCCTTCCTTCTCCAGGGCCTTCACCATGCGCGTTGGCAGATCGGGCACGGTGTTGAGCGGAGAATCGAGGGTTAGAGGCATGAAGCGGGATAACGTGAGGTTTAATGAAGAAAGTGATTCTGTGAATCCTGAAATCTTGGTAAATCATCCTTCATGAAAACCGGCCTCTTGCTCGACCCGCTGTATGCTGACCATGATCCTGGGGCTGGTCACCCCGAATGTCCGGAGCGCTACACGGCCATTATGAAGGCGCTCAAAGGGTCGGGTTTGCTGCCAAAGCTGGCCACGATTTCAACGCGAGCTGCGGAGATGCCGGAGATCGAGCGCTGCCATCCGAAGCACTACATCGAACTGGCACGCGATGAGGTGGCGCAGGGGCTGGATGCGCTGAGCACGGGTGACACGGACATCTGCGCGAAGAGCTATGATGTGGCGATCCGCGCCGTGGGTGGTGTGCTGAATGCGGTGGATGCGGTGATGACTGGCCAGCTCGGGCGGGCCTTTTGTGCGGTGCGACCGCCGGGGCATCATGCGCGGCCTGCGCAGGGGATGGGCTTCTGTTTGTTTAACAACATCGCTCTGGGGGCACGGCATGCGCAGAAGAAGCATGGCGCGTCGAAGGTGGTGATCGTGGACTGGGACGTGCATCATGGGAATGGCACTCAAGACATCTTTTATGAGGACGGCAGCGTGTTGTTTGCCAGCACGCATCAGGATCCCTGGTATCCCTTCACGGGTCATGCGGAGGAAACTGGGGCTGGTAAGGGCAAAGGTTCTACCATGAACTTTCCGCTGCCGGCAGGCACGGGGATGCAGGCTTTTACGGAAGCTTTTGAGACGAAGCTGCTGCCGGCGATCGCGACTTTTAAGCCGGATCTGATCATGATCAGTGCGGGGTTTGATTCACGCGTGGATGATCCGCTGGGGAAGTTCAAACTGACGGATGCGGATTTCGTGACGCTGACGAAGCATTTGATGAAGGCAGCGGAGGAGCATTGTCAGGGGCGGCTGGTTTCCGTGCTAGAGGGTGGGTATAATCTCAGCGGGCTGGCCAGTGCGGTGACGGCGCATGTGGGGGCGCTGGTGGAGGGGTGAGTGAGGTTTCGTCGGGGAAGTTTTAACCGCTGATTTGACGCTGATGGGACGCTCATATCCAGAAATAGAAGGTTTGGATTATTCGCGTTTCATTAGCGTCCTATTAGCGGTTCATTGGGTTTGGGTTCAACTGCGGGCCTTTGGTGGATTGATGATGCTGGGTGCGCACGAGCGGCGTCGCCGAGGCAAGGGTGCTCTTGCCTCTCTGCCGCCGCACTCCGGGACGCTCCGCGACTTCGGCGCTGGTGGCATTGTGCATTTTTGCCAGGCTTCATGCTAAAATCAGCCAAGCTTGCGTCAGCCCCATTTTATCTCTTGGCAGCGCGGGGGCTTCAGGCTCCAATTCGTGCACGATGCGCTATACTCCCCTTCCTGCTGAACTTTATGTCTCGAACCGCCAGAGGCTCTATGGTCAGCTGCCGCCGCGGTCGGTGGTGATTTTGACTTCCAATGATGTGCTGCCGACGAATGCGGACGGGAGCCTGGCGTTTGTGCAGAACAGCGACCAGTTTTATCTGAGCGGGATCGACCAGGAGGAGACGCTGCTCGTTCTTTTTCCGGATGCGCCGGATCCGAAACAGCGTGAAATGCTTTTTGTTCGGGAGACGAGCGAGATGATCGCAGTCTGGGAAGGTGAGAAGCTGACGAAGGAGCAGGCCACGCAGAGGTCAGGCATTGAGCGAGTGCACTGGCTGGACCAGTTTGAGACGCATTTCCGCCAGCTCATGTGCCAGGCGGAGCATGTGTATCTGAACTCGAACGAGCATCCGCGCGCGACGATCCCGACGGAGACAAGGGAGACGCGCTTTACTCATCGCTGTCAGAGAGAGTATCCGCTGCATGATTATCGCCGTCTGGCACCCATCATGCATGATCTGCGCTGCATCAAGCAGCCGCAGGAACTGGGAGCGCTGAGCGAGGCAATCCGCATCACGGAGGATGGTTTCCGCCGGTTGCTGAAGTTTGTGAAGCCAGGGGTGCATGAGTTCGAGATCGAGGCGGAGCTCATTCATGAGTTCACCCGCCAGCGGGCACGCGGCTTTGCCTACACGCCGATCATTGCCACTGGCAAGAATGCCTGCGTGCTGCACTACATCACCAACCACTGCCAGTGCCAGGACGGTGATATGCTGCTGCTGGACATCGCCGCGAACTACGGGAACTACAATGCGGACCTCACACGCACGATCCCGGTGAATGGACGATTCACACCACGCCAGCGCCAGGTGTATGATGCGGTACTGCGGATCTTCCTTGAATGCCGGAAGATTCTACGGCCGGGCGTGATCATCCGCGAGTATCAGGAGGAAGTGGCCAAGATGATGACGTCCGAGCTGATCGGGCTCGGCCTGCTGGATCGTGATGCGGTGGAGAAGCAGGATCCTGAGAAGCCGCTGTATAAGAAGTATTTCCCGCACGGGACGAGCCATCACCTGGGCATCGACGTGCATGACGTGGGCCAGACCTGGAAGCCGGTGCAGCCGGGGATGGTGTTTACCATCGAGCCGGGGATTTACATCCGTGAGGAGAATCTGGGCGTGCGGCTTGAGAACAATGTGTTCATAGGGCCGGACCGGAATTCGGACATGATGGCCTCGATTCCGATTGAGGCGGAGGAGATTGAGGCGTTGATGAATCAGTAATGCGCAACATCATTAGTTAGGCCTATTCAACACCCTTGTGACATTCGAGGAATGAGGGTGATTCGCTCTGCTGGAGTGTAGCCTTTAGGCGATCTGGGGGTCGGTGGACGACGCCAACTTCATTGATCGGCTGAAGCCTTCACTCCAACGAGTGCTGGCGCGGCTCGTTTGTGCTCTCGGCGGAGCGAGGGGACTACTTTGCTTCGCGAATGCGGAGACCGGGGCAAGACGGTGGTCGGGAGAGATCGACACGGAAGCGGACAGGAATGTCCGCGTTACCTTCGGAGACGCTTCGCGAATGCGATGTTGTGCCGTGGGAACTGGATCGGGAGAGATCGGCACGGAAACGGACAGGAATGTCCGTTCTACGAGTCAGCGCTGGACTTTGGCGTCGCCGCCTTCGGCGAGTTTTTGGACTTCGGGGAGGGTGGCCATGCTGGTGTCACCGGGGGTGGTCATGGCGAGGGCACCATGAGCAGCGCCGAGGTCGACGGCTTTCTGCGGGCATTTTTCCACGAGGAGGCCGTGCACAAGGCCGGCGACGAAGCTGTCCCCTGCCCCGATGCGGTCGAGGATGTCAAAGCGCGGGTAGTTGCGGCTGCGGTAGAAGCTGCCATCGTGGTAGCAGAGGGCGCCCCAGTCATTGACGGAGGCGGTGTGCACGCGGCGGAGGGTGGCGGCGACGGTCTTGAGGTTCGGGAACTCGGTGAGGAGCTTTTGAATCATCGGGCGCAGCTTCGCGTCTTCAGCGGCGAAGATATCGTTCGGGTCCGTGGGGGTGGAACTGGAGACGGGTGGGTCATCGCTGAGCACGCCAATCATGACATCGACATACGGGGCGAGGCGGCGGTTGAGGGCCTGGGCTCCGGCGAAGGCTCCGCGCTCCTGCCAGAGGGAGGGGCGATAGTTGAGATCGTAACTGACGGTGACGCCGTGACGCTTCGCGGCTTCACAAGCCTGGACGGTGAGCTCGGCGGTGGATTCGCTGAGGCCGGCGAAGATGCCGCCGGTGTGCAGCCAGCGGCAGCCGAGTGTGCCGAACAAATGATCGAAATCGTAGTCGCCCACTTTCATCTGGGAAGCGGCGCTCCAGCCGCGATCGACGCTGCCTTTGGCTCCGCGCACGCCGAAGCCGCGCTCGGTAAAGTTGATGGGGTTGCGCACGCGCTTGCCCATGCCGTCATAAGGGACCCATTTGATGAGGGAGGTATCGACTCCGCCCTGAAGAATGAGGTCCTCGGTGAGGCGGCCGATTTCGTTGTCGGCAAAGGCGGTCAGGATGCCGGTGCGCAGGCCGAAGCAGCGGCGGGCACCACGGGCGACGTTGTATTCTCCGCCGCCCTCCCAGGCGGTGAACTGGCGGGAGGTGCGCACGCGGCCTTCGCCGGGATCGAGGCGCAGCAGGACTTCACCGAGGGAGAGGAGATCGTAATGAGGCTGGGAGGGCATGAGGTTGGGACTGCCAGTAATGAAGCGCGGCGGGAAGAGTGCAACCGCGAGGCGGAATGACGAATGACGAAATCCGAATGACGAAGTGGGGAGGTGCGGGGAATTTTTAACCGCTAATTAGACGCTCATAGGACGCTAATGAAGAAGGAGGCATGGCCGAGTGAGGGAGGCAGTGTTTTGACGGCGAAGGAGCGCCGGGAGAGAGCGGGGGCGGGAGGAAGTCGGCCGCGACGCAGCGCGGCCCTACCGGGGGGCGGGACTTCGAGATTGAGAGGGTGGGGGTGGGGTCGGGAGAGATCGATGGGGAGGCGGACAGGAATGTCCGCGCTACCCACGATGCGGCTGCTCTTCGCGGCCTGAGAGTTGGTGATTTGTTTGTGGGCATGAAAAACCCCGGGCAGCGCGGGGGCTGGCCGGGGTTTGAGAGGATGTTCGATCAACAACGGATCGATCAGGCCAGCTCGGCGAGCTTGGCTTTGATGGCGGTGAAGTTCGGGAGGTCGCCGGGGCTTTCGAGGGCCTCGGAGTATTGGATGACGCCGGCTTTGTCGATGATGAAGGCGGAGCGCTTGGGCACGCCACCCATGATCAGGTTTTTAGCGGGGATGAACTGGTCGTAGGCGACGCCGTAGGCGGTGGTGATCTTGTGATCGTAGTCGCTGAGGAGCTGGAGGGTGATGCCTTCTTTTTCGGCCCAGGCTTTCTGAGCGAAGGGGTTATCACCGCTGATGCCGACGACAGTGGCGTTCAGGCTCTTGTATTCGTTGATGCCCTTGGAGATCTCGCAGAACTCGGCCGTGCAGGTGCCGGTGAAGGCCATGGGCACGAAGAGCAGCAGGATGTTTGACTTGCCGATCTGCTCGGAGAGCTTGAAGAGCTCGGGGCCGTTTGCGCCGAGGGTGGTGACGGTGAAATCAGGGGCGGTGGTGCCGACGGAGAGTGCCATGGGGATGGAAGGTAGAGTTGAGGTCTGGAATGCCGTGCCTGAGGCAGGCGCGGGGCGCATCTAAACCAGTGCCGGGCGGGGAGGTCAATCCTTCGTTTTTCGGCTTTGCGCCACCCTTTGCGTCATCTTCGGACCAAACTTCCCGCTGGCGCTCGGGGGCATCCTGATTCAAACAACACGTCCCAACGTTCGTCCCCCAGCCATGCCTACCACCTATCACATCGTTCCCACCGAGGCCCATAACGCTCTCGTCCGCGCTGCTTACGTCCATCGTGGTTATACCGCCGCCGAGGCGGAGGATGCCGCCCGCTTCTGCGAGATGGCGAGCGCGCATGGCATCCGCACGCATAATGCGATCAAGGCGCTGCATCTGGACCACCTCTTTGGCAGTGCCACGGGCGGCTGCAAGCCCGGGGCTGAGATCAAGGTGATCGACAAGAAATTTGCCGCCAGCGAGGCCTGGGATGGCAATCTGAAACTGGGCCAGAGCGTGGCCTTCCGCGCCATGGAGCGCTGCATGGAGCTGGCCGACAAGTATGGCATCGGTCAGGTGAGCGTGGACAATGCCTTCCACTACCTCTGGGGCGGTGGCTATGTGATGGATGCAGCGAAGAAGGGCTACATCGCCTACACGAACTGCACCTCCACGCTGGGTGAAGTGGTGCCTTTCGGCGGCAAGTTCCCGGTGCTGGGCACGAACCCGCACTCCTGGGGTCTGCCAACACAGGACGCCTGCGGTTTCCCGATCGTGATCGACTGGGCGACTAGCACCGTGGCCATGGGCCGCGTGCAGCAGCTGAAGCGTGAAGGCAAGCCTCTGCCTCCCGGCGCGGCCGTGGATAAAGAAGGCAAGCCGACGACGGATGCGAATGAAGCCGCTTGGCTCCTGCCCTTCGGCGCGCACAAGGGCTACGGCCTGTCCCTGCTTATCGAAGTCATGGGCGGCATGATCGGCGGCAGCCTGCCGACTCTGCGCGGCGGTGGCGGTCATCCGGATATCAAGAGCCAGCCCTTCCCGGCTGATGAGAAGCGCACGAGCGCCTTCTATTTCCAGGTCATCCATCCGGACGCCATCTCCAGCGGCATGTTTGCCAAGGGCCGTAACTTCAATGAAAACGTGAAGGCGGTGATCGATGACATCCTCGGCCACGGCAACGAAGGCTGCATGCTGCCCGGCCAGCCTGAGGCGCAGAACGCGGCGCACACAGCGAAGGCTGGTGGGCTGCTCTTCAGCACGGCGGAAGTCGAGGCGCTGAATGAGATCGCTGAGGAAGCTGGAGTCGCGAAGTTCGATATCGCGGGTCTGGCGACTTACGACGTTCCGTAACTCTGCGGATTTTTTTACCACTGATGGGCACTGATGAGCACTTATGACCAAGCCGGTGGGTTTGGAGATAAGTGAACATCAGTGACTATTCGTGGTTCGCACTTTTGGTTAGTCTGATTCATTCTTCATGCAAGCTCTCGACGCTCTTTCTTATATCCTTGAAACCCAGCCTGAACTGGGGGCGGAGGGGCGTGTGCTGTTTCTTCGAGCGCTGCCGAGCGCGGCACTGGAGCGGTTTAGCGGCAGGCTGACCTGCGAGCAGCCGTGGAAGCCGCGGGCGCTGGCTCTCGAAGCTGCTGGCTACACGGTGAGCCGGGACAATGCGGGGCCGTTTCAGACGATCCTGCTGATGCCGGAGCGGCAGCGTGAGAGCGTCCTGGGTGACATTGCGCGAGCACATGATTTGTTAGCCGAAGGCGGCACGCTGGTGGTGGCGCTGCACAATGACTGGGGTGCGAAGCGCACGGAGCAGCAGCTCACCGAGATTGCGGGCGAGGCCCAGACGGTTTCCAAGCATCACAGCCGTGTGTTTTGGGCGGTGAAGAACAAGCCGTGGGATACCACGAAGCTGGATGCGTGGAAAAAGGCCGCGGCCATGCAGCGTGTGCTGGACGGACGTTTCTGGTCGGTGCCGGGGCTGTTTAACTGGGATGAGATCGATGGTGGTTCCAAGCTGCTGACGGAGCATCTGCCAGCCACGATCCATGGTGCGGTGGCTGATCTGGGCGCAGGCTGGGGTTATCTGAGTGATCACCTGCTCCGCTCGTGTCCGAATCTGCGGAGCCTGGACTGCTTTGAGGCCGATGGCGCGGCGCTGGAGTGCATCCGCCGCAATGTGGGCAATGTGCCGACCCATGTGCGGCCACGCATTTCCTGGAGTGATGTGACGTCCGGCATCGGCAACACGAAGTATGACTTCATCGTGATGAACCCGCCCTTCCATGACGGGCGCGATGCGGATCATTTGCTGGGCATCAAGTTCATCACCACGGCTGCCTCCAGCCTCCGCAGCGGTGGCGAGCTCTGGCTGGTGGCGAACAAGCACCTGCCGTATGAGACGATGATGCGGGACTGCTTTGAGGAGTTTCACACGGTGATCGAGAAGGATGGGTTCAAGATTCTGCATGGCGAGCGGCCGCAGGCTCATGTGCAGAAGCACAGCGGGCAGAGGCCTCGGCGTGGGGGCCGGTGATGAGGTGAGTTTACGGTGGTCCTGCCGCGAGAGGACTCGCGGACTACTTCCGTCGGCGTGAACGGTGATGGGGTGGTTCTGCGGTGATCTTGCCGCGAGGAGACTCGCGGATTACGTCTAGGCTTGTGTTGCGCGGGAGTCTTGCCACCATGCGCCCCCTGCCATGTTTTATATTTCCACGCGCGGTCAGACGCGCCCGCACACTTTCACTGAAGCTGTCGAAGCCGGTCTCGCTCCGGACGGCGGTCTGTTCCTGCCCGAGAAGCTGCCGTCCATCAAGGACAAGCTCACAGGCTGGGGCACGCTGAGCTATGCGGAACTGGCGGCGGAGTTTCTAAGCATCTTTGGCCCCGAGATTCCCGTGGAGGAATGGCGCACGATGACCACGGAAGCCTACAGCCGTTTCGATTCGCCTGATGTGGCACCGCTGAAGAAGATCACGGACAAGACCTATGTGCTGGAGCTCTGGCATGGACCGACGCTGGCGTTCAAGGACTTCGCGCTGCAACTGCTGGGCCTGCTCTACAAGCGCCAGGTGAAGCTCAGCGGCAAGAAGCTGGCGGTGCTGGGGGCAACCTCCGGTGACACGGGCAGTGCGGCGATCCATGGCTGCATGGGCCAGGACGGGATCCAGATCTTCATCCTGTATCCGAACGGTCGTGTGGCGCCTCTGCAGGAGCGCCAGATGGCCTGCACGGGTGCGGAGAATGTGTTCGCCATTCCGGTGCCGGGCACTTTTGACGATGCGCAGCGTGTGGTGAAGGACTGCTTCGGTGACCAGGAGTTTGTTAGGTCAGTCAATCTCTCCGCGGTGAACAGCATCAACATCGCGCGAGTGCTGGCGCAGTGTGTGTATTACATCTGGGCCTGGCTGCGACTGCCTGCCGAGGCGCGTGCCACGGTGGAGTTTGTGGTGCCGACGGGGAACTTTGGCAACGTGCTCGCGGGCTGGCTTTGCCAGCAGATGGGCATGCCTTGCGGGTCCTTCCGCGTGGCGACGAACCAGAACGACATCCTGCACCGCTTCTTCAGCTCTGGTGACTACAAGCAGGGCGAGGTGCACCCGAGTCATGCGCCGAGCATGGACATCCAGGCGGCGTCTAACTTTGAGCGTTACCTCTACTTCATGCTGAACAAGGACCAGGGCCGTGTGCGTGATGTGATGCAGCGCATGAAGGCTGGCGAGCGTGTGACCTTCCCCAAGATGACGTCCAGCATCCGCAGCAGCCGCATGGACAATGAGACGATCCCGAAAGCGATCGCTCAGATGTGGCAGGACTGGCAGTATGTGATGGATCCGCACACCGCGTGCGCCTTCACGGACATGGCGAAGGATCGCGTCAGCGTGGTGCTCAGCACGGCCAGCCCGGCGAAGTTCCCGGAAGTGGTCCAGGAAGCCACGGGCAGCGAGCCGGTGCATCCGACCCTGGAAGCACTGAAATCCAAGCCGCTGCAGACTCACCCGCTGCCGGCCACGGAAGCGGCGGTCAAAGAGTTTGTTCGCGCACACGTCTGATGCCTCGCTAGACTCAGGACATGTGGCGAGAACTCACCACCCTCTGGCAAAGCGTGCGCGATCCTGAATACGCGCACCTTTTGCTCGAGTCGCTGCCGCTTTATGGCCTGGGATTCGGACTGGTGGTGCTGGTCTTCGCCTTCTTTGTGCGGGAGAAGAAGTCGCGCATCCTGGCGATCTCGTTGATGGGGCTTTCATGCATCAGCGTGTGGCCCTATCTAGACTTTCGCCTGAGTGCCACGCCGCGCATTTTGGCCACGCGGCATGTTTCGTTAGGCCCTGATATTCAGAGGCAGACGCAGCTTCGTCAGGACACGGCCTGGATGTATTACACCATGGCTGCGGTTTGTGCGGTGGCTCTGGGCATGCAGCGGAGCAAGTATGCACGCCACGCGGTGATGGTGGTGGTGATCGGTGGCGTGATGCTCTTCTGGGTCAGCATCTGGCTGCACCAGAAAGAGTCCGAGGTGTATCACCCGAACATCCGCCGGCTCAGCCTTCCGTCAGGAAGGTAAAATGGGTTAGCTAGAAGCCTTCGAGTCTTCGTCGGAGTCCTCGCTGGATTCTTCATCCGCAGGCTCTTCGGCATCGTCTTCGGTTGCTTCTTCAGAGCTCTCCTCAGATTCTGGCGACTCTTCCGAAGCCTCTTCGATTCCATCGGCAGGATCTTCAGAGGCCTCCGTGGCTTCGATGCTCTCTTCTTCGAACTCGGCGAGTGACTCGATGGACTCGTCACCAGCTTCATCAGGCTCGGCGCTCTCGTCAGCGGATTCGGTGTCAGCTTCGGAGGAGGTTTCCTCTTCTGCGCCGGGTTCGTCTGAAGATGCCTCAGCTTCCTCGCCTGGAGCATCGGTGGGAGCTTCTGCCACTTCGGCGGCAGGCTCGGAGTTTTCAGTTGTTGGAGCAGCCGTCTCAGCGGGCTTGTCATCGGCTTTGATGAGCTTGCCATCCGGGCCGAACTTCATGCCAGCAGCCTTCGCAGCTTCAGCACCAGGTCCGCCAAAGCCGAGCAGCATGGCGACTTCATCCTGAAGCGCGGCGAGCTCGCTGAGGAGCAGGTCGGGATCACGGACGATGAAGACTTCACCGGTCTTCTTGTTCTCGTAGAAGAGCATCTTGTTACCTTCCACTTCCTTGGTGGCGGTGGGGGTGAGGATGCGTTTGCGCTCCAGCATGAGGGCCAGGATGTAGCGCGCATTCTCGGTCATCGGATTGTCTTCTTCGATGAAGCGCTGGAGCAGAGCCATGGCGCTTTCCTTGCTGGTGACCTCGGGCTTGGCCTCCACGATATTGGGTGAGTAGGTGGTGCGCCAGTAGGCGATGGGCTTGCGCTCGGCGATCTCCTGCTTCCAAACGTCAATGGCCACATCACGGCGCACGTAACCGTTCTCCTCCGTGTCAAAGTAGATGGCCGTGTGGAAGACTTCCCCTTCCTCAAAGGCGCGCTCGGAGAGTGCGCAGTGGGTGGCGCGGGAACGAATGGACCAGTTCTGGATCATGGACGGTAAAAGAGACGGAAATCAAGGGGCACACTCACTCAGGCCGCGCGACGGTTTCTCGGCCGGGCGATCTGAGCTTTTTTGCCAAACAGGCCCGCAAGTGAGAACTTCGGCAGGTCCTTGTTTTGCGAGCGGTAATACAGCAGGGTCAACCCGAGCGCACCGAACAACAAGTGTGGAATCCAGGAACTCAGCCAGGCAGCCACATGGCCACCCTTGGCCAGATTGAGGCAAAGGTTGTTCAGGAAGAGCAAGGCAAAGAAGATGAAGATGGAACCGGCAATGCCACCCACATTGCCACGCCTGGAATAGGCAACGCCCAACGGAGCGGCGACAAGGGCCAGCGCAAAGGCCTGCCATGGCAGGGCGAAGCGATGGTGATAGTGCGCACGGAAGGGGGCGAGCTTGTCCTTCGGATCCTTCGGATGCGCCTTCATGTAGGAGATGATCTCCGGCACACCCAGATGCTCTGGCTTCAAGGAATCACTGACCATGCTCCAGGGGGTCTCCTCGAAGTTGGTGACATCCATCTGGCTGCGGCCTTGATCGTCCTTCGGGAAGTCACGGATGACCGTCGGCTTGCCATCTTTAAAGAAGACCTCTTTGCCATCAAAGAAGCGCCACTTGCCCCCTGGCCACCACATGGCCGAGTCGGCATGGATGACGTGGACGACCTCTCCCTTGGCATCATGCTCACGGACCTGCACACCGCGCAGGCGGCCGCTTTGCAAAGAGAATGGGAACGAGGCCACATACCAGAGCCGCTTGGTGACGGGACTGCGGTAGAGGATGGTGTCCTCACGGATGGAGTCTTTCTGCCGGGCATCCAGACCGCGGATGACAGCCTTTTTGTTACCCTCGGCACGCGGGGCCCAGTGGTAGTTCGCCGCCATGCTGGTCAGGGAGATGAGAGCGGACACCACCAGCACCGGCTGCAGGATCTGCACCACGCTGCGGCCTGCGCCAAGCATGGCCACGATCTCATTCGCGCGGGACATCTTCGTCAGCGTGTAGAGCACGGAGAGCAGCAGCGCTGCCGGCATGACCGAGACGTAGATGAAGGGCAGCATGCCCAGGTAGAACAGGATGACACGTCCCACGGGAGTCTCCGCCTCCTGGAAGTCCTTCATGTTGTCCAGCAGATCCATGATCAGCCAGAGGGAGGTGAAGGCGATGAAGCAAAACACCAGCGGCGCGGTGAAAGTGCGCAGGGTGTAACGATCAAGCGATCCGCTGCGGTAGTAGTAATGCAGCATGGCCGGCAGGCTCAACACCCCGAGCACCAGGAGCGTAAGCTTCACCCAGTAAGCCGCGAACGCGAATGCCTCGCCAAGCTCTGTCATCTGGGCCACGCCCAGCTGGTGGGCGATGTCTGTGCACACGGCCCATGCCGCGATGGAGATGCCAGCAACCCAGGTGGGAACCACCAGCTTGCGAATGTTTCCCCACTGCCGCAGCAGGATCGTGATGAAGACAAAGCCGCCCACGAGCATCCATTTGTCCAGATACGGCAGGACCACGGAAACGAACCTCAAAACGGGGCCAGGCGGAGGACCGCCCTGCTCAGAGACCAGCTTGCCACCGCGCAGGTCATAACCGGTGATGTCTGCGGGGTTGTCCAGGTGATGGCCCTGGGTCACGAGCAGGAGCATGGCGATCAGCGCCAGGGCGAAGGTGATTCTTCCCGCATAAGGCCACTTCCTGGAGCGCCGTTGCAGGGCGCGGAGCTTGGTGAAGATGGCGGTGAATTGGGGCATGGTCAGGAACTCTCTTCCTTGCCTGTGCTCGCACCCAGAATCAAGCGCCAGCGCACCTCATTGGCTGGCTGCTGATACCTGACCGGCAGGCTGGAATGCAAAAGGCAGACTTTCTTCATGAATGCCGTGCGTTTTGCATGAATACCTAGCATCGAGTGGCGACCATGGATCTATGCATCACCTTGACGGTCAACGTTTTAAAACTCAACCACAAGGCGCGGCACAGTTGAGGCTCAATAAGGCCCAAACACCGACGCCGGCTCTCCGGCGATCAAAACCTACCTCCTACCATGAAACACCTCCTCATCCTCTCTGCCGCAGCCATCCTGTCGTTCCTGCCCAGTTGCACGACGTATGTCAACGATGGTGGCTATGCCGCATCCCGCCCGGTGCACCGCACGAATTACGGCTACCGCCCATCCCCTGCCCCTTACCGTGCCTACCCAGCCACCTACACCCAGACGCGTCTGTACAATAGTCGCACCTCGCGTTATGATCGTGATCATGATCACAACCGTGGCTATCACCACGTGAGCAAGCCACGGGGCCGTTGGAACAACTCGAACGCGAATGTGCGCGTGCAGACCAACACGGTGCGCCTGAACACCAACGCAGGTCTCCGCCTGTAAGCTGCATCTAACCGAGACTCTCAAAACCCACAGCGCCCTGGTTCGAAAGGATCAGGGCGCATCCATTTGGTAGCGCTTCCTCTTCCGGTAGAGAGTGGCTGAATCGATATCCAGCACCTTCGCGGCTTCATCGAGAGATGAGGTGGAAGCGATGATCCGGCGGATGTGTTCGCGCTCGAGCTCCTCAATGCTGACACGAGCACCGACCTGTGCGGTCGAGGCTCCTCCTGCCCCTGCCCCCACATGACCTCCAGCCTCCGGGAGATCATGAGCCGTGATCTGGTCACCTTCAGCCAGAATCACCGCACGCTCGATGGCGTTTCGCAGTTCGCGGACATTCCCGGGCCAGGGATGTGAACGCAGAGCCTTCACCGCATCTGAGGAAAATCCCCGCACCTTGCGGCCAAATTCACTGGCGAAGAATTTCAGAAACTTCTCCGCATAAGGCATGAGGTCCTCAGGCCTTTCGCGCAAAGGAGGCATCACGGCCGAGATGACGTTCAGGCGATAAAACAAGTCCTCACGAAAGCGGCCTTCGGCTGACCACTGCTTGAGATCACGGTTCGTGGCGGCGATGACACGCACGTTGGCCTTTCGCGGTGTGGATTCACCCAGGCGTTCATACTCGCGCTCTTGCAGCAGGCGCAGGAGCTTAGGCTGGATCTCCAGTGGCAGCTCACCGATCTCATCCAGAAACAGTGTGCCTCCGTCCGCCGCCTTCACCTTCCCCCAGGTGTCTTTGAGAGCACCGGTGAAGGCTCCTTTCACATGCCCAAAGAGATCACTCTCCAGCAGCTCACGAGAAAGGCTGGGGCAGCTGACGGTCACAAAAGGTTTGTCACGCACCGCGCTGCGATCATGGATGGCCCGGGCGATCATGGTCTTGCCGGTGCCGCTTTCACCGAGGATGAGAATGGACGATGGGGTGTCTGCCGCGCGAAACAGCACGTCGACACTGCGCTTCATGAGCGGATTCTGCGAAACAATCTCCGCCGTGGGGGCCTGCCGCCGCACTTCAGTCGTCAGCTCTTCGACCTTCCGCTCCAGAGTGCGCAGCGTGGTGATGCGCTTGAGCGCCAGGCGCAACTGGTCCGGGCTGAAAGGTTTAACCAAAAAGTCGACTGCGCCGAGACGAGTGGCCTCGACCGCGTTCGGAATCGTGGCATTGGCGGTGAACATCACTACGTGGACATTCGGATGCTCACGGCGGATCGTCTCCAGGATCTGCAGGCCGTTCTCATCCCCCAGATAGAGGTCCAGCAGCACGAGGTCGAAGGTGGACTCCTTCAGACTGCGGAGCGCCACGGCTCCCGTCTCGGCAGATTCCACATAGTGACCGGCGGCCTCCAGCGCGAGGCTGGTGGCGCGGCGGATGCTGGCTTCGTCATCGACAATCAGAATGTCCATGGGAGTTTGAGGAGTGCGTGGAGATACGTTCAGGCCTCAGACCAGAGAGGCAGCTCAAGTTTGGCGACGGCACCTTTTCCATCCGACCGGTTGTCCATCGCCAGAAGCGCGCCCATGCGGTCCGCGCCACGTTTGGCGATGGCCAGGCCGAGGCCGGTGGAGGATTCGCCCCCGGTGGGGCGGGCAGAGAGGCGCATGTAGTCCTGAAACATGCGCGCGAGATCACTGTCATTGAAGCCTGGCCCTTCATCCTGGATCGAGACCACGAGGTGACCGCGCTCCGGTTTGAGCTCGGCCTGGATGTGGCTGCCGATGGGGGAAAACTTCACCGCGTTGCTCAGAAGATTATCAATCACCTGCCCCAGGATCAGCAGATCCACACGCACGTGCTGGCCCTCGGCCTTGAAGCGCACATCAAAGCTGATGTTCTTGCGCTTCGCCGTCTGCTTCCAGGAAGCGATCATGTCACGAACCTGCTCGCTGCTGATGCGTGCCAGATAGAAGCGCTCCTGCGAGGCCTCCTGCGCGCGGTTGCTGAGGAACCGGTCCACCAGCTCCACCACCTGGTCACAGGTGCCCACGATGTGCTGCATCAGCTCCTCCGCCGTATGCCGCTGCTCAGGCTTCAATTCGGCGAGCGTCTGCGCACTGAAGCGAATGGCGCCGATGGGATTCTTCAGATCATGCGCCACCATGCTGACGATGTTCTCCCTCTCCCGCAGGATGCGCGCCGCTGTCTCACGAGCGCGCTTGAGCTCCACCTGGTTGCGCACACGGGCCAGAAGCTCCGCGCGGTTGAAGGGCTTGCTGACGTAGTCCGTGCCACCGGCTTCCAGACCCCGCACCACGGTGTCTGCATCATCCGCCGCAGACACGAAGATCACGGGCAAAGCTGCGGTGTCATGATGCTCACGCAGCTTTTTGCAGACCTCAAATCCATCCATCTCAGGCATCACCACATCCAGCAGCACCAGGTCTGGAAGCCGGGCCGCCACGCGTTGCAGAGCCTGCGTGCCACTGCTGGCCGGGATGACCTCATAGCCCTCCTGCGTCAGGATGGTGCCGACGACCTGGATGTTGCGCATCTGGTCATCGACCACAAGGATCACGCCGCGTGCCGGGGTGCGCAAAGAAATGGTGGGGTTCTCGTCGATAAACATGTCGGGAAGGGATGGAAGGGATGAAGGATTATCAACTCAAAGACCTAGGCGGAGGGTTGCACCGGGACGCCGGTGATGCGCTCGGCGATGGTGTCAAACTCGCCTAACAAACGTTCCACCTGCTCTATCTCAAAGCACTCCGCGGCGGAGGTCAGGGCGCTGGCATAGCGGTTGAGAGGCGGGCAGTCGTGACGCGCGGCCAGCACCTGGAGTTCATTGCCACAGGCAGCGATCTCCCGCATCGGGCAGGTGTCGAGGAAGCGCTGGATGTCTCTTGTGGCCAGTTCATTGAGCCGCTGAGCCAGATCCGGCCAGGAGGCTGAGGAATGCGCATCCAGGGACTCGATCACGGCCTCGGGAATCTCATCATCCACGGGCTTCACCGGCCTGCCGGTGGCGTGGCGCATGGTCGCATGACCGATCACAGGCTCGAGCTCATCAAACAACTGGCGCGGGCTGAAGGGCTTCTGAAGATAGCCATCGAACAAGCGCTTCAGTCTGCTGCTTTCCTCCGGCATGGAGGATGCCGTCTGGGCGATGACCGGGATGGCCCGTGTCTTCTCATCCTCACGCAGAATTTCGCGTGCCCCCTTCCCGTCCATCCTGGGCATGCGAATGTCCATGAGGATCACGTCAGGCTTGGCGTGCCGGGCGATCTCGATGGCCTCGATGCCATCCTGGGCAAAGAGCAGCTCATGGTGCGAGTCATGAAAATAGCCAGCGATGACTTCCCTGTTGGTCGGGTTGTCATCCACCACCAGGATGGCGGCCGGCCGGAGCTCGTTGAAGTCTGCGCTGCGATTGCTGGGCGGGTCAGCCTCCTTCTTGCTGACCGGCACACCCGGCAGCACCACGGTGAACTCAGAGCCCGTGCCCACGGTGCTTTTGTAGCGAATCTCGCCCTTCATCAGATCCACGAGCTTTTGGGTGATGCTGAGGCCCAGTCCCGTGCCCTGCGCACCGCTGCGGCTATGCGTGGAGGCTTGCTCAAACGGAGAGAAGATGCGTGCGCGGTCCTCCTCAGGAATACCCACCCCAGTGTCAGTCACCGTGACCGTGATGTCCCATTTTTCCTCACCTGACGGCGTGGTATTCAGCAGCACCTTCACCCCGCCGCGATTGGTGAACTTCACCGCATTGGTGACGAGGTTCAGCACCACCTGGCGAAATCTCAGCGGATCAATGTCCAGCAGCGACGGCACAGTTCCGAGGATCTTGGTCTCGAGGGAAATGCCCTTGTCCTGGGCATGCTTTTTCAACATCACCGCCACCCCTTCGACGATCTCACGCACATTGCTCGGCTCAGCTCGAATCTCCAGCTTCCCGGCCTCCACCCGCGAGATGTCGAGGATCTCATTGATGAGCTCCAGCAGGGTGCGCCCGCTGCTCTGAATGGAACGCACATACTTCAAGGCACGCGGCTCTTTGATCAGGCCAGTGAGCAGATCGGTGAAGCCCAGGATGGCATTCATCGGCGTGCGGATCTCGTGACTCATGTTGGCCAGGAACTTGGACTTCTGCAGGTCCGCCTCCCTCACCTGCTCAGAGACCCGCTGCATCTCCAGATGACGCAGAGTTTCACGGTGATTGCGCATCAGCAGGAGCAGGCTCGCCAGTCCCGTGGCGACAGCCAGCACAAGACCGCCGATGCTGGTGAAGGTTTGCTTCTGGAATTCCTTTGCCGCTCTTTGATCTCGCTCCAGATACAAGTCCCGCTCATACTGCACGCCCTCGTCGATGGAGGCCTGAAGTTCCTTCATGAGAGCCGTCCCCCTCCTGACGCTGGCCTTCCGGGCATCATCCCCTGCCGGCCCCTCCGGGTGACTGATCAGTTCACGCAACGAGGACAGGCTCGCCTGGACCAGCGCGCGCACTTTTTCGATCATTTTTTGTTGGGCCGAGCTCTCGCGGGTCAGGTCGTTCAGCAAGGCAAGAATGCGACTGGAGTCTGCCTCCGCCTTCGTCAGCGGCTCGGTCATCGGCATGTCCCCGACGATGAGGCTTGAGCGCGTCGTTGATTCAATTTCCGAGATCACAGCACGGAGCTCAAGATACGTGCCGATGACGACATTCGTGTGCTCAATGGTCTTGGCCCCTTCGCGGGCGATCCGGCCGCTGAAAGTCATGCTGACCATCACCAGCAGCGTCAGCGTGGAAGAGAAGATAAGGAACAGGCCGTGCCATGATCGAAACATAGAGGAACCGGAAGATACATTAGTGGGACGGCGTGGCGCGAATACTTCCGGACCCGCGGGTGCGTTTTTCTTCACACCCGCAGTATCCGGAGACTAGCGGTTCACTTGTCCGCATCTCTCACGGCTTCCTGAATGGCGGTCTTGATCTTTTTGACGTCCTTCGCGCCTTCTTCGATGACATCGAGCACGGGCTCACCTGGACGGCGGTCCAGAGCATCATCCACCTTGTTTTGAATCTTCCTGTCGGTCTCCAGCTTCAAAGCGGGATCTTGGGTCGCGTTTTCAAGCGCATCGAGCACCGGCTCGCCAGGACGACGGTCCAAGGCATCATCGATCTTGTTCTCAATCTTGTCGCCCGTCGTGGGACGCAGGTCCGATGACTTTTTGTTACAGCTCGTCACCAAAAGGAGGAAGAGGGTGACAAGAACCGCCAGTGCGGCCGTGAAGAAGGTCTGAATACGTTGCTGTGTCGTGTCCATAGTTAGGGGTTTTGAGAGTTAGACCGTTGAACATTCGTTAGCGCCGAGACCGGACTACGCGCCTTTTTGAAAGGCGAGCACACCCGTGAGGATGAGATAGATGCCCACCACGTAGTTCAGCAGGTGCGGAAAGATCAGCACACAGATGCCTGCGATGATGGACACAATAGGAGTCAAATGCTTGGGCATGGGAGAAATAGAACGAGAGATTAAACTCCAATCGGATCAGTGCCCCGAGGCGGTCGCCTCGATTTTATGCCCTACCCTCTGAACATCCCGACCGAAGCCCCGGGTGGTGTTGCACGAGCTGAGAAATGAGAGAGTGAGGACGACAAAGCCAAGGATGAGGGTGAAATAACCAACATTGCGGGAAATGACTTCATCTTGGGCGGCGGTCGGAGGTGTGTTCATGGGGATGGGTGTCTTTGAGGTTGATGGAAACTAGGAGCGGAGGGTGATCTCAGCGGCGCAGAAGGAGTCCGAGGATGAAACCGCCGGCCAATGCGCCGAGAAGGGCACGACCCGGGTTCTCGACGATGTAGTCATGCAAATGATCCATCTGGACTTTAGCAGCGTCGGCGGAGCGACGGGCCTGCACCTCCAGCTTGTGGGAGGTGTCCTTGATCATCTGGACACCGGGATCGATCACCTTCGTTTGAGCCAGCTTGTGTGCATCATTCGTCAGGCGGTTGAAGTCAGCCTTGGCCGCTTCACCCAAGGCGCGAAAATCCTGGGCGGTTGTGTTCAAGGCTTGGTTGATGTTAGGGGTCGTCGTCATGGTATGTGGATTTAGTGTTTGAGATGGTAGGTGGCGCCGAAGGTGATCAGCGCCATGGCGGCCACGGCCCACGCCAGAACAGTGGCGCGGGCCACTGCACCGGTGACCGCGATCCCCATCGCCAGCGAGGCGATGGCAAGCGCGGACGCGCGGAGCAGCGCGTAGCGTGGGGGCGGGCTGGAACTGGTCATGGCATTAGGGGGGCTTGGTCTCCACTCTCATGCAGAGTCAGTGCCAGCCTGATCAGACCCAGCCACACCCCATTGATTATCAACGATTTGAATCACCAATGCTCAACATCATCCCGGCCGCCAAGCCACCACTTTCCATGCAATGCGCATGGCCATCCTTGCATGATGCACGACGTCATTTGACGTTTCACAGGCAGACCGCCTCGAACTTTGGATCGCTTCCAAGATGACTTCAACAACGGCGAACCATCTAAAACCCAAGAGCAGGAACGACATTCAGCCCAACCAACAATGCATTAGAAAACGTTCGGGATATGGACGCCATTGATTGGCCCGGATCCAGCGCACGAATGAATCCGTTTGAATGAAAGAGCAGCCAACCGGTCGAAAGAACATCCCTATCATGCACCTGAAATCACTTATCCTGCTGCTCACCACCGCGGCCTTTTCCGTGATGGCAGAGCAAGGCGCCGCCAAAAAGACTTCGGGTGCCTCATCATCAGCCTCCACATCCGAGACAGCTCAAACACCTGAGGATGAGCTGACGGAAGGCCCGAAGAGCGAACCACGAGCCGCCGCCGTGAGCAGCATCGATCCTGAGGTGCTGGAGGGTTTTGAGAACTATGCGCCCCAGGTCCAGCAACTGGTCCGTGATGCCCTGGCGCTCACGAAGCTGAACCTTACCTACACTTTTGGTTCGTCCAATCCGAAACAGGGTGGCATGGATTGCTCGGGCACCATCGTCCACCTGCTCAATGGACTGGGCCTCAAAGGTGTGCCACGCCAGTCGAACGAAATCTGTGGATGGGTGCAGAACAACACGCTGCTGCATCGGACGGAAAAGGCTGACACGCTGAAGCATCCAGAGTTCGCTGCTCTCCAACCCGGAGACCTGCTTTTCTGGTCGGGCACCTATGAGACATCACCGCGAGCCATCCCGGTGACTCATGTGATGCTCTACCTGGGCAAGATGAAGAAGACGGGCAGGCCGCTGATGTTCGGAGCCAGTGACGGCCGTGTCTACCAGGGGGAGAAACGCACGGGCGTCAGTGTGTTTGACCTCACCATTCCGAAGGAGACCAGCAAGTCGAAGTTCTATGGCTACGGGCTGATTCCCGGCGTGGGCAGGATCGTTCCCAAAGTGGTGCCAGAACCCGTGATTGCCGAGGCCCCGGCCAAGCCTTCACCACCGCCCCCCCCCCTGGTCGTGGCCGAGGTGGAGACGTCCAAGCCAAGCCCACCGGAGAACAAGGAGACGGTCATGAAGGCGATCACCCTTGCAGAAACGAATGCCAGCAAGCCCACGGAAGCTGTGACCAAATCAGCAGACAAACCTGCCTCTGTCAGCAAGTCCGCCGAAAGCTCTGCAGCAAAGCCCAAAAGCACGACCAGCACCGCCAAGGCCAAGCCCAAGTCGAGCCCGAGCAAGACGACCACCAAGTCTGGCACCACGGCCAAGAAATCCCAAACCACCACTCGCAAGACCGCACCAGCCCCGGCCACCCCACAGGACAAGCTGCGTCAAGCGGCCAAAGGCGTGGGCGACTCCATCCGCAACGCCATCTCCCGATAAGCAGGAGATGGTGTGCGATGTTTAAAAGACTGCCCGGCTGGCGAACAGATCAGTAGCTGCGGGCAAAGACCACGCGGCGTGAGCTGGGCTTGCCGGTGAGGAAGCACTTCCCTTCCTCGACAAACTCATCGCTGATCGGGATGCAGCGGATGGTGATCTTCATGTCCTTGGCGATCTTGTCTTCCTCCTCGTTGCTACCCGCCCAATGCATGAGCGCGAAGCCACCGGGGCCGCCTTCCGCGAAGAAGGCTTTGAACTCGTCCAGAGTGTCCAGCTTCTTCATGTTGGCATCACGCATCTCGGTCGCGCGCTTGAGGAGAGCGTCCTGGATGTCCTGAAGCTTCTCGGTGATGTCACGGATGAGTTCTTCCTTGGGGATGAAATCCTTCGCCTTGGGGCCCTGGTCACGACGGCAGACAGCCACGGTGCGGCTGGTGATGTCACGAGGTCCCATTTCGAGGCGAAGCGGCACGCCCTTCTTGATCCACTCCCAGTTCTTGGCACCGCCCTGGAGGTCGCGCTTGTCCACATGCACGCGCAGAGGTTCGCCATGGAAGGTCTGCGTGCGCAGGGTTTTGGCGAGAGCCTCGCAGGAATCAATGACTTCCTGACGCGTGTCCGCCTTGGGTGTGACGGGAAGAATCACGATCTGATGAGGAGCCACACGTGGTGGGATGATGACACCATCATCATCACCATGGGCCATGATGAGCGTGCCGATGAGGCGGGTGCTGACGCCCCAGCTGGTGGTGTGGGCGAGCTGCTTGGTGTTGTCGCGACCCAGGAACTGGATGTTCGCGGCCTTGGAGAAGTTCGTGCCCAGGTAGTGGCTGGTGCCGGCCTGGATGGCCTTGCGGTCCTGCACCATGGCTTCGACCGTGTAGGTATCGACCGCGCCAGGAAAACGCTCGTTCTCCGTCTTCGCGCCAGGGATCACCGGAATGGCGAGGTGGTTGCGCAGGAAGTCGGCATACACTTTGTGCATGAGCTTCGTCTCATCGATGGCCTCCGCCGCCGTCTCATGCGCGGTGTGGCCTTCCTGCCAGAGGAACTCAGCCGTGCGCAGGAACAAGCGCGGACGCATCTCCCAGCGCATGACGTTCGCCCACTGGTTGATGAGCAGCGGCAGGTCACGATAACTCTGCACCCAGCGTGCAAAGGCCGCGCCGATGATGGTTTCGGACGTCGGACGAATAACAAAAGGTTCTTCCAGCTTGCCCGTGGGGATCATCTTCGTCGTGCCATCGGGCTGCTTCTGGACCTCGAGGCGATGATGCGTGACCACAGCGCACTCGGTGGCAAAGCCTTCCGCGTGCTGGGCTTCCTTCTCCAGGTAGCTCAGCGGGATCAGCAGCGGGAAGTAGGCATTCACGTGCCCGGTCTCCTTGAACTTCACATCAAGCTGGCGCTGGATGTTTTCCCAAAGTCCGTAGCCCCACGGCTTGATGACCATGCAACCACGCACCTCCGAGTTTTCAGCGAGATCAGCGGCGCGGACGACCTGCTGATACCACTCAGGGAAATCTTTTTCACGGGTAGGAGAAATGGCGGGAGCTTGACTCATGGGGCGCGAAGTATGGTGCGCTCTGCGCGGAACTCAAGAGGCTTCCAGTGGAAGACCCTATCCTCGCTCAGAGCTGCGATTGACTCATTTCGGTCCTGCGTTTTCGTGAGCCGGAGGCTCGCAAGCTGGTAGCCAGGGGTGGAGCGTAACTGCGAAGCTGTGCAGCGGAACCCCTGGAGAAGGGCCATCAACACAATGGCCTCATCGCGCCCTGGAAGGGCGCGAGCGGCAGGGCGAACCAGGTGCGTGCGATGACACCGCAGCGTCCCGGCTTTGCTCGCGCCCTTCCAGGGCGCGGGCCGAACTATCGTGCGTGTATTGTCGAGTCCAGGGGTTCCGCTCGTTCCTCGCACCACCCCTGGCTACCAGCTTTACCCCTGCCGGGGGCCGGGATCAGCATGGCTCATGAAAGACTTTCTTCACCGCCTGCCAAGCCGGAACTGGCGCTGGTATTTCAGCGGGGTGAGGCCCACATGCTTGTGGAAGTGGTGGGTGAAGCCGCTCTGGTCATAGAAGCCGAGATCAATGGCCACCTGGCTGATCTGCGCGTCCTCATGCTGCAAGGCATCACAGGCTGCCTGGATGCGCAGCTTCATGATGAAGGTCTGCGGGCTGCAACCAAAGGTCTCCACAAACTTCCGGTGAAGCTGGCGCGGGCTCAGATGCACCTGTGCGGCCAGATCCTCCACACTCAGACGTGTGCGGAAGTGATCACGAATGTAAGCCAGCGCCTTCTCAATGTGCTGGCTGGCATGCACGATGGTCATCGCCTGCCCATAGCTCTGCGTGCTGCCCATCACGCCCACTAGTTTGCCCTTCTTGTCACGCAAAGGCATCTTGTTCGTGATGAACCAGTCGGGGATGCCCTGCGGATTGAAGAACAGCTCCACGATGTTCAGCTTCGGCTCACCCGTGCGCAGGATCTCCTCATCATCCCGACGGAAACTCTCGGCCAGACGGCGGGGAAACAGATCAAAGTCTTCCTTTCCCACAAGCTCGTTCTCGTTCTTGAAGCCCATGGTCTCCATGAAGTGCTTGTTCGCGCACATGAGCTGAAACTGCCGGTTCTTGGCAAAGAACGAGATGCCCGGCAGATGATCAAACATCCGGTAGAACTGGCTGTCCGGCGCCAGCGAGTGCAGGAACCGGGAGCGGAGATCACTGGCAGATGCAGCGTTCATGAAAGACAGAAGAACTATGAGTATCCCACAAGCCACTGCCAAGGACTAAAAGACACGAATGGCTCATCTGACTGGCGATTCCCCCTGCCCCTTCGGCATTCGTCATTACTCTTTCACCACCCTGCCGCCCAGAGAGAGAATACGCGCATTCCCTTTCGCTGTCTCGGCTTCGGCGATCTGATGATCCGCCACATACATCTGGCTGAGCGCCGTCCAGGCCAGCAGATCATTCGGCTTCAGCGTGGTGGCCATCAGCCCAGCGCCGATGGCCTCCTTGATGCTGCCCGTTTTCATCAGCGCCATGCCCAGCGCATGCCAGCCATCAAAGAACTGCGGATCCTGCTCCACGCAGCGGCGATAGAGAGGCACCGCCTCTTCCAGCTCCCCCATGGCCAGGTGGCCGTTCGCCTCGTCAAAGAGGTCGTCCACGGAGGCCGGGGTGTCAGACATGCAGGAGGATCGTGGATGATCGCTGGTTAGGCGCTCATCTTCAGATGAATCTTGAGACCGGACTCAGCGCGCTTGGCAGAGAACCAGGAATTGAAAAGACGGTCACGCTCCTGGGTGGTGCGGGTGTCCTCGGTGTTCTTGCGGAGAGCCGCGCTGTCATCACGCTTGCGCAGTTCCTTGGCGGCCACATACACCAGCGTCGCGCCCTTGTCCGTGTTCACGGCCTTGGCCACATCACCAGCAGCCACCTTCTCAGCTTCACGGGCGATCTCCACAGCGTTCGGCAGATCAGCGGCAGGCTCGTTGACGGTGAGGTCCTTCACGGCGTCCAGAGTCAGCTTCTTCTCCTTGGCGATCTCGTCGATCTTCTTGCCGCCCTTCAGGCCTTCCTGAATCGCGATGCGGGCTTCGTTCACAGCCTTGGAAAGAGCTTCCTGGGCCTTCTGGCCAACCAGCACTTCCTTCACCTTGTCCTTCACGGCGGCGAGGTCCTGCTGCTTCGGTTCTTCTGTGGAGGTCACGGTGAAGACATACCAGCCCTTGGTGCCCTTCACGGGGTCGCTGACTTTGCCAGCGTCCTTGCTCTGGACGAAGATGGCGTCGATCACATCACTCTCGCCCTTGAGGGCTTCGGGCGGGCTGTCTTTGGCAAAGAGAGGGGCGGTTTCAGCCTTTAGATTCAGCCCCTTGACCACATCATCAAACTTGGCACCAGGCTTGGCAGCTGCCGCGTTGAAGGCGTTCACGCTGTCCACCTGCACCTTGTTCAGCTTGGTGCGCTCCTCGACCGGCTTCTTGTCGAGATCAGCCGGATTGGCAAAGAGCACATAGCTCACCGCGCGCTTCTCCACAGTCTTGTAGTTGTCCTTGTTCTCGTCGTAGTACTTCTGCAGCTCCTCGTCCTTGACCTCGGCGGTCTTCTTGAAGTCATCGAGAGCGAAGTTGATGGTCTGGATCTTCAGGGTCTGGTGACGGCTCGCATAGGCCTTCTCAGCTTCGAGCGGCGATGCCACGTAGTTCTTGCCCACCAGGTCCTTGATGCGGTTCAGGCCGATGCTGAGCTTGGCCGCTTCCAGCATGTCCTGACCACCCTTGCCATACATGCCCAGGTTCTGCTGCACGCTGAAGGCGCGCTGCGGGCTGAACTTGCCATTCTCCTGCAGGCTGGGGATCTTCTCCAGCTCGGCCTTGGCTTCAGCATCGCTCGGGTTCACACCCAGCTCCTTCATCTGGCGCTTCAGCACCAGAAGATTGAAGATGAAGTCACGGCCACCGGCTTCAGGACCGCGTGCGGCGGACATGAGACCGAAGTAGAGCTCATACATCTGCAGCATGCTGATGACCTGGCCAGAGCCCTCCAGACGCTGAAGCTCACCCACGGTGTAGTCTTCACCATACATGGTGAAAGCATCGTCCGAGGCGGAAGCCATCTTAGGGCCGCCCGTGCGTGTACCGCCCCAGCTCGCGAAGCTGATGATGATGATGACAGTCAGGGAGAGCATGAAAGCTCCACGATGGCGGCGGAAAAACTCGAGCATAGCGGGTCGTGCAGGGGGCTGGTATGGAAACGGGCGCGGAAGTAAGCCGCTGCGCTCCATAGGGCAAACGGAAAAACCATTTGCATGGAGGTCTCTTCCGGGCGCGTTTGAGTCCACTTCCCTTTCCCGACCATGTCCTCGTCTCCATTTTTTCGCGCCGCAGCCTGTCTTTCCCTAGTCGTCGTTCTTGGTGCATGTGGTGCTGAGAAGCCCTTTGTGCCGATGTTCCAGCCGAACAGCCTGGACGGCTGGGTGAACGCGAACTGCGCCCCGGAAACCTGGAGCATCAAGGACGGCGTCATCTCCTGCACGGGCAAACCCACCGGCGCCCTGCGCACCGCAAAGCAGTATGAAAATTTCATCCTGGAGGCCGAATGGCGGCACCTGAGTGATGCGGGCAACTCCGGCATCTTCATCTGGGGCACCCCCATCAGCGCCCCTGGCGTGCCCTTTCTCCGTGGCATCGAGGTCCAGGTCCTGGACCACGGCTACATGAAAAACGCCAAGCCTGACAAGCCCCGCTGGTTCACCACCCATGGCGATGTCTTCCCCATCCACGGCGCCACCATGGAACCCCTCGGCGAGCACAATGGCCAGCGCAGCTTCCCCAGTGAGGAGCGCAGCAAGCCCAGCCCCGAGTGGAACCACTACCGCATCGAGGCCAACAACGGCAAACTCACGCTCGCCGTGAATGGCAAGGTGGTCAGCGGTGGTGACAACTGCAACTACCGCAAAGGCTACCTCGCCCTGGAATCCGAAGGCGCCCCCGTGGAGTTCCGCAACGTGCGCATCCAGGAGCTCCCCTCCACCAACCCCCCCGCCGACCTCACCGCCCCCGCCGACCAGGGCTGGAAGGCCCTCTACACCGGCGTCGACTTCCGCAACTGGATCACCCCGGCCACCCCGCCTCTAAAGTGGGAATCCAGCGACTGGCAGATCACCCTCAAGGAAGGCCAGACCGGCCCCGCCCTCTGGACCGAGGCCGAGTTCGGCGACTGCGAGATCATCTGTGACGTGAACCTCCCCAAGACCGTCGACCTCACCATCCCCGCCGCCGGTTTGTGCGTACGCGGGCTCAGCCATCCGCTGGTCATGTTCGGCGCGGGAGGCAAAGCCCCCATCATACTCGGGCCCGATAAGGTCCAGCCCGGCCGCTGGTATCGCATCAAAGCCACCCTCCAGGGCAAAAAAGCCAAGGTCCTCATCACCGAAGCCCAGGAGAAGAATCCACAAACCTTCGAAGCCGAGGTCGATATGAACCTCAAAGGCCGCATCGGCCTCAGCGATCTCACCCAGGCGGTGAACTACGCGAACATCTTCGTCCGCGATCTGTAAGCCAAGGTCGGATTCACCCGGAGCCTCAAGTGTAGCGGCAGCCCGCGATCTTCGAAGCCTTGGCGGAGGAGATGCGTCAGCCGGCCGGGAGCAGTGTGGTTTGATTACTCGTTAGGCCACTTCCCTTCACGACACGATCCATGTCACAAGCAACACGGCCAGGATGAGGACACCCCCCATCCCACACAGACGCAACAGCCTTCGTTCACGCTCTCTCGTTTTCTGAGCCTCATCCCTTGCCTCCTCATCCGTCCTGGGACGATCCCCAAGAACGCTAACCATGGGCAAATAACCAACAACGAGAACTAGGATGAGAGCACCTAGCAAATAGATCTCGATGGAGGGCTGCATCTCAAAGGGAGGGGTAAGTCACGTGGCTGGAAATAGGCGATGAAAGCGATGCCCATCAAGGGGCACTTTGATTCACAAGGCCCGGTTCACACCTCGGATGCGAGCCCCAGCATTGATTGCGGCAAGCATCGAACAAGCCCCTCCCCCGCAACCTTCCCTTCCCGCCTGGGTTAAAGCCTCGCCATCTCAGGACAAACCAGGGCGAAAGGCCACGTTCATCAGAGCTGGCAAGACCACGCAACACAGCCATCCCCCCAATGAACCTGCATCCTCTTTTTTGTTATGCCGTAATCACGCTTGCGCTGGCAGGTTCAGGGACAACACATGCCGCCGAGCGCACGCCGCCACTCGTTCCCGGCAAAACCTTCATCATCAAGTTTCCGGACATGCCGCCAACTTTCGCGGAGATGTACGACCCCAAAGGCATCCAGCCCATGATGAGCGTGTTTCTGCCGCAGAACTATGATCCGCAGCGCCAGCATCCGCTGCTGATCTTCCTGGGCGGTGGCAGCGGCACTCGTGGCTACGATCCTACCATGGCGCGCAAGATCACGGAAGAGACCGACTTCGTCTGCGTGGACCTCCCGCTGTTTAAAGAGAAGCTGGACCCACCTGCCGCCGGAAATGCCACGTCGCGTCTCATCATCCAGGCGAACGACGGCAAGCTCATGTGGTCTCTGTACAAGACCATGTTCGCCAGGCTGGAGGCGGCGGTGCCAAACATCGACCCGGCGCACCGCGTCATGGGAGGTTCCTCCAACGGCGCGCATGCCACGGCGGCTTTGATTGACCAGTCTGAGGGCGAGATCGCGCGACGCTTCTCGGCCTTCTTCTTCGTCGAAGGTGGCGGTCGCCTGCAGCACTATGAACTGCTGAAGGGAAAAGCGTTTCTCATGCTTTACGGCAGCGCGCAGTCCGGCAAACGAGCGGCTGAAATCCATGAAGCCGCCACGGCAGCCGGGGCGCAGGCCACCCTGCATGAGATGAAAGGTGTCGGGCACGGATTTCCAGAGTCGCAATATCCAGCGGTCAGGAAGTGGCTGGGGTTGGGTTCCCAGCCATCCAGTGAAGAGGAACACCCCGAAAAAACACAGCGCCTCAAGGAAGTCGGTCAGAACAAGACAGGCACTGTGAAGGAGGTCGATATCGCGAACAAACGTCTGGTCGTCTCAGCACCACGTGAACTGACGTTCTCGGTCACCGATACCACGCAGATCACACAGGGTGACATCGCCAGAAAACTGGCGGACATCAAGACGGGTGACAAGGTCTCTGTGGACTACCGCCGGGACGGTGAAGCGCGCATCGCGCACAGGATTGATCTTCAGAGCAGCTCATCCCCGCGCCCTCCCGCAGCCACTGACTCAGCGCCCACTTCATCGCGCTGAGGTGGAGTGGGTCGTCGTGGACAACTGCGGTCACAACTGGCCCACCCAGGTCAACGGATTCCCCGCCAGCGAGGCTCTGTGGGAATTCTTTTCAAAACACCCCCAAATGACTCGTTAAAGGAGTGAACACCATGAAACGAACCCTGATCCTCCTCAACCTGGGCACGCTGCTGTTGTCGACCTTAGCGGTCGCCGGAGGCGAACCAACAACGGGCATCCAAACAGCAGGACCTCGCTCCTCCTATTTCAAGGATGGCGAGATCCACATCACGGTGCTCGGCCAGCCGGAGACGAAGGCTGTCACCACGGGTCATTGGGATTTCAAACCTTCGTGGTCGATCACGGGTGACATGCTCGTGTTCTTCCGCCGCCTGAAAGACGATCCCGAGGTGAACAACTGGATCACCACCATGTGCATCATCAACACAGACGGCACCGGCTTCCACCAGCTCTCTGATGGCACCTTTACCGACTTCAATCCGACATGGACGCGCGATGGCACGAACACGCCCGTCTGGAACCGCAAAGTCCCCGGAAAGGTCAGCTACTACATCATGGCCAGCAAGGTGGGCGGCAAGCCCGGTGAGGAGATCGCACTCACCGACAAGAGCTACCACTCATGGGTCCACTCCGCCGTGCGTGATGGCAGGCTCTTCGTCTCATCCACACCTCCGAAGCTCGGTCGCGGCTACTACCTGATGACCCCCAAGCCAGGTGCCGAACCAACATTTGAGCGTGTCAAATGCGAGCTCGCGCCGAAAGGCATCCTCGACCGCATCAGCGTCTCCCCCAGCGAGACCAAGATCTGCTTCGAGTATCAAACCGGGTTTAAATATGAGTTCCCAGGGCGCACGCTTTACGTTGCCGACTTCGATGTGAAGCAGCGCACCATCACGAACCTGAAGCCCTTCGCCAATGCCGAGGCCAAGCGCGTCTGGTTTGCCTACCCGCGCTGGGTGAAGGACGAAAGCGCGATCGTCTATCACGCCGGCGGCAAACTGTTCCTCTACACCCTCGCCGATGGCAGCACAAAGCAGGTCTCTACCGACGACAAAGCCGACTACCGCTATCCGCACGGCGAAGCCACGCCGAACTGAACGGGCAACCTGGTTAACGCAGTCTTTTATATCCTGAGCAAATGGGGTCAGTGTGCAAAAAATTGATCGCTAAGCAAGCCGATCAACCAACTCGACGAGAGTTCGCGCCAGGAGGCGAAACTCGAATGAACCGCGCTGCTAATCCAAGGAGCCCCTCAAGCGGTCGAAGCCGAGGAAGCGCTGACTCCCCCCTCCAATCCCGCTGATAAACTGTGTGGAGACAGGACTCTCTTGATCATGAAATCTGTCAATTTTTTGCACACTGACCCTATTTCTCCTATTTCTCCATTTCTCGTTAGACCGCGATTTTCAAACAGGACACCGCAGTGTTGCCGTTGACTGCCTCATTTCTCCGGTAGAGAGAACAGCTCTTCGTGAGAAATATCGTCCTTAGTTAGCCATTTGCCATCAGGTCCTGACGAACAAACCTTGATTTGTAATTCTTCGTGGCGATTCGATGCATGAAAATAGAACTGATATGCCACCCCCCACCCATCCCCGTCCGCCAGCCACTCCAGGGATTCGATTCTAGTCGGCACAATTGGATTCAAAGCGGTGAGTATGATCCCGACAGGAACCTTACCGTCAGTTTGGCTTATGTTACTTTTCAGGTAGGCGACTTGTTTAGCATCTAGACCTTGAAGGAGCGAAACTACTGCATGCATTTCCATCCTCGTCTTGTTGGTCGATATCTCATCATGGCTGTGGCATGCACTAAAACCCAGCAAAAGAAGTACACAGGCTGTTCGATGGACAAGGCTATTCATTTAAAGGCAGAGTAAATTTCGACCCTGGTTTAATTACACCTTTTTGACTACCCGGGAAACGGGGGCAGTGTGCAAAAGATTGGCTATTTGAGCCATCCTTTTTGCGCTTTTACACCCCGTTTACAGACGCCTGACCATCCGCCGCGCAGGGTGGGGGTGCCATGAAAGCATACCCCCATTCAATTCGCCCTCTCTTCCTTAGTCTCATCGCCAGCGCTGGTCTGCTGACTGCGGCTGAGCCGGTGAAGGACACCAAACTCTCGGCGGACGAGTCTCTCGTCCAGCTTGCCATCCTGCTGGACACCAGCAACAGCATGGACGGCCTCATCGAGCAGGCCAAAAGCCAGCTCTGGAAAATCGTCAACGAGTTCAATGACTCCAAGCAGGGCGACAAGAAGCCCGTGGTCCAGGTCGCCCTCTACGAGTACGGCAATCAGAACCTCAGCGTCGGCACGAACTACATCCGCCAGGTCCTGCCCTTCACCCGTGACCTCGACAAAGTCTCCGAGCAGCTCTTCAAGCTCACCACCAATGGGGGTGATGAATACTGCGGCGCGGTGATTCGCGAGGCGCTGGACAAACTGGAGTGGGACAAAAGCGGCCAGACCTACAAAGCTGTTTTCATCGCTGGCAACGAGCCCTTCACCCAAGGTCCCATCAATCCCAATGACTCGTGCAAAGCCGCCATCCAGAAAGGCGTGGTGATCAACACCATCCATTGCGGCAATCGTTCCGAAGGTGAGAACGGCGGCTGGCGCACCGGCGCAGCCCTCGCGGAAGGCCGCTTCCTCACCATCGACCAGGACAAGGCTGTCGTACATATCGAAGCTCCGCAGGACAAGGAGATCACCCGCCTCAGCATCGAGCTGAACCGCACCTACGTCACCTATGGCAAGGACGGTGCTCGCGGTGTCGCGAACCAGGCCGCCCAGGATAGCAACGCCGCCAAGTATGAGGCCGCCGGAGCCCCTGTGCAGCGCGCCCTGACCAAGACCTCCAGCAACTACAAGAACAGCACCTGGGACCTTGTGGACGCTAACAAAAAGGATGGCGTGAAACTGGAGTCGATCAAAGAAGAAGATCTGCCAGCCGAACTCAAGCCCATGGCCCCCGGTGCCCGCCAGACCTACATCGACGAGAAGGCCGCCGAACGCACCAAGATCCAGGTCGAGATCAGCCGCCTGAACGAGGAGCGTAAAAAATACGTCGCTGAGAAAGCCAAGGAAAAAGGCGAGGAAGCCACCCTCGACAACGCCATCGGCAAAGCCGTCCGCGAGCAGGCCGCGAAGAAGGCCATTGAGTTCAAATGAGATAGTTCACCCTTCACCGGCCATGGCTGGCTGCCACTCCGCAGCCAGCCATTGGCCCCGTGTTGCAGAGGCTAGAAAACTCAACTCCACCACTCATGAAAAACCTGCTTCTCATCTCCTTGCTATGCTTCTCCGCCAGGGCGCTGCCAGCCCAGGACACACCCCTGAATGCCGTGCATGAGTGGGGCACCTTCACCTCCTTCTCGGGGAGTGACAGCATGCCGATCGCCTGGTGGACGACAGCGCTCACCGGCCCGGCTGAACTGCCCGAGTTCGTGAACGTCATCGGCAGCAAAGGCATCAGGCCTTACCCGCTGCGCATGGAGACCCCCGTGCTGTACTTTTATGCCAGCCAGCCCACCACGGTGAACGTGCGCGTGGACTACACACAAGGGATGATAACGGAAGTCTATCCTCCTGGTAAAATCGAAATCCCCAAGCAACTGATCCCGGATCAACTCTCCACAGCGCACTCATGGACCGTTGACCTTCAGCCGCCTGCCTCAGCCTTGATCAATCCACCGCGCAGCGTGGGAACGCGCGGTGCCCATTACCAGCATGCCCGCAACGTGCCGGATGCCTGGATGGTGCATCACAAGGTGCCTCTGAGCAATGCAGGTCAACCTTCCCTGACTACTGAAAAGTTCATCTTCTACCGGGGCGCAGGCAACGGTGCGCTGCCCATCCAGGCCAGCGTGCAAGAGGATGGCGCATTGACCATCGGCGCTTACGCACCCTTAGCCACTGAGGCCTTTTTCGTCCGCGTCCAAAAAGGCATCACTCACTGGCGGGGAGGCCAGATCGCTCTGAAGAAGAACTCTGAGGGTCATATCCAGGCCGTCAAGATGGAGGCCCCTGACTCGACAGGTTCCGCCGACACGCTGGCTGAGGCTCTGCGGAAATCACTGACGTCCGCAGGGCTGACCCCGGCGGAGGCCGCGGCCATGGTCGCCACCTGGCACGAGGCTTGGCTGGGCGAGGAAGGCACACGCCTGCTCTACCTGATTCCTGAAACCTGGGTGAACCAGCAGCTCCCTCTTCAGATCACTCCGGCTCCCCGCGAGCTGAAGCGTGTCTTCGTGGCTCGGAGCGAGCTCATCACACCCCAGCAGGAAAAGGCACTCGTGGCCGCTTTGTCTGGCAGCCATGACGATGCCCAGCGCTGGAAAATCATCCAGGAGCTCGGCCACGGCCGCTTCACCGAACCCGCCGTTGAGCGTGCTCTGAAGGTCAACGAGCAAGATCTGCGCAATACCTATTACCGGGCCGTGGCCCAAAAGCACAAAGATGTCCGCTGATGGATTTCAGCCTTGTTTGACCGCACCATCCTCACCTACCTTTTCCCATGCCAACCCTCCTCGTCGTCGAAGATGACAGCGCCATCCGGCGCGGTGTGTGTGATGCCTTGCGCTTCGCCGGCCATGACGTGCTAGAGGCCGCGGAAGGAAAGGCCGGCATGGAGCAGGCGCAGAAGGCCACCTTTGATCTCATCCTGCTGGACCTGGTCCTGCCAAACTACAGCGGCTTTGAGATCTTGAAAGCCGTGCAGGATCATCGCCCAGGCACACCCGTCATTATCCTCTCCGCTCGCGGCGAGGAGGCGGATCGAGTGAAGGGCCTGAAGCTCGGTGCCGACGACTACGTGGTGAAACCGTTCAGCGTGCGCGAACTGCTCGCCCGAGTCGATGCCGTGCTGCGCCGCTCTCCGGAGAGACCCAAGCCCGTGGCTCAACTCCCCTTCCCTGGCGGCATCGCCGATCTCGCGCGCATGGAACTGCGCTTTGAGGATGGCAGCCGCGCCGAACTCTCAGATCGTGAGGCCAGCCTGCTCGAGTATCTCAGCGCGCATCGAGGGCGGGCCATCGCGCGCGATGAACTGCTCCGCCGCGTCTGGCGCATCGAGCCACATCACACCGAGACCCGCACCATCGACATGCACATCGCCAATCTTCGCGCGAAGCTTCGGGATGGTGACGCCGTTTTCCTCCTCACGGTCCGCGGAAAAGGCTACATGCTTTCCACCTGACCGAGCTATTGGTTATTCCTGTCATGCGCCCTGCCCTCCGCTGGTTCCTGTTCATCGCCTGCCTCGCCGTCTTCGGCGCGGCCATGGCATGGATCAGTCTGCGCATGCTGGACCTGGATGAACAACGCAAGACCACCGCCAAGGATGCTCTGGTGCAGGAAAAGGTCCGCCTCGCCCTCTGGCGCATGGATTCACTGGCCAGTGCGCTGCTGATCCGTGAGAACTCGCGCCCAGCCTGGCACTACCAGGCCTTCTACGCACCAGATGATCTCTTTGCCAGCAGCACGCAGAGCATCCCGAAAGGCCAGGCGCTCATGCCATCCCCTTTGTTCGGCACCGTGCCGGACATGGTGAACCTGCACTTCGAGCTCGTCTCCGGAGTCACTTGCAGTCCGCAAGCTCCCGCCGGTTCGCAGAAGGATCTCGCGACGAACTGGTATGCCGCGAGCCCGCAGATGAACGTGGCATCGAGCAACCTGCAGAAGCTCAACGCCCTAATCCAACGGCATCCGGAAGTTCAGAAGCTGCCCTCGCTGAGTGACACGCGCATCATCGAGCGCAAACCCGCTCCCGCGGCCCGACAGGAAGAACTCCCCAAGACGACCGCCGCGCTCAATGATGATGTCACCAAGCCTGACATTCAGACGATGAACAACGTGATCGAGCAGGCGCAGCGTGCCCAGGTGTTTAACAAAAGCATGGCCACTGAGAAGGAGGAGAATTACAAGACTCCGCTCAAGAAAGAATCCAAGATCGCGCCGCCCTCCAAACCCGGCGGCAAGCTGGTCGCCACATCTTCAGCAGGTGTCTCAGCAGGTGCACCCCCCGGCGCGCCCGCTATGCCCGCTGCACCCGCAGCTGCTGTAGCCCCGGCTCCGGCCACAGCTTCCCGATCCGCCGATGCCGACACTGCGATGGCCACCGCCGCCCCCAAGCCTGCTGAAGAAGCCGCAGGATCTTCATCCCTGGATGCCGTGACACGTCGCTACCGCAGCACGGCTGAGACCACCGCTGCACCTGGAGCACGACCTGCACCTGTGGATGTCCTGGCTGCTGCTCCTGCGCCCGCGCAACGTCAGTCGCTCCCGGCACTCGCCGGGGATCTGCGTCCCGTATGGGTGGAGAACGAACTGCTGCTTGTTCGTCAGGCCGTGCTCGAAGGCCAGCCGCGGCTCCAAGGCGTGTGGCTGAACTGGTCCCAGCTTCAAGCCAGCCTCATGGAGAGCATTCGCGATCTCCTGCCTGAAGCACAGTTGATCACCATCGCTCCGGAAGCCGCGAAGACAGATGCCACGGCTCTTGTCACCCTTCCGGTGAAACTGCTCACGGGTCGTGTCCGGGTGGCTTTGCCAAAGGAGATCGATACCTTCCGCAGCGCCCTGCACATCGCCTGGGGCTGCCTCATCGCCGCCGCCCTGGCCATCGCTTACGTGCTGCATCGCGCCATGCAGTTGAGCGAGCGCCGCGGTGCCTTCGTCTCCGCCGTCACGCATGAGCTGCGCACACCTTTGACAACCTTCCGGTTATACTCGGAGATGCTCGCGGATGACATGGTGCCCGAGCCTCAGCAGCGGAAAGAGTATCTCAACACCTTGTGTGATGAGTCCACACGTCTCATGCACCTGGTGGAGAATGTGCTTTCCTATTCACGCATCGAGCGCGGTCGCACCGCAGGCCGCCTTGAGACCGTCAGCCTGGGTTCTCTCGTCCAGCGCATCGAGCCGCGCTTGCGCCAGCGTGCCGATATGTGCGGCCTAACCATCAAGGTGGATGTCGATGCCGCCGCTGAACCTGCCCAGGCTCACGTGGATGCCATGGCCGTCGAGCAGATCCTCTTCAATCTCACCGACAACGCCTGCAAATACGCCGCCCCAGACTCTGACCCGCGTGAGCTGCATCTGCGTGTGGAGGCGGAGGGCAGACACATCCGGATTTTGTTCCGAGACTTCGGCCCCGGCCTCTCCAAGCAAGCCTTGAAGAAACTCTTCCAGCCGTTCGCCAAATCCGCCACGGAGGCCGCGCACAGCGCCCCGGGCGTCGGCCTCGGCCTTGCCCTCTGCCGGAGACTCGCTGACGAACTCGGCGGCAAGCTCGAGCATCAGCCAGTCAACGGTCGCGGCGCCTGCTTCCGCCTCACCTTGCCACGCTTGTAGTTATGCCATTCATGAGATCGAAAACCTGTTAGAAGGATGGCCGACTGATATTACCGCCGAGAAAGAACTGCTTGAAGCCTCGAAGAGGCGACACTCCTCAGCCCAGGGCAACGCCCTGGGAACAGGTCAGACCACAAAGCTTCCATGACGCAGAGGCCTGAAAGGCCGACACTCGACGCCCGGGGTTATTTCGGCGCATGAATCCGAGGAGTCGAGTATCGCACCTTCGGCGCTCTGTCTGGGAGAAGGCTGACGACTTCGAGAATCCCAGGGCGTTGCCCTGGGCTGAGGAGTTTCGGGCCGTTGGCCCTCAAACCACGAGCATCCTGTATCGACTCGATCACTTGGCAGCATTCGGTTTACCGATACCTCGAAAGCCCCTCGAGATACTCACGCGCCAGAGGCGATGTAGGCTGCGCAAAAAACTGCTCCGCCGGACAAGACTCCACGACCTTGCCCTGAGCCAGAAAGACCACCCAGTCCGCCACCTTCTTGGCAAAGCTGATCTCATGCGTGGCCAGCACGATCTTCTGCCCGCCTTCCGCGAGTTCACGAATCACATCCAGCACCTCACCGGTCATCACCGGATCGAGCGCTGAGGTCGGTTCATCGAGCAGCAGCAAGGCCGGACGCGGTGCCAAAGCACGGGCGATGGCCGCGCGCTGCTGCTGGCCGCCAGAGAGCTCCGCCGGCCGCTTGTGCTGATGCTCGGCCAGGCCAAGACGAGTCAGCAGTTCCACCGCTCGTGCCTGCGCTTCCGCCGTCTTCAAACCATGAACCTCCTGCAAAGGCAGCACAATGTTCTGCAAGGCACTGAGATGCGGGAAGAGATTGTATCCCTGAAACACGAAGCCGTTTCGCCGCAGAGCCACCAGGGCTGCATCAGGATCATGCGGAAGCGGTTCACCATTCACCAGCACCTCGCCGGACTCTGGCAGCAGGAGACCGCCGAGCACGCGCAGCAGTGTGGACTTGCCGCCACCACTCGGGCCTAACAAAGCCACGACACGCGCTTCGGTGGTGGTTTGAAAGCTCGCCTCATTCAGCGCCATGAACTTGCCATAGCGCTTGGTCACTTGACGAGTCTCAAGTCTCATAGGCGAACCTCCTTTCCAGTCTCCGCGCCCACCAGGACAGCGGCAGCGTGACGATAAGATAGGCCACCGCCAGAGGCAGATAGCCTTCCAATGCGGTGTAGCTGGCGGAGTTCATCACCCGCACCTTTTGCACCAGTTCCTCAATGCCGATCACGGAGAGCAAGGATGACGATTTGATGAGCGAGACCAGCTCACCCGTCGTGCCAGGAAGCGCACGCCGCACTGCCTGAGGGATGATCACATGGCGGTAAGTCTGCTGCGTGTTGAAGCCCACCGCTCTCGCCGCTTCCCACTGCGAAGCGCCGATGCTCTCCACGGCCCCGCGGAAGATTTCCGCCAGATACGCCGCTTCAAAAAGCCCCAGCAGGATTGTCCCCACCAGAACGGGCGAGTTCACATGCAGGGCGGTGGCCACAATGTAGTAACCAATCAGGAGCTGCACCAGCAGCGGCGAGCCGCGCACGATCTCCACCGTGCCCGAACAAAAAAGACGTACAGGCTCCCAGGGCGAGCGACGACCCAGCATGAGCGCGAAACCGAGCAGCATGCTGATCACCATGGCGCCGAGAGAGATGACCATGGTGGCCACCCAGCCCCAGAGAAACTGGGCGCGATACCCCCAGACCACCGACCAGTGCCAGGAATAGTGAACCGTGGCAAAAGTACCGTAGAGGGCCAGCGACACTCCCAGCAGGAGCACGAGGCTCCAGAGCAGGCGGGAGAGAAGCGGTGATCCGGGCATGGCAGCCGGAGAAGCTCAAATCAGGCCATCGGGCAGCTCAGCCAGACAGTCGTGGTGTTGTTTTCAGAGGCGATGCCGATCTGCACGCCCATCTGATGGCAGAGCATGGAGGAGATCGTCAGGCCGAGGCCGAGATGATTGCTGGTCTTGGAGCCATAGAAGGCACGGAAGACCTGCTGGAGCTTCTCGGGAGTGATAGTGCTGCCGGTGTTGCTCACCAGGATGTCCACGCGGCGCTGCTCGGCAGGGGTGATGGCACCTGGACCCGCAATCTTCAGCATGGCGCGACCGCCCACAGGAGCAGCGGCTTCAGCGGCATTCTTGAGGATCTCCACCAGGATGTCCTTCAGCTTGCCCGGATCCACATTGATGGCAGGCAGGCTCTGCTGCACATCGGCATCAAGCTGCACATTGCTTTTCGTGAAGGGCTCCAGCAAGGCCGTCTGCACCACACCGAGATACTCGTTCAGGTTCAGCGCCTGCATCTGCAGCTTGGCACAGCCACCGGCACCGCGCACACGCTCGCTCAGATTGGAAACACCCACGGATGCCTCACGGATGTGCTGCATGTTCTCCGCGATGTTGGCATCCAGGTCATCCGTCATCAGGATGAGGCTGCTGAAGCCCTGGATGACGGCGAGGAGGTTGTTGAGCTTGTGAGTCAGGCCGCGCAGCAACTCCTGGTGAAAGCCATCACTTTGCTCATTGGCAAGCTGGAGATGTGTGGGGAAGACGAACTGCATGGGCGAAAAAAGGTGCGCAGTCATGCACGCTGGCAGGGAGCGAGGCAAGGCTATTTTGGTGCTGTCTTTCGAGGGAAAAGCTCCTCGGGAAGGCTCTCAAATATAATAGGCTGGTCAAACCGGAATTTCTCGCAACACCTCAGGATTTGACTCGCTTGGAGGTCTGACGTCACCCGCAGTCAGGAACGCTTGCGTCTAGCTGCCTTGAGCTGCCCGCAACCCGCCGCCACATCGATGCCACGCCGCTGGCGGATCGTGCAGGGAATGCCCGCTTCCTGAATGATGCGGTGGAACTCATTTCCGGACGATTCAGCGCTCTCATGGCCCTCATAGCCGGAGGTCTCGTTCAGCGGGATCAGGTTCACATGCGCATCCACACCTTCCAGCAGCGTGATTACCCGGCGAGCATGATCCGGAGTATCGTTCACCCCCTCAATGAGGGTCCAGGCAAAGAAGATGCGGCGGCCAGTCTTCTCACCATAAGTCCGGCAGGCAGCCATGAGCTGGCTCAGCGGCCAGCGCTGGTTTGCCGGGATCAGGGCAGCGCGCTCCTCCTCCGTGCTGCCATGCAGGCTCACGGCCAGATTGCAGGGGCGGTTCTCCTCCGCCAGGCGCAGGATGCCCGGCACCACACCGACCGTGCTCACAGAAACCTTGCTCGGGCCGATGTTTGCCCCGCGCGTGTCACTGATGATCTCCAGCGCCTTCATGACAGACTCATAGTTATGCAGCGGCTCGCCCATGCCCATGAGCACCAGATTGCGCAGCCGCTCGCCACGGTGCTTCAGCACACGCCGCGCATGATGCACCTGGGCCACGATCTCCCCCGGCCTGAGGTGCCGCACGAATCCCATCTGGCCCGTGGCGCAAAAGACACAGCCCATGGCGCATCCGGCCTGGGTGCTGATGCAGGCGGTGTGGCGACCCGTGTAACTCATGACCACGGTCTCGATCTCCTGCCCATCCTGAAGCCGCAGCAGGAACTTGTGCGTCAGGCCATCACCGCTCGGGATGTCAGACGAGACCGGCGGCACATCCACCTGGTGCTGCCCCGGTTCCGTGCCCACGCGTTCCGCCACCCAGCGCTTCAAAGGAGGCAGGAAATGCTCACACGCCGCCAGATCCGTGACCGCCCGAAAATGCAGTGCATTCCAAAGCGTGGCCCCATGCGCCGGACGCAGCCCTTCCTGCACCAGCAGGGCTTGCAGTTCATCAAAGGTCAGGTCGAGCAGGAACATGGGGGATGCGCAGCCTCTCATCAGTGACCGGGTGATGCAAGTGGCGCGATGATTGAGGGCGCTCAATCCCTCTCATTCTTACCTGACCAGCAATCCCGCCACGCAGGCCGTGCAGTAGCAGGAGAGCAGTCCGGCCAGCATGGCCTTGAATCCGATCTGTGCCAGATCAGCACGGCGGCTCTCCGCCAGGGCGCCGATGCCTCCGATCTGGATGGCAATGCTGGCGAAGTTGGCAAAACCGCACAAGGCATAGGTGGCGATGACCACACTGCCGGGCTGCACGCCCTGCACCTTGCTGAGATTGAGGTAGCCGATGAACTCATTGAGCACGATGCGCTCCCCCAGAATGCTGCCGATGGTCTTGCAGTCCTGCCAGGGGATGCCCATGAGCCAGGCAAAGGGCGCGTTGGCCCAACCAAGAATGGTTTGAAGAGGCTTGGGATCCACATAACCAGCAAACGCCAGGGTGTAGGAGAGCAGGTAGTTTGCCATGGCCACCACGGCCACGAAGGCGATGAGCATGGCCATCACATTCATGGAGAGCTTGATGCCATCACTGGCACCCTGGCAGATCGCATCCAGACCATTCACGGTCTCGCGCGGGATCTCGCGGACGGAGCCGTCCGCCGTGTCACTCACCCCGGTTTCCGGGATGATGATCTTGGCAAACATCAAGGAAGCCGGAGCGCTGATGACAGACGCGGTCAGCAGGTGCCCGGCCGAGATGCCGAACTGAATGTAAGCCGCCATCACACCTCCCGCGATCGTGGCCATGCCGCCGACCATGAGCGCCATGAGCTCGCTGCGTGTCATGGTGGGCAGATAGGGCTTGATGACCAAGGGCGCCTCCGTCTGGCCCATGAAGATGTTTGCCGCGGCGGCCAGGGTTTCACTGCCGCTGGTGCCCATGACACCACGCATCCCCCAGGCCACACCGCGCACCACGAGCTGAAGAATGCCGTAGTGATAGAACAGCGAAGAGAGAGCCGAGACGAGCACGATCGTGCCCGTCACCAGCACCACGAAGAGAAAGGCATTTTGCTCGCCAAAGGTCCGCGAGAGCAGGTCCTTGCTCGCCAGGGGTCCAAAGACCATGGACACCCCTTCCAGGGAGAATCCGAGGAGGCGGTTAAAGGCAGCGTCCAGACGCCCGAAGAACCACGCACCTGCCTCCGTCCGCAGGATGGACCAGCCTAACAAAAACTGCAGCAACAACCCCGAGATGACCACCCTCCAGGGAAACTTGCGCCGGTTCTCGGAAAGCACCCAGGCCAGAGTGACAAAAGTCAGGATGCCAAGGAGACCGATGCCGTGATTCATGAAGGAGGTGGGAGAGAAAACCTTCGGGAATCAGGGAGGTTTCCCTCCTCAGTTGATGCCCGCCCGGCCCTGAGCAGGGGACGCGCTTTGGATCTTGTTCTGCTCTTGCAAACGATTCCAGTCCTCAGCGGACATCTGCTTGGCATGCATGCGCTCCTTGTAAGTCACCATGGCCACAAAGCAGCCCACGTCTGCCACGAGAATGATCATCGCAATAACGATGCCATATCGCTTCAGCGTTTCGTCGATGACCTTGTTTTTATTGACGGAGAACTGCTCGCCCTTCGAAAACATGGACTGAAAGAGCCTCCTCCACTGCCGCGGCTCGCGCGCGATGCTGAACGACCACACAAAGAGTGCGGTGAGCACGATGCAGGCGATCTGGTAATGTAGGGGGAAACGCTCGTCCATGAGGGTGCCGCATAGCGACGACCTACGAGATAGAGTGCTCCGCCAAGGATGGCAATAGCGATTCGATCAGACCTTGGCAAAAGAATCTGCCGCCGGGGTGGCCCCGAGGGTCACCTTAGCGCGACCGTTCGCCGCCAGATGGCTCAGCATCTGCCAGGCGTCCTCAGCATCGATACCCACCTGGGCCGCGAGAGCCTCGGCAGTGGCACCACCTGCAGGCAGTGCGCCGATGACGGAGGCCATCTGCTTGAGGAAGTCGGTGGCGGCCTTCTTGCCAGCCTCCACACCGGGCTGATGATAGGCGTTCACGTTTACCAGGGTGGCGTAGAAGCTGACCGTGCGCTCGAAGAGACCGATGAGCAGGCCCAGCGTGAAGGCGCTGACCTCAGGAATGGTGAGAGTCACGGACTCACGACCGCTGCCAGCCAGCGCCTTGCGTGTGCCACGCAGGAAGCCCTGGAGGTAGTCGCCACTGGTAAAGCCAGGCTCGACCTCGAAACCAGCGGTGTCGCGGGCCTTGGCCACCTCGATGAAGGTGACGAAGAAATTGTTCACGCCATCACGAAGCTGCTGCACATAGGCGTGCTGGTCCGTGGAGCCTTTGTTGCCGTAAACGGCGATGCCCTGGTTCACGATCTTGCCATCGAGATCATGCTCCTTGCCGAGCGACTCCATGACGAGCTGCTGGAGATACTTGGAGAAGAGCACGAGGCGATCCTTATAAGGCAACACCACCATGTCCTTCAGGCCCTTGCCCTTGCCGGCGCTATACCACATCAGGGCCAGCAGCATGGCGGCGTTTTCCTTGGCCGGACGGGTGCGCGTCTCCGCATCCATGGCGGCAGCGCCAGCCAGGAAGCGGCGCACATCCACGCCCTGAAGCGCTGCGGCGATGGTGCCCACGGCGCTCATCACGCTTGTGCGTCCACCCACCCAGTCCCACATCGGGAAACGGGTCATCCAGCCTTGAGCGATGGCATATTTGTCCAGCTCACTGCCGACACCTGTGACGGCCACGGCATGCTTGGCGAAGTCGAGGCCCTGCGCCTTGTAGGCTGCGGCAGCTTCCAGCATGCCATTGCGGGTTTCCTTGGTGCCGCCGGACTTGGAGATGACCAAAGTCACAGTAGTAGCCAGTTCAGCACCGATCTGCTCCACAATGCGGTCCATGCCATCCGGGTCGGTGTTGTCGAAGAAATCAATGGCCAGCGGTGGATTCGCCGGGGTGATGGCCTGCGCCACCAGCTGAGGTCCGAGCGCCGAACCACCGATGCCGACGACCAGCACGCGGGTGAACTTCTGACCGTTCGGAGCCTTGATGGCACCGCTGTGGACGTCTTCGGCGAACTTCAAGGTGGAGTCCAGAGTGCCATCGATCTCGGCACGCAGCTCAGTCGGAGCCAGGGAGGAATCACGCAGCCAGTAGTGGCCCACCATGCGGCCTTCATCCGGGTTGGCAATGGCACCCGCTTCCAGTTCCTTCATGGCGGCGAAAGCCTTCTCAATCGAAGGAGCCATGGAGTCGATGAAACCGTCCTCAAAAGCCATGCGGCTGATGTCGATGCTGAAGCCAAGCTTCGGATAGCGGACGAAATACTGCTGAAAACGATTCCAAAGGGAGGAGGAGGTGCTCATGAGATGGATGCCGGAAGAAGCACACCCCCTGCCAGGACGCAACCCGCGTTTGCCGGGAGCGTCTCAACCATCCATGAAAAAACTGAATGGTCGTGATGAGCCGGGAGCGCCTACAATGCGAGGGCAAAAATAAGCGATATGAAAATCAGACTCTTATCTCTCGGTGTAATCCTGCTGAGCCTGGGCTCCCTTTTCTCCCAAGGAAAGGACCACCTGAAATTCAGCTCGTATTTTGGCAAAGGCTTTGGCGTCATGATTGCCGAGGAAGTGATCATCCGAAAGCTGGTGCCGCCGCCGGACGTGAAAAAGCAGGACCCAAGCTGGCGGGCCTACAAGGTAGCAGGCAGTGGTAGCCCCCAAGAGGGTCCTGGGATTGAAGTCGTCTTTTTCACGACCGAGGTGAAGCAAGAGTATGAAGACCTGGCCAAGACGGCACCAGCGGGCCGCCTCAAGGTGATCGGCTACGAAAGCATCCTTGCCGATGGTGAGGCATCCCTCACCCCGGAGGTTGACCATGAGGACGTCGAGCTCATTACTTCCACAGGATGGAATGCACAGCGTGTTTTTGTTTTGAGAAGGACACTTCTGCCGAAGTAGTTTCCCACTCCGTCAGGCTCAGTTTTTCTTCAGTTTTAGATAGGCGGCCTTCACCACCCAGCCGCATTCGACCAACGCATCCCGGGCGGCTTCGCGCGAAGCCCCGGTCAGTTCACTAATGATGCGCACCGCCCGGTCCTGCAGCTTCACGTTGGAGGGATTCAGGTCCACCATGAGGTTGCCGATCACCTTGCCCACCTTCGTCATGGCCAGCGTCGTGATCATGTTCAGGATCAGCTTCGTCGCCGTGCCTGACTTGAGGCGAGTGGAACCTGTGAGAATCTCAGGGCCGGCATCGGGAGTGATCATGACCTGGGGCTTCCAGGCTTTGTCACGTAGTTTGTTAACCGCCTGGCGCATCGCCGGATTGAAGCAAAGCAGCACCGTGAAGGCACCGCGCTTGTTCGCCTCATGCAGAGCTCCCCAAACAAACGGCGTGCGTCCGCTCGCCGCGATGCCGATGACCACATCCTTGGAGTTCACCGCACGATTGCGAATGGCCACTGCCCCTGCCTGCACATCATCTTCCGCGCCTTCCACCGCGCTCCACAGTGCTTGGCGACCACCGGCGATGATGCCTTGCACCTGCTCACGCGGAGCACGAAACGTCGGCGGAATCTCGCTCGCATCAAGCACACCGAGACGACCGCTCGTACCTGCACCGACATAGAACAAGCGGCCACCGCTTTTAAAGGCCTTCACCACCTGCGTGATAACCGTGGCGAGATGTTTCCGCTCCGTGCGGATGGCCAATGAGATGGCCGCGTCCTCGCAGATCATGAGGTCGATGCCCTGAGCGATGGGCATCTGATCGAGCTTCAAGCTTCCCGGGTTACGCTTTTCGGTAGGCGACTTCGCCAACACGGCGAGATCCGCAATCTCCGCCGGCAGCACGAAGTCAGAAGCCGAATGCACAGGCCTCGAAACGGCAAAGGTCCCAGCCTCACGAGCCAGTGCCACGGCGCCCCACACGGACGAGCCTTTCAAAGGAGTCACCTTGGCGCCTGCCCAACCTTCGCGAATGCGTCGCGAGATATCCCGCATGAAACCGAGGTTCTTCAAAATCACCCCGCCATTCAAAACGAACTCCACCGGCCCAGCGTGAGCACCCGTAAGCTGGTGCGCGCACACGATGGCATCTTCCGCCAGCATGGCCGCGGAGTCTGAGAGGATTTTCTTCGCCAGCTTGTCGCCCTTTGCCGCGATGGCAAAGACTGTGACCGCGAGACTGGCGATCTCCGTCTTCCCGGCATGCACAGACCAGGGGATGAGCTGCTCGACATCATTGAAGGCCAGCGCATTCAACATGGCCACACCTAGCGGGCCCATCTTCCCATGATGATCCATGTCCGCGATCACGGCGCGCAAGGCCCGCAGGCCGATCTCACAAGCTCCTGCGCGATCCCCGATCACATGTCCACGGCCACCCACCTTCGCCGTGCGACCATCCGGTGCGCGACCAAAGCAGCAGGAGCCTGTGCCACTGAGCACAAGGACACGCGGCAGCGGCGGCTGAGGCGCAGGCGTGGTCGCGAGCGCTGTCTCCAGATCATTCGTGGCCACACAAGGCACCGCGGGCCAGATGCGCGATGCTGCACGATGCAGGCGATCCTTGTCCATGTCACTGCGCGCGCCAGCCATGCCGATGCCAATTGCGGAGGGACGATAAGGAAGCCGCGCGGCGATATCCCGCAGGTGCCATTGCAACTCACGATCGGACAGCAGCGGCAGCACGGCTGGGTCCGCGCTAAAAGAAATGAGCTCGGTGTTCTTGTCATCCACCAGCAGGACACTGGTCCTGGTGCCGCCGGCCTCGATGCCGAGAACGCAGGTTGGATTTGAGGTGACCTTGGACGCGCGACGCTGTTTCATCGGAGGGAAGCTAGAGTGTATTACGCCGCTGCTCAATGCACGATCTTACTCTCGTTTGCGTTCTGAACCTAGGATCATCATGAATCGCCGCCACTTCCTGCAAACCGCTGCCGCCACAGTGCCAGCTGCCTTCGCCACACCTTCTCAGGCAGCACCTGTCGCCACACGCATCATCGACACGCATACCCACTTCTATGATCCGACACGCCCGCAAGGCGTGCCGTGGCCGACCAAGAACACACCTCTCTACCGCAAGGTCATGCCCAGTGACTGGCGCGCTCTTGCCGAGCCTCATGGCATCAAGGAAACCGTCATCGTTGAGGCCAGCCAATGGGTGGAGGACAACCAGTGGATCCTGGATCTCGCCTCCCAGGAAAAGTGCATCGTCGGCTTCGTGGGAAACCTGGATCCCACCACACCGGAGTTTGCCGCGAATGTGAAGAGGTTCGCCGCCAATCCCATCTTTCGAGGCGTGCGCTGGCGTGCTGATCTGGTGAGGATCGATGCCAACAAAGAGGCAGCTTTGGCCGGAGCCAAAGTGCTGGCCGATCACGGTCTGGAGCTCGACCTCAATGGTGGTCCTGATTTGCTTCCTCATGCGGCCAAACTCGCCGCCGAGGTGCCGGACCTGCGCATCGTCATCGACCACCTCGGTGCGAGCGGTGATCCCAAGAGCCTGAAGCCCGAGTGGAAGGATAACATCAAGGAAGTGGCGAAGCCCAAGAACGTCTGGATGAAGGTCTCCGCCCTCGTCGAGCAGGTGAAGGGCGCCGAGGGCCAGGCTCCTCGGGACGTCAGCTACTACCTGCCGATCCTGGATCACCTGTGGGAGAGCTTTGGCCCGGACCGCCTCGTCTACGGCAGCAACTGGCCAGTCAGCGACCGTGGTGCCCCCTACGAAGTCGTCTTCGGGCTGGTGCGGGACTACTTTAGCACCAAGGGCAGCGATGCCTGCGAGAAGTACTTCTGGAAGAACTCCAAGGATGTCTACCGCTGGATCGAGCGCTGATCTCCGGAGGAATCGAGTCCCGTCCTTGCAGGCAGGCGTATTCTCCGCATGTCTGACACCATGGACGAAGCCACCCTCCAATCCGCCCTTTCCAACCCGCAGAATCTCGGGGAAATGCCCGATGCCGACGCCGTTGGCACCGTGGGATCACCCGACTGTGGCGACATGGTGCGCATGTGGCTGAAGTATAAGGAGAAGGATGGCCGCAAGGTGATCGACAAAGCCAGCTTCCAGTCCTTCGGATGCCAGACCGCCATCGCCGTGGCATCCCTGGCCACCGAACTGATCCGCGGCAAGACCAAGGAGGAAGCCCTGCAACTGAGTGCCGCCGAACTCAGCGCTCCTCTGGGTCCCCTGCCCCCCATGAAAATCCACTGCGGCCAGATGGTGGAAGGTGCGCTCAAAGCTGCCCTGGAAGCCGAGCAAGGCGCACCTGCCCCTACGGCTCCGGCATCAGCTCCCGTCGCCACCGGCCCCACGCTCGCCGATGCGCTGAACGCTTCCGGCAAGAGCGCTGGCAAGATCAAGATCGTCCTTCAGTCCTAACCTCCCCTTCATGGCCCGCGTCGAAAAAGTCCCCGTCTCAGGTTTCAGTCCGTTTTATGGCTGCCTCATCATGGTCATGGCCGCCCTTGTTTTTGGCGGCATCATCGCTTGGAGCGCCTACTCACTCTTCCAGCAGGACAAGGCCATCGCCGTCTTCGCCTCTGACCAGCCGCAGAAGTTTGCGCCCATCGAACTGAGCGCGGAGGCCCGTGCTGCCTTGGAAAAGAAGCTGGCGGATTTCAAAGCAGGACAAACGACCGAGCTCACGCTGAGCATCGCCGAGCTCAACGGACTGCTGCTCATCGCGCCAGACACCGGCTACGGCACCTACACCGAGATGCTCCGTTTCGAGCGCACAGAGCCGGAGAAGAACCGCCTCATCGCCCAAGTCTGCCTGCCGATGAATCACATCAAGTTCTGGGAGGACAAGAAGCGCTATCTCAATGGCGAGGCCGCCTACGAGGTCCTGGTGCATGAAGCCGGTGTGGATGCTCAGGTCGCCGATGTGAAGGTGCCGGGCAAGGTCGTGGCTGAAGGCTTCGTCACAGGCATGGCCACCTGGACACTGCTGGCCCCTTATGCAAAACTCGATGCTATCGGCCCTTCGCTGAAGCTGGTGAAGAAGGCCACGGTCACGGCTGATGGCGTGACGCTGAGCACAAAGGGATGAAAGGCCGCGAGGGCGCAGGCGTTCCCTGCCCCTCATGAAGCGCTCCACCTTTCTCACCAGTCTCCTCGGCCTCGCCACCGTTCCAACCTTCGCGGCTGATGCCGCCGCGAAGAAACGCCTGCTCATTCTAGGAGATTCCATCTCCATCGGCTACACGCCCTATGTGCAGAAGATGCTGGCGAACGAGATGGTGGTGATCCGCCCAACAAAAGATGGTAAACCGGAGAACTGCAGCGGCACCACCTCAGGCGTGGCGAACATCGACCGCTGGCTGCAGCTCGATGGCGGCAAGTGGGATGTCATCCATTTCAACTGGGGCCTGCATGACCTCAAGCATGTGAAGGCTGGCGATGCCAAGGGAGCGGCCTCAGACCTCGCCACCGATCCACCTCAAGCCACCGTGGAAGTATATGAGAAGAACCTCCGCGAGATCGTGGCCAAGCTCAAGGCCACCGGCGCAAAGCTCGTCTTCGCCGCCACGACTCCCGTGACCGACGAGCCGATGAAGGTCTACCGCAACAACGCCGATGTCATCCGCTATAACGAAGCCGCGCTGCGCGTGATGAAGGACAACAACATCCCCGTCAATGACCTCTACACCTTCGTGAAACCACGCATGAAGGAACTGCAGATCCAGCCTGCCAACGTTCATTTCGTTCCCGCAGGTTCAGAAGCTCTGGCCGCTGAAGTGGTGAAGACGGTCAAAGCCGCTTTGCAGTAACTCAATCAGGGCAAGAGGGTCAAGCCTCCGTCAATTCAGGATACACCAAAGGGTCAAGACAAGGCGCTCAGCCTCATCTTGACCCTTTGACGGCTTGATCGCAGCCCTCGGCATGACAGGCGACAGAGAACCCAATAACTTTTGGTTAGGCTAACCATCCTCCCGCCAAATCAAAAGGGTCAAGACAAGGCATTCAGCCTCATCTTGACCCTTTTTGATTATATAACCGCTGTTTACGGCACCACCAGTGCCGGAGTCGCCTCCAGGCTCATGCGATAGAACCTCGGCGCTCCTGTGGCAGGCGTCGGATCTTCCACCGTGGCGCTGCCAGACACATCGAAGGTGAAGGTGCCGATGCGAGTCCAGGCATCCAGATCGGAGCTGGTTTCGAGATGGTAGTTCACCCCTGGGCGGACATGGTTGAGATTCAGCAGGACATGGCCGTTCGTGCTCGTCGTGCCGCTGACCGTCGGTGCGGTGACGAGGGTCTCGTTACCATCCAGCGGGTTGGTGCCGGCGAGGAACTCGAAGTAGTTGCTCTGACCATCGAGGTCGGCGTCACCGTCACCATCAGCAGCAGCGAGGCTGCCCCAGATGCTCTGCTCGTAGCTGTCAGCGATACCATCGCCATCGCTGTCCGCAGGGTTCGAGCTCACACTGATCACCAGGGTCTTCACGGCGCTTTCACCACCGTAGTTGTCAGCCGCCTTGAACTTAAAGCTGGCCACGCCGGTGAATCCATACGCAGGTGTGTAGGTCCAGGTGCCATCCAGGTTCAGGGTCAGAGTGCCCTGGCTGATGGTGCTGCCAGCCGCACTGAACAGGAGACGGTCACCATCAGGATCAGAGCCGGTGAGCTTGCCGCTCACAGGGACGTAGGCCATCGTGCCAGCGGTCGCATCGCTCGCGCTTGGTGCGTCGTTCACGATCAGTTCGCTTGGGAACGGATCTGGGAAGAGCTCATCATACGGAGCAGTGGCTGGCTTCGGAATTCCGTAGCTCCAGAGGTCACTCAGACGCCCGGTGTTGCCGAAGGCATCTGCGCCACCGCCACCGAAGATATACAGGTTGCCATTGAGCGTGACCCAGGTGCTCGGTGTGAAGCGACCACCAGGCTTGTTGGCCGCATTGATCTGGCCCTGATTGCCATAAACTCCAGACTGACCCAGGAGGCCCTGGCTGCCGAGCCTATGAGTCCACTGCTGACTGCCGACGTCAAAGACCCAGACATCGTCAAAGGTCAGGTTGCTGTCCTTGAAGCCACCCACCAGCCACAGGTCGCCATCCACAGTGACCCAGCCGCCGCCGGCACTGCGTGCTCCAGGTGTGTTCCCAGCGGCAAAGGTCCCCTGCGTGCCATAGGTGGCCGTGCCGTTGACAGTGCTCGCCCCCTTGATCCAGGTCCAGTCGCCTGTGGCCGGGTTATAGCGCCACAGGTCGTTCATGTCACCTGCGGTTGCACCGCTGGCGGGCAGGCCCAGACCACCGAAGAACCAGAGGGTGCCGTTGTCAGCAGCCCAGCCGGTCGCATCACGGCGGGAGCCGGGGACGTTGGCGGCATTCGGCGTGCCCTGCACTCCGTAGACGCCATTTTGGTTAGGCACATTGCTGCCCTCTACCCAGGCCCAGTTGCCGGTGGCGATCTCGAACCTCCAGAGGTCGTTGTAGTAGTTGGTGCCGCTGTAGCCGCCGAAGAGCCACAGGTTGCCATTGCGGAAGACACCGGTGGCGCTGCTGCGCGCACCAGGGGTGTTACCCGCGGCTGGAGTGTCCAGCACACCATAGGTAGCGGCTCCGCCCGTGGCGGTGCTGCCCTTCATGTGGGTCCACTGCCCGTTGGTGCGGTTGAAGCGCCACAGGTCGTTCAGCCAGGCAGGAGCGCCGCTGGCACCGATGCCATAGCCACCGAAGAGCCACAGGTTGCCATCCGCATCCGTCCAGGTCGTGCCAGTGTGACGTGCACCAGGTGCGTTGCCTGGGGCCTCCACGCCGATGGCTCCATAGGTTCCCGGAGAGTTAAAGGTATTGGCACCACCGCGCCAGACCCACTGGCCGATGTCGCGACGATACTGCCAGATGTCGTTCAGGTAGCGCGGAGGATTCGTCACCGCAGTGGCATAGCCATAACCACCGAACATCCACAGACTGCCATCTGGCGCCTGCCAGTTCATGGCACCCTGGCGGGCGCCTGGATTGTTGGTCGGCGCTGCGACTCCGAGGTTGCCATAAACACCCACGCCGTTGCGTGAGTTCGGACCAGAGACCCACGTCCAGGCTGGAAGACCATCTGGCGTGAAGGACGTCAGGAAGACATCATTCGGACCATAGGTCGCCTGGAAGTAGTAGATGACTCCGTTGATCGAGAGAGCGATGACGCCATTCGGTGGCAGGTCATTGAAGTTGCCGGTCACACCGCCATCAGCATGAACAAGGGTGTATTGCTGCGGGATGGCTGGCACGAAGCCCAGATCGATATCCAGCGTCAGGCCCGTGCAATTAAAGGAGCCAGCCGTGGTGATCAGCGGCGCGCCCGTCCAGGTGCCGGTGATGATGGTGCCAGAGTAGATGGTGACGGTCGCTGAGGTCGGGGCACCCAGAGTGATGTCAGCATCGTGGGCACCGAAGCTCGAGAAGGTGATGATGACAGTCTCCGGCGGCTCGCTGCCGACATCGGCCTGAACGATGACATCAACATCCACGAAGGTATTGCCCGCCAGGATGGTGGCTGTGCCAGACAGGGTGGCGTAGTCATTGCCTGGGCCCGGGACAGCAGAGCCGCTCACAGTGTAGTTCACCACGGTATTGGTGGAGGATTGCGCCGTCTGGGTGATGCGGAACTTGCCGTTCACGATCGGAGGACCTTCGGAGCCGTCAATGATCTTGGAGAAGCTGACTGTGGCTGTGTCGTCGTCGAGGATCGTGGTCGTGTGGGCATTGGCAGCGCCAATGGTCACCAGAGCCGTCGGATCGGTGTTGATAACCAGACCGAGGTTCACGGTCTCGCTAGCTTCCACGATGGCGTCATTGGTGATGCCCAGGGAAGCTGCCTGAGTGGCGGCATTCAAAGAGTTTGCCGGGAAGGTGACCAAGGCTGGCAGAGTGTAGTCCACACCTGCGCCAGTCGCCGTGCTGCCGCCAGTACCGGTGACATTCACAGACACCGCCGAGGCAAGCTGAGCGGTGCCGGTGCCACTGCCGGTGATGGTGAGCACCAAGTTGATCAGATCAGGACCTGCATTCTCCGCCACGTTGCTGGTGGCTGCTGCAAAGGTGATGGTCGCCGCCTCGTTGTCAGTGATGGTCGTGGTATGGGCATTGCCCGCACCCACCGTGACCTGACCACCAGTATTGTCGGTGTTCAGTGTCAAACCGAGGATGGCCGTTTCCGAACCTTCCAACAACTGATCATTGGTGATGGCCAGATTGAAGTTCGTCACAGCCGCACTGAGCGTGGTGGCGGGGATGCTGACAGCTCCAGGCAGGGTGTAATCCGTGGTGCCATTGGTGGCTGAGCCACCCGTGGTAGTGATGTTAAAGGAAGCAGAGCGCTCCAGCACCAGAGGTCCGGCGCCGTTGCCCGTCACCGTCAGTGTCAGGCCAATCGAATCATTGCCGGCGGCTTCACCAATGCTGCTGGTGCTCGCCGCATAACTGACGGTGGCCGTGTCGTTGTCCGTGATCGTGGTGGTGTGGGTGGCGGCTGCACCGACGGCGATGGTGACTGCGCCACCCGTGCCGTCCGTGTTGATCGCAAGGCCGAGGCCAGCGGTTTCACTGCCTTCAACCGCGCGATCATTGGTGATTGCGATGCTGGCAGCCACCTGGGCCGCATTGAGCGAGTTGGCCGCGAAGGTCACACCTGTAGGTGGCGTGTAATCCGTTCCGTTGGTGGCTGTGCCGCTAGGTCCCGTGACATTCACACTCACAGCATAAGCCAGGGTGGGTGTGCCAGCGCCGGTGGTGGTAAGGGTAAGCACCAACTGCTGCACATCGTTTGCCGTGGCTTCACCGACCGTGCTGGTCGTGGTGACAAAGCCGATGGTGGCGGTGTCGTTGTCCGTGATGGTGCCTGTGGCAGGAGAGCCTGTGGCGCCATAGCCAGAACCCGCGGCCACCGTGAGGATGGCCGTCTCGGAGCCTTCCACCATCGCGTCTTCCAACGGTGTCAGGGTGATGGTGACTGTGGAGGATCCGATCGGAATGGTCACGGTGCCCGCCGCAAAGTTCATCCCGCCGTCAGAGGAAGCAGCGCTAAAGTCGCTGGTGGCAATGGAGGCCGTGCCGCCCTTGGTGAAGTTGATCGGCAGAGCCGCCGTGGTGGGGCCTGTGCGGCTGAAGGTGTAGACCATGCCCGTGCCGCTCGCTTCGCCCACAGGTGTCGGGGCGACAGTCACGCTGACCTGCGTGTCGTCATTCAGGATCGTGCCGGTGCCTGAGGGCGTTCCGCCCACGGTGTAACCACCGGTGACGTCTGGTGTGCCATTCGCCGCGACGGTGAGGATCACGGTCTCGTCAGGCTCATTGGTGACATCGCTGCTCGGAGTGATGGTCACAGTCTTGGTCGCGGAACCACCCGCGAAGGTGATCGTGGCCACACCGGCGAGGTTGGTGGCGAATCCGCTGGTGGTGTAATCACCCGTGAAGCCAGCAGTACCGCTGACCGTGACATTCACCGTCAGCGCGTTGGCCGTGGAGCCACCACTGCGGGTGAAGGTATAGACCATGCCCACGCCGCTGTCTTCCACCGAGGTGGCGGGCACGACGCTGGTGAGGGAGACATTCACGTCATCATCGACGATGGTCGCGGTCTGCAGAGCCGTGCCTAGCACGCTGTAGCCGGTGCCCGTGCCGAGGGTGAGCGCGACGGTTTCATTGCCTTCCACGAGGTTATCCGCCGTTGGATCGATGGTCACGATCTTCGTGATATCTCCAGGAGCGAAGACTACCGTGCCGACGCCGACACTGAACGTTGCCGCACCGGAACGGCTGTAATCAGTGCCTTCCACGGCCGAACCTGTCGTATAGGTAAAGTTCGCCGTGGTGCCGCCGCTGACGTTGCCGGTGCGGGTGAAGGTGAAGGCAAAGGTGTTCGTCTGGTCTTCAAACAGTGAAGTGTCTGGCAAGGTCAACTCGATGCCCGTGTCATCATTGGTGATCGTGCCCGTGGCAGAGACGGGAGCGACGATGTCATAAAAACCACTGGTGATGCTGACGATGACGGTTTCGTCCGGTTCGACAGTTGCATCCACTGATGGGTCAACGATGGCAGTCGCGGTGGACGAACCAATCGGGATCACGATGCTGCCAAGGCCGGTGCCTGCGGTGAAGTTCACAACACCTGTGCCGTTGGTGACGGAGTAGTCGGTGGTGGTGGAGGCCGTGCCAGTGGCGGCAAAGTTGACGGTCATGGCCGCTGTCGTGGCACCCGTGCGGGTAAAGGTGTAGACGAGATTGCCAGCACCATCTTCAGCGGTCGAGGCAGGAGCGACGGTCACAGACACATCAGGCAGGTCAATCTGGGTCACGGTCGGATCAGCAGCACCAGGAAGAAGAGGATCACCGCCGGTGACAAGGTCATCCGTCAGCACGTTGGAGAAATTGCTGCCTGAGACTGTGGCCTGGCTGCTCAGAGTGGAGGTGGTGGCCGGGTTGTTGATGATCACGTCATAGGTGATGGTGATCGACTTGCCTGGAGGCAGAACGCCGATGCTGACAGCACCGGTGAGGAAGTGAGTTTCACCATGCTTATGGTCATGGGAACGGGCTCCAAAGGCCTGACGCTTGGCGGGAAGGCGGCGCTCACCCAAGGTGAGGAAGCCATACATGAGGCTGTCACGGTCTTTTTCCAGATAGGAGTCTTCAAGCCCCAGGGTGTGTCCCATTTCATGCAAGAGGGCAGTCAGCAAGTCCAGACGGCCTGCCGGAGCAGCGCTGGGGCTGGTGGAGAAACGTGTGGCCGATGAGGCGGTGAAATGCTTGTCGCTGGCGTCAACATACCAGCCGCTGCCACCAGCATCCGCATCGATGCGGATGATGTGACCATCTGCCTCACCCAGACGGATGCCGTCCAGGCTGGAAACCTCAAAGGTCAGGCTGCGCAGATGCTCTTCCTGCTCAGGGGTAAGGCCGGAGGCTTTCCAGAGAGCCAAGGCGGAGGAGACCATCGAATCGAGGTCCGTCTGGGCCAGCCTGGCGATTTCAGCAGAAGGAGCACGCGAGGCAACTTGAGTGACCGCTTCCAGGCTGGAGGAGGCTGGATTGGGTCGGATCTTGCTGGATTTAACTGGAGCAACCGGGAGAGCGGAGGTGAAAACGGAAGCGATGGAGGCAGCAGCCTTCTCAACGCCGCCAGGAGCAAAGAGCAGGGGTGGCGCGGTCGGCAAGCCCTGGTTGTAAGTGATGGTGCCAGAGATGGAGAGGTCAGCGAGTGTCAGACCGTTCACCGTCGCAAGATTGGTGTCGGCGGTTTGGTTGAGCCTAAAGACACCGCCGTTCGCCGCGAGCTGCCGGAGCCGGATCTCAGTGCCATCGGCCGCCTGACCAATAATACCACTGAAGGTGTTGGAGGCAATATGGGCGTGAATCGTGCCTGCGGAAGTGCCGTTGGTATTGTTGTTCTGCTGGATGGTGATCGCACGGGCGGCGCTGTTCTTGAAGTTGTTGTTCTGAATCGTCAGGTTGGTTGTCTTGGTTGACGGGATTGTGTTCAAGCCCGCGTTCACGTTGAACGAGTTGAAATTGAGGGTTTCCTGCACGGTATTGCCGCTGACCAGGAAGTTGGCGGCATTCGCACTCCCGACAGCTTCATTCTGAATACGGATGCCGAAGCCAAGCTCCGAACCCGACCCGGCTGTACCCAGCGTGCCAACGACGTTGTTGCGGAATTTTCCATTGACCAGCCCAGTGGCGTCCGCAGCGAGGAAGCAGTTCAAGCCATGCGAGCGGTTGAGGGTGACGGAAGGATTGTCATGCACGTCAAAGGTCAGCGTGCCGGCCCCTGAGGCGGAGACGTTGACCGCCGCATTGTTGTTGTTGAACGTGGAGGTGCTGATATTTGCCGTCATCACGCCGCTGCCGCTAACATCACAATGGGCGCCAGTGGCGGTGGTGCCGCCGGGGGCTTGGGCATTGCCCGTGAAGGTGCTGCCCACTACATTCGTGGTCATGATCGCCGTGCCGGAGGCCAGGAAGCTGAACAGATTGCCATGTGGGGCGACCAGGCTCGCATTATTGCTGGACATGGTGCAGCTATTGACCTGGAAGTCAGTCAGAGTGCCGCTCGAATTATTGATCTGCAGTTCAAACTCCATGTTGTTCTGAATCACACAGAAGTTGATAGCGGTGGGGTTGGCACCAGCGATAGCAGTGCCGGTGAGATTCGTGATGTCCACACCCGTTTCATCCGGGTTGGACACAAGTTCATTGCCATTGGTGTTGATGTTGCAACGTGACAGGACAAAGCCGTTGACGGTGCTGCCGTAGATACCGCTGTGGTTGCAGCCGGTGATGTTCATGTAACCCAGCCTGAGGTTGGCGGTGCTGATCGCCACGACACCTGGCGTGCCGGTGGTAAGAGTCGAGCCTGTTTTGTTGGTGATCGAACCACCGGAGGCGTTGTTCGTGCCACCGCTGTCGCCGGTGACAAACAGGCCGCCACTGTTGCCAGTCGTGTTCAAATTGATGCCCGGGGAAGTGCCCCCGGTTGAGGTCAGGCTGCGGATGATGAAATTGGAGGCACCAATGTTAGTGCTGGCAATATTGACACCGGTGCCGCCTGTGACGTTGTTGATGATGTTGGCTTCGTCGGCTTCGTCGGTGCTGGTATCGCCATCGTTATCAATGCCATCAGACTCCCCTTGCGTGGCATTCACCGTGCCGCCGCCGGTAGCGGAGAAGGCTGTGTTGGCCCCTGTGGCCAGCGCGAAGCTGCGGAAGTTAAACGTAGCGCCGGCGTTGCCGCTCAGCGAAACGCCTGCTCCCGTGTCCGTGAGCTTGCCGATCACACTTGTCGTGCCACCCGTGCGGCCTGAAACAGTCAGCGAGCGGCCGGCGGAGGCGGAGTTGGCCAGCAGGGCCAGGACATTCACCGAACCATTGCCGCCACCCGAAAGATTCAGACAGCCCGAACTGGCGGACGAAGCAGTGACGCTGGTATCCGAGGCCGTGCTGCCGCCGCTGCTGCCGAGTTGCAGGCTATTGATCGCGCTGCCTGTCACTGCATAACCCGCAACCGTGCTGTTGATGGAGACACCACGGATCGTGTTGTTTTCAGCCAGTGTGATCACACTGCCGGACGCTGCGGTGATCGTCGGCAGAGTTCCATTGATCAAAGGACGAGCTACAGAGTCCGCACCTGCGGTTACACCCGCGACGACCAAATCAAAACTCACCCCCCGAACGCCCTGGCCGATGATCTGCTCGTTCGCTTCCATTGTCATCCCGGCGCTGTAGGCACCCGCGAGGACAAAGATGCGCTGGCTGGTGTTGGCGTCCAAAGTCGCCACTTTGGTGAGGGTCTTGTAAGGAGAGGCAAGCGTGCCCTTGCCATTCGTGTCATCGCCCGTCGAATCACTGACGAAAAATATGCCCGGGCCGCTCACGGTGACAATGACCGTGGCAGTGGAAGTAAATCCGGTGTTGCTGATAGTGTAGGTGAAGCTGTCGACACCCGTAAAGCCTGCAGCAGAAGTGTAAATAAACTTGCCGATGTTTGCCCCACTGGTGGTCATGGACACCGTGCCTCCATTGGCGCTGGTGGCGTCGAAAGCCGTGATCGTTAGCACTCCAGCAGCATTGTTGTAAATGCCGACATAGTCGTTGGCTGTTACGCTGAAGTTGGTGGCGGTCGCTGTATTAACGGTTACGCCAGAGAGGATGGTGCCTGAGTAGTTATCATCGAAGGCCAGGGGTGAAACCTTCAAGGTGCTCATCTGCACGGCAGAACCATTGACATCAGGATCCGTGAAAGTGACACCCGTGGCATTTGCAGTCCCCGTGTTGGAGATGGTGTTGGTATAAGTGACAGTATCGCCCGGATTTTTCTTCGTCGCGGCTGGCGTGCCGTCCGACTTAGTAGCGGTAATATTGGGTGCCTGGGCTGACAGACTGCCGCTGATGGCCAGCGCGGCGAAAGAAAGGGCCATCGGGATAAGACGAGTCATCATAACTTCTTTAGGGGAGCTGGGGACTTGAGAGAGAAAGCAGAAAGGCTGCAAAGGCTACTTATCGTCAACAAAGGCAGTCATCACGTAGCGGACACCGTGGCGAACTCATGTAGCAACCGACTACTCGTTTTAGACGCACCCACACATTGTTCAATATTAATCAGAGACTAAAACACCATTTTTCAAAAAACATCGTCACTCGTTTTCATCTTAGGCCTGACCGGGACCAACAAGGAGTTCGTGCACAGGAGTTCATGCCTGTAATACCAGAAAAATCTATGGTTGTGACAATATATTTCGCTGGCATTCCCGGCCACCTCATGACAAGACCAGTCCATGATTGATTTGGCCACTCTTGAGAGCAGCGTCTTCACCCCGCTCGTAGGACAGTCCATGATCATCCGTAGCGGTGACAAAAGCGCCACACTTGAGGTGGTAGACGTGAGCATCCATCACCATAAGTTTCCAGGCTCCACGCGTGAAGGTTTCACCATCTCTTTTCGGGGGCAGCAGGGGTTAAGAATCCCGCAGGCCATCTACTCGCTGGAACATCCCGGGGTGGGGGTGATGGATGTTTTTATTACTCAGACAGGAGACGGGCCAAAAGGATCAGAGTTTGAGTCGGTTTTCACCTAAGATCGAAGGCAGCACGAGACGCCAAACTGGCATGTTGTAGACGCATCAATCGGGCCCCTAATAAGGGTAAGAACGCGCACCAAAAACCATTGCTACCTGGCTGGAAGCCACTCCATGAGGTAATAAACTCCGAGCTCCTCCACATGCCGGTAGCCGAGACGCTGATAAAGCTTCAAGGCAGGATTAAACTTCTCCACATAAATGGTGACCTTTTTGCCCTCTGCAGCCGCCTCATCCATCAGTTCCTTGAGCAGGTAAGTCCCGAAACCTGACCTCTGATGCTCAGGTAGCAGAGCAATATCTATGACATGAATTTCCGCATCCCGCCGCTCCATGTAAAGGCGGCCGGCCGGAACGCTCTCCCGCTCAATCACCCAATATTCTGCCTGCGTGAAATTGGCCCGGTAATGGGTGTCTTGCGCGGTAAACTGCATATCACAAAAAGCAGCTTTTTGCTCAGCAGACCACGGCACCTGCGCCAGCTCGGTGGCCCGTGTGCTGGCATAGACTTTCCGGAGAAAGGCTTCGTCTTCGGCGGCCACAGGACGCAGGCGCAACACCTCAGCAGGAGCTTTTGTCATGAACAAAGGTGTTCCACGAAAATCCAAGAACCTCAAGGACGAGCCGGGAAGACTCCTTGCATCGCGATGCAGAAGTTCACGACGAGCGTGGGCTGCATATTGTTGTGAGGAAGGCTGCTTCCCTGCACCGAAAGCGCCTGGAAGTTCATGGGGGCAAGATTCGCGGACGTGTTGGCTTGATAGAGTTTTCCACCGACGGATCCAGCCAGCGCTGTGCCCTGCGTGAAAGAACCCGCCTCACCATTTTCCGTGGTGCATTTCATGACGTGTGTGTGCACCGGCATCTCACTAGTCAGCAGAGTGACAGTTTGGGACCCTGACATTTCCCCCAAAAAGCGCTGAGAGAGACCGTTGCCCTGCCCCCATTGCATGGGAGCGTTGCCCTGCAGATCTGGCAGGGCGAAGGTGGACTTGCCATCTCCGCCGTAGGTGGTCCCCAGCAGCGAGAAGAGCGCGGTATTCTGCGAAATGGGCAGCAACTGGCCATTGCAGAATGCCCACCCAGTGGGGGCAAAATTGAATCCAAACATGCGAATTTCAGCAACGAACGGAGAAGACATAAGACAGGAAGATCTCGGGGTTGATTTGTAAACTAGGTCTGGCTCGGATCAGGTCTGGCTCGGGAAGACGCCAAACAAGGAAATAATGAAACTGATGCAGAGAAAAGGCTGCATGTTCTCATGAGGCTGGCTGCCCCCGACCTGCTGAATCGCCGACGCAGCCATGTTAGTCCCCGGTGTCTCCAGAGAGTTATAAGGGGTAACGAGCGTTGATGTAGCCAGGATATTGCCAGAGGGTCCGGCGTTGTTGCCAGCCGCCGTCGAACCCAGGAAGGCGTGCGTGTGCACAGGAATTTGCTGGGTGTTCAGCGTTACCGACTCCACCCCGGCAGACTCACCAATGACGTAGGTTTGCAAACCGCCGCCGGTGCCTTGATGAATCGGCACGCGGCCCTGGAGATTGGGGAGGTTGAAAGTCTCCTGGCCATCACCGCCATAGGTGGTGCCAATCAAATTGAAAAGCACCTCATTCTCAGAAATTGGCAGCGTCTGGCCATCACAGAACGCCCAACCATTCGGGGGAAAGTTGCCGCCGAACATCCGAATTTCACCAACATAAGGATTAGACATAAGTGTTCGAGAGAGAGAGAGTTAGTTTCTAGAAGGAAAGATACCCTGGAGTGCCACAATGAAATTCAGCACTAGGAACGGCATGAGGTTGGTGTGAGGCTGACTGCCCCCGACGTTACTCACTTCCGCAGGACTAAAGGTACCCAGCGCTGCAAAGTTCGAAGTATAGCAGTTACCAGGATCAGAGGCTAGGATATTGCCTACCCCTCCAAAATTCGGGTTTACCTGATTGCCCACTGAGTTACTACCCATGGCGACATGATTGTGCGCAGGCATCTCAGAAAGCGTGATCGTATGGGCCTCCTGGCCGATCCTCTCGCCCTGGGACAAACCGCCGCCCATGTGAGCTGCCGTTCGGCTCCTGAAGTCTGGAAGAGCGAACGTAGTCTGCCCGTTGCCACCATAGGTCGTCCCGAAAAGAGAAAACAGGGCCTGATTTTGGTTAATCGGCAGGAACTGACCATTACATTGAGCCCAGCCTTTGGGCGCGAAGTTGAACGATACAATCTTAATTTCGCCAAGGAAAGGATCTGCCATAATAGAAAAGAGATAGAAGGTTAACGGTTTAGACTCCAGGCAAGGTGAGTAAAATTAGATAAGGAACTAATTTAGCAAATTATTTTTTTACCTATTTCCATTTTATTTTTATGCCTTCTCATAGAGATTTGAAAGAAAATTTCAGCAACGAAATCTTGTCACTTCGTGATGGCAATGAAGTGCCAGCCATGACATAAATGCAGCGGTGATCCTCTCATCATGATCATCACACCGTGTTATGGATTCTTCATCTTCCCAGGCGTGTTCTCGTCGCCGCATGATTTTAGCCGGCCTCGGAGTCGGTCTTGGTGGCACTCTCGCTGGCGTACTGGGCTGGCAGTGGGCCAAGGGCAGAACTTTTTTTGCGAAAGCTCCCCTATCCTCCCGCCACACTTCTCCGGTCGCTCCTGCGGAGGATCTTGATCCAGCCAAGCCCGCGCATTACATCCGGGAGTGGTTTGAACCCCATCTCAACACCCATTTCCAACTCAAAGTCGGCGCATTGACAGCCGCAACCATGAAGCTCACTGAGATTAGCCCGGCAAAGGTGGTCAACAATCATGACAAGCTTGTGAGTTATACGACATTCTCGCTGACTTTCACGGGACCCAAGAGCCTGCCAGAAGACTCCCAGATCTACCGCGTGGAGCATCCTGAACTGGGAGCCATGGATTTGTTCCTGACGTCTGTTGGCAGATATCCCACAGAAAGACACCTGGAGGCCATCTTCACACAGCGCATTTAGTTAGGCCGTCGGTTCGGCATGAAAAAAGGCGGCTTTAAAAGCCGCCTTTTTTATTGTTCATTCACTTCTTCAGATCCATCTCGCAGTTCGCATCAGCGGGAACAGGTGAGCCGACCTCTTCAATCGGATGCGTGTAGAGGTAGCGCCACACGTCCTCATAGAGCAACGCGCCGCTCGCATTCTTCGGAGAAGCACTGCCCGGTGACACGCTGGAGTGCGCGCGCTTGGCATCGCCCTTCACATCCGCAGCACTGATGAGCCGGCGTGTGTTGCCATAAGGTGGCTTGGCCTCATCCACATTCACGATCGGGCCAAACTCAGCCAGGCCCAGCAACTGCCAGGAGCGGCAGTAGTGATCACCACTCCAGCCGCTGTCCAGCACATGACTGAAGCCAAAGTAGCGGTTCGCCGGTGTGGCAGAGGGCAGGCCCTGCCACTTCTCCATCTGATCACGCGGTCCGCAGAGCATCACCACACGATCCACTTTTTGCTGCTTCGCAAAACGCGCCGCGGTGGTGCTGCCATGAGAGGAGCCTGAGAGGATCACACGATCCCAGCGCAGCGCCGAACCATCCTCCGTGAGGAAGTAGCTCCAGCCACCCTGGGGATTCTCCTTCGCCAGATGCTTGACGAACTGATACGCACGCTCGGCGATGCCATCCGGCTTTGGAATGCTGACGTCAGGACTCACATCTTCTCCCGTGGCTGCTTCCAGACGAATCTTGCCCAGCAGCATGCCATCATCACCTGGTGATTGATTGCCAAACTTGCCGAACCAACTATTCGCATAATGCACCTGGATGGCGTGGATGCCGTAGCTGTTCAGCCGCTCGAAGAGTCCGCCGCTGTAACCCATGAGCCAGATCACCAGACGTCCGCGCGGAGCCACGCGAGTGTCCACAGAGGCATTCTCCTCATCAGAAGGCTTGCCCTTCTTCTCAAACATGAACTCAAGCTCGGGATGCTCCTTCGCACGTGGATCAATGACACTGGAGCGAGCCTTGAGCTGGTAACGCTGCGGATTCGGGTCCGAAAATGTGAGCGGTGCATCTGCGGCATGAGTGAAGGCAGACCATGTGCCGAAGACGAAGAGAGCTGGAACGAGAGAACGGTGCATGAGAGAAAATGAACGAGTGAGCTAAACACGCGCAAGCCCGCCGATTCTTCATGTTTCGTCATGGCTGGCAAACTTTCTCCGCCTTCGTTTCCACGCTAAAATGAATGATAGTTCACCGGCTGCGGCATCGTGATGAGCACACTTCCATGTTCCGCAGCCTTTCCCTCCTTTTCCTTGGCGCCGCATCACTCTCCGCCGCCAAGCCCAACGTGCTCTTCATCATGGCAGATGACTTTCGTCCCGAGATGGGCTGCTATGGCTCTTCAGCGCTGACACCGAACCTCGACAAACTCGCGAAGCGCAGCGTGCAGTTTGACCGTGCCTACTGCCAGCAGGCGGTGTGCAACCCCTCTCGCTCCTCCTTGCTCACAGGGCGACGTCCGGACACCCTGAAGCTTTGGAACAACGGCACGCATTTTCGCGAGCTCAATCCTGACGTCACCACCCTGCCCCTCTGGTTCAAAGAACATGGTTATACCACACGTGGCGTGGGCAAGATCTTCCACAACTGGCACACGAAGGAAAAGGGTGACCGCCGATCCTGGAGCGCAGACGAGTTTCTGCACTATGAGAGCCATGGTCATGATGCTCCGAAGGTGTCTGGCGAACTCCCACCTAACCTCGCCACCACGACCACGGGCCGCACCTACACCGATGTCCCGCTCGTTGAATGCCGTGACGTGCCGGATGAAGCTTACTTCGATGGTCGCGTGGCTGCGGAAGCCGTGCGAACACTTGCCCAGGTGAAGGATGAAGCGTTCTTCCTCGCCGTCGGATTTTGGAAGCCTCATGCGCCCTTCAATGCACCGAAGAAATACTGGGACCTCTATGATCGAGCCAAGCTTCCCGCGCTGAATCCAGCCAGGCCCGAAGGCGCTCCAGACATCGCCTTTCATCAGAGCACAGAGATCCTCGGTCCGCCCGCGAAACAGCAACCGCTGACCGCCGAGCAGAGTGCCGAGATGCGCCACGGCTACTTTGCCAACATCAGCTACATGGATGCCCAAGTCGGCAAAGTGCTCGCTGCGCTTGAAGCAAGTGGCGCCGCCAAAAACACCGTCATCATCTTCTTCGCTGATCACGGTTACCACATCGGCGAACACTCGCTCTGGGGTAAAACCTCCGACTTTGAGTTCGATGCGCATGTGCCGCTGCTGATCAGTGATCTGCGTCCTGAGAACCATGGCAGGAAGACCAGCGCGCTAGCCGAGCTCGTGGACATCTTCCCCACCCTCGTGGACCTCTGCGGACTGCCGAAGCCCGACGGTCTGGACGGCAAAAGCCTCGTCCCCGTGCTGGCGGATCCAGCAAGGAAGCTCAAACTCGCCGCCTTCACCCAGCATCCACGTCCTGCCTACTATGATCGCGAGCCTGACAAGCAACCCAAAGTCATGGGTTACAGTGTGCGCACCGCCGATGCCCGCTATACCGAGTGGCGTGACTGGAAGACCAAGGCCGTGACAGCTCGCGAGCTGTATTTGACCGAACAAGATCCCGCCGAGCTGAAGAACCATGCGGACGATCCAGCGCAGGCGGCTACGCTCGCCACCGCTGAGCGGTTGCTACTAGAGAAGTATCCGCGATGAAGGCTCGGGGTTGAGATCGTGGCAGGCTGCGTTAGGGGGTGTCCCCATGGAAAGCACTGCGACTCCCCCCTGGGAGAATACGAAAAAGAAGCCGACACGCGGCTTGCTGCGAAAGCTCGTCTTATGGGGACTCGGGCTCGGTCTGGTGACCTTGGTGGCCTCAGGATTGCGCACCAAGCCCATCCCGGTGGAAACGGCGAAGATCAGCCGTGGACCGCTGACCGTGCATGTGGTGGAGGAAGGCAAGACCCGGATCCGCAATCGCTACATCGTGGCCGCTCCAGTCACCGGCAACATGCGTCGCGTGTCTTTGAAAGCAGGCGATGAAGTGAAGGCCAATGAAACGGTGCTCACGGTCATCGAACCTGGCATCTCTCCCCTTCTGGATGCCCGTGCTCAAGCCCAGGCCGAGGCTCGTGTGCAAGCCGCTGAGGCGGGTCAACTCCGTGCCCAGGAAGCCGTGGCCATGGCGCGCACATCGGCCCAGTTTGCCACGGCGAACTGGGATCGCGTGAAGAAGAATGTCGCCGAAGGCAGCATCTCCACCACGGATCGCGAGCGCATCGAGCTCGAAGCGCAGACTCGCGCACGTGAAGTCCGGGCCAGCGAGTTCGCCATGAAGGTGGCCGAGTATGAGGTCACCACGGCCAAGGCTGCGCTGCTGCAGATCACCGCCCCAGGCGCTGGTTCAGGTGCCACCATGGACGTGAAGAGCCCGGTGAATGGCCGCGTGCTCAAGGTGCAGCAGGAAAGCGCCATGATGGTCACCGCAGGCACTGCTTTGGTGGAGGTCGGGGATCCCGCAGACCTGGAGATCGAGGCCGAGATCCTCTCCCGTGACGTCGTCGGCATGAAGCCGGGCGCTGAGGTGCTGGTGGATCAGTGGGGCGGCGACACCGCGCTGAAGGCCCGCGTGCGCCGCGTGGAGCCTGCTGCCTTCACCAAGGTCTCCGCGCTTGGCGTGGAAGAGCAGCGGGTCATCGTGCTGAGCGACCTCGAGCCCCTGCCTCCCGAGGCCAAAGGACTCGGCGACCGCTATCGCGTGGAGGTCCGCGTGGCCGTATGGCATCAGGAGGACGTCCTGCTCGTTCCCGGCGGCGGCCTTTTCCGTGAAGGCACAGAGTGGATGACCTTTGTCAAAGATGGCAACCACGCCAAGAAAGTCAAAGTGCAGGTCGGCCGCACAGACGGCAAGATGTCCCAGGTGCTCGGCGGTATCGAAGCAGGAGCCGAGGTGCTCATGCATCCCCCGGACTCCGTGGTGGATGGCGCTGAGATCGCCCTCAAAGATGTAAAAGTTCCGTGATGAGGGTTGAATGGAAGGCTTTGCCGTCCAGTCTCCCCTCCCCCCGAACCATGACTTTCCGCGACAAACTCGAACAACGCATCGCTGCCACCGGCTCCAACCTCTGTGTCGGCCTGGACATCCGTGCGGACAATGCGCTCGAATCCACCAAGAAGCACATCCTTCAGATCATTGAGGAAACCCTGCCCTATGCGGCTGCCTTCAAGCCCAACTCGGCCTACTTTGAAGCCCTCGGCTGGCGTGGCATGCGCCTGCTTTCCATGATCCTGAAACAGATCCCGAAGGAGATCCCCATCGTGCTGGACGTGAAGCGCGGAGACATTGGCGAGACCCAGGGTTACTACGCCAAGGCCGCCTACGATGAGCTGGATGTGGATGCTGTGACGCTGAATCCCTACATGGGCCGCGACACGCTGGAACCCTTCCTCAAATACGCGGACAAAGGCATCTACCTGCTCGGCGTGACCTCGAACAAAGGCGCTGCCGACATCGAGCTGCAAAAGCTCGCCGGTGGTGACAGGCAGGTCTTCGAAATCGTCGCTGACATGACCCAGGCCAGCCCGCAGGTCGGCCTCGTCATCGGCCTAACCAATGCCGCTCAAGAAGTGCTCTCCCGCACCCCGGACGTGCCTCTGCTCATCCCAGGTCTCGGCGCCCAGGGTGGGGATCTCGCCGCACTCAAAGGCGCAGGCCGCAAGGCCCCGCTGCTCGTGAATGTCTCCCGCGGCATCCTCTATCAGGACGACGGCAAGACCTACGCCGAGCGCGCCGCCCACTGGGACCAGAGCATCCGCGCCGCACTGGCTTAAGACCAGCTTCACGATGAAGGGCCGAGACCGCTTATTCACAAGAATGAGCGGTTCTTCAGATTGTTTTAACAATCGTTCCAGGCCCTACTCCGCTGCCCATCATGGCCGAGTCCGCTTCCACTCTCATTCCAGCCGCTGCCGCCTCGGGCGATCTACCCGCGCGTGACGCGGCCAAGCCTGCCCAGGCGAATCCGTTTGGAAAGAAGAAGGGAGAGCCAACGGCCGAGGAGTTGCTGGCGAACATCAACCGTGCTCTGCCCTTCTCGGATGAGGCGGAGAAGAGCGTGCTTTCCAGCCTGCTGCAGGATCCAAATGAGCGCTTGAGCGAAAGCCGCGTGAACCTGCCTATCGCGGCCTTTTATCACGAGGCGAACCGCACCATCTACGAGAAGCTTCTCGAGTTCTACGACAAGAACATCCCCATCGACCCCGTGATGGTCACGAACGTTCTTCGTGATCAAAATATGTTAGACCGCGTGGGCGGACCAGCGGCCATCACCGAGCTTTTCACCTTCGTCCCCAGCCCGGCGCACTATCTTCACTACAAGAAGATCGTTCTCGACAAATACCTGCTGCGCCAGCTCATCCACGCCTGCTCCATCAACATCCACACGGCCTACGAGTTCGGCAAGGAGCAGATCGATGGCGATGTCGGCACGCTCGTGGACCAGGCAGAGCAGCGCATGCTCGCCGTGCGTGAATCCACCGGCAAGGAGGACAACATGAAGTCCCTTTCCTCCCATGTGGCGGAGGCCATCGACTCCATCCAGTACATGCTGGAGCATCCCGGGCAGCTTCGTGGTCTGTCCACCGGTTACAGCGTGCTGGACAAGCTCAGCAGTGGCTTGCAGGGTTCTGAAATGTTCGTCATCGCAGCCCGTCCTTCGATGGGTAAGACCTCCTTCGCGATGAACCTCATTGAGCACATCTCCGTGGACTGCAACCATGCGGCGGCGGTGTTCAGCCTGGAAATGAGTGCCACCATGCTGGTGCGTCGTCTCCTCGTCTCCCGCGCGCAGCTTTCCATGCAGGACCTCTCCCGCGGCCTGCTCTCCCGTGCCCAACAAGAAGCGTTGGCGAAAGCCACACGCGATCTTCAGAAGGCGCAGATCTTCATTGATGACACGCCAGGCCTGGATGTGCTGGAGATGCGCGCCAAGGCGCGACGTCTGAAGAAGCAGCACAACATCCAGGTCATCATGATCGACTACTTGCAGCTTGTGACCAGCAGCAGCCGTCGAGCCAAGGACAACCGCCAGATCGAAATCGCGGAAATCTCCGCCGGCATCAAGGGCATCGCCAAGGAGCTGAACATCCCGGTCATCGTGCTGGCCCAGCTCAACCGAGCGGTGGAAGGCCGTAAAGGCCAGCGCCCCGTGCTCTCTGACCTGCGTGAGTCTGGCTCCATCGAGCAGGACGCTGACATGGTGGGTCTGCTGACTCGTGAAGACTATGCCGGTGGCAAAATGGAAGTCGGTGACGAGGAAGAGGAAGCCAGGAAGAAGGGCCAGGCCCTGCTCATTCTCGCCAAAAATCGTAACGGCCCCACTGATGACGTGCCGCTGCGCTTCATCGACTACGCCATGCGCTTCGTGGAGCGTTCGCCGGAAGCGGAGCCTGATTCGCCATAATGCTTCGCCATTTGGAGCTTCACTCTTGAATGAAGGCGCGGCAAGATGCGGGAAATTCTTCCCCATGAAACGCCTTCTTTGCGCTCTGTTCCTTTCCATTGTCGGCTCTGCTCTCGCGGAGCCTCAGGTCATTCTCCTGAAGCTCGATGACGTGGTGGCCCGGAAGATTGGCAGCAGCCCGGTCTCGCTCCGCTGGCAGAAGGTGCATGACTATCTCATCGAGCAGAAGATCAAAGGCTCCTTTGGCATCATCACGGAATCCTTGGAGAAGGACAACCCAACCTACTTTCAATGGCTCAAGGACGTGCAGGCGGCAGGTCAGATCGAGTTCTGGATGCATGGCTACCACATGAAAAAAGCCAGCGAGCCCGGGGAGTTCGAGCAAGGCACCGCAGCCGAGCAGCAGGCCATCTTGGAGAAAGGCGCCAAACTCGCCCAGGAGAAGCTTGGCTTTCCTCTCGTCGCCTTTGGCCCTCATTGGAGCGGCACCACCGAGGCCACGGATGAGGCCCTTCAAGCCGTGCCGAGCGTGAAGATCTGGCTCTATGGACCGAAGCAGCCGAAGCACTTCAAACGCCTCAGCATCGAGCGTGTTCTCGCTTTGGAGAACCCGACCTTTGTGCCCGATCCGGAGAAGTTTAAAACCGTCTACGAGAAGAATGCTGCCACACGCGAGGTGCTGGTTTTACAAGGCCATCCTGATCAGTGGGATGACAAGCGCTGGGCAGGCTTCGTGGAGATCATCGAGTTCCTGAAGTCCAAAAATGTGGTCTTCATGACGCCTTCTGAATACCTCAAGAAAGTCCAGCCTAACCAACCATGAAACTCCTCTCCATCCTCCTCATCTGCCTTGCCACCGTTTTCACCGCCCACGCGGATGATGCCCAGCTTGCGGCGGTGAAAGCAGCGGACAAAGCCCGTGTTGCGGCCATGCAGTCAGCAGACAAAGACAAGCTCAGTGCCATCTTTTCAGATGAACTGCGCTATGCGCACTCCAGCGGTGTGGTGGACACAAAGCCCTCCTTCATTGACATCCTCACCTCCGGAAAGACCAAGTATGTGGGCTACGACTACGAGGAGCAGAACTTCACCTTCCCTGCCCCTGGCATCGCCCTGATGACAGGCCGCGCGCACATCAAGGCCGTGACGGCCACCGGCGAGATGGACAGTGTGCTGAGCTTCCTGGCGGTGTGGCGTCAGGAGAACGGCGAATGGCGCTTCCTTGCCTGGCAGTCCTGCAAGCTGCCGCCAGCGACCAAGTAGGCCCACATCAAGAAGCCTCATGCGGGTTCAAGATTTGGCATCAAGTGATGGCCAAAGCCGGATAGATCGTGACCTGCCTGCCACGTTTGCGGTTCATTCCAGTCACCTCATCTGACCATCGACTGCTCCTGCATGAAGCCGCTTCTCTTTCTCCTTTTCCTCGTCACAGCTTGCAACGCGGAACCGCATCTACCGCCCGGTACCAAGGCGCTTCCGTCCGCCGCCGAGAAAGGCCGGGGACCTCTCGCCTTGGTGAACTTGACTCATCATGTGCTGGGACATGCGAAGGTGTTTGGCGGCAAGCAGCCCGACCTCTTCGTCGCCGGCTATGGCGGGCCTAAGGCGGTGCATCTCTTCCGCTGGGTGGACACGGCGGAATCAGGAGCGCCAGTGTTTGCGCAACCTGCGGAGGTGAAATGTTCCTTCACAGAAAAGGGCGCGGTCTTTCAGGCCGAGGACGGCAGTGTCACCGGCCTTTGGATCGACAAGGCAGATCTGGTCACGACCCATTTTGACACGAAGAAAATGGAGTTCCGCGAGACGAAGCGCGAGAAGCTCCCAACCGAGGTCAAATCAGCATCCAGCCTCGGCGTGTGGATGAATGAGGATGGCAGCCATGACCTAGCCTTTGAGGTCTCCAATGGAGCCAAGAGTCTCGAGGGTCATCCGTGGACTGAAGAGTGGCGGCCCTACAACTCATCCGGCATCTCCAACGGGGAAATGCGCTATCGCTACCTCATGGGTGTCACGGCCAAAGGCGAGGTGAAGCAGATCACGGCCACCAAGAACGAGGTGTATTTCACCATGCACAACGTCACGGCGGTGAATCTCGGCAAGGAGCATGAACGCGATGTCATGACGGGTTCACGCCAGGGAAACCTCGTCTTCTACCACAACAAAGCCTCCGCCGGCTTTGACCTGGAAAAAAGACGTCTGACCGCTGGCCCGGATGGCAATGCGCTGAGGCACCCGAGCATCAGCCCGAGTGTCTGCGCCTATCCAAATGTGCAGAATGGACTGTCGGACATCATCGCCTGCGGTGAGGGCTCGCTCTACTTCTACCGCTTCACCGGAGAGTTCACTCCGGCTGGAGCGCCGGTGTATGAGGACCCCGTTTCCGTGCTTCAGGAGAATGCCGATCTCTATGCTGGCACACTGCCATCGCCGACGACTGTGGATTGGAATGGTGATGGGGTGCTGGACATCCTCGCCGGCAATTCGGAGGGCTTTGTCCTGTTCTTCCAGAACATCGGCAGCAATGACGAACCTAAGTTCCTCCCCGCCACGCGCGTGCAGGCAGGCGGACGTGACATCCAAGTCCAGGCCGGTTATGCCGGAAGCTTGCAGGGACTTCAGGAAGCACGCTGGGGCTACCTCTCGCCCAACGCCATCGACTGGAATGGCGACTCGCTGCTCGATCTTGTCACCGGTGACATCACGGGCGACTACATGATCTACATCAACCGGGGCACCTCCAAGGAGGCAAAGCTTGATCCGGCGCATCCGATCTACTGCGATGGCATCGACCTGCACGGCATGTGGCGCTGCCGCCCTGCCCTGGCGAAGATCGGCGAACGAACCGCGCTCGCCATCATGGACGGCGACGACCGCATGCATCTCTACTGGCGCATCGATGACTACAACGTCGAGGATGGCGGCTTGCTGAAACTCGCGGATGGTAAGCCCATCGGTGCGAGCGGCGGCGTCGGCGGCATGAGCGGACGCTGCAAACTGGACTTCTTCGACTGGAATCAGGACGGGCACCTCGACCTCGTCATCGGCACGGGCCGTGTGAACTCCATCCCCGATCGCGAGAACGGCTCGCCCATGCCGAAGATCGGCAAGAAAACGCTCGGCACCCCATTGCTGATGCTGAACACTGGCAAGAACAGCTACGCCATGCCGGTGCCATTCCGCGACAAGGACGACAAGATCGTCCAGCCTGGCGGCGCGCATGAAACGGGAGCCGTCGGCACCATGCTCGGCGGAGACGGGCCTAACCTTTTAATCTGCAATGAAGCTGGCCGGATGTTCCTGCTTCCCGGGAAAGAGCTGCGGACAACACCGTGACCGGAGTGCTCAGTTCCCAGCCTTGGCCTTGCCCAGGAGCTTGATCGCGACCTCGACCAGCTTCTCTCCGCTGCCCGCTTCACCGCGAGCACTCACCACCTCATAGTTGCCCTGCGGATAGGCTTCGCGGTTCGGCACGTAGCCGATGCTGCCATTGGCTAGCTCAGCAATGAAAGTGTGCTTGAAGGGTGAAGCCTTTTTGATGGCCAGCCCCAACTCCACAAAGATCTCTCCAGGCATCGAGAGGATGGCGACCTCATCACTGAAGCAGATGACCTGCACTTCAGCGATCAGCGGCACGTCCTTCTTGGCCACCGTTTCCAGCGTGGAGACAGCCTCCGCCATCGGCACTGTGCCCAGTTTTTCTGTCATCATGCGCGAGGCCACCTCCTTGGCCTTGGCAATCTGCGCCTCCGTGAACTTGCGACGCTCCAGGGTGACCTTCTCGGCGTAGATGCGCGGGGAATGTGTCGTGACCTTGCTGAGGTTTGGCCATACCGCTGTGGCGGCATCGGCAAGAGCCGTGCCGAGTTCGAGAGTGGTCCTGCGCTTCCCGGAGATATAGTCACCGTGATTGATGTTCCCGCAGCAGCCGTTGGCAAAGAGACAGACCATGCCAGGAGCATGACGCTCGCTCACCAAGCGGGAGAACACGCCAGGATAGTCTGCGGAGATCTTCAAGCCGCCGCCCACGCTCGTAGGATGCATGGCGAAGTTTAGGTAACCCGCCACCGGCTTGCCTTCGGCTTGAAAAACCAGCACACCGAGCTCGGGATCAATCGGGCCCGCAGGCTTCTCTCGGGTTAGGTCAATGCTCTTCGGCTGCCAGATGGCCTCGCTCTGACCTTCACGAAGCACACGACGGTTGAAGCTGATACCTTCGCATTGGCCCCTCGCCACAGTCGGGCTGGCTGGTGCAAGCCTGGCTTTCGCCTCTTTGACGGACTGAGCGATCAGTCCGGGCAGCGCCTGCATGTATTCCAGGCCCGGACCCGAGTTTGCCTTGGTGATCTCGTCAATCAATGAGCCGCGGGCCAGCTGCGGCCCGGTGTGCGTATGTGTGGCCGAGATCATCACATGATCGCCTTCGATCCCGCACTGCTCCTGCACGGCCTTTCTGGCGGCTTCCACGATTGGCTTGGTCGTGCCTGAGAGATCAATCACCACCATGGCCGCGTGCGTTCCGTCCTGCTCGACCACGATGGCCTTCGAGAAGATAGGATCCAGCACACCGCCGACCGCGCGAAAGGCATAGTAGCCGGCCATGGGCGTGCCATTCTTGGGAGTGATCTCCACCTGGGCGGCTCCGACGCGGAACTCACCGGCGCGGGAAGAGGCAAAGGAGAGCAACAGTAAGGCGAAAGAGAGGCTGAGGCGCATCCCTTTGATACGCGATGACAAGCCCTGCTCCGTCAGCGAAGATGGCTACGCCTACCGGAGCTTGAAGCCAATGCCCGCCGCCTTGCGAATACGCACACTGCCCAGCATCAAGATGCCCCCGGCCGCATAGGCCAGATTCGCCAGCCCCAACCAAATACGTAGAACTGAATGGGGGAGAAGTGGAGGATGCTCAGGCTTCAGGCCTGGCATGACCTGGCTGAGAAAAAAGACACCGGTCACCGCAAACAGCAGGAAGCAGACGCCCAGGGCCCAGCGGCAGGCTGAGTGGCCCGTGATCAGGCCTCCGACCAGCATCACCGTGACGAAATACCACCCCGCCGCGATGGCGGCCCAGCCGAACACCTCATGCAACAGCAGCAGCAGGACGACGAGAGTGCCTAACGCCAGATGCGTCCACAAAACAACCCGGGTGAAGTGGACCTCCAGCCTGAGGGTGTTGCCTTTGTAACGTTGCGCGTCGAGCATTTGACGAGCGCAGACTGCGGCAAATCACCTGCGGGTCAAATTATCTTTAACCAAGGATTCGATGCTGGAGTTCACGTCAATCCACAGGCTGTCCTTCGGCAGTTTGCGACCACAGTCATGGCACATGTTGTTAGTCACCAGCAGACCGGCGCTGCCCTGCGTGCTCCAGACGGCCATGGCGCTGAGTCCGGTAAAAGTGTTCCCCGTGATAGCGCAGTCCTGCCCGCCGTCCACAAAGATTCCGGCTCCCTCGTCGATGTGCATCGGGGTCGGGCCTTCCTTCGGGCGCTTGTCCACCCCCGCACCGATGTAGGTGTTGGTAAAACTGTTGGCAGAAATCGAGTTCCGGCCGCTGTCCTTGCTGACCCGGACACCGAACTTGTGCGCGATGACAAAGGTGTTCGCGCTCACCGCGCAGCCATGGGCATCCCGCAGGTCGATGCCGCCATCCAGGTGATGGGCGATCACGTTGGCACTGAGGGTGATGCCATAGCAGTCGCGGTCCAGAATGACGGCGATTCCATTGCACTCCTCGATCATGTTGCCACTGACCACTGAGCCATAGGTGTTCTCGATCACCACACCATGGCGGAGGTGGTCGTCCACATTGTTGCCATTCATGCAGAGATTGAAGCTGTCGATGCAGTGCAGCGCATCCAGGTTCTCCTCGAAGTGATTCGCGTTCACCACGATGTCGTGACAGTCAAAAATCTCGACACCACACTTTTTGTTATAAGTGAGGATGCAGTCCGCGATGCGCGGATCCTCAAAGCAACCCACCAGATGAATACCGCTGGCACCATGATGATCGATGCTCATGCCCTCGAAATAGATCTCCTGGATGTACTCTGCCAGGACACCATCACCACTCTTCTCCTGACCTTCGATGCGAAAATCCGCAAGCTGCACGCGCCAGAGGCGGGCCTTCTTGTCTTTATCCAGTGTCGGCGGGCGGATGATGATGGCAGGCTTGCCCTCTTCGTTGAGGTTTTTGATCCAGGTGGAGGCACCGGCACCGATGACACGGGTGTCCTCCGTCTTGATGACCAGCGGCTCGCTGATCTCCACCTTTCCAGGTGGCAGTTTCACCACCCCACCCGTGACAGGCACCGCATCGAATGCCGCTTGGATCGAGGGGAACTTCGCCGCGTCGATCTCGACGGGAAGTGGAGCCGGGTCAGCGGCATGAAGGGAAAGAGCAGCAACGACGAGGCAGCCAAGGAAGAGAGTGCGCATGCCTTACCAACGGACAGCCATCGGCCTTTTTCCGCACTCTCGGGATGGTCACCTATACTCTTATGGCACAAGGCTCGCATCCCAGGCCCACAGCGGGGTGATGGATCCTGACTCCACCCAGCCGCGCAGATTCTCGGGGCTGCTCGGAATCTCGACGTAGAACCAGGCGCCGCGCTTCTCCAAAGTGCGCACCTGAGTGCCGGGAGGCAGGGCGATGACACTGCCGCTGGTGACCGTGGCGGAGGTGTAGGAATTCACATCCGGAAGAGTCACCACGCTGATGTCCTTCACACGCTCAGGTCCCAGCGGGCGCAAGGCCGCGAAGGCACCGGCTGGCAGGGCCACCATGATGCTGACCACGCAGACCACCACCGCCCAGGGAGAGGAGCGGAACACGCGCCAGGTCAGCGCCAGCAGAAACAGCCACGCACCGGCAGCGGCGAGGATGAGCCACTCATTCGTGGTGAGCCAAAGGCTGGCCAGACGCAGCGGCGAGCTCTCTCCAAAGGTCAGATAGCGGGTGCGCTCAAAGATATGACGCAGGTTCTGCTTCAGCTCAGGATTGCGACCGTCCAGCAACTGTGCGCGCTGATACCACAGCGCCGCACGCCCCATGTCTCCCTGACGATAACGGGCATGACCGATGACTTGAAACAGCTCCGCGCTGAGCTGCGGCGGTGTCTTCTTGGTCAGCGACTCAGCCAGATACTGCGCGCGGGAGAAGTTGCCCTTGTCCAGTTCAGTGACGGCATCGCGATACACATCATCCGGTGACGCCGCCACGGCTTTGGGAGCCTCAGCGCCTTGCAAGACTGAAGCAGAGAGGACAAAGGCCAACGCGATGACACTCAGCTTCGCCAAGGTCTGGCGCATGAGCGCAGCGAGGGTGCTGTGAATCTCACGACGTGCCGCAGGCTCCAGGGAAGGCGTGTTGGATGCAGTGAAATTGGTCGCCTCATAGCGGTCCAGAATCGCCTGTACAGGTCCGGTGGCGCGCTGGCTGCCATTCACCTGCTGGATGAACTGGGCGGCTTCACGCAGGAATTCTTTGTCACTCGTTCCAGAGCGGTTGCTGGCCGCCTCAAACTCCTCCCAAGCCAGACGCAGGCTGCCCGCGTTTCCGGCGAGAGCCTCAGCGCGGCGGCGACGAGCCACGGCGAGCAGACAGGCAAGCACGAGCAAGCTCACGGGCACAGCCTGCAGAGACCAGAAGGCGCGGCTATGAAGCAGCAGCACACTGGTCGGAGCCAGCCAGTTCGAGCGATCCGGTGGCCTAACCAGAATGTCCGTGATGTCCGCCTGCGGATCCGCGACCGGCGGTGGTGCCTGCACATCGGTGACTGTTGTCGCGGTTCCCGCACCTGCGGATTCCACGCCAGCAGTCGCTGGTGCAGGCTTCATGTTCAGCGGGATAGGCTCGGTGCGCAGAACCACATACTGCTTCTGGGAAGGACTGAAGTAATTCAACTCAAAGGCCGGCAGAACGGGATGCACCGCCTCAGGCACCAGCACCTGAGTATAACCAATCTTACGTTCAAGGGTGGGTGTCTGGTTTTGATCCATCGGCCCTTCGATCACATAACGCTTGGCGGGATATAGCTTCCAGCCGCCATTGGACACAAGCGAAGGCGTAGTCAGCGCATCAAAGTTCCCTGCCCCGGCAACGGCGATCTCAGCGGAGATGGGATCACCCACCGTCAGGTCGGTTGGAGAAGCTGACGCAGTCATCTGGAACTCACCCACGGCGCCGCTAAAGTTCGCGGGCTTGCCCTCCGCTGGCAGAGGCAGGACCTTCAGTGTGACTTGCTGGCTCTTGACCTCCAGCTTGCGGGGTTCTGACATGCCCGGGAAGAATCCGGGCGGGAAGTTTTGCCCGAAGCCTGGCGGGAAGTTGCCGCGCTGCTGCTGCCCTTCCATAGGCACTTCCACCAGGAGTTCCAGATTGGCCGGACCCACCTTCAAATCTCCAGTGCGCAGCGAGGAAAGAGTGCTGCGGAAGGTCAGCACGTAGTAGCCAACGCCATCAATGATGGTGCTGCTCTGCTCATTCGTCTGAGGGAAGCGGGCGATGGCGAAGTCACTCTTCTCCATCTCAATGAGTCCGAGACGGCGAAGCTGCACCACGCGTGGCATGTATAGACTGACGTTCACCGGCACGACCTCGCCCTGATAGATCTCCTTCTTCCCGAGCTCGATCTGGAGGATGGGCTTGTTCGGGTCATCTCCGGCATCCTGGCGGAAATCGCCGCCGCCATTCTCGACCGTGAGCTTGACCTCGTTCGTGGTCAGATTCTGCCCGTCCACCACCAGGGTCTGGGTGGGAATCACGAACTCCCCAGGCTCGCTAGCCACGATGCCCCAGGACAACTGCAGAGAGACTGACTGGCGGCCGTTGACGATCTGGATCTGCTGGGAGCTGCTCACACCGCTCTGCTGCTGGATCTGCAGAGGGAAACGGAGATTGGGCAGGCTCTGCGCCTGACCGTCCTGCACGGTGATCACGTAGTTAATCACTTGGTTGGGCCTGGCGGTGGCCGGCTGCACGTAGGCACGGACTGTGGCGGCATGCCCCGCGACGGCGGAAAACAGCGCCATGGCCGCGGCGAGGAGACCAAAGAGTGATGTAGATCTGGGAGTTAAAAAATGCATGAAACTTGGACGCTTGGATGCCGGTGGTGCGACGTGAGGAAGCTGGAAACTCATGAGCATCAGATTCACCAGTCCTTGCCTTTCACGGGTTGATCTCGGGGACGGACAATCATGGCCTTCTTCTGATCGTCAGCATAAGTGCGCAGGAAGGACCGGGCCTCATTGCGGCTGAAACCAGTGGCTTCATTCTCCTGGTTTTCCGCCATCTCGGCCTCACGGCGTTCACGGGACTCCCGAGCTTCCGGACTCTCGTCCTTGCCCTGCTCACCTGCCTGGAGCTGGCCTTCTTTTTCCTTCTCTTTGTCACCAGCGCCTTTGCCCTCTTCTTCACCTTCTTTTTTGCCGAGGCTCTCCTTGCGCGACTTGTCTTCATCGCCTTCGCCCTCGCCTTCTTGCTCGCCGTTTTCGCCCTTCTCGCCGTCCTGGTCCTCACCGTTTTCGCCCTTTTCCCCCTTCTCGCCTTTCTGGCCCTTCTTCTTGTCGCCTTTGTTGCCCTTGCCGCCCTTTTGCTGCTGCTGGTTCAACTGCTGCTGGAGCTGGTCCAGGCGCTTCTGCACGAACTCGCGGTTCTCCTTCACCTCTTTGTTAGCCGGATCGATGGCGAGGGAGGCATCAAAATGCTTCACGCTGTCACGCCAGGCTTTGAGGCTGAACTTGGGCTGCTTGGCCAGGGCTTTGTCCCCCTGGTCATAGAGACTGTGCGCCAGACCGCGGTGGGCGTGGTTTTGAATCGTCGAGTCCGTGCTCTCCAAAGCCTGGCTGAAACCTCCGACCGCACGATCATAGTCCTTCAACTGGTGCGCGGAGGCTCCCAAGCCAAACGCATACTGCTCATGCTGGCGGGCGGGCCCCTTTCCCTTGAGCAGCTCGTCGTAAAGCTTCGCGGCGTCCTCGAAATCACCTTTCTCAAAGGCTTGGTGAGCGGCGGCAGGCTCAGTCTTCTTTGAGGAAAAGATGGCGCTCAGCCAGGAGCCTTCGGCGGCCTGGGCATCAGGCCCGAGGGCCATCGTGACCAGAAGGGCAAACACGGGGGCGGAGGAGGTGGTTTTCATACGAGCGGAGGGGCGGATGAACCAGGCGAGGAGAAGTAACAATACACCAATAGACAACGGCCAGTAAAAACGCTCAATCGGTTTAACCAATTCACGGGCGGCATTGGTCTGCGCCTGGAGAGAGGTCACCAGATCACGCACCACCCCCTCGGCCAGGGGCTGGGAACCCAGCTTCAGATACCGTCCGCGAGTGACCGTGGCGATCTCCTGGAGCGCGCCGGGTTCGAGCTTGGTCTTGACCACATTTCCCTCGTTATCGCGGACGAAATCCCCTGTGCGCTCGGGATCAGGGTCAGGAATCAAGGCTCCTCCCTCCGTGCCCACGCCGACGGTCAGCACCAGGATGTTCTTCTTGGCGGCCATCTGGGCGTAAGCAGCAATCTCGGCATCAGGCTCGCCACCATCGCTGAAGAGAATGAGGCCGTGATTGCGGGCCGGGCTTTTCTCAAAGGTGTCGATGGCCAGTTTGAGAGCACGGCCAAGCTCGCTGCCCCCACGTGGCACGGAGGTGAAGTCCAGAGATTGCACCGCTTCAATGACGGCGTCATGATCCGTGGTCAGCGGCGCCTGGAGGTAGGCATTGCCAGCGAAAGCGATCAAACCCACGCGATCGTTCTTCAAAGCGGGAAGCAGGTCCTGGATGGCCAGCTTGGCGCGAGTCAGGCGGTCAGGCACCACATCGTTCGCCAGCATGGAGCGGGAAGTGTCGATGGCGATGATGATGTTCCTGCCGGACTCCTGCTGGACCACCTTGTCCTCGCCCCAAACAGGCCGCGCCAGGGCCACGATGAAGGCCGCCAGGGAGAGAAGCTGAAGCGCGAAGATGAACCAGGTCCTGCCACTGGACACACCCGTGATCAACTCAGCGCGGAGTCGCGGCGCGGCAAACATCTCCTGCACCCGGCGGGCACGCCAGTCTGCCCACAGCTTCAGCGCCACAAGAGCGGGCAGCAGCAGGAGAAAGTAGAGAAACTTGATGGCGAGAAAGGACATGAAAAACGAGGCAGGAAAACGAACAGGATGGCGACTCACGTGGTGACCGTCATCGGCGCGGCGTTCAGGAAGGTCAGGCGCAGCAGCAGCGCGAGAGCCAGCAGCGCAGCGGCGAGTGTCAGGGGATAGAAGAACAGCTCCTCCGTCTCAGAAACGGTGCGCTTCTTGATCTCCTTCTTCTCGAGCTTGTCGATGGTGTCGAAGATGTCCTGCAGGGCACCGAGATCCTGGGCCATGTAGAAGCTGCCGCCGCCGATGTTCGCCACAGCCTGAAGAGTGGCCTCGTCAAACTCCTGACGACCACTGGTGATGACGCGGCCGTTTGGCAGCGGGATCATGTGCACGCCCGGTGTGCCGATGGCGATGGTGTAGATCTTGACGCCCAGCGTGGCCGCGAGCTTGGCCGCATCCTGAGGACTGAGCTTGCCGCTGTTGTTCGCGCCGTCCGTAAGGAGGATGATGACTTTGCTCGGAATGGTCTCTTTATCCAGACGACGAGCCGCCGCCGCGAGACCTGAGCCGATGGCCGTGCCATCCTCCATGATGCCGGTTTGCACGCGGTCGAGGTTCGACTCCAGCCACTCGCGATCGAGAGTCATCGGACATGGATAGTAGGGCGCTCCAGCAAAGGCGACGATGCCGATGCGGTCAGATTTGCGACCACGGATGAAGTCACGCATCACGCGCTTGGCCGCGGTGAGGCGGTTCACCGGGCTGCCGCCGATGTAGAAGTCCTCGATGAGCATGGAGAGCGAAACGTCCACCGTGAGACAGATGGCGATGCCTTCCGTGTTTTCCTCATCATGGGAGATCACTTTCTGCGGGCGAGCCAGGGCGATGATGGCCGCAGTCAGGCTGATCAGCACCAAACCAAAAGTGAAACCACCACGTGCGCTGCGTGTCCTGACGCCCATCTCTCGCAAAACAAAGGCGGTGGAGAAGGCGATGGTCGGCGCCTTGCCCGTGCGGCCGCGCCACCAGGCCATGAGAGGCAGCAGAAGGAGCAGCAGCAGCCACTCAGGACGGCCAAAGATCGTGTTAGGCAGAAACGGGATGCTCATGAGCGATCCTCCTCCAGGTGAGCGATGGCTTTTTGCACAAGCGAGCTGGCTTCATCTACATCCGCAGGCACCGGGGCGAAGGCCAGGTGGTCCCACAGCTCGGCGAGAGAGGCATACTTCTGCAAACGTGACGTGGTGTTGGGAGCACTCTTCGTCTCAAACAACTCATGCGTGGTCCGGAATGGTGCCGGGATCTTGTAGCGATCCAGGAAGTAGACACGCAAAGTCTCCGAGACATCTGCCGCGGTCTTGGCCGGCGGTTGCGAGGAGCTCTGCCCCAGGATCTCACGCAGCCGGTTCATGGCCACGCTCCAGGGGCGCTTCAGAGGGATGGGCTTCATCTTCGCCGGACGCACCAGCAAGAAGACCACCAGCGCCAGCATGATGAGCACTAGAGCCGCTCCCGCCGCATAGACCCACCATTCAGGCCCTGGTTTGACCAGGCTCGGGTCCGGCAGTTTCGGATGAGGCAGTGGCTGCAGCGGCGGTGCCTGCTGGGCCTGCTGCGCGAGGAAAGCGTAAATGAAGGCCAGCATCAGCGTTTCCTCCTTTTGCGTGAACGGAAATAGGATTTGAGCGCCGGGACATAGTCCTCGTCCAGACGCACATGGAGCTTCTCCACGCCATATTTGCGCAGAGTGCGGGAGAGACTTTCCTGCCGCTCACCGACACGCTCTGCATACAGTCGGCGGACGGCAGGATTGGAGGTGTTCACCACATACTGCTCCCCGGTTTCAGGATCCTGAAGACAGACACGGCCTGCCTTGGGAAGTTCCCATTCATGGGGATCGGTGATCTGCGCGGCCACGACATCATGCTTCGCCGCAACAGAGCGGAGGCTGTGCTCCCAGGCCTGATCCTGCGTGAGGAAGTCAGACACCACCAGGACCAGGGCCCGGTGCGGAATGCGCTCCATGGCCAGATCAAGCGCGGGTGTGAGATTGGTGCGCCGGCTCTTGGGTGTGAGATTCAGAATATCGCGAAGGCAGCGAAGAGCGTGCGAACTCCCCTTCTGGGCTGGCAGATAGTGCTCGATCTGATCTGAGACGAGAATGAGGCCGACCTTGTCCTGATTCTGGACGGCACTGAAGGCAAAGACTGCGGCCACCTCGGCGGCCCGCTCACGCTTGCTATCCTCGCCGCTGCCATAGTCACCGGAACCGCTGACATCGACGACCAGCATGACGGTCAGCTCACGCTCCTCGATGTACTTCCTAACAAAAGGTTCGTTCATGCGCGCCGTGACGTTCCAGTCGAGAAAACGCACATCATCGCCAGGCTGGTACTCGCGGAAGTCATCAAACTCGATCCCCTGCCCTTTGAACCGGGAGTGATAGGCACCCCCGAGGGTCTCCTTCACGATTCCTCGTGTGATGAGCTCGATCTTCCTCACACGCTTTAAAATGCGCGTGAGGCGTTCGTCTTCCGTTTCAGGTTTCGCGCGGTTCACAGTTCTCGGTTCTCGGTTCTCGGTTTCTGAGCATGACGCGCTTTCATAGTGCTCACAGGCCGGGGATTGCTGGAAAGATATTGGATAAATGCTCCAATCTTACCACGCGTGGAAGCTGCTGAAGCATACAAGGGATCAAAGGTCTCTACCGTAATATGTCCGCGATCAAGGCAGCGATAGAGTTGGCTTTGAAGTTCGGAGCATGAGCGTTTCGAGTATTGAAGAAAACGGATAAACTCAGGGTTGGTGCCCGAATCAAAACCTTCTGCAATATTGTCCATGATGGAACCCGACGAACCAGACATCTGATCTTTCAGACCATAATCACGATCCAAAGTCGTTTGGGACGAGATACGAAAGATCTCCTGGCACAGGTTTCGTGCCATCTGCCAGCCTTCGATGTCTTCAAATCTCTTTATTGTCATAGTCGCGAGGATGCGCCTTTCACAGCCAACTGTGAACCGAGAACAGCGAACTGAGAACTTTTAGGGGACGGGAAGTTTATCGAGCAGTTGCTTGATCACATCTTCGGCGGTCACGCCCTCGGCCTCGGCTTCGTAGCTCAGGAGAATACGATGGCGGAGGATGTCCGGGGCGAGGTCCTTGATGTCCTGCGGAGTGACGTAGTTACGTCCGGCGAGGAAGGCGAGGGCCTTCGCGGCGAGGGCGAGGTTGATGGTGCCACGCGGAGAGGCACCGCAGCGGATGAGCAGCTTCAGATGCGGGGCCACGGAGCCTGGATCGCGTGTGGCATGGATGATGGAGACGATATAGTCACGGATCTTCTCGTCCACGTAGAGGCTGTTCACGATGGTACGGCTGGCCACGATGTCCTTGGCCTCGATGATCTGGTTCACATCCAGCTTGGGAGCACTGGTAGCCATGGCATCCAGCACCTGGCGTTCTTCAGCAGGAGTCGGATACACCACGCGCACTTTGAGAAGGAAACGGTCAAGCTGCGCTTCAGGCAGCGTGTAAGTACCTTCCTGGTCGATCGGGTTCTGCGTGGCGAGCACCATGAAGGGATCCGGCAGCTTGTAGCTGGATTCACCGATGGTGACCTGACGCTCCTGCATGGCTTCCAGCAGCGCGCTCTGCACCTTCGCAGGAGCACGGTTGATTTCGTCCGCGAGCACGAGGTTCGCAAAGATCGGCCCGAGACGTGGCGAGAAGGTGCCGTCCTTCGGATGATAGACCATGGTGCCGACCACGTCTGCTGGCAGAAGGTCAGGCGTGAACTGGATGCGCTTGAAGGTCGTGTGCAGAGCGCTGGACAGAGTGCGCACGGCGAGAGTCTTGGCCAAACCGGGCACACCTTCGAGCAGCACGTGACCATTGGTCAGCAGGGCGACGAGGAGGCGGTCCACCAGATGTGTCTGGCCAATAAGCACCCGGGCAATCTCCGCACGCAACGGCGGCACCCACGAGGCAGATTTGGCGATGGTTTCCTGATCAGGGATCGAAGCGGCAGGTGAGGAGGCGGTCGTGTCAGACATGCGAGCGTAAACGGTCAATGGGGGCTGGTTCAGAGTCAAGGCAGGAGACTCATGTTCAAAACGTTGCCGGAGGGATATTTTTGATCCTCAACGCGGCCTTTGCGAGGCAACTTCCACAAGAAATCAGCCTAGCTGTCTAGATAGGAATGAAGACTGGGACGTTTTAGCGCCCGACAGGCACGGCCTTTTGGGTCTCCGTGGGCACCTGAGCATCATCCGCGACCGGGGATCCCGGCGTGGCGCGCTGGGCTTTGGGAGCCGAGGGCACGGAGTACCAGTTGAGCTGCGGCACTGCGGAAAGCTGGACCCAGTTCTGTGAGCCGAGCTTCATCCACTCAAGCTCGACGATGGCCCAGACCTGTGAGCCCCATGGAATCTTGTCACGCAGTTCGCGGCCAAGATCAGAGTCCTTGTCGATGAAGATCACGCTGGCGAAAGGGTTCGGCGGAGCCGGGCTGATGCGGAACACATCCTTGTTGGAGACATTCGGCACCTTGTCCTCAAAGTAATGCGTGCGGGTGATGCCCACATGGAAACGCGCAGGACCTTCCTGGTAACCCGCGAGGAATTTTTCCAGGAGGCGGTCTTTGAACTCTACGAAGCTGAGCCAGTCGACCTTGAAGCGGCCCTGGCTCATCTCCAGCATCACAGGCACAGGAAATTCCCAGGTTTTGCTTTCCAGACCAAAGACAGCGTGGGGACCGCCACCCATCTGCGGCTTCGGATCGAAACGCACCAATCCGATGGAATCGACGGTGATCGGACCATCGGGATTCGATGAATAGTAGCGCTCCATGATCGGGCGCATGACATCCGCACCGAGAGTGAACTCCAGGCGCTCCTTCAGATTGGCGGCCAGGAGGAACTTTTGCAGCGCCTCAGCAGCCGGAAGAGCTTCCTTGGTGATGTCGTCCAAACGCACGCCAGAACCGGCGGACATCTCACCTGACGGGGGAGCAGGAGCATCCAAAGGACTCATGCCATTCTTCCCCTTCGGAGCTGTCAGTGCGGTCTGCATATCCGCCAGTCCGCCCTTCGGAACGTCCAGAGTCGGCGGGGTCGAGGCAGACACCACGGGCTCAGCCTTGAGGATGGTCGGGTTATCCAGAGGTGCTGTTGCGGTGGCGGGAGGTGGCACAACGGCAGACAAACCCTGCGGCGGAGCCTCGTCAGGATCAAAGGTGGCCGGAGACTTGGCAGGAGCCGCGTCTGCTAGTTTTGGAAGGGTGCCTTGGGCTGGCTCACCCGCAGGTGACTTGGCAGCCTTGGGCGATGGCTTCTCCGTGGAAGGCGCAGGTGATGGGACATCCGCCACTTCGGCAGAGGCTACAGCACCTGGGATCATGGCCTTCACCGTTGCCACGGCCTGCATGATGGGCTCACGGAACAACCAGCCGGCAGCCACCAGGAAACCTCCCAGGAACAGCAGCGCCAAACCGATCATGAACACGTTCGAGGCCCGCTTGGGCTTGTTCACAGGACGGGAGCGAGAGGCACTGGCCCCAGGAGAAGACGGCAAAGAGAGGCCGGCATTGCCCTCGGGGGCTGAGCTGGAACTGGCCTGTGGAGCCGACGGGATGCCACGAGAGAGCAAGCCTGCTGAAGGGGACCTCTCTGAAGAGCCCATCATGGGCAGGGTCGGAGCTCCAGGGATCAAGGCACTATGCCCGTGACCACTCGGACGTGTAGGAAGTGAGGGATGCGCCGATTCTGCGGGAGCGAGCGATGGAGCGGGGCTGGATCCCCAGGCAGGCTGCGGGATAGGAGGTGGGCCGCCAGGACCACCGCCCATCAGGCCACCTCCGGGACTACCAGCAAAAGGAATCTGACCTTCGGAACGACGGGGCGGGAGAAATCCACCCGCTTCCTGAGCTGGAGGAATCAAAGAAGGCGTCTGAGGAGAGAGCGCGGAAGCTGGAACCGACTCCAGCATCGTCTGACCAAAACCAGGATTTTGCCAGGCTGGCGCGGCCGGCGGAAAACCCGAAGGTGCGGAAGCTGGAGGCGGAGACAGAAACCCACCCGCCTGAGAAGGAGGAGAACCTGGGAAAGCGCCTGGCAAGGGCATCACCGGACCAGCCCCTGATCCCAACGGGCGGGAAGCCTGCGGTGCCGGGCTGGATGGAGCAGGCATCGACATGGGAGTAGGCCCAGGGGCCGGCGCTGCCGGACCAAAAGCAGGCGGTGCAAAGGCTGGCGGTGCCGAAACCGTAGGCGCAGGAGACGTCACCGTATTCCCACAAACGGGACAGGGGCCGCTGATCCCGGCCAAGTGCGCCGGGACCGTGAGCACATGCTGGCAACTGCCGCATGCAAACTGGATGACCTCTGGGTTCATGGGGAGGGTGAAAATGCTTAACTGTCGTTTAAAATCGCTCAATTAGATGAGTTCGACAAGCAAGGTTTCTCAGTTTTTTATAATTTTTGTAATTCGATTGTCAGTTAGCCATACCCATCAGATGCCTGAGGAGGTCTTCCTCATGGAGGAGGCCGGAGGGTTCCGACCTAGAATCTACGACCAGACATAGAGAACGGCCTCTTTTCCGTAATCTTTGGAGAGCGAGCAGGGCCCCATCAGTCTCATGGACGACGTCCAAAGTACGCATGTGCTGCCTTACTAGGCGGTCAGCAGGAACCACGGCCGGAAGCGTGCTGAGGTCGATCACTCCGACAAAGGTCCCCTTTTCACCAATGACAGGGAGGGTGCTGCGGTCATGCTCGCGAGCCATGATCTGCGCGGCTGACAAAGGCAGATCTGGAGAAAGGGCCACACTGCGCTTCAAGGGACGCATGAGATCCACCGCGCGCAGGCGGCGGTAGTTGAGCACCTGCTCAATCAGATGGCCGGTGCCCGGAGACAACTGGCCCATCTTTTGCAGAGAGCGGGCCTGCTGACGCAGATCTTCACGGCCCACGGACACATCCGGAATGTTTGACTGGGCATCTGCCGCCAGCTCACGACGGGCAAAGAAGCGGAAGAAAGGCCGCATCAATCCCACCAAGTGCACCAGGGGTGCCAGTGAACGAATGCAGCGGAAGGGGTAACGGCGGAAGAGCTTCTTCGGAAGGATCTCCAGGCCGATCAAGAAAATGGGCAGCGCCACGACAAACGCCGTGAGGTAACCCCAGCCCCCCGTGACATTCACCAGCTTCGAAGCAATGATGACGAAGGCGAAGAGATTCACCACATGGTTGGCCACCGTGATGGAACCGAGCAGCGCATCTCTATCTTCCAGCAGCGGCAGGAGACGCGCAGCGCGCCTGTCCCCTGCCCGCGCGGCATGCCGGACGCGCACACGGCTCACCGCCAGGACGGCGCTTTCCAGTCCGGACAGGGCAAAGGAAAGCGCGAGCGTGACGAGCAGGAGGATCGGCCAGGACATGGGTTGGGAGGCAGACTAGATAAAGAGAACTCTCGGCGAGAGAAGTAGCATTTTACGCGCCCATCTTTCACCAGACGCTTTTCTCTCTTTCCCAAAATCACATTCACGCTAGGACTGCGCGTATCTCTTTTCTCAACCCCACCATGATCACCGGACAACACCTCATCGCAGGCCGCGAGGCAGCCGCCTCTTGCTCCCCCTTCCAGGCTGAAAACCCCACGACGAGCCAGAAACTGGAGCCGCACTTTGGTGATGCCACCCTGGCCGAGGCTGATGAAGCCCTGCAGGCCGCTGACGGTGCCTTTGACGCTCTGCGTCTGGCCCCGGTGGAGACCCGGGCTCAGTTCCTGGAAGCCCTGGCCGATGAGATCATGGCTCTCGGCGACTCTCTTCTGGAGCGTGCCCATGCTGAAACCGCTCTGCCGATGGCCCGTCTGACGGGCGAGCGCGGCCGCGCCATCAACCAGTGCAAGATGTTCGCCGCGCTGATCCGTGAAGGTTCCTGGTCTGCTCTTAATATCGACCATGCGCAGCCTGAGCGCGCTCCTGTGCCGAAGCCGGACGTGCGCAAAATGCTGCTGCCCATCGGCCCGGTGGTCGTCTTCGGCGCCAGTAATTTCCCCTTCGCTATCGGCGTGGTCGGCACGGATACCGTTTGTGCCATGGCCGCAGGCTGCCCGGTCGTGGTGAAAGGTCATCCAGCACATCCAGGCACCTGTGAAATGCTCGGTCGCGCCGTGCTCGCAGCGCTGCGCAAGACCGGCCTGCCGGAAGCCAGCTTCTCCCTGCTGCAGGGGCGTGGCAATGAACTTGGTCGCGCTTTGGTCACTCATCCGCTCACCCAGGCGGTGGCCTTCACGGGTTCTCTGCGCGGTGGTCGTGCGCTGATGGATGCCGCGGCTTCCCGTCCGAATCCGATTCCGGTGTATGCGGAAATGGGATCCATCAATCCTGTCTTCCTGCTTCCAGGCGCTTTGAAAGAGCGTGCCGCGAAGATCGGTGAAGCCTACGTCGGCTCCGTGACGATGGGGGTCGGCCAGTTCTGCACGAACCCGGCTGTTGTGCTCGGTTTGAAGAGTCCTGAGCTTGGCACCTTTGTCCAGAGCGCGGCTGAAAACGCCGAGAAGATCGCCCCGCAGACCATGCTGCATCGCGGCATCTGCGAGGCTTATGAAGCCGGCACTGCGGTGTGGAGCACGATCAGCGGCATCAAGCTGGCCGGCCAGTCCGCCACCGAGCCGAACAGCGATGCCACCCAGGCAGCCTGCCGCATTTACACCACCACGCTGGACGTGCTGGAGTCTAACGAAGAGTTGCGTCACGAGGTCTTCGGCCCCTGCTCCATCGTCACCGAGTGCTCGACGCTGGAAGACATGCTGCGCTTTGCCCGCAGCCTGGACGGCCAGCTCACGGCCGCCATCCATGGCACCCCGGAAGATCTGCGTGAATACGCACCGCTCGTCCGCGTGCTGGAGCGCAAGGCAGGCCGCATCATCTTCAATGGCTTCGGCACAGGCATCGAGCCCTGTGCCTCCATGCATCACGGCGGTCCTTACCCTGCCGCGAGCCACAGCTTCTTCACCAGCATCGGCACGGACAGCATCCTGCGCTTCGTCCGCCCGGTGTCCTACCAGGGCTTCCCGGATGACTGCCTGCCCACGCCTCTGCAGAATGCCAATACCCCCGGCGCTATGCGGCTCGTGGACAACAAGCTGACCCGCGACGCGTCCTAACCACCTTTGCCGATTCCCGCCATGCACCTTTACCGCACCCGCCACGGTTTTTATCTTCATCAAACGGACGCCTGGTTTCACCTGCCAGATACCGACTGGGATGCCTTGATCGCTCATGAAGATCTCCATGGTTACCTGACCAAGGTCGCCACCGAGTTCACCACGATCCCAGGTCCGCCTCCTGACCAGTTTCTCGCTCCCATCGGCACGCAGGAAGTTTGGGCCGCAGGGGTGACCTACTTCCGCAGCCGCACCGCCCGCATGGAAGAGTCCAAGGATGCCGGTGGCGGCAGCTTCTACGATCGCGTGTATGCGGCCGAGCGTCCGGAGATCTTCTTCAAAGCCACGCCGCAGCGTGTGGCTCACCCCGGTCAGGCCATGCATCTGCGCGGCGATTCCAAATGGATGGTGCCCGAGCCCGAGCTCACCCTGGCGATCAATCCCAATGGCAAGATCATTGGTTATACCATCGGCAACGATCTTTCCTGCCGTGATATCGAGGGCGAGAACCCGCTCTACCTGCCGCAGGCCAAGTGCTTCAAGCTCTGCGCCGCCGTGGGTCCCTGCCTCAACATCACCAACGAGCCGCTCAATCCGGACACCAAGATCAGCGTCGCCATCAGCCGCAGTGGAGCCGTGGTCTTCAGCGGTGAAACACCCATCTCCCAGCTCAAGCGCGGAGTTCAGGAGCTGGCAGGCTTCCTTTATCGCGACAATACCTTCCCCACCGGAGCCCTGCTCATGACGGGCACCGGCATCGTCCCCGGTGATGAGTTCACCCTCCAGTCCGGCGACGAAGTGGCCATCAGCATCGAGGGAATTGGCACACTCGTTAATCCGATGGGATGACCGATTCATCCGTATCTCAATATCATGAATCCACCTTCTCTGGCTCAAAAGCTCGGCACTACGACCCATATGTCGTGCCTGAGACACGAGGCTGAGAGGTTTGGGTTGAGGACCGAAAAGGATCTGGTCGATGAGGCCATCGCCCGAGGTTGTTTTCATTTCCTCCAAAGCGACACGCCACCAGCAAGCCGGGTGACAGAAACCGAGTTCCCCAACGAAAAGCTCGCGCTCGCCTTGCTGACCATTGCCAATCGCTACGAGCCCTGGTTAATCCGCGTGGGGGCTATGCTGCTAAGCCATACCGACAACGATGTCCGCCAGATCGCCCGACATACGCGGCTTGAACGCAGCGAGTCCGTGATCCGCGAGATCGCCCTGGCTGGCCAGCGCTATGAGCCAGAGAACCTTTTTTGGAGTGAACTGCTGGGCCTGTTGCCAGAGCTTCCGTCGCCCCAAGCAGGTGTCTTGCCACACCACTCGCGTTACGTTTCGATTCCAGGAAAAATCGGGCCAGGGAGAATGGGCAGCCCTGCCTGGCTCCGACCCAAAAAGGTGACTTCGCTCGGATATGCCGCGTGACAATCCCAGCCATATCCTGCGCACTCTGGATGCAACGTTGACGCATTCAGTGGAACTGACTCTCATCGGTAAAGCTGCCATCTGGCTCGGGTATGATTCACCACCGGAAGATTATGGGAGCACGCTAGATGTCGATGCTGTAGTGCCTTCCTCCGACTCACTGGCGCTCGATCAAGATGCAGCATTCTGGGAAGCTCTCAGGCAGGCTAATGAAGCACTGCAGCCATTGGATCTCTACCTGACGCACATCTTTGAGGAAGGACAGATCTTTCTCCGACCCGACTGGGCAGTCCATCGAGTCCGCATTACCCGCTTGGAATTGCAAAAGATCACTCTTTTCCGCCCATCTACATTGGATTTAATCCTGACCAAGATGATGCGTGGTGCCGACCCCACCCACATGGAAGAGATCCAGTGGATGATTAAGCACGATCACGTGACGCATCGAGAAATGCTCGACTGTCTGGCCGCCGCCAAACTCCCCGAAGACTCGCCTGAGTGGCCAGACCTCTTCCAGCAGGCTCAAAACATCATTTGCCAGATGAGCTACGAAAGTTAACCCAGTTTGCCGGTCCCTCACAACCATCGAAGGATTTGCCTCGTTCTCCTCGTTTAAACCTTTCCTCTCCCCCACCCGGTTTCGTTCCACCCCGTATGTCCCTCCCCCATCTTCCCGCTCTCCGCAAAGGCCGCGCTTACGAGTCCCTCGACAAGGTCCAGGTCAAAGATCACAAAACCGGCGAAGTCTGCGCCGAGGTCAGCCAGGTGAATGCTGGCATCGTCCGCAAGGATCTGGCCCGCATCGGCGAGGCACGGGCGAGCCTGAAGAAGTTCACGGTCCAGCAGTTGATCGACATCACCGCGAAGGCTGGTGATCTCTTTTTGAATGGCACTCTGCCGCTCGGTGACCGGGGCCACACGCAGAGCCCGGAGGAATACATCGCGACGCTCTCCCGCACCAGCGGTCTGCCGCACATCATGGTGAAGCGCAACATGACCAAGATCCACTTCGCCATGACGAACATGCCCATGATCCTGAACGGCCTCTCCCGCGGCCTGGACATGAGTGTCATCGACAATGGCTTCGGCACCCAGGCAGGCTGCCCGGTGGCCTACTTCCCGACCGCGAATGCACTCGGTCTGGTGATGCCGAGCAACTCGCCAGCAGTGAACTCACTCTGGCTGCCTTCCATCGCGCTGAAAACTCCGGTGGTGATCAAGCCAGGCCGTGATGAACCCTGGACTCCTTTCCGTCTCATCCAGGCTTTCATTGCCGCAGGTGCTCCTGCAGAGGCTTTCGGCTTCTATCCGACCGATCACGAAGGCAGCGGTGAAGTGGTGAAGATCTGCGGACGCAGCCTGGTCTTCGGTGATGTGAACATCGCCAAGATGTATGAAAACAATCCGCGCGTGCAGGTGCACGGCCCGGGCTGGAGCAAGATCATCATCGGCGAGGACAAGATCGAGAACTGGAAAGAGTACATCGACGTCATCGTCAGTTCCATCAGCGACAACGGCGGCCGCTCCTGCATCAATGCGAGCGCCGTGCTGGTGCCGAAATATGGCAAGGAGATCGCCGATGCCATCGCCCAGCGTCTCGGCCCTGTGGAACCCCTGGCCTCCGATGACGAGAATGCCCGTCTCTCCGGCTTCGCCAACACCAAGATGGCGGAATACATCGACAGCGCCATCGACAGTGATCTCGCCACCCCTGGTGCCGAGGACGTCACCGCGAAGTATCGCAATGGCCCGCGCAAAGTGGAGTTCCAGGGCGGTGTCTTCCTGCGTCCGACCATCATTCATTGCGATTCCTGGGCACACCCTCTGGCCAACCGCGAATTCCTTTGCCCTTACGCCAGCGTCGTCGAAGTGCCGCAGAGCGAGGTTTTGAGCAAAATCGGTTATTCCCTGATCGTCTCTGCCATCACCGCAGATCCAGCCTTCACGGAGCAGCTTCTCGAATGCCAGACCATCGACCGCCTGAACCTCGGGCCTCTCAGCACCATGAAGATCAGCTGGGATCAGCCGCATGAGGGCAACATGTTCGAGTTCCTCTACAAGCGCCGTTCGATTGACCGCGCGGTCGCTTGATGTCTCGTCATCAGACAGACTTCCGTCATGGCCTACCAGGTCAAAGAATCCCTCACCGCCAAGCCCAGGACGTATGCCCTGGAGGACATCCATTCCGACTACAAGCAGAAGCTGCTGGCCGGAACTGCGCTTGTTTGTGAGGAGAGACAGGACTTCTGGTATTCCGTGGCGGAGTTGGTGGGCGATGCGCCCACTGCTCGTTTCTCCTTCGTCTGCCCGAAATGTAAAGGTATGGTTCCAGCCCGGCAGATTGATGTCGGACTGGAAACGAAGTGTCCTCGTTGCCAGACTCTGGCCCAGGTACCAGATGTCAGGGCACGTCAGAATGCGGTGATGGATCGTCACCTGCTCAAGGAAGCCACCCAGACATTGCTGGCAGGCGCTGCGGTCTTTGTTGTCGGGGCAGGCACGACAGTCGCTAGCTATATGGATGCCATTGACCGTGGTGGCACCTCTTTCTACATCTTCTGGGGTCTTGCTGTCGCTGGCGCTGGCATGATGATCACTGGCCAGGGTCGTCGCCGTCTCTATTTCAAGAAGTATCCAAAAGGCGGCAAGCACTGATAACAACAAGACACCTCCTCTCTTTTCATGGCCTACCTGGTCAAAAGCACCCTTACATCACCACCCGAGCAGCACACACTGGACGGCATCCAGTCTGCATATCGAGAGAAGCGCATGACCAGCAATGCCATGGTGCGTGAGGAGCAGCAGGATTTTTGGTACTCATTGGGTGAATTAATGGGTGAGACTTCCGCGAAAGAGTTTCAATTTTGCTGTCCTACCTGTCGTGAAATGACCAATGCACGCGAGATTGATGTGGGGCTACAAGTCCCCTGTCAAAACTGCCAGACCATGATTTTGGCTCCCGACATCCAGCCCGTGACAGATCCTGAACCTGACCGCCCGCTACTGCGCCGTGGCAATCTCCTGCTCATCGTGGGTGCCGTCATTCTTTGCAGCCAGTTCATTGAGGGTCGCTTCAGGCTCATTGTGTCCGGGGTCGGCATTTGCATGATGATCAACGGTTACGGCAAGCGCAGCCTGTTTTACCAAAAGCATCCGACGGCCATATAGAGACCAACCATATTCGACTCCCCCCGCCTGATGTCACTCCCCCCTTTCGACCACCAGCCACGCACGCGGCTGATCTATGGCAATGGCACACTCTCCCGCCTTGGCGAACTGGCCGCTGACATTGGAGGCAAGCGTGCCCTCATTGTCAGTGATCCTGGTATCGTCAAAGCTGGCTATGTCGACAAAGCCAAGGCTGCGCTGGAAGCCGTCGGACTCGCAGTGCAGGTGTATGGCGAGGTGCGGGAGAACCCGAGCACAGAGGATGTGGATCGTTGTGTCAAAGTGGCCGCAGATTTCCAGACGGATCTCATCATCGGTCTCGGGGGCGGCAGCAGCATGGACACCGCGAAGGGCTGCAACTTCATCCTCACTAACGGTGGCCGCATGCAGGACTACTGGGGCACCGGCAAGGCCATGAAACCCATGCTGCCGTTGATCGCCATTCCGACAACGGCAGGCACTGGCAGCGAGTGCCAGAGCTATGCGCTCATCTCAGATGCTGAAACGCATGTGAAGATGGCCTGCGGTGACACCAAGGCGGCGGCGAAGATCGCCATCCTGGATCCAGAACTCACGGTTTCCCAGCCGCATCGTGTCACCGTCTGCACGGGCATGGATGCGCTTTCACACGCGCTCGAAACAGCGGTGACCAACAAGCGCAACGCTTACTCCACCGTCTTTTCCCGCGAAGGTTTCCGGCTTTGCCATGCAGGCTTCAGCCGCGTGCTGCGTGATTCAAAGGACATTGAAGCACGCGGCCAGATGCTGCTGGGCGCCGCCTACTCCGGCATTGCCATTGAAAACAGCATGCTGGGTGGAGCGCACTCCTGCGCGAATCCGCTGACGGCGAAATTTCACGTGGTGCATGGCGAGGCTGTGGGCGTGATGCTGCCGCACATCATTCGCTTCAACCGCGCGCTTCCTGAGATCGCCGCCATTTACGAAAGCTACTTTGATGGTGATCTGGCGGACCGCGTCAGCGAGCTTCTCTGGGAAGCCCAGATGCCACGCCAGATCAGCCACTATGGTGTCACCGAAGCCGACCTCCCTGCCCTGGCCGAAATGGCCGCCAAGCAGTGGACCGCGCAGTTCAATCCGCGTGCATTGACGGTGGAAGATTTCGTCGCTCTGTATCGCGCAGCTCTTTAACCCAACTCATCTCCTCTTCTTATGCGTCATCAGGTTCTCCTCACTCTCCTGCTGCCGCTTCTGGCGGTGGCACAGCAGCCTGCCACACCACCCACGCCGCCCGCCTTGAAGGAATACGAAGGCCGCGTGATCGCGCAGACGATGCACTGGCAGGGGGCAAACTGGCTGATCCGCAACAAGCGTGAACGTGAGGAGGGTGTGGCCAAGATGCGGGAGGAACTGCACCTCAAGCCCGGCATGGCCGTGTGTGACATGGGCGCTGGCAATGGCTACCACACCATCCCGATGGCCGAGGCTGTGGGAGCCACGGGCAAGGTCTATGCGGTGGATGTGCAGCCGGAGATGATTGTGATGCTGAATGAGCGTGCGATCGAGAAAGGCATCACCAGCATCCAGACAATCGTCGGCGAGTATCATGATCCGAAGCTGCCAGCGAACTCCTGTGACCTCGTTCTGTTGGTGGATGTGTATCATGAGTTCTCGCATCCCGTACAGATGCTGGAGGGCATGAAGAAGGCGCTGAAGCCCGGTGGCCAGATCTGCCTTGTGGAGTTCCGTGCCGAGGATGATGAAGTGCCCATCAAACCCGAGCACAAGATGAGCAAGGTGCAGATCCTGAAGGAGATGAAGGCGAATGGATTGAAGCTCGAACGCGAGTTCGACGGCCTGCCCTGGCAGCACATGATGTTCTTCGGACTGGCGGATGCCAAGTGAAGTTAGGTCTAACAAGACATGCTCATCTAAAGTCATGCGACTCCAGCCTGGCTTGCTTGAGTTGATCATAGCGCAGTGAGGTGATGCGATGGGCGAGCACGGTGATGACGCCTTCCTGGTGCTGCAGTTCGCCGTGGATCTTGAGGAATTTTTCCTGGGTGATGACGAGGCGGCTGGACTCGAAAAGCCTGGAAGGCACGAAGGCATTGGAGATGCCGCTTTCATCCTCCAGGCTGATGAAGCAGTGACCGTTGGCGGTGCCGGGACGCTGACGACAGATGACCATGCCGGCAATGGCGAGACGCGAGCGGTTCTTATGCAACGAAAGCTCAGAAGCTTTCACCACCCGCCGGAGCTGATCTCGAATCAAGGCCATGGGATGCTTGCCGACGGTGAGACCCGTGACCGCATAATCAGCGGCCAGACGCTCATAATCTGACATGGCGCTCAGCGGCGAGGCTTCGGAAGTGGTCGCTGATTCGACCAGATCCTGATGCAAGGGCACGGCGGATTCCCACAGCGCACTGCGGCGGTGGTGGCCAAGGGCATTGAAGGCGCCTGCCTGGGCCAGCACCCGTTTATCGCGCTGACTGAGCTGGCAGCGGCTGAGCAGATCTGTGAGATCCTGCCATGGCCTGACGGCGCGTTGATGCAAAAGATGTTGGGCTGCAGCGCTGGAGAAGCCGCGAAGCTGACGGAAGCCCAGCCTCAGTATCTTGTCTTCCACCACGGTGCATGTTTCATCAGACTGGCAGACACACACGGGCAAGATGCGCAGCCCATGTTGCTTGGCATCGCGAACAAGGGTGGCACAACTGTAAAAGCCCATGGGCTGGCAGTTCAGCAAGGCAGCGTAAAACTCAGCCGGCCGATGCACCTTCAGCCAGACACTGGTGAAGGCCAGTTGAGCAAAGCTGATGGCGTGACTCTCCGGGAAGCCATAGAGGGCAAAGGATTTGATGCTGTCCTTGATGCGCTGCTGCACTTCTTCCTTCACGTTTTTTCGATTCATGGCAGCCGTGAGCTTGGCCATGGCCTTGTCCATCCTCTCCTCACTGCGGTGAAAGCTCATGGCGCGGCGCAGTTCCTCGGCCTCGCTGCCGCTGAAATCCGCGATGACCATGGCCATCTTCAGCATCTGCTCCTGAAACAAAGGCACGCCTAACGTTCTTTTAAGAATCGGCTCAAACTCAGGGTCGATGTATTCGATCTTGCTGGGATCCTTGCGACGGCTCAAATATGGATGAACCATCTTTCCCACGATGGGACCTGGACGGATGATGGCGACCTCGACCACGAGATCGTAAAAGTTCTCTGGCTTCATGCGCGGCAGCGTGGCCATCTGGGCGCGGCTCTCGATCTGGAAGACGCCGATGGTGTCCGCCTTCTGCATGAGATCATAGCAGGCCGGATCATTACACGGGAAAGTGTGAAGCGGCACGGGGTGTCCGCGTCGTTCACTGGTATGCACGGCCTCCTCAATGACCGCCATCATGCCAAGCCCCAGGAAGTCGACCTTGATGATGCCGAGGTCCTCACAGTCATCCTTGTCCCACTGCACGACGACGCGGCCCGGCATGCTGGCAGGCTCCAGGGGGACGATGCCATCCAGACCTTTGGTGCAAAGCACCATGCCTCCACTGTGCTGGCCGAGATGCCGGGGCAGGCCGTAAACCATGGAATAAAGGCTGAGGAACGGCCGCAAGCGCGGATGCTCATTTGGCAGACCAGCCTGCTTGACTTGCTCTTCTAGTTTCAAGGTGTGCGGGAAGTCGCCGTTCGCATAAAGATCTGTGAAGCGTTCGATCACGTCCTGCGGCAGGTTCAGCACCTTGCCCATCTCACGCATGGCGCTGCGACCGCGATAGGTGATGACATTCGCCGTCATGGCGGCACCATAAGGCGCAAAGCGCCGGTACATCTCCTGGATCACTCGTTCACGCTGATCACCGCTGGGCAGATCCAGATCGATGTCCGGCCAGCTTTCGCGGCCTTCAGCCAGAAAGCGCTCAAAGAGCAGGCTGTTCCCCACAGGCTCCACATTGGTGATGTTGAGGCTGTAACAGACAGCACTGTTGGCCGCACTGCCCCTGCCCTGCACCAGGATGCCGTTCTCCTTGGTCCAGCGGACAATGTCCCAGACAACCAGGAAATAGCCGCTGAAGCCAAGCTTGGAGATGAGCGCCAGCTCTTTCTCTAGCTGAGCTCGAACTTTGGGAGTCAGCTGGTTACCTGGGTAGCGTTCGCGTGCACCGATAAAGGTGCGCTCGCGCAGAAAGCTGTCTTGATCATGGCCGGCAGGCACATCATGCGAGGGAAACTCATAACCGAGATTCTCCAGGCCGAACTCCACACTTTCAATCACCCGCGCCGTCTCAGCCAAAGCCTGAGGAATATCCGCGAACAAACTTTGCATCTGATCGGCAGATTTAAGACAGGCCTCGGCATTGGGCGCCAGATGCAAGCCTGCGGCATCCAGGTATGTGTGGTGACGCAGACAGGTGAAGGCATCTTGAAGAATGCGCTGCTCCTGCGCGGCATAGAGCGGAGCATTGGAGGCGACCAGGGGAAGACTCAGGTGCTCGGCGAGATCACGAATGGCACTGAGCCGGATGTCTTCATGCCGGAGCCTGCGGCGATGAATCTCCAGAAACACATGCTCGCTTCCAAAGGTCTGGCAGAGACGCTGCATCAAGGTCACGACCTTCTGTTTGTCCCCCATGTCCAGTGCACGATGCAGCACGCCCTCATGATCACCACTCAATGCGCTCAAGCCTCGGGCATGAGTGGTCAGATTATCCCAGGTGATGCGGCTTTGGCCTTTGGCAGCGGCCAGCTTTGCCTGGGTGAGCATGCGGCAGAGGTTTTGATACCCCTCCCGCGTGCGCACGATGACCGGCAGCACACCGCCGCATTCCAAAGTCAGCTCCGCACCGACCACAGCTCTGATGCCAAGCGCCCTGGCTTCGTGATGCGCTCTGGCCGAACCATAAACACCGTCACGATCCGTGATGACGAGATGACTCATGCCAAGCTTCGACGCCTGCCGCATCATGACTTCAGGACTGGCGGCGCCGCGCAGAAAGCTGAAGGCACTGCGGGCATGCAGCTCATGAAAAGGTGGTGAGTCCTTAGCCATAACGGCCCTCCAGCTTCCAGGCTCCCTTTTCACGCACCAGCCGGTAAAGGCCGCCATCCTGAGTATACACATCCCACACCTCCTGCGACCAGGCCTGCCGGGCATCCCACCAATGACCTGACAGGAACCAGGGGCCGCGACAGTCACTGAGCTGGAGGTCACGAGCACCACTGCGCAGCCCAATGGGTCTGGCATCCTGCAACTTCACATCCGCCGTCCATGAAGGACGAAAGCGGAGCAACGGCAGACCTCGGGTGGAGTCGGCAGGCTGCTCGGTTGAGCTTGGCTTCTCCAGGAAAGGAGAGACCGAAAATGCATCAGGCTGATGAGTGGGCAGAAGCTGGCCCCGGCCTGCGTGATCGTGGCCTAACAGGGCTTCGAGAGCGGACAGGGTTTCCGCAAATTTGGCAGGATCACGCAGTCCGCGATCAAAGAGCAAATCCTGGGCCGCGGAAGGATTGACCGCCATGATCTCCAGCGACACACGCATGACCGGAGCGGAGGCGCTGAGGCTTTCCAGATGCGTCTCCAGGATGCGCAGAAGCACCTCCACATCACGGGTGGGTTCGGCGATGCGCAAGTCCTTGGTGTGAGATGCGCCATCATCAAAGCCTAACTTGAAGTGCAGAAATGAGGCCGCCTTCCAGGCATGACTGAGCTGGGTGCAGAGGCGCTGGCAGAAATCACGCAGCAGATGCATCAAAGGCTCCAGCGTCTCGATACCGTTTTCCAGTTCGATCTCCTGCCGATAATGAACAGGAGGGCGAACCAGCTCCAGCAAGCGTTCCCTGCTCCCATCCGCAAGATCCCAAAGGGCGAGTCCTGCGGGACCGAGCCGCTCACCCACGGCTTGTCGCCTCAAAGCCTTCAGCTCTCCCAGGGTATGAATGCCCCACAAACTGAGGGTCTGCTGAAGCTCCACCGGGGGTGAGAGCACGGAGAGAGGCAGTTCGAGAAAGGCCACCTTTTCGTCGGTCATCGAGTCATGAATGACTTTCACCGGAAAGGCCGCATGCGAGGCCAGCAACGCCATGTCCGGTGTCTTCGCCATGCCCACACAGATCTCCAGGCCACGCTCACGGAAGTCCTGATGCATGTGCCGGCCATGCTCTAACCAGCCTGGCTGCTGGAGACGATGCACACGGCGCAGATCCAGCACGCAGAGACCGGGATGCGTGGATTCGAAATCAGCGGTCCAGGTTTCGGCGCCTTGCAGCAGCAGTTCCTGCAGTTCCTTTTCCGCTGCTTCATCCCGATACAAGCACGCGATCTGCGGGCATCTGGCCAGGGCCTGCGAAGACCGCATGCCGACATGCACCCCCTGCTCCTCCGCAGGCTGGCTCACACACAAAAGCACGTGGTCCTCATTCTTGTGCGAGTCCTGGCAGGGTGTGCCATCCAGCACGGCGGCACGCGCTTTTGCCGGCACTTTCAGGGCCTGAAGCATGAACTGCGGCAGTCTCCAGACAGCATACATGACACGTGAAGGAAGACGGAGGTTCAGCTTGGCAGCGAGAGCTCCTCAGGCTTGGAGTCCGGCATTGCCAAACCCGCACCGCGTTGTGGAATCGCGTGCAGAGCGTTGCGCAAAACATCGCGCTCCTGTTGCAGGCTGTTCAGATCAAAAGCTCCCTTCACCGCCCAGCGTGCAGCGGCACAGCCCACCATTTGAAAAGGCGTGAAGACGGCCACGGAAACATGCGCCTTCTCAGCGAGCATGCGCAGGCGATGCCAGATGCTGGAAGGCAGCCCATGGAGCTGCCGCTCAGGCGCGAGCCGCAGATCCAGAAACACGGTTTGGAGATTCCCATCCCGCAGCAGCATGTCAGCGGCTTTGAGGCTGTCCTTCACTCCATGGGCGCGCAGCCAGAGCACGCGCTGCCGCAGTTCCAAGGGCAGCGAAGTCAGATCCAGGCCATCCGCCGCATCCACCCAGGCCAGCGAGCCTTGAGCCTGCTGGCCCAAATGCAGCATGAGCAGGCCTGCGCCCGCAGCGTGATCGGGAGAGACAATCTCCACCAGCTTCCCTGGAAGCAGTCCGACGTTCTGATTCACCGGGGTGGAAGCCCCAAGAAAACATGCCTGCATGGCCGCCGGAAAGCGGGCCGCCACCAGGGAGCGAAGTTGAGCGAGTTGCGCATTCATAACTGTTCTAAAGAACAGTTATTGAGTCTTCGGAAATCTCAAGCGTTAACTAGCTGTTCAGTGCGGATTCATGCGGCGCCACATTCGCCCTCCTCTCCAAGGACGAATCCCTGACCACCTAACAAGGTTTGCATAACTTCACACCAGCCTAAAAAAAACAGCGCAGAGCTTGTGGCTCTGCGCTGCTGGAAAAAAATGAAAGCGGGCCGTCTTACTTGGCCTTGGGTGTCTCCTCGCTCTTGCCATCGAGTGGCGTGATGATCGGGCGGTCCTTCATCTCAGGGGAGATGGTCCAGGAGTCACCCTGCTTGACGAAGGAGATGAGGAAGAGCTCCTCAATGCGGTCGGTCAGCGTTTCCTGGGAGGTGCGGACGGTGGCGTGCACGTAGCCCTTGTCCTTCTCCTCGACGAGACCGAGCACTTCGATCTTGAGGGTCTCCTGCTTGCGCTTGGTGACTTCAGCGGCGGCATTGATGCGCTTGTGCCAGGCTTCACGGTCCAGAATGTAGAACTCCTGGGGGCTCAGCTTTTCCAGGTCACGGATTTCTTTGACGCCGAAACGCTCCAGCATGGCCTGCTCCTCGGACATGGTCGGAGCGGTCTTGATGATGGCGATGGTCTCCTTTTGCTTACGCTCAAGGGAGGAGGCCTGCAGCAGGTTCGCCGCAGTCTTCCACTCCTGGTTCACCACGCAGGTGAGATATTTTTTCACCAGCTCACCACAGGGATGATCCGCAGGAAGAGGAGCGCTGTGAGAAACACCGGCAAAGGCAAGGAAACCAATGGCCAGGGAAAGACGGGCAACAAGACGGGCAGGATGCATAGAGCTGGATTTGACCGAGCAGGGAGAAAAACGTTCGGGCGAGTTTCTAGCCCGCTGCCTTCACGCCGTCAAATGGAGAAAGGCCCTGGGTTTGGCGAAGGTCCGACCTGAAAGAAACGCGAATAACCAGCCGGGGTGTTTCCCAAGCCACATTTAGCAGATGCCTGTTTGCTGCTTCAGCATGCTTGAATGTTCACCTGGAACCTTTCAAAGCTGCGACACATTTTTTCATTCATGCCTGCCGAGGGCTTGCCCCGGGCCTGCGGACTGCTTGCTTCCCGGCTTGTGAAGATCAGCGATCCGGAAGCCACCCCTTATGTCCTCGGCACCTCCCTCATGGCGGTGCTTTTCATTGCTGGCATGGTCCGTCTCTGGCTGCTGAGGCGGGTGGAGGAAAAACTGCTGAAGAACAAGGACGCACTCGAAAAGCAGGTGCTGACCCAGCAGAAGGATCTCCAGTTCGTGCGCTCAGATGCCAATGCCTGGCGCGCCGAGATGCAGCGGCAGTTTGATCTCTATCGTCACCTGGCCAGCGACCAGCTGAAGGTCGAGGAGTCGCGCTTTGACAATCTGCTGGTCAAATCACGCGAGCGTGAGCAGGCCCTTCAGACCACGCTGGACATCACCCGCCAGATGTGTGCCGAGCTGCCATCCACGAAGGCACGGCTGATGCAGCTCGAAGCCCTGCTCGGCATCGATGCCGGTGAAGGCCTGCCCGCGAGCACGATTCCGACCGGCGACTTGTCGGGTGATCTCTCTCCCCTGCCCGATCTCAATGGCAGCGGCTCCAGCGCACCAGCTGAACCCATCATCACCGCGGCACCCCAAACGAGTTCCACCCCCATCGCCACTGGCGGTTCAGCTCATGAGATGGAGAGCCTGCGGCAGCAGAACGTGGCCCTGCAACAAGCGCTGACCGCCGAGCGTCTGCGTGCCCGCATCAAGGAGCGTGCGAACAACGGCTCCAAGGCAAAGAGCCGACGGAACTAACTGAGCGCAGTGGCAGCGTCTTGCGCTTGCTCAAGCCGTGAGCTTGACGATGGTCCCTTCACTTGAGTAAGACAGGCGGGATTGATGAATCTCCTCTACCCGCGTTTCACGCTGCGCCAGTTTGGCTGGATGCTGCTCTTTGGCTGCGGAGGCGCGGTGATCGCGGGCAGCTATGGCATCGTGCATGATCAGATCACCTTCGAGATCGGGCCGGAGTATTTCACGGACTTTAAGTTCCAGCAGTTCTTCTATCTTCCCAAGACGCAGCCGGAGCGCTTGATCGTGGCTGAGATCGGATTTCTGGCCACCTGGTGGGTGGGCTTCTTTGCCGGGTGGTTCATGGGCAGGCTCACGATACCGCATATGCCCTGGCGAAAGGCGGCCGGACTCAGCCTGAAAGGAGTGGCCGTCATGACGGGAACCGCATTGCTGGCCGCCATCATGGCCTACGCATGGGCTCCAACCGATCAAAACGATCCTCGCATGGAGAACTGGGACGGCATGTTTGCAGGACGAGATGTGATCGACACGGTCGCCTTCGCCCAGGTGGGCTACATTCACAATGCCAGCTACCTGGGCGGGCTCATCGGGCTCATTGCAGCGCTGGTATGGATGTGGAGGAAGCGGACCCGAATGGCGAAGACCCAATGAATTGGGGTCTCACCCTCGATGCTCCGCAAAGAGCAATGACCGCTGCGCCTGCCCAAAAGTTCACTGAATCTGGGAAATATATAACCTCGTCAAAGAAGGTCATTTGGAGCATTTCAGCGTCACTGAACACAGAATTTTTACTAACCAAGACAGATTCCTTACCATTTTCGGATCCTATCATTATTGCGACGTATAAAGCATAATTTTCGACATTTTGATTTACTTCCATATTAAATTTCCATAATTTGAGGCAAATACAGGACGACTATGCCAACCTCGAATCTTCCACGACCAGCGATGGCCTCTTCAGGGCCGGTCTCGGGCAATCTCTTGGAAAAACTCGAAGAACGCCGCGCCCACCGGCAGCGACATCAACCCTCGCCCCACCTCTGGGTGCTGGTCTCGATTATGGGGGATTTGATGATGATCGTGCTGGCAGAGCATCTCGCCTACTGGCTGCGCTTTCACTCGTTCATCCGTGACTATGGCAACTGGTCCAACATGGAACTTCGCCAGTATGCAGGCCACATGGCCCTGGGTTCCCTTTCCCTGCTGCTGGCGCTGGGCTGGCAGGGCCTCTATCACCGTAACATCCTGCTGAGAAACCGCTGGATCGCCTCCCGAATCGCCAAGGCAGTCTTGATCTGGACGCTGGTGTTCCTTTCCTTCAGCCTGGCGCTGAAGCTGGAACCCTCCATCTCCCGTGTTTATGTGGCCCTGAATGGAGCTTGTGCTCTTCTTCTGCTGCTGGGCTGGAGAGGGCTTTTTGATGCCTTCTTGCACTCCCCTGGGCGCATCGCGACCCTCCAGCAGCGCACGCTTTTCGTGGGCTGGAATGACGATGCCCAGCGCCTCTGGCAGACTCTCAGCGCCGACCGCGCTCACGCCTTCGACCTCGTGGGCTGGGTGGATGCCTCCGGCTGGCGGGATGACAATCCCATGCCCGAAAACATTCCCTTCGTGGGCTATGTGGAAGACATCCAGCGCGTGATCGCCCGGCATGAGGTGGACATGATCATCGTGGCGGACCTTCCGAGGCAGCAAATGGTGGAGCTGGCGAACCTTTGCGAACGGGAGATGATCCAGTTCAAGCTGGCACCTTCCGTGTTCCGCATCTTTGTCTCGGGCCTGTCTTTGGAAACCATCGCCGGCACCCCGGTGCTCGGCGTGAACCGCCTGCCGCTGGACAGCACGCTGAATGTCATGCTCAAGCGTGCGCTGGATGTGGCTGGAGCGCTCTTTGGCCTGATGATCAGCTCGCCGATCATCGCCTTCTTTGGGGCCATGGTCTATTTTGAATCCAAGGGGCCCATCTTCTACCGTCAGCGCCGCTGGGGCATGAACGGCGTGCCGTTTGAGATCATCAAAATCCGCTCCATGAAGCTGAATGCGGAGGCCGCCGGCGGTGCCCAATGGTGCGTGCAGGATGACCCGCGCCGCCTGCGTGTGGGTGCCTTCATGCGCAAATGGAACATCGATGAAGTGCCGCAGTTCTGGAACGTGCTGAAGGGTGAGATGAGCCTCGTCGGACCACGTCCGGAGCGGCCGGAACTCATCGCCGGATTCAAGCACCAGATCCCACATTACAATGCCCGTCATGCGGCTAAGCCGGGCATGACCGGCTGGGCGCAGGTCAAAGGCCTGCGTGGCGACACCGACCTGTCTGAGCGCATCAAGTGCGACCTCTGGTATCTGGAGAACTGGAGCCTCCTGCTGGACCTCCAGATCATGTTCCTGACCTTCTTCAAGCGCGACAACGCCTACTGAGACCGGCAAATTCGGGTCACCGGGTTCTTTTTTGCTAAAGCGAAGCAGGGAGAAAGCCCTATGAAGGGGCTGCTCATGGCATGAATGTGGGGTCAGAACATGGAAAATAGTGTCCGATGCTTTGACAAAGCAGGGGGGCTGTCCACACTGCGGTTCCCTTGAAAAGCGTCTTGTTCGTCTGCACTGGAAACACTTGCCGCAGCCCTCTGGCTGAGGCGCTTTTTCGTGGTCTGACCAAAGGGCGTGATGACATCAAGGTGGCGAGTGCCGGGACTGGAGCCTATTCCGGCCAGCAAGCGAGCAAGCATAGCGTGACCCTGGCCAGGGAACGCGGAGTGGACCTCTCCACACATCGCAGCAAGGCGGTGACGATCGACCTGATTGAGACGTCCACCCATATCTTTGCCCTCAGCCGTGGCCATCTCGCCTCGATCCTGGATGATTTTCCAGAGGCGGAGGACAAGGTCTACCTGGTGACTGAATTCGTCGCGGATGACAGTCTGCGCGGCCGTGACATCATGGATCCCTTTGGTGGCGACCTGGATGACTACCGCGAGGTGATGGTCCATCTCGAAAAGACTCTCCCCAGCCTTCTGGCCTACATTGACCAAACTTGGAAAGATGAGGCCGGCCGAGGTAGCACGCAGGGTGATTGAGCTTCCAGATTCCAGGAGAGCCGTCCCCTGCTTCCCCGCCGTCATTTTCCATTTTTCATTTCTCCTTTTAGTTATCCTTCTTTCCTTCCTTCAATGTCTGACCTCCCCAAATCTCTCGCCATCGCCTCCGACCACGGCGGGCTCGATCTGAAGAATGCTGTCGTCTCCCATCTCCAGACCAGCGGTTATACCGTTCATGATCTCGGCGTGCACAACACGGACTCCGTGGACTATCCTGACTACGCCGAGCCTGTGGCCACCCGCGTGCTGGATGGCCGCGCTGACGCCGGCATCCTCGTCTGCACCACCGGCATCGGCATGTGCATCACGGCCAACCGCCACAGCGGCATCCAGGCCAGCCTCGTCCATGATGCGGAAACAGCCGCCATCACCCGCGAGCACAATGCCTCCAACGTTCTCTGCCTGGCTGGCAAGACCACCACGGTCGATACCGCCAAGGAGATCGTAGATGCCTGGCTCAAAACCCCCTTCGCTGGCGGCCGTCATGCCCGTCGCGTCTCCAAAATGAACAAAAACGCCCATCCCCTCAGCATCCTCGCCGCCTCTGATCCTGCCGTCGCCGAAATCATCGATGCCGAGCAGCACCGCCAGCAGAACAACATCGAGCTCATCGCGAGCGAGAACTTCACCTCCCGCGCCGTGATGGCCGCCCAGGGAAGCTGCCTAACCAACAAGTATGCAGAAGGTTATCCGGCCAAGCGCTGGTATGGTGGCTGTGAGGAAGTGGACAAGGTGGAGCAGCTGGCCATCGACCGCGCCTGCCAGCTCTTCGGCGCCAAGTATGCGAACGTGCAGCCGCACTCCGGCTCCCAGGCGAACGCCGCCGTGTATTTCAGCGTGCTGCAGCCCGGTGACAAGGTGCTGGGCATGAACCTGGCCCACGGTGGTCACCTCACCCACGGCAATCCGGCGAACTTCTCCGGCCGCTTCTACAACTTCTGCCAGTACGGCGTGAGCCAGACGGATGAACTCATCAACTACGATGAGCTCGCTGAAGTGGCCAAGCGCGAGCAGCCGAAGATGATCACCGCCGGTGCCTCTGCCTATCCACGCATCATCGACTTCAACAAGATGAGCGAGATCGCCAAGAGCGTGGGCGCTTACCTCTTCGTTGACATGGCGCACATCGCCGGTCTCGTCGCCGGTGGCGCGCATCCATCCCCGATGGAGTATGCTGACTTCGTGACCACCACCACGCACAAGAGCCTGCGCGGTCCGCGTGGCGGCATGGTGCTGACGAACAGCGAGGAGCTGATCAAGAAGATCAACAGCCAGGTGTTCCCAGGCGTGCAGGGCGGCCCGCTCATGCACGTGATCGCCGCCAAAGCCGTGTGCTTCGGCGAGTGCCTGAAGCCTGAGTTCAAGGACTACACCGCCCAGATCGTGAAGAACGCGCAGGCCCTGGCCGCACGTCTCAGCGAGCTCGGCTACCGCATCGTCAGCGGCGGCACGGACAATCACCTCATGCTCGTGGACCTGCGTCCGAAGGGACTGAACGGCAAGATCGCCAGCGAGACACTGGACCACGCCGGCATCACCGTGAACAAGAACGGCATTCCTTTCGACACCGAGAAGATCACCCTCGGCGGCGGCATCCGCGTGGGCACCCCTGCCGTCACGACGCGTGGCATGAAGGAAGCCGAGATGGTGCAGATCGCCAACTGGATCGACCGCGCCCTCCAGGGCAAGGACGACGCCGCAGCCCTCGCCCAGATCAAAGCCGAAGTGGCCCAGATCAACGAGCGCTTCCCGGTGCCGTAATACCTCTGGTTAGGCTGAATTGAATCATGAAACCTGCGAGGCCGCGCGGCTTCGCAGGTTTTTTGTTTCCGAGGACAGGCATCGATGGGAGTGCGGACACTCTGCTTCATCATCCTTTTCGATGTCCACGCAAAAGCAGCGTAGCCACCACCAAGGTCCCCGCGAACCACCAAGGCCACCAGGTGAGGCTGGCGGCGAAGACGCTGGGATCCTCGGCGGGAACGTACATGCGCTCCTCCAACCAATGAGTCTGCCAGCCGAAGAGCAGGGTCATGCAGCCGTAGGCCAGATTCAAGGTCAGGCCACGAAAGCTCAAGGCAGTAGCACGGCGGGCGGAATCCACCTCCGCATTCAAGTAATAGGAGAGGAAGAACTGCAGGAAGCGCATGCCGAGCATCAGCGGCATGATGAGAGCCACACCTAACCATCCTTGCTGCGGATGTGCCGCGCAGAGCAGGCTGCCGAAGATGACCAGAGCGAGCCCCACGAAGTTTCGCGTCATGGAGAAGCGCGTGGAGCAGGTCTCCATGAGTCCTGCGGTCAGCAGACCAAGCATGGAAGCGGTGGTGCCGATGACGCCATACCAGCCTTCCGAGATGCCGACCAGACGGTAGAAGTTGGACGAGACCGTGAGGAAGAGGCGGATGATGCTGTCAAACACCACGCCGAGCACGATGATCTTCAGCGCAGCATGCGTGCGCCAGATCCAGCGGCCGGTTTCCAGGATGCCTTGCCAGGCCTGGCTCACACGCTCCGAGAAACTGGCCTGTGTCGTTTGGAAATGAGACACCTCGGTCATGCGCAAGCAGGTCAGCAGACAGGCCACGCCGGTGAGGAAGTTCAGCGCCAGCGGCAGCTTCATGGTGACATCGCGCGGGATGTCCCCCAGACCTAACCAATGAAGCAATGAGGAAATATTCCCGTGATCATAGAGCACGGAGCCTGAGATGGAGGAGACAATGAAACCGAGCGCCATCGCGCGGCTCAGCCTGGCCATCAGCCGCGACCAAAGGGCGGAGCGATCCTCTTCCGGCAGCGAGTCATAGGCCAGCGCCTCATCAGCACCACTGGCACAGGCTTCAGCCGCACCACTGAGGATGCGGTTCAGCACGAAGAGCCAAAGGACGACATCGTGATTCCCCACAGGCATGAGGCAGAGCACGCCCATCTCCAGCACCATCAGCACCCCGGCGGCCACCATGAGACGTTTGCGGCCAAACTGGTCCGCCAGGGCACCGGACGGCACCTCCAGCAGAACAATGGTGATGGCCCAGACGACGTTCAGCGCAGCGAACTCGCCAATGCTCAGGCCGAGGTCGAGAAACAGGACCGTGAAGATAGGATAGTAGAACCGGCAGTTAAACAGCAGCCGGAACCAGATGAAGAGACGGGCATTGAGAGGCATTCGGGAGTCCATGCCATACGCCCCTCAGAGCGCCAGTGACACCGTGAGTTGGATGACAGTTCGCGGTTCTCGGTTCGCAGTTACGGGTCTCGAACCGAAAGTTGAACCTGCTTTTGGCTAGCCAAGGGGGAAGACGAGATGCTGTTTGACAAATATTCGTTCGCCGCGAGTTTCGCGGCCTGATGACCAACCCCTGCGCCAACTATGCTGACTACTCCCACCAGGGAGTGCTTGTGGCGTGGCCGATGGTCGTACTCCTCGGCAAGCGAACCAAGCGCGCATCCCGCCCAGGCCTCCGAGTGGTCTCGATCTGATCCAAACTGACCACTCATTTTCACCCAACCGCAGGCCGGGCTTCCTTCAGGAGTCCGGCCTTTTTGTTTTCCCATCATGTCTCCCCTCATCAACGAACTGCGCACGCTGCCACGGGCCTTCTGGATCCTCGTGGGTGCCACGTTTGTGAACCGGTTCGGACTTTTCGTCTGGCCTTTCCTCACGCTGTACATCACGCGCAGCGGACACAGTGCTTCCGAGGCAAGCTGGGCAGTGGCAGGCTACTCGGCTGGCAGTTTTTGCGCGGCTTTCATCGGCGGCTGGCTGGCGGACAGACTGGGCAGAAACATCACGCTCGCGCTCTCCGCCTTTGGGGGTGCCATCTGCATGATGGCGCTGTCCCAGGCCCATGACTGGCGGTGGCTCAGCGTCATCGCGATGGTTACAGGGCTGATGAGCGAAGCAGGTTCTCCCGCCAGCAGCGCGCTCGTCCAGGATCTTGTGCCTCCATCGCAAAGAGTGATGGGCTATGCGGTGCTGCGGTTCTCCATCAATCTCGGCTGGTCCTTTGGCTCAGCGGTCGCGGGCTGGCTGGCAGAGTCCTCCTTCTTCGGGCTCTTTGTCGTGGATGCAGTCACGTCAGTGGTCTTTGGGTTCATCGCGTGGAGATATCTGCCGCGTGGTGAACGCACCGCTGCCCAGATGACGGGCTGGAGTGTCGCGTGGCAGTCCATCCGGCACAACAGGCCCTTCCTCATCCTGGCGGTGACCTGCGTCTTTATGTCGTGGGTGTTTCGCCAGACGAGCAGCACCTTTCCACTGCACTTCGAGCACAGCGGTCTGCCCTCCCACTGGACGGGCACGGTACTGGCACTGAATGGCGTGATGATCTGCCTCATGGAGGTGCCGCTAGCCTCGAAGACGAGGGCATGGCCGGTGCGGATGATGCTGTCCCTGGGCTACCTGCTCATGGGGGTCAGCTATCTGCTGCTGATGGGCAGGCCGGGGTTGCCGATGTTTTTTGCCATGATGGTCGTCTTCACGGTGGGTGAGATGTTTGCCTTCTCACGTCAGCAGGCCTATGCGGCGAGCATGGCGCCGGATGACATGCGGGGTCGCTACTCCGGATTTCTCAGCCTGTGCTGGGGCCTCGGAGGCATCGTCAGTGCCGTGGGAGCGCTGCATCTCTTCGATGCATCACCGGACATGGTCTGGATGATCACCGTGCTCCTGGGAGTGGCTGCAGCCGTGATGATCTTGAAAAAATAGCCCGCGCAAACGTGCATGAAGGTGGCTTGGTGCATCTGGTCACGGATTGTAACCAAAGGAAACGTGCTTTAGCAGCCCTGCAAAACACGTTTGAATGCCGCAACCTTCATGCACTCTGTATTGATCATCGGCTGCGGCAGCATTGGCGAACGTCACCTTCGCTGCTTTCAAAAAACGGGACGTTGTATTGTCACTGCGTGTGACAGCAATCCCACACTTCTCACGAACATGAAGGAGCGCTATGGAGCGGCCACCTTTGCCTCGCTGGACACGGCTTTGGCGGAAGGAAAGTTTGATGCGGCAATCGTCTGCACCCCAGCTCATCTGCACCTGCCGATGACCATGAAGCTGCTGCGCGCCGGACTGAATGTGTTCATCGAAAAGCCGCTGGCGATCGACATGAGTCTGGTGCCCGACACCCAAGCGACGATCGCTGAATCAGGCCGCTTTGTCGCCGTGGCGTATGTGTATCATTCCATCCCCTGGGTGGCTGAGGCGCGGGAGTTTTTGAAACAAGCACAACTCGGCCGCATCCTGCAGGCGAGCGTTGTCTCCGGACAGCACTTCCCGTCCTTCCGTCCTGCCTATCGCGAAATCTACTATGCGCGGCATGAGAGCGGCGGCGGGGCGATCCAGGATGCGCTGACCCATCTGGCGAATGCCATGGAATGGATCATCGGGCCGTGCACACGCCTCTACTGTGATGCCGCGCATCAAATGCTCGAAGGTGTGAGCGTGGAGGACACCGTCAATGTCAGCGCGCGTCATGGTCATGTGCTGGCCAGCTTTTCCATGAACCAGTTCCAGGCGCAGAATGAAACCACCTTTTATGTCGGCTGTGAGCGTGGCAGTGTGAAGATCGAGCTTCATGCGCGGCGTTGGGGCTTCATGAGACATGGTGAGGATGACTGGACCTGGAAGGCCACTCCGCCAATGGAGCGGGATGATCTCTTCATCGCCCAGGCGAATGACTTCATCAATGGCATCGAAGGCAAGCCCACATCGCTCGCCACCTTTGACGAAGGTGTGCAGACACTGAAGTTCAACCAAGCCGCGCTGCAGTCTGCAGCCAGTGGCGCAGCCGTGGAGATCGTATGAGCCAGGAACTGCGTCTCGCCATGCTCGGCATGATCGAAGGAAACGGTCATCCGTATTCCTGGAGCGGCATCATCAATGGCTACAATCCTGCGGAGATGGCCAAGTGCCCGTATGCCGGCATCCCGGTTTACATGGGCAAGCAACCGCTGGAATCCGTGCGCATTCCCGGTGCTCGTGTGACGCACATCTGGACGGATGATCCAGCGGATGCGCCGAAGGTCTCCGCCGCGAGCCTGATCGAGACGGTGGTGGCGAATCCTGAGGATGTGATCGGTCATGTGGATGCAGCCGTGATCGCCACGGATGATGGTTCCGATCATGTGCGCCGTGCACGGCCCTTCATTGAAGCTGGGATTCCCGTCTTCATCGATAAACCCATGGCCACCACGATGGAAGAGCTGCGCCAGTTTGTGCAGTGGCATCGTGATGGCAGCATCATCCTCTCCACCAGCGGCATGCGCTATGCGCCGGAGATGCGCTTGAATGACGAGCAGCGCGCGCATCTCGGCGATCTGCGCTGGATCACCAGCTTCACTTGCAAGACCTGGGAGCGCTATGGCATCCATGCCCTGGAAGCGGTGGAACCTTTGTTAGGCCAAGGTTTCCTCACCGTGCAGGCGCATATGGATGCAGGTGGTGATGTGATGCACATCACTCATCGCAGCGGGGTGAAGCTGACCATCGGCGCGCTACATGATGCGTATGGCAGCTTCGGCGCGGTTCATCTGTATGGCACGAAGGGTGATCTCCCGCTGAAGCTCAAGGATACTTATCACGCCTTCCGTGGCCAGCTGGTTGCTTTCATTGACATGCTGCGCAGCGGCACACCTCCCCTACCCTTTGATGAGACGGTGGAACTCATGGCCGTCATTATCGCGGGCATCCGCAGCCGCGAGCAAGGGGGCACCATCGTAAACGTCGCAGACATTCTCAGCGAGATCTGATCTTCCACCGAAGCTGCCATGAAACTCACGCTCCTTGCTCTTCTGCTTTCGTTGTCGGCCAGTGTGGCTGCTGATCCTCTGCAGATCGGCTCACGCCGGGAGTTGTTTGTGGATGACTACCTCATCGACAAACTCGTCGGGGATGCCGAACAGAGGCTGCATCATCCGCAGCCGCAGGAGATTGTGATGCTGCATGATGCACCGTGGGAAGGCAGTGGCAGCGGCTATCACAGCATGTTTCAAGACGGGGACCTGTATCGCATGTACTACAAGGCCTGGCAGCTCACGGTGACGCCGGGAAAGGTGAGCACGAACGAGCATCCGCTGTTTTGCTGCTATGCGGAAAGTGATGACGGCATCCACTGGCGAAAACCCGAACTCGGGCTGCATGAGTTCAAGGGATCAAAGGCGAACAACATTGTCATTCCTGACGGCATGATGGGAAAGACAAAGCCGGATGGCGGACATCCTGCCGTCTTCAAAGATGAAAATCCTGCGGCCACAGCGGATGCGAAATACAAAGCGCTGGTGCGATCTCATACCCCAAAGGGTCTGCTCGCGCTGAAATCTCCGGATGGGGTGCACTGGTCGCCGATGTCTGACACGCCGGTGATCACCGCCGGTGCCTTTGATTCACAGAACCTGGCTTTCTGGGATGCCGAGCGTGGAGAGTATCGTGCCTACTGGCGAATTTTCACTGGAGGCGTGACCGATGAGAAGAACTGGAAGCCGAGCGGATTCCGCGCCATTCGCACGGCGACCTCGAAGGACTTTCTGCATTGGGAGAATCAAGCGGATGTGACCTATGAGGACTCGCCGGTGGAGCATCTGTATACCAATCAGGTGAAGCCCTATCATCGTGCGCCGCATGTGCTCATCGGCTTTCCGACCCGCTATGTCGAACGTGCCCCTGGAGCCTCCATGAAGGCCCTGCCAGAAGCCGAGAACCGCGAATGGCGGACCAAGACCACTCCTCGCTATGGCAATGCCATTACCGAGGGGCTTTTCATGAGCAGTCGTGATGGCGTCAAGTTCAAGCGCTGGAATGAAGCCTTCCTGCCACCGGGCATCGAGCGTGGAGGCACCTGGAACTACGGGCACCAATACATCGCCTGGCATCCGGTGGAGACAAAGTCAGCCATGCCTGGCGCGCCGAACGAACTTTCACTCTACGCAACGGAGAGCTACTGGACCGGAACGAGCAGCGCGCTGCGCCGTTACACGCTGCGTCTGGATGGCTTCGTGTCCATTCATGCACCGATGAAGGGCGGCGAGATCATCACGAAGCCTTTCCATTTCAAGGGCAGCAAGCTCACGCTCAATTTTGCTAGTTCAGCCGCGGGCGGTATCGAGGTCGAGATTCAGGATGCAGAGGGTAAGGCCGCCCCTGGATTTACCCTCACGGATGCCGAAGCTCAGTTTGGAGATTCCATCGAGCGCGTGGTGACGTGGAAGAGCGGCGCTGATGTTAGTGCTCTGACCGGCAAGCCTGTCCGCCTTCGGTTCGTGCTCAAGGACGCTGACCTCTACTCTTTCCGTTTCACCGACAACTGATTTCCCCCTTCATGAAGCTCACCTTCCTTCCTCTTCTCTTTGTGGCCCCGACACTCTATTCGGCGGACCCATTGCACATCGGCTCACGCTGGGAACTTTTCGTCGATGAGTATCTCGTCGCCCAGAAAACCGGAGTCGCGCTGAAGCTGCATGATCCGATCAAAAAGGAGATCGTGCTGGCCACGGATCAACCGTGGGAAGGCAAGACCTGCGCCTACTTCACCGCCATCCAGGACGGCAAGAAGGTGCGTCTCTATTATCGTGGTTCATCAGGTGGATCTGATCACTCGGATGATCAGGTGACCTGCGTCGTCGAGAGTGATGATGGCATTCACTTCACGCGGCCGAAGCTGCGCATCATCGAGGCCGGTGGCACGAAGGATAACAATGTGATCTGGCGCGGAGTGGAGGCGCATAACTTCTCGCCGTTTCTCGATACCAATCCCAACACGAAGCCGGAAGAGCGCTACAAGGCGCTGGGTGGTGTGAAGCAGCCGGGCAAGAACTGGCATCAGGGCGAGACACCCGGCGGCCTGTATGCCTTTGCCTCCGCAGACGGTATTCAGTGGAAGAAGATCAAGGATGTGCCGGTGATGACGAAGGGCGCCTTCGATTCACAGAACCTCGCCTTCTACGACAATCTGAGAAGCCGCTACGTCTGCTTCAGCCGCATCTTCAGCAACAAAGTGCGCGCGGTGCAGAGCAGCACTTCCAATGACTTCCTCGGATGGAGCGATGGTGTGCCCCATCAGTATGCCGAGGGCGTGCCGATGGAGCATTTTTATACTTCGGCCACGGTGCCCTGCCCCACGGCGCCGCATTTATTCCTCTCTTTTCCAAAGCGCTTCATCACCACTCGCAAGAAGGTGCCGGAGCATGAAGGGCCGGGGGTGAGTGACGCGGTCTTCATGTCCAGCCGGGATGGGGTGAAATGGGATCGTCCGTTCCTCGAGGCCTGGGTGCGCCCTGGTCCAGATCTCAAGAACTGGACGGACCGCAATAACATGACGGCTAATGGCATCGTGGTCACTGGCGAGGGTGAGTGGTCGCTCTATATCAGCGAGCACTATCGTCACGCCGATCATCGCATCCGTCGCATTGCCGTGAGAAAGCAGGGCTTTGCCTCCATGCATGCCGACGCCAAGGGCGGTGAGTTTACAACCCACCCGATCAAGTGCAGTGGCAGCAAAGTGGCCATCAACTACTCCACTTCAGCGGCAGGCAGCATCCAGATCGAGGCGCTGGACGAGTCCGGCAAAGTCCTCGCCACCATGCCTGAGCTCTATGGAGATGACTTTGACGTGCCGGCCCTGGATGTCTCCAAACTCAAGGACCAGACCATCAGCCTCCGCATCAAGATGAAGGATGCGGATCTGTATGCGCTCCGCTTTGCGGACTGAACCCTATTCTAACCACTTTTGATCATCCCCCCCTTTTCATGAAGCCACTTCTTCCTCTCTTTCTCCTCACACTCTGCACCTCACTCTCCGCTGAGACTGGCACTGTCATTGAAACCAAGGTCATCAGCCAGCAGCCCGAATATTATCATGGCTGGCCCACGGTCGCACGTCGTGCGAATGGCGAGTTGTGGGTGACGTGGTCGGGTGGACGCGACGCGCATGTATGCCCCTTTGGCCAAGTGCATGCGATGACCTCGCGCGATGATGGTAAGACCTGGACCTGGCCACGTGTGCTGCTGGACAGCGCGACGGATGATCGTGACTCCGGTGTGCTGGAGACGAGCAAGGGAACATTGATCGTCTCGACCTTCACCTCACTGGCTTATGAGCCCTTTCTGAAGGAGCAGACTGAAGGCAAGAAGAAATCCCACTTCATTGCCGAGGGCAAGCTGGCCGCTTGGCAGGCAGCGCATGCGCGCCTCAATGATGAAGAACGCAAAGCTGAACTTGGGCAGTGGGTCATTCGCTCCACGGATGGTGGCAAGAGCTGGTCACCCCAGATCCCGACGATCGTGAACAGCCCGCATGGTCCCATCCAGCTCAAGGACGGACGTCTCCTCTATGCTGGCAAGCAGCTTTGGACGAAAGAACGCAAGATCGGCGTGTGCGAATCCAAGGACGATGGACTCACCTGGCAATGGCTGGCGGAGATCCCGGCGCGCAAAGGTGATGATGCAGGTGAGAGCTATCATGAGCTCCATGCTGTCGAGGCGGCGGATGGCACACTCATCGCGCAGATCCGCAATCACAACACTGCCGACAAAGGCGGGACGCTGCAGAGTGAATCCAAAGATGGCGGCAAGACCTGGAGCGAGCCGCATGCGATCACTTTTGGTCTGCCATCACATCTGCTGAAGCTGCGTGATGGTCGCCTTGTGATGACGTATGGCCACCGCCGCGCGCCCTTTGGCAATCAAGCACGCATCAGCACGGACAATGGTAAAACCTGGGGCGAGCCCATCATCATCTCCGGTGACGGCAAGGGCGGTGACCTCGGCTATCCGAGCACGGTCGAGATGACTGACGGGACACTGCTCACCGTCTGGTATGAAAGCATGAAGGAGCCCAAGCTGGCTGTGCTGCGTCAGGCCACCTGGAAGCTGAACCCCTAACCTATTTTGCACTGACATGAAGATGTTTGTCCTCATTCCACTGGTCGCCTTGACGGTCGGTCACAGCACCATCGCTTTGGCCGAAAAGACCAAGGCCAAGGTGCCGCCCCAACCGAACGCCCCGCCACCGCCCGCCGTGTCACGCTTTGTCGGCATTGATCATGTCTGCGCCTGGCCGAACCTGACACTGCTGCCGGATGGCAGCATCAATACAACCATCTTCGGCCAGCCAAGTCATGGTCAGATGGCCGGGGCTGCCGAGTGCTGGAACAGTCCTAATGGCGAGTTCTGGACAAAGCGTGGGATTCCAGCGCCGAATGATGCGAACACGAACCGAATGAACGTCGCCTGCGGCCTGGCCAAAAACGGCGACTTGCTGGTGATCTGCTCCGGCTGGACGGATGAGAAGCAGCCTGAGCGGCCCAAACAGCCGATCTTTCGCGATGCCATTCTTTCGTCGTGGGTCTGCCGTAGCAGTGATGGCGGCAAGACGTGGTCACAGATCAAGGACTTCCCCGCGCCTGACGAAGGCTGGACGCCTTACATTCCGTTTGGCGACATCAAGCAAGGTGAAGACGGTGCTCTCCACGTTTCTTGTTATGGTGGCGAATGGACAGATCCGTCCAAGAGCACGAAGACGAAGAGCTATCGCTCATGGCACTTCCGCAGTGACGACGATGGCAAGAGCTGGAAGCGCACCGCGACCATTGGCGAGAAGTGCAATGAGACGACCATTCTGCATCTGGGTGGCAAGCGCTGGATGGCAGCAGCACGCTACGTGAGCATGGAACTCTACTTCTCCGAAGACGATGGAGCGACCTGGGGTGAGCCGCAGATCGTCACGCAGAAGAATGAGATCAATGGTCACCTGCTGCGACTGAAGGATGGCCGCATTCTGCTGGCTTATGGCAATCGCATCAAGACGGGCAACCAACTCGGTGTGCTGGCCAAGTTCAGCAAAGACGAAGGCAAGACCTGGGGCGAGCCGATCCGCATCGGGCACACAAGCACCTGGGATTGTGGTTACCCTAGCACCGTGCAGCGCGCCGATGGCAAGCTGGTGACGGCATGGTATGCCGGTGCCTCGGACTATCACAACCGCTATCACATGGCGGTCGCCATTTGGGATGCGGACCATCCTCCAACCGAACCATGAGGCACGTCGCGTTCATTCTTCTCACGCTGCTTTCCCTGGCATCAGCCCAGGAGAAGTATCCGCCGATGCATCGGCTGACCTGGGAAGAGTACGCTGCTACGCTGGCCCACTGGTCGAAGAAATATCCGAAGGTGGCCCGGCTATACAATCGCGGTCTCAGCGGCCTGAACATGCCGGTGTATCTGCTGCGCATCAGCGATCCGACGGTGAAGGAAACGGACAAGCAAGTGTGCCTGGTGACCACGCTGCACAGCGGTCCCGAGCGCACAGGCACCACTGGTGCGATGGCTTTTGCTGAATGGTGTCTCAGTGATGATCCGCTGGCGATGGAAACGAGGAAGAAGCAAGTGGTGCTGGTCATGCCATGCGTGAATCCGCTGGCGATGTTCATCACGGATCGTTTTCGCAATGAGCATGGAGTCGATCCGTATACTGGCACAGGACGTCTCGGGAAGCTGTGGGATGTGAAGACAGTCACGCTCACCAAGCCTGAGGATGCTCCGGAATTGAATGCCGTGCTTTCGGTGATCGATGAGTATCAACCTGAGGTGCATGTGGACCTTCACGGCACTGGCTTGCAGGAATACTCACCGCAGCAGCTCGGGCCACGGCGCATGTACCATGGCCAGATCATGACGGAGGTCACAGGTGGCGCGTATTCGAACTATGCTTTGAGGCCCTGGGACTGGCGCGTGACGGAGGCGATGATCAAGGCCGGACAAGAGGCAGGCTTTCCATCCGACCGCTTCGAAGCAGATGCGCAGCGCACCTTCTGGGGACCAGAGCTGGCGCCGCTGGGGCGCAAGCTCTGGCATGGAATGCCGCTCTTTTACTCAGCGCACTACAGCTACGCGAAGTATCACACGATGATCATGACCCAGGAGGTCGCGTGGGAGCAAAGTTTGGTCGCCAGGATGAAGGGACTGCTGAGCATCGGCAATCAAGTGTGGATGGATGAGCGAGAGCCAGGTTATCCGGTGAATCGCATGCGGCACTTCGTGGGTCATTATGTCACCACCTATGGCAAGACTGCGACTGAGCGCAGAGCGAGCCGTCACGAACTCTGGAACAAGCAGAGTGATCTCGCGCTAGGCTTTCTCTATCCGCAGACGGACGGTCGGGAGAGCTTCGTGGTCGCCACCACGGCTGCCGCCAAGAAGCTTCTGGCGGTCGATGATCTGCCAGCACTTCGATCCAATCTGAAATCCGCCCTTGGGAAGTATGCGGCCAATGTCGAGCGCTTCATCGAAGAGGGGCCTGAGATCAAACTCGCGATGGAACTGGCCAAGGAGCAGCTCTTGAGCGCCCAGGAGTCAGCTGACATCAAGATCGAGCATGGCATCGGTTTTCGACTTAGATTGCCCTACAAAGCGCCGAGCGGGCTGGTGGTGCAGCTCAATGGCGCGGCTTTGAAGAACAACGCGGTCGATGGTTTCACAAGCTGGTTTGCGGATGGCTTCACGCAGATTCAGGTCAGTGTGCCTCCGGCGAAGGTGCCGACGAACGGTCTCTTCTTCATCACCTGCGCCTATGAGCCTGATGAGAAGCGTCCCACGGGCTGGATGCCGCCCGCTGAGGTGCAGAAAGCTTCCTTCACAGCGACCGCCGATGCCACACCGCCGACCTTCACCGATCTCCACTATGGCGAGCACTTCCGCCAGACCATGGACCTGTGGCTGGCAAAATCGGAGAAGCCGGCGCCGGTGCTCTTCTACATCCATGGCGGAGGCTGGGGAGCGCAGGACAAAGGAGACATCCACCAGCATCTGAAGGTGCAGGACTTTTTGGACAAGGGGATCGCCGTAGTCTCGATCAACTATCGCTTCCTTGTGGATGCGAATGCCGCAGGTGTGAAGCCTCCCCTGCAATGGGCGCTGCATGATGCGGCACGCGCATTGCAGTTCGTGCGATCCAAAGCGAGCGAGTGGAATCTAGACAAGAGCCGCGTGGCCGCGAGTGGAGTGAGCGCGGGCGGATGCTCATCCCTCTGGCTGGCCATGCATGATGACATGGCCGATCCGAAGAGCACTGATCCCATCGCCAGAGCATCCACGCGGGTGCTCTTCACGGCCACGAAAGCCTCACAACCGTCCCTGGATCCTCAAGAGATCAAGGAGTGGATACCTAACAGCGAGTATGGTGGCCATGCCTTTGGCTATGTGGGGAAAAAACGTCCGGAGACCTTTGCGCCATTCCTGACGAATCGTGAGCAGCATCTGCCAGACATTCAACGCTACTCTCCGCTGGCCCATGCAAGCGCGGATGATCCACCGGCCTACATGGTCTGCACGAAGGATGACAAGCCGCCGGTCAAAGGTGAGCCGCAAACTGATCCGACGCATAGCGCTGTGCTTGGCATGATGATGCAGGAGAAGCTGAAGGCCCTCGGGGTTCCCTGTGAAGTGCATCATCCCTTTGATGGTCAGCCCACGACGACGATTCAGGAGATTCTGCTTCGAGGCCTAGCCCCTGCCACTCCGTGAAATCCAGCCTCATCCTCACCGCTCTCTATCTATTGCCCTGGCTGGTCAGCGCGGAGACACTGCTCTTCGTGGATGATCACGAGATTCTTTATCGCCCATCCACGAAACGCACGTTGCATCAGCCTGTGCGGCATGAAGCCAATCCGCTGATCGTCGGCCCATCGATCAAACATCAGATCGCGTATTGCAGTGTGCATCGCGATGAAGCGACGGGACGATATCAGATGTGGTATCAGATGACTGGAGCGGGCTGCGTGGTGTGCTATGCGGAATCCAAGGATGGGATCACGTGGACCAAGCCGGAGCTGGACATTCTCACCTTCAAAGGCATCCCCGACCGCAATGTGGTGCTGACGAGCAGTGACCACTATGATGCCTCTGTGGTGGTGGATGCGCCAGGAGGAGCCGATCCTGCGCGGCGCTATAAGATGGCGTATTGGTCGATCCCTGAACCTGAAGGTGTGCCGGTGGATCCCAAGGAGCCGCGTGGCCGCAATGGTGGCATGTATGTGGCCTTTTCGCCGGATGGCATCCACTGGACGAAGCATGAAGGGCCGGTGCTACTCGGCACCTATGGACGCATCACCGATCCGCCATTCTCCGGCGACACGACACAGCTGGGGCTGCTGAATTCCGTCAGTGATGTGATTGATGCCACCTATGATCCGGTGCGAAAAAAGTATGTTGTCATCGCCAAGGGTTGGATTGATGGACCCGATGGCCGCACGTTTTGGAAGCGCAGTGTGGTGCGGACGGAGAGTGATGATTTTATTCATTGGAGCCCGGCGCGTCAGATCATCACGCCGGATGAACATGACGGAGTGAATCCAGGTGCCTATCCTGGAACTCGTCAAGGAGTGCAACTGCATAGCGCACCGGCCTTTGCCTACCAAGGAGTGTGGTTGGGGCTCATCCAGCTCGCGGACTTTGAGACGCATGGCCAGCAGCCCATCGAGCTGGCGCTGAGCCGTGATCATGGGTTCACCTGGACGAGGCCTTTTCGCGACTCGATGTTCCTGTCCGTGGGCAAACCTGATGCCTTTGATACCGCACGCATCTGGAGCAATGCCACACCGGTGGTGCTTGAGGATGAGATCCGCTTTTACTTCGGCGGCGCGGAGAATCCCTGGGGCTTTGGCAAACGAGAGAAGGAGTGGGGCTCCAAGCTGAAGATGCCCAAGACAGGCATCGGCCTGGCTACTCTGCCACTCGATCGATTTGCCGGACTGAAGCCGCTGGAAAGGATCGGCCAGATCACTCTCAAGCCACGCTCGCTAAAGGGGGTGAAGAGCATCACCGTAAACACTTCAGCCGTGAAAGCAGCGGTGCGTGTGGAGCTGCTGGATGCTCAAGGCTACCGCATCCCAGGCTTCGCGAAGACGGATGCGACACCGATCACGGGAGATCATCTGCGACATGCTGTGAGCTGGAAGGAAGCGAATCTTTCCAAGCTGCCCGATGGCGAGGTCGTGATCCGCATTCATCTCGACCGCGCCGAGGTCTTTGCACTCACTCTCAACTCTGACCCTTCATGAAAACCACCTGCATACTCTGGCTGCTCGGCATGATGTTTCTTCAAGCCGAGGAAAGGACAATCCTGCTCGTGGATGATGAGGAGGTGCTTTATCGGCCCGGCACCCTTCGCAAAGTGGTGCAGTTGAAGCGGCGCTCGCCTGATCCGGTGATTCCGCCAGACAAACCCTGGGAGGCGATGCTGGGCTGGACGAGCGTGCATCGCGATGCCAAAACCGGCAGGCATCAACTCTGGTATCAGGCCTATCAGGAACGCCGCGTGGAAGACAAGGTGATGAAGAATGTGGTCTGCTATGCGGAGTCCATGGACGGCATCACCTGGACGAAGCCGAACCTCGGGCTGTTTCCCTTCTATGAAGAGAAGGACACGAACATCGTGCTCATCGGAGAGCGTGGTGGATATGGCGAACGCTACTGTAACTCTGTGGTGGTGGATGAGCGTGACCCTGATCCGAAGAAGCGCTACAAGATGGCCTACTATGACTGGGTGCCTGCGGAGGGTGAGAAAGGCGGCTCCGGCACGCATGTGGCCTTTTCGCCGGATGGCATCCACTGGACCAAGCATGATGGGGGGATCGTCTCAAAGAGCTCCTTTGGCGCGAAGGGCCGTGAGGCGCCTTTTGCCGATGAGAGTGTGTATGTGGAGGAGCACCTGCCTGATGGCCGCGTGCGCAGGGCCTGGCGAAATCCCATGAGCATGTCAGATGCGCTGGATGTGTTCTACGATCCACGGCTCGAACGCTTTGTGGGGTATGGCAAGATGTGGACCCCCTGGCAGGATGGCACGCTGGGATACAAACACGCGATGGGGCGCATGGAGAGCACGGACTTCATCCACTGGAGCAAACCTGAACTCATTCTCGCGGTGAATGATCGTGACGCGCCGCAGCTCGAGTTTCACACATCGCCGGTGTTCTTTTACAATGGCATGTATCTTTCGATGAACCAGATCCTGGACCGGAGTGTGGGATCCATGGATGCGGAGCTGATGAGCAGCCGCGATGGCAAGCGCTGGGACCGCAGCCTTGCCGGAAGCTTTGCCATCCCACGAGGTGAGCCCGGGAGCTTTGATGCGGGATCGATCATCACGAATGGCACGCCGGTCATCCTGGAGAAAGAGATGCGCTTTTACTATGGAGGATATCGCGGAACGGCCATCGGTGGAGTGGGCCTGAATGAGCAGAAGGTGGGAGGCAAGGACTACCACAGCGGCATCGGCCTAGTGACCACACCACGAGACAGGCTGGCCGCGATCACGATCAATCCAGACAGCCCGGTGAAGGCGCAGAAGAAGGACAAGCCGAAAATCATCAACACGATCGGGCATGTGACCCTGAAGCCGCTGGATCTGAGCGGTGTGAAAAGCGTCACGCTCAACGCGGATGCGAGCAAGGGGCGTGTGCGCCTGGAGGTGCTGAACGAGGATGGCTATCGTCTCCATGGATTCACGAAGGATGAGGCCGTGCCGCTGAAAGGTGACAGCCTCTCCCATGCTCCACGTTGGAAGGAGAAGCAGATCACCGACCTGCCGCCGGGCCGCTACCTCCTGCGCATCCACCTGGAAAAGGCCGACCTCTTTGCCCTCACGCTGAAATGAGCACCACCAAACGCTACCGATCCTGCATCCTGGGCACCTGCTGTGTGCCATGGAGCGGGACTTTTGATTTTGAGGAGGACATCTTCCGCCGGTCGGTGAGGCATCAGATCGCCAGCGGCATTCATGATCTTTATATCTTTGGGACTGCCGGCGAAGGCTATGCGGTGACTGACAAGCAGTTTGATGAAGTCACCCGAGTTTTTTTGGAGGAGACTCACGCGGACGGCATTCAGAGCATGGTGGGCCTCATCAGCATTTCACTGCCGACAGTGATCGAGCGCATCGAACGGGCACGCGACATGGGAGCACGTTGTTTTCAAATTAGTCTGCCAAGCTGGGGTGTGCTGAATGATGCGGAGATGGAGGTGTTTTTCCGCGAAACCTGCGGACGTTTCGCTGACTGTGAGTTCCTGCACTACAATCTCATGCGCACGGGGCGCATCATCACAGGCGATGAGTATGGACGGCTGGCGGAGATGTACCCGAATCTCGTGGCCACCAAGAACAGTACAGCGGATGTGCCGAGACTGACCAGCCTAATGAAGGATGCTCCGCAGCTTCAGCATTTCATCACCGAGGGTGGATTTCCGATTGCTGCGATGATGGGTGAGTGTGGATTTTTAATCTCCTACATCTCGACGAACTTTGCGCGTGCCACGGAGTTTTACCAAGCGGGACGCGCTCAGAATGAGGCTAAGCTGGCAAGTATCTCCAAAGACTTCCCTGGGCTCATCGCAGCCTTCAAGGATGCTGTGGGCACCTCAGCGCATATCGACGGAGCTTTTGATAAGATGTTCTGCCGTGTTCACGACCCGGAGTTTCCGCTCCGGCTGCTGCCACCTTACTCGGGGGTCAGTGATACGGCATTCGCACACTACCTGGAGCTTCTGAAACAAAACCATCCTGACTGGCTGCCATGAAAACTTGGTTTCTTCTCCCGCTCCTCATCAGCAGCGTACTTCAGGCTCAAACAGCCCCGAAGCTGCCCGCGCCGACTTTTGCGAATGTGAGCTATGGTGCGCACGAACGAAATGTGCTGGACCTCTGGCAGGCTAAATCGGCCCAACCAACTCCACTCCTGATCTTCATTCATGGAGGAGGCTGGGCTGGAGGTGAGAAGACGGATCTGCCACCAAAGCTGCTGGCTTACATGCTGAAGGCGGGCATCTCGGTGGCCTCGATCAATTATCGTTATACCAAGATGGCTCTCCTGCCTGCGCCGGTGCATGATGCGGCGAGTGCAGTACAGTTTCTACGCAGCAAGGGCGCCGAGTGGAATCTGGATCCGCAGCACATCGGAGTCTATGGCATCTCCGCAGGTGCCACGACATCACTCTGGCTGGCTTTTCATGATGATCTGGCGGATAAGAACAGTGCTGACCCCATCGCGCGGCTTTCCACGAAGCCGCAGGTGGCGGTGGCGCTATCACCGCAGACCTGTCTTGAGCCACAGATCATCCGGCAGTGGACGGGAGATGAGGTGCTGAAGCATCCGATGATAGCCCGGGCGGTCGGGGCGAAGAAACTGGAAGAGATGGAGAAGCCGAAACCGGAGTGGCTGGTGCTACTGAAGGAGTTCTCCGCCATCAATCACGTGACCGCAGACGACCCGCCGGTGATGGTGCAGAATCCGCGAGTGGATCCGCTACCCGCCGCCAATCAGGGCATCGCCATTCATCATGCGATCTTTGGTGTGAAGCTGAAGGAGAAGGCGGATGCCGTGGGTGCCAAGTGCATCCTGCGTCTGCAAGACAAGCCGGACGCCACACCTGATCCAGAGTCATTCCTGATCGACCATTTGAAAGCAAAATGAAACCCCTCTGCCTTACCACTGCCCTGCCGTTCATCGAGTCCGCACCGGGGAGCGAACCAGCCATTGAAGGACTCGATGTGCGGGTGCTGCGCGGAATGAAGGCTGGAGAGGCGTGGCCGGAAGATGAGGCGGACAGGGTGGAGGTCATGTTTTGCACCACGCCACCGCCGAATCTGGCGAAGTTCAAGAAGCTGCAGTGGCTGCAGATTGAGTCGGCGGGGTTTTCACAACTGTTTCCGTTTGGACTGAATGACGGAAGGATCACGGTGACGAATGCACGCGGCATCTTTGACTGCCCGATTGCGGAATGGAACATCGCGATGATGATCAATCTGGCGCGTGATCTGCGCACGCTGATCCGGCATCAGGATGCGCATATCTGGGAGCGCTCGGCACAGTTCACGGGAGAGATCCGCGGACGCACGGTCGGCATCTGGGGATATGGAGGCATCGGGCGCGAGACGGCACGACTGGCCAAGGTGATGGGCATGCGGGTGCATGTGCTGACACGGTCGGGAGTGAAGTCGCGCGTGGACTCGACCTGCATCGAAGGCTCGGGGGATCCTGATGGCTCACTGCCGGATCGTTATTTCACCGAGCAGGAGAAGGAGGAGTTTCTCAAAGGACTCGATTTCCTGATTCTGGCGCTGCCACTCACGAAGAAGACGGATGGTTTGTTAGGCGAGCCGGATCTGCGGTTGCTTCCCAAGGGTGCGTTTGTGCTGAATCCGGCACGCGGCCCGCTGATTCAGGAACAGGCACTGCTTGCGGTGCTGCGTGACGGGCATCTGGGAGGTGCGGCGCTGGACACTCACTATGCTTACCCGCTGCCCGCAGAGCATCCGCTGTGGAGCTTTCAGCATGTGATCCTGACGCCGCATATCTCGGGCACCTCCTTTTCGCCCAACTTCAGCACCGGGTTGCTGAACATCTTTCGTCTGAATGCGCCCCGTTACCTCGCAGGCGAGCCGCTGCTCAACATCATCCCACCCACTGACCTCCAATGAAAATCACCCGAGTTCGCACTCTTCTCTCCACCGCGCCACAGCGAGACATCTTTATGAAGTCCCGCGTGCGACGGTCCGCTGCGTTCATTCTGATCGAGACTGACACGGAGCTTGTCGGCCTGGGGGAAACCTATGCCGGCTACTTTGTTCCAGAGATGGTGCCGGAGATCGTGAAGTTCTATGAGCCGATCCTGGTGGGGCAGTCGCCGATGGATGTGGATGTGCTCAGTCGTCGTATGTTCACTTCCGGCAAGTTCTGGGCGCGTGTGGGGCTGGGGTCCATAGTGCTGAGCGGTATTGAGTCGGCGCTATTGGATCTCAAAGGTAAGGCACTTGGGGTGCCGGTGTATGAGTTGCTCGGAGGGCGCTGCCATGACACACTTCCTTGTTATGCCACGGGTGGCACGAGTCCGCATGACCGGGGGGAGCTTGAGGGTAAGGTGTCGCAGTATTTGAGTCTGGGATTTCACGCCGTGAAACTTGGTGCGGGGACGTATCGCGGGCCGGGACATCCGATTGTAGGCTCGCGCACGCCGCAGGAGGCGCGTGATGTGGAAGTGAGCAAGGTTGAGTTTTTGCGGCAGCGCTTTGGGGATTCGTTCCAGCTCAATCTGGATGCACACATGGACTTTCTGGGTGAGGCAGATCATGTGTGGAATCTCGCGACGGCGCAGTTTGTTCTGAAAGCATTGGAGACGTATCCTATAGGCTTCTTTGAGGAGGCGCTGCCGTATACGGACATGCGGGCTTACGGAGAGCTTCGGAAGTCCACGACGATTCCAGTGGCGGGGGGTGAGACGCTGACGAGCCTGGAGGAGTGGCGTGACTGGCTGGAGCACAAGCCGTTTGCGCTGGCGCAGCTCGATGCGTCCTTCATGGGCGGCATCATGAACTTCATCAAGATCGCGAGACTGTGTGAGTTGCAAGGCGTGTCCATCGCCACGCATGCGTGGTCATCGACTCCAGGGGTGGCGGCGAATCTGCATGCGGCGTTTGCGTGCCGAAACACGGCGGTGTGTGAGATGGCGGCTTACAATCCGACACGGCCTGAGCTGAACACACACATTGTGGCGCCGCTACTCACGGATCTTTGGATTGAGCCGCCGGTGATTGAGAACGGGCGGATCCGGCTGGCGGATACTCCGGGGCTGGGTGTGCGGTTGCCGGATGGATTTCTGGACAAGCATCCGTTTGAGCCAGGGAGCGGTGAGTTCAGCTCGGTGACGGGCAAGATCCTTCAGCCATGAGTGGAGGTAAAAAGATGAAGGGTAGAAATATTTTCCGAACCATGAAGGCACTCACTTTTTTATTTACTAGTCTTGTCGCAGTTAGTGCTGCGGCGGAGCCGATTTCGTTGGAGGGCCGGCGAGAGCTGATGCTGGATGACTATCTGATTGAGAAGATGCAGGGGGCGGCTTTGAAGCTGCACAGGCCGGAGGCGCAGTATGTGGCGCTGGTGTGTGATGCTGAGTGGGAGGGCAATACTTCCGGCTATTTCAGCCTGTTCCAGGATGGTGATCTGTTTCGGTGTTACTACCGTGGATCACATCACGGTGAGGAGGGTGGGAAGCCGAGTCATTCCGGCGTAACATGCTATGCGGAAAGCCGTGATGGCATCACCTGGACGAAGCCGAAGCTGGGACTGTTTGAGTTCAGAGGGTCGAAGGAGAACAACATTGTCCACATGGGAGACGGCTGCGGCACCTTTGCGCCCTTCCTTGACTCAAATCCGAACTGCCCTCCCGAATCACGTTTCAAGGCACTCGCCACGATGGGCAACGACGTGGAGCGCAAGAAGAACCCTGCCCTGCAGGCCTATCAGTCCGCGGATGGATTGCACTGGAAGCTCATGCGCGACAAACCGGTGATCACCGCGGGCTCGTTTGATTCCCAGAACACGGCGCACTATGATAATGCGCGCGGGGAGTATCGGGCTTACTGGCGCTACTTCACGGGTGGTTATACCGATGAACGAGGGTGGAAGCCGAAGGGTGTACGAGCCATCCGCACGGCGACCTCGAAGGACTTTCTGACTTGGGAGAACCATGCCAACCTGGACTATGGCAAGGATGCGCCGGAGGTACAGCTCTACACGAATGCCACGCGCCCTTATGCGAGGGCACCGCATTTGATGCTGGGCTTTCCGACACGCTATCAACCAAAGCATTCGCAGGTGGAGCCGGTCTTTATGAGCAGCCGGGACCGCGTGAACTTTAAGAGGTGGGAAGAGGCGCTCATTCCTATCACCGCGCCGAAGGATCGTGATGGCAACCGAAGCAACTACATGACCTGCGGAATGCTCTTTCTGCCGGGCAAGCCGAGCGAACTTTCTGTCTATGCCAGCGAGGCTTACTATGCGGGACCCGGAAGCAGGATCCGGAGGTTCAGTTTTCGTGTGGACGGGTTCGTCTCGGCAACAGCCAAGCAAGGAGAGCTGTTAACCAAGGCGCTGACGTTTGCAGGGACGAAGCTGAATTTGAACCTGGTGAGTCGCGGTGAGTCACGGGTCGAGATTCTGGATGAGGCTGGAAAGCCGGTGCCGGGATTCACGGCCGAGGATTGCCAGCCTTTGAAGGGGGATTTTGTCGATCAAGCGGTGAGCTGGAAGGGTGGCGATCTCTCGAAGCTTGCTGGCAAGACGGTACAACTGCGGTTTGTGCTGAGTGATGCGGATCTGTTTGCGCTTCAGTTTTTTCCTTAACCTTCAGTCACGCTCACTTTCCAATCCAGACCACTATGAAGCATTCCATCTCTCTGATCTTCCTTGCTCTGCTTGTGATCGCGAACGGCGCTATTGCTGAAGATCCGCAGAAGGTGGAGGGGTATGACAAGGTGGTGTTTCATCATGGGGCGAACCGAGGGATTCCGACGCGGGACTTTCTCGGAATGGCTGGAGGACACATGACGGCAGGATGGTGGTCTGAGGAGCAGATGAAGAAGAACATGCTCTCGTGGAAGACGGCGGAGGTGCCGGAGAAGCAGATCACGACCTTTTCATTTGTGGGTGCGACCAGTGTGCTGCCTTCGGAGTTCTCCATCGGGCCGGAGGTCAAGATGTCGCTCAACGGGAAGTATGTTCTGACCTTCACGCTGGGGATGAATCGGGATTTCGTGTGGAGCGGGTCGGGTTGCAAACTGCGCTATGTGTCGAAGCGGGTGGAGTTTCCTTACTTCAACTCACACCGGGAGTTTGATCTGCATGGCAACAGCGGCGTGTATGAACTGACCGTGCCTGCGGAGATGGTGGAGGCAGGGCAGGCGGCGGAGATCCAGGTGAAGGTGCAGCCGTTCCCGACCTGGACGCATGGCTGGTTCATGGTCAAGGCGCGCAAGGAGACGCTGAAGAACTCGACGGCCTCGCTGAAGAACGAAATCGAGGCGCTGCGGCAGGATCTGGCGATGCTGCAGCAGCAGACTCATATTCTGGCGACGAAGGCTTATCCTGAACTGTCCGGTGCGGACAAGTTTCAGCATCAGGTCATCTACAACAATGGCTTCCGTCATCTCCATCCGGCGGATTTGGTTCGGCTGAAGAATGGGGAGTTGCTGCTGTTCAGTCGTGAGGGCACGGAGCACATCTCCAATGATGGGGATGTGATCATGCTGCGGTCCAAGGATGGCGGCCAGACGTGGGGTGACAAGCAGGTGGTAGCGAAGATCGAGAAGGTCGATGAGCGTGAAGGCTGCGGTGTGCAACTGAGTGACGGCACCATTGTGCTGGGGATCTTTTACAACAACCTTTACCGTGAGGACGGCATCTACAACTATGAGCACAAAGCTCTACTGAATGAGAAAAACCGGCTGGGGGCTTATGTGATCACTTCCAAGGACAACGGACACACGTGGTCCGAGCCTAACTATATCGACACCAGTGGCATGTCTTTCCGCAATGTGGAAGGGCCCACGGATGCTCCGATCGAGATGCCGGATGGATCCATCCTCATGGCGATCATCGGCTACAATTATGAAGGAGATCAGGGCAACCGGTCCTCGGTGATGCTGCGCTCCACGGACCAGGGGAAGACATGGAAGCATCACTCCACTATTGCCAGTGATCCGGGGAATAAGCTGGGTGGGTTTATGGAGCCTGGTATTGTGAGGACGAAGTCGGGTCGCATCATAGCCGCGATGCGCAATCATGCGGGCGAGAATGCCATCTGGACGGCCTACTCCGATGATGATGGCAAGACGTTCTCGCCCGTGCAGAAGACTTCTATGATTGGGCATCCGGTGGACTTGATTCAACTCGCGGACGGCCGGGTGATGGCGAGCTACAGCATCCGCACCATGCATGCGCGGCCTGGGGGTGTGCGTGCGTGCTTCAGCCCAGATGACGGCAAGACCTGGGACCTCAGCAGCGAGGTGCAGCTGCGCAACGACTTCATCAACTGGGACATTGGGTATCCGGAATCCATGGAACTGCCCGATGGGCGAGTACTGACGGTGTATTACTACAATCTGTTTAACAAGTATTACATCGGAGGGACGGTCTGGAAGCCCTGACGCATGTCTGATCCTACTTCATCGCTAACGCCGGTTCAGGAACATCAGATGGCGGCGCGGGTGCGCTCGCGGGTGATGTGGAGGCTGATGCCGTACCTGATCCTGCTGTATGTGGTAGCGTATCTGGACCGGGTGAATGTGAGCTATGCGGCACTGGAGATGACGGCGGACCTTGGGTTCACCGACCAGACGTATGGCTGGGGAGCGGGCATCTTCTTCATCGGCTACTTTCTTCTGGAAGTACCGGGAGCCGTGTTTGCCTCGCGCTGGGGAGTGCGGCGGATGATCTGCAGGATCATGGTCTCGTGGGGCATCCTGGCGATGATAATGGGATTCATCCAAAGCGCGACGCAGTTTCACTGGCTGCGTTTTTTCATCGGCGCGGCGGAGGCCGGTTTTTTTCCGGCGATGATTGTGTATCTGGGGCAGTGGTTTCGCGCAGCAGATCGTGGCAAGGCGGTGGCTTGGTTCATGTCAGCGATCTCACTGGCGATGGTGCTTGGCGGGCCGGTCTCGGGGGCGCTTTTGCAGATCAAATGGCTAGGCCTGGAAGGCTGGCGATGGCTTTTTATTTTGGAAGGATTGCCAGCGGTGATTCTAGGCATTTCGGTGCTCTTCATCCTCACGGAAAAGCCGGAGGATGCGAAGTGGCTGCCCGAGGATGAGAAGGCCTGGCTGATCCATGAACTGGCACGTGAGAAGCTAGAGCGTGAGATGTCCGGGCTGACGAGCTCGCCTTCCATTGTTCGGGCTTTGGCTGATCCGCGAGTGTGGTTGTTCTCGGGAGCGTATTTCTTTGGGCTCATCGCCTCCAATGGACTTGGTTACTGGCTGCCAATGATCATGAAGTCGCTGTCGGGCTTCTCGAACTTCGCCGTGGCCTTGATGGTATCGCTGCCCTATTCGCTCGGTGTGATTGCGAAGCTCACGGCGGGGTGGTCATCAGATCGCACGCGAGAGAGGCGATGGCATACGGCGGGACTGCTTATGATCGGGGCCTTCGGACTGGCGGCGATGTCGCAACTTCAAGGGCAACTCGTGCTGGCGCTGGTCTTTCTGTGCATCGGAGTGATCGGGCTGACGGGCTACACTCCGAGTTTCTGGGCCTATGCGACGAGTTTCCTTGCAGGTTCGGCAAATGCGGCGGCCATCGGATTGATCAACAGCATCGGTAATCTCGGCAGCTTTGTGGGGCCGTATGGGATGGGCTGGCTGAAGCAGCACACGACGGGCTACACGGCGGGACTGCTGGTGCTCGCGGGAGCATCCGTGATGACGGCGCTTCTGGTGTTATTGGTAAACAAGCTGAACTCTAATCCCGTCGTGCCGGGCGCACGGACGAAAGGATCAGACCGCTGATCAGCACAAGCACGGCAGAGGTGACGAGGAGGACACTGAGATCGACTTTGTTCTCCTTGAACCAGCCGCCGAGGTAGGAAGCCAGGCCGCCGATGAGACAGGCGAGGAAATTCAGGATGCCGTAACCGGTGGCGCGATGCCGTGGTTCCACCACCTGGCAAAGGATGGGCATCATATTGGAGTCCGAGCAGCCACGAGCGAAGCCGAAGACGATCATGCCAGCCACGGCGATCCAAAGGGTGTCTGTGTTGGACGTGAGGAAGATGAAGGGGGCTGCGACAGAGAGAGCGATGGCAGGCACGAGGGTGCGTCCGCGAAGGTTAACACGACTCCAGCGGTCCGCCCACACACCGCCGGTGAGCACACCCGCCAGTGCGGCGACCTGCATGTAGGCGGTGGCGGTGAAGCCGGCTTTGGTTTGCGTCAGATGGAAACGCTCCTGAAGGAAGGTGGGCATCCAGGTCACGAAGGCCCAGCCCGCAAAGCCTAACAAACTCCAATGCAAGGTGATCACCCAAAGCCTGCGGTTGCCTGCCAGGATGGACAAGGTTTCCAAGGGGTGAGCATGAGGCGCGGCACCGGCACTGCCAGGGCGCGCACCGGGAGCATCACGTAGCAGGGCCATCATGACGAAGGCATAGACGACACCGAAGATGCCGAAGACCATGAAGCTCGAGTTCCAGCCGTATTCCGAGGCCATCCAGCCGCCGAGGCCGCCAAGCGCCATGCCCGCATAGATGCCGATCATGTGAATGCCGGTGGCGAGCGAGCGTGTGCTGCCGCGATGATAGTCAGCAATCAGCGCCAGGGCTGCTGGGATGTAGCAGGCCTCGCTCACGCCCATGAGGATGCGGGTGGCGAGAAGCTGCTGATAAGTCTGCACGTAGGCCGTGGCCCAGGTTACTGAAGACCACACGATCAGGCTGAGCAGGATGACGCGGCTGCGGCTGAAGCGGTCCGCGCACCAACCACCCACCGGACTGAGGACGCCGTAGACAATGAGGAAGGCCATGGTCAGCGCGCCGAAGTCATCATCGCCCATGGGGATGGCGGCCTTGATGGAATCCCGCATCGTGTTCAGCATGACACGATCCAGGTAGTTCAGGCAGCCGATCACCCATAAGAGCCCGACCACCAGCCATGCCCCTGGAAGAGGACGCGTGTCGTCAGAATAGGAGAGGGTGTCGGGAGCGGAGGCCATCGCCACAGTTAACGCTCTGCGAGGGCTGATCATATCCTGGTCATCGGACAGGACCAGGAAGCCTGGCTTGTTCCGCACGTTTTGATTCCCGTAACCTTTGCAGCGGCGTTTGAGCCGCCCAATCACGTTCATCACGCATGAAAATTCTCGCCCGCGTTTTTGCCTTTCTGATCGCGCTTGGTGGTCCAGCCGCTAGCAATGCCGCCGAGCCCATGCTCCAGGCTGCGGCGCTGGAGTTTGGCATCACACCGACGACGGGAGGCCATACCTCAAGCAAAGTGGGGGCCCTGGTACAGAAGGTGGAAGGGCCGCTGAAGACGACAGTGACTCTTTTCAAGTCGGGCGAGACTCGCGTGTGCATCATCGCCTCACACATGAACTCGCCGAAGGGGGCGAACATCAGCCCGCTCATTCGTCGCACAGCCGCTGAGGCACTTAAGCTGCCGCTGGATCATGTGCTGCTGATGCTCTCACACAATCACACAGATCTGAATCTGGTGAGCAATCACATTGAGGCGTATTCGACGGTCTCCATGAAACCTGAGGAGATCCCGGCCCCGAAGCTGGTGCCTGCGGGTGAGGAGTTCATTAAACAGCTCGAGGTTACCGCCAAGCAACTGCCGGCACTGCTGCAACCGGTGACCGTCTCATGGGCGGAGGGCACGGAAAGCCGGATCAGCTATAACCGCAAAGGGCGTCGGGCCGATGGCAGCAGCTATCTCATTCGTGAAGAGGACCGCGATCTGCTGGGTGTAGACTTCAATGGTGACATGGACCGGCAGGCGCCGATCGTGGTGCTGAAGAACGCGAAGGGCGAGGTGGTGACGGCAATCACGCATTTCACCGCGCATCCGTGCACGTGCTTCCATCCTGAGAAGCCGATCATCTTCGGCGACTGGCCGCAGGTGGCCTGCGAACACATGGCGACGCATCTTTCGCCTAACAAACAGATTGCGGTAAGCTTTCTGCAAGGCTGCGCGGGCGATGTGAACTCCAAGGGGATGTTTCGCGGTGATGTGGAGCTTTCGAAGAAGTATGGGCGCATGCTGGCGGACAGCTACATCGCGGCCCTGAAGGATCTGAAGCCTTCGAAGCGGGATGGGATGGACTTCGCGGTGGAGAAGGTGAAGATCCCGCTGGCCCCCCTGCCCTCTGTAGAATCCCTGAAGGAAGAAATTCGCGTGATGGAAGACTTCATCAAGCGGGCTACGGCTGGTGATGAGAACACGCTGACATGCATGGGTCACAATTTCCCGCGTGAGCTGACGCCGGCTTATCGCGGCAAGCTGGTGGAGATGATCCTGCCCTGGAGCAAGTGGGCGCTGGAGCAGCATGAGAAGGGCAAGGCGGATCAGGTGGAGAAATTTTTACCGGTGGACATCCAGATCTTCCGGCTGGGAGATGTCGGTTTTGTGGGGATGCCGTTTGAGCCGTTCCAGGGCATCGGGCGGCAGATTCGCGAGGGATCACCGCTGCCCATTTCCATTCCTTGTGGTTATACCAATCTCTCCTATGGCTACCTCACCGACGGGGCCAACACAAATCCGGGTGATGGTGAGTACATGAGCGCGCACTATCGCTACAGCCGGTTCCGCGCGCCTTATGCGAAGCCAGCGGGAGATGTGATCGCCACTCAGGGTCTGGCGACTTTGAAACGTTTTGCCAAATAAGATCACGACCATGGGCTTTCCTATTCTACCTTTTCATGAGATCGGCGGGCATGCGCAGATCGATCCGGATGTGATACTCGGGTATCGCTATCCCGGTGATTCAGAGCCGACGAAGATCGGTGATCATGCGATCATCCGCAGCGGGAGCATCATCTATGCGAACACGACGATTGGGAATCGTTTTCAATGCGGACACCAGGTGTTGATCCGCGGGGAGATCAGCATCGGGCATCGCTGTGTGGTGCATCACAAGTGCACGCTGGAAGGCAGGCTGCGCATGGGCAACGGCGTGAAGATCATGGCGCATGTGTATGTGCCGAGCCGGACCACGATTGGAGACATGGTCTTCATTGGTCCGGGCACCACGTTTCTGAATGCGAAGTATCCGATGCGGCAGGATGGTGTGCAAGGAGCGACGATTGAGGATGGAGTGACCATCGGTGGAGGTGTGACGATCTGTCCTGGCGTGACGATTGGGAAGGGTTCGTTCATTGGTGCGGGGACGCTGGTGAACAAGGATGTGCCGCCGAATGTGCTGGCTTTTGGCGTGCCGGTGCAGTTCCGGCCAATGCCAGAGTCACTGGCGGGAGGAAACCTCCCCGAACAACTTTTGCCGCAAACGGACCTGTTTGGGGCGCACCACGATGACACTTGGAAAGACGACTATCCTTTCAACTCATGAACTCATTGTCGCTCATCACAGCCCTCCTAGGTGTTCTGGCACTTGGCTCCCCTCTTGCGGCCCAGGAGAAGACGAAGGTGCCCGTTCGTGAGACAGTGCTGTTTCCGTTTGATGATCATGGGCTGCCCTTCAGCAAGGGGCTGATCCTCACCCTCAACCCTGGGCACAAGTCAGATCATTCGCCAAGCCTCGGAATCGATCCCAAGCATCCTGGAACGCCGGTGATGCCGATTGGCAAGAAGGGTGATCCAGATTTCCCTCGCGCCTACTTCTGCGGCACGATCCTGCGGGTCGAGGGTGAGTACCGGATGTGGTATTCAGGCTTTGATGGTCACAAACGACAAGTTTGTTATGCCACGTCCAAGGATGGCGCGCACTGGGAGAAGCCAAAGCTGGGTCTGGTGGAATACAACGGTGGCAAGGAGAACAACCTCGTGTGCATTGATGGCCAGGAAGCCATGAAAGGGATGATCAACCTGGTGCTGCATGATCCTGAGGATCCAGATCCGGAGCGCCGCTTCAAGATGGTGCGCGAGATCAATCCGGAGCTCAAACCCGCTGCGATCAGCGCGGATGGTCTGCATTGGAAGAGTGTGGCAGGCGGCCGGGACATCATCCATGGCGGGAACATGGAGCCGAGTGGACTGATCAAGTTCAACGGTGCCTACTATATCTATGGTCATGGCGGACCTGTGCCGCATCCCATCCAGATCCGTGGATACATGCGTGCGCAGAAGCGCATGATGGTGACCCTGATGTCTTATGACTTTGAAAACTGGACCGCGGCGGGTCATGTGAGTTTCCGGCGTGATGATCTACCGCCGCGCGGCATCCCGGACTTTGAGTTTCATCGAGGAGAGCAGGTGCATCTGGGCGCGAGCGTGTGGAATCGCGGCAATGTGCTGCTGGGCTTCTACGGGCAGTATCACAACCCAACGAATGACCGCCGGACTTCGAGTTGTGACATCGGTCTTGTGGTGAGCAGTGATGGCATTCACTTCAAAGAACCGCTGCCCGATTTCAAGATTATTCCAGGCTTCGAAGAAGATGACCGCGCGGAGCCGCGCATCACGCAGGGGCAGGCATTTCATAACATCGGCGACCGCACTTTTGTCTACTATGGCATCTGGACGGAGAATGATCGTAACAGCCCGACGGGCGTGCGTGTGGCGACGTGGCCACGCGACCGGCTCGGTTACTTTGCGCCTGTGCCCAGCGCGGAAGAGGCGCACTGTATTTCCAGTCCCATCTCAAACGTGGCCGATGAGTCGCGTGTCTGTCTTAATGTCACCGGGCTCTCGGATGCAGGTGCGATGACGGTGGAGATTTTAGACGAACAGTTCCGTCCGCTGCCGGGATATGCTGCTGCGGACTTTGTGCCCATCACGGCAAAGTCAGGAATGCACCTGCCTGTAGCCTGGCGTGGTGGAGCGACGCTGGGCCAGGTGAAGCAGCCCATCCGTATCCGCGTGAACTGGTCAGGCGAGAACCAGGAGAATGTACGTCTTTTCGCCATCTATCTCGATCAACCTTCCGCACCCTCCAAATGACTATCCGCACTTCTTTTCGCGCGTGGAACTGGCTTCTGGCCAGTGCGCTGCTTTATGTCCCTGTTTCACATGCGGCGGATCTCTTTGATGAGACGAAGGTGACGACGCTGTTTGGCTTCGACACGGTCTCGATCCCGCACACGCAGAATCTGCGGATTGAGATGCGGCAGCCGAAGAAGCATCCGGCAAATCCGGTGGTGAAGCGTGGTGCGCCGGGCACGCCGGATGCGCAGGGGGTGCAGTTTTATGGATCGATCATCAAGGAAGGTGCGAAGTATCGGATGTGGTATGTGGCCTTTGATGATGACAAGGAGAACTCTGAGGCTTCGAATCGCTGGCGGGCGGCCTACGCAGAGAGCACGGACGGGCTGAACTGGACGAAGCCGAACCTTGGGCTGGTGGAATACAAAGGGAACAAGAATAACAATCTTTTGGACATGGGTGGTGGTCCGTGGGGATTTGTGAATGTGAAGGTGCTGAAGGATGATGCAGATCCGGATGCTTCACGCCGCTACAAGATGACCTCGCACATCTATTTCAGACATCAAACGAGGCTTGGAAACCTGCTGCCTTTTGTGAGCGCGGACGGGCTGACCTGGAAGCCGGTGAAGGATGTGAAGTCGGTGAAGTCCGAGCTGCTCATGAAGGATGTACTGCTGCCGGCGATCCACTTCGAACCCAGTGGCGGGCTTTATCAGTGGGACGGGATGTTTTATGCCTCGGGGCAGAACTCGATGAACTCGACGAGGCCGTATCATGGACGGGTGACACGGATGTATCGTAGCGCCGATTTTGTGAACTGGTCCCAGACGAACACGCTGGGGTTTGTGCGCCACTTTCAGCATACGCTGTTAGGCCCGGGTCGCAGTCGCGAGGGCGAGCAGACGCATGAGGGGATCAGTGTGTGGAACCGTGGCAATGTGCTGCTCGGTGTGTCCGGCATCTGGCATGGAGCGAAGGAGTGGAAGGATCTGACGATCGATCTGGGCTTCATGATCAGCAATGACGGGAACCAGTTCCGCGAGCCTGCGCATGAGTGGGTCTTCATTCCTCGCGGCAAGGACGGCGAATGGGATCAGGGTGGTGTGATTCAAGCGCAGGGCTTTGAGAACATCGGAGAGGAGACGTTTATCTATTATGGCACCTGGGATCCGCGCCATTGGCAGGATGCTCCGCCACGTGGTGGTGTAGGTATTGTGGCAGTTCCGCGTGACAGGCTGGGAGATCTCGTGGTGGAAACGGCTGGCAAGGGGCCGGGAGACTACCAACTGCCGGAGATTGTGAGCGAGTTTGTGACAGCAGCGCTGACGGTGAAGAAGCCGAAGTTCTTCCTCAATGCGGAAGGGCTGGGAGAGAAGGCCACGCTGAAGGTGGAACTGCTGGATCATGTGGAGCGTCCCCTGCCCGGTTATTCAGGCAAGAACGCGGTGGTGATCAGCCAGAATGGGTTTCAGACTCCGGTGGAGTGGAAATCGACCGAAGCACTACCGGAGAGGATGAAGCTGCATGTCGTGTTTGAAGGTGAGAAGAACACGGACATCCGGCTGAGTGCAATCTATGTGAGGGATGGGAAGTGAGTGACGGCTCATAAAACAAAGCGACCTCGACTCACAGTGTGAAGTCGAGGTCGTTGAGAGGAGTGGCTTTGGGATACTCGGAGGTGCTGCGTATATTCCACGCGCTCAGTCCTCTCGACGGAGCGAGAGGACTACTTTGCTAGCGCCTGCGGGAGTTTTCATCCGCGCGGCGGCGGGAATCTTCGGCGGCGCGGCGTGAGGCGTCTTCTTGCTGACGACGCATGCTCTCGTCACGCTGACGTTCGCCATCTTCCTGCTGGCGACGCATGTTCTCGCGCTGGCGATTGCCTTCCTCCTGCTGACGACGTGCACCTTCCTCACGGGCACGCTCCATGGCCTCGCGCTGGGCGCGTTCGGCGGCTTCACGCTGGGCTTGCTGCATGGCTTCGCGCTGGCGTTCGGCAGCTTCCTGTTGTTGACGCATGGCGGCTTCTTGCTGCTGACGTTGAAGCTCGGCTTGGCGTTGACGTTCGGCCTGCTCTTGAGCCTGTTTCATCGCGGCCTCTTGAGCGGCGCGCTGTGCTGCTTCCTGCTGCTGGCGCTGAAGTTCGGCCTGGCGCTGACGCTCGGCCATCTCCTGCTGCTGTTTCATGGCGGCTTCTTGAGCGGCACGCTGGGCAGCCTCGCGGTGAGCGGCCTCTCTTTGAGCTGCTTCCATCTGGGCGGCTTCGCGCTGCTGCTGCATCAGGGCTTCACGCTGGGCGGCGGCTTCCTGCTGCTGCTTCATGCCAGCGGCTTCCTGCTGACGACGAAGGGCCTCCTCCTGAGCAGCCTTCATGGCGGCTTGCTGCTGCTGTTCCTGCTGATCGCGCATGGCGGCCTGCTGGCGGCGGGCCTGCTCCTCCTGGGCAGCCATGGCGGCCTGGCGCTGTTGCAATGCTTCTTGTTGGGCCTGCTGACTGGCCATCTGCTGGGCTTTGGCGGCTTCCTCACCTTCACGCTGGCGGCGTGTCTCGACTTCCTTAGCTTCAGCTTGAGCGGCCATGGCGGCTTCACGAGCTTTCTTAGCCTCCTCCTGGCGCTGCTTCATGAGGGCTTCCTGCTGAGCGCGGGCTTCCCCGGCTTTTTTTTCCTGCTCGGTGATCTGCTGCTGCATGGCGACGGCTTCGGCCTGCTTGCGGGCAAGCTCCTGCTGCTGGGCAGCCATTTCTGCGGCCTGCTTTTCCTTCAGGGCGGCGGCTTCCTTGGCGCTCATGTCAGCGGCTTTCTTCGCGAGGTCCTCCTGAGCGCGGCGCTGCTGCTCGGCGATGCGCTGCTGCATGGCTGTGGTCTCAGCCTGACGACGAGCGAGTTCCTGCTGCTGCGTAGCTATCTGCTTCTCACGGTCGGCCTGGGCTTCCTGCATGCGAGTTTCAGCGGCACGGCGAGCGAGCTCGGCCTTGTTCGCGGCATCTTGGGTGATTTGGAGATCGGGCATCTGGCCTTGGCCTGGGCGGCCACCTCTGCCGGGCTCGCGATCACGATCACGACCGGGGATGCCCGCAGGCATCTGTGGCATGTTGGGGACGTTGGCATTGGGCAGGTTTGGAACGTTCGGCACAGGGATGCCGGGGCGCACTTCGGGCTCGTTCTCACCCGGGCGACGGCCGGGACGACCTGGAGTGCCGGGCTGGCGAGGCTGCTCAGGAAGAGGGTCCGGAAGCTTGGGCACGTCCGCGATCACAGGCTTGGGCTGCGGCTGTTTCGACTGACGATCAACGGTGCGGCGGAGATCATCGCGCTTATTATCAGGCACGTCTTTCCATGCATCCACGATGACCGGCTTGCTGACACGCTCGCTCACCACGCGAGGAGCGGGGCCGCGGCCTTTACCTTGGTCACCACGGCCACGATCGGCGCGGCCGGAAGGCATGGGGGCGGCGATGAAGTTCGGGCGGTCGCGATCCTGACGGAAGTCGACGGGACGTTCGAGGTTACGCACGACCTGCACGGGGGCACGGACGACGCGGCCACCGATGCGTTTTTCCAGCCAGTCAAGCTGCGGACCACCGCGCTGGATGCAGATGTCACGCTGCGGCACCTGGACGATGTTGGTCACGTTGATGGTCTGCGAGAAGAAGCTGGTGATGTTGGTGATGGAGAGGCTGACATTCACGTAGCTGCCACGGCCAAAGTTGGAGGCATTGATGAAGGTGTAGCTGCTCGGGGAGAGGCCGTAGCGGGTATCACAATCATGGCCAATGCTGCCGTAGCCGGCACTAGGTGGCAGAGGTGCCCAGCCGACGTAGTCGCTGCCGGAACGCCAGGAAACCCAGGCCGGTGCCCACTGGCGGCCAGGGACCCAAAGCCAGCCGTGGCGGTTGACTTTGACCCAGCGGCCATAGTGATAGGTGGCCCAACCAAAAGGTTCGTTGGAGTCCCAGGCCCAGCCTTGATCTGTCCAAGCCCAGCGGCCATCAGTGTAGGGACGCCAGGTGGAGCGATCCGCATAGTCCGGGCGGAAGGCATAGCCGTAACCGTCCACGTCCAGCCAGCGGCCGTGGGGATTCAGCGAATCGTAGAACATGGAGTAGTCCGCATCGGGATCGACCCATGGCTGGTCGACGACGGGTTCTGGAACGTAGGGGGCGGCGACGGGCACGTTGACTGGTGTGCGGGCGAGTTCGTCGCGAAGCTGGTCGCTCTTTTTCCGGGCGGCCTCGGCATCGGCCAGGAGGCGGTCGTTTTCCTGCTGGAGGCCTTCGAGGCGGGCCTTCAGGTCTGCGTTTTCCTTGTCCTGCATGGCGCGCTGGAGGTCGGCGAGCTGCTTTTGCAGGGCTTCGCTGCGCTGCTGCATCTCGGCGGCCTGCTGGGCGTAGGTGGCCTGGTTTTGCTCCATCTGGCGGCGGGCTTCGTCGGCAGCGGAGTTGTCCGGTGGTTTGCAGCCGGTGAGGGAGAGGGCAATCAGACCACCGAGGGACAGAAGATTTGAGGTTTTCATGGCTAGGGAGACGCCACTCTGACGAGGGGCTCGGAAGAGATGTTCAGATGGATTTTGCAAAAAGATACGAGGGAGACGGGGTTTTGGCCTTGGGAGATGGCGGGGGCGGCATGGGTGGGGCCGCCGGATTTTTAACCGCAGATAGCGCAGAGGGCACAGATGGTCTGAGAGTGCAACTGGCAGGACACAGCAGGTCCACCACAGAGGGCACGGAGGGGCACAGAGGTTGCTGCGGGGAATATTTGAGGGAGGAGATGACTCTGAGGAAGCTGTTGTTGCGTAACGATTTTAGCTTCCCATCTTCGGCCCTCCTTTTCCCACCCCCATTCGATCACCCCTCCCATGGAAAACGTCATCATCATCGGCACAGGCTGCGCAGGCTTCACGGCAGCGATCTACACTGGACGCGCGAACCTGAATCCGCTCATTCTTTCCGGCAACCAGCCCGGCGGCCAGCTCACGACGACGACTGAGGTGGAGAACTTCCCGGGCTTCCCGAACGGCATCATGGGTCCTGAGCTGATGATGAACATGCAGCAGCAGGCGGAGAAATTTGGCGCGCGCATTGAGTACACGCTGGTGAGCTCCGTGGAAAAGACGGCGGAAGGCCACTTCGACATCAAAACCGAAGACGGGACGGTGTATCAGGCCCGCTCAGTGATCATCGCCACGGGTGCGAGTCCGCGTCACCTAGGTCTGCCGAATGAGAAGGGACTCATTGGTCATGGTCTGACGAGTTGCGCGACTTGTGACGGCGCTTTCTATCGTAATGTGCCGGTGTGCGTGATCGGTGGTGGTGACAGTGCTTGTGAAGAGGCCAGCTTCCTGACGAAGTTTGCCAGCACGGTGTATCTGATTCATCGTCGCGACACGCTGCGTGCCTCGAAGATCATGGCGGACCGCGCGCTGGCGAATCCGAAGATCAAGCCAATCTGGAACAGCACGGTGTCCGAATACCTGACCGATGAAAAAGGTGAGGTGCGTGCTGTGACACTGGAAAATCTGGTCACGGGCGAGAAGAACGAACTGGAATTGAAGTGCGTGTTTGTGGCGATCGGCCACGTGCCAAACGCAGGCTTCCTGGGCGAACTCGTGGATAAGGATGAGAACGGTTACATTCTGCAGACAGAAGGCACGCGCACGAAGACGACGGGCCTCTTTGCTGCCGGTGATGTGGCGGATCATGTGTATCGCCAGGCGATCACGGCTGCGGGCCAGGGTTGTGCGGCGGCGCTTGAGGCTGAGCGTTACCTTGCCGATATCGGGGTGCACTAAGGCCGGTTCTCGGTTCGCTGTTCACGGTTCGCTGTTCACGGTTCACGGTTCACGG